>JBICHN010000010.1:0-39730 GCA_043101845.1 Phycisphaerales bacterium | reverse complement strand
TTTCGTCCAGACGAACCCCCAGCCCGTGCCAGACCTGAGGTAGTATTCCCCGCCATGCAGGTCGCCCTTGCTGTGCTCGCCGTTGCCCTCGTCGTGCTGTCGCTGCTGTCGCTGCAGGCGTGGCGGTCGCTGGCGGAAGCGAGGGTGGCGCTCGGCCTCGAGCGCGCTCGGGCTGATCGGGCTGTGGCGGAGGCGGCGGCTGTGCAGCGGACGTTCGGGTCGTTGGCCCGCCAGCTCGAGGCTGCTCGAGGTCACGACCTGGAGGTGATCGAACGGGTGGCGATGGTGGTGGGTCGCGTGTTGGGTACGGATGTGCCGGTGGCGCCTGCCGAGCCGGACGACCTGTTCGACGACGACGAGGCGCTGGAGGCGCGGGTGCCGCCGGGTGAGTGGGCGATGTCCCCTACGCTGGATGAGCCTGTGGAGATCGACCCGTTGACCGGAGAGGAGTTGGGCTGATGGCTCATCTGGCTGCGGTGCCGGACGATGACGGTGAGGGTGGCGGGAAGGTCGTCACTGAGGAGTCGTTGTCGTTCGGGGGGACGGTGTCGAAGCTGGCGTTCGATCGGAACGACTGCATCGTGGTGTCGGTGACGATCGACCCGTCGGCGGATGTGTCGAACTTGGACTTGGCGCCGTTGCGGGGCCGGCCGATGCGGGTGGTGCTGGAGCCTCGGACGGCGTCGGGTGCGCCGGCGTCGGCGACGAAGGATCCGGTGCGGGAGGCGATGCGGATGAAGCGGGCGTTGGCGATGTCGCAGCGGTGGTTCGATCCTCGTCTGGAGGGTGAGGTGGAAGCCTGATGCCGGTGACGCCGACGCCGCGGGCGTCGTCGAATCAGGGGCAGTCGAAGCCGAAGCAGGCGCCGGTGGTGGTGGAGGCGCCTGACGAGCTGATGGCGGATCTGAACGGGCTGTGCCAGGAGGCGATCGCTGGGATGCGGGCGATGCTCGAGCATGGGACGCGGGAGGATCGGGTGGCGGTGTTCCGGGCGTTGGCGCCGATGATCCGTGAGATGGCGACGCCGGGGTCGGATCTGGATGGTGCGTCGGGTGGCGCTGCGGAGGCTGTCGAGGTGCTGCTGTCGCAGTGGGATGACCTCGGGTGAAGCGTCCGCTGCGCCCGTTCGTCAACGGTCTGACGATCGTCGACAAGAGCGCCGAGCTGTTGAACCTGGGTGAGCATCTGACGGAGCCGCAGTCGGCGATCCTCGACGCGGTGGAGACGTCGATGGTGGGTGGCGGGGAGGTTCGCACGGCGGGTGGGATCCGCCGGTTCGATCGGCCGGCGCCTGTCCGCATCATCGTGTTGAAGGCCCGGCAGATGGGTGTGTCGACGTTGATCGGGGCGATCATCTTCACGATCGCGATGATGCGGGCTCGGACCCGGTCGTTGATCGTGTCGCATGACAACGACTCGTCGGAGCATCTGCTGTCGATCTCGAGGCGCTACTGGGACACGTCGTTCATCAACCAGCGGGGCATCTACACGCCGAAGAACCTGGCGGGGTCGAGGCTGGGGTGGGTGGAGCCGGACACGCAGATTCGGATCTCGACGGCCCGGAATCTGGCGTCGGGCCGGTCGCACACGGTGCATGCGTTGCATGCGTCGGAGGTGGGGTTCTGGGACCGGGGCAAGGAGCTGATGACGGGCCTGTCGAAGGCGGTGCCTCGCACGCCGCTGTCGTTCATCTTCTTGGAGTCGACGGCGAACGGGTACGGGAACTTCTTCAAGGCGTCGTGGGACGCGGCGGTGGCGGGCGAGTCGCAGTACCTGCCGATGTTCCATCCGTGGTGGCAGCACACCGAGTACACGGCGGATCACATCGGGATGGGGCATGTGGCCGGCCGGCCGTTGATGAACCTCGACGAGGAGGAGCGGCGCCTGGTGTCGGGCTTCAAGCGGCTCGGCCTGGACGATCGGGACATCCGGTCGAAGCTGATCTGGCGTCGGGAGATCTTGGCGACGGAGTGCAACGGCGACATTGACGTGTTGCATCAGGAGTACCCGTCGACGCCGGGTGAGGCGTTCATCTCGTCGGGTCGGAACGTGTTCAAGGCTGAGCATCTCGCTGAGGCGTACGAGCCGCTCGAGGGGGAGCGTGGCGAGATCCAGATCCGTCGTGGCCGGCCGAGGTTCGTGCCGGACCGGACGGGTGATCTGACGGTGTGGAAGCATCCGTCGCCGTCGGGCTGGTACATGATCGGCGCGGACGCGGCGAAGCAGGCGCAGGGCGATTATGCGGTGGCGTGTGTGATTGACCGGTCGACGTGGGAGCAGGTCGCCGAGTGGCGTGCGGATGTGGATCCGACGACGTTCGCTGAGGTCATCATGGATCTCGGCCGGTACTTCAACGATGCGATGTTGTGCCCGGAGACGAACATGAGCGGCGGCGCGGTGGCGGAGATCGTCCGGTCGAACTACGACAACGTGTACATCCATTCGGCTGACGCGAAGGTGCGGGGCCAGATGGCGAACCAGTACGGGTTCAACACGAACGTGCAGACGAAGCCGGAAGCGATCGGCAATCTGAAGCGTGCGCTGTTGGACAGGTTCAACGATGGGGTGGGGATCTCGTTCCATTCGGGGGTGCTGTTCAACGAGGCGTCCGGCTATGTGCTGACCGATTCGGGTCAGTATCGGAACAGCCAGTCGGAGGAGCAGGCGGATCATGACGACACGGTGATGGCGTGGGCGTTGGCGGTGACGGCGACGATTCACCGGGCGGGTGATGACGATCGGCCGTCGCCGGCTCCTCGAGCTCGGGCGGCCGCGGCGGGTGTGAAGGCGGTGCCGGCGACGTCGTCGGAGGTGGAGGGGCTGGCTGTGGAGGAGCGGCCGGTGTACGACCAGATCGACTCGGACACCTGGGACGACTGGACTGATTCTGAGGAGGCTTGGGCCTGATGCCGACGTTCGACTATCGGGCGCGCTGCGAGGCGGCGTGTGTGAAGGAGATCTTCGTTCCGCTCGAGGAGGTCGATCGGTCGTTCGTGAAGCGGTCGTTCGACTCTGGCGAGCAGCTGTGTGTGCATGACGAGCCGTACCGGCGGGTGTTCTCGACGGTGAGGTTTTCGGGCTACCGGAACGTGCTGGATCCGGGTGCGCCGTCGGAGCAGCAGTTCACGTCGGAGCGCCAGTTCAAGCAGGCGCTCGCGGAGAAGGGTCGCCGTCAGGAGGACCGGACGGGCATCCCGCACAACTACGAGCCGGTCGACATCAACGACCCGTCGGTGGCGCCCGAGAACCCGGAGGCGGCGCTCAAGGAGCTGCACGACAAGCAGGTCGCCGCCGGGGTCAAGGACCGGACGATGCGGACGGGGTAGCCTCGACGCTCATGGCACTCGCGCAGGACCCCGCTGCCGTTCTCTCTGAGCCGGCGCCTGCCCCGGACCCGGGCCCGAAGTCGATGCTCGACAGCATCGTCGACCCGAAGGTCGCTGAGGGGAACCCGAACCGGGAGTGGCAGCGCCGGCCGCCGCAGCTTCCGTTCCAGCCGCGGTCGTTGCAGCCGACCGACCAGGAGCGTCAGGTCGTTCAGCATGTCCTCGACCTGTTCGGTCGGGCGAAGCGGCATCGGGACCCGATCTTCAAGATGTGGCGGAAGAACTACCAGATGCTGCTCAACCGGCATCCGCGTTCGCGTCAGCGGCCCGACTGGCTGCCCGCCCCGGAGGTCGCCGAGATCCTCCCGATCGTGATGACCATCGCTGGGTGGATCACCGATCAGCGGCCCGTGGTGAACGTGGCGTCGGCGCAGCCGCCGCACGGGCCGACCGCGGCGACGTTCGACCAGCTCGCCGTCGACCTGCAGTACGTCCTCGACGCGTCGTTCCACGCGAACCGGGAGCAGCGTGAGATCGGCCGTTCGGCGATCGACGCGGTCGCCTACGGGACGTCGATCTTCAAGACGTACTGGGATCCGTGGGCGGCGGGCGGCGCCGGCGACGCGACGTTCTGTCGGGTGTCGCCGTTCAACTTCTACCCGGATCCGATCGCGTCGGACGAGACGGACGGGAACTACTACATCGAGGCGCGGCAGATGTCGCTGCAGGAACTGGACCGCCGGTTCCCGGGCACCTACGAGATGTTCACCGAGGGCCTGTCGGGTGGTGGCGCGTCGATCGACCAGGCGCCGATGCGGGGCGACAACACGGCGTCGTCGCAGGAAGGTCCGATCCCGGGGTCGATCGGCGCCGGGCATCCGGGTGCGGCGACGACCCGCAGTTCGGGGTCGAACCGGATGGACGAGCGGGGCGCCGACCGGATCGTCACCGTGCTCGAGTGCTGGGTGCGTGAGCACGAGATCGTCGACATCGTCGATCAGCGGACCGGCAAGGAGAAGCAGGCAGCGTCGGACGAGTGGCGCCTGCTCGTCGTCGCGGACAACCGGCTGGTGTACGAGGCGACCGCGAAGGATCTGTGGGACCACGGCCGCCACCCGTACGACCGGTTCCCGTACATCGACCTGGGTGACGGGTTCTGGGGTCTGTCGATGGTGGAGATGCTGTCGTCGCCGCAGACGGCGTACAACCGGCTCCTCGCCGCGTTCCAGCACAACGCCGAGCTCACCGGCAACCCGATGCTGCGCCGACCGAAGGGCCAGTCGCGCACACCGCTGCGGAACAAGCCGGGGTCGGTGATCGAAACCGCCGGCGCTGCCGACCAGACGACGGACTGGCTGACGCCGCCACCTCTGCAGATGGCGATGGTCAGCGTCCTCGAGTTCTACCTCAAGCGGATGGAGGCCATCTCTGGGCTCACCGCTGTGGTGAAGGGCTCGACGCCGTCGGGTCGGAACGCCGAGGGTGTCGTGGACGCCGTGCAGGAGGCCGCGTTCGTGCGGATCCGCTCGACGTTGCGGCACCTCGAGTATGCGCTGCGGGGCGTGTTCGACAAGAAGGCGAGCCTCGTCTGCTCGAACTACACGACGCCGCGGATGGTGACGATCGCTGGGCGTGGCGCCGAGCGGTCGTCGATCGCGATCGCCGGCGGGCACTTCTTGACGCCGACGCCGGAAGGGCGGGTGCCGCTCGTCTACTCGCTGAACGTCGACGCTGGCGCCGAGCAGCACACGGCCCGGTCGATGCGGGAGGACCGGGCCATCCAGCTGTTCACGCTCGGCGCGTACGACCAGGAGGCGCTCCTCGAGGAGCTGCAGGTGCCGAACTGGCAGACGATCGCCGAGCGGGTGCAGTCGAAGATGGAGGCCGGTGCGATGGCGGCTCCGGGCGCCCGGCAGCGGGCCCGTGCCTAGCGGCCTGCGGGTCGACTCGACGCAGGCGCCGAGGGGCCGGCGGGTCGATCCGACGAAGCCGTTCCCGGCGGGGCCGCCCCGTCGAATCGCTGACCCTGTGCGGGGGCGTCTGGCTGTCACCTGCTGGTGCGAGCGGAAGATCATGCACGTCCCCGTCGAGGTCATCCAGCGGGGCGAGACGGTCGCATGCGCCCATCCTCGGTGCGGGCCACCGGCCTGAGGTACCCTCGGGCGCATGGCACCCCGATACCAGGACCCCGTCTCCAACCCCGGATCGGTCGAGAGCGGCGATCAGGCCGGCGACGCCGAGATGCTCGGCATGCCGTGGGGCAAGGAGCGCGACTCGAGCACGGCCGCCGGTGCGGTCAGCGAGTTCGACGACGTCCTCAACCGCGACATCGACTTCAACACCGATATCACCTGATGGTGAAGTGCTCGGCGATCGCCCCGCCGAGACATGAGGGCGACATTGATCGGTTCGTCGACAAGATCGACTTCACCGACGACGGCTGCTGGAACTGGACCGCATCCGTCAACTCCGATGGGTACGGCCAGTTCAGAGCAGGTGACGAGAAGCGGTTCGCTCACCGGGTCGTCTACGAGTGGTTCGTGCGGCCGCTCGACCCCGACCTGACCCTCGACCACCTGTGCCGCAACCGGGCGTGCGTCAACCCCGACCACCTCGAGGAGATCTCGCTCAAGGAGAACCTGAGGCGAGGCGACGCGTTCATCGTGAACGCCCGCAAGACCCACTGCCCGCAGGGCCACCCCTACGACCGCCTCGACCTTCGGACCGGCCAGCGGAAGTGCAGGCGCTGCCAGACGGCAGCGCAGCGGCGATACAAGATCCGTCAGCAGGAGACATCCCGATGACCCAGGTCGCCCTGCCGTTTGATGACCCGCGTCCGCGCCGCCCGATGGTCGGGTTCGCGCCGGGCGCCTGCTCGGTGTGCGAGGAGCCGATCAGTGTCCCGCTCATCCCCGGTCCGTGGCGCTGCCCGTACTGCCGAGGCCACATCCCGCAGACGGCTGCCGGCGTCGAGTACCCTCACGGGGCGTAGACGACACCCCCGCAGGAGGGAACCATCATGGCGACCATGAACGGCGAGCCGAAGATCACCGCTAAGACCGGCAACGCCCCCATCAAGCCCCTCGGGCAGACCCGCGGCACCCGCTTCGGCACCGACCGCGACGCCCAGGTGAAGGGCGGCAGCCAGGTCACCGGCGAGCCCACCACCGACGGCTGAGCATGGCCGCCGCACAGCTACCGGAAAGCATGGCCGACGGCCTGTCGTCCATGCTCGGGTCGCTCGCCGGGCTGCGCCTGGCGAGCGACGCCGACTCCGAGTTCCTCACGAACCTCGAGTCGATGCTCGCATCGAAGATCCGTGAGCTGTCGGCATCCGGCCTGGAGACGCAGGCCAAGACCATCCGGCCCCGCCCGGAACCGGCTGGCGCCGATCTGTTCGGCAACCTCAAGATGCCGTCGCCGCCCGCGGGTGGAGGAGCGCCGGGCCCGGGAGCGGCCGGTCCGCTTCCGGGCCCCGGGGGGCCGCCGGCCGCGGCCCCGAGGGGGCTTCCGATGGCCCCACCGATGCCGAACCCCGACGAGCTCAGGCGTGTCCTGAACGTCGGGTAGCCTTCCTGCCCAGTCGCCCCTTGAAGGAGTTGCCCCGTGTCGCCCCCTGCTGACGTGTTCGACGAGAACGGTCTGACGCCCGAAGCCCTCGACGAGGTCGCCGAGGAGCTGGCGTCGAAGCTCGGTATGGACCGGTCCGTTCTCGGGCTCGACGACCCGCCGTCGGCGGGTGACGAGCCTCCCCCGGTCGAGCCGGCCGACGTGCCGGCTCCCGATGTGGCGGGGGAGGACACCGGTGTGGGCGACCCCGGGTCCGACCCCGCCGCAGCCCCCGAGCCCCCCGTGGGCGAGGAGATCGCGGAGGGGGCGTCGGAACGGCAACCCCTCGCCCCCTCCGCGGTCGACACCGAGCCGGAGCCCGAGGCGCCGGTCGCTGTCGACGAGGAGCCTGTCGAGGCTCCGGCCCCGGAGCCCGAGCCGCAGCCGGAGCCGGAGCCGTCCGACTGGGATCGGACGGGCGCCTACTTCGAGCAGGTGTACGGCGAGCGGCCGACGATCGAACAGTTCGAGCAGCAGGCCCAGTGGATCGCGCAGGCGTCGCCGATCATGGAGCGGCTGTCGCAGGCGCCGCCGGACCAGCAGGAGATCGTGATGGCGATCGTCGAGGGTCGGTTCGACCCGTCGACGCTCGCCCCGCAGCCGCCGCCGCGGCCGGTCGACCCGGCCGACGCCCTGTACGGCGACCCGCAGCCGGCGCCGGCGCAGCAGTCGGACCCGCAGGTCGTGAACGAGCTGCGGCGGCTGCGTGAGCAGCAGGAGCAGTCGGCGAACCAGCAGCGTCAGCAGCAGGTCGTCGCCGACGTGTCGAAGGCGCTCCAGCAGTTCCAGGCCGAGAACCCGCAGGTCGACGCCGACGGCATCCGTGCGCTGGCGCGCAGCGTCAACGAGAACGGCGCGTGGATCCGTCAGGCCGAGGCCGGCGTGCCCGTGACCGACGCCTACCTGCGTCACCTTCGCGGGCACGCTGCGCTGTCGGACCTCCCGCTCGGGCGGCCGGCAGCGGCGGCGCCTGCACCGGCGGCCCCGGCCCCCTCGGAGCCCGTCGAGCAGGCGCCGCTCGACGACGGCGCTGTCGACGAGGCCGAGGAGCGGCAGGCCCGTTCGGGTGCGATCGCTGGGGCGTCCGCTCCCGCGGCGGCGCCCCGCCGGCGCCGGTCGCCGCTCGAGCGGCCTGACGCTGCCGCCCCGGATCGCGAGGCGATCACCGACGAGAACCTTGCCGAGAAGCTCGCTGGTGCGCTGCAGGAGATGGGCATCGAGTAGCCACCATCCCTCGCCTTGAGGTGACGGTGGGGCTACGCTCCCCGGCAGAGGGGTTGCCACCGTCTCACCAAGGAGAGTCCGATGGCCCCCACGATCGTGGGTGTGGACGAGGTCACGTCGCTGAGCCGGCGCATCATCGTCCCCTACATCACCGACCAGGCGTACCCGTCGAACGCCCTGTTCTTCCGCCTCAACGCGGCGAACCGGAAGCGGTACGAGGGCGGTACGCACTTCGAGGTTCCTCTGCTGCACCAGATGCAAACGAACGGAGGCGCCTACGACGGCGAGGGCGAGGTCATCGCCGACATCGCCGCCCAGGACAACGTCAAGAACATGGCCTTCGAGGCCAAGTACTACCAGGTGCCGATCACCCTCTACGAGCGCACCCTGGACCGCATGAACACGTCGCTGGCGATCGCCAACGAGATGCGCGTGCGGGCCACGGACGCCAAGATGAAGATGGCCGACCTGGTGGGCACCGACGTGTCCCAGTCGCTCGGCTCGTCCGGCGCCGGCGCCGTCCTCAAGCAGGTGACCGGCCTCGCCGCCATCATCGACGACGGGACGAACGCCGCGAACTACGGCGAGCTGGTCCGGGCCTCGAACACCTACCTGAACGCCCAGGTCGACTCGGCGACCACGGCGATGACGCTCCTCGCTCTGCGGACGATGGTCGGGAACTGCACCTTCGGTGCCCACTCGACCACCCTGATCCGCAGCCGGGTCGAGCAGTACAACCGCTACTGGGCGCTCGTCCAGGCCAACCAGCGGTTCAACGTCGGCGACGCCGGTTCGGACACCGCGCTCGGCGCGGCCGGGTTCCGCAACCTGCTGTTCGACAACATCCCGTGGGTGGTCGACAGCAAGGTCGAGGACGGCACCGGCGCCGGTGGCGCCACCAACTCGCAGATCGAGTTCCTCTGCGAGACGGTGATGGAGATCGCGACCATCGGGTCCGGTGAGTTCTCCATGACGGACTGGCGGTACAAGATCGACCAGCCGTCGGCGATGACCGCCTTCCTGAAGTGGAAGGGCGAGCTGATCTGCAGCGCCCCGCAGCTGCAGGGGAAGTTCACGGCCATCGAGTCCTGATCGCCGCTGCCACGGCATCGGTTCCGCCCCCACCCAGAGGCAACCGGGTGGGGGCGGTTCCGCGTCTTGGCGGCTGTGGCGTCTACGCTGTGCCGGACAGCACCCATCTGTTCTGGAGGTCGCCCCGATGGCAACTGAGTTCGTTCGCGTCACCAACCTCGGCGACAAGCCGCTCGTCCTCGCGTGGAACGGGGCGAGGTACCCGATCGCTCCGGGCGCGCAGCGGACCGTGCCGGTCGAGGCTGCCTACCGGTCGTTCGGCTGGTGGGAGGCCGAGGACGGCGGCGGCCGCGACGACCGTCGCATCGAGCGGCAGCGCCTGTCGACGCTCTACGGGACGATGTCGGAGCCGTGGTACTCGCAGACGCCGGCGCAGACGGCCATGTCGTCCGAGGTGTACGCCAACGGCAACCCGATCGTGGCGCCCGAGGACTACGACCCGTTCGACGTCGTCGACGGCCAGACGCAGTTCATGCACCCGAACCTGCCGAAGGCGCGGGTCGAGGACGACAACGGCCAGCGGCTCCTCACGATCATCGACGACCCGCTCGGCGAGATCGTGCTCGAGCATCCGCTCGCAGGCGCCGAGGGTGACGAGCTGGCGATGCTCAAGCGGACCCTGTCGCAGGTGACCGCCCGCCTCCAGCAGCTTGAGCATCAGCCGCCCGAGGTGCATGACCTGCAGGTGCAGACGTCCCCGAACCCGCCGGCGCCTGTCGACCCCGACGAGGGTGGCGCCGTGTCGGCCGACGAGGTCGAGCCCGACGCGATGGACATCATGGCCGACGCCGTCGAGCCGACCCCGAAGAAGAAGCCCGCCCGGAAGCGTGCCGCCAAGAAGAAGGCTGCCGCTGAGCCCACGTCGATCTGACCGATGTCGGACCTCGCTGCCGACCTGACGCTGCCGGAGGAGCGGCCCGTGGACCCGGGTGACATCCTCGACCGGTTGCACTCGGCGCAGGTTGACCTCGACCTGGCGTTCGCTGCTGTGGCGGCTGCGAAGGCGATCGAAGCGAAGCGGCGCGCCGAGGCGTTCAACCATCACATCGTCGACGGTCAGTCGGTGTCCGGCGCCGACAAGCTCGCTCGGGCGGCGACCGTCGAGCAGGCCATCTACGCGATCGACGCTGAGGCGTCCCTCGCCCGCCTGGAGGCGCAGGTCGGCTACTACCGGTTCCTCCTCGAGCACCTCCCGGGAGGCGACGATGCGTGAACTGACGATCGACACGATCGACGGGCCGATCCACGTCACCCACCTGACCCGCGACGACTGGGGTGGTGGGCCGGTGCGGAAGGGCTACTGGATCCCGACCGAGCAGGTCGAGGGGTGGGTGCTGCATCACACCGTCGCGACGGGCCCCGAGAACGGCGACATCGACGCCATCGGCGCCTGGATGCGTCAGCTCCAGGCGATGCGGCCCGACCTCGGGTCGGAGGTCCCTTACTCGGTGATCCCGTTCCGAGGCGCGACCGACGACAGTGTCGTGCTCGCTGACGGGCGCGGCCCGAACCGCACCGGCGCGCACACCGCCGGGCTGAACTCCACCCGGTACGCGTGGTCGCTGCCGGGCGACTACCGGTTCAAGGACCCGACCGTCGGGCAGATCTGGGGGATGCGGTGGATCGCCGGCGAGTGGACGCCACACGCGTCCGTCGGGTCGATCGGTCACCAGCAGGCGCCGCCCTATTGGGTGGGCGGCACGAACCTGAACGCCACCGCCTGTCCTGGTGACCTGGCGCCGCTGCTGCGTCTCCAGCCGCCGTTCGTCGGCCCGGCGTCCGGCATCGGTCCCGCCGAGCCGCCACTCCCACCCATCGTGCTACCGGAGGATCCTGAGATGACCATCGTGGTGAAGATCACCGAGGCGGTGCGCGACGAGCGCGAGCTGCCGACCGACACGTTCCTGTTCGGCGCCGGCGTGAAGGCGCCTGCGCTGAACCCGGGGCTGACCGCTCTCGCCGACCCGGACGAGGAGTGGCGTCACCTCGACGACGGGGCGTCACGCAACTTCCTCGACGCGTACCCCGACGCCAACAGGTAGGCCGTCTACCCTGTCCGGCATGGGCAGGCGACCGTGGACGAGGCGACGGTTCCTGCTCGCGATGACGGCGGTCATCGCTGCGCTCACCGGGGTGCTGGTCGTTCTCATTCTCCTGGTGGTGATCGTGAACCCCGATATCGGGGCCGCGTACCTGCAGGCCGAGAACGCCGGGCTGCTCGCCCTCCTCGGCATGCTCGCTCTCCTCGTTCGGGCGTCGATGCAGGACACCAGCGCCGACAACGAGGCGGTCCGTGAGGAGCGGCTGCGGCTTCTCGCCGTCCAGGTCGACGACCTCGAGCGGCGCTTGGAGCGGCTCTCCACGATCGCTGCCGGTCTGGAACGGATGGAACGGCACCGGTCCGGCCGGCAGGCGCCGACCGGTGAGAGGCTGTTCACCCGTCCGACCGACCCTGACGGCTAGCCTTCCGAGGTATGCCCGAGAACCGCGAGCCAGTCCTGACCGTGGCGCTCCTCGTCGCAGCGTTCGACGCTCTCGTCGCCCTCCTCGCCATCCTGTTCGACTGGGACGCCGAGCTCGTCGCAGCGATCGTCGGTGTCACCAGCGCCGTCGCGTCGATCCTCGGGGCGGTCATCGCCCGCACGAAGGTCACGCCGCTCGTCCGACCGAACGGCCTCGACAACGACTCCATCCGGCGCCTGGCGTCCACCCTCCCCGAGTTCCGAGCCGATGATCCGCTGAGCGACGCCTGATGTCGATGTACGACCCGCCGATCACGGCGCAACCGGAACCGACCGACCGCGATGACAGCGGCGGGATGTTGCACCGGGTCGTCGACTTCCGAGGCGGGATCTTCGACTCGCTCGCCCTGCAGCGGCCGCCCGGGCAGGCGCAGCGCGAAGGCACGTTCCAGTGCATGACCGACGACGCCGGCGCGCTCGTCCCGGCGCCGCGGCTCGCCGCGACGATCACCCGTGACCCGGCCGACCTCGGGTCGCCGACACTGCTCAACGAGCAGTTCCGCATCTCCGGCATCTACGGCAACGCGCCCGTCTACTCGTTCACCGACCCGGACGACTACAACACGACCGGTCCCGACGAGAACCACACCGAGATCTTCATGGCGCTCGAGTGGTGGACGTCGCCGGGTGACTTGCACCTCGAGGTGGCCCGCTACCGCCGCAACCTGGAGACGCCCGTCTGGGAGCAGGTGTGGACCCGCAACTATCCGACCGGTACCTACGACGTGCGGACCCGCCCCCGGAACTGCGTGTTCTTCTCGCAGCTGTCGAACCCGTCCGACCCGCTGTCGGGCGGCCCGAGGGTCGTCGCCTGGGTGTTCTCGGCGAACGCCCGGGTGTTCCCCGACCCGGCGAACCCGACGGTGTCGGCGACCGTGCCGCTGCCCGCTGACGCGGTCGGCGACCCGCAGCCGTTCGTCGACCCGACGTGGGGCCTCGGCCATCAGGGCCGCTTCGTGATCCTCCCGCTGTACGTTACCGGCGACGGGTCGAACGGCCAGGTGTACGTCTCGTCGGAGACGGGCTACTGGACGCCCCCGAACGATCACTCCCAGCGCGACCCGAACCTGAGCCTGTGGTTCAACATCCTCGGCGGCTACGAGGAGGGCTCCGGCTACGGGGCGCTCGCCAGCCTCACCGCCGACGAGCTGTTCCTCGTCAAGCTCCGAGGGGGTGCCATCTTCATCGCCGGGGACCTCAACAGTCCCGACGAGGTTCGCACCCTCCCCTACGTCCGCTCGACCGGCATGTCGCTGTGCGACGGCACCCGCTGCTACCTCGGGTACGCCTACCCGGTCGACTCGAGCGGCGTGTGGCTGTGGTCCGGTGGCGACACCAGCGAGCACGTCACCAAGCACCTCAACGGCGAGTTCTGGCGGCCCACCCCAGTGGCGCCTGCCTACCCGCCCGAAGGGGAGGACCCGTCGGCCACCGGCTGGGGGCACGGCAACACGCAGGCGACGTGGTGGAACGAGTTCTCGCTGTTCCCCAACAACTGGATGTGGGACACCGACCACCGCGGCTGGTGGCGGCTCCTCGACCCCGACTTCATCGAAGTCCACAAGTGGACGTCGGACGAGCGAGGCCGCCTCGCGTGGGGCGCCCCGTCCGGGTTCACCACTGTGACCGACCCGGTCGCCTACGAGTTCTCCCGCGACGCAGGCGCCACGCTCTGGCAGTGGCGCAGCCACCCGCTCACCCACACCGTCGACCGCGAGTACCGGGTCACCGACGTCATCATCTCCGGGTACGGGAAGGGCAAGGTCGCCGTCGCGTTCGAGGACCCCAACACCCGAGCCGAGATCGGCGAGGTCGTCGTCGAGTTCGACGACGACGAGCGCATCCAGAAGAAGCGTGTCGAGACGAACGCTGTCGGGTCCAGCCTCATCATGCGGATCCTGTCGGTCGGCGCCGACCACGACGAGTCGAAGGGCAGCATCGACCTGGCCGCCACCGTCGACGCTCCGACCGTCGTGTCGGTCGACTACCGGACGACGCCGGCGAACACGTTCCGGTCGGAGTCGTGACCACCCCGCCGCTCGAGCCGGTCATCGACGTCGTCGTCCCGTCCCAGTGGTTCGACGTCGCCGACACCGCTGTCGTCGAGTCGACCGTCGACGTCGTCGTCACCACCCCGTGGTTCGACGCCGTCGGGCCGCTGCCCGACGAGCCCGATCCGATGGAACCGCCGGTGCTCACCTACACGGCTGTCGCCTCCGAACTCGACGAGGAACTGACCGACGAGCTGGGTCGCAGCCTGCTCCTCGAGCCCGATCCGCTCAACCCGTGACCGCCCGCCACTAGGATCAGACGTCATGGCCGTCCGCAAGATCTCCGAACTGCCAGCCGCTTCGGCGGTCACCGCAGACGACATCGTGCCGGTCGTCGACGACCCGGGCGGCGCGACACCGACGACGAAGAAGGCGACGCTCACGCAGCTGCGGGGCGGGATCACCGACCTGTCGGACGTCGCCTACGATCCGGCCGACCTGTCGCTCGGGGACACGCTGCGGTACGACCCGACCCAGGCGGCGTGGGCGCCGTGGCCGACGGTCGGCGGGCAGGTGTCGTGGAACGACCCGGCCGGTCAGATCTTCGACGACGCCCCCGTGAACCCGGCGACGACGCTGGTTGGTACCGGGTTCGACATGCCGGCCAACGGGCGCCTGCGGTTCACCGCGGTGCTCGACCCGGACGGTGACAACGGCGGCCCGTACGACCTCACCGATCAGCCGATCGACGTGCAGGCGTCGCTGTTCGGTGAGGTGATCGGCAACGGCCTGTCCGGCACCGTCGACGTCGTCCACTACAACTCGAGCGACGTCGAGCGAGGCCGGGTCACGATCCCGTGGTCGGCCCGCACCGACTCGTTCATCCCGGTGACGGTCCCGACGATCGTCGGCATGACGACGGGCGACTACCTGCAGGTCGAGGTGACCGGCGACCCGATCGTGGTGTCGACGCTCATCATCAAGGGGGTCATGTACTGATGGCCGACTTCACGATCGGGCGGGGCGCGAGGCTGCCGGCCCTCGAGATGACCGTCATGGAAGGCGCGAAGCCGCACGACCTGACCCCCTACTCGGAGGTGCGGCTCGTCGGCGCGCAGGTCGACGGGTCCGAGCAGTTCAACGGCGTCTGCACCGTCGACGCCGACCCGACCACCGGGAAGATCACCTACCCGTGGGGGCCGCTCGACACGCAGACCGCTGGCGTCTACCGGGCCGAGGTGATCTGCATCGTGACCGCCGGGAACGAACTGCACCTCCCGACGCACCGCACGATGACCATCGAGGTCGTCGAGCCTCCCGTCGACGTCTAGGGGGCGCCTGCATGGGCTGCAAGCCTGATCTGCGGATCGCGAACAAGGACTGGGCGATCCGCACGGGTCAGCCGTCCGGGGAGCTGCTGCAGGAGTCGTTCCTGTCGATCGAACGGTGGGCTCGCAAGGGTGGCGATCAGCCGCTCACCTGGCTGATGCCGACCCCGGAACCGCGGATCTACCCGGGGTGGCCGGCGCCGTCGGGCGGTGTGATCGGTGAGGCGGTCATCACCGCGGTGGTGGCCGGGTCGTCGGACACGACCGTTGACGTGCTCGTCAACGGGTTCTCGCAGGCGACTGTGACGTTGCCGGCGAGCTCGACGAAGGCGACGCAGGCGCTGTCGGTGCCGTTCGACGCCGGCGACGTCGTGTCGTTGCAGGTCACCGGGATCGGTCTGGGCCTCGACGGCCTGTCGGTCCAACTTCGGGTGACATGACCACCCTGTACGACCGGATCCACGCGTCGACGCAGGTCGACCCGGCGGCGCCGTCGTCGTGGTGGCTGCAGGGGCAGGGCCGGTCGTGGCCGGACGGCGCCGGGGAGGACCGGACGAACACGGCGTACAGTCCGCTGCTGGCGCCGTGGTGGCAGATCGTGTGGGACGGCCCGCAGGCGCTCGGCTCGACCGGCGACATGACGATCGTGGAGCCGGCCCTGTCGCCCGGCTTCTGGGCCGGTCAGCAGCGCGACGGCCTTGAGGCGGCCACGCCCGTCAACGCGTCGATCGGCCACTTCGAGCTGTTCGCGATCTTCGGGTCCGGCGGCTCGGGGTCGGACACGGCGACTGTCGTCGGTCGGAACCGGGACGCCGCCGGGGCGCTCGTCGCGACGCGGACCTACACGATCGATCGGGCGACCGGCACCGTCATCTCGGTGTCGGGGCCGGCGCTTGGCATCGGCCCGAACCTGTTCCTGTCGTTCGAGGTGACCGCCTGCGCGGCGTCGATCGGCGGGATCCGCGTTTACCTGGCGTGCCACTGCTCACCGCTCACCGACCCGCAGAACGACCTCAACGGCCAGAACAGCGGCTCCCGGCCCGAGGTCGTTGACACGCTCGGGTTCCAGCCGTTCGAAACGAACCCGACGGCGCTGTCGAACTTCGCTCTGTCGGGCGACGCGACGTTGATGATCGACTACGGCGAGGGCCCGCAGTGCAACCAGAAGAACAACTGGGCGATGCGGTTCAACGGGACCGGGACGGCGTCGAGGCAGGTGTGGGACCCGACACTGCCGGTCCCTGCTCCCGTCACGGAGATGCAGGCGGTGACCGCTGACGAGCAGTACGCGTTGAACAACACGTCGCCGTTCGATCGTGGGTGGCGGTGGACGAACTTCATCCCGATCGACCGGCCGTGGACGATGGAGTGCTACTTCATCCCCGACTCGTCGATCCAGACGACGCCGTCGTGGTACTGGCTCGGCTCGTACCGGGCAGCGTCGAGCGTGTTCCGTCACGTCTACTGGGCGCTCGAGGTCGTCTCGGACGGCAGCGGCGGGTACACCTACCGGCTGCAGCGACGCGAGTTCAACCGGTCGGCCGACAACAGTCAGGCGCCGCCGCTCGAGTTCCCGAGGCTGTGCTGGGACCGCTGGAACCAGCTGATCGTCTCGTACGTCCCGAACAGTCAGGTGCCCGGGTCGGCGAACGGGAACTTCCACTACTGGTGGAACGGCCGCAAGTGGACGGTCGGTGGCCTCGCGAACCACGGCGGGGAGGAACCCCCGTCGGTGTACCAGCATTCGGTGATGTGGGGGCGGGACCCGCTGGCGTCGTACGACGGGGTGTCGCCGGCGTACCCGTTCAAGGGGCTGATGTCGCAGTGTGCATGGACGATCGGCTGGCAGCCGACCGATCAGGAGGTCGCTGACCGGTGGGCTGCGGTGTGCGGCGCCTGCCGGGACGAGGCGTCCCTGCCAGAAGCACCCTGCTGCTGCTGACGGCGAGTAGGCTCGGGCCTCATGTCGGACCTGTCGGTGAACGACGCGATCAAGGGCGACGCCGAGCACGTCAACATCCCGAAGCTCGACCTGTGGGCGGCGAACGGGTACCGCCAGGATGACGTCTACGACGCTCTGCTGGCCGCGACGGGGCTCCCTCGAGGGACGCACATCAACGACCTGCTCAAGGCGTGGGGATCGACCAGCCCGGCCGAGGAGGCGTGGGAGACGATCCTCGCGACGTCGACGTTCGCGCTGTGGGCCGAAGACCCCGCCCTCGTCACGTTCGGGGACGGCAACCCCGTCCGCTCCGCTCCAGGCGTCGGCAGCACCCACCTCGCGAACCGGGGCATCACCGCCAACGGGTTCGAGAACGACTACCAGCAGCAGACGTTCGCCGTCACCGACCTGTCCGACAACCTGGCCGCCGGCCAGGATCTCACCCTCATCATGCGCGTCGGGCTCGACGACTGGACGCCGACCGCCGACCGGACGTTCCTCGCCCACTCGACCGGTTCGATCGGCCCGAAGTTCCAGTTGAACACGTCGACCGGTGAACTCGAGATCCACGCCAGCAACGGCGGGAACATCGCCCAGTCGACCGTCGCCACCGGGTTCACCGACGGGCGCGCCAACCTCTACTGGATCAAGGTCGAGTACCGGGCGTCCGACGACCGAGTGCAGTTCTTCACGTCGAGCGACGACACCGACGACTACACGGCCGTCACCTGGAGTCAGCTCGGCGGCGACGTCGCGCTCGTCGGCGGGTACGGCGGCGGTTTGACACCGTGGGTGGTCGGTGGGAACAACGGCTCGGCGGTCACGCAGAACACGCCGCTCGACGGCGCCTGCCGCCAGGTGGCCGTCCTCGACGGCCTCCACTCGGGCGGCTCGGCCACCGTCCGGCTCGCCCAGTCGTTCGTCGGTCAGACCCCACGGGCATCCGCGGTCACCGACGGCACCTACCCCGGGGCGATCACCCGGTTCGACATCTGCTACGGCCAGTCCGGCCTGTTCCAGTTCACCGCCGCAGCGCAACTCGACTGGATCGAAGCGTCGCCGAACCTCGGCGACCGGCCGGCGTTCCGGTCGGACGGCACCGACGACTACTGGCCGTCGCCCACCAACTGGCCGGCGACGATCTCTCAGCCGATGTGGATCCTCGAGGTGTGCTGGTCGGCCGCCACCGGCGGCAACAAGTCGCTGTGGGACAACCTGTCCGGTATCGACCGGATCCGGTCGTACCGCAACAACTCCGACAGCACCCAGAACCTGTGGGCGGGCACCGCCTACGGCGGCTTCACCGACACGAACCTCCACTGCACCCTCTGGTACCTCGACGGTGCGTCGACGGCGTACCGGGACAAGGACGGCAACACCGGTTCGCCCAGCGCCGACCCGGGTGTGAACGGCCTGTCCGGGTTGACCTTCGCCGCGTTCCGGGGCGGCGGCTCCGGGTGGGCTGCCGAGGACTTCGGGATCGTCGCCTGGATCCCCGGCGCGAACCTCACCCAGCAGGAAGCGTTCGACATGCACGACGTGTGGCGCAGCCACTACGGGGCGGTCTGATGCGGATCGTGATGTCCGTCCGGCACGATCTCGTCGACGGCGCCCGGCAGGCGCTCGCCGACTACACCGGCAACCCGGCCGACGCTGACGCCCTGTCGGCGCCTGTCGCTGTCGCCACGCCGGGCCCGTACACGATCGGCTGCATGTGCAACTGGAACCTCGCCGGCACCTACGACGACGCCGAGCTCACCGAGCACGTCGCCACGATGCTCGGCCTCGACCCGTCGCAGGTCGCGACTCGGGACACCCTCGACCAGGTGTCGCTCGTCGATCTGGGTGCGGTGACGTTCAACGCCGACGTCCACTCCATCGACGAGATCCTCGACGAGTACGGCCTGTACCTGATCGACTCGGGCCCGGACGGTGACATCCCGTGGCCCGACCCGATCCCGATCCAGTCACAGGCTCAGGGGCGCAACAAGTAGTTCGTGAGATGCCTGT
Organism: Phycisphaerales bacterium; assembly: GCA_043101845.1. Lineage (GTDB taxonomy): Bacteria > Planctomycetota > Phycisphaerae > Phycisphaerales > UBA5793 > JBICHN01. The sequence goes on along the minus strand of JBICHN010000010.1, from coordinate 20,686 downwards.
CGCTCTGGGTGTGTCAGAAGCGACCGTTGCGACGGTTGTCGTGGCGACGATCACGGCTGGTGGGCCGATCATCGCTCTGCTGATCCGCAACCGGCAGGGCCACAAGGTCACCCACCGGCAACTCAAGGATCTCGCCATCCACGTCAACAACGTCGAGGAGGACATCGACCACTCGACGGGCCCGACGCTGGGCCAACGCGTCAAGCAGATGGACATACGCCAGCAGAACATCAACAGCGAGTTCCTGTCGTTCATCGAGGAGACGCGCAGGGTGCATAGGCTGCTGCTCGACGCGACACCCGAGACGACGATCACCCTGTTCAAGCAGGCGTTCATCAACAGCGACGAGCCGGCGTTCCACTCGGTCGCTGAGCCAGGCACCGACCCGCCGTGGAAGGTCAACTGGGCGAACCGGGCGTGGTTCCGGCTCGTTGACCTGTCCCCCGAGGAGGTCGCGACCCATCAGTACATCGCCGACATCCACCCCGACGACATCCGGCGGGTGATGACAGCAGCGCGCCGGTCGTGGGACGAAGGCACGGTCCTGCAGATCCGCTACCGGGTGCGATCCGAAGAAGGCCGCTGGCAGCCGATCGAGGTTCACGCCGAGCCGTACCGGAACCTGCGAGGCGACCTGCTCGGCCAGCTCGGGGTGATCCGCATCATCCCTTCGTGAGGTCCGGGGTGGCCGGGCGCCTGTCGGCTAGCCTGCTCGCATGGCGACGAACGCCGCGATCATGGCCGACGCAGCCGCCCTGCTGGACGACGACGCCAACCGCCGCTACCCGCTGCGGCGGCTCCGACGGTGGCTGAACGACGCCACCCTCGAGGTGTCCCGCCGCAGCGAGGCGCTCCGCACCAAGACGACGCTGCCGACGCTCGCTGACACCGCCGAGGTGACCCTCCCGACCGACGTCGTACGCCTCGCCGAGGTGTACTGGCAGGGCACCGGCGAGCGGGTCAACCATCCGCTGTACTACAAGGACCATCGGGGCGCCCGGTCGGTGTGGGGGTCGCACCGCGACATCCGTGTCGGCACGCCGGCGATGTTCTGGACGGCCGGCTACCCGCCGACGTTGACGCTGTCGCTGTACCCGAAGCCGTCGCGCACCGGCACCGCCGAGGTTCACTACTACCGGACGTCGCAGCCGATCAGCCTGGCCGGTCAGAACGACCAGGCTGAGGTCGACCTGCCGGTCGGCTGGCAGGATCTGTGCGTCCAGTGGATCTGCATGCGGGCCCGCGAGTCGACCCGTGAGGTCGGCGAAGCGGAGCGGTGGAAGGCCGAGTTCGGCGGGAAGCTCTCCGCGTTGATCTCGGCGTCGGAGCGGTTCATCGACGAGCCCGGGTCGATGGAGATCGACGACTGGTACCCGACGTTCGACGAGGTGTGGTAGATGGCGCTCGGAGTCGCAGGGAACGCTGGCGGTGGCGCTGGGGTGACGCTCCCCCCGCAGGCCGGTGGTGGGCCGCGGCCGCCGTCGCACCTGTCCGGCGGTGAGGACCCGCCGGTCGTGTCGTCGTCGTGGTCGCCGATCGAAGCGGCCCGGGAGGCTGTCGGCCTCGCGCCGCCCGTCCCGCAGGCGCCTGGCAGCAACTTCGTCGGCACCAGCGTCGGCGCGATGGGCGACGCGTTCGCTGGGCTCGAGCAGGCCCTCGGCCGCAACGCCCCCCAGTTCGCTGGCCTCGACCTCGACCGGGCGTCGATGTTCCGCGACTACGACCTCGCCGCCCGGCAGGCCGCCGCGTCGAGGGGCACCCTCACCGGCAACTACGCCAGCGACCTGGCCCGCAACCAGCTCGCCCAGCAGGGCATCGGCCTCGACCGTGAAGACCTCGCCCGTCAGCGTGCCGGCCTGGATCTCGACCGGGCCGGCCTTGGGCTGCGCCGAGAGGGCATCGGCGTCGACCGCAACTACATCGGCCAGATGATGGGCCTCGCCGACCGGGCGCTCGACACGACCATCGGTGGCATCGACCGCAACCAGGCGACGACGCTGCGGAACATCGCGTCGGACTTCACCAGCCGGGGCGCCTGGTTCGCTCCGTTCCAGCGGCTCGACCGGCAGGACGCGATCGCTGACGCCGAGCAGGCCCGCACCGAGGCCCGCTACAGCCGAGAGGGCCGCCAGTACGGCTGGGATCGTGACCTCGCGAACCTCGGCCTCGACGAGCGCGGTATCGGCCTCGACGACCAGCGGCTGAACCTGCGGTACGGCGACCTCGACACTGCGAACCGGCGACTCGACCTGGAGGCGGAACGCCTCGGTCTGTCCCGAGGGGACCTCGAGCGGGCCCTCAACGAGGGCCTGACGTCGCTCGGTCTGCAGAACGACGTGAACCTGTACCAGCTGATCGACGGGCTGGCAGGGAACGATCTGGCGTACCGGCAGATGTGGTACGACGTGCTCGCCGCGAGCCCCGAACTGGCGCCGTTCCTGATGGGCGCGTTCTCGGCAGGCGCCGGCGCGCCGGTGTCGTCCCCGGAGCCCGAGTACCCGCAGTACCAGATGCCGCAGGACCGGTGAGGTAGACGATGGCTCTCGACCCAGACCCTCGGGCGCTCACCGCTCAGGGACGCGACCAGATCGCACAGCAGGTCGCCGACGACCTGACCGGCACCCGGATCGTGGATCCGGTGACCGGCCGGCGGATCCCGCTGTCGCAGACCCGGTGGGCGCCGACCGGTGGGCCGGTGCCGTTCACGGCGCCGCCCGGCCCCGTCGCCGATCTCGCTGGCCGGCTGACGTCCCCGCAGGGGATGCCCGGCCGACCGCCGGCGCCTGCCCCTGGCATGTCGATCCCGTCGGCGCAGGGTGCAGGGTCGACCGGCGGCGCGATCGCGCAGGGCGCCGCCAACGCTGAGGTGATGGGCGAGCTGGGGCCGACGGGAACCGCCGCCCGGCGGGCGGCCGGGCCGCGCGCCCAGTCGCTGATCGGCCGGCCGCCCGGCCCGCTGCCCGGCGGCGACGCCGCCTACGCCCGACAGCTGTTCGACGTGATGACGCCCGGCCGGCGCCTGCCCGCCCCTCCGGGGATGATCGGCCGGTCCGGGCCGCCCACCCCGACGCCGTGGACGATCCAGGGGATGCGAGCCGGTGTCGCCCCCGGGCCCCGCAACCCGGGGATCCCCCGGACGTTGCTCCCGAACGCCGGCCGGTTCGGCCGGTGGGCGGGCCGCGGCGCGACGATCGCTGCGCCGTTCGCCGTGCAGACCCTCGGGGCGCTCACCGGCAACGAGTCGGTAGAGCGGGCCGGCACCGCCATGATCCCTGCGTCGCTTGCCGGGCTCGCCCCGGCCGCAGCGACCGGGCTCGGTGTCGCTCTCGGCGACTGGGGTGGCGGGTCGTTCACCGAAGGCGCCGGTGACGTCGCACGGGGCGTGAACCCGATCGCTGACACCGACTGGTCGTCCCCGACCGACGTCATGGGGCTGTCGGGCCGGCTGGCCGGCGGGATCGGCGGCGCGCTCGCCATGCCGGCCGCAGCGTCCGGCATCCCCGGCGTGTCCGACGTCGCCAGCCGGGTCCTCGAGGGGGAACGGGACCTCGGTGACGTGTTCGGGGCGATCGGCGGCTTCTTCGGTGAGGAGGGCCCGTCGACGGCTGAACTCGCCGCGCAGCAGGCCCGGCAGGCGCAGCGAGGGTCGACCGAGTGGGCCGGCCAGATCGGCGCCCAGTACGGCCTCACGCCCGAAGGCGTCGACCAGCTCACCGACGACATCGACACCACCAAGCGGCAGATGGCGGCACTCAACGAGGCGGGCATGCTCGGCGGGTGGGCCGAGATCGACGGGCAGCCCGTGCTCGTCTCCGTCGACGACGAGCGGCTCACCACCGGCGAGATCGACCCGGCGAGCCTGACGCCGCTCACCGAGGACGACATCAACATCATCGCCGTCGAGCAGGGCCTGCAGACGCTGCCGACGATCGACGCGGAGATCCAGGCGGCGCAGGATCAGATGGCTCGAGCGGCCGCCTACCAGATGATGCTGTCGAACTACGTCGAGCCGATGATCGCCGCTCGGGGCCCGTCGGCCGCTGACCTGTACTCGCAGGCGGGGCTGCCGGAGATGGCCGCCGCGCAGACGGTGATGGACACGGCCCTGCAGAACCAGCTCGTCAGGCTCCCGACCGACATGGCCGCCCAGGAAGCCGCCGACGCGCAGGCTGCGTTCGACGCTCAGGTCGCGTCGCAGATCCTGTCGGCCGAAGCGGCGGCCGCGGCGGCGCTTGCCCGCCCGGACCTGTTCGCCGACGCTGGCGACACAGCCGACACCCTCGCCGACCGGGTGGCAGCCGGCCAGTAGGATCGCCGCATGGCGAACGAGCCAATCATCGAAGACCGCGACAGCCAGTTGCGGTCATTCGCCCGGAAGTGGCAGCGCCCCACCGACCCGACGTTCGCTCGCGCCCAGCAGGCAGCCTCCCCGCAGGCGCTCCGCAGCCTCCAGCGGGTGGACGCACAGCGCCTGGCCCGAGGGCAGCGCATCTACGCTCAGCCCGAATCGGCTGTCATGCTCCAGGCTGGCACCACCGGCGAATCCGCGATCGGGGAACCCGAAACCGGGTTCGTCGGTGACCTGCAGCGCAACATCCGCGAGTTCATCCCGGCGCTCACCCAGCTGCCGTGGACCGTCGCCCGCGAAGCACAGCAGATCCCGAACGTCGGCGAGGAGATCGCCGAAGGGCTCCAAGAGGCGAACACGCCCCTCGAGGCGCTCGGCAACGTCGCCGCCACGCCGGTCGTCCGGTTCGCCCCCGGCGCGTTCTGGGCCGAGCAGTTCCGCACCGGCGGCCCCGGCCTCGAAGGCATCACCGAGAACCCGCTGTTCGCCGCGCTCGACGTCCTCCCGTACGCGTCGAAAGCCGCCCGGATCTTCCCCGGGAACGTCCCGACGGCCGGCCGCAGCGCGATCGTGTCAAGGTTCGCTGACGAAGTCGACCAGGGTGTCACCCCGATGCTCCGAACGAACCCGACGCAGCGGATCGGAGCGTTCGGTCCGAACGTCCGCTACTGGCGGCCCGGCGGCCCCACCCCCCGCACCAGTCCACTGCCTGTCGACCGTGGCGTCCGGTCCGCGGGCCCCGGCCAAGGGCCCGCCACCCTCGCCGACGTGTTCGAGCCGAACCCGATCGGTCGGATCCTCGAAACGGCCGGGTCCGCGGTGCGAGGCAACCGTGTCGGGAACCTCGTCGACCAGGCGTTCGGCCGGCGGGCCCGGTCGGTTGCCGAACTCAAGTCGAGGGCCGCCCGGCCGCTCAACGACCCGTCGTACCGGCTCGACGTCGACGAGCCTCTCCACCGGGTGCGCGACAAGAACGTCGAGGAAGGGCTCGAGCTCGAAGCGCAGATCGACGCCGCGAACCCTGGGCGTGTCGCCGAGCTCCGCAACCGGATGCAGCGCGGCGAACCCGGCTGGGACCAGGGCCTGTCGACGCTGGAACGCCAGTGGCTTGACCGGTACATGGAAGGCCAGCGGATCCTCGAAGACGACGTCGTCCGACAGTACGCCGCCGACCCGTCGACCGGCATGGCCCGCGTGTCGTTCCGCACCCCCGACGGGAACACCGTCACCGAGCTCGTTTCCCCTCGGATCGCCCGGTCGATCGAGAACGCCCGCAAGGTCGAACGGCAGGCGTCGGCGGTCGACAAGGCTTCCCGGGCGCTGAACGACCGGAACGTCTCGATCTCCGGTGACGACCTGCGAACCCTCGGTGAGCTTCCCGGCAACGAAGGCCGTTGGGCGGCACGGGCCATCGTCACCGAACTCGACGCTCGAGGGTTCGACATCGGCGACGCCCGCCGGCAGATCCACTCGGCGAAGAACAAGGCCGAGCTCACTGCCGCCGTCAACACGATCGCTGACCGGGTCGACGCTGGGCTCGGCATGCGGGCCGTCCCGACGATCGACGACGTTCTCGCCGAGATGACGTGGCTCGCTCGAAGCGGCGACACGATGGCCGCCCGTGCGCTCGACCTGATGCGAAGCGGATCGTGGGCTGACGCGTCGAAGCGGGTCCGGCAGATGGCTCGCCGCAAGAACCCGCCGGTACTGCGAGGGCTCACGTTCGACGACATCATCGAACGGGTCGCCGCCGAGAACCGCAGGTCCGTGTTCCAGCAGTCCGCAGCGATCCGCCAGACCGACCAGGCGCTCAAGAACGCCCGCCGGAAGCTCGTCGCCGTCGAACAGCGTGCCCGCCCGGCCCGCTACTCGGAGCTCGTCGCCGACCGGATGTCCGACGAGCTGCGCGCCGCCCTGCCACGACTCACCCAAGAAGGCAAGATCACGCCGCCGGAAGCTGCCGCAGCCGCCGCGCAGCTCGCTGACGGGCTCCTCGACGAAGCCCCCCTCCCGAAGGCGCTGCTCGCCGAGAAAGCGAAGCTGCGCCGCGAAATCTACGACGGGTGGATGAACCTCGTCGACGAGGGCTACAACCCCGTGTTCGTTCACCGGGCGCCGTCCGGGCTCGTCGCTCGAGCTCGAGGTCGAGGCGGGAAGGTGCCGCTCGAGCCGACCGGCCGGCTCACGAAGGTCACGCAGGTGAAGGACCGGGTCAACAACTGGGGGTCGTCGACGACGTCGCCGATGGTCGCGCTCGACCAGCAGGCCGCCGAACTGCTGATCCGTCGAGGCAACGAGCGGCTGCTCGAAACGGTCGCCGACATGCACGGCATGTCCACCGACGCCGTCTACCGGCTGTACGAGCCGTATGCCCGGCAGGCAGCGCAACGCGACCCGAGCTTCACGACCGTCGACCACCTCAAGCGGCTCCGCGACCGCGACTGGGTGGAACTCACTGTCCCGGGCCGCGACAAGGTGTGGATCCCCCGCACCGTCTCACAGACGCTCGACAAGCTCGTCCCGAAAGACCTCGGTCCGCTGTCCCTCGCCGGCCAGAAGGTGATGAACGCGTTCCGAACCGCGGTGCTGCCGTTCGCCCCACGGTTCCACGTCTACAACATCACCGGCGGCGCCATGTTCGCCATGATGACCGACCCGTCGTCGATCCGGTTCCTCCCCGAGGCATACCGGATCTCGAGGGGCCTCGACCCGGACGCCGCCGCCCGGCTCCGCAACCTCGACGGCCTCCAGCAGATCCAGCTCAAGACGATGGCAGACCGGATGAAAGACCCGTCGTACCAGCAGATGCAGCAGTGGGGCCTCAACAACCAGGCGGGCACCAAAGCCGGGAACGCCGAGGCTGCGTGGCGCATGTCGATGGGCGCCAAGGCTCGACAGCTGTGGGACCGGTCCGGCGAGTCGGTCCCTCAGAAAGTCAAGGACGGGCTCGTCACCCGCAAGGAGTGGCTCGAAGCCCGCTCCTACGCGTGGAACGAGATGAACGACGATATGTTCCGCGTGATGGTCGCCCTGTCAGCCGACGCGAAGAAGCTGAACCCGGCAGCGACCGGTCGGGTCAACCTGTCCGACGACGCCGCCCGGGCGCTGTCCGATTCGCAGATGGTCGACGCTGCCCGCAGTGTCATGCAGAACTGGGATCGGCTCACCCCGATGGAACGGACCGTCCTGCGGGGCGTGTTCCCGTTCTACTCGTTCGCCTCGTTCCTCATCGGCCATTCGTTGCGCCTGCCGTTCGATCACCCCTGGCGGATCGCGGTCATGACGAACATCGCCGGCACCGAGATCGACGACTTCCAGACCGGCCTCCCGCAGGCGTTCATGTCGATGATCGACCTGCCCGACTGGACGCGCCCCGTCGCCCAGTTCGCCGGCGCGATCCCTGGCATCGACGTGCCCGACGACCCTGACGCGAAGATGTACCTCAACATCCAGGGGTTCAACCCGTACCGGGACATTTCGAGCTACGCCGGGCTCCTCGGGTTTTTCGCCGGGAACCAAAGCGAAGCCCTCTCGACCGCCGGCGCGATCACCGGTCAAGCGAACCCGGTCCTGCAGCTCGCGATGACTGCTGTTGGCCTCGACCCGACGACCGGCCTCGCTGACCCGTACGCGAACGTCGACTACGACCCGATCACCGGTGGGCTCGTCACCCGTTCCGATTTCACGCCGTTCGCTGTCCCGCAGGCGATCATCCCGCAGACCCGAGTGTTCTTCGATCTGATGGGCGTCAACCGGGACTTCCAGCAGATGTTGCGCTCCAACCCGGACGCCGCCCGCCGGCGGCTAATCTCGACGCTCGGCATCCCAGCCGCAGTGACGCCGCAGCAGCGCAACGAAACGATCGAGATCATGAAGGCCGAGCAGCGCCGCTACGAGGACGTGTCCCGCACCCGCAGCGAAGCTCTCCGCACCGGCAACGTGTCACGCCTCGACCGGTACCCCGAGATCCTCGCCGCCGACCGGCAGGCGCTCGAGCAGCTGCAGGCCCAGGGGCGCCTGGAGGATGTGCAGCCCCTCGACGAGGACGAGATCCTCGAGCGGCTCGTCGCCCCGCCGGCCGGGCGCCGCTCGGCGCTCGCACCCTGATGGCCCGCCACCAAGGCGCCCGCGGCCGGCCGGCCCGCACCGACCACTGGGTCGCGCAACGACTGATCCTGCTCGGCTGGAGGCAACGTGACCTCGCCGAGATCACCGGCCTTCCCCACATGCGTCTCGGGGCGATGGTCAACGGCGAGATCGACATCCCGCACGACGTCGCCGTGCTGATCGCCCGAGAGACGGGCCTCGACGTCCCGTCGATCATGGAGAACCGGCCCGTCGCCGAGATCCCCCACACACACTGACCCTAGGTGTAGTAGAGTTTGGGGTACCAACCACCCCGACACTGAAAGGTCGCCCCATGCCACCGACACCGAAGGTCGTCCTCAAGGACGCCACTGCAGCCCAGATCAAGGGCATGTACCTGCGAGCCGCCGACCTGCAACGCCAGGCCGACGCCGCGTTCGCTGTGCTCGACGAGAAGCTCGCCGGCCTGTACGAGTCAGGCGCCACGCACGGCCAGCTCGCCGAAGCGACCGGCATCTCCCGGTCGAACGTCCAGCGGCGCGTCCAACGGCACATCGACACCCGGCAGGGCTGACCGATGCCGCACCCCAAGTTCTTCTGGCGGAACGACCGGGCCAACCGGCTGCTCCAGGTCGCCGGCCTGATCGGCGCCGACGTCGAGATCGACTGGGCGCCGAAGCGCGACACCAAGCAGCGGCGCATCCTGCGAGGCCGGCTCGTCGAGGTCGCCCTCTCCGCACAAGGGGGCGGCACCGACTTCGCTGTCGTGCGCGCCCGCCAGAACGACCACTTCTCCGAGGCGATCAACCTCGGCTGGATCTTCCACATCGACCTGTCCGACGACCCGAAGTTCGTCAACCCCTGATGACCCCCGGACCCGAGTACCTGTACGTCATGGCCTACGACCCTGGCGCCGAACAGGGCCAGTGGCGCAACGCCGAGATCGACGCCGACCTCGAAGCCGGGCTCACCGACGACACCCGGACCGTCTACCGGACGTTCCTCGTCGAACAGATGGTCCGCGACATCGCCGGCACGAACCCCGAACTGCTCGACCACGGCCGCTGGAAGTGCCGCACCGTCCGATCCATGCTGTTCGACAGCGTCGACGGGTAGCTGTCACACCCCCCGGCCACACTCTGACCACCCACACCCCACCGACACTGAAGGTCGCCCCGATGACAGCCACGTTCACGAACCCCACCGACCGGCGGGCAGCCGCCCCCACCAGCCTCCTCAACGGCAAGGGCCAGTACCAGATCCCCGACCCCGTCACCGGCCAGCCGGCCGTCTGGACCCGAGCCACCACGTTCATCGCCGCGATCAAAGACACCTACGCGCTCGACCGGTGGAGCCTCCGCACCGCCACCCGAGGGCTCGTCGCACGCGCCGACCTGTACGCCAAGGCAGCGAACGTCATCGACGACGACCGGGCCCTCGACCACGTCGTCGACGAAGCCAAAGAAGCAGCCGCCGCGTCCGCAGGCGCCACGCTCGGCACCGCCCTGCACGACTGGGCCGAACAGGTCGACGCCGGCGCCACACCCCACATCCCCGAGCCGTGGGCCAGCGACATCGCCGCCTACCGGCGGCGCCTCGCCGCCGAAGGCGTCCAGATCGCCGCCGGGATGCTCGAGCGGGTCGTCGTCGTCCCCAAGCATCACGTCGCCGGCACGATGGACCGCCTCGCGTACGTCCCCCAAACCGCCCGACCGCACCTTCCCGTCGTCGCCGATCTCAAGACCGGCCAGTCCGCACACCCGAACGCGTTCGGCGACTGGGCGCTCCAGCTCGCCCTCTACGGGACCGGCGAGTGGCTGTTCAACCCCGACGACCGGACGTTCCAACGGATGCCCGAGATCCAGACCGACGTCGGGCTCATCATCCACCTGCCCGCCGGGCAGGCCGACTGCACCCTCTACCTGATCGACCTCACCGAAGCGCACGCCATGCTCGACGTGTGCGGCCAGGTGCGCCACTGGCGACGGGCGTCCCGTGAGCTCGCCCGACCGATCGCCGCGACCGCGTCGCCAGCGATGCCCCCGGTCGCGCACGTCGGACCGACGCACGACGCCGGCCCCCTCGAGATCGCCATGTTCACCCGGCGTCTCGACTACATGCGGAACCGGGCGCAGCACCTCATCGGCCACGCCGGCGCCGACCCGCTCTACCAGGCGCTCGCCGCGCTCCCCGAGAAGCTCGTCACGTTCGCCGAGCACGCCAACCCCGACGAGGCCGGCACCCTCGACGCCAACGCTCTCGACGTGTGGGACACGCTCCTCACGAACGTCGAGGCTCGCACCGAGACGCCGTTCTACAGCGACCTCGACCCCGTCACCCAAGCCGTCGCCCCCGACGGCATGATCGGCGACGTGCGAGCCCGCTGGGAGCGCCTGCCCGTCGACCTGCGCCCCGACTGGACATCGACACCCACCGTCCGACAGCTCGACGACGTCGACCAGAACGTCACCGTCGCCGAGACGCACGCCGCCCGACGCGTCGACCGAGTCATCCTCGCCGCCGCCGCCCTCTACGGGGCAGGCGCCGAACCGGGCTGCCCGGCGTTCGACCTCATCCGTCAGACCGTCACCGTCGACAACGACGGCGTCATCGACCCCACCTCAGTGACCGGACCCGGCGCCGACGTCCTCGACGCTCTCGCCGACGCCGTCACCGGCACCCCACCCGTCCTCACCATCGTCGACGGCACGTTCGTCTGCCACCCCGACCCGCTCATCGACCGGTTCGACGGCAAGCGGGGCGTCACCACTGCCGCCAAGACGATCTACGAGAACTACGAGCGTCTCCTCGGCCACCGGCCCCGCCGCGCCGACGAGATCCTCAACGACCCAGCAGCCGTCGCGCTGCTGAACACCCTCGACACCACCGTCGAGGGGCCAACCAACCAGCCCAAGGAGGGCACCTGAAATGTCCATGTTCGTGAACCCCAGCGCCGGCGGCGACCGGCTCTCCCCCGGCGACGTCTACGGTCACCTGCTGATCGTCAAGCCGATCGTCCACCAGACCGGCATCCAGACCGAGTTCGGGGAGGGCGACGCCGTCGAGTGCAACGTCGCCGACCTCTCCACCGGCGAGTTCCACAGCTCGGTCCTCTGGTTCTCCGGCGCTCTCGTCGGCGCCCTCAAGAAGAGCATCGGCGAGATGGTCCTGGCCGTCATGTCGCAGGGCGAGGCCAAGCCCGGCAAGTCGGCCCCCTGGATCCTCCAGGGCATGGCCGACGACCCCGCGTCGGTGCAGGCCGCGCAGGCGTGGCTGCAGGCCAACCCGGGGCTCCTCGAGGGCGTCTCCAACCCCGCCCCCGCCGCCCCGGCGCCGGCGCCGGCCGTCGCCCCGCAGCCGCAGGTGGCGCCCGTCGCCCCGGTGCAGCCGGCCCCCGTCGCGCCCGCCGCCCCGGCCCAGCCGGTCGCGCCCGTGCAGCCGCAGCAGAACCCGATCATCTGACCACCCGCCCCGGGGCCCGACCGGACTGTCCGTCCCCCGGTCGAGGCCCCGGGGCCCAACCAACCGAAGGAGGAACCGTGACCACCACCCGAACCTGCCAGCACCCGCACGTCGAGCGCCTGTACGTCGGCAAGGGCTTCTGCCGCGCCTGCAACCAGCCCTACCCGTGCCCCGACGCCGACCTCGAGGCCGACGCCGCCCAGAAGCAGGAGGCCGGCCGATGACCCTGCTGCACATCGGCATCGACCCAGGCGCCACCGGCGCCATCGCAGCCGTCACCGACACCGGTGAGCTCGTCGACGTCGACGACATGCCCGTCGTCGACGGTCACGTCCAACCCGCCCTCCTCGCCCAGACCCTCAAGAACTGGGCGAACTGGCACGCCCCGATCGTCCAGGTCGCCGTCGAGAAGGTCGGCGCCATGCCCAAACAGGGCGTCTCGTCGACCTACAAGTTCGGTGAAGCGACCGGCGTCGCGCTCGGTGTCGTCGGCGCGCTCAACCTCGCCGTCTGCCGGCCGCTCCCGTCCGTGTGGAAGCGCAACCTCGGCGTACCGGCAGGCGCCGACAAGGACGCCACCCGCCGGCTCATCGTCGAACGGTTCCCGCAGTCAGCCGAATGGTTCGCCCGCAAGAAGGATCACGGCCGTGCCGACGCGGTCGGCCTCGCCCTCCACTCGCTGAACCTCCGAGGCGAACGATGACTGACCCGCACGCCGACCTGCGGTGGTGGGCAGCGAGGGCGGAGTGGCTGAGTGATCCTGACCTTGCCGACCTTTCCCACCGCATCCGCCGCCTGCTCGCTGACTACGACGCCCTTTGTGGGCTGGTGCGAGAGATGTGGGAGGACACCGACACCTGGGACAGCGGCAACCTGTGCCGTTCTGGCCGAGGGTGCGATGGCTGGTGGTGCGACACCTGCCACCCGAAGGAGCCAACCGATGAGTGACCAGCGAGAGATGGTCACCTATCAGAACGCCGATGGGTCGTGCATCTATGGCGAGTACCTCCACGTCACCAGCACCGACTGGTTCGATGAGGACACCGAGCCAACTCCATTCATGGTCCGTCGCCGCTGGGTGCTGGTCGAAGAGGAGCACGGCCGCTACTGGCCTGCCCACTCAGACACGCTCTGCACCCTCTGCCTGGGTGAAGGGGCAGTCATCCCGCCCTACGCGGCGATGCCCTACAACATGCTCGACCCTGACGATCCGACGGTCACCGTCACCTGCCCCCGTTGCGGCGGCATGGGCGACGAACCCCACCCCCGAGAAGGATGGGTCACCGAGGAGCCGACCGGCGACCGCTAACCCCACCCCCGAACGACGAGAGCGGGCCCCCTCGAGGGCCCGCTCTCACGGTTCTGACCAACCGATCCGACCAACCACGGAGGATCCGCTGCCGACAGCGAACCGTGAGCCGTCGACAACGACCAACCTACCACAACCGTCGCTGGTGTGGAACACTCGACAAGACCAACCCGAAGGAGCGTCGCCCACCGATGACCAACCCGACCGTCCCCACCAGCCCCACCTACGCCTGGGCGCAAGCCTGGCACCACGCAGGCTGGCACCCCCTCCCCCTCCCCCCAGGCGCCAAGTACCCGCCGCCCAACGGCACCACCGGACGCACCGGACGGGACCTCGGCCTCGACGAGCTCGCCCAGTTCGACTGGACCGCCGCCAACCTCGGCATCCGACTCCCCGACGGCATCATCGGCATCGACGTCGACGCCTACCGCGGCGGCCTCGACACCATGCGGAACCTCTGGGACCTCCACGGGCCGCTCCCCGACACCATCTACACCACCAGCCGCCACGACGGGTCCGGCATCTACCTGTTCCGATGCGACCGGCAGCTCGTCGGCAGCCTCGACGGCATCGACATCATCCAACGGCACCACCGGTACGCCGTCGTCCCCCCATCCATCCACCCCGACCTGCGCGAGCCGTACCAGCTCGTCGACCAGGCGACCGGCGAGATCCTCGCCGCACCACCCGTCGTCGACCAGATCCCGTGGCTGCCCGACAACTGGGTCGAGCACCTCGCCGTCCCCCAGCCGGCCGCACCAGCCATGCAACCCCTCCCCGTGCAGCATCCGTCCACGCTCCCGGCGGCGCCTGCTGTCGGCGGGAAAGTCGACGAGATCCTCGACCGGTGGCGCAGCGACGTCGCCTCCGGCCGCAGCCGCCACGACAGCATGCTCGCCGCACAACAAGCCCTCGCCCGGCTCGCCACCATGCCCCGCGGTGGCATCGCCGCCGACGCCCAAGCCGGACTCGAGCAGCTCCACGTCGAGTTCACCACCGCCGTCGCCGACCGGGCCAACGCCCGAGACGCCGAACTCGAATGGCAGCGGGCCCTCGCAGGCGCCGCCACCGTCACCGCCACCAGCCACTCGACCGCCCTCGCCACCCCCTGGACACCGACCGTCGACCCCAACCTCATCTGGCAGCCCACACCCGGACTCCAGCCCACACAGGCGATCGACGTCACCGGCCGGCCCACCAACCCGTGGACCGACCGCATCCGAGACGCCATCGTCCCCATCCACCAGATCGACCAGGTCCCCCCACCCATCTGGCTCGTCGAAACGATGCTCGTCGACGGCAGCCTCGCCGCCATCTACGGCCAACCCGGCAGCTACAAGACGTTCCTCGCCCTCGACCTCGCCTTCCACATCGCCACCGGCATGTGGTGGGACGGCCACCCCGTCACCCGCCACAACGTCCTCTACGTCATGAGCGAAGGCATGGCCGGCACCCCCAAACGAGTCCACGCCTGGGTCCAACACCACGACCTCAACTCGCTGCTCCAAGGACGAGGCGACCACGGCCAGTTCGACTTCATCCCCATCCGCCTCGACCTCACCGACCCCGCCTGCGTCGGCGGCATCCTCGACATCGCCGCCGACGGCGGCTACGGCGCCATCTTCATCGACACGCTCGCCCGCAACATGGGCGGCGCCAACGAGAACGCCAACGACGAGATGAAGACCGTCGTCCACCACCTCGACACCATCAAGGAGCACACCGGCGCCTGCGTCGCCCTCGTCCACCACCAGGGCAAGAACCGTGAGGCCGGCATGCGAGGCTCCACCGTCCTCCTCGGCGCCGCCGACACCGTCATCCACACCCACTCCCACAACGACCTCGTCACCGTCGCCGTCGAGAAGCAGAAGGACTTCGAGGAAGCCGGCGACCGCCGGTTCCGCATCACCCCCGTCGACGACACCGACAGCATCGTCCTCACCCCCACCTTCACCGGGCCGGCCGGGCCGACCACCGTCGACAGGCGCCTCCAGGTGCTCGACATGGTCCCCGCCGTCGTCGACGCCGTCCGCACCCTCGAAGCCCAAGAAGCCACCCCGTCGATCAGCGCCCTCCGGCGCACCACCAAGGGTCGGAGCGAGACGAAGGACGACGCCCTCGCCGTCGCCGTCGAAGCCGGCGTCCTCGGCACCACCAGCGGGCCTCGCAACGCCACCATCTACCACCTCGTCGACGAGGCTCGAGCGCACGACACCGAGCTGCTCAACCAGGCGTTCGACGCCATCTGGCCGACGTTCGTGCAGCCCTCCAGCCCCCCCGACGACCCCGATTTCTGAACCGTGTCTGACCTGTTGACCCTGCCCCACGACCCTGCCCCGACCTCCAACCCTCCGGGGCAGGGTCGTCAAAGTGACAACTGTCACGCCTTTGACCCTGCCCCAGCCCTCGGGGCAGGGTCGGGGCAGGGTGGGGCAGGGTCACGACCCTGCCCCGATGACCCTGCCCCCCCGGGCCCCTATCGGGGGCCCGGGGCAGGGTCGAGGAGGGTGACCTACTTCAACAAGCACCACCCCACCAAGGAGCGCCTGCCCATGACCCAAGCCACCATCCGCCAACCCACCTTCAAGCCCGGCCCCGACCGAGCCACCCTCGCCCTCACCCTCCACACCCCCGGCCGCCGCAACGCCAAGCTCACCCTCGCAGCGCCTGCCGGCACCACCACCGACGGCCACACCATCACCCCCCCCACCCCCTTCGACGCCCGCACCACCCTCGGCCTCCTCGTCGGCGACCTCGTCCGCTGCGACCTCACCGAAGCCACCGAACGCACCGACACCCCCTGGGACCTCACCTGGTGGGACGGCCTCACCGCCGACTTCCACATCAACAAGATCGACACCCGCACCGGACCCGTCCGATCCCTCCGAGCCAACCCCCCCCTCCTCACCTGGACTTGACCAACCTGCTACAGTCACAGCACCAACCGATCACGGGAAGGAACCCGACCATGAACGACAACGCCCGCCACCTCCACCCCGCCAACCAGAACCGACCGTGGCTCCTCGTCGCGCTCGCCGACACCACCGACGGCATCGAAGGCGGCTACGTCGGCCTCGAACCCGGCACGCTCACCCCGAACGTCACCAACCGACGTGACCTCGCCCTCGAGTTCGGCACCCACCAGTCAGCCAAGCAGTTCGGCGGCGACATCAAGACCGACCTCGACCGCAACCCGCAGCTCACCAACGTGCGCGTCCTCGTCACCCGCGACGAGAACATCACCGAGCTCACCCTGTTCGACCTCGAAGACCTGACGTGACCATGCGGCCCGTCACTCGACACGACATCGCCGCCGACATCAGCTACGGCATCGTCCTCACGATCGCCACCGCCGCGATCCTCACCGGCAACCGGTGGATGGCGATCCCTCTCGTCGCAGCCGCCGTCGGCTGGTGGCTCCTCACCGAGCACCGCGCCGACCGCGACCACGACACCATCGAAAACCAGCGGCGCCGACTCGACGCCCTCGAACGAGCCCGCCGCACCTGACCCCGTAGGGGACACGGCAAGAAGCCCCCGGCACCCTGGTCGCCCAGGTGCCGGGGGCTTCGCTGTGTGCGGTGCAGTTCCTGACCCGGTGTGCCGTGGTGCAGTTCGCCACACCCCCACCCCCCCACCCCCCACCCGCTCACGCCTCCCGGCAGCGCCTGGCCGAAAGGCGGGCCTCGAGGCCTCGACTTCCGCCGAACTCGAACGCCACGGGAACCCGCCTCGACTTCGAGCACCCTCGAGCTCCTCGAGGGGGAGGGGGAGCCCGCCTCGAGCTCGAGCTCCTCGAGGGGGAGGGGGAGCCCAGCTCGAGCCCGAGACGCCCCCCTTGCACCTTCTGCCCGACCTGTGGTAGCAACGGGGGGACCAACCGAAAGGAACCCCGCCATGCCCACCATCCTCACCATCACCCCACCCGAACCCCGAGCCAACCCCAACCCGAGCGAGCCCGACACCTGGGACATCGAGCTCACCGCCGACACCAACCCCGACCGGCCCATCTACCGTGGCACCTACATGAAAGGCCAGGGCCTGCGCGACAGCAACGGCCAGCCTGTCGCCCCCACCGCCGGCGAGATCGTCGCATCGCTCATCCTCGACGCCCGCACCGCCGACCCCGACTACACCGGCGACTTCTGGGACTTCATCGTCGACTACGGCTACACGATCGGCGACGCCGCCGAAGGCCGCCGCCTGCACTCCATGTGGCAGGCGTGCGCCGACACCCGCGCCGCGTTCCTCGAGACGCTCGGCGCCGACGTCTACCGGTGGGCCGTCGAGACGATCCACGACCCCGAAGACCTCGAGCCGCTCGAGCTGACCGCCCGCACCGTCGCGATCCCCACCGCCGACGAGCTCCCCGTGTGGATGCAGCACCGGTGGATGTGCCCGTCATGTTTCACGACGCTCGGCACCGACGACCCGCCCCGCGCCCACCGCTGCCCCGACTGGCCGCACCCCTGCAAGGTCGACGACGGCACCGCCGCCGACCTGTGGGCCTGCGACTGCCCCGACTGCACCACCCTCCAGGCCGACGCCGAGCTCTGACCAACCAACCCAACCGGAAGGACACCCCACCATGACCACCACCCCCCACCCCAGCCTCCTCGAAGGTCTGCCCCTCACCACCGACGAGCTTGAGACGATCTTCGAGACGTTCACCGCCGCCCGCCCCGGCTGGGCCCGCAACATCGCCTGCAAGGCCGACCGGCTCACGTTCGAGGAGATCGGCGGCAACACGCCCCCCGACCATCACGGCATCTGGCACACCGTCACCGCCCGCCACCTCGAGCACGCCGTCGACACGCTCGCCGACGACATCCCGCCCGGCTGCGAGCTCGCCGACCTCCTCGACGACGCCCTCGAGGACCCCGACCGGTTCGAGACGATCGACGGCACCCTCGCCGACGCCCTCATTCAGGCGGCCGTGTTCGGTCGCGTCCCCTACGCCCCGTGACCAACCCGACCAACCCGAAAGGACACCCCATGACCTCCACCCCCCGCGCCGCGTTCACTGTCGACGTCTCCACCGAAAACGCAGCGTTCACCACCGACGGCCTCGCCGAGCTCGCCCGCATCCTCCGCACGATCGCCGACACCCTCGAGCACGGCGGCACCTGGAGCCACGGCGACACCGTCAACGTCCGCGACCACAACGGCAACACCGTCGGCGCCTGGCGTCTCGCCGTCGACGCGTTCGACAGCGACGCCCAGCCGTGCTGATCCTTCTAGGCTTCTGGCTGCTGTTCCTCGCCGCCGTCCTGCTCACACCCTGACCGGCAGCGAACCCACCCGGCGCCGTCCGGTCCAGTTCGACAGAACCCGCCACCCCGGCCCCCACCATCCCCACGGTGGGGGCCGGGCCGCGCCCCCGACAGGGGCGCGACCCGACCCCGATCGGGGTTCGGTTCGCTGGCACCTTGACAGGCTGCCAGGCTGGGCCGCCGAGCACCTCGAGCTCCTCGAGGGGGGAGGGGGAGCCCCGGTCCGGGGTTCCGGCCCGCCGCTCGAGCTCGAGCGGCACCCACCGGGCGACCGTAGCCGCAAACCCCACCCGTGTCATTCGAGCCCAGCTCGAGGGGGAGCCCAGCTCGAGCTCGAGCACCTCGAGGGGGAGGGGGAGCCCAGCTCGAGGGGGAGCCCAGCTCGAGCTCGAGCACCTCGAGGGGGAGGGGGAGCCCAGCTCGAGCTCCCCCCGCGTGCAATCGCGCCACACTTGTGGCACACTGTCTCCCGTGACCAACCACCACAAGGAGAACCACCCCATGCACACCACCACCACCACCACTGTCGAGCTCCCCGCCGCCCAGCTCAAGAAGCACGCCACCCGGCTCGCACGCTCCACCATGCGCGGCCGCGGGTCCTACGGCGTTGCCGCCGCAACCTGGGTCCGCATCGACGTCGACGGCGCCACCGTCCGCCACACCACCACCGACCTCGACGTCTGGCAGGAGCTCGAGCTCGAGCACGCTGTCGCCTACATCGACCAGCCGACCAGCTGGGTTGTGCCGTTCAAGGCATGGCGCGACGCGCTCAAGTCCGCGAAGGGCCGCGGCGCCACCATCGCCTACCGCCCCGGCGCCGGCATCCTCGACGTCTTGAGCTCGAGCGGCGCCACCACCACCCTGCAGCTCGAGAACCTCGCCGACTGGCCGCGCCGCCCCGACGTCACCGGCGGCCCCGCTGGCGACGTCGACGCGTCCGCCATGCTCGACGTTCTCCCTGCCGCCTCGAGCGACGCGAACCGGCCCGTCCTGTGCTCCGTGAACGTCACCGCCGACGGCACCTACGCCGCGACCGATTCCTACCGCTTGCACGCCTACACCGCGCCGATCCCTGCCGGCATCGACGTCACCATCCCTGCCGACCTCGTCGACCTCGTCGGCCGCGCCGGCGCCACCGGCCAGATTGGCTACCGCAGCTCCACCGATGGCCGCTATCTCGAGCTCGAGCTCCCCGACGGCACCGCCGTCGGCCGCACGCTCGAGCAGGCTTTCCCCGACTTCGAGAAGCTGTTCCCCGTGCTCGAGGACCTCGACTACCGGATCAAGCTCGAGGACGGCACCGCCGCCGCCGCCGTGCTGCGCGAGACGGCACCCCAGCTCGACGAGCTCCCCGCCCGCCTCGAGCTCGAGCCGACGTCGACGATGGGAGACGACCTCGACGCCGGCCGCCGCGTCGGGATCTACAACGAGAACGCGTCGACCGGTGTGACTGTCCGGCGCATGCTCCCCGGCGCCCGACACGCCTACCCGCTCGGCCTCGAGCTCCCCGCGTTCAACGCTGCCTACCTCGCCGACCTCGTCGACCTCGAGGGGCCCGTCACCATCGCCTACGCGACGGCGCTCAAGCCCGCCGCGGTCTACGTGGGCCGCCGCCGCCGCCTGGTCATGCCCGTCCGCGTGTGACCTAGCCCCCCCGCCCCGCGCCCGACTTAGCGCCCCCGGTCCCCTCGAGGACCGGGGGCGCTGTCGCGTCCGGGCCCAGCTCGAGCTCGAGCTCCTCGAGGGGGAGGGGGAGCCCAGCTCGAGCTCCTCGAGCTCCTCGAGCTCCTCGAGGGGGAGCCCAGCTCGAGGGGGGAGCCCAGCTCGAGCTCCTCGAGGGGGAGCCCAGCTCGAGCTCCTCGAGCTCCTCGAGGGGGAGGGGGAGGGGGAGGGGGAGCCCAGCTCGAGCTCCTCGAGCTCCTCGAGGGGGAGGGGGAGCCCAGCTCGAGGGGGAGCCCAGCTCGAGCTCGAGCTCCTCGAGGGGGAGCCCAGCTCGAGGGGGAGCACCTCGAGGGGGAGGGGGAGCCCAGCTCGAGGGGGAGCCCAGCTCGAGCTCGAGCTCCTCGAGCTCCTCGAGCTCCTCGAGCTCCTCGAGGGGGAGGGGGAGCCCAGCTCGAGGGGGAGGGGGGGAGCCCAGCTCGAGCTCGAGCTCCTCGAGCTCCTCGAGGGGGGAGGGGGGCCCCGCCACCACCACCCCCACCACCACAC
>JBICHN010000009.1:0-3358 GCA_043101845.1 Phycisphaerales bacterium | reverse complement strand
GTCCCGGCCCCGGCCGCGATCGAAGAAGTAGAACGAACGGCGAACAACTCAGCTCCTCGAGGAGCGAGCTCGCGCGATTTCACCTGAACAGAGGGTCAACACCATGCCAGCGATCCGCGTCAGCAATCAGGCCGCGGCCCCGAACGCCGTGAACGGGCTGAACTTCGAGGACATCCCGGCCGGGGGCGCGCTCCTGTCGCTCTACGCGAGTCAGAGCGCGGCGGGGAACACCATCGGCCTCAAGGTCGGCTCCGAGCAGTTCCTCGTGGACGCCAGCCCGAACATCGAAGCGGCGCCCGACATCGTGGACATCGATCGGGACCAGATCCTCTTTCAGGAGCCGGTCCCGGCCGGGAAGATGTTCGTCCCGGTCACGGGGGCGGGCGCGGTGAACTTCCTCATCGTGCTGGAGTACGCCGCGCCGTGACGCAGCTCGGGCGCACCGACACGCTGGAGGCCGCCGCCCAGATCCTGGCTGTGCGGCCTCCCGGTGAGGCCGACGACGGGCGCCCCCTCGGACTAGAGTTCGACGTCTCGCGCACTGCCGAGCAGCTGGGGGTGGTCGTCTGGAACTACCGGCTCGTTCACACGAGCGGCGGCGCAGGCCTGCCCGCGTACTTCGCTCAGGAGGACGGCGCGCTCCGCGCCGGGCAGATCGCACCGTACCTGCGCAACGCAAGGCTCCTCGACAGGAGGCAGTCTGCCGCGTGGCTCCTGCATTTCTCCGTCGTCGGGGACGGGACGAACTTCCTCGACGCGATCGCCTCCCTTACGTGGCCGGGCAGCGGTGAGAAGATCCTCACCAGCGCGGCGCAGGACCTGTATCTCGGGTACGGCAACACGGTGCCGGGACTTCAGGCGACGGCCACCTCCGTCCCCCCGATCATGTACAACATCGGGTTCGGACTGCAGCCCTTCACCGCGCTCGGCGCTGTCAAGCTGCCGCACCGGTGGGACACGATCCGCATGGCGATCCGAGACGACGGGATCGGGGCGACGACCGTCACATGGCAGATGGTCCTCGCGTGGGCGCCCCACGGGGTCGTGCCGCTCCTCAAGTGACCCCCGAGACCCTTCCGAACCCGGCGTCCGAAATCGTCAGCTCGGAGCGCCTGTGCGACATTGCAGCTCGGTGGGGCATCACGGCGCAACTCGCGTGGAAGCTTATCCGCGCGGCCGCTGACGTCCCGTTCGACATCTGGATCTTCTCGGGCGCCCGATCGGTCGCCCACCAAGAGCGCGTCAGCTCGACGCCGTTCGATCGATCGACCCACGCTGACACCGACGCCCGTGGCTGCCCCCGGCTCGCGACGGGCGCTGACGTCCAGCCCGTCAGCCCCGGTGTGCGCCTCTCGGGCGCGGCCGTCGCCCAGCTCGGCGCCGCGATGGTCCGGCAGGGCCTCCGGTGGGGCGGCGGAGCTGGAGTAGGAGACGACGGGATCCCCGTCGGCAACGAGCGATGGCATTTCGACCTGGGGCCGCGCTCGTAGATGGACCTGACCCCCCGGCGAAGTAGCGGCTTCGTGCAACCGCCGCGCCCAGAGAGGCGCGAGGAGCGTCCGGACAAGGGTTGCTGGGTTCCTTCTTGGCAGGCCGGAGACCCCGGACGCGATCTCCCACCGGCTCCCCCTGACGGCCTCCCCCGGAGCGCTGTCTCGGCTGGCGTACAAGCGGTGGACGGGCTCGCACCCTCCCTCGACTCGAACCCCGGCGCGCCGTAGAACCCAGCGGACCCCCTCGTCGGCTTTCAGCCGGGGGTCCGGTGGGTTCCGTGCGGAGTAGCGGAGCGCCCCGCCCCCCCTTCCTTCAAGCTTCAAACGATAGCGCTCTGGCCAAACGGGGATGCCCGGAAGTAATTTCCGGCCATGATCAACTGGTTCAGGCGCCTGCTACGGGCCGTCGAGGGCATCGCCGTGACGCTGGGGGGCCTGTGTGATGCCGTTCACGCGCTGGACACGGGGGCCGCTCGCGACGGTGCCCTCGACGGCCGGGTCGCGGCGCTCGAACGCGAGTTGGAGCGACGACATGCCGAAGCCGAAGGCCTCCTACTCAAGGCCGCAGGGAAGTTCGACGCCGCACGAGCCGCCGAGGAGCGAGCCCGGCGGCTTGCGGAGCGCGTTGAGACGAGCGAGGACGACCAGCTCGACGCACTCCGATCCGCGTACGCGGAGGCTGGCATTCCTCTCGACGATGAGGGATCAGGCGAAGGCGAAGGGCTGCACGCCGTGCGAAATGGCATGGCTACTCGCGATGAAAGCCGCGCGAACGCGTACGCGATGAAGTGGGCTCGGAGATGATCGGTGGCGATCGACTGCCTGGACGTCCTGACGAACCGGGAGCGGCTGGAATGCCGCCCCGTTCTGACGGCAACCGGTGCCGCTGTATCGCCTGCCTCTCGGGCCTCACCCGGCTTCTGCGAGGTCGCTCTGCGGAAGCTTCTGATGTGCGTCCGGGTCCACAATCCGGCCGCCCGACCCGTCACACCTTCCGGCTCTGGAGCTGGTGACATGGCCACGAACACCACCCGCCCGTCGTTCCTGACCCGGACGTCGCCGCGCCCGGTCGGGCAGTCCGCCGGCGCCGCGATCAGCCGCGCCAACGCCCACAGGATGAAGCTCGCCGGGGGGGGCTCCACGCGGACCCGGACGAGCGAGTCAAGTCTGGGCGATCTCGGCGCCACGATCGGGGGTTCGATCGGCGGCGAGACGGGTCAGACGATCGGTCAGATCGGCGGCGAGATCCTCAACGAGATCCTGCAGCGGCGGCAGCGGCCTACTCAGGGAGGCGGCGCGGGGGCGGGGCAGTCCTTCGCGCCGACCGGCGCCGGACCGTGCCCCGCCGGAACCTTCCGGGTCGGGTCGACCTGCGTCTCTCCCGGCGACGCGCTCCCCGGGGGTGAGCCGATGACGTTCCCGACGCCGGGGACGACGGTCGCGAACCCCGGCGGCAGCGCCGTGGTCGGCAGCTTCGGGCTCCCCGCGAGGACCCCCATGGTCGTCTCTCAGCTCGTTCGACGGTGCGGGAAGGGCATGGTCCTCGGTGACGATGATCTGTGCTATCCGAAGGCCGTCCTGCCGCGGCGCAGCAAGTTCCGGAAGTGGCGCGGGGAGCGCAGGCCTCCGGTGAGCGCGGCCGACATGGCCGCGATCCGGAAGGCCGCCAGCGCGCGCGATCGCGTGCTGGAGCTGGCGAAGGACGTCGGGCTGCACGCGAGCAAGTCCCGGCCCCGGCCGCGATCGAAGAAGTAGAACGAACGGCGAACAACTCAGCTCCTCGAGGAGCGAGCTCGCGCGATTTCACCTGAACAGAGGGTCAACACCATGCCAGCGATCCGCGTCAGCAATCAGGCCGCGGCCCC
>JBICHN010000008.1:0-5402 GCA_043101845.1 Phycisphaerales bacterium | reverse complement strand
TTGGTTTCCTGCGATCCCGACAACGACGGCTACACGGATTTTTTCCTCCATGATGCCGATGCGGCCATCACGGGCGGCGACCCGAACCTGACGGTGAGCTACCACTACACGTTGTTGGACGCCCAGACGGACGAGAACGAGCTGTCGGACCCCTTTGAGAACATCAACCCTTACGACGACCGGGTGTATGCGCGGGTGGAGAGCGTGAACACGAGCTGCTACGCCATCGTTGAGCTCTTGCTGGAGGTCCGGGACAGCCCGGTGCTGACCGTTCCCGCGCCCTACCGTCTCTGCGACTCGGACAACGACGGCTACGAGGTGTTCGACCTTGACAGCCGGCGGCCGGAGATACTGGGGGGTCTGGACCCGCTTCTCTACGACCTTTACTTCTACGTTCTGGAGCAGGACGCGGTCGACGCCGGTGAGGCGGCGCTGACGGCGCCGGACTTCTCGCTGGCCATCGGCAACACGGGCGGCTACACCAATGCGGTGCCCAACGCCCAGACCCTTTACGTGCTCGGCGTGGGCACGGCGGCCAACACCACGCCCAACAACGGCGCCGCGGGCTGCTACGACATCGTGGAGCTGCAGCTGGTGGTCGACCCGCGCCCCGATGCGGTCGAGCCCGCGGACTACCACCTATGCGACGATACCCTTAACGGCAGCACGCCCACCGACCAGGTGAGCACCTTCGACCTGACCACGCGCGACGCCGAGGTCACTGGCGGGGTCCCCGGGGTTGCCGTGACGTGGTTCGAGACCTTTGCCGACGAGGCGGCGGACCTCCCGATCGCCGACCCGACGGCCTTCCAGAACGCCACCAACGCGCAGACGGTGGTGGCCAGGGCCACCAACGGCTTCGGCTGCAAGGACCTGGCCACGCTGACCCTTGTGGTAGACCCGCTTCCCACCCCGGCGCAGCCCGATCCGCTGGAGCTTTGCGATGAGGGCGGGGGCTTTGCCCAGTTCGACCTGTCGGTGCGCATCGCCGACATCCTCAACGGGGAGCCGGGCGTGACCCTGCGGTACTACCCCACGCTGGCGGGGGCCGAGGCCGGCGGCCCCGGGGACATCCCCGCGCCCTACCTGTACACCAACGCGGTTCCCTTCAGCGACTCGGTCTGGGCCCGTGTGGAGGGCGACGCCACGGGCTGCTATGCCGTGGTGGAGCTGGAGCTTGTGGTAATCCCATTGCCCGACGCGCCGGACGCCAGCTTCATGGACCCCTACCTGGTGTGCGACCTCGATGGCGACGGCCAGGCCGTTTTTGACCTGACGGCACAGGATGCCTCGGTCTATGGCGTACAGGACCCGGCGGATTTCCTTCCGATAACCTATTACACCGATCTGGCCGATGCCCAGGCCGGGACGAACCGGATAGACCCCGCCGATGCCTTTGCCAGTGGCGGGCAGCCCATCTGGGTGCGGCTGGAAAGTACCGTAACGGGCTGTGTGCGCATCACCGGGTTCCAGCTCGAGGTGGGGGCCTTTCCGGTGCACGGTACCGCCGCGGATCTGGAGGCCTGCGATGACGAGCTGAACGGCAGTACCAATGACGACGGCATCTCGACCTTTGACCTTACGGTAAACACCCTGCCCATCCTCAACGGCGACACGAGCCTTACCGTATATTACTACGCCAGCCAAAGCGATCTGGACAACGATATCAGGATTCCCGATCCGGGGGCGTACCAGAACGTGGAGACCCCGCAACAGGAGATCTTTGTCTCGGTCATCGGCCAGAATAGTTGTACGGACAGCCTGAGTTTTTTCATTACCGTAAACCCAAACCCGGTCCCCGTTGAGCCTACCCCCCTCTACGGCTGCGACGTGGACAACGACGGCATCACCCAATTCGACCTGGACAGCAAAATTGCCGAAATACGGGGAGGCGACCCCGACCTGATCGTCACCTTCCATGAAACGCGCCTGGATGCCGAGAACGGCCAATCTGCCCTTACGAGCCCCTACCAGAACATCGTGCTGTTCAACCAGACCCTGTATGTAAGGGCGGCCTTCGATCCGCCGCCGGCAGGTACGGGCTGCTTTACGGTTATCGAGATGGAACTGGTCGTGGCCCCCAGCCCCGAGGTGCCGCAGGACCTTCCGGACCTGACGGCCTGTGACGACAGCGGTTTTTATGAATTCGACCTCCGCGCGAACGAGGACCTGATCTATGGCGGCCAAGATCCGGACGACTATACGCTGACCTACCACCTCACGCAGGCCGACGCCGAGGCCGGCACGCCCTTTATCGCGCAGCCCGGGAGCTTTACCAATACCACGAGCCCCCAGACCATCTGGGTGCGGCTTACCGACAATGTTTCGCAGTGCTATACCTTGGGAAGCTTCGATCTGGTCGTGACCAACGGCCTCCCGATCACCGACCCCGAGCCGTGGGCCCAGTGCGACGACCTGGGCGAGCCGTTTGACGGCACGGCCGTATTCGACCTGACCTCGCGCAACGGCGAGATCACCAACGGGGTGCTGACCCAAGGGGTATTATATTTTGAGACGGAGGCGGATGCCCGTAACAACGAGAACCCGATCGATCCCGACACGGCCTACCAGAACACCTCCAACCCGCAGGTGCTCTACGTGCGGGTGGAGGACAGCAACAGCGGCTGCATCGCCTATACCACCCTTACCATCAGCGTGGTGGCCAACCCGAACCCCGTAACGCCGGATCCTATTGAGCTTTGCGACGAGAACGTGATTGTCCCGCCCGGGCCCTATGATGAGACCGAACTGTTCGACCTTACCGTGCGCGAGCCTCAGATCCTGAACGGCAACGTCTGGACGGTGGGGTATTATGAGAGCTACCAGGACGCGGTGGACCAAAACGGCGAGATCCTGCCGCCCGATGTAACGGCATATCAGAACACCAGCAATCCGCAGACCATCTATGTGCGCACGACCGATCCGAACAGCTTATGTTTTGAGATCGTCGAACTGCAATTGATCGTAAACCCCCTGCCCGACGACAGCGCCCCGGTTTCCGATTACATCATCTGCGCGCCCGGCGATACCGAGATCGGGGTTTTCGACCTGGAGACCAAGGTGCCCGAGATCCTGGGCGGCCAGACCGATCCGCCCTTTGCCGTGAGTTTCTACCTGGACCGGACGGATGCCGAGAACGGGACCAACGCCATCGTGAACACCACGGCCCACCAGAACAAGGACGCCAATAACAACCCGATAAACCCGCAGACCGTTTATGTGGGTATCCTCAACACGGAGACGGGCTGTTATATAGGCGGGGCCCAGGGTTTTGACCTGATGGTGCAGCGCGGGGCGGTCGCCAATGCCCCGGCGGAACCTTTCGTGATCTGCGACAACACCCCGCCCAGCGACGGCTATGCCGAGTTCGACCTGGACGACGTGACGAACCAACAGGTTTCCGATCTGCGCGCTGAGATATTGGGCGGCCAGGACCCGGCGGTCTATGCCATTACCTTCCACGAGACCGCGGAGGCTGCCGAGGCCGGTGTGCCGGCCATCGCCTTCCCCTATGTGAACGTGATCAATCCACAACGTATTTACGCAAGGGTGACCAATACGGCCAACCCGTTCTCGCCGCAGTGCTATGCCGTGGCCGAGGTGGTGCTGAAGGTGGAGCAGTTGCCGGAACTGATCCTGGACGGCGGCTACCGCCTCTGCGTGGACGGGAACGGAAACCCGATCGCCGAGGAGGAAGGCGGCATGTCGCCCCCGATAATCGACACGGGCCTGGATCCGCTGCTATATTCCTTTGTGTGGGAATACAACGGCGTCATTGTCCCGGGCGAGAACGGGCCGTCCATCATAGCACTGCAGGGCGGGGAATATACCGTGGCCTATACGGAACTGGCCACCGGCTGTGACGGATCTGCCACCGCCACGGTCACCGTGTCCTCGCCGCCCATCACCTATGGGGCCGATCTGTTGACCCCCGCATTCTCCGACAATCCGGTCATCGAGGTCACCGCCACGGGCGATGGCACCTATGTGTACCAGATGGACAACGGCCCGTTCCAGGACAGCAATATCTTTGAAAATGTTGATCCGGGCACCCATACCATAACCATCAAGGACATCTATGGCTGCGGCAGCGTGACGTTGGAGGTGGGCGTGATCGACTATCCGCCGTACTTCACCCCCAACAACGACGGCTACCACGACACCTGGAACATCATCGGCATCGCGGCGGGCGACCCCGGGGCGCGGATCTACATCTTCGACCGCTTCGGCAAGCTGCTCAAGCAGCTGAGCCCGCTGGGCCCCGGCTGGGACGGCACCTACAACGGCAACCCGCTTCCCTCGAGCGACTACTGGTTCCGGGTGGAGTACACCGAGGACGGCTCGGCCAAGGAATTCAAAGGACACTTTACCCTAAAACGCTAAACACCTGCTATGTACATAAGACGCATACCCCTGATTCTATTGTTGTTGATCGCCGCCCTCCCGGGCTTTTCCCAGGACGGCATCCCGGTCTATTCGGACTATTTTGCGGACAACCTGTACCTGCTGCACCCGTCGATGGCGGGGGCGGCGGCGCACAACCAGCTGCGGCTCACGGCGCGCCAGCAGTGGTTCGACCAGGAGGGGGCGCCCAACCTGCAGACGCTCTCCTTCAACGCGCGGCTGGGCGACCGCTCGGGGGTGGGGGCCATCGTGTTCAACGACGCCAACGGCTACCACTCGCAGACGGGCGGCTACCTGACCTATGCGCACCACATCATGTTCTCCCGGAGCGAGGCGGACCTGAACCAGCTCTCGTTCGGGCTGAGCGCGGGCCTGACCCAGCAGCGGCTTGACGAGACCCAGTTCTCGCTGGACGACTACGACCCGGTGATCGCGGGCATCGTGCAGAGCAGCTCCTACTTCAACGTTGACGCGGGTGTGTCGTACAACTTCCTGGACTTCTCGGGCCACTTCACGGTCAAGAACGTCATCTTCCGCAACCGCTCGATCTACACCGAGAAGTACGAGCCCAACAACCAGCGGCGGTACCTGCTCTCGGCGGCCTACGCCATCGGGCGCTACGGGGCCGACTGGAGCTATGAGCCCTCGTTCCTCTTCCAGTGGGCCGAGCGCACGGGCGAGCAGGCGGTGGACGTGAACTTCAAGGCCTACCGGCGGATGGACTTCGGGCAGCTGTGGGGCGGGCTGTCGTACCGGCGGAGCCTGGACGGGGCCGAGTACCTGGACGGCGGCGGGGCCAAGGCGCAGAAGCTGCAGTACTTCACCCCGGTGCTGGGGATCAACTTCAGGAACTTCCTCTTTGCCTACACCTACAGCTACCAGACCGGCCAGGTGCGCTTTGGCAGCGGCGGCTTCCACCAGATCACCCTGGGCTACGACTTTTTGGGCGGAAGGCCCGAGCCCTACGACTGCAACTGCCCCGCGATAAATTGAGGGGG
>JBICHN010000007.1:0-199162 GCA_043101845.1 Phycisphaerales bacterium | reverse complement strand
CCTGCCCCCCCCGCCCTTGTGGCGCTTGCGCGCGACAACGCCGGCGCCGGAGCGAGGGAGAGAAGGGGCGTCAAGGACGGAGAGGGACCCCTTCCCACATCCACGCGGAACGGATTCCGCACATGAAAACGGCCCCGGCCGATCGCCTTGCGCGCGCAGTCCGCTCGAAACCCGGGTGCGCGCGACGGGGACGAAGTCCGCGCCGACCGCCGTCGCCTGACCGCCCGCCGTTCGCTTCGCCCCGGCCGCAATCCCCGGCCATCTTCCAGTTCACCCCGTCCGACTTCTCGGACGATCGCCGTTCGCGAAACGAGGCCGCCTGTAACGATCAGGCAATCACGCTTGCCCGGTTTTCCTCACTTCACATTCGCATCCGCCTTCCTTAATACGCACGATTGACCCGGTGATGAGCCCGCGTCGGGGAACAGCCAGCTCATCCCGGGAGGCCGATTTGATGTTGTATCTGCACGCTCGACATGCCCGCCGCACGACGAACCGCGCGACCGGCGACCACGCCGGGGTGAACGCTCCCGCCGCCGCCGCGGCGAGGGTCAGGACCATCGGCGTCGCGTCGCTTTCGCTCGTCGTCGTCGCGCTCGCCCTCACCGGGGCGACGCCCGAGGTCGCGTCCGGCGCCGGCGACCCGCGCGTCTGGACCGTGGACACCAAGGCGAACGGCCGCCATGTCGCGAAGAAGGTCGACGACCCGGACAACTTCACCGGCCGCATCTACACCGCGAAGTCCGAAGCGAACGAGCGCGCCCTCATCCTGAACCGGACCGACGACGCCGGCGCCTCGGCGAGCGACGCGTCGACCGCGGTCGGTTCGATCGCGCTCAGCGTGAACCGCGCCGACACCGCCGTCGATTCGATGGAGACCGTCCAGCTCGGCGACGATCAGCTCGCGCTCTCGCAGAAGATCGCGAACCTCTCGAGCCAGATCGTCGACAAGGCGCAGCTCGCGGCCGAGGCGCTCTCGTGGAGCCAGACCTACTACTCCGACGCCCAGGTCGCCGAGCAGGAAGCCGCCGACGCGGCCGCCGCGGCCCGGGCCGCCGCCGACGCCCACGCGGCCGACCCGACCTCGATCGATCCCGACGAGGTGAAGGCCCTCGAAAAGGAAGCGAAGGCGGCCGCGAAATCCGCCCGCGTCCTCGACAAGAAGTCGAACAAGCAGGCGAACAAGTCGGAGAAGCACGCGGACAAGCGCGCCCGCCTCATCACAAAGCTCGATGACCTCCTCGCCGAGTACGGTGAATCGCGGAACGGCGGGAACGGCAATGGCAACGGCGGCGGCGGCGACGACTTCATCGTCCTCCAGCCCGGAACCGGCTTCGGCGGTCCGACCGGACAGCCCGGACCCGTCGGCTCACCCGACGACCCCGGCTACGACGCGAAGGCGATCGCCCGCTGGGATGTCGTCCCCTACCAGACCTTCGACGACGACTTCCACATCGGCGTCGTCGCGTTCCACATGAACGGCATCGACCGCGTCGAATTCAGCGTCGAAGGCGGCCCCTGGACCGCCGTCACCGACATGCAGCTCAACCCCCGGACAAATGTCTGGGAATACACGGCCGTCCTCGACCCGGACCTCTTCGAAGACGGCCCCCTCGAAGTCCGAGCCATCGCCTGGCCGGTGATCGGCGAGCCGCGCGTGCTGGGTGGGGAGATCAACGGCGCGTCCGTCGATCTGGGTGAGCACTCGCTTGTTCTGAGCTCGAATGCTGGCACTTCGTTGCCCGCCGAAGTGCGTTATGTAGCGGTCAACGGAGACGATGATACCGGCGACGGTAGCCGACAAGCGCCGTTCGCAACGATTATGAAAGCCGCAAATTCGATTGCGGAATCGCACGAAGATATCGCTGACGGTGGCACGATCTATTTGCTTCCCGGCGACTATGAGTTGGGACCGTATAGCTTTGGACTCCGCGCAACAACCGAATCGCGTTGGCTTACAATCAGCGCTGCACCGGATGTTCCCCGTCACCAAGTTCGAGTAACCGGCAGCAGCACCTCCGACGGTCTGCGGACCCGATTGGTCGCCGTCAAACGAGTTTCAGTAAGTCCAAGTGTCGGGACGACCGCTCTCCTCGCAGCACGCTCGCCTGAAGCAATGCTTTGGATGGACGATGTCGAACTCATCGGACCGGGCCGCATAGCAGACTCATCTTGGACGAACGGTTGGGACGGCGGTGTATTCGCAACGCGAGTACACATCCGCGACGCCCGAGACGGATTGAAGAACATCGCGTTCCAGCGCGAGGTATCCATCGCGAACATCGGGTCGGATGCGTTCGGATCTTCTCGTCTCGTCATCAACTGCGCGGTCGATGGCATCGATAAGAGCGGAAGCGACTACCATCCGGATGTATATCAGTTCTATGGTCCCGACACCACATTCCGCAATCACATCGTCTATGGTCTGACCGCGATGAACGCCAAGAGTCAGGGCATCTTCGCGAGGGGAATTGCGGGGATCGAAGATACAGCCTTCATTAATGTGCTCATTGAGTGTTCCGATCCGGTCATGCTGAGTCAATGGCGCTCACCAGTTTCTGACCATGTCCTATTCTGGCATGTGTCGATCTTGAACAAACCCTTCTGGTGGCGAACCGATGACGGTTGGGACACTCCCATTCAGCGCAACATCTCTTTCTTTGCGAGTTGCTTCGAGTCCCTTCTCACCGATTACTCAATCGTGCTCGCTGACTACGAGAGTTGTCACTTCATCACGGGAGATTATCCCTCCTCGCAGACTGCAACGAGCGGAAATCCGCATTTCGTCAATGCAGCTTCGGATGACTATCGACCCGATAACGCCTCACCGCTCTTCGGGCGAATTCGCAGTCTGCGTGTGCCGTTGTATGACGGAGTGGGGTTGATCAGCCCCGGGCATGTCGGCGCGATTCAACGAGTGGACTGACTACCTCGAGAATGTTCCACAGATCAGACACGATGACCGAGCCCGAGCAGTCGCGAGCGACCCTGTTCGACACCGCGCATCTCGAGGCAGACCTCAAATTGCGTTCGATGCGTGGCGGCGCCATGACGCTCTCCGCGCAAGCCGCTCGATTTGTACTTCAGATCGGCTCAACCATGGTCCTTGCTCGGCTGCTCGTTCCAGCAGACTTCGGGTTGATTGCCATGGTCACGGTGATCACCAGCTTTGCAATGATGTTCAAGGATGCTGGCCTCTCCACCGCGACAATCCAAAGAGCAGAAGTGGATGCTGATCAGATCACGACTCTGTTCTGGATCAATGTATGCCTGGGCATCGCCGCAGCTTGTCTCATAGCTTCTCTTGCGCCGCTCATAGCGTGGATCTACGGGGAACCGCGCCTGATCCTAATGACTATTGTGCTCGCATCGTCACTCGTTCTCTCTGGATTGAGCGTGCAACACCAAGCGCTGCTGCGTCGTCAAATGCGGTACGATGCGCTAGCGACCATAGATGTCTTGTCTCTCTTGGCGGGAATCGCATTCGCCATCGTTCTCGCTGTTTTTGGCGCCAGATATTGGTCTCTGGTAGCAATGATCACAGGCACCTCGATGGTCATGTGCCTCCTGTCTTGGCACTATTGCCACTGGATTCCGGGGCTTCCGACACTCGGCGGTGATGTCCGCTCGATGCTGGGCTTCGGCGGTACACTTACAGGCTTCAACATCTTCAACTACTTCACGCGGAACGCGGACAATGTAATCATCGGCATCCTCCTCGGGAGCGCATCGCTTGGCCTCTACTCGAAGGCGTACCAACTCTTAATGCTTCCGATTCGCCAATTGAACGCACCGGTCAGCAATGTGATGCTCTCGTCGCTCAGTCGACTACAGACTGATCCTGTCCGATTCCGTCGTGCCTATCTCCGAGCAGTATCGGCACTTGCGATGATTGGCATGCCGATCGTCGCCTGTTTGTTTGTCGCCGCCGACGAGGTGATACTCATTGTGTTAGGCGCGGACTGGGCCGAGGCCGCCGATGTATTCAAATGGCTCGCTCCAGCAGCGTTCTTGGGAACACTCAACATTGCTCCAGGCTGGCTTTGTACCGCGTTGGGGAGAGCGCGCGTACAACTCGGATGGGCCGCGATTACCGCTCCCCTGACGGTGTGCGCGTTTCTGATCGGAGTCAAGTGGGGCATCGTCGGCGTCGCTGCCGCGTTCAGTGCCACATGGTGCTTATCGCTCTTCGTGTTTCTTGCGCTCGCCTGCTATCGATCGCCTGTCTCGCTGGGGGACATCGTCCATTCGATCGCCCCGATCGTTTTGATGAGCGTTCTTGCCGGCATAGCCACTTCGTTGGTTCGGATTGGATTCTCGATCGACGGATTCCCTGTAGGTGTGCGGCTGAGCGTTCTCGTTGTCCTATTCTCGTCAATCTATCTTTCCGGCATTCTGGCCATGCCTCTAAGCCGATCTCAGTTCGTCGCGCTCTTCCGTGATGGCTTGATGTCGCTTCAACTCCGACCGAGTGAGAGCGCGCGGTGATTCAGTCGCTTTCGGAGATGGTTCCGGGCCGAAGTCATTATTGCGCCGCATATGTTCGAGGCGGTCGCGCGTATGCCTTCGCCCACCAGATCGATGCCACGCTTTCGTTCGAGCCGACAAGCGTGCTCGAGGTTGGTGCGGGAGTTGGCGCAGTCACATCTACCCTTCGGTCCGTCGGCGTAAGCGTAACCACAGTAGATGTTCAACCAGATCTTGATCCGGATGTTGTCGCATCTGTGGTAGAACTACCGTTCGACGATAGCGCATTTGACATTGCGATATGCTGTCAGGTCTTGGAACACCTTCCGTTCCGGGAGTTCCACCGCGCGATTTCGGAACTCTTCCGAGTGGTCCGACATGGTCTCGTTCTGAGTCTTCCGGATATCTCGAGGCCAATCGAGGTCAGTTGCAGACTCCCGTTCATCGGTCGCAAGTCACTCCAAATGTCGCTGCGAAAGCGCATGTCTGATCTCGATCAAGCAAAGAGACTGCGTGAAATGGGACACCATTGGGAAATCGGTTATCCAGGGTCTCGGTTGCGCGACTGCATGAGGGAAATCCAGAAGCTTCAGCCCGTTCACTGTCAGAGTTGGAGAGTTCCAGAATTGCCCTGGCATCGTTTCTTTAGAATTGCAAAGTCGACGCTTCCAAGAGACGCACCGGACAAATGACAGCTCTCACACCAAGAGATTCGACCCCTTGCCTTCAATCGTCCAGGTTCACAGAACCAGTTTCGATTGAAGATCTACATGAAAGACCGAGGCAAAGGCAATGGGTTCGACGATTTAGTCGAATGATCTCGACGAAATGGTATTGCGGCGCATTCCGATCATTTGGTTCGGCTTCAATAATCGAACGACCCGCTATTCTCGTCGGAGCACAGCACATTCAAATAGGCGCCGGCGTCATCATCTGGAGGGGTGCGAGGATCGAGGCATTCGGTCGTCCGGGTGAGGTTGCGATCACCATCGGAAACGGGACAGTTATCCAGCCGGGAGCGCATATCGGAGCCGTCAATGAAGTTCGAATTGGCAACGAGTGTCTCTTTGCAAGCGGTATCTATGTGACGGATCACGACCACGATCTCACTAATCCGGAATTGCCGCCGGTGTCGAATTCCAAAGTATGTGCAGCTCCGACCGTTATCGAAGATCGAGTTTGGCTCGGAGAGCGTGCAATGGTTCTCAAAGGATGTCGAGTGGGCCGCTCGTCAGTTGTGGGGGCAGGAAGTATTGTGACCGAATCGATTCCGCCCTTCTCGATCGCAGCGGGCGCCCCGGCGCGCGTCATCAAGCGGTGGGATCCAGACGCCCGGGAGTGGATACGCGCGTGACGCGGCGACTTCTTCTGGTGGCATACTACTTCCCTCCCATTGGCGGCGCAGGCGCGCAGCGCCCCGCGAAGTT
This sequence comes from Phycisphaerales bacterium, assembly GCA_043101845.1. GTDB lineage: Bacteria > Planctomycetota > Phycisphaerae > Phycisphaerales > UBA5793 > JBICHN01. Next base: position 193,268 of record JBICHN010000007.1, on the reverse strand, counting down.
CGTCAAGCACCTGCCGGCTCACGATTGGGAAGTGCAGGTCGTGGCCCCGCACCGGAGCGCAGGCTCAGGACCATGGGCGCCTTTCGATCGGTCCCTCGTCCCCGAAGTCGGGAACGCCTCGGTTCATCGCGCGAGCGTCGCCGCAAGCGAAGCCGACTGGCGCCCGCGAATCGATGGGCTCCAGAGATGGGCCGCCGGCGCGTGGACCGTCGCACGCCGCCTTCTTGAGCGCGAGCGGTTCGATGCGGTTCTGATCACGATGTCGCCGTTCTCGCTGGGTCACCTTGCCCTCTCAATCAAGAAGAGTATTCAGATACCAGTCATCGTCGATCTACGCGATCCATGGGCGATCGACGGCTGGCCGACCTATCGGAGCCAGCTTGAATGGAGGCGGCATCGCTCGTTCATGCGGGAGGTGTTGACTGCCGTTGATGGCGTCATCGCGAACACTCCCACCGCCATGCGTCGACTCCAGACCGAGACGCCTCAGCTTGCGCCGGAGCGCTGGGAGGTCATCCCGAATGGATTCGACCCCGAAGACTTCGCAGGTCCCTCGAGACGCCCCGAAACGCCGTGCGACCGATTCGTCATCGTGCACACGGGCTCATTGCACTCCACTGAGCTCTATCCCCCCTCCGGCGTCGTCGCGGCGGCGAAGCGGAGGATGCGATATCGCGCTGAACCGATCCTCCCGGAGGGACGAACCCTGCGATTCCTCCTCGAGGCGATACGACAGCTGCGTGACACGGGCCATCCTGCGGGCGCCAACGCCTCGGTCCGTTGTATCGGCGTGACGGATGCAGCGACGCAACGATCGGTCGATGAGTCCGGCGTGTCCAATCAAGTCGAACTCCTGGGTTACCGTCCACACGATGATTCCGTCCGTGAACTGATGCGCGCCAACCTTCTCTTTCTCCCGCTTCACGGGTACGCCGACCCTCGACGACGGAGTCTGATCGTTCCCGGCAAGACCTACGAATACCTCGCAAGCGGAAGACCGATTCTCGCGTGTCTTCCACCCGGCGACGCGTATGACCTCGTCGCCCGGTCGGGTCGCGGATTCTTTGCGAATCCGACCGATTCCGCGAGCATTCGCGACGCCATCGCGCTCGCCTATGACTCCCGCGACACCGCCGAGACCAGCTCACTTCGATGCGGTGACTGGCTTGGTGAGTTCGAACGGTCATCACTGACGGGTCGTCTCGCCGCATTCCTTGAAAGGACCGCGGTACACCATTCTGGACGAGCCGTGGCCAGTTGTTCCTGACCCCACCTTGACCGATACCTGGCACAATTCGACGACGCTGCACCCGCTCGGGCTGCTCGCGGTGCTCGTGCTCGGCGGGGCGATACTCATCCTGCCGCGACGGTGGGCAGTGTTGCCCATGCTCATCATGGCGTGTTTCGTGGCGCCGGCGCAGCGCCTCGTCGTCGCCGGGCTCGACTTCAATCTGCTCCGCATCATGGTCATCTTCGGGTGGGTGCGCGTGCTCGCGCTCGGCGAGTACCGCGACTTCCGCTGGCGGCCGATCGACTTCGCCATCGTGCTCTGGGCGATCGCCGGAACGATCACCTACACCATGCTCCGAGGATCGACGGGCGCGCTGATCTACAAGCTCGGGTGGTCGTATGACGCCATCGGCATGTACTTCTTCTTCCGATTCGTCGTGCGTGACTTCGAGGACCTGACTCGCGTCGCCAAGGGACTCGCGATCATCGCCGTGTTCGTCGCGTTCGTTTTCGTAGTCGAAAAAATGACCGGACGAAACATGTTCGCCATCTTCGGTGGCGTGCCCGAACAGACCGCGATCCGGCAGGGTCGAATGCGTTGCCAGGGCGCGTTCGCGCACCCCATCCTCGCCGGGACCTTCTGGGCGGTATCCATTGGACTCATCGGGGCCCTCTACCGTGATCAACGCTCCCGATCGCTGGCGATCGTCGGGATCGTCGCGTCGGTCGCCATCGTCATTCTGTCCACTTCGAGTACTCCCATGATCGCGCTCGTCCTCTGTGCGTTTGGCGCGTTCATGTTCAAGTACCGTCATCATCTCGGCGCGATACGGCTCTCCGTTGTCGGTGTGCTTGTACTTCTCCACATCGTGATGAATAAGCCCGTCTGGCACCTCATCGCACGGATCGATCTCGTCGGGGGATCGACCGGTTGGCACCGATACCACCTCATTGACCAGGCGATCAATCGTGTCGGCGAATGGGCAGTGATGGGAACCTACTCGACGGCCCATTGGGGGTATGGGCTTGCTGATGTCACGAATCAGTATGTGCTCGAGGGCGTGCGCGGCGGCCTGATCACGCTCTCTCTGTTCGTCGTGACGATCGTGCTCGCGTTCGGCGAGGTCGGCCGCGCCTGGCGTCGCGTGGAGGGCGATCGGATTCGCCGGGCTTTGACTTGGGCCGTCGGTGTGTCGTTGTTTACCCATTGCATGGCGTTTATCGCCGTGTCGTACTTCGGTCAGATCACCATGTTGTGGTACCTGTCACTCGCGCTCGCCGCGTGCGTCGGCGCCATCACGGAACGGCAGCGACGAATCATTCCGACTGGAGCCATCGCTCGCCGGCAATCAGTTCCCATGACCGGACGGCCGGCGCTGTCATGACGACCTCGCTCTCCATCCTCGTCGTGAGCTACAACACACGCGACATGACGCTTGCGTGCCTGCGGTCGGTGTTCGACTCGATCGATCTCGAATCGACCGAGGTCATCGTCCTCGACAATGCGTCGAGCGACGGGTCGGCCGATGCGATCGCCGCGGAGTGTCCTGACGCGCGGCTCATCCGTTCGGAAACGAACCTCGGCTTCGCCGGGGGGAACAACCGCGCCGCGTCGGAGGCGCGCGGCGAGTTCCTGCTCCTCCTCAACCCCGACACGGTCGTCCTCGACGACGCGATCCGCCGTCTGCTCACGTTCGCCGAAGCGCGGCCCGACGCGGGGATCTGGGGCGGCCGCACCATCTTCGCTGACGGCTCGCTCAACCCGGCGTCGTGCTGGAGGCGCATGACGACCTGGAGTCTCGTCTGCCAGGCCGCGGGATTGACGAAGCTCGGGCCGAACTTCGAGTGGCTCAACCCCGAGGCGTATGGCGGATGGCGCCGCGACTCGGAGCGCGAGGTCGACATTGTGAGCGGGTGCTTCTTCCTCATCCGCCGCTCGCTTTGGGAAGCGCTCGGCGGCTTCGACGAGGCGTTCTTCATGTATGGCGAAGAGGCGGATCTCTGTCTCCGCGCGCGACGGCGCGGCGCCCAGCCGGTCGTGACGCCGGACGCGACGATCGTCCATTATGGCGGAGCCTCGGAACGCGTCCGACAGGACAAGGTCATGCGTCTCTACACCGCGAAGGCCGAACTCGTGCAGCGTCACTTCGTGGGTCGATCGCGATCAATCGGACTCATCCTCCTGAAAGCGAACATTCTCCGGCGCCGCGTTCTCTGGACCGTGCTCGCCCTGCTTCGGCGCGACGGCGCGGCGGAGAATGTACAGACCTTTCGCGAGCTCTGGCGTGAGCGTCGGCGATGGGCTCGAGGGTGGTCAGGTTCGCCGACTGGGAATCCCATCGGAGTCGGCCTGTGACCGGCCCCGTCTTCATCGTCGGCGCGTCGCGATCCGGGACGGCGCTGATGCGGTCGATCCTGAACGGACACTCGTCGGTGTTCCTCGCGGGCGAGACGCACTTCTTCGACGATCTGCGACCACGAATTGAGTCGGGTGTCGTCGATCCTACGACGGACGCGGGCGAGAGAGTCGTTCAGGATTACTTTCTTGCGCTCAGTCACCGACCCTACGGACATCGCGGCGATCCCGAACAGGGGCGCATTCGTCGAGAGACACTCGTGCGAATCGCAGCGAGGATTCGCGATTCTCATGATCGGTACTTCGAAGCATACTGCCAGGCGGAAGCCGAACTGCAGAACGCGACCGTCTGGGGTGAGAAGACCCCCCGGCATGTCTTCCGCATTCACGACATTCTCCAGAGCTTTCCAGTCGCGAAGGTCATCTGCATGGTGCGCGACGCCCGGGCGGTGATCGCGTCGTATCGAGATTGGAAGAACCAGGGCGGGTTCGACTTCGACACCGATCCGGGACATCGACAGACCCTTGCGCAAGACCATGAGCGCGCCCGCCGCTCATACCACATCGTGATTAACAGTCTCCTCTGGAAGGGCGCGGCCGAAGCGTCGCTCAACGCGCCGCTCCGATTCGGCGCCGACCGGGCGATGACCGTTCGTTACGAAGATGTCGCCTGCGGCAAGGACGATGTCGTCCGTCAGATCACTGATTGGATCGGAGTGAGCTTTGAGACCTCGATGATGCAGGTTCCGATGCACAACAGCTCATACACAACCTTTGACGGCGCCGCGGGAATTCGCTCCGAGGCCGTTGACCGGTGGCGGTCGAAGCTGACCGCGGGCGAGATCGCCACCGTTGAATCGGTCTGTCGTCGCACTCTGGTGCGCGCGGGCTACGAACTCGTGCGACCGCGCGGGTGTCGTGCAGCGGTCATTCGGAACTACGCCTCAACTCCTCTCGCCACGATTCGGGCCGCTCGAGCGAACCGAGAGCGAATCAACAACCTGCCGGACTACATCCGGCGACGAATTGTGTCGGCGTTTCCTTCATGAGAACTGATCGACAGCGCGTGAAACCAACCCGCATCCTCGCCGTCGCCTCCGGTGGCGGGCACTGGGTGCAGTTGTTGCGGTTGCGGCCGGCGTTTGCGGACGCCGCGGTGACCTATGTCACCGTGAACGAGGCGTATCGGAGCGATGTCGCGACCGATCTCGCCGAGCGCGGCGCCCGGTTCGCCGTGATCGACGACGCGACGCGATGGGACAAGCTTGGACTCGCGAAGATGGCGGCCCGGCTCCTGTGGATCGTCCTCCGCACACGACCCCATGTCGTCGTGTCGACCGGCGCGGCGCCGGGGTACTTCGCGATCCGCTTCGCGCGCCTCTTCGGCGCGCGGACGATCTGGCTCGACAGCGTCGCGAATGTCGAACGGTTATCGATGACGGGCGAGCTCGTCGGCCGTCACGCGGACCTCTGGCTCACGCAGTGGCCGCACCTCGCGAAGCCGGACGGCCCGCGGTGTGAAGGAGCGGTGTTGTGATCTTCGTCACCGTGGGCGCGCAGATGCCGTTCGACCGGCTCGTGCGGGCGATGGACGACTGGGCCGCGTCACATCGGCAGCGGCCGGTGTTCGCCCAGATCGGTCCGACGGAATACCGGCCGCGCAGTCTGGAGTGGTCGTCGTTCCTCGATCCGCCGGAGTTTCGACGGCGTGTCGCTGAGGCGGAGTTGCTCGTCGCGCACGCGGGGATGGGTTCGATCATCACGGCGCTCGAACTCGGCAAGCCGATTCTCGTCATGCCCCGACGCGGCGACCTGCGCGAGACGCGGAACGACCACCAGGTCGCGACGGCGAAGCGATTTCTCGAGCAGGGCCGCGTCTCGGTCGCGTTCGACGAGCGCGAGTTGCCCGAGCGGCTCGACTCGATGACGAGCCACGACGCGTCGGACCGCATCGCCGCGACCGCGGACCCGCGGCTCATCGGCGCGTTGCGACAGTTCATCTTCGACTCAGAGAAGGCGATCTCATCGTGATACGACGACTCGAACAGTCCACGAGCGCGACGCCCGCCGCGCCGGCGCCGCACATGGCGACGCGGGACGAGCTTGCCCGCCGCCTCGACACGAAGACGGCGACCGTCGGCGTGATTGGCCTCGGCTATGTCGGCCTGCCCCTCGCGAGCGCGTTGCATACGGGCGGGTACCGCGTCGTCGGCTTCGACATCGATCCGGCGAAGATCGAATCGCTCGACGCCGGACGGAACTACTTGAAGCACCTGGGCGACGAGATGACCGGCGCGCTCGCGGCGAGCGAGCGCTTCGAAGCGACGACGGCGTTCGATCGACTCGGCGAGCCCGATGTCGTCATCGTGTGCCTGCCGACGCCGCTCGGCGCCCATCGCGAGCCGGACCTGAGTTATGTCGTCGACGCGGGGCGGCGAATCGGCGCGAAGCTGCGGCGTGGGCAGCTCATCGTGCTCGAATCGACGACTTACCCGGGCACGACGCGTGACGAATTTCTGCCGGCGATGCTGGAGGCCGCGGCGGACGCGGGGCGCGAGTCGCTCGAGTGTGGGGTGGACTTCTTCATCGCGTATTCTCCCGAACGCGAAGACCCGGGGCGGAAGTCACACTCGACACGCACGATTCCCAAGCTCGTCGGCGGGCTCGACGAGACGGCGACGGAGCTCGCGGTCAGGCTCTATCGCCATGCGGTGACCGAAGTCGTGCCGGTGCGCACAGCCGAGGTCGCCGAGGCGGCGAAGCTTCTCGAGAACATCTTCCGCGCCGTGAACATCGCCATGGCGAACGAAATGAAGATGATCCTCGACGGCATGGGCGTGGACATTTGGGAAGTGATCGACGCCGCGTCGACGAAGCCCTTCGGCTTCATGCCGTTCTACCCCGGCCCGGGCCTTGGCGGACACTGCATTCCGATCGACCCGTTCTATCTCACCTGGAAGGCGATGGAAATCGGCCGGCCGACGCGCTTCATCGAACTCGCCGGCGAGATCAACACGGCGATGCCCGAGTATGTCATCGCCAGGGTCGTCGAAGGACTGAACGGCGACGGCCGCTCGCTTTCGGGTTCGCGCATCCTCGTGCTCGGACTCGCGTACAAGCCGAATGTGGATGACACGCGTGAGTCACCATCGTTCGAACTCATCGCGAGACTGCGCGCGGCCGGGGCGGTCGTCGACTACAGCGATCCGCATGTGCCGCAGACTCGCCCCGTCCGCAAGCACGATCTGCAGATGACAAGCGTCGAACTCACTCCGGCGTCGATCGCCTCGTACGACGCCGTGCTCATCGCGACGAACCACGACGCGTTCGACTATGCGGCGCTTGCGGAACATGCACGGCTCGTGATCGATACGCGCGGCGCCATGCGCGCCTATGCGGCGGCGATGAATGGACGGTTGATCAAGGCCTGATGACGGCGACCCATTCCAGTTCGAACGCGATCACATCCGCTCCGCACGGAGGTGGCGGCCACACCTTCAACGGCGTCATCTGCTTCGGCGGCGAGGACTGGTGGTATCACAACCGCGGCCACTACGACATGCAGATGATGCGCGAGATGAGTCGGCGGGTTCCGGTGCTGTATGTGAACTCGATCGGCATGCGCGTGCCGCGCGTGACGGAGGGTCGCATGTTCGTGACGCGGGTGCGGCGAAAGCTCGAGAGCCTGCGGCGGGGACTCATCGTCGTGCGAAAGAACTTCGCGGTCTTCAGCCCGGTCGCGGCGCCGGGTCGCGCGGGACGACGCATGACGCGCGTGACGCTGCCGATCCAGGTTCTTCGCGCCGCGGGACGGTTCGGAATCTCGCGGCCGCTCGTGTGGGTCGCGTGCCCGCCGGCGATCGAAGCGGCGCCGCGCCTGCGCCCCGTCGGGCTCGTCTACCAGCGGACGGACCGATTCGAGGAGTTCAGCGGCGTCGATCCCGATCTCATTCGTCGCTATGACCGGCGCCTCAAGTCGACCGCCGACCTCACACTCTTCTGCGCTTCACATCTCTATGAGCGCGAGGCGGATGCCTGCCGCCGCGCGGCGTATGTCGATCACGGCGTCGACTTCGAACGCTTCGCCGCTGCGGGGCGCGCCATCGACGCGGGCGACACGAGCGTCGAACCCGCGGATGTGCGCGACATACCCCGGCCGCGCGTCGGATTCATCGGCGGTATCGATTCGCACACCTTCGATCCGGCGCTCTTCGTCGCAGTGGCGACGCGGCTGCCGCATGTCCAGTTCGTGATGGTCGGCGGGTGTTCGCTCGCCGACGGATGGTGTGACCTGCCGAATGTGCGGCTGCTCGGTCAGCGCCCGTACGAAGAAGTCGCGGGATACATGGCGAGTTGCGATGTGCTCATCATGCCGTGGAACGAGAACGACTGGATCCGCGCGTGCAACCCCGTCAAGCTCAAGGAATACCTCGCGGCGGGGCGCCCGATCATCACGCGGCCGTTCGACGAACTTCGCAACTACGCCGGGTATGTGCGCATCGCGTCATCGCCGGACGAGTTCGCGGCGGCGATCCGGCGGGCGCTCGATTCGCCCGACGCTCCCGAGCGGCTGCGGGCGCGCGTCGAGCGCTCGACCTGGTCGGATAAGTCGAACGCGGCGCTTTCCGCCCTCCAAGCCGCGGGCCTCGCGCCGATCGGGAATGCGACATCAGCCTCCGACGCGGTCTCGAGTGAATCGGCCGCGCCAGTCAAGGCGCTCGAGTCGTTCGCGAGTTGAACTGATCAAGACGAATGTCACGCTTCCTCAATCCATTGACGACTGAACGCGACGCCGCAAGCGCGACGGGCGCCGTAACTCTTCCCGCGCCGGACTGCGTCGCGTTGGATCGCGTCGTGCTGCTCGCGGGTGGGCTCAAGCCGTCACCCCTCATGGCGGCGAGTGGAATGTCCACGCTTGATCTCCCGCTTGATCGCGGCGGGCGATCGCTGGTCGAGCGATGGCGCCGGCAGATTGTCGCGGCGCAGCCGGGCGGTCGAACACGAACCTCCTTCATCCTCGCGGAGAGCAGCGCGGGGCCGCGCTCTGAACGAGCGCGCGAGGTCACCGAGGCTGATGCGCGATTCACGATGACCGACGATCCAGGATTGCGCGGCCCCGCCGGAGCCGTCCGCGACCTGAGTGATGACCTTGACGATAACGCCACCATTCTCATCGTCGAAGCGATGCGCTACTCCACGAGCGACCTTTCCGACGCGCTGACAAGCGCAGCGCGCGGCAAAGCGGAGGTTACCGTCTTCCGCCACGACGATGATCGTCCCGCAGGGCTTTACCTCACGACCGCCCGGATGCTGCGACTCATCGCGGACGAAGGATTCATCGACATCAAGGAGCAATGGCTGCAGGCCGTGCTCGGCCGCGGCGTTGAGGTTCGCGTCGTGGAAATGGCGGACGGCTATTCCCTGCCGGTGCGAACTCTTGAAGACGCGATCGCGGTCGCGTACTCGTCCCATCCGGCGGCCGAGGGCATGTCCCCGGTTCGCAGGTTCGCGACGCAGACAGAGACGACGGGCGACGCGGGGGCGTTCATCGATCCGACGGCGGAGATTCACTCGGACGCCATCACCGCAAACTCGATCATCGCCGCCGACGCCATCATCGAGGCGGACGCGCTGGTCGTGCGGTCGGTCATCGGCGCGGGCGCGGTGGTGTCACGCGGGACGGTGGTGGTTGATCGAGTCGTGAAACGGGGAGAGCGCGTGCGGTGAATCGTCGACGACGATGGAATGCGACCGATCTCTTCCTCGCGCTGACGCTCGCCACGCTCGGCGTGCTCGCGACGCGGGAAGTCTGGGCGGATATCTGGCGTCTCGCCACGCGCGATGAAGAGAACTCGTATGTGCTCCTCGCGCCGTTCGTCGCGTTCTGGCTCGGGTGGATTCGTCGCGATCGCCTTCGCTTCGTGGCGCCTTCGCGATCACTGCTCGGCCCCGCGATGATCGTCATCGGCTGGGTTCTCTCGACGCAGGGGCATCGACTCGAAGTCGATATCGCGTGGCACTTCGGAGCATTGCTCATCGTGCTCGGCGGCGCGCTGAGCGTTCTCGGCCGCGACGCCGCCCGAGCCGTGGCCCCCGCCCTGCTCGCGCTCCTCTTTCTCCTGCCGACGCCGGGCACGATTCGACAGCAGATCGCGATACCCCTTCAGGCGGCGTCGGCCCAGGCGGCGGAGTACCTGCTCGACCTCATCGGCGTCGCGGTCGTACGCGACGGCAACCTGCTCCGCATCAACGGCAATGAAGTCGCCGTCGCCGAAGCATGCAACGGCATGCGGATGGTCTCCGCTCTCGCGCTCGTCACCTTCGCTTTCGTCTTCTCCACACCGATGCGGCATCGGATACGCGCGGTCTTCCTCGTACTCAGTCCGCTCGTCGCGCTCCTCGTGAACATCATCCGCCTCGTGCCCACGGCTCTCTTCTACGGCTATGCGTCACCGGCCACGGCGGAATCGTTTCACACGGCGAGCGGATGGATCATGCTCGTCATCGCGCTTGGCCTGCTCTGGACCGCGCTCGAAGTCTTGCGGTGGCTCGAGGTGCCGCTTACGCCGTATGCGGCGCCGCAGACCTGAATCGCCTCATGAGAATCATCATTCATCATCTGCGTCAACTGGCGCCGCTCCTGTCGCTCGCGCTGCTCGTGCTCATCACGATCGTGCACTATCGGGCCGCGAGCCCGACGGCCGCGGGCGACGCCTACCGCGCGACCGTCCGCGCCGAAGTCGAGCGACTCCCCTACCGGGTCGGCGAATGGGTCGGCAAGGACTCCGAGCCCACCGCGGCGGCGGTCGATCTCCTCAAGCCGAATGTGATCGTGCAGCGGACCTTCTTCCATCCCGAGACGATGGAGACGGTCAGCCTCCTCTTCGTGCATTGCAGTGATATTCGCGACATGGCGGGGCACTATCCGCCGATCTGCTATCCGTCGCACGGGTGGATCAAGACGAACGCCGAGGTGTTCGACCTTCCGGTCGGGTCTCATACCCGCCAGGCGAGTCTGTACGAATTCCGATGGCCGGTGACCTCCGTGCGCCCGGCGATGCAGGTGGTGAACCTCTTCGTCGCGCCGGATGACACCCCGGTCATCGCTCGAGATCTAGATGCGCTTCGATCCGCCGCGGCGCCGGGCGTGCTGTCCACGCTCGGGGTCGGGCAATTCCAGCTCGTCCTTCCGGCGACGCTGGGACGAACTGAGCGGGTGGAAATCGCTTCAGAGTTCATGGCGGCCATTCAACCACTCATCGCCGCCGTCGGAACGCGACCGGATGAATCCGCGTCGTCGTTGCGGGAGGGAAACCAATGACCCACGAATCAGTCGAATGGACAGGAATCGAATCGGCGTCGGACGCCGGGACCGAGAGCATTGCCCGCGTCGCCCACCGGGCGTTCCGCGGCCGGTATCGCGCCGCGATGATCCTCGGCGCCGTCGCCGCCGCGATCGGCGGCGCGACCGGCTACCTCCTGGTGCAGCCGGTGTACACGGCGGAGGGACTCGTCCGCGTCGCCCCGACGACGCCGAAGATCCTCTATGAAAACGACGAGAATCAACTCCCGCCGATGTACGACACGCTCGTCGAGACCGAAGCGACCTATATCGAATCTCGACGGGTTCTCGAACGCGCCTCGACCGACGATCGGCTCCGGGACGCCGGATGGGAGACCGGCGCCGACGGCGTCGCCGAGCTTTCGCGACGAGTCACTGTGGGTCGTAGACCACGAAACCAGTTGATCCTCGTACACGGCGTGCACGAGGACCCGATCCTCGCCCAGCGGGCGGTGAACGCGGTGCTCTTGTCCTACCAGGAGCTCTACGCCGATCAACAGTCGCTCCAGGTCGCGAATCGCGAACAGAATCTCGAGCGACGCCAGGAAGATCTCCAGCGCAAGCTCGAGGGGCGGCGTGACAGCGTACGCGCTCTCTCCGAACGCTTCGGCACGAGCGACCTCAGCGCCCTCCATGACGCGAAACTGCGTCAGCTTCTCCGCGTGAACGAACAGGTCGACGAGTACTCGGTCGCTCTCGCCGCACACGATCAGACGGATGGCGCCGAGTCGCCGGACAATGCTCCAGCGTTCATCAGCAATCCCACCCTCGAGCAGGAATACCTCGCGGCTCAGGACGGCGAGTTGAGCATGCTCGTGGCGGAGCGTCGCAAGATTGACGCCGAATGGGAAGACGCCGAGTCACGGTATGGATCGTCGCATCGCGTCATGACCGACCTGCAAAAGCGGCGGCAGACACTCCAGCGACAGATCGAGGAGCGCGCGGTGGTCGTTCGCGAGTTGCTCGAACGCACGCCGCTCGCGAACGAGACGATCGAGGGCTATCGGCTCACCGCTGAAGAGATCGAAGCCCGACGCGAACGACTCGTCGCCCTTCGCGACCAGCTCTCGACGGAGCTGACGGCCATCAGCACGACGATGCAGGAGATCGCGGCGCACGAGGAGCAGGCCGCCTACCACGCGGATCTGCTCGCCGAGACGACGCGTGAACTCGAGAAACTCCGGGTCGAGCGCCCGTTCATCGACGCGGGTCGGATCACGATCACCGAGGCCGCGTTACCGCTCGAGCCGTCGACCGACCGTAGATTCCAGCTCGCCGCGCTCGGCGCCGTCGCGGGACTCGGAGCGCCGTTCGTGCTGCTGTGGTTGTTCAGCGTCATACGCCCGACACTGCGTTACCTCGATGATCTCGACCACGCGCGCTTCAATGCGCCGGTGCTCGGCACCCTTCCCGATCTGAGGAAGGCTGAGGGAGACGCGGTGGAACTCGCGACACTCAGCGTCCATCACATCCGCAACATGCTGCGACTCACGCGCCCGGCCGAGGATGGCTACGGCGCGGTCTACGCCATCACGAGCGCTACGCCGCGCGACGGGAAGACTTCGCTGCTCATCGCACTCGGAGCGTCCTTCGCGGCGGAGCGGCTGCGCACGGTCATCGTCGACGCCGATCTCGTCGGTCGCGGCCTGACCAGCGCCTTCCAGCTTGCCGGCGAACGCGGGTTCACGGAAGCGACCGAGGCCGGCGACGCCGCCGACGGCATCCACGCGACCGATGTGCAGTACCTCTCGATCCTTCCCGCCGGGGACCCGACCTTCCGCCGGCCCGAGGAACTCTCGATTCATGACCTGCGGACGCTCGTTGAATCACTCCGCGCCGCCTTCGATGTGGTGCTCATCGACACCGGTCCCCTTACGGGGAGCCTCGAAGCGAACCTCGTCGCGGCGCTCGCCGATCAGACCGTGCTCGCCGTGGCGCGTGGGCAGGATCCGCGCCTGGTGAACGGCGCCCTCGAGCGGCTCGACCGCCTCGGCGCCGCGTGCGCGGGCATCGTCTTCAATCGCGCCTCGAGTTCGGATGTCCGCAGCGGAAGCAGTCAGTTCTCGTTCCGATCGCAGTCGATGCGCTCCGGCGAGAACGGGACTTCGAATGGGCGCAAGAACGGCGCGACCGATCGCGAGCCCACCATTCTCGTGAGGGCCATGCTCGACCGTGGCCAGCCTGTGAACAACTAGGGATTCCGTTCGACCGATCTCTAAATGATTGTGGTCTCACCACGAGCTTCTTCATCACTCTGCACCCACGCGGGCGCCCCGCGCTACTGGGGACTCGACGCGTCGGATCTCCACGATCGATACTGGGCCTCGCGCGGCGTGCAGGTCGTGCGCTTCGGCGATTCCGTCCCGCGGCGCGGGCCGCAGTTCTACCTTCTGCTCGAAGAACACGCGTTGACCTTCTTCGACCTCAATGAGGTTGTGGATCGGATGAACTGGTTCAACCCCGCGCTCGTTCGAATGCGGCTCTCCGACGAACGAGGCGCTGAGTACTCCGAGCGTGTGGTCAGCGATGACCGCGGGCGTCTCGTTCGCTTTCGGAGGGTGTACCAGCGTGAACGACGGCGGTCGGTTCGTCTCTGGATCACGCCCGACCATCGGCTTGCCGACGCATGGGCGCGAAGCGACTCGCCGCGGCAAGCCCGCGACCGACTCACGGAACACTGCCGCCCCGGCCGAGGCGCGCGATCGGTCCTTCCGCTCTCGATGACTGGACGATCATTTGACAACCGGCTCGACGCCGATGCTGACGACGCGTTGCTCTGGCTCCAGCGAAACTGGCCATCGCCGCATGAGGCGATCGACGAAATCTACGAGTACCTTCCGGGCGTCTGGCTGCACGAGACGGTCGAACCGCCGGCGAACCTCAGGTTCGTCGCCCCGCTGTGGATCGGGGCCGGCGTGACGCTCGCGGATCAGGAAGCCATGGTCGGTCCGGGCGGACCGCCGGACCAGGACGACTCGACGCCGGTGGAGCCGTTCGACTGGAACGAGGCGCGACTCCCCACCTGGTCCCTGCAGGCCCCGGGCCTCGTCTCGGGGTGGCGCCGTGTCACGAAGCGAGCCTTTGACATCGTCGCCGCGCTCTGCGGCCTGGCCCTCACCGCCCCGCTGTATCCGATCATCATGCTTGCGATCGTGCTCGAAGATGGCTGGCCGGTGTTCTTCGCCCACCGGAGGCAGTCACTCGGTGGTCGAGATTTCAACTGCTACAAGTTCCGCACGATGTGCCGCAACGCCGAGCGCCTCAAAGCCGAACTCCAGGCGCAGAACCGGTGTGACGGGCCCCAGTTCTTCATCGAGGATGACCCTCGACTTCTCCGAGTCGGCCGACTCTTGCGCCGGCTGCAACTCGACGAGTTGCCTCAGTTCTGGAATGTGCTCCGGGGTGACATGAGCGTCGTGGGGCCGCGGCCGAGCCCGGACAGTGAGAACCAGTATTGCCCGGCGTGGCGCGAAGCGCGACTGAGCGTACGCCCGGGTGTGACGGGATTGTGGCAGGTGCGCCGCACGCGCCGCCCGCAGACCGATTTCCAGGAATGGATTCGCTACGACCTGGAGTATGTCCAGCGCCAGTCGTGGCGCCTCGACATGTGGATCATCTGGAAAACCATTCAACGAGCCATCGCCGGCGAAGGGAGTCACGATGACGAGACGCGGTAGGAAGCGCCTCCTCATCCTTTCCATTGGTGTGTTGACCGTGGCCTCGGCGCTTGTCGCCGCGCACCAGTACCGGGGCTATCGCCGGTCCCGCCTCGCCGCCGAGGCGTACGAGAGTGGCATGGCGGCCTACGAGTCCGGCGCGTACGAATCGGCGATGGCCGATCTCGGCTACGCGGTCGCCCGCGGTTACGACGACTGCGACACGATGCTCGCCCTCGCGGAATCGCGTGTGCGCGTACCTCTCGAGAACAGCCGTCATCTCCTCCAGGGGGTCACCCTCTTCCGGCAGGCCGCGGCGATCGATTCAAATCGCATCGAGCCGATCCGACGCCTCGTCGACCTCTACGGCCAACTCAACTTTCTCACCGAGCGTCTCGACGCCGCCGATACCCTGCTCGAACTCGATCCGGATTCGATCGCCGGTCACCGGGCCCGGATCGAATCTCTCCTCGGGCTTGGCCGGTACGCTCCGGCGGTCGACGCCGCGGACACCTATCTCGCATCGAACCCGACTTCGATCAAGGCGCTTGAGTTACGCGTCGTCGCCATGGGACTCGCCGGCGCGACGACAAGCGAACGCTGCGACTTCGTCGAACGCCTTGCGAATGAGAATCCATCGAGCGTCGAGATCGCCGTCATTCAAGCCGAAACGCTCGTCCGCGCCGGGCGTCGCGAGGAGGCTCGTGCGGCGATCGAGCGCTCGCTCGATCTCGGCGCGCCGGGACCAGCGACGGCGCCTCGTCTCATCGCCGCCATGGATCTCGTCGGCCTGAGCGGTCGTGTCGACGCTCTGCTCGCGGCGCTTGCCGTCGAATCCACGCTCGATACGCCGGCGGTCTCCCTGCTTATCGTCGAGCGGGCGTGGAAGCGCCGACAGTTCAACACGGCCCTTGAAGCGCTCAACGCAAGGTCAGAATCGATCAGTGAGCGATCCGACGATCTGCTCGGATGGGGCGCGTTTGTCCGTCAGACCTCCGATCGCGATCCGTCGATCGAGCGACAGGAGCTCGCGACGCGACAGACCGACTCGGCCCGGTACTGGATCGCGATGCTCGACGGCCATGAGCAATGGACGACGCAGGACCTTCGTCAGGCCTCCGTGTCCTTTTCGGAGGCGATCTCGCTGCGGCCGGACGACGCAGTCGCTCCGTACTTCCTCGGGCGGGTCGACGCGGGATTGGGGGAATTCGTTCGGGCCGCGCACCATCTCGAGTCCGCGGCGAACGCCGACCCGAGTTGGCTCGACGCGCAGATTCACCTCGCGGCTACCCATCTCGCCGACGCGCGATACGACGACGCCCTCACTGCGGCGCGACGAGCCTTCGCGCTCCAACCGACGGCGTCGCACGCCATGCTCCTCGCCGAGGTGTACGCGGATTGCGCCGCCGCCGGAGCGGGTGGAGCACAACTCGCCCTCGAAGCGATGGAAGTCATTGAAACGCTTCGTCGACTCGCTCCGACGAACGGCGACCTTCACGCGACCCACGCCCGGATTCTCGCGATCGCCGGTGAAATCGAAGAAGCGCTCATCGAGACCACGGCCGTGGCCGCCAACGCCGACGGCATCGCTCCCGCGCGCCTCATCGGACTCGCGAACGCGATCCGCGCCGGCGACAGCGAACTGGCGGACCGACTCGGCGCCCTCGCGCGGACGGCGGGCGGCGTCAATCCTTCGCTTGTGCGCGCCGAAGCCTTTCGCGCGGCGCGGAACGGATCGATTGACGCCGGACGCACGATCTACGACGAGGCGATCGGCCGCACGACGGATGCGCGGATCAAGGAGCAACTCGAATTCGACCGCGAGGTGTTTCTCGATCACTTCGATGACCCGCAGGCGCTGAGCCGACTCCTTGCCCTCGCCGCCGCCAGACCATCCAGTGTGCATTCGCCCCGCGCCATTCTCTCGTCACGCTCGGCGTGGAAGGATGAATCGATCATCTCCGACGCGATCGTGCAGCTTCGAGCCGTCACCGGCGACAGCGCGACGAGCTGGATGATCTTCGAGGCCCGTCGCCTGCTTGCGTTTGATCCCGGAGAACGGCGGGCCTCGCAGGTCGTCGAACTCCTTACGCCGCTTCTGCGGGTCGACGCGTCGAATCCGGATGCGCTCGGTCTCCTCGCCGAGGCGTACCTGCAGTTCGGTGATCGGGACGCCGCGATCGATCGGCTGACAATCGCCGTCGAGGCGCATCCGTATCGACCCGATCTCATGCCACGGCTCATCGATCTCCTTCGAATCGACGGTCGTCGGGACGAGGCTGAGCGGCGTCTTCGAGATTACGCGTCGCGTCCGGCGCCCCTGCAGGACCGAACCACGACGCGCGAGCGGCTCGACCTCCTGATCGAATACCAGATGTGGGACGCGGCGGAGCGCGACGCGGCGCGTCTCGCCGACTCGTCCCTTCCGGACGACCGCCGCCGACTCGCGCTCGTCCACACCGCGCGAGGTCGTTTCGATGAGGCCCGGGCGATCTACGCCGGGCTGCTCGCCGGGTCCGACGCCGACGCCCCGACAGCGCGTGCCGCGGCTGAACTCGAAGCATCCGACGGTCTGATCGACGAAGGGGTGGCGATTCTCGATCGCTTCGCCGCGGAGAGTTCATCCGTCGACGCCGCTCGGCTCGCGCCGGAGTTTCTCGAGCGACACGGACGACTCGACGAAGCTCGACGACGATTCGACGAACTCGCTCGATCGAGTCATCCGGAGATCATCGCCGCGATCGCGCAGTTTCTTCTGCGGCAAGGCGAAACGGACACAGCGCACGCGCTGCTTGCCCAATCACTCGAGAAGAGTCCGGCCGACGAAGGTCTCGTGTCGCTCTATCAACTTGCGGAACTGCTCCGGTCGGACGACGCGTATGCGAACGAGGCGCTGCTCGATCTCGCCGATACGCTCGTCGCTGAATCGCAGCGCGAAGCCTTCACCGAACTCATCGAGACGGAGCGCTGGCGCCGCGACCATCCCGACGACCACACGGCGTATCTCGACCGACTCCGCAGGACGACGCTCGAACACCCGACCGCCATCGGCGGATGGCTTCTGCTCGTAGACGCCCTGCGCACGCACGCTCCCATTGAAGATGCGGTCACCGCCGCGCAGGCCGCGGCGCGAGCGAATCCAACATCAACGGAGATCGCGAAGCTGCTGACTTCCACGCTTCTCTCCGCCACGCGTTTCGACGAGGCGCGAACCGCCGCGCGGCGGTGGAGATCGATTGACCCCGCCGCGGCGTTCGAGGCGGATGTCGCGATCAGCCTCGCCGAAGCTCAGTCCGGTTCACCGACCGCGGCCCGGTCCCTGTTGGACCCTTACCGCGAGCGGATCCTCGCCGAGGCGGAAGAGGACCCCGATCTCTTCCTCTTCTACCTCCAGGTCCTGCTCAGCCTCGATGATTTCGAGGCGGTTGACACCATGCTCGCCGAGCGCGTCGTCGACGCCGACTGGGCGCCTCGCGCGCCAACGCTCGCGGGCGCCATTCGCGACGCGGAGCGCGCGCAAGTCTGGCTCGCGACGCTCGACGAGCGGATCCAATCGCGCGATGACGCGCGACCGGCGCTCGTCATGGCCTGGTACACGCTCGGTGGACGATTGAACGACGACGCGGGCTGCTTCGCCCGGGCGATCGAACTCTCGGAGTCGATCGCCGAGCCGACGGACCAGACGCTCGCCGTGGTGGCCGACTGCGAGCGGCTCCTCGGTCGGACGGACCGCGCGATCGATCGGTACCGTGCGCTCGTGCAGGCCGAGCCCGATGACGCCGTCGCGCGAAACAATCTCGCGTACCTCCTGCTCACGACGGATCGCGACCTTGACGAGGCCGAGGCGCATGCCCGCGCGGCCCTCGCGATCGCCGATCGCTCCCGCTTTCCCGCAGCGCACCGGGCGAGCTTCCTTGACACGCTCGGCGCCATCTGCCAGGCGCGCGGCCGCTACGCGGAGGCGACCGACGCGTTCGAGCAGGCGACGACCCTTCAACCGCGCAATCCGAGTCTCGAGCTCAAGCTCATTGAATCGCTTCTCGCCGACGACCGTCTCGATCGCGCGGCGAGTCGACTTCGTCGGTTCCGGTCCAGCTTCGGCCCGGCGGACCTCTCGCCGTCGCAGCAGGAGCGGCTCACCGAACTCTCGGCTCAGATACCCGCGAGCTGATTCACCGTTTTTCACTGGCCGTGATGACTCATCCGAGTCGGGTCCGCGTTGGGGGCCTGACGCAACTATCTGCGTATGTGACGCAGGAATGTGAGGGATAAGAATGAACAGGATGCAAGCAGCATTGTTGACCGCCGCCTGCGCCGGTACGGCCGCGGCCGCGCCGCCCGGCCTGACTCCGGTCGCCGGAGATCCGGCGGTCCCGGTCGCGCCGATCGCGATCGCGCCCGTAGACGCGTCAGGCGCCGTGGGAGAATGGCGTCCCTATGTCGCGGGCGACTTCGGCGCGTGCAACGAGGCGATCTATGACGCGTTCGAAGGCATTCGCAACTCCGACCCGTGTGGCTTCGGATTCGGGGCGCCGACCGACGGTTCCCAGGCGGGCGGGTTCGACCCGTACTGCGATCCGGCCGGCACGGGTGATCCGTGCGCCGGCGCCGGCGTGCGCTGGTGGTTCGGCGCGACCTATGTCCAGGGCGGTCGCCGCACCTCCGGCATGGTCACGCAGAACAATTCCGGAACCGTGTGTCGACTGCAGGTGCAGTGGTCGAATGCGCTTAACTCCGGGCAGTTCGATCCGCTCGGGCGCGAGATCGGCGACACGGTCATCGTCATCAATGTGTACGACGACGCGTTCGACATGGAAAGTTGCGGCGAAGAGAACTTCGCCGGCTTCCTGAGTGGAGTCGCGCTCGACTTCGGACCGCTCAATGCGGGCTCGTACTTCGCGAATGTCGATCTCAGCGGATCGAATGTGCACATGAGCACGCCGATCGACGGACCGTTCGGTCACGAAGTGCAGTTCTTCTACGACTCGTCACTCTCGACCGTCGGCGCGAACAATCAGGTCTTCCTCTGGGGACCGAAAGACCCCGCCGAACAGGGCGAAGCGTTCCCCGTCGTCTACGACGATGACAACTCGGACGGTATCTTCGACATCTCCGAGTGCGCCGCGTACATCTTCGGCCTCTGCCCCGAGCCGCTCACGAACGCGGTCGCGTTCTACGCGGCGGACCGGCCGCAGCTCTCGATCTCGGGCGGATGCCCCGGCACGATTCGACTGCGCGTCGAGAATGTGCCCGAAGGCAATCGCGTCGGCTACATCTACTCGTTCACTTCGGAATCCTTCGTCAAGAAGTCGGGCGTCTGCTCCGGCGTCGCGTTCGGGCTCGGCGCCGAGCCGGGCGTCATCGGCTGGAAGGAAGCGGGCGAGGACAACACCGCGGTCATCCGCGTGCGCGGTCCGCGCCAGGCCTGTGGTCAGCTCTATGTGCAGGCGCTGGACCTCGAAACCTGCCTCCCGACGAATGTCGTCCGAATTCCGGACGAGCAATGAACCCGTATCCGTGGAAGTAGAGAAATCCGAGCTTAGACGCCGGCTATCGGATCGTTCGTGAGTTCTCGAGGGCGTCGTTGAGATCACTCATTCTCAGATGAGAAGAAAGGAGTGGGATATGTGGGTGCGCAAACTGCTCGCCCTGGCGTGCCTGTCCGCGGTCGTCCTTCATGGACCGACGGCGACAGGCGATTTCGTTCCCATTGGTGACCCGAACAAGGGGAACAGTTGGAGTCAGGCGTTCCAGGAAACTGGAGTGGGATTGTTCGATCTCGTCGCGGTCCGGATTGTGTCCGGCGGTCCATTCGATTCTCCGACGCATCGGAGTTTCAACCGGGCCGGTTGGGCGACGGTGTACGAGCAAGGGGGCGCGTCTCCCACGCTCGGCACGGCCGTGGGGCCTTCGACCACGAACCTGATCTGGCGGATCCACTTTGAAAGCGACATGCCCGAACCGCTCGAGTTCGACTTTGTCGCCTTCCGTGGAAACACCCTCCTCGAAGAGGCGAACGCGAAGTGGGATGGCGCCGCCTGGACCATTCGACTGAGCAACAACTGGAACCCGACCCGGAACATGCTCCTTCCCCTTCCGATGCCGGCCGCGATCGCCTGCGCCGGGCTGGGCGGAGTCTTGTTCACGAACCGTCGTCGTCGTCAGGTCGCTTGATGGAAGCCCCCACGCCTCCCTCGAACGAAATGACACGATTCCCTCTGGCTTCACGCGTTGAAGCCGCAATCGAAAGGAGGAGTTTTCAAGTGAAAAGGAAACTCCTGATGTCCGTGGCCGCGGTGTGTCTCGGTCTGGCGGTGTCGACCGCCGGAGCGGATACGCTGCGCATCACGGACGGGACCGCCGGCAATGGACCCGGCGGCCAGTTCAAGATCGATAATGTGACCGGATTCGCCGGGCTGTTCGATCTCACCGGTACCTCGTTCCAGACCTTCTGCGTCGAACGGAACGAGTACATCTCGCTGGGTTCGACCTACGAGTATGAGATCGCGACCAGCGCCATCGCGGGCGGTGTGGGCGGGGGCAACCCCGATCCGCTCAGCCCGGAAGCCGCGTTCCTGTATTCGATGTTCCGCAAGGGAACGCTCGACGACCTGGTCGCCGGGTATTCCTACGGAGACAACTCCGACGCGGACGAGTTGCAGGAAGCCATCTGGTACCTTGAAGATGAAGTGGACAGCCACAACGGCCTCGCGAGCGACCTCGTCGCCGCGGCGCTCGCCAGCGGCTGGACCGACATCGGCAATGTCCGGGTGCTGCGGCTCTTCACCCTGTCCGATACGGGCGACAACCAGCAGGATCAGCTCACGATCATCCCGCTGCCCGCCCCCGTCGGCATGGCGATGGCCGGCCTCTTCGGTATGGGCGTCATCTCCCGGAGACGGAGATCCTGATCCCTCTCACCGACTGGAGTTGGGCGGGTAACCCCGCCCGGCTCCCTTTCGCATGAACCCTCGTCTTTCCAATCCGACTCACGACGATCGGCTTCGCCGGTCGACGATCAACTCCATGGAGATTGCGCCATGAAAGGAATCATTCTCGCCGGAGGACTCGGCACCCGACTCCGCCCGCTCACGCTCGTCACGAACAAGCATCTGCTTCCGGTCTACGACCGGCCGATGATCTACTACCCCATCGAATGCCTGCTCAACGCGGGCGTCCGTGACATCCTCATCGTCACCGGCGGCGAGCATGCGGGCGACTTCCTCAAGCTCCTCCGCAACGGCAAGCACCTCGGCATTCGCCACCTCGAATACGCCTATCAGGAAGGTGAAGGCGGCATCGCCGACGCGCTCAAGCTCGCCGAAGAGTTCGTCGACGGCGAGAAGATGTGCGTCATCCTCGGTGACAACATCATCGAAGGAAACATCCGCCGCGCCGCCGGCGAGTTCTTCTCCCAGCCGTCCGGCGCGAAGCTGCTCCTCAAGGAGGTCCACGACCCCGAGCGCTTCGGTGTCGTCCGCTTCGACGAGCGCGGCCGCATCGCGGAGATCATCGAGAAACCGAAAGACCCGCCGAGCCGGTATGCCGTGACCGGAATCTACATGTACGATTCGAGTGTGTTCGAGATCTGCTCCACGCTCGAGCCGAGCGATCGCGGCGAACTGGAGATCACCGATGTCAACAACGCGTACTTGCGCCGCGGTGACCTCACCTACGACACCCTCGACGGGTGGTGGACCGACGCGGGCACCTTCGACAGTCTCGCCCGGGCCGGCGCCCTTGTTCGGGAGGGCGGCGCGAATGCGGTCGACCTCCCCCGCTCAATCTTCGAAACGCCTCCCGCCGCGAGTGTCTGACGAATCATGCGCCCGATTCGGAGCGAAACGATGAATCCCGGCAAGCCGCGCATCATGCGGTCGAGCGTCGCCGAAGCGAGCGCGCATGCCCACGCCGAGCGCGAGCCGGTCTTCGTCCCCGCGGACTCGTATGTCGATGACCGCGGCTGGTCAGTCCTCAATCTCCTGCAGGGCGTTCTGCGGCCGGAAGGCCAGGTGAACTACACCGCGCTCTTCCCCGGAGTCATCAAGGCGTGGCACCGCCATCAGAAGCAGGCCGATTTCTGGATCGCCGGATGCGGGCACATCCGCGCCGGGATTCATCGCGAAGACGACGACCAGACCTGGACGATCATCTTCGGTGAGAAGAACCCCGGCACCCTCATCATTCCGCCCCCGCTCTGGCACGGCGCCGCGACCGTCGGGCCGACGACCGCCACACTCCTGTACTATGTGACGCAGTCGTACGATCCGAATCATCCCGACGAAGAGCGGCGTCCGTACGACGCCCTCCCCGATTTCCCGTGGACGACGCAGCACCGCTGATGACGAGTTCCATTTCACAATTCGCAGCGACGGCGCCGTTGCGTGACGGCCCCGTCGTGGTCGTCGGCGCCGGCGGCATGCTCGGACGCGCGTGGATGACGCTGCTCAAACGCTGCGCGATCGATTCGATCGGCCTCGATCTCCCCGAGTTCGACATGACCGATCCCGACGCGGTGTCGCGGGAAATCCGGACCGAACACGCCGCGGTCATCAATTGCGCCGCGTACACCGATGTCGATGGCGCCGAAGCCGACGAATTGACGGCCGAACGGCTCAACGCGCATGCCGTCGAACTGCTCGCCCGTCGCTGCGCTGAAACGGCGACTCCATTCGTGCACTTCAGCACCGACTATGTGTTCAACGGCGACGCCTCGGCGCCGTGGAAGACTGACGCGGAGCCAGACCCCATCAACGCCTACGGACGCACAAAGTGGCATGGCGAAATCGCGGCTCGATCCGCGGGCGATCGACTGCTCCTCGTCCGCACGAGCTGGCTCTATGCGCCGTGGGGGAAGAACTTCGTCCTCACCATCGCGCGAATCGCGGAAGAGCGCGACGAATTGCAGGTCGTCGACGACCAGGTCGGGCGCCCCACGAGCGCCGAGCATCTCGCCTCGACCACCTGGACGCTGCTCGAGCGGGGCGCCCGCGGCCTCGTTCATGTCACCGACGGCGGCTCGTGCAGCTGGTATGAGTTCGCGCTCGAGATCGTCAAACGCACCGACGCGGCGTGCCTCGTCGAGCCATGCGCGACGGACCAGTTCCCCCGGCCGGCCGCCCGCCCCCGCTACAGCGTGCTCGATCTTGAAGAGACCGAACGACTGCTCGGCCCGATGCCGCATTGGCGCGACAACCTCGCCGCCGTGCTCGAGCGCGCGGGGCAACCGACATGAGCCGCCATCTTCTCGTAACCGGAGGGTGCGGTTTCATCGGGTCGAACCTGATCCGCTTTCTCCGCATGACGCGGCCGAACTGGAAGATCACGAATCTCGATGCGCTCTCGTATTCCGGCAATCCCGCGAATCTTGCCGACCTCGAGGGCGATCCGAACTACCGCTTCGTCCACGGTGACATCGGTCACGCCGAGACCGTGGAGGCGCTCATCGGCGACTGCGACGGCGTGCTCCATCTCGCGGCCGAGAGCCATGTCGACCGATCGATCATGGATTCGCGTCCGTTCGTCATGACGAACACCGTCGGCACGCAGACGCTGCTCGACGCGTTTCGCCGCGCCGGTGAGGATGGACGCGAACGACGGTTCCTCTATGTGAGCACCGACGAGGTTTACGGCTCACTCCCGCTCGATCGACCGGACCTCAAGTTCACCGAAGAGACGCCGCTCCAGCCAAACAGCCCCTACGCGGCGAGTAAGGCCGGCGGCGACCTGCTCGCGTTCGCCTACGCGCACACATTCAATCTCGATATTCTCGTCACCCGCTGCTCGAACAACTTCGGGCCGTACCAGTTTCCCGAGAAGGTCATTCCCCTCTTCGTGACGAATCTGCTCGAAGGCCGGAAGGTCCCACTCTACGGCGACGGGTTGAATGTGCGCGACTGGATTCATGTCGACGACCACTGCGAAGCCCTCGTGACGGTGTTCGAACACGGCCAGAGTGGCCGCGCGTACAACATCGGGGGCGACAACGAGCGCTCAAACCTCGAACTCACGCGATCCATTCTCGATGCGATGGGGTTCGATGAGGACATGATCGAACGCGTACCCGACCGGCTCGGCCATGATCGTCGCTACGCGATCGACGGATCGCGGCTCGCGAACGAACTCGGCTGGCGTCCGACCCGGTCGGCGTGGCCGGAGGCGCTCCGCGCGACCATCGACTGGTACACGACACGCCGTGACTGGTGGGAGCCGATCAAGCGCGGTGAGTTCGACCGGTATTACCGAGCGCAATACCAGCGTTCTTCCGGGTAACCGAACGCGCCGACGCCGCGTCATCCAAGTCTCGATTCTTCATTCGCCCTCTTAGCCAGGCGCGCCCGTCCACATGCTGTTCTCAGCGCGCCTCCATACGCGGCGGTGTGACGCCGCCATGCCCCGGTCACCCTCTGGCCGGGGCGTTTTCTTTTTTCGGCCGATGGCATGACTGGATCATCCGGAGCCGAACGCCGCTTCGCCAGCGGCGATGCGTTCACACCGGACCCGCGCCCGCGCAAGATGGTCGTACCGCTCACCGTTCACCCGGGCGTTCTTCGCGAACCACTCGAGTTCGATCGCGAGTTCCTCCGCCCGACGGCGCATCGCCGCGGCCGTACGCCGGCGCGGTTTCCCCTCGAGCGATTCACCCGAACACTTCGAAGATGATCGTCCCTGATCATTCATGTTGCCCTGCGCTTCCCCCACGATTCAACGATATCGGTCGGGCGCGGCGCCGTCGCATCGGAATGGCGCCGGGTATCGCGATTCCCGTCGGCGCTCTGGCGACGGACAACCCGGAGCGGCGTCGCGCTCCGACTTGCAATGAGCGGCGGATCGTGTATAGTCAGGACGCCGCCCGAACAGAGACCGAAACTCGTTCGAGGCGCGGCGCCCTTCGCCCCGGGCCACGATCCCGCCCGGACTTCACCGCCCACGATGGCCGAATGAGATCATCCGCGGCTCCGCACGCGCTCCGATGACCGTGCGCGTGCGGCGTGGTTCGATCGCCACTTCCGCGGGCCCGTGGCGACCGGCTTTCACGGTGGCGCCGCTTGACGGTCGACCCACGGCGCGTCATCGTACGAAACGGGAATTGGTGGACCGATGCAGGACAGACCGCGGCGCACAACTCTGATCTCAACCGACACGGTCACGCGACTTGATTCCCGCCTCTCCGCCTCTCCGCCTCTCCGCCACTCCGTCTCTCCGCCACTCCGCCTCTCCGCCACTCCGCCTCTCCGCCACTCCGCCTCTTCGTCTCTTCCGCCTTCGTGCCTTCGTGCCTTCGTGCCTTCGTGCCTTCGTGCCTTCGTGCCTTCGTGCCTTCGTGCCTTCGTGCCTTCGTGCCTTCGTGCCTTCATAGAACCAGTTCAATCAGTCCGTAGAGGAGGACTCCCATGTATTGTCGCACCTGCCTGAGCGTCGCCGCGTTGGTCGCGGTGGCCGGATTGGGATTCGTGGCCGGTCGTATGGAAGTAAGCGCTGAACGAGCCCGCGCGCTCGAGGCGGCGCTGTCCGCCGAGCAGGCGTTCCTCGAACTCGCTTCGGTGAGCCAGCCCGAAGAGAACGCCGAGTTCAATGAGATGATGGAAGCCTGGGCCAATATCGGCCAGCCCGGCGAACATCACGAACACCTCGACACGCTCGTCGGTGAATGGGACGCGACCTGGCAGATGTGGATGGAGCCCGGCGCCGAGCCGATGGAGATGACCGGTACGATCAGCCGCGAGTGGATCCTCGACGGCCGCTTCGTGAAGGAAGATGTACAGAGTTCGACCCCGATGGGTCCGTTCCAGGGCATTGGCGTCTACGGCTACGACAAGATCGACGGCGCCTACAAGACGCTCTGGATGGACAGCATGTCCACGAACATCTACTCCGAAATGGGACAGTACGACCCCGAGAAGAAAATCCTTCGCCTCCAAGGCCACATGCATGATCCCACGACCAACACCCTCGCCTTCTCGCGAGGCGAGGTCGATATGTCGAAACCGGATCATCATGTCTACACGGGTTACAAGATCGGCGCGGACGGCAAGGAGTTCAAGGCCTTCACCGGCGACATGAAGCGCCGAAACTGACGCTCGACCGAACATGAATCGATGAAACCGCGACGCCGGCCGGTTCGATCCGGCCGGCGTCGTCGCGCGCCGGATGGGACGGTCCCCCGCTACACTGCCCCGCCATGTCGACCACTTCCTCGAAGACGAAGCCCGGCCGCGTGACCCGTGCGCTCGCCATCATCAGCCCGGGGCTCGTCGTCGCGGCGACGGGCGTCGGCGCCGGAGACCTCGCGACCGCCGGCTTCGCCGGAGCAAAGCTCGGCGTCGGCCTCGTCTGGGCCGTGGCGCTCGGCGCGTTCCTCAAGTTCGTGCTCAACGAAGGGCTCGCCCGCTGGCAGCTCGCGACCGGCGAGACGATTCTGACCGGCGCCATGACGCGGCTCGGTCCCGTCGTCTCGATTCTCTTTCTCATCTACTTCCTGCCGTGGAGCTTCGTCGTCGGCGCGGCGCTCATCAGCGCGACCGGCGTGACCGCCGCCGCGATGGCGCCCGACCTCATCGATGATCCCACCCGGGCGAAACTCGTCTTCGGCGCCGCGCACAGCGTCGTTGGCGCGCTCCTCGCCTGGTTCGGCGGATTCAAACTCGTCGAGCGCGTCATGGGCGTCTGCATCGCCGTGATGTTCACCGCGGTCATCGCGACCGCCATCATGCTCGAGCCCGACTGGGGCGCCGTCGGCCTCGCGTTCGTGCGGCCCACCATTCCCGAGTTCGGGTCCGAAGGTCTCGACTGGACAATCGCCCTGCTCGGCGGCGTGGGCGGCACGCTTACCATTCTCTGCTACGCCTACTGGATGCGCGAAGCCGGTCGTGATGATCCGGAGCGCGACCTGCGCATCTGCCGCATCGACCTCGCCGTCGCATATGCCATGACGGCGCTCTTCGGCGTCGCGATGCTCATCATCGCGAGCGGCGTTGAAGTCGCCGGCTCGGGAGTCGGGCTCATTCTGAACCTCGCCGATCAACTCGGCGAGGCGCTCGGACCGGCGGGTCGCTGGGTCTTTCTCATCGGCGCCTGGGCGGCGGTCTTCACCAGCCTCCTCGGCGTGTGGCAGGCCGTGCCGTATATCTTCGCCGACTGGCTCGCCGTCACGCGATATGGTCGAACCCGCGCGGTCGCGATCGTGAATACGGCCGGACTCCCCTATCGCGTCTATCTCCTCATCCTGGCGACTGTTCCGCTGCTCCAGGTCGTCCGGCCATTCGAGTCCGTGCAGAAGACCTACGCGATCATCGGCGCCGCGTTTCTGCCGCTCCTCGCCACCGTCCTGCTCCTCCTGAACAGTCGCACGAAGTGGATCGGCGATCGCTATCGCAACCGCTGGCCGAGTCGAATCATCCTCGCGATGACCATACTCGCGTTCGCGATCGTCTCGTGGCGTCAGCTGCGCTGAGGACCCGTTCCACGGCGATGTCACGAATTCGATTCTTTTTCCGGACCCGTCCTTGCTCGCGTCAGAATCGTCGGGTATCTTGCTCCCGTTCACGCGAAGGAGTTTTGATGAAGCTTTTCACCCGTCACATCTCGCAGTTCGTTCCGGATGGAACGATCGCATGAGTGGGTGAACGCGCGCGCTGAATGAACAGTGACACCGAAACCCGCTCATGACCTTGAGCGGGTTTTTTCGTGGTGATCCGAACACCGAAGACGAACCCGCTCGCCCCGAGCGGGTTTTTTGCGTGCACGACCGTGCAACCGCCCGAGGCGAGCTCCGGTTCCGAATGCGGGCTGAGTGATTGAGAGTGGCTCATGCGTCTGGGACAGTTCAATTCGATCTGGCGGCTCACGAAGGGGCAGCGGCTCCGCTATTTCGCGGCGATCGCGTCGCTCGTGGTCGCGTCGTGCTTCCTCTACCTCGCGCCGCTGATCCCGCAGATCACGATCGACGGCGTTCTTTCGGGTGACCCCGAGGCCGCCTCGCCGTTCGTCCAGTCGATCGTCGAGGCGCTCGGCGGACGGGAGACGCTGCGCGGCCGCCTCTGGCTGCCCGCGCTGCTCGTGATCCTCGCGACGGCGATCGCCGGCGTCTTCACCTACCTGCGCGGTCGATGGTCCGCCGAGGCGAGTGAATCGATCGCGCGCCGCGTCCGCGACGAGGTGTACGACCATCTCCAGCGGCTTCCCGTGCGCTACTTCGACAAGGCGGAGACGGGCGATCTCATTCAGCGGTGCACTTCCGATGTCGAGACGCTGCGCGTCTTCCTCGCGAACCAGGTCGTGGAGATCGGCCGCGCGACGATCATGCTCCTCGTCCCGCTGCCGCTCATGTTCGCGATCGACGCGCCGATGACGCTCGTGTCGATCGGACTCGTGCCGGTCATCCTCGCGTTCTCGCTTCTCTTCTTCCTCAAGGTGAAAGCCTACTTCAAACTGAGCGACGAGGCCGAGGCGCGCATGACAACCACGATTCAGGAGAACCTGACCGGCATTCGCGTCGTTCGCGCCTTCGCGCGGCAGGACTTCGAGATCAAGAAGATGTCGGAGCGCAACCGCGATCACCAGGCGTGTGATTACCGCATGTACCGGCTCATGGGCGCGTTCTGGTCGCTGTCCGATCTGCTCTGCTTCGCGCAGAAGGCCGTCGTCGTCGTCGCCGGAGCCTACTGGCTCGCGACCGGCCGACTTCAGGTCGGCGCGTTCTACTACTTCCTCACGGC
This sequence comes from Phycisphaerales bacterium, assembly GCA_043101845.1. GTDB lineage: Bacteria > Planctomycetota > Phycisphaerae > Phycisphaerales > UBA5793 > JBICHN01. Next base: position 163,967 of record JBICHN010000007.1, on the reverse strand, counting down.
GGTGACCATGTTCATCTGGCCCGTGCGCATGATGGGACGCATCCTCGCCGACCTCGGCAAGGCGATCGTCGCGATCGGTCGACTCGAGGAGATTCTGGAGGAACCACTCGAGACGCGGCCGCAGGAAGCGCTCACCATCGACCGGCCACTCGTCGGCGCGATCACTTTCGATCAGGTCTCCTTCACGCACGGCTCTGAGTCGCCGACGCTGCAGGAAATCTCCTTCGAGGTGACCGCGGGCGAGACGCTCGCGATCGTCGGCCCTTCGGGTTGCGGCAAGTCGACCATCGTGAACCTGCTCCTCAGGTTCTACGACTACGACGCCGGGTCGATCCGGATGGACGGCCGCGAGCTGCGCGAAATCGATCGCCGCGCCGTGCGGGCGCAGACCGCGGTGGTGATGCAGGAGCCCTTCCTTTATTCGAAGACGCTCCGGCAGAACATCACGATCGGTCGGCCCGACGCGGCGGACGACGAGATGATCGAAGCGACCGAGACCGCCTGCGTGCATGAGTCGATCGCGAAGTTCGACCACGGGTACGACACCGCCGTCGGTGAGCGGGGCGTAACGCTCTCGGGTGGTCAGCGGCAGCGCGTCGCGCTCGCCCGGGCGTTGCTCCAGGAGCCGGCCGTGCTCATCCTTGACGATGCGCTCTCCGCGGTCGACACGGAAACGGAGACGATGATTCTCAACGCGCTCAAGCGACGGCGCGGCCGGCACACGACGATCGTCATCGCGCACCGGCTGTCCACGCTCATGCACGCGGACCAGATCATCGTGCTCGACCACGGTCGGGTCACGCAACGCGGCTCGCATCGCGACCTCGTCGCGGAACCGGGCCTGTACCGTCGACTCTGGGAGATCCAGAGTCGCACGGAGACCGACGAGGACGAAGCGGAATCGGCCGCGGCCGCTGCGGCGACCCGGTGATCCGCCGTCGACGGAAATGAACGGAACGGAGGCGTCTTGTGACCGCCGAGTTGATACAGGATGACGAATACCGCGGCCGGCTCGATCTCGGGCTCTGGCGTCGCATCGCGGCGCACGCGCTGCCGTACCGCCGGCAACTCATGGTGCTCGCGATCGCCGGATTCACCGTCGCGGTAATCGATGCGATCTTTCCGCTCGTGACCGGCGTGATGATCGACGAAGCCACGACGAACGGCGCCACGCGTCGGCTCGCCTACTTCGGCGCCGGTTACGCGGCGCTCGTCGTAGTCCTCTCGGGCAGCATCTGGCTCTTCATCGTGCTCGCCGGCCAGGTCGCGACGGGGGTCGCGCACGACCTGCGCGAGAAGTCGTTCGGACGACTGCAGGAGCTGTCATTCTCGTTCTTCGACACGCGGCCCGTCGGCTGGCTCGTGACGCGATTGACGAGCGACTGTTCAAAGCTGTCGTCGCTCATCCCGTGGTTCGCGCTCGACCTCGTCTGGGGCTCGAGCCTCGTCCTCGGGATTATCGCGGGCATGTTCTGGCTCGACTGGCGCCTCGCGCTCGTCGTCATGCTCATCGTGCCGCCGCTCATTCTCGTGAGCGCGTTCTTCCAGACGCGTCTGCTCTCGAGTTCGCGTCTCATCCGGAAGACGAACTCGCAGATGACCGCGTCGTACAACGAGGCGATTATGGGCGTGCGCACGACGAAGGCGCTCGTGCGCGAACCCGAGAATCTCGCTGAGTTTCAGACGCTGTCGTCGAGTATGTTCGGCCATTCGATGCGCAATGCCCTGCAGAGCGCCGTGTACCTGCCGCTTGTGATCACGCTCGGAAGCGTCGGCGTCGGCCTCGCGCTCTGGCGCGGCGGGTTGCGTCTCGGAGGAGGATTGACGCTCGGCGAACTCGTGGCGTTCATGCAGTACTCGGCGCTCTTCTATATGCCCATCCAGGAGCTCGCGCGACGGTTTACCGAGTTGCAGAGCGCCCAGGCGGCGGCCGAGCGCGTCCAGGGACTGCTCGACACCGAACCCGAGATCAAGGATTCGGACGAGGTGTCGCGCGCCACCGTCGAGCGCGATCACTCGCTCGCCGAGCCGATCCGCCGGATCGAGTTCCGCGGCGTCGACTTCTGGTACAAGGAAGGTGAACCCGTCCTCGACGACTTCAACTTCACCGTCGAATCCGGCCAGACCGTGGCGCTCGTCGGCGCCACCGGCGGTGGCAAGTCGACGATCGTGAGTCTCGTCGCGCGCTTCTACGAACCGAAGCGCGGCGAGATCCGCATCAACGGCGTCGAGTACCGCGATCGTCCGCTCCACTGGCTCCAATCGAACCTCGGTGTGGTGCTGCAGACGCCCCACCTCTTCAGCGGCACGATCCGCGAGAACATCCGCTACGGTCGTCTCGAAGCGACGAATGCGGAGATCGAAGAAGCGGCCCGCGTCGCGAATGCCCACGCGTTCATCGAGGAGATGGATGACGGGTACGAGTCCGAAGTCGGCGAAGGCGGGGCGCGGCTGTCCACCGGACAGCGGCAGCTCGTCGCCCTCGCCCGCGCGATCCTCGCCGATCCGCAGATCTTCATCATGGACGAGGCGACCTCATCGGTCGACACCGAGACCGAGCGCCTCATCCAGCGCGGCGTGGAGCGCGCGCTCGAGGGACGCATCGCGTTCGTCATCGCGCACCGCCTGTCGACGATCCGATCCGCCGATGTCATTCTCGTCATCGACGGCGGCCGCATCGTCGAACAGGGGTCACACGCCGAGCTTCTGCGGCAGGGCGGACGCTACCACCAGCTCTACACGCGACACTTCGCGGAGGAGCGTGAAGCGTCCATCCTGGCCGGCGCATGAAGCGCCGAATCGCTGAATCGCGTGACGCCGGGCCCGAATCGCGGTGGTAGCCCCGCCGCCCTTCCGGTATGCTCTCGGGAGCGGGCCCGGCGACTCGGTTCAGGGAGGGACTGGTAATGGCGAAGGCGTCCACCTCATTCGCAATCCGCGCGATCACCATATGTGTCCTCTTCGCCGTCACGATGGCAACCGCCGCCGACGCGCCGGACACGAACGCCGGTGATTCGCCCGTCGGCTTCTTCAGTGAACGCGCCGTCGTGGAAGTCGACCGTACCGCAGTCATCCCCTTCCGCATTGAGGCCTCCGCGGAGGGCGATCGCGCGGCGGTCGCGACCATCGACGACACGACCATCGCCGAGATCGCCCGCGAGGCGCGCGTGCTCGACGGCGAGACCGTCGGATACCTCCGCGTGCGCGGAGTCGCGCCAGGACAGACGACGCTCACGGTCGCGTCAGCGCCGATCACACTTGAAGTCACGCCGAAACGCGAACCGTCGTTCGATGAGCGGTACCGCCCGGTGATCACAAGCCCCGGCGATGGCGCCGTGGTGTGGGGCGAGTTCCCGATCGGCGTCGAAGTCTGGCCAATCCCGAATCGTCCACGCCGCGAGATTACGCTCCGACTCTCGAGCGGCGCCTCCCTCGAACCGTTGGGCGAGGCGTCGTCCGAGTTCGGACCCGATCGCCGACTCGCCTTCACGATGGATGTGACGGCGATGCCCGAAGGATCGATCGAACTCGTCGCCATCGCCACCAACGAAGCCGGCGATGAGTGGAAGAGTGATCCGGTGACCGTCACGGTCATGCATCCGACCGACGAGGAACTCATCATCGTCGAGGCGGAAGCGGAGTCGGACATCGAGCGCCCGCGACGCTTCGGCGAGAATCGGCCGCGCGTGTACCACGCCGAGAGCGCCTCGGGCGGCGCGTTCGTGAACAACGCCGGCGCCTATCCGCCGGTCTGTCAGCCCTTCGAGATCCCGGAGACCGGCTGGTACCAGATGTTCGCCCGCGCCGCCGGCGATCGGGCGCGCGGCGCCCTTCCGACGATCGTCCTCTATGTCGACGAAGCGAACCAGCCCTCGACAAATGGCCGTCTCGTCATGCGGAGTTGGGCGCGCACGCCGATCGGCGTGCCGATTCGACTCGAAGCGGGCCGGCGGATTCTCACGCCCTTCTTCGTGAATGACTTCTACGCCCGCGGACTCGCGGACCGGAATCTGCGCCTCGACACGCTTGAACTCGCGCGGGTCGACCGCGCCGGCGCCGCCGCGGCGGCCGCGGACGGAGCCGGCGGCATGGGCATGAGTATGTCCATGACGATGAACGCCGAGGACGACGCGCCCGCCATGATGGAAGAAGGCGGCGCGATGATGGACTCCATGAACGCCGGCATGCCCGGCGGGTCGTCGCGCGACGCGGTCGCGGACCACATCGGCCTCGCCGCGACGCCGGTGCGCGTCGCGTTCGTCGAACTGCTCGACCGTGCGCCGATCACCGGCGAACTCGAGGTTGAGGGCCTCTGCTGGTGGGACGGCGCCGACGGCCGCGCGCCCGCCCCCGTCGTGCGACTGTTGCTCAACGGCGTCGAGATCGGCCGCCAGCGCAGCGGCGCGCCGCGCTTCTGGGTGGACACCGGGCGCTTCACGCCGGGCGTCGACAACACATTGAAACTCGTCGCGGAGCTCAATTCGGGCGCCCGCGCGGAAACGCCGGCGCAACGCGTGCGCATTCCCGCGCTCGGGTACGAATCCTCAGATTTCCCACGACCCCGCCGAATGAGCCGCTACAGTGTTCACGACGAGGGCTGGGAGCCCGCCGCGCGTCAATCCCTCCGCAACGAGCACTATCCGAAGGAGCGTCGCTCCTTCGCGCTCCACTCGAATGGTCAAATCGGACTCGAGTTACCGGATGCGCTGACCGGCGAATTCGTCGTGCATCTCGAGGCGCGGGGCGACCACTATGACGGTGGACCGATCGCGCGGATCGGACTGGAGCGCGACGGCGAATCGTCCGAAGTCGGTGAGGTCACGCCGCCGAACTGGTGGGATACGCGCGAGGTCGGGACGATCTCGCTCGTCGAAGGACCGAAGCGGCTCACCGTCGCGTTTACGAACGACAAGTACGAGCAAGGAAAAGGTGACCGGAATCTCTGGATACAGGCGATCGTTCTTCAGGAGAAGGCGCCCGATGCGGACGCTGCGCCGCCGCGGGTGGCCGTGCTATACCCGCCGGATCAACACGAAGCGTACCGGGCTGACGCCGTCGTCGTCGAAGCCGCCGACGAACGGGGACTCGCCGCCGTCGAACTCCTGATCGACGGGGCGCCGACGGGCATCGTGGAACGCCCGTTCCGCAACGCCGGTCGCATGACGCTGCCCCTTCCGGCGCGGGTCTTCGAGCCCGGCGAACACGACCTCGCCGTTCGTGTTCAGGACACCGCCGGCAATTCCACGACGAGCGAGCCGCGCTCGATCACCATCCTCGATGAGCCGCCCGCCGAGCCGGGCCGCTACCGCCGCGCCGTCCACCTGCTCAACCGGTTCGCGTACGGCCCCGACGCGCACGAACTCGCCGAAGTGCTCGTCATGGGCGAAGACGCATGGCTCGACGAGCATCTCGCGCGCGAATTCGACGACCCCGGCGACCTCGCGATGCTCGGGCACGGCCTCGCGCGCTTTCCGAACCTCGATCCGTACCAGGTCCAGCGTCGCGCGATCACGCACACGATCCAAACCCCGAACCCGGTCCGCGTCCGCTTCACCCATTGGACTCAGAACCACTTCTCGACCTGGATCCGCAAGACGAGCGGCCCGGCGAAGTGGCGCGAGTACATCGAGTACTCCGACCTCGGCCCGGGCGCGTTCTTCGACCTGCTCCACGCGTCGGCCCGCCTGCCGTCGATGCTCATCTATCTCGATCAGGAGTCGAGTTACGCCGGACAGCTCAACGAGAACTACGCGCGCGAGATTATGGAGTTGCACACGCTCGGCGTTGACGGCGGATACACGCAGGACGATGTGACCAACCTCGCCGCGCTGATCACCGGTTGGACCTATTCACGCGAAGGGGACGGCCGAAGCGGCGGACCCATGCTCGTCGGTCGCTTCCGGTTCGATCCGAAGCTGAACGATCCGAACGGTCGGCGCATCCTCGGCGTCGACTTCCCCTCGACCACGAACGCCGACGAGCAGTACGACCGCGCCCTTCTCGCGCTCGAGACGCTTGCGTCACATCCGAGCGCCGCCCGCTTCGTCTCCCGCAAGCTCGCCGAGCATTACACGACCATTCCCGCGCGCGACGATCTTGTCGAAGACCTCGCGTCGGTCTATCACGCGACGGGTGGCGACATGGCGGCGCTGCTTCGCGCGATCGCGCGGCACGACGCCTTCTGGGACACGATCGACGAGCCGCGTCTTGCTCATCCCTTCGAATTCGCCGCGCGACTCGATCGTTGCGCGAACCGGTTCCACCCCTGGGGGTTCGGCGATTACCTCTCGCTTTCCGGGACCGGGCTGTTCGATCGCGCTACTCCCGACGGATACCCCGAGGAGGACTCCGCCTATACGGATTCGAACGCCATGCTGCAGCGCTGGCGCTACGCGCAGGCCTCGATGTGGCAACTCGTGCAGCTCGCGCCCGATGCGGTCCGCTATAACCGCGAACTCGCCGAGGAAGACTGGGAACGCCTGTTGATCGATCTCATCGCGATCCGGCTGACCGGGTTCCCGCTCGGCGACGCGTCATACGACGCCGCGGTCCGCACGCTGCGTGACGCGTCGGGACAACGGGCGGAGCGGGCGCTCAATGTGGCGACCTTCATCGCGCAGACGCCGGAGGCGAACCTGCGCTGAATGACATGCGACGCGCCGGGCGCGAAACGCGTCCGGCGCCGGACGGTACAACCCGCGGCGGACTCTCGGCCGCCCGAAGGAGCGAAGCAGTATGCGACTCACCCGACGATTCTTTCTCAAGTCGACCGGCGCGCTCGCGGCCTATCTCGGAATCGCTCCTCTCGAACTCTTCGGCGCCACGCGGCTCGTCCGTCGGGTCACGAAGGGCAAGACGCTCGTCGTGATCTTCCTGCGCGGCGGCGCCGATGGCCTCAACCTTGTCGTCCCGCACGGCGATGCGCATTACCACACGCTCCGTCGCTCGATCGCCCTGCCGCGCCCCGGCGCCGGCGACCAGGCGGCGCTGGACCTCGACGGATTCTTCGGCCTTCATCCACGGATGGGTTCGCTCGCGCCCGCGTTCGAGTCGGGCCTTGCCGTCGCGGCCCACGCGGTCGGGTACGACCACAACACACGCTCGCACTTCGAAGAGCAGGATGTCTGGGAGACCGGTGTGATCGGCAACACGATCAACTCCGACGGATGGCTCAACCGGCATCTCGCGACCTCGGAAGGTCACGGGCGGATCCGCGCCGTCGCCGTCGGTGACAGCCTGCCGCGCATCCTGCACGGCAAGAGCGCCGCGTACGCCATCCGCGGCGTCGACGACCTCGCGATGCCGGCGCCGCGCGGGGGAAACAACGAAGCGCTCGTCGCCGGGCTCGAGCACGCGTATCGAGAATCGGCCATGGGTCAGGCCGCCGACGCGACCGACCTGCTCGCCCAGACCGCGGGCGTCACGCTCGACGGTGTCGAGCAGTTGAAGTCGCTCGCCGGTCAGAAGTACGAGCCGCGCGTGCCCTATCCGAACACGCCGCTCGCTCAGCGTCTCATGCATGTCGCGCGGCTCATTCGCGCGGATGTCGGACTCGAGGTCGCCGAAGTCGATCTCGGCGGCTGGGATACGCATTCGAACCAGGGTCAGGCCGCGGGCGGGCAGTTCGGCAATCTCGCCGAGCAACTCTCGACGGCGGTCGCCGCGTTCCTCAGTGATCTCGAGGATCGCATGGACGATGTGGTGGTCGTGACGCTCACCGACTTCGGCCGCACCGCGGCGGAGAACGGCACGGCGGGGACCGACCACGGCTGGGCGAACTGCATGCTTCTCGCCGGCGGGCCCGTCGCGCGGGCGAACGCGCTCGCCGCGCAGAATGGCGCCGCGCGCAAGGTCGTCGCGAACTGGCCCGGTCTCGCGCCCGACCAGTTGCACGAGGGTCGCGATCTCCTCAACACGACCGACTTCCGCGATGTCCTCGCCGAACTCGTCCGCGTCCACCTCGGCAACGACAACCTCGAACGCGTCCTCCCCGATCACGAATTCAAACGCGTCGGCCTCGTTCACGCATGAGGCGCCAACAACTTCGCCCCGGGTGAACACACCCGGGGGAGCGGCGCCCAATGACTCAAAGGTGAATTCGTCCCCGCGACCCGCACCCGCCCCAACTTAGCCCCGGGTGAAAACACCCGGGGGAATGGCGAACGACGACTCGAAGGTGAATTCGTTCCCGCGACCCGCACGCGCCCCAACTTAGCCCCGGGTGAACACACCCGGGGGAGCGGCGCACGACGACTCAAGAACCAGCCGCCTCAAGAACCGGCGCCGTCCAAATTCCGCGAGGCGATCACCAGACTCCGACTCCGATGGGAATCATCGAATTCAACGACGCGCGAAAGACGCACACCGCTCCCCCATGTGTATTCACATGGGGCGAAGCGGCGAGAGATCGGGCGCCCGAACTTAGCCCCGGGTGAACACACCCGGGGGAGCGGCGCCCGACGACTCGAAGATCACTCCGATCTCGCGACCCACCTCCACCCCACCGCGAGGAAAACATCTCCCACCTCGATCGCTTCCATCGAGTCCGCGCCGCCCGTTGACTCACGAGCGCCGCTCCCCCATGTGTATTCACATGAGGCTAACCGCCGGGCGAGCGACCGCCTCAATTTAGCCCCGGGTGACCACACCCGGGGGAGCGGCGCACGACGACTCAAACCCCATTCAATCTCGCGACCCCCTCCGCAACACCGCAAGGAATCGCCGCAACGATCTCACTTCGACCGCATCCATCGGACTCAGACCACCCGTGCATACGAACGCCGCTCCCCCAAGTGTATTCACATGGGGCTAAACGGCGCGCGAGCGAAATCGCCGCGAAGAGTCACCAACGCCACCTCAATCGTCGAGTTCGCGCCACCCGTTGACTCACGCATACCGCTCCCCCATGTGTATTCACATAGGGCGATACCGAATGTTCACATCCACAGGACACAATGATCGCGATTACGGAGTCGACGCCTTGCCCGCTGAGATGGTCGGCTCGAGCCCGACCGCCGCGTCGTCTTCCTCCACCGCCCAGCACGCGACCGTATGCGCCGTCCCCCGCGTTTCGAGCGGCGGCATCTCGACGCGACACCGATCCATCACGAGCGGACACCGACCCGCAAACGGACAGCCCGGCGGCATGTCGAACGGGCTCGGCACATCACCCTCGAGCGCTGCGAGTTCGTGTCGATCGTTCGGATCGTCGATCGGGTTCGCCCCGAGCAGCGCCTGCGTGTACGGATGTCGCGCCCGATCCTCAAGATCCTCGCACGGCAGCGACTCGACGACATGACCAAGATACATCACGAGCACGCGATCACAGAAATGCTCGATGACCTTAAGGTCATGCGAAATGAACATGAGCGTGAGCCCGAACTCCTCCTTGAGGTCCATGAGCTTGTTGAGCACCTGGGCCTGAATGGACACATCGAGCGCCGACACCGGCTCGTCGGCGACGATAAAGTCGGGTTTCGTGCACAACGCGCGAGCAATACCGATGCGCTGCCGCTGACCTCCGGAGAACTCGTGCGGGAACTTATCCTTCGCATCGGCGCGGAGGCCGACGCGGGTGATGAGTTCATCGATGTACGGATCGAGTTCGCTCTTCGGCACGACGCCGTGAAAGAGAATCGCCTCTTTGAGAATCGAGCGCACCGTCTGCCGCGGATTGAGCGAAGAATACGGATCCTGGAAGATGATCTGCATCTTCTTCCGGAACGGCATGAGTTCGGTGTGCGACAGGTTCGTGATGTCGTGCCCGTCGTACACGATCGAGCCCGAGGTCGGCTCGAGCAGGCGGATGACCATCTTGCCGAGCGTGCTCTTGCCGCAACCCGATTCGCCGACGATGCCGACTGTCTCGCCGCGCTTTACATCAAAGCTCACATCATTGACCGCGTGCACACGCTGGATGACGCGGTTGAGCACGCCGCCGCGCACCGGGAAATGCTTGACGAGATTGCGAACTTCGACGAGCGCCATGGCGGTCACGCCCCTCCCTTCGATGCCGACGACGACGCCGACACGGAGATCTCCGTGAGCGGGAAGTGACACCGCACCGCGCGGCCGTCGCCCTTCGACTCGAGCGCCGGCTCGATCTCAATGCACTTGTCTTCCTTGTATCGGCAACGCTCGGCGAAGCGGCACCCGATCGGCAGCTCGAAAAGGCTCGGCACGATGCCCGGAATCGTCGGCAGTCGTTTGCCGTGCTCCTTGCGGCCGCGCTTCGGAATCGATTCGAGCAGCGCCTTCGTATACGGGTGCATCGGATGATGGAAGATGTCGTAGACCGTCCCCTCCTCGATCACCCGGCCGGCGTACATGACGAGCACGCGATCGCAGACCTGCGCGACCACGCCGAGGTTGTGCGTGATGAGGATGATCGCGGTGTCGAGCTTGCGCTTGAGATCCTCCATGAGGTTGAGAATCTGCGCCTGAATCGTCACATCGAGCGCCGTCGTCGGCTCGTCCGCGATGAGGATGTCCGGCTCGCAGCACAGCGCGATCGCGATCATTACGCGCTGTCGCATGCCGCCCGACAGTTGGTGCGGATACTCATCGACCCGCCGGTCCGGGTTGGGAATGTCGACGAGGCGGAGCATCTCGATCGCCCGCTCGCGCCGCTGCCTGCGGCTCAGCTTCGTGTGGTATTTGAGCGCCTCGTCGAGCTGCCAGCCGATCGTGAACACCGGGTTGAGCGAAGTCATCGGCTCCTGAAAGATCATCGCGATCTGGTCGCCGCGGATCTCGCGCATCTCGCGTTCGCTCGCGTGGGCGATGTTCTTCCCGCCGAAGAGGATCTCGCTCTTCGGATCAATGATCGAGTTGCGCTCGGGCAGAAGGCGCATGATCGACTTGCTCGTCACCGTCTTGCCGCAACCCGACTCACCGACAATACCGACCGTCTCCCCGGCGTACACATCGAACGAGACATCCTGCACCGCGGTCACGATGCCGCGGTCCGTGCGGAAGCGCGTCGTGAGGTCACGCACGCTGAGGATCGTCTTTCGTTCCGTCGCCGTCTGAATCATGGAGTCGAACCGCCGTCCCGGCGTCTGGGGTTGGGTCAGTGAGTAAGTCGATCAGTCCACATGCTTCGGATCGAACGCGTCCTGCAGCGCATCCGACACGATGTTGAACGCGAGCACGAGCACGAACATAAGCGCCGTCGCGGCGCCGAGCTGCCAGAAGAACCCGGTCGGCACATCGAGCGCCGAATCGCGAATCATGATTCCCCAGCTCGGCTGCCCCTTCACGCCGAGGCCAAGAAAGCTGAGGATGACCTCCGCCTTGATTGCGCCGATGAAGAGCAGCGAGAAGTTGATGAACATGAGATGCGCCGTGTTCGGGATCACATGCTTGAGCAGGATGTAGAAGCGGCTGAAGCCGATCGCCGTCGCCGCCTGCACATACTCGAGCTCCTTGATCTTCATCGTCTCGCCGCGGATGACGCGACACGGCCCGATCCAGAAGGTCACGCAGAACGCCGCATACACCGGCACGAGCGCGAGGAACGGCTGTTGCGGATCGTCGAAGCGCGTGTTGAAGAACATCGCGACGAGCAGCGTGAGCAGCACGAGGTACGGAATCGACGAGAGCACGGTGTAGATCCACGCCACGATGTGATCGACGATCCCGCCGAAGAACGCGGCCGCGGCGCCGAGCAGACTCCCGAAGAGCACCGCGACGAGTGAAGTCACGAGTCCGATCTGGAACGCGACCTTCACCGAGTACACGGCCCGCATCGAGATCGACCGCCCCTGCCGGTCGCTCCCGAAGAGCGTCTTGAATCGGTACACCGACCCGTCCCAACCCTCGGGGATGGGAAAGATCTGCAGCGCGATCGCTTCGAGCTGCTCGACATAGACCTCGGCTTCGGGGTGATCGTTAAGCTCTTCGATCTCTTCCAGGTTGTCCTCGAAGACAATCCACGCCTCGTCGACGAGCTCGTAGAGATCATCACTCGTGAGATCCTCGGCGACGACGCGCTCGCCGAGCCGGCGCTCACTCAGAATCTCGATCGCGTCCTGGTCGCGCTGATCGGCCATGTCGACCGCGAAGGTCGCCCACTGTTCGATGATGAACATCGCGTCCTCGAGCCGCTTCTCGAGCGTGCGATCCTCGAGGAACCCGGGCACCTGGTTGGGCAGCACGCGCTCGTTCGTGTCGTCGAGCGTGATCGCCCCGAACATGATCGCGATCGCCGTGGCCGCGTAGATCGCGATGACGCCGAGCGACAGCATCGCCAGCTTGCTGCGGACGAACTTCCGGAACCCGCGCGATCTGAAGAAGCGTCGCATCATGAGAGTCGAATCCGCGGGTCAACGACGGCGTACAGCACATCCGTCAGGATGATCGAGCCGATGTACAGGAACGCGATCACCGCGGTGAAGCCCTGCACCATCGGATAGTCCTTCGAAATGATCGAATCGATCAGCATCTTCCCCATGCCCGGGATGTTGAAGTACATCTCGAGCACGATCGATCCGGTCACGAGAAACGGCAGCGTGATCATGATGCGCGTGATGATCGGAATCATCGCGTTCTTGAGCATGTGCACGAACATGATCTTCGACTTCGGCGCGCCCTTCGCCTGCGCCGTCGTGATGTAGTCGCGGTTGCACTCCTCGACCATCACCGCCCGGTAGAACCGCGTGTCGTATCCCATGCCCACCGTTACGCCGACGATGACCGGCAGCATGCAGTAGGTCATCCAGGTCTTCGGATTCACGCTCGTCGGATACGGCACGCTCAGGCCGAAGAGTTCGAACGACCCCCACTCGGTCCACGGCTCATATCCGCTGATCGCGAACGGCTGAAACTCCCAGCCGAGGTTGCGCGGCAGATAGGCGAGGAAATACTGGCCGAGAATGACATAGACGAGATAGCTGATGCTCATCCCGAGCACCGCGGCGATGACAAGGCCGCGGTCGAGCGAGCGACCACGGAAGAACGCGGACACAAGCCCGATGCAGATCGAGATGACGCTCGTACAGATGAGCGTGGGAACCGTGATCGACATTGACGCCGGAAACGCCGTGAGCAGTTTCTCGCGCACCGTCGAACCCGGGTACGCCCAGCTCTCGCCGAAATCGAGGAACGGCGTCTCTTCGCCGATCCCCAGGGCGTCACTCATGAAAATCCAGTATTGAACGACGAACGGCTTATCGAGCCCGAACTCCTGACGGATGCGCTCGATCTGCTCTTCACTCACATTCTTTCCGGTGTACGCGCGGACCGGGTCCTGCACGCGGAGCATCGCCATCATCACGAGGATGATGATGAGGAACACCGGTATGTTGTAGAGCACCCGTCGAAGGATGAAGGCCCACATGCGTCGGCGCCTGTCTCTGCGGTCAGCTCATTCGTTCGACCGAGGCGATTCTCGCGTTCGCCCCGGTCACGCATCATTCCGCTCGACTCAGCGGCCGTTCGCCCGACGCTGCCCCGCCTGATCCACATCGAGGTACTTGTACCAGGTGAAGAAGGTCTCGGTCGGCTCGAAGTTCTCGAGCCACGGGTGCGCCACATAATGCCGCGTCCGCGCGAGCGAGCCGACATACGGCACATCCTCAATGACCATGTTCCGCATCTGCTCGTACATCGCCGTCCGCTCGGGGCCGGGCGGCATCGTGCGGATCTTCTCGTACATCCGGTCGAACTCTTCGTTCTTGTAGTTGAAGTGGTTCGGCTTCGGCGCCTCGTTCGGGCCGTAGAAGAGCATGAGGTTGTTCTCGGCGTCGGGATAGTCACTGCCCCACGCGAAGGAGAACATCGGCGCCTTCTTGTTGTCGACCGCGTCAATGAGCACGGAGAAGTCGACGAGCCGCGGGTTGAGGTTGACGCCGATCCGCTCGAGCTGACGCTGGAGCAACTGCGTGTGCTGCTCCGAAACACTGCCGCGACTCGTGTAGTAGTCGATCGACGGCAGTCCCTGGCCGTTCGGGTATCCCGCCTTGGCGAGGTACTCGCGCGCCCGCTCGAGATCCGGGCCGCGATAGCTCACCTCCGCCTGGCCGTTCTCCGGATAGCCGTCGAGCGCGGGCGGAATCGGGCCGTCGTACACGATGCAGGTCCCGCTGTAGAACGCCTGATTGAACTCTTCGAGGTCAATCGCGAGGCTGATCGCCTGGCGCAGCGCCTTCTGCTTCTCGCTGTACCCGCCGATGAGCGGGTCTTCCATGTTGAATCCACGGAAGATGAAGTCGAGCAGCGGCACCTTGTACGCCGCGACGCCACGGTCTTCGAACGAACTCTTGAGCCGCTTCGAGCGACGCGTAAACACCGTGTCGAACACCGCGTCCGGCACGGTCGTGAAACCGAGATTGCCGGCGTCGAACTCGAGCCACATCGGGTTCTCTTCGACGAAGAAGGTCACATCGAGCCGGTCGATGAACGGAACCCGCTGACCCGCGGCCTTCGTCTTACCCGACTCGACGAACTCGTCGTCCGCCTCAGACGGGTAGTAATCTTCGCGATAGTTCGGATTGCGATGAAGACTGATTCGGGCGCCCTGCTCCCAGTCCGACTCGTTCTTGAGAATGAACGGGCCGCTGCCGACCGGGTGGAGGTTGAAACGCTCGCCGTAGGTCTCGACCGCTTCGCGCGGCACGATGGAGAGCTGGAACATCGGCACGCGCCAGATGAACTGCTGAACCGGGCGCTTGAGCGTGACCTGCAGTGTCTTGTCGTCGAGCGCCCGCAGACCCTCGACCTCCTGGTCGTAATCGAACTTCTCGCCGGAGTCGACCCGCTTCGCCTGCGCGTCCTTGTACTCGTCAAAGCCGACGATCATGTCCTCGAGAAGCCACCACGACTTGTACTTGTACGCGGGATCGGCGAGACGCTTCCACGAGTACACGACATCGTGGGCCGTCATCTCGCGACCCTTGCCGCCGGAGAAGCACGGATCGTCGTGGAAGAACACGCCGTCCTTGAGCTTGAAGGTCCAGACGAGACCGTCGTCCGACACTTCGGGCATCGACTCGGTCACATTGCCTTCGAGCTCGTAAGGCCGCTTGAGATACTTGTACTGAAGAAGCGTGTCGTAGATCTGCGAGCACACACGGTTCTCGTAGGTCGTCGAGCCGATGACCGGGTCGAGCGACTTCGGCCCGTTCGTCGTCATCGGAATGTGCAGCGTCTTCATGCCGGAAGTCGACTGAGCCGCGGCGCTCGGGCCGGTCAGGGCGGCGAATCCCGCGGTCGCGGCGAGCGCGGTCGCCATCAGAGCCGAGCGGATGAGGGCGCCGGCCCGAGGGCGACGCGCAAACGACAGGCGATCGAAAGTCTTCATGGATTGAGTCCTCCTCCTGGCGGCGGATGTGCGACGACGACCGGGTCGAACTGGACGGCGGCGAACCACCCGATCCCCGGCCGGCGCGGGCCGCGGCCGGCGTCGGTGGGTCTGCATCGTAGGAACCCGGGATGCTAACGGCCGGGCCACCACCATTCAAATGGCGTCCCAGACAAGTGATACCGCCGGATCGACGCCTCGGTTCGATCGAATCGCGCCGCCCGGCGAGGTGGAGACACCGGCCCGACGCGATGATTCCACGCCACCCTCGCGTGACCGTTCACCCGAGTCCCTCGGGCCGGGTCATCCACACGCCGAACTTCCGCTCGAGCGCGGCCGCGAGACGCAGAATCGTCCCCTCGTCGAACAACCGACCCCACACCGTCATGCCGTGCGGCCGATTGCCCTCGCGAAATCCCGCGCGAAGCGTGACCGACGGATGCCCCGTCATATTCGTGATGAGGAGCATCGACCCCGCGTAACTCGGCCCGAGCATGACCTCGACCTCGGCGAACCGCTCCGCCATCATCTCGGCGACCTTCCGCCGCAGCCGCTCGGCCTGGGTAAGCTCGATCGCCGGAACGAACCAGGTCCGACGGAACGAGTTCGGCCAGGCCTGCGGCTCCTGCCACACCAACTCGTCATCGCGATTCGTAAGCGTGAGCTCCTCAAACGCCGCCGCGGCCTCGACCATGAGGATCGACATGAGCGCGTCGTACGGCCAATCCGGCAGTTCGATCTCGATAAGTTCGGCGCCGAGGTCTCTCGCGTAGTCGAGCGCCTGCTTGTCGAAGTCGGTGACCCGTCGACCCTCGAACCAACTCGGGTCATAGCCGACGCGCAGGCCCTGAAGATCGGCGTCGGCGTCATAGCGGAACGGCGCCTCGATCGACGACGCGTCGCCGGCGTCACGCCCTCGAATCGCATCGAGCACGAGCGCGCAATCTTCAACCGTCCGGCAGATCGGCCCGATCTTGTCGAGCGACCAGCAGAGCGCCATCGCGCCGGTGCGCGGCACGCGGCCGAAGGTCGGACGCAGCCCGGTCGTTCCACAGCGCATGCAGGGCGACACGATCGACCCGAGCGTTTCCGTTCCAAGACTGAATCCGAAAAGCCCCGCCGCCGTTCCCGCGGCCGACCCGGCGCTCGACCCGCTCGAACCCTGCTCGAGATTGAACGGGTTCCGCGTCGTCCCGCCGAACCAGATGTCGCCGTAGGCGAGCGCGCCGAGCGTCGTCTTCGCGACGAGCACGGCGCCGACTTCCTCGAGCATCCGGACAACCGTGGCGTCGCGATCGGGCACGCGATCCTTATATGGATTGGCCCCCCAGCTCGTCCGGATTCCCTTCGTATCGAAGAGGTCCTTCGCGCCCCACGGAATGCCGTGCAGCGGTCCGCGCGAGCGGCCGGCGGCGAGTTCCTCGTCGGCCCGCTTCGCCTGCGCTCGCGCGAGTTCCGCGGTCACCGTGACGACGCACTCGAGCTTCGGCCCGAGGCGCTCGAGTCGATCGAGATAGATCTCGGTCAGCCGCGCGCTCGTGAGTTCTCCACGCTCGATCCATCGAGACAGACTCGTGACCGGCGCGTACGCGATGTCCTCGTCGTTCGACGGAAGCGGGCCGGCGACATCGGCGGAGCGGACGAACTTCGATTCGCCGCGCATCGTGTCGAGTTCGCGTCCGAGGGTTGGGTCGAAAACGGACGCCGGCGCGAGGTCGTTCGGGAGGACCACTTCGCGTCGACGAACGAATCGACGGATCTGATTCTCAATGTCATCCGCGATCGCCTGCCGCTCGGCCTCGTCGAACTCGAGCGCTGCGAGCCGTTGCGCCTCTTCGATCGTCCCGGCGGTAATCTCGGGCGCGTCGTTCACGGCGTCCACGGGTTGTCTCCGCTCGCCGCCGGTGGACTGCCGCGAGAGGCCGGTCGCCGCGGCCGTCGCCGCCGTCGTAACCATGAAATCGCGCCGGGTCACGCTCGACGCCCGCTCACCCTGCTTCGCCATCGCGGTCTCCTCCGGCCACGCACGAGTCGATCTCGCGTAAACTACGGCCCACCGGTCCCGTGTCAACGACTCTTACCTGTGTGTCCTGGAAGAGATGAGATGAACCGCACGACTTCCGCGTTCGCCATCCTGCTCACTCTGACACTTCTCGCCATGCCCGCGGCGGCGTTCACCGAAGCGCCCGTCGGCTATTACCGCGATCCAGCCATCCACGGCGACACCGTCGTCTTCGTCAGCGAAGGCGACCTCTGGAAGGTCTCCGTCGACGGGGGTGTCGCGTCACGGCTCACGACGCACCACGGCGTCGAAATGTCGCCGGCGATCTCGCCCGATGGATCGACCATCGCCTTCTTCGCGTACTACGAGGGTCCGGGCGAGGTCTACACGATGCCGCTCGAGGGGGGCCTGCCCACGCGGCGCACCTGGGACGGTTCACGCGCGATTGTTGACGGGTTCGCGCCCGACGGTCGCGTGCTCTTCGCGACGCGCCTCTACTCGACGCTTCCCGATTTTCAGCTTGTCCTGCTCGACCTCGAGAGCGGCGCTCAGGAGCTTCTCCCGCTTGCGCAGGCCGCGCAGGGGGCGATTACCGATGACGGCTCGACGCTCATCTTCACCCGACTCGGATTTCAGGGCTCGCATACGAAGCGCTACCAGGGCGGCACGGCGCAGAATCTCTGGCGCTTTGAACTGGGCGCGGAAAACGAGGCGACGCCCCTCACCGCCGACTACCCCGGCACGAGCGCCGAGCCCATGATCTGGAACGACCGCGTCTACTTCGCGTCCGATCGCGACGGGACGATGAACCTCTGGTCGATGACGCTTGACGGCGGGGAGCTCACGCGACATACCGATCATGTCGGCTGGGATGTCAAATCACCCGCGCTTCACGACGGCCGGATCGTGTACCAACTCGGCGCCGATCTGCGTCTCTACGACATCAACGCCGACGCCGACCGGCCGATTTCGATCACCCTCGACACGGACTCGGACCAGACGCGAGAGAAATGGGTCACGAAACCTTTCGATTACCTCACCGATGCGCACCTCGCGCCGGACGGCGACCGGGTGGCGCTCACCGCGCGCGGCGAGATCTTCGTCGCCCCCGTCGGCGACGGGCGCCTCGTCCATGTCACGCGCCGGCCCGATGTGCGCTACCGCGACGGCCGCTTCATGCCCGACGGCGACACGCTGCTCGCCCTTTCCGACGAATCGGGCGAAGTCGAACTGTGGACGCTGCCCGCGAATGGCATGGGCGAGCGCGAGCAGCTCACCGAAGACGGCGAAGTGCTCCGCTGGGAGGCGATTCCCTCGCCTGACGGTCGCTGGATCGCGCATACCGACAAGAACTGGCGCCTCTGGCTCTACGACACCGAGACGGATACGAACCGAGTCATCGACGAATCATCCGCCTGGCGGTTCTTCGATCTCGCGTGGTCGCCCGACTCGAAATGGCTCGCGTATGTCGGCGAATCGTCGAATGTGCATGGGGTCGTGCATCTGCTGCGCGTCGACGAACTCTCGATCACGCGCGTGACGAACGAACGCTACCACTCGTTCAGCCCGACCTGGGACCCGAACGGCGAGTGGTTGTACTACCTTTCCGATCGCCATTTCGAGACCTCCGTCGGCAGTCCGTGGGGACTCCGCCAGCCCGAGCCGTACTTCGATCGGGCGACGAAGATCTACGCGCTCGCCCTCCAGCCTGATCATCGCTCACCATTCGCGCCGGAGACCGAGCTTACCCGCGCCGCGGATGAAGAAGAGGACGACGACGACGAAGACGCGCCCACGGACGAAGAGCCCACCGAAGACGGGGATGGAGACGACGACGCCCCGGAGGAGGAAGTCGAGGACGACGCTCAGCCCGAAGACGCTGAGTCAGACGAAGACGAAGCTCCGATCGTTGAGATCGACCTCGAAGGCCTCGCGTCCCGCCTCTACGAAGTGCCGGCGCCCCCCGGGAATTACGGCGAACTCGAAGCGCTGAAGGAACGGCTGCTCTGGTCTTCGCGCGCCGATCGAACTTCCCGGCAGGTCGCGCTCCAGGCGCTCCCGATCAGGAACAAAGATCCCGAAGTCGAAACGCTCGTCGATGGCATCGACGGGTACGAACTCGCGATGAATCGCGAGCACCTACTCATCCGGCGCGGTGAAGCGCTCTATGTCGTCGGCGCCGGAGGATCGGTCGCGCTCGACGACGACACGCGGGTCGATCTGTCCGCGTGGTCGTTCTCGATTACGCCGCGCGAAGAATGGCGGCAGATGTTCATCGAGGCCTGGCGTCTCGAGCGCGATTACTTCTACGACCCGAACATGCACGGCGTCGACTGGCCCGCCATGCTCGACAAGTACCTGCCGCTCGTCGATCGCGTGAGCGATCGCGATGAACTCGCCGACCTCATCGCGCAGATGGTGAGCGAGATCTCGGCGCTCCACACCTTCGTCTACGGCGGCGATCGACGACGCGGGACCGAATCGATCCTGCCCGCGTCGCTCGGCGCGCGACTCGAGCGCGACGCCGACGCCGGCGGGTACCGCGTGGTACATATCTACGAGTCCGATCCCGACGAGCCCGAGCGGCGCTCCCCCCTCGCCGCGCCGGGCGTTGACCTGTCCGAAGGCGACATCATCACGCGAGTCAACGGCGTGGCGACACTCGACGCCCCCGATATCGGCGCGCTTCTGCGCAAGCAGGCCGGCCGGCAGACGCTCATTCATGTGAAACCGGCCGGCGGGGGCGAAGAGACGCCCTACATCGTCTTTCCCATCTCTCAGTGGGAAGCGTCGGATCTCCGCTACCACGAGTGGGAGTACACACGGCGCCAGCGCGTCGAGGAAGCGAGCGAAGGCCGCATCGGCTATGTGCATCTCCGCGCGATGGGAAGCAGCGACATCGAAGACTGGGCGCGCCAGTTCTATCCGGTCTTCAATCGCGAAGGGCTCATCATCGATGTGCGCCACAACGGAGGCGGCAACATCGACTCGTGGATTCTCGCCCGACTCCTCCGCCGCGCCTGGTTCTACTGGCAGGGCCGCGTCGGCGATCCGTACTGGAACATGCACTACGCGTTCCGCGGCCACATGGTTGTGCTCTGCAACGAGTACACCGGCTCCGACGGCGAGGCGTTCACCGAAGGATTCCGCCGGCTCGGACTCGGCGAAGTCATCGGCACGCGCACCTGGGGTGGAGAAATCTGGCTCTCGAGCTCGAACTTCCTCGTCGACGGCGGCATCGCCACCGCGGCCGAGTTCGGCGTCTACGGCCCCGAAGGCGAATGGCTCATCGAAGGCCACGGCGTCGACCCCGACATCGTCGTCGACAACCTCCCGCACGAGACCTTCAACGGCGCCGATGCGCAGCTCTCTCGAGCGATCGACCACCTGCTCGAGAAGATCGCCGAGGAC
The DNA here is from genome assembly GCA_043101845.1 of Phycisphaerales bacterium. GTDB lineage: Bacteria > Planctomycetota > Phycisphaerae > Phycisphaerales > UBA5793 > JBICHN01. Next base: position 143,253 of record JBICHN010000007.1, on the reverse strand, counting down.
CCGACGCCTGTTCCCCCCGCGCCCCCGCGACCGGACAAGTCGTCGCCGGACAATCGACCGGACCCGTGACGAAGGGCTCCGGCGCGGCGTTATCGGTCGCGCGCCATTCGAAATCCGCGCGCGGCCGCCGGAAATGACCCCGAATCCGCCGACGGGCAGTTGTCATGATCGCACTGCGCGACACAATGTGTTTGCGTGGAGGGGGTTAGGGTCTCTTCGATCCGCCTGATCCCGTCACATTGAAATGATCGATGCGCTCGGGCCATCCCCCCGCAGGGTTCGGATTCGCGCGGGCGCCGTCGAGAACAAGGTCCACCGCCCCATGGGCGGCGTGTGGTCGGTCTGCGCCCGCTGAACATGTGACGCGCGTCATGTTCGTCCCGGTTGACCGACCCGTGAAACGCGTTCGCCGTTCGACTCCGTGCGGCGGGCGTGTCGTGTCAATCGCGCACGGAGTCTCGCGTATGGAGAGGGACAGGCGATCATGAAACTCGCTTCTTTGAGAACGATCACCGCGACGGCCGGCGCGCTCGCCGTCGTCGCAGGGCTCGGCGCGCCCGCCGCCGCCGACACCATCGAAGTCACATTCAACAGCGTTTCACCGAACCAGAGCGTGCGCTACTCGATCGACGCCGGGAACAGCTTCGACTCGACGCTTGGCGGAACATTCAACTGGACCCGGACGAACGGAACCTACACCGGTGGCGGCGCCGTGGGCGACTTCTCGTCGTTCTGCATCGAGCTCACGGAATTCGTCTCGCCGACCGGCAGCTACACCTACGACATCGTCGAGGTGGAGGACGCGCCGAGTTCGTTCTTTGGCGGCATGGGTTCCGTGCGCGCCGGCAAGCTCGCCCGTCTGTTCGGCCAGTTCCATCAGGAAACCTGGACGGCGAACGAAGCCGCCGCGTTCCAGGTCGCCGTCTGGGAGATCACCCACGACGACGACGGCAGCGTGTACACCGGGACCTTCCAGGTCTCGGGCAGCGAAGCCTACATCGCCGACGCCCAGTCACTCATCGATAACATCGATCCGAACGGCGACCGCGCCACGATCCTCGCCATGGTGGGCGACGATCAGCAGGACCATGTCTTCCTTGTGCCCGCGCCCGGCGCGCTCGCGCTCTTCGGCATGGGCGGCGCGCTCATGCTCGGTCGCCGGCGTCGCGCCTGAACGACCATTTACCACGACCACGCATTCTTCCTCATAGTGACACGGAGCCGGCGAGTACTCGTCGGCTCCGGTCCGTTTTCGGCGGTAATGGAGAGTGACGCGGGCGGTCCGGCTTACGCGGCGCTCGACATGGGCGGAGCCGATTCACCCCGGAAGGTCCAGCAGTCCTTGCCTGCGCCCTTCGAGTGGTAGAGCTGCTTGTCCGCTTCGGCGAAGAGCATGTCGCTCGTCGTCTCGCCTTCGATATCGCTGCGCAGCGCGACGCCCACGCTGATCGACAGATTCTTCATCTCTCCCGCGAGATCCATCTCGATCGACCGGGCCGCGGCGACGAGTCGCTCGGCGATCTCCACGATCTCCTCCGGCGTGGCGCGCGGAAGAATGGCGGCGAACTCGTCTCCGCCATACCGGGCGAGCAGATCACCCTCGCGAAGCACCGCCTCGAGCGAGCTGGCCGTCGCCCGCAACGCCTGATCGCCGAAGAGATGACCAAAGTGATCGTTCAACTGCTTGAGGTTGTCGAGATCCATGAGCACGAGGGCAAAGTCTTCGTCATCGTCACGGGCCGAACGAAGAATCGACTCGAGACGCCGGTCGAACACGGCCCGATTGCACAGTCCGGTCAACGAATCGGACTCCGCGGCGCGGAGCAGTTGATCGCGTTCATCTTCGACCGCGCGCCGCTCGGCCGATTCCTGAAGCCCAAGCTGCGCGGCCTCCCATTGCGCTTCCGCGTACAGATCGACAAGCGAGAGCCCGTCCTCGATCGATAGATCGAAGATGACCGCGGCCTCGCGGTATCGACGGATGACATCCTCCGCGACCGCCGTCCAGCTCGCCGGCTCGAGGCCGAGCTCGCGCTCGACCATTTCGCGGCCGCGTTGCCGCTCTTCCGCGGTGGGCTCGTTCGTGAGAAAGACCGGAGCCAACGCCCGGGCGATCGACACGATCTTCGAAAGCTCCTGATCCTCCTTCGGCGCCGTGCCCGGGTCGACCTGGCAGCGGACGACCGTGATGAGACGCTTCGGCAGCTTCCACTCCGCGAGGAACTCGGCGCCGAATTCGCAGTGATCCACGCCGAGCGCCTCGCGCTCCGACTCGATGAGCGATTCGCCGTTCGCAACCGCCGCGAGTACGAATTCGTATTCACGCGGCAGGCAGTGCGCGAGCGCGATCTGGCCGAGACCGGCGAGCAGTCCCGCGGTGAACGCCTCGTCGGCGTCTTCCTCGCTCAAGAGCGGCGTCAGGCGCGACGCGATCACCGCCGTCGCAAAGCTTTCCTTCCAGAATCGATTGAGGTTGAACCCCGTGGCGAGATGGCCCATATCGACCGACGCCACGGCGAAGCCGAGCGCCATCATGCGCACCGGACGCAGTCCGAGCAGAAGGACCGCCTGGCGGATGGAGGAGACCGGTCGCGTCACGCCGCAGAGCGGCGAGTTGACATACTTGATCATCCGCGCCGCGAGCACCGGATCGGCGTTGAGCACTTCGATGAGGTCGGGAAGCTGACAGTTCTCAGCCTGGCAGAGTTCGACGACGCGGAGCGCGACCCCGGGCGGGCTCGGAAGCCGTTCAGCCGCGCGGCGGCTTTCAAACACGCTGTGACCCTCATCCGACCCGCTCACGCTGACATCCTTGCCCCGCCGCTGCGGCGTTTCAGTCGTGAAAGATGCGATCGCGCCATCATCTCCTATGTCGATCGGATCGAGCCCCCGGTTGAGCCGTGGCTCGGGGTTTCACCCGCATGGTGTTATCGGAGCGAGTCGTCTGCCGGGCGCCTCGAGCGCGGCGTCAGCCGTGTCCCTTCGACCTCGATTGACCCACCGCGGCGCCGGTCTACCATCGGAACGCGACCGCCGGGACGCCTTCGAACGCGAGGCCGCCCGGCCCGGCCGCGCCCGACCATCGGGCGATTAGCTCAGCTGGCTAGAGCGCACGGATCACACCCGTGAGGTCACTGGTTCGAGTCCAGTATCGCCCACTTTTTCGCAAGCGGCCCCGTTGATGTACGGGGCTGTTTTCGTCTCATGACCCCACGGTCGATCACCCCGGTCGATGCGGCCACTCCGGCGCGCCCGGGGGGTCTGCGATTCGCGGCGACTGTCCGAGGCCGAAATCCTGCGGCTGAAGGTCGAGTTCCGGGTACCAGTTCCCGTCGTGGATGAAGCCGTAGAAGCTCGGGTGGAACGGGTCGACGACCTCGACATTCGCGTCCGCCGGGACCTCGAGACCGTTCAGGAAATAACTCGCGTTCACGATCAGGCGGCGCAGGTCCTCACTCATGAAGTCGACCGCGGCGCCGGCCGTCGTGCAGAACGCGCGGCCGCGGGTCTCACCGTTCGGCGCGGTGTATTCGTGGAGCCACGCGAGCGGCTCCATCGGATCGTTCTTTGCATTCTCGACGAGCGGTGAAGCCGGATCGAGCGTCGCCGTCACGCCGCCACGCAGGAGAATCGTGTCCTCGTCGGTGAGATGGTCGACGCCGTACACATCGGTCGGCGCGAAGATATCCTCGACGCCGCGCAGAATCGGGTGATCCGCGTGCGCCTCCTCGACGACGCCGCGCGTGCCCTCGACGCCGTGATGTCCGTGATGATTCACCCACTGCTCGCCGAGCACGCGGCGGCCGAACTGGTCATACGAAATCGCCGCGTCGCCTTCGCCGAACTGTCCGGCGCCGGTAAACGCGTGCGTCGCGGTGCGCAACCCGATGACCGGCTTGCCCGCATTGAGGAACCGCGTGAGGTGCGCCGCCTGCTCCGCCGTCGGACGGCGAAAGCGCGTGCTGATGAGCATGAGATCGGCGTCGTCGAGCGCATCGAGCCCACGCATCCCCGACTGGTTGTTCGGATCGATGTAGTCATCCGTCCACGCGAAGAGCACGACGCAATCGAACCCATGCCGCTGCGAAAGGATCTTCGCGAGCATCGGCAGCGCCTGCTCCGATCGATACTCCTCATCACCCGACACGAGGACGATGCGCTTCCCGTTCCCGGGGAGACCCGGCGTCCCTTCGAGCGTGAGCCGATCGTCCGGCGTCTCCGACGCGGCGCCGTCCTGCACATACGCATCCATATCCGCGACGACGATCAGCGTGCCGTACATCGTCATCCAGTGCTCCGGGAAGGTGCACACATACTCGTACACGCCGGGCGTCGCCGGCGCCTCGAAGCGGATCGTCGTCGACTGACCCGGCTCGATCATCTTCGACGCGGCGAAGATGCGATCGTCGTCCGGAACATACTGGCGGCCCTGCGCATCAAGCGTCGGCTCCATCGCGTCCGCGGCCCGGCCGATCGACTCACGCGACCCCGGCTCGACGAAAATGATGTTGTGCGGCATCATGTCCGCGTTCTCGAAGTGGATTTCGACCGCCTCGCCCGCTTCGACGACGAGCTCCGTCGTGTCGTAGCGCATCTGCTCGCGCACGCTCCGGATCGTGAACACGCGTACACCGAGATCGAGGAGCGCCGCGCGCGTCGCGTTCGCCGCCGCCTCGTCGAACGCCGCCGCGCTGGTCGCAAGCTCGAGGCCCGCCTGGATGACCGGCGTGACTTCGCCACTCGTGCGCTCCGCCGCAGGGATGTCGGCGGCCCACGCGGCGATCGCCCGCGCCGCGCCGAGGGCCGGCTCCGGTTTCCACGCCTCGCGCGGCAATTGGAGGATCGCCGTCGCCGCCGCGGTCATCTCCGGCCCTTCACGAAGATGCGTCGCGAGCCGCGCGAAGCTGTCCCCCGCGGACTCGACCGGCATGAGCGGCAACCCGCGCAGCCCCGCCGCGCGAATCTCACTCGATGACGCGGGATCAGCGAGCGCCTCGTCGATCAGCGGCCGGCACGCGGCGCGCACCTTTACATCCGCGAGCAGGCGGATCGATTCGATGAGTTCGACGCGCCGCTCCGGACGCGAATCGACGAGCGACCGCGCCCGCTCCGGCCCGCCGTCGGCGGCGAGAACCGCGGCGAACGCGCCGCGCCGAGTCGCCTCCTTCGAACCGTTCAGGGCGAGATCAACGAGCGCGGCGCGCTCCGCTTCAAGCATCGCCCGCGTGTGCGCCGCGAGCAGGAACCCGAGATCGTCCGCCGCCGCCGCGTCGTCAAAGCGCTCACTCTCATCAATTCGCCGCAAGGCGCGAACGCCGACCGCGACCGGCGTCGCCCCCCGCTCCTGCGCGAGGCCGACGAGCGCGTCGGTCCGCACATTCATGTTGAGTCCCGGCCGCGCGAGCCGCTCTTCGAGCACCGGCGCCTGCCGCGGCGCCTCGAGCAGCTTCGCGTCGCTCATCCGCTCGACGAGCGCGGCGAGCGTCGCGTCATCCTCCGGATACCACGGCTCGTCGATCGTCCGTTCGAGTTGCCGCACCGTTTCGTTGAAGGTGTAGTCGAGGTAGTAATCCATCTCGTGCCGCAGAACGGCATGCGCGACGGCCATCGCCTCCGGCCCTTCAAAGAAACTCGCGGCGCGAACGACCTCGTGCCGCACGCGCGGCGACGGATCCTCAGCCGCGACGCGCAGGAGCGCCAGCGGATCCTTCATCCGGTCGCGCCAGTAGCACAACACCCGCACCGCCGCCGCGCGAGCTCGCGGCTCGGGCGATTCGAGCATCCGCTCGAGCAGCGGCTCGTTCACGACATTGTGCCACTGGTGGACCCAGAGCGCCTCGGTCAGCGCATGTTGATCTTCGACGCGATCGAACTCGAAACCTTCGATCCACTCGCCAAGCGCATCGATCACTTCATCCGTATCGCGCGCCCCGAGTTCGATCTTCGCCCGCGTCCGTGTGTTGTTCTCAGGCGCGGTCAGCAGATCGAGCAGCGCCGACACCGGCGCCCCCGCGATCGCCGGCGGATCGAGCAGCGGCCGATCCTTGTGCGTGATCCGATAGATCCGACCGTGCGCATGGTCGCGGCTCGGATCACGCAGATGATGCTGCATGTGCCCGATGATCGCGTTGTGCCAGTCGAGGAAATACACCGATCCGTCCGGCGCCACATCGACCGCGGTCGGCCGGAAGTTCGGATCGTCCGACTTGACGAGCGGCGGCTCGATCGTCGTTCCCCACACCCCCGAGCCGCGCTCCTCCATCTCGACGCGGTAGATGCCCTGGAACCCGATCACATTGATGTCGAGAAAGTTGTCCTGAAACTCCTCGGGGAAGTGCCGGCTCGAAAGGATTCCCGTACCAGGACAGGGCCTCGACGGCCGCTCCCAGAATTGCCGCAGCCCGGAATGCTTGTGCGGGAAGTCGAGGTGTCCGCTGAACGCCGGACCAAAATAAGTGTGGTTTCCCGTCGCGTCCGTAACGAGATCATTCCCCCACCGCGTGAACACACGGCCGTGCGGATTCGCGAATCCGTACGCGATGTACCGATCGAACTTGCTCGTGCGCGGCTCATACCGGTAGATCGCGCCGTCGTAGTTCCGCACCGGCGGACCCCACGGCGTCTCGACCTGCGTGCGATGAAACACCCCGTCGCTCAAATACACGGCGCCGCCGGGGTCGAGCACGAGCGAGTTCGCCGTGTGATGCGAGTCCGCCGAGTCGAGTCCGTTCAACACGCGGCGCTTCCAGTCGGCGCGATCATCGCCATCCGTGTCGCGCAGGAACCACACATCCGGCGCCTGCACGAGCAGCACGCCGTCCCTGTAGAACTGAAAGCCGGTCGGCGCGTTGAGGTCATCGACGAAGGTGATGCACTCGTCCGCCCGCCCGTCGTTATCGTGGTCTTCAAAGATGAGCAGGCTGTCGCCACGCTCGCTGTCCGGCGTGCGCTCCGGATAGTTCGGCCACGACGCCACCCACAACCGCCCCTTCGTGTCGAACGCCATCTGCACCGGGTTCGCGAGTTCCGGGAACCGCTCCTCCGACGCGAAGAGGTTCACCTCGAGCCCGGGCGGGACCTTCATCTTTGCGATCGCCGCTTCGCCCGAGAGATACGCGTGCTCTCCGCCCGGAAGTTCGCCCGGCTTGTTCGTCGGCACGGCGATCGGCGCCGGCAGCGGCTCGGCTTCGAAGAATGCGAGATCGCGACCCTGCGCGATCCACCAGACGCGTCGCTCGGCGTTCCGCGTCATGACATCGCGCATCTCCATCTCGCGCTGCATCGTGTCGCGATTCCTGATCCCCTCGTATTCGAGGTGCGAGCGACCGCCGTAGATGTTGTACCCGTCCACCGTGCGGTAGCGCGAGAACCAGAGCGCATTCTTCTCGTTCACCGCGTCGCGGATGGCGCCGAAGCGCTCGCTCTCGAGGAGCGGCGCCGATTCGCCGAAGATCGCGCGATACATCGCCGACGCGATCGCGTGGTAGCCGTACTCCGTGAGATGAACGCCGTTCACCGTGAGCGGCTCATCCGCCGCGTCGTACGCCGTCTGCGAGATCGAATAAAGGTCGACGAACGGAACCCGCCGCGCTTCGGCGACTTCACGCATCGCCTCCGTGTACAGCTTGAGATGCGGATTGAGTTCCGCCGGGTCACGGAAGTTCGGATCGGCATGATCCTCCGCCGCGATCGGCGAGAAGAGCACGAGGCGCGGCGCCGTCCCGCCGTTGTAGCGCTGCTCGAGCGTGTGTGTGATGAACCCGTCGAGCAAGGCGCGAAACGCGTCGAGCCCTTCCGCTCCGGCGAACGACTCGTTGTACCCGAAGAACGCGAGGATGACATCGGCCTCGACCTTCGTGAGCCATTCATCCGGCGAGCCGAATCCATCTGACCGCATCCGCGTGTCGATCTCGTCGCCCGCGAAGCCGAGATGGCGCACCACGATCTCCGCCTCGGGATGACTCGCGTGAATGAAGGTCTCGAGCGATCCGGAGTGCTGCATGCGGTCGGCGAGCGCATTGCCGATGATCGCGATGTGATCGCCCCGCTGGACCGCCATCGGCGGCGCCGCAGCGGCGCCGGCCGCGATCGAAGGCGACAGGAGAACGAACACACCCACGACGGCCGAGACGATGAATCTGAGCATGGGGCAGTGTAGTCGGCGGCGCCCGCGCGGACCGCGGCATCGGCACGCGTGGATGCCCCGCCGCCGGCGTTTACAATGGACCGATCGCGGCGCCGTCGCCTCCACGAGCACGAGCACGAACCCATACGACACCGGGACCCGACCATGACCGACGCGCTCTCACGAATTCCGGAACCCGTCAACGAGCCCGTCCTCGGCTACGCGCCTGGCTCGCCCGAGCGCGCGACGCTTAAGGCCGAGCTCCGGCAGATCGCCGGCGAATCGCTCGAGATCCCGCTCATCATCGGCGGCGAAGAGGTACGCACCGGAACCACGCAGAAGGTCGTGGCGCCGCACGATCATCAGACACAGCTCGCCGTCGCCCATCTTGCGGGACCCGACGAAGTCGACCGTGCGATCAAGGCGTCGCTCGACGCGCGACGCATGTGGTCCGCGCTCCCCTGGGAACAGCGCGCCGCGGTCTTTCTTCGCGCCGCGGAACTGCTCGCCGGCCCGTGGCGCGCCACGCTCAACGCGGCGACCATGCTCAACCAGTCGAAGACCTGTCACCAAGCCGAGATCGACGCGGCCTGCGAACTCATCGACTTCTTCCGCTTCAACGCGAAGTACCTCGAGCGCATCTACACCGAGCAGCAGGACCTCGTCTCCCCGAGCGCGATGTGGAACCGCATCGACTGCCGCCCGCTCGAAGGCTTCGTCTACGCGGTGACGCCCTTCAACTTCACGAGCATCGCCGCGAACCTGCCGCACGCGCCGGCGCTCATGGGAAACACCGTCGTCTGGAAGCCGTCGCCTTCGTCGCTCTTGAGTAATTACTTCGTAATGCGCCTCTTCGAAGCCGCCGGCCTTCCCGCGGGCGTCATCAACTTCATCCCGGGCGACGCGGAAATGATCACCGAGCGTATCCTCGCCCACCCCGAGTTCGCCGGCCTTCACTACACCGGGTCGACCGCCGTCTTCCGCGACCTCTGGAAGACGATCGGCGACCGCGTCGCGTCGTACCGCAATTACCCGCGCGTCGTCGGCGAGACGGGCGGCAAGGATTTCGTGTTCGCCCATCCCTCGGCCGACCCGCAGGCGCTTATCACCGCGCTCGTGCGCGGCGCCTTCGAGTTTCAGGGGCAGAAATGTTCCGCCGTCTCCCGCGCCTACATCCCGAAGTCACTCTGGAGCGGCGTGCGCGATGAACTCCTCGACGAGATCAACACGCTCGAAATGGGCGACATCACGGACTTCCGCAACTTCATGGGCGCCGTGATCCATGAGCGGTCGTTCGATAAGTGCAAGCGCTACATCGGCGCCGCGCGCGAAGCGTCCGACGCCAAGGTCCTCACCGACGCGAAGCCCGACGGCTCGACCGGCTGGTTCGTTCCGCCCACCGTAATCCAGGCGAAGGCGCCCGACTATGTCTCGATGTGCGAGGAGATCTTCGGCCCCGTGCTCTCGCTCTTCGTGTACGACGACGCCGAGTTCTCGAGCATGCTCGAGACCGCCGACCGCACTTCGCCCTACGGCCTCACCGGCGCGATCTTCGCGACCGACCGCCGCGCCGTCGACGAGGCGATGCGCGCCCTCCGCTACGCCGCCGGGAACTTCTACATCAACGACAAGCCGACGGGCGCCGTCGTCGGCCAGCAGCCCTTCGGCGGCAGCCGCGCGAGCGGCACGAATGACAAGGCGGGCAGCCCCCTCAACCTCCTCCGCTGGATGACCCCGCGCACGATCAAGGAAACCTTCGATCCGCCGAAGTCGTACCGCTACCCCTTCATGAACGAGGCGTGATTCACCACAGAGGCGCAGAGACACAGAGAAGAAGAAGAAGAAGAAGAAGTTGGAGAAGCAATCGGAGAAGAGAAGGCAAAGAGAAGCACGCGATGAAATCGAAGAGCCCCCCACCACGCCGGTGATGAGGCTCGGCGAATCTCCGGATTCGACGCCCAAACTCCCCTTCGCGTCCATTTCAAGGGGTGGAACAGGCCTCTGTGCCTGTTCGAAGCTCGGCATTGATGACGCACGGCGCAACGCTCCACCCTCGCAACCAATCCCCTTCCACGCCGAAGATGAGTCCGCGAATCTCCAGATTCGACGCCCAATTGACCCCCACCCCCCCAATGAAAAAGCCCCGCATGCCAATGCGGGGCCTGCTCGCCCGTAGTCAATTGGGCGCACACGAATCACACGACGCTCACACCCCGACCACCAGCGCCACGAGCGCGATGATCCACACGGCCCACGCCGTCCAGGCCGCGGCGCGGTGCGCCGGGTCGAACACGCCGCGGGCAAGCGCCGTGAGCGCCGGCGCCGCGACGATCGCGAGCGCCGTCCGCGCGATCGGCCAGTCGATCCATTCGCCGACGCGCTCGCGCCGCGCGCCTTCGCCCTCGTCGACGAGCCGCTCGGCGCGGCGATCGGTCTGGCGCCACACCGTGAGGAGCAGCACGATGAGCGGCGGAATCGCGCACACCCAGTACGCCGCCGGAAACGCGAGCCGCGCGCCGAGCAGCATCGCCGCGATGGCGCCCGCCGCCACGATGAAGCCGCGCTCGTACGAACGCCGGTCGCCGATGATCTCATCGAGCGAATCGGATCGGTCCGCGTCGTCTTCAGTCTCCGCATCGGCGACGGGGCCGCCACCGTCGGGCGCGTTCATGCGGTCGCGCTTTGGCGTCGCGGCCTGCGCGGCGAGCGGGTCCTCGCCCAGCGCCCGACGGACCGCATGGTCGATCGCGACCGCGGTCGGCGTCGGTGTGTACTCGGCGACCTCGACTTCCGCGACGGTGTCGTTCATTGACGGCCGCGCCGGCTCGGGGCCGAGCGGAACGCCGAACCCCTCCTCGGCGCCGGGGCGCCTCGAGATCATCTCTGATGAAGTGGATCGAGCGTCTGGTGATGGTGAGGTCGATGAAAATGTGGTGACGAGCGTCTGGAACATCGCCCATTCTCTCCTTGAGGGCGGTCGGCCTGGTCTGGCTTCTTTGCCTTCGATCTGGTCAGGCGGATGAGACGCTGCGTCGGGGGAGCGATCGATCTTCGCCGTCGTTCGTTCGAGTTCTCGCGGGCCAACCGGCCGACTCGAGGGCCGGGCCCGCTCTTCCTTCACGAGGTTGTTGGCGTGAAACGGGGTTGAGTTTCGCAGGAAACCCGTTGTTGTCGGCCGCAGGGGCCGTCGCGACACGCCAGACCGCCCTCACACGCCCGAAACCGGCGCCCGATGGATTCCGGCGCTCCGTTCATAAAGGATGAAGCCGACTCCGGCGGGCCGTACGAACACGCCCCGCCTCCACTTCGACCGGCCGACCGGCGGGAGCGAACGACCATGGCGGGCACGACGGGCGCTGCGAAAACACGGGGCCGATTCGCGATCCTCGGGGCCGGACAGATGGGCCTCGTGTGCGGCATGATCCTCGATTCGCAGGAGATCGACTCGCGACTCTGGGGGCACGAGCCAAGCCACATCACCGAGCTCGCCCAGGTCGGCTCCTCGAAGCGGCATCTGCCCGGCTTCAAGATCCCGACGCGCGTCACGCCGACGCCCGACGACGACGAGGTCTTCGACGGCGTCGAAGTCATCGTGAGCGCGATCCCCACCCAGCACATTCGCTCCGTCTTCGAGCGGCTTCGCCCGCATGTGCCGAAGGACACCCCGATCGTGAGCTTCGCGAAGGGCGTCGAAAACGAGACGCTCCTGCGGCCGACGCAGATCATCGCCGACACGCTCGACGACGATCCGGACAAGCCCGCGCGTCCGCTCGCCGCGCTCTCCGGCCCGACGATCGCGGCCGAACTCGCGCGCTGCCTCCCGGCGACGATGATCGCGGCGAGCGATGACCTCGACTTCGCGTCGCGCCTCCAGGAGGTCTTCACGACCTCGTGGCTCCGCATCTACACGAACAACGATCTGCTCGGCGTCGAGCTCGCCGGCGCCACGAAGAATGTCGTCGCGCTCGCCGCGGGCATGCTCGACGGACTCCAGGCCGGCTTCAACGCGAAGTCGGCGCTCCTCGCGCGCGGCCTCGCCGAGATCACCCGCCTCGGCCTCGCCATGGGCGCGACTTCGGACACCTTCTTCGGCATCGCCGGCGTGGGCGACCTCGCGACGACCTGCTTCTGCCCCGAGGGTCGCAACCGCTCCTGCGGCGAAGCGCTCGGCAAGGGCCGCAAGATCGAGGAGATCCTCCGCGAAACCGACTCGGTCGTCGAAGGTGTGCCGACGACGAAGTCCGTCGTCGCGCTCGCCGAGAAGTACCGCGTCGAAATGCCGATCGCGACCGCGGTGCACGCGATCCTCTTCGAAGACCTCGACCCGATCGACGCGATCGCCATGCTCATGTCCCGCGAGCCGAAGGAAGAGCGCGTGGGGTGATAAGAACGGACGCGGAATGACCACCGAGGCACAGAGGCGCCGAGAAGAGGAAGACGAAGAGAAAGTAGAAGAAGGAATAAGAGTGGGAGAAGGAGCGAAAGACGGAGCGAAGAGCACACGCACGCTTCAGCGCCAACGACGAACCACGCCGGAGATGAGTCCGCGAATCTCCGGATTCGACGCACGCACTTCCGTTCGCGTCCATTTCAAGGGGTGGAACAGGCCTCGGCGCCTGTTCAAAGCTCGGCCTGGGTGAGGCGCGGCGCAGCGCTCGACCCTCAAACGCGCGCTCCCCTCCCTCCACGCCGGAGATGAGTCCGCGAATCTCCGGATTCGACGCACGCACTTCCATTCGCGTCCATTTCAAGGGGTGGAACAGGCCTCTGTGCCTGTTCGTGGCTCGGCTCAATTCGCGGGCGCCGCTCAACGCTCGAAATCGGACCTCCGCTCGACGGCGCGGCGCTTGTCGGCGCTCCAGTCCGGCTTGGGGGAACGATTCTCGAGTCGACGAACGGGTAGCGTTGATCGTGCGTTAGGTAAAACGGGGCGACACCCCGCGGCTCGCACACTCCCCTTCCCCCATTTCAAATCTCAGATCTCAAATCTCAAATCCTCCCCTCCGTCCCTCCGTCCCTCCGTCCCTCCGTCCCTCCGTCCCTCCGTGCCTCCGTGCCTCCGTCCCTCCGTGCCTCCGTCCCTCCGTGCCTCCGTCCCTCCGTGCCTCCGTCCCTCCGTGCCTCCGTGCCTTCGTGCCTTCCCCCCTCACCTCATCCGCCGCATGCGGGTCACCCACTGCCCGTAGTGCAGCGCCGCGCGCCACTTTGAGCCGCGCTCAACTTTGAATCCGCCGAACGCGGTCTCATCCCGCCAGCGCCAGTACCGGCCGCGCAGTCGAAACCCGGTGGCGAACCCCATGAGCAGCAGCCCCCACACCCCGGCGACGAAATCACGAATCGGACGCAGCATCACGCGAACCTTAGGCGCCCGGTAGGTCAGGCTATTGCCTGACGGTTGGGCGCGCGATCTCACACGGCCCGTCCGATCAACTCGAACCCCGCTCAACTCCGCACGCCCACCCGTTCGGCAACAGCCGAACCTACGAACACCAACCCCGTGTGCCACGGCCTTCCAGGCCGTGCGGATGGAACGAGCGTGCGCGTGACGACGCAAGCGCTCGTTGATTCGCGCGCCGTCCTCCGCTCCGCACTGCCGGCACGACAGTGGCACACGGGGAGCCACTCGTCGTCACGGACACGCCCGTTTCATTCGCTGTGGTTTCCGCTGCTCTCCAACCACAGCCACCCCCTCGTCGTTCGCGTTGCGCTGGGTGGCTGTGGCTGAGGTTCGGGGAAGCCACAGGACGAACGGGGTCGAATCTCCCGCGAACTCGACGAACCCCCGGCCCGCCCGTCGCGTAGGCCCGGAGAAGGGGTCGGAGGAGACCCCGACCGGTCCCGGCGCGCCGCGAGCTACGATGATCATCGGATGCTCGGCGACGCGGCGCGACGCGACGCGGCGCACGACGAATCGGCCGAAGTGAGTTTCCGATCGGGGAAGAGAAGGCGAGCCCGTCCATGAGTTACCTCGACGCTGTGCGCGACCTCTACGACGAAGCGGCCGCGAGCCCCATGGCGAACCTCTGCTGCGTCCCGAGCCGGCCCGCGTACTACCCGGGCCTCCACATTCCCGACTCGATGATCCAGATGAACTACGGCTGCGGCGCCACGGTGCACCCGCAGGACCTCGGCGCCGATCAGACCGTCCTCTATGTCGGCGTCGGCGGCGGGCTCGAGTTGCTCCAGTTCGCCTGGTTCACCCGCGCGCCCGGAAGCGTCATCGGCGTCGACCCCGTCGAGCGCATGCGCGACGCGGCGCGGCGGAACCTTGACGAAGCCGCGGCGACGAACGACTGGTTCGACCCGTCCTTCGTCGACCTTCGCGACGGCGATGCGCTCGCCCTCCCGATCGACGACGCGTCGATCGATGTCGCGGCGCAGAACTGCCTGTTCAACATTTTCAAGCGCGGCGGTGATCTCGAGACGGCGCTCCGCGAAATGCATCGCGCGCTCAAGCGAGGCGGACGGCTCACGATGTCGGACCCGATCACGCCGCGCGCGATGCCCGACCATCTCGAGCGCGACGCGCGGCTGCGCGCGATGTGCATCTCCGGCTGCCTGACCTACGACGAATACATTGGCGCCATCGTCGACGCCGGGTTCGGCGCGATCGAAGTGCGCAGCCGCCGCCCCTACCGGCTGCTCGACCCCGAGACCTTCGGCGTCGATGAGCCGCTGCTCCTCGAAACGATCGAAGTCGCCGCGTTCAAGGTCCCCGTGCCCGATGACGGGCCCTGTGTCTTCACCGGCCGGTACGCCGTGTACGCCGGGCCGGACGAGCGCTTCGACGACGGGCGCGGGCATGTGCTCGAGCGCGGCCTGCCGCTGCCGGTTTGCGACAAGACCGCCGGCGCGCTTGCGGCGCTCGGCGATCCGAACCTCCTCGTCACCGAATCGACCTGGCATTACGGCGGAGGCGGATGCTGCTGACGCGTGACCACCCCATTACGATCGCCGCGCGAAAGGCGGACTCTGGTCCATGTCGTCCGTGATCGAACTTCCGATTCTCGATCGCCCGAAGTTTCACGCCCAGTTCGAGCGCGAACTCCGCCGCCTCTCGTTGCGCACGCTTCAGATCAACATCGGCCGCGTGTGCAACCTCGCGTGCAATCACTGTCATGTCGAATCATCCCCGGCGCGGTCGGGCCCGGAAGACAACATGTCGCGCGCCACGGCGCGTCGCGTCGTCGACTGGGCGCTCGACCAACCCTCGTTCGAAGTGGTCGACTTCACGGGCGGCTCGCCCGAGATGAACCCGAACTTCCGGTGGATGGTCGAAGCGTTCTACGGCGCCGGCTGGCATGTCATGAGCCGCTGCAACCCGACGATTATCGACTACAGGGGATGGAAGGCGCCCGAGGACTATTCGTGGATTCCCGCCTTCTATGCGAAGCACGGCGTCGAGGTCGTCGCGTCGATGCCCTGCTACCTCGAAGACAATGTCGATCGGCAGCGCGGCCGCGGATCATACGACGCGTCGATCTCCGGCCTGCTCCAGTTGAACGCGGTCGGCTACGGCTGCGATCCGAACCTGCGCCTCAACCTCGTGTACAACCCGACGGGCGCGTCGCTCCCCCCGCCGCAGGAGTCACTCGAAGCGGACTACAAGCGCGAGCTGCGGTCGCGCTTCGGCGTGGTGTTCAACGAGCTCTGGACGATCACGAACATGCCGATCAAGCGCTGGCGGCATGAGCTCGAACGCGACGGCAAGCTCGAGCCATACATGCTCAAGCTCATCGACGCGTTCAACGCGGGCACGCTCGACGGGCTCATGTGTCGACATCAGATCAACATCGGGCCGGACGGCCGCCTCTACGATTGCGATTTCAACCAGGCGCTCGAGATGGAGACGCCGGGGTTCGATGGCCGCGCAATCTGGCAGGTGACGGCGGACGAACTGCTCGACGGCCTCATCGCGACGGGCGACCACTGCTACGGCTGCACCGCGGGCGCCGGGTCGAGTTGCGGCGGCGCGATCGCGTAGCGGAGTGGGATTACCACAGAGGCTCAGAGGCACAGAGAAGAAGAAGAAGAAGAAGAAGAAAGAGGGAAGTCAAGGAATCGGAGAAGAGAAGCAGAAGATGGATTCGGAGAGTCGCCCTCCACGCCGGTGATGAGGCTCGGCGAATCTCCGGATTCGACGCCCGCACTACAGATCGCGTCCAATGAAAAAGCCCCGCATGCGAATGCGGGGCCTGTTCGTTCGCTCTTGAATGATCGTGGTATCGCCGAGAAATCACCACAGAAGCGGCAAGGCGCCGAGTAACGAGAAAGTCAATTGATCCCCTCTGTGCCTCTGTGGTTATCCGTTCTCACGCCGGCGCCGGCTTGCCCGCCTTCGCGCCGCCGCCCGCGCCTTCGCCGGTGAGCGTGAACCCGCTCTGCTGAATGACGAAGCCGGTGACCGCGGTCACGAGCACGAGCATCGGCATGATGATCGTGTTCCCCGTGAACGCGTCACGGATGACCGACTGCAGGCTCTCGACATGCATGAGCAGCGTAATGACGCCGACGACGCACACGAACGCGCCCGCGATGCAGGTCATCCCGATGATTACGACGCGATAGAGGATGAACGACGCCATGCCGAACGCGACGAGACCGATGAGCGCGCCCGCGTAATGCGTCTCGGGCGGCATGCTCATCGCCGTCCACGCGTTCGCGCCGACGAAGGCGCCCGCGAGTCCGCCGCACACCGCGATCGCATAGCGCATGAGCGGCCACGCGACGACCGCGAGCAGTACGCCCACGCACGCCGCGACGACGAGGCTCGCCTCCATCGAGCGGCTCATCCAGTTTCCGAGCCCGAGCCCGACGAAGAACGCGATCGTGAGCACGATGAACCGGTGCCAGCGGTACCCGTTGAGCACGCTGAGCAGTCCGACCGCGACGAAGATGCCGGCCCACACGATGTGCAGCTGCTGCAGCGCGTCGAGGAGTTCGGCGGGGTGGTTGAGAATGTCGAGGCGACTCGCGTCGGCGCCGAAGAGTCCGGCGAACGGATTGAGCCCGATCTCGGCGATCGTCTCCCCGAAGCCCTGGGCGCCGTTCGTGGTCGTCGTCGCGGAATTCTGCGCGAGCATGAGCGTGGGTGCGGTAAGCATGGGACCGGCCTCGTCTCTGAAGTTCGCGCCGCGTCACCTCCGGGGACTACCGGGACCCCGGGCGATTCGGCGCTCACTCCTTATCGGCCTTCTTCCGGCTCAGCCTCAACTGAATCGCAGCTCCGATAACCGAAACGATGAGCCAGACGCCGAGGACGCCGGTCGCCGAATCGGGCCGGATCGACTCAATCGGCAATCCCGCGAACTGGGCGAGCGTGTACCCCGTCGTGAGGAAGAGGAAGGACCCCGAGAGCGCGGTCACCACGATCGCGGCGAGGTTCGGCGTGAGCGCCCCGCCCACGACGCCGATGAGCACGCCGAGGAACGACGCGAAGATCGTCGCGAGCTTCTGGCTCGACGGGAAATCCCGCCACTGTCGCGCAAGGCTCTCCGCGACGAAGCGCGACGCGTTGCGGAAGCGCCGGCGCCATTCCGCCTGCTCCTCCGTCTCGCCGTTGAGAATGCCTTCGGTGTCCGCCTCGGCGTCGAGCACACGGTCGGACCAGTCGTCGATGCGCCGCTGCACATCTTCGGCGACCTCGCCGAGGTTCTCTGGTCGACCGTCCTCGCCCGCGGCCGCTTCGCCCTCCGATTCATCGCCGCGCGGCAACGGGAGGATGAGTTCATCCTCGGTCACCGCGGGGCTCGGCTCGTTCGCGTATTTATCCGTGATTTCCGCGTAAGTGAAGAAGCCGAGCGGCGCCGCGATCGCGAGCGTCGCCGCGAGCAGCGCCGCCATGAACACGCGATAGAGCGCGATCGCAAAGAGCGCGAACAACACGGCGCCGATCGCGATGCTCCACCAGATCGAAAGGTCTTCGGTCACGAACGCGCCGCCGACGAAGCCGAGCATCGCGCCGACCCCCGCCGCCGCGAGCGTGAGCATCGGGCGCAACAACTTGCGACCGAGCGCCCACACGACCACGCCGCTCACGAAGAGCGCCATGATCCCGACCTGCAGATCGATCGGCAGGTTCGCGAGCGAATCGAAGAGTCCGCCGACCGTCGCGGCCGGCGTCGCCGTGTCGTCCATCGCGGCTCCAGCGTCGTGTGTTCGACCAGGTGGACCGGCGCGTTCCGGGGGCCGGCCTCACCATCACCCCGCTCCGATCCATCTTTGGGCGGCGCGGGGCGATTGTTTCACCCTATCGGCCGCGCGGACCGATGGACGGGAATCGCGGACTATCGTAACCGACGACGCGCCCCCGGCGCCTTCGCGGCGTATTCATCCGCTCTTTCGCGGCCCGGCGCCGTATAATGGACGAAGTCATCGAGGGCCCGCGCCCCGCGCCGCAAGGATCGACGGCGCCCGGCGTTACGCCCGCAGGGAAAGGTTCGCCCATGTTCGCCACGACGACGCTGGCCTTCGGCATGCCGGGAACGACCGAATGGATCGTCATCGCCCTCATCGGGCTCCTGATCTTCGGCCGCCGCCTCCCCGAGGTCGGCCGCGCGCTCGGCCGGAGCATCGTCGAATTCAAGAAGGGCGTAAAGGGCATCGAGGACGAGATCGAAGAGGGCTCCGCGAAGTCGGAGAAGCCGCTTGATCCCTATGACAAGCGCCTCGGCGGCGACGAGGAAGAACTCCGCCGCCTCCAGAGCCGGGGCGTCGCCTCGTC
Organism: Phycisphaerales bacterium; assembly: GCA_043101845.1. Lineage (GTDB taxonomy): Bacteria > Planctomycetota > Phycisphaerae > Phycisphaerales > UBA5793 > JBICHN01. Next base: position 124,405 of record JBICHN010000007.1, on the reverse strand, counting down.
CGCGACGACGAACGCCGGCGAAACGACCGCGTCGACGCCCAAACCCGCGTCCGACGCGCCCGGCGCCTGACCAATCGACCAACTCGAGACACCGAAACACACCGAGGCGTGACGCGACGAGCGTCGCGCCTCTTCTCGTTTCGAGCGCGACCTTCGCGCTTCCCAGACGATTTCTGAACCGATCCCTGACCGATCCCCGCCCGCCGCTACCATGTCGGCGCGAAGGACCTCGGACGGCCCCAGCGAGCCCGGACGCCGAAACTCCAGCTACCCCTTCGCGTCGACCAAACCGACCAATCGGTCCCGGTGGATGGAGATCTCGGACCCATGTCGATCCATGAGATCGTGGCGCGGCTCATGACTGCGGCGCCACCCGCGCTCACGAGCGATGTCGGCGCCATCGTCGAACTCGTCCTCACCGTCGTCGGCGGCCTCGGCATCTTCCTGCTCGGCATGAAGAACATGTCCGAAGGCGTTCAGGCCATCGCCGGCCAGACGATGCGCCGCATGATCGCCGCGGTCACCGACAACCGCCTCCTCGGCGTCGGCGTCGGAACCTTCGTCACCTGTCTCGTGCAGTCGTCATCGATCACGACCGTGCTCGTCGTCGGTTTCGTGAACGCCGGTCTCATGGCGCTCCACCAGGCGATCGGCGTCATCATGGGCGCCAACATCGGCACGACGATCACCGGCTGGATCCTCGTGCTCAAGATCGGCAAGTACGGCCTGCCGATCCTCGGCGCCGCGGCGTTCATCTACCTCTTCTCTCGGCGCGACCGCGTCCACTACATCGCCATGGCGGTCATGGGCGTCGGCATGGTGTTCTTCGGCCTCGAACTCATGAAGAACGGCTTCAAGCCGATGAAGGACCTCCCCACCTTTCAGGAGGCCTTCGAGTGGTTCCGCGCCGATTCGTACTTCGGCGTGCTCAAGTGCGCGCTCGTGGGCTGTGTGCTCACCTTCATCGTGCAGTCGTCGTCCGCGACGCTCGGCATCACGATCGGTCTCGCCGCGACCGGCGCGATCCCCTTCGAAACCGCCGCGGCCCTCGTCCTCGGTGAGAACATCGGCACGACGATCACGGCCTGGCTTGCCTCGATCGGCGCCACGACGAACGCGAAGCGCGCCGCCTACGCCCATGTCCTGTTCAACCTCATCGGCGTGCTCTGGATCACCGCGCTCTTTGCGTTCTACATTCGTCTCATCGGCTGGTGGGTCACGCGCGAGATGGGCTCCTCCCCCATCGGGCTCGAACTCTCCTCGTTCGAAGATCCGAAAGACTACGAGCAGATCATCACCTTCGGCATCGCGAGCGTGCACACCGGCTTCAATGTCACGAACACGCTTCTCTTCCTCCCGTTCGTGCGCGTCTTCGCCCGAATGCTTGAGCGCCTCGTCCCGGCGAAGAAGGTCCGCGAGCAGGCGCACCTCACCACGCTCGACATGCGCATGCTCGACACGCCCGCAATCGCGATCGAACAGTCACGCGCCGAGATCATCAAGATGGGCACCGGCGTGATGAAGATGATGCGCTGGAGTCGGCGCATCGTCTTCCAGGCCGAGCCGCGCGAGGCCCTTGTTCAGAAGACCTTCCACCGCGAGGAAGTGCTCGACATCGTCGAGCGGGAGGTCGTCGCGTTCCACACCGATCTCCTTTCGTCGAGCATGCCCCAGACCGTCGCCGCCGAGGCGAGGCTCCAGCTTCGGATCGCGGATGAGCTCGAATCATCGAGCGACGCGATCATCGCGATCGTGAAGTCGTACCTCAAACTCCGCCAGTCGGGGCATGACCTCTCGCCGAAGATTCGTGAGGACCTCGAGTCGCTCCACCGCCAGGTCAGCGACTACATCCAGATCATCGTCGAGGCCTACGCGTACAACCGCAAAGAGATTCTGAGCCGGGCGCATTCCGACGGCAAGGCGATCACCCATCATGTGAAGGAGATCCGCCGGGCCCATCTCGAGAAACTCTCCGTCGAGCCGCTCGATCCGCTCGTCTCCCTATCCTTCACCACCATGCTGGCGAACTACCGGCGCCTGCGCGATCACGGACTCAACATCGCCGAGGCGGTGGCGGGAGAGAAATGACCGAAACGACCGAGGTCGCGCTCATCGGCGCGGGGCCGATCGGCCTCGAGGTCGCGGCGGCGCTCCGGCAGGATGGCGTCGACTACCTTCACCTCGACGCCGGACGCGTCGGCGAGACGATCTACAACTTTCCGCCCGAACTCCGATTCTTCTCCTCCGCCGAGCGCATCGCGATCGCCGGCGTGCCGATCCAGACCGTCGACCAGACGAAGCTCACCCGAGAGCAGTACCTCGCCTACCTTCGCGTCGTCGCGATGGAGCACAACCTTCCCGTGCGCACCTTCGAGCGCGTCACGAGCGCCCGGCGTGACGAGTCCGGCGAAGGGTTCACCCTCGAGACCGACCGCTTCGGCCGCCGCTCGACCATTCGCGCCCGACGCGTCGTCCTCGCGACGGGCGGCACGACGACGCCGCGCACGATCGGGATCCCCGGCGAAGACCTGCCCCATGTGAGCCATCGCTTCGAAGACCCGCACACCTACTTCGGCCGCCGCGTCTGCATCGTGGGCGGCAAGAACTCGGCCGTCGAAGCGGCGCTCCGCTGCTACCACGCCGGCGTGCGCGTCACGATCGCCTACCGGCGCGCCGAGTTTCCGAAGAGCGTAAAGTACTGGCTGCGGCCCGAGATCGACATGCTCATCGAAACCGGCCGCGTCACCGGACACTTCAATGCGACCCCGACCCGCATCACGCCAACCGCCGTCACCTTCGAACGCACGAATGGCGACGGCGAGCGTGAACCGTTCGAGGTCGAAACCGACTTCGTCCTCCTCATGACCGGATGGAATGCAGACATGACGCTGGCGCGCATGCTCGGCGTCCACCTGAAAGGCGAAGGCGAGCGCCCGGAGTATGACGAGCGCACGATGGAGACGAATACGCCGGGCGTTTACATCGTCGGCACGGCGACCGCGGGCACGCAGTCGCGCTACGCCGTCTTTCTCGAGAACTGTCATGTGCATGTTTCGCGCCTCGTCGCCGCGCTCCAGGGCCGACCACTCGACGCCGACGACGCCGAGCCGCCGACCTACCCCCTCCCCGAATCCTGAGCGCCCCGCGCGCCGCAACGCCGCTCACGCCGGTGATGAGGCTCGGCGAATCTCCGGACTCGACCCCCGTCATCAATCGAAGTCCGGCGCGTCAGAAATTCGTTCCACTCCCGATTCACCTGTCCCAAATCGAACTCCGGGCGTGCGTCGGCGCCGTCCATCTGGTACGCTTCACGAACTGAGGGGCCCCGGACCACCGGGTCACCCTGATGTCGTCTCGCCGACGTTCGAGTCCCGGGCGCAGGGAACCGCGAGAAAGAAAGGGAGGGTGGTTCGTTCAACACCGCGAGACGACGATCGAAGTGGGCCGCGGCTCGCCGCGCTGTCGCTGAGATCCGACACGCACAGGCTCCCATCAAGAACACCAGACCTCGATCGACGGCCAGACCCGTCGACCCATGTCGTGAATGCAAGGAGGAAGAACCCGTGCCACGCACTCTGACGAATACCGCGATCGGCCTTCTCATTGGTGGCCTCGCCGGCGCCACCGTTTACGCCCAGCCGATCCGCTATACGCTTACCCCGCTCGGCGACCTCGCGGGCGGCGAATTCAAATCCATCGCGACCGGCCTCAACGAGTCCGGCGAGGTCGTCGGCGCCGGAACGAGCGACACCGACCGCATCGCCACGATCTGGACCAAAGCGACCGGCATGCAGGTTCTCACGAACGAGCTCGTCGGTTTCTTCAGCTCGCGCGCCGAGTCGATCAACAACGCCGGCATTTCCGTCGGCGAATACACCGTCGACCCGGGCGGCTTCGAGAATGGACGCGCCTGGGTCTGGGACGGCGTCAACCTCCGTACGCCGCTCAACGACAACCCGGACATCTCGTACTCGCGCTTCCAGAACATCAACGAGAACAACATCGTCGCGGGCTGGGCCGGCACGCAACCGAGCAACTTCACCGAGATCGGCATCGTCTACGACTACGACAACGACACGATCACCCAGCTCAACGGACCCGGCATCGGACCGCGCACGACCGTGAAGCGCGTCACGCTCAGCGGTCTCGCCGGCGGAACCTGGACCCGCGTCGACGGCACGGCGACCTTCACCTCGATCTGGGATCTCAATGACCCCGATCCGAACGCGACCCGATTCGACCTCCCGACACTCCCCGGCTTCGCGCACCATGCGCGCATGACGATCAACGACGCCGGCTCGGTCATCGGCAACGCGAGCAACGATCGACAGTTCGGCGACCGTACGCCGTGGCTCTGGAATCAGGGCGACCCCGACCTCACGCCCCTCGGACTCTTCCCCGGATTCGCGAGCACGAGCGGCGCCACGCTCAATGATGACGGGTCGATCCTCGTCGGCAACGCGTACGACGCGAAGCTCGGCGACGGCGTCGGCGTGCTCATGTTCGAGAACACCGACTGGATCGATGTGAACGAGCTCATCGACGAATCCGGCGCCGCGTACATCGTCACCCGGCTCCGCGAGATCAACGACGACAACTGGCTTGTCGGCGACGCGATCAACCAGCGCTCCGGCGAAATGGAAGGCGTCCTCCTTCGTCCCTGCGAGTTCACCGCGACCATCGAGGGATCGTGCCCCGGTCGCATCGAGTGCAATGTGACCTGCGGCACGCCGGGCGGACAGTTCGTCTGGCTCTTCTCCGAGAACACCGGAAACTTTGTCGTCCCCGGCGGCCCGTGCGCCGGCACGCAGCTCGGACTCGATGAGAACGCCCGCATCGTCCGCCGCGCTGACCTTGATCGCAACGGCGAAGGCGGCGGCGTCGTCGTCCTCAACGACAACTTCTGCGGCGGCTTCCTCCAGGCCGTCGACATCGAATCCTGCGCCGTCAGTGAGGTCATCCAGATCCGCTGATCAATTACAATCGGGGCGCGCACCGATCCTGCATCCACCCACGAGCCCGACGCCCCTCCAGACGGCGTCGGGCTCTTTCCTTTTGAGAAGAGACGGAGAGACGAAGTCACGAAGAGACGAAGTGACCGCCGCGGCGCTGTGACACGCCGGAGATGAGGCTCGGCGAATCTCCGGATTCGACCCCCGAACCACCATCCGCGTCCGTGCGGGAAAGAGAAACCGGCGCCGGCCCTCTCGGGCCGACGCCGGCGCTTGATGACAAGACTCAAGACTTGGGTCGCAGCGTGAGTTCACTCGCGACTCATCATTACTCCTTCGCTTCCTTCACCACGAGCACGCCTTCCATCCCGCGATCGCGATGATCGGAATGCGGGCAGTAGAACACATACTCACCCGGCTTCTCCGGCGCCCGGAAGGTGAGCGTTTCGCCTTCGCCCGGCCGGAGTTCCCGCTTGATCTTGACCTCGCCGCGCGGGAGTTCGAACTTAACCCGGTGGGCATGCAGTCCCTGATTGACGAGACGGAGTTTCACGAGTTCACCCGGGGCCACCGTGATCTTCGACGGGTTGAACCGGAATCCACTCGCGATGAGCATGGTCCGCCCCGCGTCGCCCGGGTTCGCCGCGTCAGTCTCCCTCTGGTGATCGCCGTTCGGCGCCGACTTTCCATCCCCCCGCGCCGACATGCGGCTCGTGTCGCGTCGCGCCTCCATGTCACTTCCCGATTCCCGGCGACTGTCCCGGTCGTTCCGGAACTGCGGCGCCGGATTGTCCGAATTCGTCACATCGCGATTCGGACGGTTGAACTGGAGGTCGCGGACGAGCTCCGGCGTTTCGCCGTTCCCAACGGCGAGGACCGTCTCCGCGTACTTCTGTCGCGCCTCCTCGACCGAACGCTCCCCCTTGACGATGTCGTCCGCGAGATTGAGCGCGAGCATGTTCATCGATTCCTTGTGACAGCGGGCCGAAAGCTCGGCGCTCGTCCGCTTCGCGACCACGCTGCCATCGAAGCGCGCCAGATCGTCGAACTTGTCCGCGGGGACGCTGTAGTCGATAACCTGCTCGAGCACATCCTGGTGCGGCTTTGGGAAGTCATGGTTCACGACGGTGTTGTATACGATCGTTCGCTTCCACGGCCCGTTGTCGTGCCAGATGAGCATCGAAGCGGTGACTTCGTCCGGCTCGCCGTACTTGTCCCGCATCGAATTCGCCGCCTTCCGCGACATCTCAGGCCAGTCGCGGATGAGATCGTCGACCGTAGCGCCGCGTCGTGACCTGGTGTTCGTCGACGCGCGTTCGGCGGACGATGCGAAACGACGCTCGCGCACACTGGTGGACGACTCGCGTGCGCGGTCCCGGTCCGCCCGATGCGTCGAGTCCATCTCGGCCGGCCTGAGGATCATGAACTGATGGTCGTCCGCTTCGGAATCGACGATGAGAACCGTGCGGCCGTCGATCCGCCCGCGGTCGCCCCGCACGCGAATCCAGTCGCCGCGTTCAAAACGGGTCATCCGCGGATCGAGCTTCCGCTCGGGTCCGAGGTCGACAATCCTGATCGTGTCCTCGGAGGTGCGCACCTTGACGAGCAGGTGCGCATCGCGTTCGCCTCTCAGATTGATGCGGCGCTGGTCGACGACCTCGCCGGTGATCTGCGGGGCGGTCCGCTCGTTCGCGGCTTCCGTCGCCGTCGTCGGCCTCCGCCTCGTTTCCGCCGGGCTGTTCTGCGCCATCGCCGGCGCCGTCGCGGTCGCGACGAGCCCGGTCGCCATGACGCCCATGAATACTCGGTGCATACCTGTTCGCATGAAATCTGCTTTCCTTCGTGGTGGTGTATTGATCGAGATGAGGGGCGGCGCCGCTGCGGGCCGGGCAACGGTCGCGAACTTCACGCGCCCGTCCGCCCGCCCTTCGCGGCCAACCTCTCAAAGAGCGACCGGCGGCGGAAAGCCGCCGATCGCTCGATTCAGGATTCTCTGGGATCGCGTTTGAAACGCGATCAATCGCGATTCTTACCGTCGCGAGCGCGACCGGTCATCGTTATCGCGGTCCGACGCCTGCTGACGCTGGTCCCGCTCCTGACGATTCCGATCGTCGTCCCAGCTCCGGCTCTGCGCGTGGCTCAATACGCGGACATCCTGGACGACGAAGGTGCTCTCGTCGTTGTCCATGATCCGCTTGTAGCCGTTCACATGGATCTGCGCGCCGGGTCGGATCGCGTCGCCCATGCGCTCCAGATCGTCGGTCGATCCGAGCAGCACATTCGCGCGGTCACCCTGCTCATCCTTGATCACCGCGACGAGCGCCGCCGTACCACCGTCACGCATGCGCACCTGCTTCATCCCGACGAGTTCGCCGCGGATCGTGCGACGCCACTCATAATCCGGAATGTCGAAGTCGCCGTTCGGCGACCGCATGCCATCGGCGCGAAGCATCCGCTTGCCGTTCACATTGACATACCGTCCGCCCACGACGATCTCATCGCCCGTGCGGAGCTTCGGCATGTTCTCGGTGACATAACCGAGATCACCGAGCGCGACGGTCCTGGACTGACCGTTGTCCGTCTTGAGCTTGAGCACGATCCGGTCCGGCTGACCGTCCGCGGCGCCGGCGATCTTCTTCAGACCGACGACCTTGCCGCGCAGGCTCCGGTCCCAGGCGTAGTTCGCGTCGCCCCGCGCGCCGCGATTCGAATCGCGGTCCGAGACGCCGTTGAAGTTCGAGTCATAGTCGAACTCGTCATAGTCGCCCAGATTGTCGTAGTGGTAGCCGTAGTCCCAGCTTCCGGCGGCGTCGCGATGCCAGCCGTAGTCAACCTGGTCATTCACGCGATCCGAACGGTCAATGCGGGAATCGCGGACACTATCCGAACGATTGATGCGGGAATCGCGGTCGCGGTCCGCTTCGTATCCGCGATAGATCGGATACGCGTCGAGATCCGACGATTCGAAGTCCTCGTCGTAGTCGTAGTCGTAGTCGCTGCTGAACCAGTCATCGTTCTCATATTCGACGCCGGTGTCCATGTCGAACCAGTCGCTCGGGTCCCACCATTCTTCTTCGTGGTATCCCGCGTCGCGTTCCCATTCGACATCGTCGAGATCTTCATCGACCCAGTCGTTGAAGTCGTCGTTGTCGGTATACCAGTCGTAGTCGTCCTGCGCGACCGCCGGCGTCGCGACCAGACCAAACGCGGCGAGCCCCATGGCGGCCAGCGTGAAAAACCTCGTGTTCCTCTTCTTCTTCATATTCTTCTTCCTCATCATGTCCTTCATGATGCGAAGCCTCCTCCCGTAAACCGGAAAAATGCGAACCGCGTCAGCCGCCCGGACCGTCCGGACCGCGACTTCGGGTTCGAAATAAAAACACATGTCGACTCGCAGCGAACGCGCCATCGCCGAACCCGCTTCACTCGTCGTGATGACGAGCAAGGCGTTTTGTTTCTCTCTCCCCTTCGGTTCGGGGCGCTTCGCCGCGAGTCACAAAACCGTAGGCGCCGATGCGCCGTCGTCCGGAATCGATCGCGCGATTCATCGAAAGATGATGAACGATTCATGTTTGCGGAAGAGACGGAGTCACGAAGAGACGGAGAGACGAAGTGAGTTCGCGCGTCTTGGCGCTATTCGCGCGCCGGTCCGTCTCACGCCGGGGATGAGTCCGCGAATCTCCGGATTCGACGCGCGAACGACGAACGCGCCCGCTGGAAAAAGCCCCGCATGCGAATGCGGCGGCCTGCTCCTCCGTTGAACGATTGACTTCCGATGAACCGGAAACGCCCTGCGCTTCAACGCGGGGCTAGCGCGATCGGCGGAAGTGAATTGATCGACGCGCGATAAACGGGGCGGCACGCCCCGGCTCGCGTCTGACACGCCCCCCGACCGCCACATGACGCGACCCACCTTCAGCGCCCGCCGACGCTTCCTCAATCCTCCGCCGCGCCTACAATCGCCGCGTTCGCGGGCGTAGCTCAGTTGGTAGAGCGTCAGCCTTCCAAGCTGAATGTCGAGGGTTCGAGTCCCTTCGCCCGCTTTCGCTCCCCCCGTATGTCCCGGATCCACACCAGGCTCCACGCCGGTGATGAGGCTCGGCGAATCTCCGCATTCGACGCCCGAACTCCCCATCGCGCCCATCCCCGGGGTGGAACAGGCCTCTGCGCCTGTTCGAACCTCGCGCAACGCTTCGATGACACCGCCGCCCCTCACGGATCGACCATGCGCTCCCAGGTTCCCGGCTCGAGGATCATCGCGGGCGTCTTCGTCGGCGCCGATTCGAAACCGATCGGCGGCGCCGTGAGCAGCGCCGGCTCGTGAATGAACTCGGCGCCGTAGATGTTGCTGTCCTCGACCGAGACGCTGCCGGAGCAGATGAATCCGCCGCGTATGACTCCGCTCCCCCAGATCGTCGTGTTCCCGTCGACATACACGACGCCCCGAATCTCCGACGGATAGGTGTCGACCTGGTCGATGTCGGTCCCGCCCAGGTAGGGCGCCCCGATCGGGTTGTAGTTGTGCCCCCAGTGCGCTTCGCTGAGTGACGACTCGGTCGGCGTATCGCTGCGACTCGTGATCCGGATCGCCGCATTGCCGCGAATGATGAGCGTGGCGTGATCGGCGCGGTACGGTTCGAAGAAATTCTGGCCGTCGATATACACCGTGCCGGTCGCGCCGACATCGATGACGAGCGTGCCGTGCAGGCGGACGCCTCGGATCGCGAGGTCGGCGCCGCCGGTGTCGATCGAGTACACGCCGTCGGTGTTGAACAACGCCGAGTACTCGTTCACGAGTGGCGTGAGCACGACCTGGTCGAGCGGACCCGTGAAGAGGAGCGGGGTCGAACGCGCGACGTAATCGTCCACGAGCGAGGGCGAAGGCATCACCTTCTCCGCCGCGGGAACATCGACCGTGCCCGACACCGTCCCGCTTCCGCTCATCGACGCCGCGTCGACATCTCCCGTGAGTTGACCCTCATTGACGAATTCCTTGTTCGTCGACGCAGGCGCGCCCGTCGCCGTGAAGAGGCGCGTCGATTTGAGCGTGAGGGTGTCGGCGCAGTGGAGCGCCGTCGCGAGCGAGTTGAGCGCTGGCGAGTCGCGGACCGCGCTCGCGACGACTCGATACCGGCGCTTCGTCGTCCCCAGGCGCCCCTCGCCGTAGATGTAGACCGGATCGAGCAGGTCGTCGCTCAGCGATCCATCGGTATCGACGAGCGTCCAGCCGAACTCGCCCGGTCCGAGGGTGCGGCTCACCTTCTCCACGCCGCTCTCGAGATTCGTGCGCCACTCGGAGTCTTCGTTGAGACGGAGGATGGCGTGCTCGATCGCTGAGAGCGCGAGCCGATCGGCCTGCAGCGCCGCGTCGATCTGTTCGCGCGTGTTTCCGTGAACACGACCGACGAGGAGCGACCCGAGTCCGATGACCGTGACGAACATCGTCGCGAAGAGGACGACGAGGTACACGCCCCCTTTTCGGAGCGCCGCGCGGCGCCGTCGCTCGATGGTCCGCCGCCGCGTTCTCACGGCTTCGCCTCCGGCAGGTTCGGATGGGCTGCTCCGCCCACCGACGCCTGCGTGCTGCTCTGCGGGTTGATGCGGATCGTCGTCTGCATGACCGCGTTCCGCGACGCGAAGTGCGTCTGGTCCCCAATGCCGTGCCGCGAGCGCAACGCGTACACCACGGTCAACCGATCCATCGGATCGAGCACCGTCACCGTGATGAGCTTGAGCCCCGTATCCGACGCGGACACGGAGAGATCGTTCCGCCGCACCCAGTCGACCGAGACGCTCGCTTCCCAGCCGCCGAACCCGGCGACCGTCCCGCCGTTCGTGTTCTGCGGCGGGTTCTCGTAGAGCCCGTGATAATCGTCGACATCATCGAAGCTCAGGCGGCTCCCTCCCGCGTTCGTTTCGCCCGAATCGAGACCGAGCGTCGTCGATCCGTCCGGCTCCTCGTACGCGACCGACATGATCTCGGCCAGGAGCGATTCGGCGAGAAGCGACGCCCGCCGCGCCTGCGACTCGCGCAGCCCGATGTTCGCGAGCGAACCGGTCAGATTGAGCGCCCCGATCGCGAGCCCGCCGAGCAGGGCCATCGCGATGACGACCTCAACGAGCGTGAGCGCAAGACGGCGCGAATGAGAATGTTGAAGTGGCGCCCGCGTCATTTCGTCGTCACCGTGCCGTAGAGGAAGTAGAAGAGATCCATATTGTCGTAGACCGTCCAGCTCGATCCGCCATCCGTCGAATACACGAGATGACCTTCCGGGCCGTAGTTGTACGCGCCGCCGTGCGCCTGCCCGCGGATGTCGGCGCCCGCGTTCCCGACCACCTGCTCGACGACGAGGCAGTAGTTCTGGGCCGGGTCGAGCCCATCGGCGCCGGAGAGCGAAATCTCCGCCCAGGTCCACCCCCAGTTGAAGAGGTTCTTCGCGAAGGTCGTGCTTGCGACGATCGTCGACGAAGGCGTTCCGTCCGGGTTCGCCGTGCGGATCTGCAATTGCAGGTCGCCGCCCGGCGCCCCCCGGTGGCGCCCCATGATGATGACGCGTGTGATCTTCCACGAGAGCGTGTCGGGCGGGAAGGTCGGGTCGAGGTACTGGCCGCCGAGCAGCGATGGCATGTTGATCTCACCCGGCTGCGTATTCGAGAATGTTCCGGGGTCATGCGACGCGAGGAGCATCTCGGCGCTCTCGGTCCCCCCGCCGCCGCCGCCTCCGCTCCCACCGGGTCGCCCATCAATGGCGCGCTCGAGGTAGCGGAGTTTGACCATCTTGAGATCGCGCAGAAGGGTGACGGTCTTGCCGCCGTTGTACTGACGCGTGAGTGGGTCGCCGTCGTTCCCGCCCCAGGCGTAGCGGATCGTCTCCGGATTGCCGTCGCCGTCGCGATCGGGAACCTCGAAGGTCACGGCCGAGTCGGTGCGCTCGCTGAACGAGGTCGCGAGACGGAGATCGAGCGTCATGTCGGCGAGGACGACTTCGACTTCGGACGCTTCGGTTTCGAGCACTGCGGTGTCGAGCGCGCGCGAGCTCACGACGATGATTGACGCCGTCGCGGTCACGACGAGCGAGGTGAGCAGCAGCGCGAGGAGCATCTCGACGAGCGTGAACGCCGAGCGACGCCGCCGGGTCCGAGAACCCCGGGTTGAGCGGTAGAGAGCAGCCATGGATCTCCGACCCACCGCTCTATCGGCGATCCTCAGGCCCCGCGTAACCCGATTCGACCGGATCTGCCCGACCGTCCGCGGGTCATGAGCCGCCGGGAATCGATCACGCGACCCCCGTCACACCTCGCGACCGAGTTCAGATCTCCGAACTCGGATCTCCGATCTCGGATCTCCGATCTCCGAACTCCGAACTCAGATCTCAAATTTCAAATCTCAAATCTCAAATCTCAAATCTTCGATCTCAGATCCCAGATCCCCCCGCGCCTCCGCCCCTTCTTGCCTCCCTGCCACAGACGAACTCAGTCGTCCCCGCGCACTCCGTCTCTCCGTCTCTCCGTCTCTCCGTCTCTCCGTCTCTCCGTCTCTTCCCTCCGTGCCTCCGTGCCTCCGTGCCTCCGTGCCTCCGTGCCTTCCCCCTCCTACTCCACAAACTCCTCCACCCCCGTCCACAGCACGAGGTCGAGCGGGATCGCGAAGAGCAATCCGAGCGGCCCGATGAGCCCCGCCCACAGCACGATCGTGAAGAGCGTCACCACCGGCGGGATGTGCACCGCCCGGTACATGATCATCGGGAGCAGCACATACGACTCGATGAGCTGCACGACCATCCACACGACCGCGACGCCGATGATGACCGTCGTCCCCTGCGTCGCCGCGACGACGAGCGCGATGAGAAACGCGATCGCCGGGCCGATCGTCGGCGCCACCTGGCTGAGCGCCGCGACGAACGCGAGCGTGATCGCGAACTTCACCCCGACGATCTCGAAGCCGATCCAGGTCGCCACGCCCGTGATCGTCATGCTCGCGAGCACGCCGATGAACCACCAGCGCAAGCGCGGCTCGAGCTTCGACACCGCCCGCCGCATCTGCGCATCGCGCGGCGCCGGCAGCAGGCGCGCAAGCGGATCGGTCAACCGGCCCGGCTTCTGCGACAACAGATAGATCGTGCCGAACGCGAGCAGCGCCACGCCGACGATGAGCCCGGTCGCCCAGCCGACCGCGTCGCCGAGCGCGCTCCCCATGCCGCCGTCGAGCACCCATCCGCGCGCCGACTCCATGACCGCCGCCGTGGTGACCGGCTCTTCGAATCCGAGCGAACGACTCCACGACGCGAGCGCCCCGTCGATCGTGTCGCGCACCTCCGGCCATTGCTCGAGTTCGCTCCGGATCTTCTCGGCGACGAGAAACACGAGCCCCGCGAGCGTCCCGATGACGAGCGCTACGAACCCGATCCCGACGAGCGCGCCCGAGAGTCGCTTCGACCGGATCGGCGCCGCCCGCGCCACCGGCGCGAGCGCCGCGGCGCACGCGCACGCCCCGATAAAGAGGAGCCCGACGCGCATGACCGGCGCCCAGAACCACAGCGCGACGAGCAGCGCCACCGCCCACAGGAACACCGGAACAAACGACCGGAGCTGCACGCGCCGCCAGTCGAACTCCGCCGCGACCCGCGCCCCCGGCGCGGCCGGCGGCTCCCTCGTCTCAAGATCGGACATGATTCAATTCCCTCCCCGCAATCCTAATGAAAGCGAATGAAGCCGCGCCGCGACATGATCGTTCGTTCACACACGACTCCGTCGCCGCCCACCCCCGGCCCTCGAGCCCACCCTCGTTCTCCGCCTCGAAACCAACAGCCGTCAATCGAGTGCCGCGAACCGGCCGGCGCGCGACGGCCGCCCGCCCGTCCTACGCTTGCGATCATGAACGCGAACCCATCGTCATCTCCGATCGCCGGCCGCATCGCGCCCCGCCTCATGTCCGTCGCCGTCCTCACGCTCGCCGCGTCGCTCATATCGAGTTGCCGCCACGCCGACCGCGACCGCGCCTCCGGCGCCGCGACGACCCCGGTCGTCTTCACGACGCGCGCCCTCGCGCCGCTCGATCTCAAAGACTCGGCCACGCGCCTCGCGGCGCGCGACGCCCTCGTCGCCGCGTACGAAACGCGCGATGCGAACCTGACCGTCGCGCTCGACCGCGCGATCGAGTGGCTGAACTCCCCCGCCGCCGAACGCGCCTACGACAACTACCTCATTCTCCCGCCCGGCGTCTCGCGCCTCCCCGAGCGCCCGCAGGCGCTGCTTCGACGCCGCGTGTACGACACGCACATCGCCCTGCGCGACCTGCTCGAAGAGTCGCCCGACGCCGACGCCTTCGCCGACGCGGCGCTTGAACGCTTCGACCTCTACCGCGCCGGCGCCGACCTCGACGAACACCGCGTGACCGATCGCCCCCGCCCTGCGACCCCGCGCCCGCGTACAATCGGCGCTACCGGCCGCGACGCGAACAGGAACTTCGCCCCCGTCCACTTCACCGCGTACTACGCGCCCGAATACCCCGCGAGCCGCGTTCCCTCCGACCGCTTCGTCCACCCGATTTACGCCGCCCCGCCCGAGCTCCGCCGCGACCCCGCCGCCGAGTGGAACACACGGCGTGACATCGTCGAGCGCGACCTCCTCGCGGGCTACGAACTCTTCTACCTCGAGAACGAACTCGACGCCTACCTCGTCCAGGTGAACGGCAGCGCGCGGCTCATCCTTCCCTCCGGCGAACGCGTCTGCGTCGGCTACTCCGCGACGAACAACCGCGAATACACGAGCCTCGGCCGCCTCCTCGTCAATGCGCACATGTCGACCGCCGAGGAAATGTCCATGCAGACGATTCGACGACTCTTCAACGAAGAGCCGACGATCGTCAAGGCGCTCATGCTCGAGAACGACCGCTTCGTCTTCTTCAGCGAACGCGACTGCGAATCGTGGCCGGGCAGCGCCCTCGGCTTCCCGCTCACGACCGGTCGATCGATCGCGACCGACCGCGCGCTCTTTCCGCCCGCCGCCCTCGCGCTCGTCGACGCGCGCGACTGGCCGAACCCGCGCCTCGCCCGTCAACGCCGCGGCGCCGCGCTCTCCAGCGCCTCCGCTCCGAACCCCGCAACCATCGCCGATCCGCTCGCCGCCCGCGCCACGAACTTCACCCGCTTCGTCATCGACCACGACACCGGCGGCGCCATCCGCGGCCACGCCCGCGCCGACCTCTACCTCGGGCACGGCGAACCCGCCGGCGCCACCGCCGGCCAGGTCAACACCCGCGGCGCTCTTTATTACCTGCTGCTCAAATAGGCACGAAGGCACACAGGCACGCAGGCACGAAGGGAGAGAAGAAGAGAAGAAATGACGGAGAGACGGAGAGACGGAGAGAAGAAGTCACGAAGAACACACCACGCGCAACGCGCGCCGCTCGTCACCACCCTCCGAACGCGCCCCCACGCCGGAGATAAGGCTCGGCGTTCTCCGGATTCGACGCCCCCAACCACCAACGACCCACGCATCCAACCGCCACCCTCTGCTCCCCATCTCAGATCTCAGATCTCAGATCTCAGATCTCAGATCTCAATTCTCAAATCCCTCCCCTTCCCTCCACCCGACCGCGCACTCCGTCTCTCCGTGCCTCCGTCTCTCCGTGCCTCCGTGCCTCCGTGCCTCCGTGCCTCCGTGCCTTCCCAATCTCAAATCTCAAATCTCAAATCACCAATCATCCCTTCCGCGCACTCCGTCTCTCCGCGTCCCCGGTCTCTCCGTCTCTTCCGCCATCTCAAATCTCAAATCACCAATCTCAAATCATCTGTTCCCCCCTTCCGCGCCTCCGTGCCTCCGCCCCTCCGTGCCTCCGTGCCTCCGTGCCCCCGTGCCTCCGTGCCCCCGTGCCTTCTTCTCCCCCTCATCTCCCCATACCGCACCCCCAGGCACGGCCCGCACCACAACTCGAGCGGCCGGCGCATGAGCAACCCGTACCGCGCCTTCAACCGCCGCGCATACGCCGCGTCCGACTCCCGCGCCCACTCCGGCGCCTCGACCGGACACGACGAACCCGGCGCGCACGCGCCCGCGCCAACGCCCGCGCCAACGCCCGCGCGTTCAACATCATCGACTGCAACCTCATCCTCACCATCACGATCACCGCCGGCCCCGGCGCCCGCGCCCACACCTGAACCACCAACACCCCCAACCCGATCCCCAACCCCATCCCCCCGCCAGAAACTCACCCGATCACCCCGCCCCGACCACGCGCGCTTCCCCTTCCGCAACCGCCGCAGCTCCCACAGAAACTCGAACGCCTTCGCCGCGTCGCACAGCTCCGCCTCGTACGCGTACGGCGTAAACAGCTTCAACTTCTTGGCGCCACACTTCGGGCACACGAGAAAATTCGTCACCCGGCGCCGCGGGATCTTCGACACCCGCTTCACCATGAGCACATCCTCCCACCCCGCCCACTCCGGCGTGCGCGGATACGACCACCGCTGCACCTCGACGAGCTGCGCCCATCGGCCCGACGCCGTCAGTCCATCCTCCATCCCGGCGGCGCCGCCGCTCGACCCCCGCCCCGGCCGCGCCGACGGCGACGGCAGGCCGACGCGCTTCAACCGCGTCGCCCCGCGATTCGGATTCTCCGCAACCTCGCCCGGCCCCGTCTTCGGCTGATTCCGCCCCCACGCGCGCATCGCGTTCGACTTCCGCGTCCGCCGATCCCCCTTTAAAACGCGCGGCAACCTCCGGTCATCACGCCGCGCCACCGTCGTCTCGCCGATCCACACGAGCGCCGTCGCCTCGTGCCGCGCCGGCTCGACCGCGACCTGGAACACCTCGCGCCACCGCGCATCCGGCAACTCATGACCGAAGAGCGCATCCTCATCGGTCCATTCGCGCCTCACGCCCGGCCGCCACTCGAACGGCTCGAACGCGATCTCCTCGTCGTACCCGTTCCCCCACACCTCGGCCGCGCGTAATTCGAAACACGCCGACCGGTCGACCGCCCCGGCCCGGTTGAGCCACGACGCCTTCCGCTCGAGCGTCTCGAGCGCCGGCCGCGCGAGGACCGCAGGCGGCGCCATCTTGAGCGCCCGCAACACCCGCGACCGCCGCCGCCTCGCCTCCCGTCGAGGATCAGGATCAGGATCGACCTCCGAGTCCAACGAGCTCGCGTGCGCCTCCACCTCGACTTCCCCCACGCCGGTGATGAGGCTCGGCGAATCTCCGGATTCGACGCCCGAACCCTCCACCTCCCCCACGCCGGTGATGAGGCCCGGCGAATCTCCGGATTCGACGCCCGATCCCTCTACCTCCCCCACGCCGGTGATGAGGCCCGGCGAATCTCCGGATTCGACGCCCGAACTCTCCACCTCCGCCACGCCGGTGATGAGGCCCGGCGAATCTCCGGATTTGACGCCCGAACCGAAGCGCTGCGCCGAGTTGTCCGAATCCTCGTCGACGCCATCGCCATCCTCGTCGTCGTCGACCCCATGGTTGAAGTTGAAGTCGAAGTCGAAGTCGAACTCAACCTCGAGATCAAGATCCAGATCGAAATCGATCCCACCGCCAACCCCAATCCCCACCGCCCCGAACTCGGCCCGGATCGCATCCCACCCGACCCCCGCCGCGCGCCGCGCCTCGACGACCCGCCGCACCCACCCGTCGACCTCATCCCGCGCGATCACACCAACCCCGGCGCCATTACCGACCAGCGCGCTTTCCCCATCCGCCCCGACCTCCGCATCGACGGCCGCGATCGACTCCCGCGAAAACAACAACATGCCGACTCTCCTTGTCCCCCCGTCTCACGAACTCCCGTCGCCGACGACGACGACAACACCTCCCTTCCTCCGTTCCTCCAATCCATCCTCACTCACCCATTCGCGCGCCATGCGCCCCGTCCTCGGCCCCGGCGACCCCCCCACCATGCCACACGAACCACCCAAACGCAACCCAAACATCCAGAATTCGCGCGATAACTCCCCCGACCGCGCAACCCCGTGCGCGCGCCGCAACGCCACCGCTTGCATCTGAAAGGTACTTACGATAACCTCGCAAGCGCGACGAAACCCCATTAGCCGCGAGGCGCCGGTCCGCCGAAGCCGAGCGCGTTCCGCCCGCCGGTCCGCCGAAGCCGAGCGCGTCCCGCCCGCCGGTCCGCCGAAGCCGAGCGCTGCCGCCCGCCGGTCCCGAATCCCACCGCGTTCCTCGAGCCGCCCCCCATGCCCCTCGCCGATCACATCATCTTCGGGATGTACGGCTTCTGGCTTCCGAACGACCCGCGCGGCTCATGGTCCACCTATGTCGGCGCCCGCGCCCTCTACGACCACTCCGGACCCGCCACCAAAACAGATGATCGCCGCTCCGTCGCCCATGCCCCCCACAACGCCGCGGCGCGGCTCGACGCGAAGAAGAAACTCAGATATCCACCCGTCATCCTTACCGGTATCCAGGCCCGCGCCGTTGCGCGCGGCTTCGCGCGATGCGTCCACCGCACGAACACGATCATGCATGCGTGCGCGATCATGCCGGACCATATCCACCTCGTCATCGCGCGCACGCGTACACGCCGGCTCACAAACGATCAACTCGTCATCGCGCTCAAAGCCGACGCGACCCGTCGACTCCGTTCCGAGAACATCCATCCACTGCACGCGTACGCCTTCGCCGACCCGCGCCGAAGCGGCACGCTCCGCGTCCCGAAATGCTTCGCGCGCGGCCACTGGACGGTGTATCTCAATACCCCGGCCGACCTCCGCCGCGCCATCGCGTATGTCGAGAACAACCCGATCAAAGATGGCCTCCGCCCCCAACGCTGGACCTTCGTCACGCCATTCGACAACGACGACGACGGCGACGACGCCCCCTCCTCCCCTTAGCCGCAAGGCGCCGGTCCCCCAAAGCCGAGCGCTTCCGCCCCCGCCGCCGGTCCCCCAAAGCCGAGCACGTTCTCCTCCGCCGCCGGTCCCCCAAAGCCGAGCGCTTCCGCTTCCGCCGCCGGTCCCCCAAGCCGAGCGCGTCCGCCACCGCCGGAACACGCTCCCCTCGTCAAACCTCGAGTCCCGGCAAAGCGACCCGCGCCCGCAATCACTCCCTCGACCGTCAACCCGACCACGCCCGCGCCCGCGAAACCCCCGGTCATGCATCGGCGCCCTAGCCCGAGTCCGCGCAACCCGTTACCATGAACCTATGGCGCGATCAGCGACGAAGTTCACACGCAAGTTTCAAACCTCCGGCGCCGCGTTCCCGGTTCACCCCCGCGCGAACGCGTCGCCGACCATAACGCCCCCAAGCCATGCAGCAGATCGTCGAGTACAAGAACGACCCGGGCAATGGCTCTCTGCTTTGTTTCGTGCAACTCTTCATTGTGAGCAACCGCACCGACACCCGGTACTTCACGAATAACGACACACGCCAACTCGCCTTTAACGATGAAGAGCGATTACTCCCGATTCTCCGATACGCGGCGGACGACGACACGAGGATCGCCTAACTCGACGACTTCGCCGAGCAGTTTCTCCCCAAGTGCACGCGCGGCCACATGATCAGTCGCAAGAACAATCGGTGCATTATCGACACAATAAGTTGCGGAATAAGTACATGGCCAAAGTGAATGTCCTTAAGGAGATAATCGACTGGTCAGCCGAACGTCCCGACTGGCAGCGCGACGCCCTGCGACGGCTGGTAGTACATGGTGAACTCGAAACGTCGGAAATTGACGATCTCGCTAGGATCTGCAAAGCAAGCCATGGCTTGACCGACGCGGCAGAAACGGACCCGCTGGCAAGGGACCATCTCCCCGAACCTGAATCGGCTGCAACTCCTGTTTCACTGGCGTCCCTCACCCACCATGCCGGCGTGAACGCGCTTGCGCAAGATCAGACAATCGCGTTTGGACCGAACCTTACTGTTGTCTACGGCGCGAACGCCGCTGGAAAATCCGGCTACACGCGAATCCTGAAACGAGCTTGTCGCGCTCGTGGAGCCGAAGCGATACTCGGAAATGTCGTCTCGGGAACGACGCCAGGTCGCCCCTCCGCAACGATCAAGTACGCGGTCAACGGGACGGAGCATGAGCATCGTTGGGATGACGACGATCCTCCGCATCGTGAGTTGTCCCGAGTCAGTGTCTTTGATCGACACTGCGCAAGCGTCTACATCACCGAACAAACGGACGTTGCCTATCGCCCGCTCGGACTGGACCTGTTTGATAAGCTGTCGGGTGCCTGTGAAGCGGTTCGGCGCGTTCTCGATGGAGAGCGAAAGGAACTCGAAGCCGCAGCGGCTCATTTGCCGGAGGTTTCGGAAGGCACGAAGGTCCACATGATGCTGTCACGGCTCACGTCGCTTACTAAGGCAGACGACGTGAAGGCGCTCGGATCATTGACGGAAGAGGAGCTTGAGAAACTCGAACAACTGCGAAAGCGACTCCGGGACCTACACTCCGATGATCCGCAGAAGACGGCTCGAACTCTTGAGATTCGCGCGAAGCGGATGGAAGGACTTGCTTCCAGAATACGCAAGATCGGTGAACTCCTGTCCGATGAAGCAGTTGGTAAAGCCTTCACCGCTCGCGCTCGGATGATGGAGGCACGCACCGCTGCCGAGACGATGCGCCGCGAGGCGTTCGAGGCGCAACCATTACCGAATACAGGATCAGACGCATGGCGCATCCTTTGGGCTGCTGCCGAGCGGTTTTCAGATGAGGATGCGTATCCGGATGACACCTTTCCTGTGACCGAAGCGGACGCGCGGTGCGTTCTTTGTCAGCAGCAGCTGCGGGACGAGGCGGTCAAGCGATTCAAACGATTTCACGACTTCCTGAACTCACAAGTGCAGCGCGAACGCGACCAGGCATCAGCAGCGTTTGAACAGCGTCGAAAAGAGTTTCGCGGCCTGACGATCGCGGATGATGCGACCGCAGAGGTCCTCGACGAGCTTCAACTGGAAGCGGCCGAGATTGCCAAAGCGGTCCGAGCATATCTCGAAGCTGCGCAGCACCGACTCGTGGACCTGATGAATGCACTTGGAGTTGAGAGCGCCTCGGCCTCCGGCCTTTCTTCACTCCCGGATGCGCATGACCAACTCTACGAGCATTTGGAGGAACTGCGGGCGCGGGTTAGCGAACTGCGCGGCACGGACCGGACTGCGAAGATCAAAGAAATCGAGGTTGAGCTACGCGAACTTGAAGCCAGGCAGATTCTCGGCAAGCATCTGGACGTTGTTCTCAGCGAGATCGAACGAAAGAAGCGGATCGCGGCATACCAATTGTGCATTGATGAGACGAACACAAGGGCGATCACCGTCAAGAGCACTGAGGTAACCAAGAGCGCAGTTACCGAGCAACTCGCCAGCAGCTTCAAGAAGGAACTCGAATTGCTGAAGTTTCGGCATGTCGAGGTCGAGATGATCGCTGCAGGTGGCTCGCGCGGCGCCCTCTATCACAAGCTTCAACTCCGACGAGCGCCGGGAGTATCGGTCCCCAAGGTAGTGAGCGAAGGCGAAGCGAGATGCCTGTCGATCGCATCATTCTTCGCCGAATTGAGTACCGCTGATGATCGATCCGCCATTCTCTTCGATGATCCTGTATCGTCGCTCGATCACAACTGGCGCAGCAGCGTTGCTGAGCGTCTCGTGCAGGAATCGGAGACTCGGCAGGTCATCGTCTTTACCCACGATATCGTGTTCCTGCTGTCTCTTGCGGAACATGCGGACAAGCAGACCGTCGATCTGAAGCATCAGTGTCTCCGGCGTGTCCCTAGCAATGCGGGGCTATGCGAGGAAAGCCTTCCTTGGGCAGCGATGAAGGTCAGCGCGCGTATCGGACACCTGAAGCAGCTTGCACAAGAAACCGGCGCTCTTTATCGCAATGGCAACCAGTCGGAGTATGAGCAGAAGGCAGCCTACATCTATGGCCTGCTGAGGGAGGCATGGGAGCGTGCGGTCGAGGAAGTCCTCCTCAACGGAGTCGTCGAGCGATATAGGAACAGCGTCGAGACGAACCGAGCCAAGAATCTCGGCGACATCTGCGAGGAAGACTGCAAGGCACTCAACGACGGCATGACGAAATGCTCACGATGGCTTCCAGGGCACGACCAAGCAGCGGCTGAGGGTGCGGCATTCCCGGAACCGTCCGAACTGGAACAGGACATCAAGTCACTCGATGACTGGGTGAAGGCGATTCGTAATCGGCGAAAGTAATCGAGACCTACCACGGCGACGCGATCAAGAACGACTGGGACTGGCTCCGCGAGACCAACCCGGCGCACAAGCCGCGGTTCGACGCCGTCGTCGCCAATTCGCCATTCAGCTACCGCTGCAAGCCGCGCGATGAAGCGTCGGAGGACACGCGGTTCAAGAACTACGGCATGTGGCGCCGAAGCCGGATCCGGAGGAAGGTGCGTGAGGACGGCAACATCGGGACTAGAGGGCATGCCCTACTGCCGCTGACACTCGGTCCATGCGGAAGCACAACCCAGGCGCTACCTGCTCGACCAACCAACTGAATGGCTGAGATGACGGAGATTCGGTCTCAAGGAATGTCCGCGCCCCGTTAAGTAGAGGGACCTACCTCCTCGGCGCACCCGATGCCTGGCGCAGAATGACCGAATCACGCCATTTCCGCGCCAAGCGCCGGATTCCGCCGCGCGCGCCAAGCGCCGGGTCCCGCCGCGCGCGCCAAGCGCCGGGTCCCGCAGTGCGCGCCACGATCATTTGCCGAAGCCAGAACATCCCACGGAGGGTAGATTCGACGCACAATCCAAAGACGGCGGCGACGACAACTGCTGCCTCTCTCAATCAGTCATCACATGCATTTGAGTACCTGAAACGCATGGGCGATGCACCAGCATCGCCCATTCTGTCGCCTTAATCCCCTTTGAAAGGAGAAACTGTGGCAAATAGCGATGTCATGTTGATAAGCGTCCCGTACGCAAAGGATGGATCGATCTTCGACGGAAGATGCCGCCGACCGCGAGGCTGGCAGGTCGGAGCGAAGTTCGAAGAGCGATGGATCGAGTATTGGGAAGGTCTATGTGAACTGCGTCGCATGAAGATCGCTCGCTGGCGTCGTCCCAGTGCCACTTCCGGACGATTTGGAATCGTGCGTGCGCAAGGCTGGCGCGATATCACAGTTGACGAACTGCTCGAATCAGGCGTCCCGCCCTTCCGTCAGTTGGAGACTGTCGATGCGAGAGTCTTGGCTGACGTGTCAAGCTCGAGGTCGACTGGTATCCCCCTTCCCCCACCCCCAATTTCTGCTACCTTGTGACACAATGCGTCGCGTCGCGTCGCGTGGCGGCGCCCGCCTCGGAGCGGTCGCCGCGACGATCACAAGAGGACCACAGACCCGACACACGCCGACCCAGTCCCCGAACTCGAGGAACCCCCACCCCCATGAAAATCTCCACCGTCCTCGACCACATCGATTCCGGACACATGGCCCTGCCCGAATTCCAGCGCGGCTATGTCTGGGGCCGCGACCAGGTCCGCGGCCTGTTCGATTCCCTCTACCGCCGCCACCCCGTCGGCGGGCTGCTCGTCTGGGCGACCGAGTCGAAGTCCGCGACGCATCGCGGCGACGGGCAACTCGCGCCCGGCGTCGTGAAGCTCCTCCTCGACGGACAGCAGCGCATGACCTCGCTGTACGGCGTCGTGCGCGGCCGGCCGCCGAAGTTCTTCGACGGCAAGGCGAAGGCCTTCACCGGACTCATGTTCCATCTCGAGAACGAGGTCTTCGAGTTCTTCCAGCCGGTCAAGATGAAGGATGATCCGCTCTGGATCGATGTCACCGAACTCATGAAGGCCGGGAACGAGGGCATCGGCCCGCTCGTCGGGCGGCTGAGCGCGAACCCGGAACTGGCGCCGCGCGTGGGTGAGTATGTCGGGCGCATCTCGAGGCTCATCGGGATTGTCGACATCGACCTCCATGTCGAGGAGGTCACGGGCGCCGACAAGTCGATCGATATCGTCGTCGACATCTTCAACCGCGTGAACAGCGGCGGCACGAAGCTTTCAAAGGGCGACCTCGCGCTCGCGAAGATCTGCGCCGACTGGCCCGAGGCGCGCGACACGATGAAGGTGAAGCTCAAGGAATGGAAGAAGGCCGGGTACCGCTTCAACCTCGACTGGCTGCTCCGGTCGGTGAACACCGTTCTTACCGGCGAGGCGAAGTTTCAGCATCTGCACGATCGTGACGCTGAAGAGGTGCGCGAGGCGCTCGAGCGCGCGACGAAGCACATCGACTACTGCCTCAACCTCATCGCGGGCCGACTCGGCCTCGATCACAATCGCGTCTTCTTCGGCCGCTTCGCCGTGCCGGTCATGGTGCGCTACCTCGACGAGCGGCCGAAGCAGTTGAGTGATCGCGAACGCGACAAGCTCCTCTTCTGGTTCGCCCAGGCGGGCATGTGGGGGCGCTTCTCCGGATCGACCGAGTCGTACATCGACCAGGATCTCGCAGCGCTCGAAGGACCCGACGGCGGCGTCGACAAACTGCTCGAACAGTTGCGTCTCTGGCACGGCCAGTTGCGCGTGCGCCCGGGTCACTTCAGCGGGGCGAGCCTCGGCGCGCGCTTCTATCCGGTGCTCTACATGCTCACGCGGATGGGCGAGGCGCGCGACTGGGGCACGGGTCTGCCGCTCAAGGCGAGTCTGCTCGGCAAGATGAGCCGCCTCGAAGTGCACCACATCTTTCCGAAGGCGCGCCTCTACGCGGCGGGGCATCGGCGCGCCGAGGTCAACGCGATCGCGAACTTCTGCTTCCTCACGAAAGAGACGAACCTCGACATCAGCCATCGATTCCCCGAGGAGTATTTCCGCGAGGTGGAGAAGGCGCATCCGGGGGCGCTCGCGTCGCAGTGGATCCCGCAGGACCCGGCGCTCTGGAAGCTGGACCGGTACCTCGACTTCCTCGAAGCGCGGCGGGAACTGCTCGCAGCGCAGGCGAACCGGCAGCTCGCGGAACTGCTGCACGGCGAGACGCACTGGATGGACGCCGACGCGACGGCGCCGGTGACCGCGGCGGCCGATGATGACGAAGCGTCGACGGCGGGGCGTGCGCCCGAGGTGGTCGTGCTCGGCGGCATCTCGAGCGAAGACGAGGAGCGCGAACTCGAAGCGATCAACGCCTGGGTCGTCGAGCAGGGCCTGACCGAGGGCGAGATGGGGTACGAGTACGCCGACGTGGAGACCGGCGAGCAGCGCGCCGTGTTCGACCTCGTCTGGCCGGCGGGATTGCGCGAAGAGTTGAGCGAGCCGGTCGCGGTGCTGCTCAACGAGCCGGCGGAGACGATCGCGTTCGCGAACCAGATCGGCTACCGCTGCTTCACCCGCGCCCGCGACTTCCGACGGTATGTCGAACGCGAAATCCTCGCGGAGGCGGGCGTGGGGTGAGGGCGGGTTGATGCAGTGTGGCAGGTGTGCACGCCAGCACGAGCGTGAGGAGGTGAACGAACCATGGCGAAGAAGGAAACGCGGCGCAAGACGGCGTCGTTCGGCGGGGCGACGCTCGATCACATCCGGCCGGAGCCGGACTTCCAGTCCGGGCAGAAGAAGGCGCTCAACCTTGTGTTGAGTTTCGAGGAAGCGCTCAAACTGCACCTGTCGCTCGGCCAGGCGCTCGGGCACATCAACGGCTACAACCGGGCGACCGCGGAGGGAAAGCGCAAGGCGGTGAACCTGTTCGTACAAACGGATACAAGCCGGATCGTGGTGCGCGAAGGTGAGATGAAGAAGAAGTGACGGGACCGGCCGTGGTGTTTGGGCGCCGCAGAAGGAGTGACGCGCCGTGATTCGGAAGTCTCCGTTGATTCATCGGCGGCGTGTGTGGCTGTGGGTGCTGGTGCTGTCCGCCGTTTGCATCGGCGCGTGGGTCGGCGTTGGCGCACTGGCCTCATCGTTTGAAGTGCTCGGCCCGCTGGCGAATACCGAGGTGCTCTTCGCAGCGCTCGGATCGATCTGGGCGATGGCGTTCTTTCTGCATCGCGGCCATGTCGAAGATGCGCGCTTCATGAAGGAACTGCTCGAGTACTTCAACGGGCGGTACGACGCGCAGAACAACAACCTGCAGAAGATTCTCGAGGACGCCGGCGGCGAACTCGACGAAGACGAGCGCCTCGCGTTCATCGACTACTTCAACCTGTGCGCCGAAGAGTGGGTGTTCCGCAAGGCCGGGTACATCTACGACCCGGTCTGGGAGTCCTGGTTGAACGGCATGAAGCAGTTCGCGAGCGACCCGCGCGTCGCGGCGCTCTGGGAAGAGGAGAAGACGACCGAGTCGTATTACGGGTTTGAGTTTCCGACCAAGTCGGCTGGGAACAAGTAGCCGTCGCAAGCCTGACTCACGCGCTCGGCACATACACGCGGCTGAGTGGGAACCGCGCCCGCCAGAGCGGGTTCATCTGTTCGTAGTGTTCGAGGAAGAGCGCGACGAACTGTTTCGCGTCGATGAGGCTCACACGCGATGAGTTCCGGGCCTTCGAGAGCGCGTGCGTCGTGAAGCCGCCGAGCGCGACGCAGATCCCCTTCTCCCCCTCCGACAGCGATCCGAGGAGCTGGCTCACCGCCGGCTCGCCGACCGAGCCGGTCCCGCTCTTGACCTGGACCTTCACGAAGGGCGGCTCGAGGCCGAGCGGGTCGGGATGGGCGATGACATCGACGCCGTGATCGCCGCTCGCGCTCGTCACGGTCGCGGTGTATCCGATCGCCTCGAGCACCGCGGCGACGACATGCTCGAACTCGGCGCCGGTGCGCGACCATCGCTTGAGCAGGTAATCTTCAGTTTCCTGTTGCGCTGATTCGAGCAGGCTCATGCCGGGGTCGGTGGGATCGTCGGCGTCCTCATCGTCGTCCCGGGGCAAGACGGATGGCGTCCGTTTGACGACTCCGCCCCCGATCGTGGGCGTGCGATCGGCAGGAGAGGAGGAGTCCTGGCCGTTCAGCACGGCGATGACCTCTTCGAGATGATCGTCGGAAGTGCTCACGGAGAGGAAGGCGCCGAAGCTGTGCAGCGCGGACTTCGAAAACGCGGTGCGCGGCACGATCTTGAGCCATTCGACATCGCGGAAGTTCGGATAGTCTTCGCCGTCGGTCTCGTGGTAGTTGGGGTGGTACCGGTAGTCGCTCGAGATTCGCCCGATCGCGATCTCACGGGTCGCCTTGATGGGAAACACGACGGGGTCGCCAACCTGCATCTTGTGCGCGAAGCGAAAGACCTGGCCGTAGCAGGCGCGGACCCGATGCTCGGACCAGTTCGGCCATGCCCGCTTCATCGCCTCGCGCATGGCGTCGCGCGTCTTGTATTGACGAAGATCGCCAAGCCGCGGCCATCCGATGGCGACGAAGCCTTCGTCGCGGGCCCGCGTCGGCAGGCCGTCCTGCCTTCCGATATGAACGACCCAGAGCGTTTCGCGATCTTCGAACATGGAGCAGTCTCCGCGCGGCGCCGGAACGAGGCGCCGAAGTGTGACCGGATGGAACGGTTGAATGTGACGGACCGAAGGCGCGACGCCGCCGTGCTTCTCGTTTCGCGCGGCGACGATCGCCATGCGCCCACGCGGCACACCTTACCAGAAAGTCATAGCGGAATCACGCGGGGGCCTCGTTTGTCATGTCGGGCGCTGGCGCCGGCGAGCGAAGGTCTGCTGGTATGTATTTGATGCGACTCGAAATCACGCGGTATCCCTTGAGATTTGTCGGAGCTCAGGCGTGTCTTTGCGCGGCGAGTTCTCAAAGCCGCACAGTGTCGATGCCCCTGACTCGGCCGCATAAGAATCTCAGATCTCAAATCTCAGATCTGAGATATTCCTCTGCCCCTCCCCGCGCCCCCGTCTCTTCGTCTCCCCGTCTCTTCCCGTCGTGCCCCCGTGCCTTCGTGCCTCCGTCCCTCCCGCACACTTCGTCTCTCCGCCTCCCCGTCTCTCCGTCTCTTCCCTCCGTGCCTCCGTGCCCCCGTGCCCCCGTGCCTTCCGCCTTAAACACAACAACCCCGACTGAGCTAAGTCAGCCGGGGTTGCTGGTTATATTGCGAACAGTTGGGGAATTCGGCGCCATCCGCACGCGTCGCCGCGTGCGTTTCCGCCGGACCGGTGAGGGTCTTAGCGGACGAGGCTGCGTTGACTTGTATCGCGGTTGAGATCGCTCTCGGACCGCGTCTAAGGTATCCCTTAGAAAGGAGGTGATCCAGCCGCAGGTTCTCCTACGGCTACCTTGTTACGACTTAGTCCCAGTCACCGAGCTCACCGTGGGCACCCTTGAAACAGGGCGACTTCGGGCGCTCCCGGCTCCCATGACTTGACGGGCGGTGTGTACAAGGCTCAGGAACGTATTCACCGGAGCGTAGCTGATCTCCGATTACTAGCGATTCCAACTTCATGGAGTCGAGTTGCAGACTCCAATCCGAACTGGGGCGTGGTTTTTGCGATTTGCTCCACCTCGCGGTATCGCGTCGCTCTGTCCACGCCATTGTAGCACGTGTGCAGCCCTGGACATAAAGGCCATGAGGACTTGACGTCATCCCCACCTTCCTCCGGTTTGACACCGGCAGTCTCGCTAGAGTCCCCGACATGACTCGCTGGCAACTAGCGACAGGGGTTTCGCTCGTTAAGGGACTTAACCCGACACTTCACAGCACGAGCTGACGACAGCCATGCAGCACCTGTGCATGTTCCACGGCAAGCCGCGTTACTCTGCTTTCACAGAGCTAATCCATGCATGTCAAATCCAGGATAAGGTTCTTCGCGTTGCTTCGAATTAAGCCACATGCTCCACCGCTTGTGTGAGCCCCCGTCAATTCCTTTGAGTTTTAGCCTTGCGACCGTACTCCCCAGGCGGTGCACTTAGTAGTTTTCCTTCGACCGAGATGGCGTCAAAACCTCCTCGATCTAGTGCACATCGTTTAGGGCGTGGACTACCGGGGTATCTAATCCCGTTCGCTCCCCACGCTTTCGTGCCTGAGCGTCAGCAATGGCCCAGCCGCCTGTCTTCACCTTCGGCGTTCCGCTAGATATCTACGCATTTCACCGCTCCACCTAGCGTTCCGACGGCCCCTACCATGCTCAAGACCGACAGTATACCGAGCAGTTCCACGGTTGAGCCGTGGGATTTCACAAGGTACTTACCGGTCCGCCTGCGCACGCTTTAAGCCCAGTGATTCCGATTAACGCTCGGGCCCTTCGTATTACCGCGGCTGCTGGCACGAAGTTAGCCGGCCCTTCCTTTGGGTCTGGTCAAAATTCCTAAACCCTGACAGCAGTTTACACCCCGAAGGGCTTCATCCTGCACGCGGCATTGCTCCGTCACGCTTTCGCGCATTGCGGAATATTCGTTACTGCAGCCTCCCGTAGGAGTCCGGGCAGTGTCTCAGTCCCGATGCGGCGGGTCATGCTCTCACACCCGCTACCCGTCTTCGGCTTGGTAGGCCGTTACCCCACCAACAACCTGATAGGACATTTCCCGCTCCCAAGGTGGCCGAAGCCTTTCATCGATCCCACATCATGGGTTCGATCTCATCCGGTATTAATCCAGGTTTCCCTGGGCTATCCCGAGCCTCGGGGTACGTTAGAAATGCATTACTCGCCCTTTCGCCACTAAGTCTCAATCCGAAGAAAAAGACCTCGTTCGACTTGCATGTTTTAGCCATGCCGCCAGCGTTCAATCTGAGCCAGGATCAAACTCTTCACTTGATTATCATCGCTCCGACTTCCGAAGAAGCCGGAATGCGTCAGATGAAGGTCGACCTGGTCACCCGACCGGGGCTTAGTCCGATCGGGCCGGTCTTCCCGTGACACCCACTCCCATGTATGCACGCACACATGTCCGCAGGCGCCACCGGGCCCCGTCGTCGGCTAAGATCGACGGGACAGTTCCGGAATCATCCGTCACCTCACAATTCCTCATTCAAAGAATTGGGGCGTCACAAGGATGCTTCCCGACGCGAGCTGTGATTCTCGCGCCATGGGATCCCGCAACCGCCGAACCTTGTGAAAGACTCGGAGTTACGGCACATCCTCGCGGCGTCGTATTCCCAACTGTTCACTTTTCAAAGAGCAGATCCCATCGCCTCTCACAGGCGACAAGATACCCGTCGCCGCAAAGCGTCGTGCCCCGCGGCGAGCGTGAGGATCATAACTCAGCGGGTCGGACAGTCAAGGCGGCGAGCCAACTTTCTCCGCCCAAATGTCCAGCCTTCTCTACGCCCGCTCGCCCGCTCCGGTTCGAGGCCCGGCCGAAGATTCTCCGTACCGGTCGTAAGCGGTGGACAACGTTATGGTTAGCGATGGTTCGCGTCGAGACAAGCGAACGGTGTCAGAGGCGTGGAGGGCTCGACGCGGGTAGCCGCCAGACCTCCGATCGTCGGCGCGGAGCGTGTCGGGCTCCCGATCCGACTTGGCATGTGACGGATTCACGCGTCGGGTGGGTCGGGCGTCGAATCCGGAGAACGCCGGGCCTTATCTCCGGCGTGGAGGGTCGGTTGGTGGGGGCCAGTCTCGCGGGGTTCGTTCGTCGATCTCATTTCCTCTTGGATTTCAGCCTTCCCCTCTTGTTGTCGGGGGGCTCGATCGGGATGAGAGTCGGCGCGTGGGCGGACGCCTGCTTCGACCCCTTTCCCTTCTTCATCGTGGTCGACGCGACTTTCCCGGAACGGCTGGCGCCCTGGTCGAACGACACACGGAAGCGTTCGTGGATTTCGAGCGGGTCGAGGCCGCGCAGGTCGTCGGGGAGTTCGATCTCCGAGACCTCGATCGTCGCATCCCGGCCGACCATGCCGTAGTCGCCGACGAGGGGCGGGAGAACCCCGGCGGGCGGCGCCGCGCGTCCGGGGTCGAAGCCGCCATCGCCGTCGCCACCCCCGGCAGCACTTCCGGCGGCGCTCGTCATGATCACCGAGACGATGCGGCCGTCGGTCGTGTGATGGACCATTGCGCGGGGTCGTGGCCGCGCCGGCGCCCCCTTCTCCACTTCCCTCTCGAGATGCGGCGGCGTCGCGTAGGCCGAGGTCGAGACGGCGCGGCTCGTACCGGGGCGCGAGCTCGCGCTCTGACCGGCGCCGCGACCGTCACTTCGATCGCCGCTCCGCGCCGTGGTGGTTAACTTCTTCTTCTTCGGTTCGCCACTCTTCTTCTTGTTTCGGTTCGTGGTCATGGGACGTAGATCCTCATGTCATAGGAGACGGCGCGGTCGGACGGGTTTTCGACGGTGACGAAGTAGGTCGCGAGGTAGGGCCAGGTGTCGTGAATGGCGCAGGCGAAGTCCTTGTAGATGAGGGCGGGCGAGAGTTCCGACCCGGGCGGCCAGAGTCCGGGGTATGGTCGCGGCCGCGCGTCGAACTGGGGGAAGTGATCGTGGTCGTAGTAATCGCCGCCGCCGGTCCACCACCGATGCACGCCGCGCGGCGGAAGCGTGGCGGAGAACGTGAAGACGGGCATGGGTTCTCCTCTCCTACCCGTGGGTTGTGTGGATGGTGGGTCGTTCGAACGAACAAACGAACGGAAGAGGCATTCCTCCATCCATCCATACAAGAGAGGCGCTTGTGGGGTGGGGAGTGTGAGTGGGGAGAGAAGGCACGGAGGCACGAAGGCACGGGGGCACGGAGGGGCGGAGGTCCGGAGTGAAGAGACGGAGTGCGCCGGGGCGACGAAGAGAGATACGGAGAGCGCGGATCTTGCGGCGGTTCGTACAGGCTCAGAGGCCTGTGCCACCGTTGGGCCGAGGGGCGCCGCCAGGCGAGGCGGGCGGGGTTTGGTTTTGATACTGAACGAGCCATCCTCCCCCGGCCCCTCCCTCTTTGGAGGGAGGGGAGTTTTGTTTTGCTCTGTCAGTGGCCGCCGCCGGTGTCGACTACGGGGGAAGAGCGGCGCGGGGGTTCGGGGGAGGAGGCGGGCGATCGATCTTGTGCGCTGCTCTCGTGCTGCTGCTGCTCAGGGTCGTGGTCGCGGCGGCGGGAGTGGCGGCGGTTAAGCGCCCACTGGAGTTCGGTCGCGTGGTCGATGTTCACCTGGGCGCCGAGGAGTGAGACATACTCGAGCGCCGGCGACATCACGAGGGGCAGCACATCTTCGACGAGGGTTTCGTCGAGGTAGAGCCGCCTCAGACGCGGGAGCTCGGCGATCGGGCGGACATCGGTCACGGGCGCGCCGATGAGGGAGAGTGTCTCGAGACGATCGGCGCCGGCGAGCGGGCGCAAGTCATTCACCCAGGTCCGGTCGAGCGAGAGCCAGCGGAGTTTCGAGCAGTCACGCAGGCGATCGATGGAGCGCAACGGGCGCTTCGAGAGGTCGAGGCCCTCGACGCCGGGAAGCGCGGCGCCGACGGACGCGCCGGCGCTCGTGGCGTCGTGGTCGAACGCGTCATGATTGTGAAGGTCGCCGCAGGTGTCGGCGGCGCCACCGCCTCCTCCGCCGACGCGCGCGATCTCGAGCAACACCATCCAGTCGTCGGACGAGCGGAGGCGGCCGTCGGCGACGAGCGCGCGGACGCCGGCGGTCACGAGGGCGTCGTCGTCATCGGGATCGGGGCGGTGATCGTCGTCGCGCGCCAGCGCGACGGGCGGGCCACCGCGGTCGAGGCCGGAATGCGACGAGCCGGCCGCGGTCCACCCGGCCGGCTCGATTGTTTCGGTTCGTTCGCTCTCGTGGTTGCACGGCACGAGGGTTCGCCCCCCCGCCGCTGCTCCCGGCGGGTCGGTCGGCGCTCCTCCCGGGTCGTTTGATCGCCGGCGGAAGACGAGTTCGTCCGCGGCGCCGAACGCGCGGCGCGGCGGGTCGAGCAGTGTGTTGTTCAATCCCGAAGGCATGGTCGTTCTCCGGTTCAGGTCTCGAACCAGTCTCGAAGGTCGCGCAACGCGGCGCGGTAGTGATCGGCGACCGCATCGGGGCTCAGCGCATGGCCGAGACACGCGGCGATGTCGACGAAGGTCATGTCATCGGCGATGCGCATCGTGACGATCGCCTGGTCGGTCGGCTCGAGCGATTCGACCGCGCGGCGGAGGCGTTCGAGCAGCGTCCGGGCGATGAGCCGATCCGCGAGCGAGACCGAGCGACCGCGCCGGTAATCGTCGATGAGCTGCGCGACGACGGCGCGCCAGCGGCGCTCGGCGCGGAGGCGCTTGCGGTAGACATTGATCGCGATGTCGGCGAGCCGGTCGCGCAGGTTCTTCTGCGACTCGAAGTTGAAGATCCGTTCGCGGAACGCGGCAACGATTTCCTGACCGAGTTCGAGCGCGAGGTCGGCCGCGTTGTGCGGGTCGAGGCGCCGGGCGAGCGAACGGGTGAAGGGCTGGACCTGACGGAGGACCTCGAGCCAGGCGTGTTCGCACTGGTCGCTCAGGAGGATGAGCAAGAAGCGGACGCGGGCGTCGATTCGTTCGTCGTCGTTATCGTTGTTATGGTCGGCCGCGAAGGCCCGGGCGCAGATCTGTTCGACGGTGAGGGCCGCGGCGGAGGCGGCGGTGGCGGCGGTGGTTGTCGCGGGAGTCTTCGGCGCCGTGGTGGACGCGGCGTGGATTCGTCCACGGTCGGTGTGGTCATCGTCGTCGTGTGGCGGAATCTGGCGCGGGCGTTTCGTCGGCATGATCAAACTCCTCGGACCCCGGCGGATGCGATGGCGGTGGCCTGGCTTCTTTTGATCGGCGGGCAGATCTCCAGTGGCGTGTCGACGCCGTGACGGGTCATCACACTGCTTAACCTGCCGGCCGGACGGGCGGGGCGGCGAGCGGAGCGCGATTTTTTCGGACGAATGAGGTGGAGGCCCCGAAATGATGAGCGAGTGGGGAACGCCGTGCGCGGCTACGCAGATGAGCGGTCATGGCGGGCAGCGCGTCGACTTGACGCAGCGCCGGGAGCCACGATGATGGCGACCTCGCGTCTGAGCTGATGACCTCGATTGGGAGCCGTTTCGTTGGAGATCTACAAGGAGTTCAAGTTTGAGGCGGCGCATTCGTTGCCGCATCTGCCAGAGGGACACAAGTGCCGGAATGTCCATGGGCATTCGTATCGGCTTATCGTGTATGTGTCGGGTGAGGTCGACCCGGAGACGGGCTGGATCATTGACTTTGCTGATCTCAAGCGCGCGGTTGAGCCGGTGATCAAGCGTCTGGATCACCAGAATCTCAACGACATCGAGGAGATTGGCGTGACCACCGTTGAGAATCTCGCGCGGTGGATTTGGGGGCAACTCGATGGAGTGGTGCCGGGGTTATCGCGGATTGAGGTTCGCGAGACGGAGACCGCGGGGTGTGTTTACTCCGGCTAGATTCGATTAGCCGGGTGCTCGCGGTGGCGTTCTGGCTAGTCCATCGCGGACCCATGCGGGCTGCGGGCATGTGTCATTGAAGTCGCACGCGACACAGTCCCGGTGGCGTCCGTTCGCGGGCCAGTTGTTGCGAATCTCTCCATCGGCGTGCTCGCGACTTACGCGTTCTTCAATGTCCTCGACAACCGCGTGAATCCGATCCACGGCGTTCTGCTGGCTCTGTTCGTCAACGCCGATGACGCGCACCGCCCGTTCGAGACGGAATGCAAGTGACAAGGCTGCATCGGTTGGCTCGTCCCCATCTTCATCCGCATTTGCTGCGACTCCCAAAATGGCGTAGTCGTCGGCGGACCCCCTCGGAGGGAGCACGTCGGATGTCCCGTTTTCTCGATCGGCGCGCAACGCTTTCATGTCCTGACGCGACGGGTAGAGTTCGTTCAGGTAGATGATGAGACCACACCCGACGCGCGCCCGATCTTCCCTCTTGCTACGAAGCCAGGCATACGTTTGGATCTGCCAAGCGTGATCATCCCAGATTGGATCATTCTGGACGCCGCGAGAGGGTCTGCGCATGCCTTTGTAGTCGACAATAACGTCGAACACCTCATCCTCGTCGGGAAGGTGTTCGGCCAGCATCGCAACGAGATCATTGTCCTGATGTTCCTGAAGTCGGACACTCGAAATCACATCCACGATGCCATTCAGTTCATATCTGTCTGCATTTCGCGGTGAGTTGGCAGGCAACACAATCGGACGGGTGCCCGAAATTGGCTCTTCCGCAGTCGTGATTAGCGGAAAGAGGTCGGGACCCAGAACATTGATCGCCTCTGCTGCTCTTCGATACGCATTGAATCGTGCTTGCGCGTTGCGGGAACTGCGCCCTGCAGCTGCCAGATGCTTCTCCATACGCAGTCCCATCCTACCCACGTGGTTTCGGGGCCATTCATCAGGTGCTGGCTCGTCAAGCCTCGGTAGGCCATCGATAGCTTCGACAAACGGCCAAGGGAAATGTGGGTTGTCTGGCCACTGTCGATACGCGTCCTCCATCACTCCGTGCAGGAACTCGCCCGTCCACATCTGGACTGGCCGCGATGGGGGCAGCTTGCTTCGGTTGTAGTAACGG
Source organism: Phycisphaerales bacterium (assembly GCA_043101845.1). Taxonomy (GTDB): domain Bacteria; phylum Planctomycetota; class Phycisphaerae; order Phycisphaerales; family UBA5793; genus JBICHN01. The sequence continues at coordinate 89,104 of JBICHN010000007.1, read as the reverse complement.
TATTGGAGACCACACCGCCGAAACGACAGAACATCCCCGGTTAGTGAATAGGGTGGAATCTCATACGCCCGTTCTCTTCGCGCAATGGTCATCGCGTAGGCCTCAAATCAGTGCGACAGTATCTGTGTCGACCGTCGAGCATTGTGCGGCTGGTATATAGCGCCATATGCGCGTTTCGTCGTATCGGCTACCCACTTGAATGGAAGGTAGTGGGTTCCCGTCAATGAACCTCGTGTGTCCTACGAGGATCAATACGGATTGGGCGCGGCTCATGGCGACGAAGTACTTTCGCTTAAGGTCATCACGCGCCCGAGTGATCGAATCCCGCGCCTGACGCAGGTTTCCGAGAGCTGAATGCGGCGCCACGATGTCCTCGTCATGATGGACCGCCGACGGCCTTGTCGGGAACCGCATGAAGTCGCGAATCTCGTGTCCATTTCCGCTACCGACGTCGACGATCACCAAGGGGAACTCAAGCCCTTTCGCTTGGTGAATCGTCATCATGGGGAACCAATGTCTAGGAACGTGTGGTATCAATTCCTCATCAACGTCGATCTCTCCACCCGCAATCGGAGCTAGCACGTTGATTAGCAAATGTTTGACGGAAGGACCATCGAATCTGTCGTCGAAAACGATCCTGCCGCCGAATGCGGACAGCGGTGTGGATTGTTCAACGGCCCGCGCAATCGCCTCTAAGTACACTTGGTACTCAGGATCCTCAACGAACCGCGGCAGCCAAGTTGTCAGCGTAAACAACAGTTCAATCGCCGGCCAATCCCTCAGGGTTCGGCGGCGATTTCTCCACGTCCTAGTACTCCAGTCGTTCAGGAACTGCGCTAGGTTTCCCGGTGCCGGGTTTGAAGCCGCAAGATCCTGTGCTCGTTGTCTCCACCCATCCATCGTGTCGCCGAATTGCGCTTGAAGCCACGGGATGCTCGTCTGGATCGCGCGATTTGGATCGGTGCATTGAAGGAACAAGCCGAGCAACCGCTGGACGTCCAGAACGTCGTGCAGAGCGCGACCGCGAGGATTGAATACCGGAACATCAGGTTCGAGCGCTGCGCGCAGGTGGCCAGTGAGATTGAGCGGATCTTTGCGTTCAGGTTTTCTCTCCACCATAGAGGAACCCAGCAAAACGGCATCCGCAAAGTCGTGATCTTCAGTTCCTTGAATCACAAATTCTGCATCAACACACTGGACGCGGAACCCATCTCCGCGAAAAACGGCTATGAGCATGTCGCGCAACCGATTTGCGAGCGTGCCCCGATTGTCGTCGAACATGCCGAGTACGGGCAAACCTTGTAGGGTTGGTGCTCCACCGTGGGTCCGTGCAACGAGACTCGGTTTATCGGCTACTCTAGCGTCCGCAAAGTCCGGCTGATCGACAAGCCTGTCGAAGTGCGACAGTATGCCAGGGCGCGACCGGAAGTTGCTGCTAAGAAACGTCGTATCGCACACAGGCCCGCCTGTGTGCGTAGCGATTCGATTCGGGAAGTCGGTAAAGATTTCGACGGTTGCGCCGCGGAAACGAAAGATAGATTGGTCGTCGTCACCGACAACTGTGAGTGATGCTGGACACTGATCATCACCTAAGAATCGTGAGTACATCTCAAAATAGCACGCTTCCTGAAGGCAGTTCGTGTCTTGGAATTCGTCAACCACCATCACTCGGTATTGCTGCAAGCCATCATCGAGCGCACCGTCTATCACCAAAGTAAGGAACCGCTCTGACAGGCCGCTATAGTCGATCAACTGTCGCCGTGCAAGAGACTCTCGAAACGCATCGATTGCAGCGCACGCCCTCTGCATCGCAGGCGACGATGCTGCGAGGGCGTCTTTGTCAACAAGATCGTTGGCGAGTCGATCTGAAAGTTGCCGCAAGTATCCGGCGAGGCGCGGTGCATTGATGGGCCAGTACCCAATGTCCGTAAGGTGCTGCCGGAGTGTCGCGCTGTTATGGAGGCCATTATTCGAGATCAACCCGTCGAGGAGCATGATCGAGGTTGCAGTGATCGGTTCAATGACCACAGGTGGGTCTTCTTCTCGCGGGCCGTGCTCCGCAATGAACTCCTGAACGAGGCTATCGAAGGTGCCTAGGCGAATATCGCTGAATTCGCAGTGGGTGCGCAACCACCCCCGGACTTCTTCGGAGTCAGACGCCTCAATGAGGTGATTGCGCAGCACGTATCCCCATCCCAGGACACGCGAGCGCATTTCGGAGGCCGCTTTGCGTGTAAACGTCGTGGCGATGATCTCAGCGGGGCGATACCCGTGAACAAAGACGAGGTAGAGGATTCGAAGGACCAGCACAGTGGTCTTGCCGCTACCGGGACCCGCAACGACGTGAAGTGGCTCAGACGGCGGCGCGAACGTGGCGGCGGCTTGGGGTTCGTCCAATCCATGCTCTTGGAATCGTACTACCGCCGAAGCAAGGCTGGCGGTGAACTCGTCTGCGTCTTTCAAAGGAGGAAAGCGTGTCATCGTTGTCGAGTCCCACGGCTCGAACCGAGATTCTCGTAGAGTTTCAACGTATTGTGCGCGCCCCGCCGCTTGTTTCGGTTCAGGCCGCGGAAGATCAGCGCATCAATGCCGATTGACCTGCAGATGTCACACTTGCACTTCTCCCACGGTCGATCTTCAAGCGTGCGGCGGTAGCTGTCGGCGAATGAGACCTGCTCGGCTTCAGCTCGGTCGAGCAAGCTGTCATAGGCCATGACGTGTTTGAGGCAGGTGTCGACGCGTTTGACTCGGCCGCTGGCGTAACCACGAAGTGCGCGGAGGGCTGCGAGTTCGAGTTGGCGAATCTTCTTCTCTGACTTGCCAGAGGCCTTGAGGCGTTTGGCGGTGCGAGGGTCGCGCGAGGGTGGGACGCGGATGGCGGCGTACCACTGGCCGTTGGCGCCGAGGTAGTTCTGGCCGGAGCGGAGCCATGCTTTGCGGAAGTAGGTGGCGCTGTCGAAGCTATCGACCTTCATGGCGCGAAGTTGTGACTGAATCTCGGGTCTATACACGCCCATGAGGTGCAGCCATGGGCGCTCGCGGAGCTGCTTGAACGCATCAGTGACGGCCGTGACGATCTCCACAATCTCGCGATCCGAACGCGGGACAAGACCACCCAACGCGAGCCGGCGATACCCCATTTCGCTGTAGGCGAAGACGGAGTTCGCGTAGTCCTCCGACGTGATGCCCTGAATGACACCGACAGGATGAAAACGGCATTCGCGGTATCGCCACTCAGAAATAAATGCATCCGCGTTCCGAACGGTCAACGCCAAGCGTGCCTTACGCTCCGCCCTGGTCAGTCTTCTGCGCTTTCCTTCGCGAATGACAATTGGAACCGGGATGTGGTCGATGCTGGCACCGAGGTCGAATCCGAACAACTCGTAAATTGTGACGGCTTGCTCGATACTTATCGTCGGCTCGTGTTCGTTGACATAGCTGAATGCGCCGCAGTCGCCGAAGGCCCACTGCCTCGAATTCAGCCCAAAGTGTTTCTTCACCGATGTCGGCGCGAGGGAATCGGGTGATGACGCCTCCAGTGAACGCAGCAACCCCTTCCCTGTAGTGCTCTGTGCGAGGCTGACGAGGATTCCATCGGCGAGGCAATCGACAAGTTGGGAGCAGTGAAGTTCCTGACGGGAGACACGGTCGTTTGATGAGAATCGGTCTCTCACGAAGTCGAAATCAGCGTCTACGAAGTCATCCCAGTCCGGGAGAAAGTAGGCGGGACGCCCCCGCTTTCGCGGGGAGTCGTCGGGATCCGGAGCATGGGCAGGTTGAGCCTTCTGATGGAGTTCTTTCCGCAGGTACGAGAGCTTCATGCCGATCCCACCCCCTGCGACCGAGGTGGTACTTGGCCAACACTGTCTTGCGGTCGCCTCAATTGCAGGCAGATATGACTGACCAAGCACCAGGTCGACGCGCGAATGCAGAGGCTTCCAAGCTTCGAGTGTCTTCGCGACTTTCGGCGCAATCTCCGCGGCCCGGTCTCCCGACATTCGACGGTCGTAGGGCTCGATCGGCGTCAATCCGCCGATGAGTCCGTGTTCTGCAGACAAGACCGCCACTGAGAGATCCGAGGGCCAGCGGTGTTTTCGAAGAAAGGACCGCAGTACCCGATACATCGGACCGTCATAGCGATCAACCGCGGGAAGAGGTCCCGGTGTGGGCTTCTTCGTCGCAGAACAGCCAAGAATGACGAGTCGTTTTCGCACGTGAATTCCGGCGACAGGAATCGATGAGATTGAGTGCGCCCTCCGCAGTCGTGAGATAGTTTATCGAAAGGTGATTGTGTGGCAATGTCCGGGTTGCACGACCGAGAAAACCCCGGGCGCGATTAGTTGGAGAACGGAAGAGAGTGCGGTTGAGGCCGGCGCGCGTTACGCCGACGGTGTGAGCGCGCTTCGCACAGGCTCGGAGGGTCGAATCCGGAGAACGCCGAGCTTTTACTCTCTCCGGTGTGGAGGAGGGGCGCGATCGTTCGATCGATGGGTGCGAGTGTGGACGCGACGGTGTGATTCGAGCGTCGAATCCGGAGAACGCCGGGCTTATCTCCGGCGTGGAGGAGGGGCGCGATCGTTCGATCGATGGGTGCGAGTATGGACGCGACGGTGTGATTCGAGCGTCGAATCCGGAGAACGCCGAGCTTTTACCATCTCCGGCGTGATTTCCGGCGTGTGGAGGGGTTCGGGCTGGGGGGCGGGCTATCGGGCGGATGGGCGGCGTGTGGCGGGTTCGGCTCAATCGGGATCGCGATCGGGTCGATCGCTCATGCGTCTCTCGCATGGCACATTTCGCGCGCGAGCCGCATCTCGGCGGGCGGGCGAGGGGTTCATGGGATGGTTGGGGTTCGTTCGCGCCGGGGATTTCCGTGGTGGTCGTCTCGTCGGTTCGAATCCCTAGTATGGATGGTCAGACTCGTTGTTGTGGGGAAGTGTGCAATAGTTCGTCGGAGGTGGAGGTTGGTGGCATGACCGCGTGGGGCCGCGGTCTTTGCGCGCGGGGAGGAAGATCACTCTCGCGCACAACCAGATCAGCCGTTCAAGTCACGCCGACGCCTCGTTTCAAGCGGGCGCCGGTCGGACGGATGGGTCTTTGTCGCTCTGCCTCCTCAGACGACGACGCGTTATGAACTCTCGCCGAAGGATCTGTGCCCATGATCGCCAGGAAGCCGAACGGAACGGAACTCAAGGATTTCTACGACTTCGTCGTCATCGGGGGCGGGCCGGCGGGCGCGTCGTTCGCGACGATCGCCGCCGAGCATGGGCGCTCGGTGCTCGTGCTCGAGTACGCGAAGTTCCCGCGGTTCGTCGTGGGCGAGATCATCGCGCCGACCGCGATCTGGCGGAATTGGGCGCGGCTCGGACTCACGCGCGAAATGCTCGACGACATGTTCATCCAGAAATGGGGCGGACAGTTCGTCGCGTCGAGCGGGGCGCGGTTCAATTTCGAGCAGGATGTGTTCCCCGATGAGGAGGCGTGCCAGGCGTTCGTGTACACGCTCGACCGGGCGGTGTACGACGAGTTCCTCCTCAACTGGGCGCGGGAGAAGGGCGCGACGGCGCTCGAAGAGGCGCGGGTCGATGATGTGCTCTATGACGAGAACGGGCGCATGAACGGCGTGCGCTTTACGCGGCACGGCGAGACGCACGAGGTGAACTGCCATCTCGTGGTCGACGCGAGCGGGCGGGCGAACTACCTCGGTCGGAAGCTCGGGCTGCGGCAGGAGATGTCGCGGCTCAAGAGCTTCGCGACCTTTGCGCACTGGGAAGGCGCGAAGCGCGAGAGCGGGATCGACGAGGGGAATTTCTACATCTACTTCGATGAGAATCGATGGATCTGGTGGGCGCCGCTCAAGGGTAACCGCGTGTCAGTCGGTCTCGTGTCGAGCCGCGACGAGCACTGGGATGAGTATGTCGAGCTCGGGGCGGACAAGTTCTACGAGAAGTATGTGTTGATGCGTCCGGAGGTGGCGGATGCGCTCGAGAACGCGAAGCGGGTGACGAGCCTCAAGCCGGCGCCGCGCAAGAACGCGGAGGGGCCGGAGTACGAGGGGTACCACTACTACGCGACGGAGCAGGTCGGGGATGGATGGGTGCTGCTCGGCGACGCGAGCGGGTTCGTCGATCCGATCTTCTCGGCGGGGTTGAACATCGTGCAGTCGTGCGGCATCAAGCTTGCGGATCTCTGTCATGAGGGACTCGAGAAGGGCGACCTCTCGAAGGAGTACCTCATGCAGTATGAGAAGTGGTATGTCGAGGAGTTCAAGGGGATCCTCTCGCACATTCACACCTTCGCGGAGCTTTACTTCAACCGGAAGTTCATCGATTTGTTCCTCAAGCTCGGGAACACGAAGGAGCGGTTCCGTCGGTTGTATATCGATGTGTTCATCGCGTGGGACAAGGACGCGATCGTCGAGTACGGCGAGATGTTGCGGACGCGGTTCCGGTACAACGAGAAGACCTGGGGCGAGCAGCTCGAGGAGATCGCAGCGGAGTCGGCGGCGGCGGCGGCGAAGGGGTGACGGGGAGGCACGGAGGCGCGGAGGCACGGAGGGGTGGAGGCGCGGGCGGATTGAGTTGATTTGAGATTTGAGGTTTCAGGGAGGCGCGTCGGTTGGCGCGCCTCTCTTTCCTTTTGGATGAGGAAGCTCGAGCTTCGCACAGGCGCGGAGGCCTGTGCCACCCGAGGGTTTGATTTGAGATCTGAGGTCGGAGGTCGGAGAATTGAGATCTGAAATTTGAGATTTGAGATTTGAGATTTGAGATTTCGGGGAGGCGCGTCGGTGGGCGCGCCTCTCTTTCTTTTTGGGTGGGGCTGGGGTTTGCGTGGGGGCGGCGGGTGGGCGTCGGAACCGGACCTCCGCTGATGACGCGTTGCGTCATCGGGCTCCAGTCCGGCTTGGTGGGCGCTCAATGGGCTTTGGACGGGTCATTATCGCTCGGGATTTCCCGGCGAAGTTGTTCGGGCGCGGCGGCCGGGTGGGTCGGCGGCGGCGAGGATGGCGACGGTGATCGACGCGGCGCCGAGGGCGCGGAGGACGCGGGCGGCTTCGATGAGCGTCGAGCGGCTCGTCGTCACATCGTCGACGAGGACGAGGCGGGCGTCGCGCACGAGCGAGGCGGCGATTCGCCGCGGGCGGATCGAGCGGCGGACATTGTCGCGCCGGCGCGATGGCGGAACGGTCCACTGGGGCGGGCGGGCGAGGCGCTGGAGCGCCTGACAGACGGGCGCGTCGAGTTCGCGCGCGACGCCGGAGGCGATGACGGCGGCGTGATCGACGCCGCGCCGGGCGCGGCGGCGCCAGGTCGACGGCATGGGGATGACGAGGTCGATCGCGGCGCGAGGCGCCCCCACTGCTTCTGAATTCTTCGCGGGCGCGTTCGCGTTCGCCAGTTGCGCTTCGCGCACGGATTCGCCGAGCCGTCGTCCGAGCGCGCGGCCCATGGCGTCCCACTTCGTGAACTTGATCGCGTGCACCCAGCCGCGCAACGGATCGCGATAGGCGCCGAGGCGGACGACTTCGTTCCAGGGGAAGCGTCGCGCGCGGCACTCGCGACAGCCGGCGGGCGCCGGGGAGGCGCGGTACTCCCCCGCTCCGACCGACCCGCCGCACTTCGGACAGAAGTCGACGCCGGGCGGCGCGGGGCGGTCGGGCGACCAGCCGGATTCGGCGAGGACGGCGGCGGGCGCCGGCCGGGCGACGCCGAGCCAGTCGCGTTCGAGATCGGCGATGGCTTCGGTTAAAAAGCCCACGGCGTCGCATGGTACTCGATTTCGAGAACCTGCGACGCCGCGGGCGAAGGGTGAATGACAAAATGTCGTCGGTCGATCAGCGGAAGGTGTGGCGCATTACATTCGAGAGGCGGCATGAGCCGAGCTCGACCGCCTGGAAGCGGAGTGATTTGCCGCTGATGCTCACCGGCGCGTCGACGGTGACGGTCGCCTGACCGGTGGTCGTCGCGACGAGGGCTTCGCTCACGATGGGCAGCGCGAGACCGATGCGGATGTTCGTGAGCGGGCAGAGCGGGACGGGGGTGAGCCCGTCGACGCGACCCCAGTAGATGAGGACGCGGGCGCCCTCTTCGGCGCCGAGGACGCTGAAGGTGTAGCGGTTCGGTCCGCCGGAATCGCGAATCGGGTTGATGAGCGTGAGGCAGTCGCCCTGCGCCATCGACCCGCCGCCGTTCGAGCAGATGCCGGCCTCGATGAAGATGTCCGTCCAGCGGGTGTTGAGTTCGCACTCGATGCTGCGTCGATACGCCTCGGTGTCTTCGGGGAAGTATCCCCAGACGGCGAGGCCGTCGAGCCCGATGCCGTAGCGGCTCGAGACATACTGGTACGGGATGACGAGCTGTTCCTCGAGATTGATCGAGTTGAGGAACGAGCGCTTGTACTCCTCGCAGCACCCATCGCCGGGCTCGGAGAGCGCCTTGCCGTAGTTCCAGGTCACGAAGGGAATGAGGAGCGTGTCTTCCGACCCGTACTGGAACTTGAGGCGGAGGAGTTCATCGATGTTCGTGCGGTAGAAGTCGCGGTAGTCGCGATAGTGGATGGTGCTGAAGCACTGGTAGCCGGGGCAGTCTTCCATGTCGACGGGCGGCTCGGGCAGACGGGCGCGCTCGTCCCAGGCCCAGCGCGTGGCGTACCAGCCGGGCGAGAAGATGTCGACGATTTCCCACAACCACGAGAGCTGATCGTTGAGCTGGCGGGTGTGCTCGGTGACGATGATGCCGCCGCGCATCGGCCGGAAATAGAAACCGACCTTGAGTTCAGGTCGGTTCATTTTGAATTGATTGACGGAGTCGGTGTAGAACTCGCGGGCGTAGTGCTCCCAGGAGGTCTTGAGCAGGTCTTCGGCGACATCGGGGTCGACGATTTCGAGGTCGGTGAAATCCTGCGTGCCGAGCGTGTCAAAAATGCTCACGCCGGGGATGTAGCGGACGATTTCGGTGAGGAACTGATCGTCCCAGCCGCCGATGGCGCGGTCGTTGATCGCGCGGACGCATTCGCGCCAGTTCTCCTGCTCGCCATTGTTGAGGTTGCCCTCGGCGCTCCAGAGCGGGCTCCAGGTTTCCCAGTCGATGACGAGCTTGTCGTAGGCCCCGCCGACGGGGACGAGGTGCTCGACGAGGCACTGGACCTGCGAATAGTACTCGGCGAGGAAGAGGTCGCGGTTCTCGACCCAGTTCGCGTAGTCGGGGGCGCCGGGCAGGCCGTCGAAGATCTCGTGGAGGCCGTGCTCGGGGTAGGTGTTGTAATCGGCCTCGCTCCACATGGCGACGGAGGGGTCACAGTTCGCGATGCGGAACGCGGCTTCGGGGACATCGATGATGTCGCGGCTGATGGGGAGGCCGCTCAGGTCCATCGAGTGCTCCATCGTGTAATAGAGCTCGTACTGGCCCGGGAGCGGTCGCATGTCGTCGCGCAGGGAGCTGCGCACGGCCCAGTGGATGTAGGGATCGCACTCTTGGGCGAGGAGGGTCGATTCGAACTGGGTGAGAACGAAGAGGAATGAGGCAAGAGCGATGAACGTCGGTCGCGATCGCGCCCACGCGCGTGACATCATCATTTTGCGGTTCTCCTGTAGCGACACCGGGCAGTCATGGCCTCGATCGGCCGCTGGCTTCAATCATCCAATCTCGGTTTCCAGGGTGGGGAACGACACGCGTCGTACGGTTGACCCCAGGGGCGTGTCGTGCGGTGGCTTCGATCACCGTGGCCCCCATATTAGGGACCGATAATCGTTTCGACAGCCCCAAATACTCCACTTTTGGAGGGGCTGACATGTCCCGAAGTGCTGTTTAATCAGGGATTAAGGCGTTACCGTCTGTCGTACGGCGGGATACGGAAACGACCGCGCTCCAGCCGGTCGGCCACGATTTCGGCGGATGAGGTGAACGAATCTTCATCCGTTCATGGTACGCCTCGCCGTCGTCCGGAGTTCTGCGGACCGGCGGACATGCGAGGCCTACGCCTCCGCCCCGTGCGGGGCCCCCTCGTTCCGCGAGCGGATCACCACCGCGGACGGAAATGGTCCCCGGCGCCCCGGGGTTGCCGCAGCCCGGCGGGCGACACGACATATACCTGTATATAAAGGACTGCGGCCGGTGGGCTCGGCGGGACGCGTCGGGGCGTTCGCCTCCATGGCGCCCGCCGCTCGCGGGAAGCCGTCCCGGGGACGAATCGGTAACACGACATCGCGTCGGCGATGCGATGACGAACAACGAAGGAGCGCAACATGCGTCGAGGAATGCAGTGGATCGGAAGCGCCGCGGCGATGGGACTCGTCACCGGCGGCGTCGCGTTCGCCGAGGGCGATCTCTCGGTCGGTGACGCCGCGCCGGCGATCGAGATCTCACACTGGGTGAAGGGCGAAGAGGTCAAGTCGTTCGAAAACGGCAAGGTCTATGTCGTCGAGTTCTGGGCGACCTGGTGCGGCCCGTGCCGCGCGAGCATGCCGCACATCTCGGAGTTGCAGACCGAGTTCCGCGACTACGGCGTGACCTTCATCGGCGTGAGCGATGAGAAGCTTGCGACCGTCGTCGACTTCCTCGCGCAGAAGGACGATGAGAATGTCCTCTGGTACGACAAGATCGACTACACGCTCGCGACCGATCCGGATCGCTCGGTCTTCGACTCGTACATGAAGGCCGCTGGCCAGAACGGCATTCCGACGGCGTTCATCGTCGGCAAGACGGGCGAGGTCGAATGGATCGGCCATCCAGTGCGCATCGACGATCCGCTCGCGAAGGTCGTGCGCGACGAGTGGAACCGCGACGAGTTCCGCCGCGAGTTCGAAGCGCAGCGGAAACTCAACGAGGCGATGAAGAGCGGGAACTACCAGGAAGCGCTCGGCTACATCGACGAACTCATGAAGGTCGACGAAGAGCGCTACGGCTACCTCCTCTCGACGAAGTTCCAGGTCATGCTCGGCGACATGAACGAGCCGGCGAAGGCATACAAGATCGGCGAGCAGGCAGTCGAGCGGAGCTGGGACAACGCGAACGCGCTCAATTCCATCGCGTGGTTCGTCGTGGACAATCCGAAGGTGCAGGAGCGGAACCTCGACTTCGCGATGAAGGTGGCGCAGCGGGCCGCGGAGCTGTCGGACCATAAGAACGGCGCCATTCTCGACACGCTCGCGCGGGTCTACTACGAGAAGGGCGACCTCGACGCCGCGATCAAGTGGCAGCGTAAGGCGGTGGAGTCGGAGAACGAAGGGCCGATGCGCACGCAGCTCAAGGAAGTGCTCGAGCAGTACGAGCGCGAGAAGAACTGACGAACGGAAACTGAGATTTCAATTGCGGGTTACGGAGAGTCGGGCGCGAGTCCGGCTCTTCGTTTTTTTCGGAAGAGACGGAGAGACGGAGAGACGGAGAGACGGAGAGACGGAGAGACGAAGAGACGGAGAGGGTATTCGTTCAGGCTCGGCGCGGGGTGGCTGTGGCTGAGGTTTGGGGAAGCCACAGGGAGGACAGCGCTCCAAGCGGAAGATCTGAGATCTGAGATTTGAGATTTGAAATCGTCCCGGTAGGTCAGGCTATTGCCTGCCGGTTGGGCGGCCGATCTCTTGCAGGTCGTTCGTTCGGCTCGAATCCCGCTCGACCACGCGCGCCCAACTGTTCGGCAATAGCCGAACCTACTCGAACCGCACCACGCGCAACTCGCTCAGCTTGCACGACGAGGGGACCACGGCCTGGATGAGGATGTCGCCTCGCGCGCGGGCCGCGGCGGGGACCTCGACGAGGAGGAGCGCCTCGCCGTTTGCGTCGGCCCGGACACTCGTGATGACCGACGGGTAGTCGAGTTGGAGCGTCGCGTCGAGGATCTCGCACATGGGCAGGACGGTTCCGCCGCCACGCTGCGAGTAGAGGAAGTACACGCGCTCGCCCGGCTCGAGTCCGCTCGCCCTGATCCCGTTCACCTGCCCGGCGATCCCGGGCGCGACATCGGAAAGCGCGAACTCGTGCTCGACCGGCGTGATGAGGAAGCCGCGGTCCTCGAAAGCGCCGCGCTCCGGTTGAAAGTGCCAGCCGAGTCCGACGATCTGCCCCGAGTCGTTGAGATCCTCGAGGAACATCCACTGCGGCGCCCACCGGCTGTTCGGCGGAAGCATCCGCGCCACATGCAGACTCGGCCCATCAGGGCTCAACCAGACGGCCGGCGATCGCTCGTCCAAGTCGCCATTGTCGTACTCACCGATGATCATGCCGAGGTTGTTGATGTCAATCGCACGGCTGCTGTCGAAGTATGAATCGAAGTGAATCGATCGCATTTCGCCGTTTTCCCACAGGTAGGCCCGTCGAAAGAAGAGTTGACCGAACCCGGACGGCTCATGTGAATAGCCGACGATCTGATGCAGTTCGTTTATTCCGTAGGCTACACTCACCGATCCGCCGAGTGAGCCCAAGTCAGTCGCGACGAGTTCTTCCCATAGAACCGCCAGTGTTCCCCCGCTCGGATTCGACGCGAGACCCACGATCTGCGAGTTATTATTGATGTCGTAGGCGACACTCTGGTCATCGCTGAACGGCGGGTGAAGATCGATCATCACGCCGTCTTCCCAGAAGAAGGCGTGAATCAGCAATGAGCCGGGCTCGAATTCAGATTCACCGACAACCTGATCGAGGTCGTTGAGCGCCCGCGCTCGCCCGCTGTCTCCCCCGAGTGTGCCAAGGGGGGTCTCCACACCGTCACGCCATAACGCAGGCTGGTCTGCACTTACACTTGCGCCCGCAGCATGCCCCGTCTCGGCGATTTCCCAGCCCTCGCCTTCACAGCACATACCGACGCCTGAAAGCGGCGCCATTACCCCTTGCTCCCACACATAGGGATTGAATGTCGAGAATCCTGAGCGCGCTGCACCGGTCACCTGACCCACTTCATTCATCCCTCGTGCGGTGGATCCGACACCCCCCAGCGTGCCGAGGTCGATGATCGCGACGGGATGCGGACCCGCGGCGCCGGACGAGACGCCGACTCCGGTCAATAGCAGTAGACCGGACACGATGCAGAATATTCTCCTCGACATCTCGATCCCTCTCAATTACAGCCGCACGATCCGGGGTCGCCCGGACATCGATCGGCGCCAAGCAGATGCAAGCGGCCCCCACCCCCAGGATGGGAACTGTCGCGGAATTCGTCAATTCGTTTCTCAGAATCGGATCGGGGAGACGCTGAAGCGCGATCTTCGTCACGGACACAGTCGTTCCATGCCCTGTGGTTTCCCTGCGGCCCAACCACAGCCACCCCTTCGTTGTCCCGTTTGCGCTGGGTGGCTGTGGCTGAGGCTCGGGGAAGCCACAGGGAGGACGGCGCTCGGAGCGGAAGATCTGGAATTTGAGATTTGAGATTTGAGATTTGAGGCGAGCGTATCAACTCGTGTGCCACGGCCGTGTCGGCCGTGCGTGGGCGGCGGACGGCGCGCGAGTCATCCCCGGCCGACCTCGTCACCCACGCCCTCGTTCCATTCGCACGGCCTGGAAGGCCGTGGCACACGCGCGGGTTGGCGATTCGGTAGGTCAGGCTATTGCCTGCCGGTTGGGCGTGCGATCTCGCGCAGGCCTCGCGTTCAACGCGAACGCCGCTCGAACTACGAACGACCGACCGTTCGGCAAGAGCCGAACCTACAGGGCGATCGTGCGCCTTCACTGGACCCGGCGCCGTCGTTTCATTCGCTGTGGTTTCCCTGCGGACCAACCACAGCCACCCATTGGTACTTCGTTGTCCATCGGGTGGCTGTGGCTGAGGTTCCGGGAAGCCACAGGTGGGACAGCGCTCGAGACGGAAGATCTGAAATCTGAAATCTGAGATCTGAAATCGGAGATTTGAGACTTGAGAATTGAGATCGTCCCGGTAGGTCAGGCTGTTGCCTGACGGTTGGGCGGGCGAACTGCCGCACGCGTTCCGTACTACACGAATCCCTCTTGAACCACGAACGCACAACCGTTCGGCAAGAGCCGAACCTACGGCGCGACCGTTCGGCAAGAGCCGGGCTTACGAGGCGTGCGATCACGCCCCGGCGACGCGGTTCACTTCGCCGAAGGTAGTGAGGCCGCGGGCGACGAGGGTGAAGCCCTGGCCGCGGAGTGTGTCGCGCGGGTCGAGGTTCGCGGCGGCGCGGACGCCCTGGATCGTCGGCGACTCGAGGATCTCATCGCGCAGCGCGTCGGTCACGACGAGCAATTCGACGATCGCGCGGCGGCCGCGGTATCCCGTGTCGAGACAGCGCGGACATCCGCCCGGTCGGTAGACCGCGGGCTCGAACTCGACGACGGCGCGGAGCGATTCGAGCTGCTCCTCCGTCGGCTTCCCTTCCTCTTTGCAACTCGGGCAGAGGACGCGGATGAGTCGTTGGGCGAGGATCATGCTGAGCGACGACGCGACGCGGTACGGCTCGAGCCCGAGGTCGAGCACTCGGAACGCGGCGCTCACTGCGTCCATCGCTTCGATCGTCGAGAGGACGAGGCGGCCGCTCGTCGACGCGTCGAACGCGTCGGCGACGGTGTCGCGGTCGTTCGCTTCGCCGAGGAAGATGACATCGGCGTCCTGACGCAGGACCGTGCGCAGAATCGCCTGGGCGGACTCACCCTTGAAGCCGTTCACCGCGAGCTGCGCGGCGCCTTCGAGCGGGTACTCGATGGTTTCCTCGATCGTGACGACGCGCCGACGCCGGTGATCGACTTCGCGCATCGCCGCGTACGCGGTCGTCGTCTTGCCGGACCCGGCCGGCCCGGCGACGAGCAGGAAGCCGGCCTCGCGCCGAAGGAACGCGCGGAGCCGCTCGAGCGTCGGCTCGGGGAGACGAAGCTCATCAAGCTCTCGGGGCGCGCGGTGGGAATCGGCGATGCGGATGACGAGGCGCTGCTCGGCGCCCGACTTCGAAACGCTCACGCGATAGCCGATGCGCCGGTTGAGCGCCTGGGCGGAGAAGTGCCCTTCCTGGAGGAGGTCGGACGAGGCGACCTCGAGCCCCGCGAGCGCCTTCACGACGCCGGCGAGGCGGACGAACGCGGCGGCGTCGAGCGACGCGGCGTCGGTCAGGGCGCCGTCGACACGCAGGCGCACCGAGTACCGGTCGCCGTTCGGTTCGAGGTGGAGATCGGTCGCGCGCGTGATGAGCGCGGTGAGGAGCATGAGACGCAGCAGTTGCACCGCGTCGCCGCTCGCGGTTCCGGCGGGGGTCGATCCGGAGTCGTAGGTGAGCGCGCCTTTCGCGTTGAGGAGCGCGAGCGCGGCGGGATCGAGCGGGGCGTCGGGGTCGGCGAGCGCCGCGCGGGACATGGCGCGGAGTTCGTTCATCGGCTCCTCCAGCGAAGGCGCCGCGACCGATGACGAGTCGGCCGGCGCGGAACGCGTGGCGCCGCCGGCGTTCCCCCGGCCGGCGACGATGTCGTCGATTTCGAGCGGAGACTGATCGAACTTCACGGGATCGAACGAGCGCCCGCCACCTCCGGCCGCGGTGGCGGTCGTCGCGGCGGCGGCGGATTTCTTCGCGGGCGGCGCATCGGGATCGACGAAGCGGAAGCGCGTGTCGCCAATGCGGAACGCGTCGCCGGGCTGGAGGCGCGCCCATTCGATGGCGCGCTCGTTGAGCTTCGTTCCGTTGCTCGAGTCGAGATCGCGCAGGACATAGTCGCCGCGATCGAAATCGACGACGCAGTGGAACCGGCTCGCGCGTTCATCGCCGATGACAAAGAGGTTGTCCGGATGGCGGCCGATCGTGACGGGCTGTTCGCCGAGTTCGATGCGCTTGCCCTGATCGAATCCGGATTCGATATCGAGTCGCTTCGTCGTCATCTCATCTACCGAAGGTGTCGGGCGGCGCGGCACGGCGGCGCGACGCCGCGGGGTGGGTCGATCGAAGTCAGTATACCACAGCCGGTTCCGGGCGCGAAGGGTCGTTCAGGCCCCGGAATGGGTCGGCCGCGTCGGCCGGGGACTGAAGTCGAACATGAAAGCCGGCGCCCGATCGAATTCAGCCTCCGGGTCCGGACGACGCGTCTTCAGGCGGCGTGAGGAAGATTCGCCGATCGGGCTCGAAGAGGCGCCGCTCGATCACTTCGTCGTTCAACCAGACGATCGTCGAATCGCGCGAATAGAAGGGCGCGAGGCGGAGGCGGCTCCACCCCGCGTCGCCGTTCGCGAGAAACACGGTGATGAAGCGCCCGGGCTGGTCGGGATGCGCCATGGTGTGGAGCACGGCGTGGGCTGGATCGTCGTATTCCTCTCCGCCGACGCGAAAGCCGACGCCGTCATCGGTAAGCGTGATGGAGTCGTCGCCGAGCGCGATGAGGTCGGCGTTCGCCTCGAACGCGTCGCGGCCGACGAGGAACAGGTTCTCGGCGCTGTCATCGTCTTCGGCGCTCGCGTCGATCATGCGGCGGAGCGTGTCGAGTTCCGGACGCTCGACGCCGCGCGCGTCGATCCGAACGCCACCCGGGCCGAGCGTGCCCGCGAGCGTTGGGATCAGTTGCGCCGGGGGAACGATGCGATAGAGCCGGAACTCCGGATCAATCTCGACGCGCGTGCCTCCGGCGCCGAAGGCGAATTCGAAGAGATGGTCCTTCGGTTGTCCCATCGCGTACTGCAACTCGAACGCGACGACGCGATCGTCGGCGCCGGGCACGACCGTGTGCGGCGTCGTGTGGCGGCGGACCCAGTGGTCGAAGAAGTCGTCGAGCGATTCGCTGTACGCCGATTCGAACGCCTCTTCGAGTTCGTCCCAGCCGGCGCGCCGTCCAAGGTGGGATTCGGCGAACGAACGCAACGCGGCCCACGCGTACGCGCGACGCTCGTCGGGGGTGGCGCCGGGCGCGAGGTCTTCGAGCATGGCGAAGACGAACGCGCCCTTGTCGTATCCGACGAAGCGATCGACCGACGCGTCGCGCCCGAACCGGTCGAGCGCCGCATTGTCGAACGAATCGGGATCGACGGAGGCGCGCATGATCACGCCGCGCCGGTATTCGCGTCCAGCGTCCTCGCCGCCGTCGACGAGGCGCCGTCCGTAGTTCGCGCCCCAGGTCGCGAGGGCTTCACACCAGTTGCCGTCGTCGGGATCGACATACACGCCGTTCCCCCACCAGTTGTGGAGGATCTCGTGGTCGAGGTAGCCATAGCCGCGCGCGGCCCGGTCCCCCATCGCGACCACACGCGGCCCGAGCAGCGTGAAGCCGGGATAGGCGAAGCCGGAGCTGAAGAAGTTCTCCGCGATCGTGAAGCGCTCGTACGGAAACGGGCCGAGGCGCCCGGTGTAGAGCGCGATGTACTCGCAGGCGGCGTCGAGAAAGGTCTCGGCCTGCTCGACATTCCCCACCGCGAACTGCGCGACGACGGCGACCGGGCCGTGCGGTGTCTCGCACACGCGGGCCCGTCGCTCGCGCGGCCCGCCGAAGAGGGTCACGCCCTCGACCGGGCGCGGCGTGCGCCAGATCGAACACGCTTCGATCGCCGGCTGGAGGTCGCACGCCGGATTTCCCGAGGCGACGAAGAGCCAGCCGTCGATCTCCTGAATGGTCGTCTTCATTGGACGAAGGAGCGGGCGGCCGTCCTCGTCGAGCGGTTGCGGGTGCCAGTTCGATCCTTCGGAGAGGAAGGCGCCGTCGGCGCCGACCGTCGCCTGCACGGCGAAGTTGTGAATGGCGCCGGGCGCTTCACCCGCGGCGGGATCATCATCAAAGGTTGCGGTGTAAATGACGCGGAGCACCGACTCGTCGTCGATATCCACGGTGACGCGGAAGCGTGTCGGATCGTTCTCGAGCGGCGAGACCGCAGCGTCGAATTCGAGCCAGCGGATCGATTCGGCGTCGACCGAATCGGGCAGACGAAGATCGAACGCGCCGGCGCCGCGCATCGTGAAGTCGGACTCGATGCGGGCGGAGGCGTTCTCGAGATCGAGGCGCACATCGAGGCGCTGCATGACGATCTCAGGCGGCGCGCCGTCGACTACGGCCCCGCAATCGATTAACGCGAACACGAAAATGAGAACGGCGGCGAAGGGTTGGCCCTTCGCCGCCGCGTGTCGTGCGAGATTCATCGGCCGGCTCCTCGACTCGAGCGAGCGGAGCGCGGCGTTCACCGGCTCCGTCAGGGCTGCTGCTGACTCGCCACGGTTTCGGGCTGCGGCGAGCGGTCGATCATCGTATCCAGCATGGTTCCGATGAGCGCCGTGGTCTGGGCGTCCTCGGCGACGCGTTCGCCGTTCGCGCCCTGGCCGCCGACGACCATGACGCGCGGCGTGATGTTGATTCCGCGCTCACCGACGATCTTGAGCAACTCAACGAGCGCCGTGTTTCCGGCGCCGATCTGCTCGGCGATGACGCGGAACGCCTCGGCCTGGGCTTCCGCCTGAATGCGGATCGCCTCGGCCTCCGCGTTCGCCTCGATGATGCGCTTCTCCTTGTCCTGCTCGGCGATCTGCACGCCGTAGCTTGCGGTCGCGAGGCGCCGCTCCTCCTCGGCTTCCTGCTCGGTGCGCGAGAGGTCCTTCTTCTTCTCCGCGGCGCGCTGCTGCTCTTCGAGGGTGATCTGCTCCTGGATCGCGATCTCGCGCTCGGTCTGCGTCTTGAGGAGCGCGCCGAGCGACTGTTCGTCACCGATCTCGCCGATGCGAACCGCCTCGATCGTCACGCCGACTTCCTTCATGGCGCTCGCGAGTGTCGAAGTGGTTGACGATTCCTGCTGCGAGCGCTGCTTCACATAGTCGAGCGCCTTCACATTCTCGGCGTTGTTCCGGAAGATCGCGCGCACCGCGGACGCGAGGCGCAGGCGGAGCGTCTCCTTGTCGTCGCCGAACTCGGCGACGACGAGTGACGCGTCTTCGGGCTTGATGCGGTATTCGACGCGCACATCGACGGGGAAGGTGAAGCCGTCCGAAGTGCGGACCTCGATTTCCGTTTCGTCACCCGTCCCGCCGATGCCGTAGCGCACGGTGCTCTTGCGGGTCGAGACGACGGTGACCTCATAGGCCTTCGTGTTCAGGTAAAGCTTCTGCGGCGTGTATGGCTCGAGCCAGATGCCGCGCTGACCGCGGGGCACGAGCGACTCGGCGCCGGCGGCGACGCCTTCGGGCGGCGTGCCGACATTCGACTTGATCACCGCGACGGTCGCTTTCTCGATGTTCGTCACGGGAACGCGATCCACGGCGAAGAGCTTCGGATTGAAGCGGTGCTTGCCGGGCTTGAGGACCGTGGACTGCGGGCCCTTGAATCCGTTCTCGACGAAGTAATTGCCGTCGTTGAGCATTGAACTCATCTGGTCCGCGGTCCATTCGGGCGCGAACGACTCGCCCGCGGGAAGCGGCTGACCGTCGGAGGCGGTGAGGAGGCCCACTTCGCCTTCGGTGATCTCGATGATCGGGCTGATCTCGACATCGTACAGGCCGGGCCAGAGGAAGAAGTGCCAGCCGGGGCCGAGGATGTCGGCCTGGGGTCCCTTCTCGCCATTGCGGGCGATGATGTTCCCGGGCGGCAGATCCGGGCCGTAGTTCTTCACCACGACGCCGACTTCGTTTTCGCCGACGAACCGGACGGAGCTCACGGAGACGAAGACGAGAAGCACCGCGAGGGCGACGATGCCGAGCCCGGCCCGGGCCGCGGTGTTCGGGGCCTTCGGAACCATGGAGAGGATGAAAATGCTCAGGACGACACCGATGGCGAGAAGTATGCCGGCCATGGTTCGAGCCTCCTTCAGACAAACGGGGTGGTTCGATCGATCGCTTCGATCCTCCGGGACGGTGATCGATCGAGCCGAGGGGGTCGGGACTGCTTCATGGGAAAGTGTGCCCGCGGAAACGCCATGGGACATGTCGGAAGATCGGCCTGACGGGACATGGCATCGGCCCGCAGGCGCCGGCGGCATGAAGAAGGACGGGGCCTGGTCGGGGAAGGTCCGGAAACGGGGGCGAAATCGGGCCGCAGACCGCCGGGAATGCGGCCGGGCGGATTGACCATCGGGGACGCGCGGCTATCCTTTCCGGCTCCGCCGGCCGTTGTCGGCGGTGTGTGCTATTGACCGCAGATTTGAGGTTCGACGAATGACACGGCAGACCTATATGGCCAAGTCGAGCGATGTGACGCCGAAGTGGCGGCATGTCGACGCGGAAGGCCGCGTGCTCGGACGGATGGCGGCGGAAGTCGCCCGCGTGCTTCAGGGCAAGCATCGTCCGGAGTGGACCCCGCATGTCGACACGGGCGATTTCGTGGTCATCACGAACGCCGAGAAGGTCGTCATGACCGGCCGCAAGACGGAACAGCGACTCGCGAAGAGCTTCACCGGGTATCCGGGCGGGCTCAAGACGCGAACCTACGGCGAACTGCTCGAGAAGCACCCGGAGCGCGTCGTCGAGAACGCGGTGCGGCGCATGCTCCCGAAGGGACCGCTCGGCCGTCAAATGTACAGCAAGCTCAAGGTGTACCGCGGCGCGGAGCATCCGCACGCAGCGCAGCGGCCCGAGCCGCTCGAAGTCTGACCGACTGAGTGAGAGACGCAGGCACGACGCGGCATGAGACGCCGCGACATGTGTTCGATAAAGGAAGAATTGACCGTGAGCGAAAAGCACATGAGCGCGACGGACGCGGCGAAGGCGATGAAGGAGAACCTGACCGGCGGTCTTGGCGCGCCCGAGACGGAGCCGAAGGTCACCGACACGCAGCAGCCCCCCGCCGAGATCACCTTCAAGCACGGTGAAGAGGCGAAGAAGTTCGGCTGGTGGTGGGGAACCGGTCGCCGCAAGAGCGCCGTCGCCCGCGTGCGGATTCGTCCCGGCAAGGGCGAGTTCAAGATCAACGGTCGCGAGATCGATGACTTCTTCAGTGAGCTTCGCGATCGGAACGACTGCGTCGCGCCGCTCAAGGCGACGAACACGCTCGGTCAGCTCGATGTACATGTGAATGTGAGCGGCGGCGGGTACACCGGCCAGTCCGGCGCCATTCTCCTCGGCGTCGCCCGCGCCCTCCGCGTCTACGACGCGTCGCTCGAGTCGACGCTCCGCGACAAGAACTACCTCACGCGTGACGCGCGCCGCGTCGAACGCAAGAAGTATGGTCTCGCGGGCGCCCGTCGTCGCTTCCAGTTCTCGAAGCGCTGATTCGCTCGTTCGAACGCTTCATACTTGTACGCCAATCCATCGAGCTCCGGTTTCGGCCGGAGCTCGATTTCATTTTGTGGGTCCGCCTGACGCGGTCACTCCCCCACTGACTTCATTCCGGCCGCGTCGGCCGCCACGCGCACGCGCTCCGACGCGAACTCGAGGTACGCGGCGAGTTCGCGGCGTTCATCACGCGAGCGGGTCGGCGCCGGATGATCATCCTCGGTCTGCCAGCGGACGAGGCGGCTCACGAGGCCGCGCGCCGCGAGAAGCGGCGCCCCGGACGAGGGCGGGTAGACGAGCGGGCTCAGGCGACCCGCGAGCGAGGTGGCCGATCGATCCCCGTCGACCGGCGCCTGATCGAGCAGCGACGCGACGGCGAGAGCGAACCCGGCGTCGCGATCGAGTTCATCGAGCGCGCGGATGAGCGGCGGCCCGCCGCGGTCGACCAGCGGCGCGATTCCGTCACGCCCACGCTCGAGACGCGACCGGCCGGCGGCGATCGTGCTCGCGTCGAGGTACCACGGCGCCCAGGCGTTGAGCGACGCGGGCGAGTCGCCGAGCGCGTCGAGCCGGAGCGATGCTCTATGGGCGGCGAGGAAACGCTCGAGCGCCTCCACTTCGGCCGCGGCGCCCGGGACCGCGTCCGGTCGTCGGGCCCACGCGAGAATCCAGAGGTTGCGCTTCTCCCGGATGATCGTGGGCAGGCGCAGGGCGAGCGACTCGAGCGGCCGAAGCGTCGTCGCGTCGTTCGAGTTGATCCTCTCTTCCAGCGGCAGGACGAGAAAGCGCGAGGCCTGATTGTCGAACGCAGCGAGTTGATCCGCCGCGTCGGGTCGGGTCATCGGGTTCGCGAGCGCTTCGGCGAGGGCGACGAGTCGTAGCGTGAGATCGCGCTCGATCGCGCGGTCACCGTCCGCCATTCGCTCGATCCACTGATCGACCGAACGGAGGCGACGCATGTCGCCGAGGAGGGTGCGCCGCTTCGCGTTCAGACTGAGGAAGTCGGGATCACTCAGCGCTTCGCGGGGTTCCTCGAGGCGGCGGAGCTGATCGAGAAGCTCCTGCTCGACTTCGCGGTACGCGTCTTCGATCAGCTTGTGCGCGCGACGCATCTCGAGGCGCATCTTCGATTCGCTCATCGTGCGGAATTCGATGAAGCCGTCGAGAATGTCGGCGAGCAGACGAAGGCGCACGAGCGCGGCGGTATCGACCGCGCGGACATCGAGGTTCGTGATGAGTTCTTCGAGCGCCCGAAGGGCGATGCGGTCGCGACCGGTGGCCCCGCGCAGCGTCGCGGTGGACTCGATGATCCGGCGGGCGAACTCGAGGCGGCGCAGGCGACCGCTGTTCGCGGCCCGAGCCTCATCGTCTCCGACCAGCGCCGTCGCTTCGGCGAGCAGTGTAATCAGATCGCTCACGACCCCGGCGCCCAGCCAGTCGGCCGCGGCCGTCACTTCGGCGACGCGGGTCAGCGACTCGAGATCGGTGAGCGCCGCGTCGAGGTCGGGCCATGCGATGCGGAATGACTGTGCTGTCTCGAGTTCGTTCAGTCGGCTGAGCGCCGCGGCGCGCACGGCGTCGTCGATCGAAGCCTGGTTGATTCGATCGCGCGTCGCGGCGAGGCGACTCGACGGCTCGGGCGGCTGCGAGGACAGCGTCCAGCCGGAGTATGGCGTCGCGTCGGGCGCCGTGGCGAGTACAGCGTCGAACAGCGGTCGAATGAACCGCCGCGTGTGCGCGTCGAGCGATTCAAACGACTTCGGCGGCGCCGCGTTCGCGTCGAGCGTCGCGGCGCGCTCGTTGAATCGACGCAGTCCCCAGAGCGCCGCCTCGCGCGTGGCGAGGTCGAAGTCACCGTTTGCCTCGAGCGAGTTCAGCCATGCGTCGAGCGTCGGCCCCGCGTCAGCGAGCCGATGTCCGGCGACGATGAGCGCCGACTCGAGTTCATCGTCATCGATCCCAGCGCGATCGAACGAGGTCGCGGCCGAGAGCCAGGTCGCGGCGACCTGTCGCCAGGCGCGACGCGACGCGTCGAGGATCACGCCGGCGCTGTCCGCGTTCGCCGTGGCGTCGTCGCGCGGCAGGCGATCGACTTCGGCGCGCAATTCGAACGCACGCCGAAACGCGTAACTCGAGGCGCCGAGTTCAGGCGGCTTCGGATCGCCGAGACGCAGCCGCTGCGCCGAAGCGATCGGCGTCGCGACGATCGCGATAAGAAGGAGGACGACGATGGACCGGACCGGCGGACGCCTCATGCGCGATCAATTCCGGCGAGTCGCTCGAGTACGAGGAGCAGCGCCTGCGTGCCGCGGCGGTCGAGCCCCTGGTCTTTCGCGGCCTGGTAGAGCTGTTCGGAAAGCGCGAGGCCGGGCACGCTCACGCCGAGCCGCCGCGCTTCGGCGAGGGCGATGTTCATGTCCTTGATGAAGTGCTCGATGTAGAAGCCGGGCTCGAAATCGCGCCGGGCCATGCGCGGCCCGAGGTTGTTGATGGTCCACGAGCCCGCGGCCCCCCCGCCGACGGCTTCGATGACACGATCGAGGTCGAGGCCGGCCCGATCGGCGTAGAGGAGTCCCTCGCAGGCGCCGATCATCATCGTCGCGATGAGGATCTGGTTCACCATCTTCGTGTGCTGGCCCGCGCCCGGTCCGCCGAGACGCGTGATCTTGCGGCCCATGTGCTCGAGGATCGGCCGGACGGATTCGACGGCGTCGGCGTCGCCTCCGATCATGATGGAAAGCGTGCCCTCCCGGGCCCCGATGTCACCGCCCGAAACCGGAGCGTCGATCGCGTGGACGCCGAGTTCGGCGGCGCGGGCGGCGAGGCGTTCGGCGAGGGCGGGACTGCTCGTGGTCATGTCGACGACGACACGGGGCGGGTTGGCCGCCTGGAAGACGCCGTCGTCGCCGAAGTAGACCGCTTCGACATCGTGGGGGTAACCCACGATGGAGAAGAGCGCTTCGCACTTGTCCGCGGCGGCCCTGGGTGACGCGGCCCATTCGGCGCCGCGCTCGAGCAAGGCGGCCGCCTTTCCGCGCGTCCGGGTGTAGAGATGAACGGGGAATCCGGCGTCGAGGAGCCGCGACGCCATGGAGGCGCCCATGACGCCGGTCCCGATCCAGCCGATGGTGGTGTCGCTCGGGTTCATAGTGTCATTATTGACCCCGGCCGGAAGAGACGGAGCGAGCGGGAATCCGCTGGATGCGAGGGGTCCGGGTCATTAGGATGATTGGAGATGATGAGCATCGGTATTCGGGATCCGCGACGGCCCATGTCCCGGTCATCATGAGGGCTCCCCGGTTCCCGGCGCGTTGTTGTCTAAGGCGACCACGATCATCGCGTCGGGGGATGAATGAGCGACGGTGAAGAAACGACGGTGGATCCGACTTCCCGGCGGAAGGAGCAGGGTGTCCGTTCGTCGTCAGCGAAACCGGCTTCGAACAAGAACGGCGAAGAGCCGCCGAACGGCCACGCGCTCGCCGCCGAACGCCGCGCCGTCCGCGCCGAGCTGCTCTACCAGGCGACCACGCTCGCCGCGGCGACCGGATCGATCGACGAAGCGCTCCGCGGCTGTCTCGAGATCGTCTGTGAACTCACCGGTTGGCCGATCGGACACGCGTACACGCGCAATGGCGACCCTGATCGTCTTCATCCCACCGGGATCTGGGCGGGCGCGGTCGACGACCCCCGTTGGCGCGCATTCATTGACGCGACGCGGAAGACTCCACTCGCGAGCGGAGTCGGGCTGCCCGGCCGCATCCTCGAGCAGGGCGAGCCCGCGTGGATCCGCGACATTCGGCGTGATCCGAACTTCGTCCGGCGCGAGGTTCAGGACCTCGGTGATGTGCGCAGCGGTTTCGGCTTCCCGATCAAGGTTGACGGCCAGATCGAAGCGGTGCTCGAGTTCTTCTCGACCGACGAGCAGGCGCCCGATCACGAGCTCCTCCGGCTCGTCGGAGTCGTGGGCGAGCAGTTGGGACGCGTACTCGAACGACGGCGGGCCGAACACACCGTCCGCGAGATGAAGAATCGGCTGCAGGATTTCGTCGAGCACGCGCCGGTTTCGATGCACTGGGTCGGCCCCGACGGAAAGATTCTGTGGGCGAACGAGATGGAGCTTCGCCTGCTCGGCTACAAGCGCGAGGAGTACATCGGTCGTCATATCGCGGAGTTTCATGTCGACCAGGAGGTGATCGACGACATCCTCGCGCGGCTCGGTCGCAATGAAGAACTGCACGAGTACGAGGCGCGACTGCGCGCGAAGAACGGCGCCATCAAGCATGTGCTCATCGATTCGAATGTCTCGTGGCGCGGTGACGAATTCGTTCACACCCGCTGCTTCACCCGCGATATCACCGCGCAGAAGCTCGCGGAGCGCACGCTCGGCTCTGAATACGCGATGCGGCGCGCGATTGAGTCGTCCGTCCCGGCGGGGATCGCGATGACCGATCTCGACGGCCGCCAGACCTATGTCAATCCGGCGTTCTGCGCGATGCTCGGGTTTACCCGGGAGGAACTCGAAGGCGCGACTCCGCCCTTCGAATACTGGCCGGCCGACAACCTCGACCAGATCACCGCGGCGCTGCGGCGGACGCTCGAGGGCGACGCCCCCGCCGGCGGCTTCGAGCTCGAATTTCAGCGGAAAGATGGGACGCGCGTCGAAACGCTCGTGAAGACGGCGCCGGTCATGGACGAAACGGGCGCCAACATCGGCTGGCTTGCGTGCGTCTCGGACATCACGGCGCTCCGACGCGCCGAGTCCAGGCGACTCGAAGAGGAGCGACGCTACCGCCGGCTCCTCCATTCCGTACGCGACGCGGTCTTCGTGTATCCGATCGGCGAGGACGGCGTCCCCGGCCGCTTCCTCGAGGTCAATGAGACCGCGTGTGAACGGCTTGGGTACGCACGGGACGAGATACTCGAACTTTCGATCCGCGACATCACGCCGCACACCGACGAGGACTTTCGATCGCTCGTGAGCGAACTTCTCGCGAGCGGAGAGATGCAGCGGGACAGCGTGCATCGAACGAAGACCGGCGAACTCATACCGGTCGAGGTCAGCATCAGCACGACGACCATCGAGGGCCGTCGACATGTCATCTCCGTCGCTCGCGATCTGCGTCCGCGGCTCCGCGCCGAACGCGAAGCGGTGCGCGAAGCGAAGCTCCGGCATGCGATTACCGAGAACGCGACCGCGGCGCTCTTCATGATGGATGCGCAGGGTTACTGCACCTTCATGAATCCGGCGGCGGAGGAGATGATCGGATACACGCTCGACGAGATCAGCGACCAACCGCTGCACAACTACATCCACCATACCCGTCCGGACGGAAGCGCTTTTCCGATCGAGGAGTGTCCGATCGACCGGGCGTTGCCGGAGCACCTCGAAGTCCGCGACCATGAGGACCTCTTCTTCCGCAGGAACGGCGAAGCGTTCCCCGTGCTCTGCTCGGCGCGGCCGGTCATCGACGAGTCCGGCGACGCGGCGACGGTCATCGAGGTGCGTGACATCACGGAGCGCAAACTCGCGGAGGAGGCGATCCGCGAAAGCGAGCGACGCTTCCGGGAGGTCGTGAGCGCCGTCCCCGCGGCGATCTACACCTGCGACCAGGAGGGTCGCGTCACCCTCTTCAATGAAGCGTCGGTGAAGCTCTGGGGCCGGGAGCCGGTGATCGGCAAGGATCTCTGGTGCGGCTCGTGGAAGATCTACTCCCCGAACGGCGAGCCGATGCCGCTCGACACCTGCCCGATGGCCGTCGCGCTCCGCGAGGGTCGACGGATCCGCGACGCCGAGATCGTCGTCGAGCGACCGGACGGGACGCGGCGCCAGGTGCTCGCCAATCCTGAGCCGCTCTACGACGCGCATGGTCGACAGGTTGGCGCGATCAACATGCTGCTCGATGTGACCGAGCGCAATCTCGCGATCGAAGCCTTGCGCCGGAGCGAAGAGCAGATGCGCGCCATGCTCCAGACGCTTCCCGTCGGCGTATGGCTCATCAACGAAGAAGGCCGCATCATCCTCGGCAACCCGGCGGGCGAGCGCATCTGGGAAGGCGCCGAGTATGTGCCGACCGACGAGTTCCATGTCTACAAGGCGTGGCGTCCGGGCGAAGACGACCCGTTGCCCGCCGAGGAGTGGGCCGGATACCGGGCCATCCACCACGGCGAAACGACGATCGAAGAGACGCTCGAGATCGAATGCTTCGACGGATCGCGCAAGATCATTCTGAACTCCGCCGTGCCGATTCGCGATGATGACGGGTCGGTCCGCGGCGCCGTCGTCGTCAATGAAGACATCACGGACCGGAAGAAGGCGGAGTACGCGCTGCGTGAGAGCGAACAGCGCTTCCGCATGATGGCGAACTCGGCTCCGGTCATGGTGTGGCTCTCGAGTCCGGATCAGAGCCTGAACTGGGTGAATCGCGAATGGCTCGAGTTCCGCGGCCGCTCGCTCGACGACGAGCTCGGATCCG
Organism: Phycisphaerales bacterium; assembly: GCA_043101845.1. Taxonomy (GTDB): domain Bacteria; phylum Planctomycetota; class Phycisphaerae; order Phycisphaerales; family UBA5793; genus JBICHN01. Next base: position 61,540 of record JBICHN010000007.1, on the reverse strand, counting down.
GCTGGCTGGGCGGTCTGCATCCGGACGACCGGGCGAGCGTGCACGGCGTCTTCGATCGCGCGTTCGAGGTCCGCGAACCGTTTGAGATCGAGTATCGGATCCGCGACCGGAGCGGCGAGTACCGGTGGGTGCTCAACCGCGGCGTGCCAATGCACGATGCGGACGACGAATTCACCGGGTTCATCGGTGGGGCGATCGACATTCATGACCGCAAGCGGGCCGAGCGCGCCCTCCAGGCGATGGCGCGATCAGGGGCGGCGCTCGGCGGTTCGCTCGACTACACGGAAACCATGCGGCGCGTCGCGGACGCCCTCGTGCCCGCCGTCGCCGACTGGTGCGTCGTTGATCTTCTCGACCCCGCGGAAGGCTCACTGCGGCGCGCCACCGTCATGCATTCCGATCCGGAGAAGGTCCGATTCGCCGAAGAGTTGACCGAGCGCTATCCCCCCGATCCGTCATCCGAGGTGGGCGTGTACGAGGTGCTCCGCACGGGCCGACCTCAGGTCATCGAGCACTTTGACGAGCCGACCCTGCGCGTCGCGACAAACGACGATCAGCACTATCGAATCGTGCGCGAACTCGGTATTGAAAGCGCCATCTTCGCGCCCCTCGTGGCGCACGGACGCAAGCTCGGCGTGCTCACGCTTGTGACCGAAGTGAATCGATCGCCGCTGAGCGACGCGGATCTGCCGTTCATCGAAGAGATTGCCCGCCGCTGCGCCCTCGCGATCGACAACGCCCAGCTCTACCAGGAATCGCAGCATGAGGTCGCCGAGCGAAAGCTCGCGCAACACATCGTCGACGCGCAGCGTGATATCCTCGAACGGATTCTCGCGGGAGATCCGATTGAGAGCACGCTCGCGAGCCTCGTCGAAATCATCGACGAAGCGGGCGGCGACGATGTCCGTGGGTCGATTCTGCTCTTTGACGCCGAAACGCGGCGACTGCTCGACGGCGCCGGACCGCGCCTGGATCCCGCCTACCGCGAAGCGATCAACGGCATACCGACGGGGCCGGAGGTTGGCACCTGTGGACGCGCGGCCCACTTCAACCGGGCCTTTACCACGGAAGACATTCAGACTGACTCGTGCTGGGCTCCGTTCCGTGAACTCGCCGATCGGCACGGACTCCGCGCCTGCTGGTCCACGCCGATCAGCACGGCGGGCGGCGAAGTGCTCGGTACCTTTGCGATCTACTTCACCCAGCCGCGCCGCCCGACGGTCGACGAGCAGCGCATCCTCAACGCCCTCAACCGCACGGCGGCGATCGCGATCGAGCGCCGACAGGCGGCGCAGCGTCTCGAGTTCCAGGCGAAGTTGCTCGAGAATCTGACGGAGTCGGTCGTGGCCACCGACATCGACGGTCGCGTGACCTACTGGGGACGCGGCGCCGAAGCGTTGTTCGGCTTCACCGAGGAAGAGGCGGTCGGGCGCCGCATCGAAACGCTCATTGTGACGGAAGAGGAAGAGGAGGAAGAACGCGACCGGATGCAGGAGGTGATCGAGCGCGGCGAGTGGACCGGCGAGTACATGCTGCGTCGAAAGAACGGCGAAGCGTTCTGGTCGCACACCGTCATCTCGCTCGTGACAAACGAAAGGGGTGAGCCGATCGGCTTCATCGGCATCGATCGCGACATCTCCGAACGCCGCGACTGGGAAGAGGCGCTCCGCGAGAAGACCGAAACACTCGGCACGATCAACCAGGTGAGTCGCTCGCTCGTCGGGCAACTCGAGCTCGACAAACTCGTGCAGACGCTGACCGACGCCGCGACCGATCTCTCGAACGCGCAATTCGGCGCCTTCTTCTACAATGTCATCGATCGCGAGGGCGAGCGCTACACGCTCTACACGATCTCCGGGGTCGATCCGGACAAGTTCCGGTCGTTCCCGATGCCGCGGAACACGCAGTTGTTCGGCCCCACCTTCCGCGGCGAGGGGGTCATCCGGCTCGACAATGTGCTCGAGGATCCCCGCTTCGGGAAGAACGACCCGTACTTTGGCATGCCGCAGGGTCATCTCCCGGTCCGGAGCTATCTCGCGGTCCCTGTCATCTCGCGCACCGGCGAGGTGCACGGCGGCCTGTTCTTCGGGCACGAAGAGGCCGGCGTCTTCACCGAGCAGACGGAGCAGATCATCGCGGGCATTGCGGCGCAGGCCGCGGTCGCGATCGACAACGCGCGTCTCTATCAGCAGCTGCGCGAGAACGAGCTCCGTTTCCGCACGCTCGCCGAGACGATTCCGGACATCGTGTTCGTCGCGAACCGGAACCTCGAATGGATCTATGTCAATCCGAGGTTCGAGTTCGTTACCGGGCGCTCGAACGGAGAGTCGCACGGCGCCGAGTGGGTCTCGGCGGTCGTGGAAGAGGACGGCGAACGCGTGCGCGATTGCCTCGAGGAAGCTCTCGCCGGCGGCGCCGCCTGCGAACAGGAGCTTCGCCTGCGCACGCGCGACGGCTCGGCCCGCTGGTTCGTTCTCCGCGGCACCCCGATACACGGCGAGTCGAATCAGGTCGAGCGCTGGTTCGGCACACTCACCGATATTCACGATCTCAAGATCGCCGAGCAGAAGGTCGTCGAGCGCGCCCGTCAGCAGGCCGCGGTCGCGTCACTCGGCCAGCGGGCGCTGCTTGAACTCGATCTTCAGTTCCTCTTCGACGAAGCCGTTTCGGTCGTGCGTTCGACCCTCGGCGTCGAGTACTGCAAGGTGCTCGAGCTCATGCCGAGCGGCGAAGAGGTTTTCCTCCGTTCCGGCGTCGGCTGGCGCCCGGGGCTCGTTGGACAGGCCAGCGTGCCGACCGATCTCGACTCGCAGGCGGGGTACACGCTGCGGAGCAGCGCGCCGGTTATCGTCGATGATCTCCGTCAGGAGACGAGATTCTCCGGACCGCAACTCCTGCGCGATCACGGGGTCATCAGCGGGATCAGTTGCATCATCCCATCGGAAGGTCGTCGTCCCTGGGGCGTGCTCGGCGCGCATTCGACGAGTCGACGACAGTTCACGAACGACGATGTGAGTTTCCTCCAGGCCGTAGCGAATGTGCTCGGCAGCGCCATCCACAGCCATCAGACCCGCTCGGCGCTGCGCGAAAGTGAAGAGCGACTGACGATGGCCATGAAGGCCGGTCGCATGGGCGCGTGGGAATGGGACATCCGGACGAACGAGATTCGCTGGTCGTCCACGCTCGAGGAAATCCACGGCCTCGAGCCGGGATCATTCGGCGGCACCTTCGCCGACTTCCAGGCGGACATGCATCCGGACGACCGTGATCGGGTGCTCAAGACGATTCGGCGATCCGTCGACGAGCGCACGGATTACCACATCGAATACCGGATGATCCGTCCGGATGGCCGGCTCGGATGGCTCGAAGCGCGGGGCCGCCTTCTCCTCGACAAGGATGGCGAACCGCTGCGCATGGCGGGCGTGTGCGCCGATGTCACGGAGCGCAAGCAGGCCGAGCGGGCGCTGCGCATGAGCGAGGCTCGGTTCCGCAGCACCTTCGAGAACGCCGCGGTCGGCATCGGCCACTGCGACCTCAATGGCCGATGGCTCCGCGTGAACGAGCGACTCTGCGAAATCACCGAGTACTCCCGGCGGGAGCTGCTTCGTAACTCGTTCCAGGACATCACCCATCCGGATGATGTGGACGAGGATATATCGAACACGCATCGACTCATCTCCGGCGAACTGCCCCACTATTCGATGCGGAAGCGCTACGTGCGCAAGTCGGGCGACCCGGTGTGGGTCAATCTCACCGTATCGCTCGTGCGGAAGGACAACGGCGACCCGGACTACTACATCGCGATCGTCGAGGACATCGAGGCGCAGAAGCGGGCCGAGGAAACGCGAGAACTCCTTCTCGCCGAGTTGAGCCACCGCGTGAAGAACACGCTCGCGACCGTGCAGTCGATCGCGTCGAAGACGATGCGCCAGAGCGATTCGATGAAGACCTTCCGCGGCGCCTTCGAGGGTCGACTGTCGTCGCTTGCCCTGGCCCATACGCTGCTCACCCGGTCGAACTGGGAAGGCGCCGAGTTGCGCGAACTCGTGGCGCAGGCCCTGCGGCCGTATGCGCCGGAGGGCAGTGTGTACGAACTCGACGGCGATCCGATCGTGCTTCCGCCGCGCATCGCCATGACGCTGAGCATGGTCTTCCATGAACTTACGACGAACGCCGCGAAGTACGGCGCTCTTTCGACCTCGGAAGGTCGAGTCCATGTGCGCTGGCGGCTCGAGGAGAATGAAGCGGGCGACGGCCACCAGTTGCGGATTCTCTGGCGCGAAACGAACGGGCCGGAGGTGCGGGAGCCTGAGCGAAATGGATTCGGATCGCATCTCATTCGGCGCGGGCTCGCCTACGACCTCGAAGCGACCTCCGATATTCGATATGAACCCGAAGGTGTGGAATGCGAGATGGTCATTCCCTGGAAGGACTCTCCAGCCGCTGATCGGCCGGAGTGAAAGGAAGCGACATGAGCCAGGTGGCAGGATCTGGAACGGACGCCCGTCAGATTCTCGAGGGTCGTCGCGTTCTCGTGGTGGAAGATTTCGCGCTCATCGCGGATGAGATCCGCGAGATCCTCGAAGATCAGGGAGCGGTAGTCATCGGACCGTCGGCGAAGATCGAGCAGGCGCTCAAGGCGATCGACAAACATGAGCCCGAACTCGCGGTGCTCGATGTAAACCTCGACGGGACGCCGGCGTTTCCGGTCGCGGACGAACTCGCCCGGCGGAAGGTGCCCTACATTCTGGCGACCGGATACGACGAGTCGCATGTGCCGGAGGCGTACCTCTCGACCCCGCGGATTACGAAGCCGTTCACCTCGACCGAACTCGTCACGACGCTCGCCCGAGCCTATCAGAATCGCGCGGAAGCCTGAGCGCAGGCGCCGCGGCCGCGCGTGGCCATCCGATCGATCCACTCGATGAGATCGTCGGTTTCGCTCAGGTCAGGGACGAGGCGATCAGGAGCCGCGGCCTCGAGTTCTTCCCACGATCCCCCACCCGTCGCGACGGCGAGCGAACGGCACCCGTTCACCTTGGCGCACGCGATGTCATGAATCGTGTCGCCGACGACGAGCACGCGCTCGACGGCGACCGGCTCGCCCCGCATTTCGAGATATCGCGAACAGGCGACGGGCGGAAGGTCGTTCCGCGTCGGGCCGTCCATGCCCCATACGGACACCGGGAACCAGTCGGGATCGAAACCGACGGATTCGAGTTTGATCCGCCCGTTCTCCGGCCAGTTGCCCGTGAGCACGCCGAGCGTGAGATCGTTCCGCGACCGCAGCCGTTCGACGAGTTCGATCGTGCCGGGGCAGGCCGAGTGATTGAACTCGCGGGTCGCGTGATGCTCCTTGAGAAACGCGTGGGAGAGCGCCCGCGCCTCGGCGAGTTTCTCATTGCAGTGGTCGCGCCGGTTCGCGGCAATGAGATCGGCGAAGATGAGCGGATCGAGGCGTCCGGAGAAGGCGACGCCTTCGTCGGTGAAGGGCTCGCCGAACACCGCCGCGCCGGCGCGGAGAAAGGCGGCCCGACCGGATCCGTTGCCCTTGTAAAGCGTGCCGTCGATATCAAAGAGAATGAGCATGGGCCCAAGGGTAGTCGCGTGATCGGCCCGGGCTATTCAGCTCGACGCCTGAATCGAAACTTCACGGATCGCCGGACGATTCCGCGTCGTGCTTGCGGATGCGATCGACGAATTCCCGGGCCAGATCGTTCGGAATGGGAATCGTGAGGTGGTAGTGCGCGATCTTCCACTCGCCCGAGGCTTCGTCGCGAACGAGGGCGCCTGAGCCGCGGCATTCGCCGTAGCTCTCATGGTCGAGCAGTTCATCGAACCACGCCGCGTCGCCGCCGGGACTAATCCCGATATGGCGGTCGCGCGGGTGGTAGGTCCACGCCGTGTCGCGCTCGAAGTACGGGAGGGCGAACGCCTCGAACTCGTCGCGGGTCCAGCGCTCGGTCGCGTCCGTGCCGAGGAAGACGGCGTCCTCGGTCATGTGACCGAAGTAGCGATCCTCGTCGGCCTTCGCCGCGGCGTCGTGAAAGCTGTCGAGCACGGTATGGATCGCGATCGCGTCGTCGAACGCCACCCCGACGCCGATCGGCTGCTGGGCGTTCGGACCTCTGCGGTTCCCAGCCGGGTCGGCTCCGAAGCGAAACTCAAGCAGCCGCGCGACGAGACGACCGTCCTCTTCTTCCGCATCGAGGAAGACGACGAAGAGCCGGTCGTACTCGTCGTCGGCGATCGAGATCGACCGCTCGACGCCGAGCGCGCCGAGCATGGCGGGCACGGTGTTCGAGTGGCCGCACACGAGGACCGTGGTCTCCTCGCCAGTGGTCGCGCGATCGATCGTCGCCTCGAGATCACGGGCGGAGATGATCTCCGCCTCGAGGTTCATCGCGCGGGCGAGCGGCGCCACCGTGTCGCGCGTGCGCCGGTACTCGCTCGAGATGATCGCGTCGATCTCGGCGTTCGCGAGCAGTCGGGCGAGCGCCGCGGCCCGATCGCGTCCCTCGTCCGTGAGCGGCGGGTCGGCGGGATTCGTCGAGTCGGTCGCCTTCTCGGCGTGCCGCACGAGGATGACGGTCTTGTCCTGCGCGTCCACCGCAGGCGACAAGGTGATCACCCAAGCTGCGGCGACGAGGCATGCGAGCACCGCGCGCAAACGCATGATCGAAACTCCTGTTCTCGAGCGGCCCGCCGGCTCGAAACGGTCGCGCCTACCCGTCCGACTTCACCGGCTCGATCGGCCCGTCATGGGTTCGGCGCGGCGCCCGCCAGCGGTTGTTCTCGCGATTCACATCCGGGAAATGGTACTTCGGGTCGATCCACACTTCGGTGACGCGCTTGTCGCCGGCGTTCCAGCCGACGGTCCACTCATCGGTCGTGTGCCACGCCTCGACGGGAAGCACGCGATCTTCGACGGAGCCGTCGTCGTAGGTGACGCGGTAGTTGACGGGCATCACGAGGTCGTCGTGGTTCCGGAAGGTCACCCGCACTTCGCCGTCGGCGGACTGGTCGACGCGCGCGACGCCCTGGTCGAGCGTGCCAGCCTCGTAGAACCAGCCGCGCCAGAACCAGTCGAGATCGGCGCCCGCCGCGTCGTTCATCGTGCGGAAGAAGTCCGCCGGACGCGGTGACTTGAACGCCCAGCGGCGGATGTACTCGCGGAACGCGTAGTCGAAGCGTTCGGGACCGAGGATGTGATCGCGCAGGAGGACAAGCCCGAACTCCGGCTTCCAGTACTGCGTCGCGCCGGATTCGCGGATCTGATCATGAAAGGTCATGATCGGCTGGCGGTCGGGACGCGCCATGTACTCGGCCATGTCCTTGCCGCGCCCTTCGCCGTCGTTCGGGACGACATCATCCTCGGGGAAGTACTCGCGGTCGGAGTAATAGTTGACGAAGGTAGCGAGTCCTTCGTCCATCCAGGAATGACGGCGTTCATCGGTGTTGACGACCATCGGGAACCAGTTGTGGGCGATCTCGTGCGTTGTCACGCCCCAGAGCGATCGCTCACTGCGGCGGCCGCGGCAGAAGAGAATCATCGGATACTCCATGCCCCCGACGATTCCGTTCACATTCGTCGCGACCGGATAGGGATACGGATACCACTTCTCGTTGTAGCCGACGATCGCGAAGTGCAGCATTGCCGTGCTGTCGGCCCAGATCGGCAGGCCTTCGACGGGATAAAGCGACTGCACGAGTGTCCCGGTCATCTCGCCGTCGGGACCGGTCGGTCCGCTGTCTTCGATGAACGACGCGTCCCAGATGAACGCGTCGGACGAGGCCCACGCGACGGTGCGGACATCTTCGGCCTGAAAGCGCCAGGTGAGCGGGCCGGTCCCCGCGGGGCGGGAGATCGGATCGTCCACTTCGTCGGCGCCGCGGATGATGACCGTCTCGGCGCTGTTCCGCGCTTCTTCGAGGCGCGCGAGCTGGACTTCAGTGAGCACTTCCTCGGGGTTCTCGAGCGTGCCGGTGCAGTCGACGAGATGGTCGCCGGGCACGGTGAGGGCGATTGTGTAGTCGCCGAAGTTCGTGTAGAACTCGCCCTGGCCAAGATACGGCAGCGTGTTCCAGCCGTAGTAATCGTCGTACACGGCGACCGCGGGGAACCACTGGGCGAACTGGAAGACCTTGCCCTGGGAGACCTCTTCGATTCCCATGCGGTCGATGCCGTACTGCGGGACCTGGAAGTCCCACTCGATTTCGAAGACGAACTGGTCACCACGCGGGTCGAGGGGCTCGGGGAGATCGATCCGCCCGAGGACATCGAAGATGTGGAAGTCGAGCTCTTCGCCGTCGCCGGTGCGCACGGCGCCGATGGTGTAGCCGCCGTTGAAGTCGCGATTCGAGAATCGCGCGCCGGGCTCGGAAGTCATCGTCGCCACGCTGTCCTGGCGGAAGAGATTCTGCTCGAGGTGAATCCAGAGGTAGTCGAGCGGATGCGGCGAGTTGTTCGTATAGGTGATCGTCGCGCGGCCGGTGAGGTGTTCGTTCTCGGCGTCGAGCGTCGCCTCGATGTCGTAATCAACGCGCTGCTGCCAATACTCAGGACCCGGGGCGCCGGAGCCGAGGCGAACTTCGTTCGCCGGCGGAAGCGGCAACTCGGAGAAGATCGTTTCGGGCGCGCGCGGCGCCGGATTGCGCAGATACGACGCCCGCGGCGACTCGCTCACGACCGACGCCGAGGTCATCCGCTGCTGTGGTCGCTGCTCCGAGGAACTGCGCATTCGCGCGCAGCCGTTCGACGCGAAGAGCGAGACGGTCGCGAGCAGTCCGCTCGCGACCACGATCAGGGTGGTCCGTACCGACATGGCGTTGCCTCTCCGATCCGATGTCCGACAATCTGTCTGGATGGCGATGATAGCGCGGTGGGATGGCGTGCAAACACGAGCGCGAGGGGGCGCCGCGCCGTGCATTGATGGTTGGAATGAGTGAAGTGACGCTCCGTCGGGCCGGCCCGACTCCGCATCACCCGTGGCTACATTCCTTTGCCCTGCGGGCAGACAGAGTCACGGATCCACGAACACCGGGAGGTTGAGCCCGCTCATCCCACCGCGGCGCACACCTTATGGGCGGCGTCGGTGAGGTCGGTCGCGGTCTGCATGGCGGCGATGTCGGAACGCGCCTCGTCGAGAATGCGCCGGGCCTCGTTCACATTCGTGCCTTCGAGGCGGACGACGAGCGGAACCTCGAACCCAACTTCCTTCGCCGCGTTCACGATGGCGCGGGCGATCTTGTCGCATTGCATGATGCCGCCGAAGATGTTCACGAGCACGCCCTTCACCTGTTCGTCGCCGAGGATGATGCGGAACGCTTCGGTGACCGCTTCTTCGGTGGCGCTGCCGCCGACATCGAGGAAGTTCGCCGGCTCGCCGCCGTGCAGTTTGATGATGTCCATCGTCGCCATGGCGAGGCCGGCCCCGTTCACGAGACAACCGATGTTGCCGTCAAGGCTGATGTAGCTGAGTCCGAACTTCGAGGCGCGTAACTCGGCGGGGTCTTCTTCGCTCGGATCGAAGAGGTCCTGCACATCCCGGTGGCGGAAGAGCGCGTTGTCGTCGAAGTTGAACTTCGCGTCGATCGCGAGCACGCGACCGTCGGGGTCGCCGTCGCTCGGCGGCGTGACGATGAGCGGGTTGATCTCGGCGAGCGAACAGTCCTTCTCGACGAAGAGCTTCGCGAGGCTCAGCATGAACTTCACCGCCTGGCCGACCTGCTTGCCGGTGAAGCCCAGCTTGAACGCGACTTCCCGCGCCTGATAGGGCTGCAGGCCGTCGACCGGATGAAGCGGGACCTTGATGATCGCGTCGGGGTTCTCTTCGGCGACCTTCTCGATCTCGACGCCACCCTCGGCCGAGGCGATGAGCGTGTTCGTATTTCGCGCGCGATCGGTGGTGATCGCGAGGTAGTACTCATGCGCGATGTCGACGCCCGCGGCGATGAGAAGTTTCTTGACTTCGATCCCGTCAGCGCCGGTCTGCGGGCTCACCATACGGTTCGAGAGCATGAACTTCGCGGCCTGCTCGGCCTCGTCGGCGGCGTGCACGAGCTTGACGAATCCGGCCTTGCCCCGGCCGCCGGCGTGCACCTGCGCCTTGACGACGGCGAGGTCGGTTCCGGCTTCGCGAGTGACTTCCTTGTACGCCTCGCCGGCCTTCGTCGCGTCGGTGCAGACGACTCCGGGAGGGACCGGAACTCCGGCGTCGGACAGGAGTTGACGAGCCTGGTATTCGTGAATCTTCATCGCGGTTCCACCCGATGGCGCCGGGCGCCTTGAGAGTCGGTTTCGTGTGCGTCGGGCGGCATAATAGCCGCGCGAGCCGGGATGACCCGCGCGGCGATCGGAGAGGTCGAAGAAGGATTCGAACTCGGCTGGTCTTACGGGAATTGATGTTCGACGAGGTTGCTCACGGCGCACGCGTCCGACTGCAGCGCCTGGAGGAAGACGCGCGTTCCCGACGCGCCGGGGGGAACGAACGCGTTGACGATCGCTTCATGGTTCGAATCGACGATCGCTTCGCCGATGAGCGTCGGTCGCGCGAGATCGGTGGTGACCCCGGGACAGCCCGGAATCGCCACGGAGCCGGTCCGGGTCGAGAACGCGAACTGAATGCGGTCGCCGACATTCTGCCAGTTCGCGGTGATGGAGTTCACCTGACCCGCGAGTCCAGGCGCCGGCGCGCTCAGGACGAGATCGCACCCCGCGCCGAGCGAATGGAAGGACACCGTGATGTCGTCGAACGACGCGCGGCTCGAGAGGGCGGCGACCGTCGCGCCGGCCGCTTCGAGACCGGCGCGCACCGCGAAGACGCGAAGAGGATCGGGATCGGCCGAGCGGATCGTCGGACCGGCGACCCAGTCGTCGCCGGACTTGCGGTAGACGAGGATTTCGCCGGGCGTATCGAGTCGTCCGGCCGGGACGGGAAAGAGCGCCGTGTCCCCATCGCCGTCCACCGACATGTCGATCGCGAACGGCGCTTCGATGGAGGCGAGATCGCTCGTCACACGGAGCGCTTCGCGCCAGTCGTCGCCGTGGCGTTCGAATATGTACGCGGCGCCGAACTGGAGACCATCGGGCGATTCACCCGGCGAGCCGATCGCGGCGGCCGAACCGTCCTGCGCCAGCGCGAGCGCCCATCCAAACGAGACGCCGGTTGAGGTTTCCGGTCGAATCATGGCGCTCTCGGACCAGTTCGATCCATCGCGTTCGAAGATGTAGGCGGCGCCTTCGAATGCGCCGCGGGCGTTGCGCACGCGCGGGGCGCCGACGAGAAGCGTGTCGCCGTCGGCGGAGAGATCGAGGGACTCGCCGAAGCGATCGCCCGACTGGGTGGACGACGCGTCAAACGCCGCTTGCTCAATCCATCGGGTTCCGGCGCGCTCGAAAACCCGGACGGTGTCCGTGTTCGTCGCGCCGGCGACAATCGTCGACCCGTCGGATGAAATCCCGACCGAGGCGCCGAACAGATCGCCGGTCGAGTAGTCTGATGGTTCGAGTCGGTCGAAGAGCGTCCACCCGCTGTCGGTACGGCCATAGACATAGACCGCCCCGCTGTTCTGGCCGGCGATGTCATCGGTGAGGGCGCCAACGACGAGCGCCCGCCCGTCACCCGACAGCGCGACCGACCAGCCGAACTGGTCGCCAAGCGCCGGGTCGGGGTTGAGGATCTTTTCGTCGAGTGTCCACGCGCCGCTCGTCTCACGCCGATAGACGAGAACCGAACCGACGGAATGGAGCGAGCCCTGGCGGTCGACCGCGGCGCCGATGGCGAGCGTCATCCCGTCGGCGGAGAGATCGAAGGGATCCATCGCGACGGTCGTCGGCGCGAAGACGCCGGTGTCGTCGAGGGACAGTGCGAAGGTCTCGCATTGGGCCTCTACGGTCACCGGCGCGACGAGGCCGACCGCAGACGCGACGAAGAACGATCGAACGGCGTGGTGGAGACGACGATTCATGGCGCCCTCCTGAATCGAATGGGGAGTCGTGGGAGCCGCCGCCATTCCTGTGCAGTGTGACGGCTCATCGCACCATGTCGAGGCGATGGCGATCTCTTGCAACACTCGTCAAGTTTCCTCAGTCGGTCATCCGCCAGGACCGTCGCAGCCGGCGGACGCCTTCCTTCTGCGTAAGAAACTGGAGGCGGAGACGCTCGGCCCGCGAGCCGAGCCACGGGGCGCGGCCGGCGGCGCGGTCGACGCGGATGAGCGCCGCCTCGATGTCGCGGGCTTCGATGGTCGCTCGATTCATTCCGGCGGCATGGTGCCGCGCGAGCCAGCCGGTCACGGCGAGGTCGAGCCAGAGTGAATCGAGGCCGTCGAGTACGGAGAAGCCGTAGTACCCGGGCCCGAACGCGCGGCCGCCGTGCACGCGCGCCCGAACATACCGCGTCATGAGTGAGTCGAACCACGCGATCGTTTCGGGGTCGCGGGCGGCGTCAACGGTGTCCACCGATTCGAGAGGGACTTCGGCCGGCCAGTCGGCGCCGATCGGAACGGGCGTCGCGCCGCGGCCGCGACTGAAGCGGCGGTTGATGCGAAGCTGCTGGAACGCGCGACGGCGCACGGCGAAGCGACCGCCGAGCGTTGGGATCTTCGGATCTTCGACATGGGCGAAGACGCGCTGGCGGAGTTGTTTGAGCTGCCGCGCCGTCGGGGCCGCCGCGGGGCGCTCGCCCATCTCGTCCGGCGCCGCGTCGAGGAGTTGATCGAAGAGCGCACCCAGCTTGCCGCCCTCGACGATGGTCGACAGCTTCTCATCCCGCAGCGTCGCGGTGAGCAGCGCGAGCCCTTCGAGGCGGGTTTCGATATCGAGATCGTCGCGAAGCATCCAGCGATCAAGCGAGCGGTTGATCGCGTCGACCGCCGCGGCGTCGAGTGGCGTGCGCCCTTCGAGTGTGAGCGAATGGCGCGGCGGCGTGCGCTCGCCGAGCGCCCGCGCCATTCGACGCACATCCTTCCAGTGCGTGTCGAGGCCGGCGCCACGGTTGTTCACGACCGATGGGCAGGCGAAGCTGAGACCGATCTGCTGGCCGCGCTCTCCCGGAATGATCGCGAACGGAAAGAGCTGGCAGGCGAGCGGCTTCTCGCGGAAGCCGTGCTCCGCATGAATGCGGCATCGACCGTCGTCGAGCAGGAAGACGCAGGAGCCGTCCTTCCGTTGGCGCAGCCAGGTCTGGCCGCGGAACTCGAGATACGGCACATGACCGAACTCGTCGTCCCACTTCTGCTCGTCGAGTTTGCGGATGTCTTCGTCGCGCAGCTGCACCGTGAAGTCGCGGCAGCACAGACCACAGGCGTGGCACGAATACTTCTGATCGCGCGTCTCGAGCGTGAGGATGGGAAGCGAAACCCGTTCGACCATGTCGTTCAAAAGATACGGCCCCGGCGCGGGCCGAGGCCGTGCGGGTCAAATTAACTGCGCGGGCTCAATGATCGCCGTCACCGTCGCCGTCGCCGTCTTCGTGGCTTCCGTCATCGTCGTGATCGTCCTCATGATGATCGTCGGCGTCTTCGGCGCCGTGATGCGCGACCGGCTCGGCGCCCGGGCTCACGACTTCCTTGCGGGTGAGAATGGCGGTCACCGACTGGGTGCGCACATTCTCCATCTCTTCCTGACCTTCAAACAGGCCCCGCTGCTTCGTCGTGAGCTTGAAGCCGAGGTGGCTTTCGCGGAACGCGAGTTCGTGGGCGGTGAGGTCGTAGAGGAGGTGGCCCTTGTTCTCTTCGGAGACGAGGTTCACGCCGAGAATCGGGAACGGATCCTCTTCCGGATTCGTCTCGGGAATCTCGACATCGAGGCTGATGAGAATCTGGAAGTCGACGCGCGCCTGCTCGTCGGTCACTTCACTCATCTTGTAATCGGTCGCGATGGTGAGCGTGCCCATCCCCTGCCAGTCGCTGTCGGAACTCTCCTCCCAGGTGTCGCCCTCTTCGAACGACTGTCCGGGTGACCCGACGAGCCAGAAGCTTTCGATCATCTGGCTGAGGCCCTGCGCGCTGAATTCGCCCGCCTTGCCGGAGAGTTGCGCGACGGCCTGCATGGCTTCGAAGGCTTCTTCATTACCGGTCACCTCGCTGACCTTGCCGTCGGGCGCGACCTTCGCGGTGATCGTCGCGTCGAGTAGTTTCGTGAGCGCGGGACCGACGCCGGGCGACGCGACGGCCATCGGCATGGCGCTGTCGTAGGAATACTCGCCGCCGAAGAACGCGTTGCCGCGCATCGCGACGCGGTCGTAGGTCATCGTAATCGTCGCGACGCCGTTCTCGTCGACCGACTCGGTGCGCACGCGCATCGTGAGGGCCGAATACGCGTCGTTCGGGAACTCCTGATCGCCGAAGGACTGCGATCCCTTCGAGTCCGCGGTCTGTTCCCAGACGACTTCGCGTCCGACGCGGAAGGTCGGCGCGAAGACGACCTTGTCATGGTCGTCGCCGTGCGCGTCGTGCCCGTCGATCGCGCCGACGACCATGCCGCCGCCGCCACCGATCAGCGTGTCGGCGAAGGCCGTGCGCAGTCCGAGGTACATGAGCGCCGTGATGAGGATGAGCGTGATGAGCCCGACGAGTCCTCGGGTGGACGAGGTCGGCTCGGTAACGATTCGTGCAGCGGCCATGAGGTCAATCTCCCGGGGGACCGATCGATAGAACACGCCGGCGGAATCGGCCGGCGCTCGACGAACAGGATAGGCGACTGAGCCCCCCTGCGCCAACCAAAACGCCCGCGGCCGAATCGGCCGCGGGCGTGGGAAAGGTGTCGAATGTCGTCGCGTCCGGGATCAGTCGGCCGCCATCTTCGCCGCCTTCTGACGGGCGTCCTCGAGCGTGCCGACATACATGAAGGCGCCTTCCGGCAGGTCGTCGCCTTCGCCATCGCAGAGCGCCTCGAACGAGTCGAGCGTCTCGGACAGCTTCGAGTCGATGCCCGGCTGGCCGGTGAAGACCTCCGCGACATGGAACGGCTGCGAGAGGAAGCGCTCGATCTTGCGGGCGCGGGAGACGATGAGCTTGTCCTCTTCGGAGAGTTCGTCGACGCCGAGAATCGCGATGATGTCCTTGAGGTCGCGGTAGCGCTGAAGGATCGTCTGCACGCGCTGCGCGATGCCGTAGTGGCGCTCGCCGACGATGAACGGATCGAGAATGCGCGAGGTCGACGCGAGCGGATCGATCGCCGGGTAGATGCCCTTCTCCGCGATGGATCGCTCGAGCACGACGAACGCGTCGAGGTGGGAGAAGGTCGTGGCCGGCGCGGGGTCGGTCAGGTCGTCCGCCGGCACATAGATGGCCTGCACGGAGGTGATGGCGCCGCGGCTCGTCGAGGTGATGCGCTCCTGAAGTTCACCCATCTCCGTGCCGAGCGTCGGCTGGTACCCCACCGCCGACGGCATGCGGCCGAGGAGCGCCGACACTTCCGAACCCGCCTGGGTGAAGCGGAAGATGTTGTCGACGAAGAGGAGCACTTCCTTGCCGGATTCGTCGCGGAACTGCTCGCACATCGTGAGGCCGGAAAGCGCGACGCGGAGACGCGCGCCGGGCGGCTCGTTCATCTGACCGAAGACCATGGCCACCTTGTCGAGCACGCGCGCCTGAACGCCGTTCTCGTCGGTGTAGGTCGCTTCGCCCATTTCACGCCAGAGGTCGTTTCCTTCGCGGGTGCGCTCGCCGACGCCGGCGAACACCGAGTAGCCGCCGAAGTTCTTCGCGACGCGGGCGATCATTTCCTGAATGATGACCGTCTTGCCCACGCCGGCGCCGCCGAACAGGCCAATCTTGCCGCCGCGGACGAACGGGCAGAGAAGGTCGACGACCTTGATGCCCGTTTCGAGCATTTCCGTCTTCGGCGAGAGTTCGGCGAACTCGGCCGGCTGCTGGTGAATCGGGCGGTACTCTTCCGCGTTCACGGCGCCCTGCTTGTCGACCGGCTCGCCGAGCAGGTTGAAGACGCGGCCGAGGACCGGCTCGCCGACGGGGACCTTCACCGGCGCGCCGGTGTCTTCGCATCCCATGCCGCGGCTCACGCCGTCGGTCGATCCGAGGGCGACCGCCCGCACGCGCCCGCCGCCGAGGTGCTGCTGCACTTCGCCGGTGAGGTTGATCTCGACGCCGCGGTTGTCACCCGCGATCTTCACCGCGTTGTAGATGTCGGGGATGTCGTTCTCGGGAAACTGGGCGTCGAAAGTGGAGCCGATGACCTGGATAACGGTTCCGGTGCTCGCCATGGCGGTCAGTCCTCTGGTGGGCGACGGCGTTTCGCGCCTTGCGGGGCGATTCGCCGACGCCGCGGGTCGGTGTGAGCTCGATGCTTCGGTTCGCATGCGTCCCGGGGCGGCCGGGTTCGTGAGAAATTTCACAAATCGGGCCGGCCCGGAAAGGGGGCAGGATATCGCCGCGACCACCCCGTGGCAAAGCGAGCCGCCGCGGAATCGGGGCAGGACCCCTGTGGGAGGACGAGTGGTTGCGGCGTTGAACCGACGCGTCCCCGACTAAGGAACGGAATCTCCCGGACTCCTCGAGCCCATCCGAATCGTCCCCCCGTAGAGCCGCGTGCTGTGCACGGGGTCGAGGCGTAGCCCCTCAACGGGGCGGAGCCTCGAAGTTCGGCGTCCGTCGCGCGACGATTCGCGGCTCCGGGGGGTTGACCCCCTGCGCCGCGACCCCGCTCACAGAGCGCGGCTCTACGAGTGACGAGCGGTGCTGAATCGCGAGAGCGTGTCCCGATCACCGTCGTTCCTGGCGCTGTGGTTTCCCTGCGGTCCAACCACAGCCACCCGCTCATATGTCGCACGGGGCGCCTGGGGTGGCTGTGGCTGAGGTTTGGGGAAGCCACAGGACCGGGGTAGGTTCGGCTACTGCCGACCGGTTGGATCTTCGCAGCTCAATCGACGAAGCGAACCCGGATACGACCTCGCACGCCCAACCGTCAGGCAAGAGCCTGACCTACCCATTCGAACATTCGACGAGTTGCGTGAGCGCGGCGCGGGCGGCGCCGGTGTCGATCGACTTTTCCGCCGCGGCCATGCCGTCGTCGAGCGTGTCGGCGAGGCCGGCGACGACGATCGCGGCCGCGGCGTTGACGAGCGTGATGTCGCGGATCGGTCCCGCCTCGCCGTCGATCGCGCCCTCGAGCCAGCGGACCGCTTCGTCGAGCCCGTTCGTCGGCGTGAGCGCTTCGAGTTCGACGCGCTCGATCCCGAGTTCCTCCGGCCCGACGCTCCACTCTTCGACGCGCCCGTCGCGCACTTCAAACACGGTCGTCCGCGCCGTTGTCGAGATTTCGTCGAGCCCGTCGTCGCCGTGCACGACGAACGCGCGGCGGCAGCCGAGCGTCGCGAGCGTCTCCGCGTTGAGTCGCGCGAACTCCTTCGTGAAGACGCCCATGAGCTGGCGCCCGGCGCCGGCGGGATTCGTGAGCGGGCCGAGGAGGTTGAAGATCGTCGGGAACGCGAGCGCTTTGCGGGCCGGGGTCGCATGCCGCGTCGCCGGGTGGTGGTGGATCGCGAAGCTGAAGCAGACGCCGGCCTCGTCGAGGCAGCGGCCCTGGGTTTCGGGCGACGCGGCGACATTCACGCCGAGCGCTTCGAGGACCTCGGCCGAGCCGCGCCCGCTCCGCGAGCGGTTGCCGTGCTTCGCGACCTTCGCGCCGGCGCCGGCGGCGACGAGCGCCGCGGCGGTCGAGACATTGAAGGTCTTCGGCGCCCCGCCCGTGCCGCAGGTGTCGATCACGCGGTCGCGCCACGATTCGTCCGTCGGCACGCCGGTGACATGCTCGCGCATGACGCGCGCGGCGCCGGTGAGTTCGGAGACCGTCGGCCCCCGCCGGGCGATGAGCGCAAGCAGGGCGCCGATCTGCGATTCCTCCGCCCCACCGTCCATGATGATGGAGAACACTTCGTACGCGCGGCGCTCGTCGAGCGAGCCCCCCTGCACGAGCTCGGCGAGCGTCGCCTTCATCACCTGCTGTGGTTCGTCGTCGGATCGAGACATGGCGGCATCATATCCTGGCGGGCGACGACACCGTGGCGCCGTCGATTCGCCATCATCCGCCCACGATCCCGCCGAGAGACGATCAAACAGCGTGAAGGCCGATCCGTGAGATGTCTGTTGTATTCACGGGTACATCTATCCATACTGGCGATCGATCGTTGAATCCGTATTGATTGACAGCATCTCGTATCCGTGTTAGACGGTGTTGTGCGACACATCGGCGAGTTCAAGCCAGGGAGGGCATATGCGTACGAACATCACCAGAGGGCTCGGCGGGTGCGCCGCGCTCGCGATCGCCATCGCGGCATTGTCCCGCGGCGGCGAGGGCGCCGACGCGATCTCGTCGGCTTCAGCGTCATCGTCGGCGCATACGGCGGAAACGGCGATGACCGCTGCGGCATGGCCGATCGAGCGGAACTCGATCGAACTCATTCGCTGTTCGATCGACGATCTTCCGCTGTGGATCTTCGGCATGATGGAACCGGAATCGGGTCCGTATCCATTGACCCCCTTCTCGATAAACGAGTTCGGTGTGGTCGCCATTGCGATTGCCGTCCCCGAACAGGCGACCGGCGAGGACTGGTACTTCGTGGCGAGATGGCAGGACGGTCGATTTGATTTTATTGACACGAGCCTCCTCGGGCGTATGCGCGTGTTCCTACACATGAGCATTAACAACTTGGGCGATGTTCTGTTCTTGAACTATCCTCTGACTGAAATCTCCAGCTATCTATCAATGCACACGGGTGAGTTGATTGAGCTACCGGATTCCTACATGGGACACAGCGTGGCCATGTCGGATGTGAGTGACGATCTGTGGATGGTCGCTGAAGGGGATACATATAACCCGAAGTTTGGCTTCGTCGATGTGATGCCCGGGGGCGTCGGCGGGATCGCACGGATGAATGCGGATTCGCTGGGCCTCGGGACGACCTCCACTTCGCCCGATCATCCACTTCTCTGGGATCCAATCAATCGCGAGCGAGTGCTGAAGGGTCTACTGCCGGATGGCGCCGAGGGTGGAGTCGCACTCAACGACCACGGGGACATACTCCTCGTCTCGGAAGATTGGAATTACTTTCTTTCGACGGTCGACCAGAATGGAGTGTACGAGAGCCCGCAACTGTTGTTCAGAAGCGACGAGGTCGGGGGCGGCTTCGCCATGGCGAATGGTCCTTGGATCACGACGCAACGGCGCGCCATGCCACCGACGCCCCTGCTTTGGACACCGGAAACCGGGACGATCGAACTCCAGCGACTCCTTCCTGGCGCGGCACAGGATCTCGAACTCTGGCGTCCGCTGGACATGAACAACCGTGGTCAAATGGTCGGCTGGGCGAACTGGTCCGAACCACCAAACGAAGTCAGCGGCGGATACTTCATTACTGTTCGAACATTACCGCACCGCGCCGAGGCGGTTCGATAGCAATGACATTATTGATTGTGAGGAGATGGTGATACCCCTTGGACCGATAACTGCTCGAGGTCGATTCGATCAGTGTGCGGGACCTCGTGATCAAGCCAAAGCAGGGGCAGAATCCGATCTGCGCCGACTCCATGTACAAGATCGAGCACGACGATGCGACGACGCCGCATCTCGAATGCGTGGATGTCGACGCCACTCCCGCCGTGCGGGTTATGACGACTACACCTTTCGCATCCTCGAGTAGGCTCGTGGCGATCAGGACCGGCGTCCGTTCATCGGCGTGAATCTCCGCGGGGATCGACTACCATCCGCGTATGGACATCAACCTCGTCGGAATGCGGGCGCTCGTGTGCGGGTCGACGGCGGGCATCGGCCGGGCCGCGGCGGTTGAGCTCGCGAAGCTCGGCGCGCAGCTCACCCTCTTCGCCCGGAACCGGGAGAAGCTCGACGCGACCGCGGGCGACCTTCCCGACATCGAGGGCGGCGCGCACGGCGTGCTCCAGGCCGACTTCCACGATCCCGATTCGGTGAAGCGCGCCATTCACGGCGCCGTCGAGGGCGACGACGGGGCGACCTTCCACATTCTCGTGAACAACACCGGCGGACCGCCCGCGGGACAGGCGATCGACGCCGACCCCGAAGACTTCGCGAAGGCGTTCCGCCTGCACCTGCTCGCGAACCAGATCATCACGCAGGCGGTCGTGCCCGGGATGAAGCGGGCGCAGTACGGCCGCATCATCAATGTCATCTCGACCTCGGTGAAGCAGCCGATTCCCGGGCTCGGCGTGTCGAACACGATCCGCGGCGCCGTGGCGAGCTGGGCGAAGACGCTCTCGCAGGAACTCGGGCCGCATCACATCACGGTGAACAATGTGCTGCCCGGCTTCACCGACACGGAGCGGCTCGGCAGCCTCATCGAAACGAAGGCGGGCAAGGGAAACTCGACGCCGGACGCGGTCGCCGAGGAGATGCGGCGGAGCGTGCCGCTCGGCCGCTTCGCGCGGCCGGACGAGGTCGGCGCCGCGATCGCGTTCCTCGCGACCCCGGCCGCGGGATACATCAACGGCATCAACCTGCCGGTGGACGGCGGGCGACTCGGCACACTCTGACCCGCACGAGGCCACGCAACGCGACGCGGCGCGCGTCTATTCATTCAGTCCGCTCCCGGAGCGATCGATGACGACACGACTCGCGAACTTCATCGACGGCGAACTCGCGGCCCCGCAGGGCGGCGCGTCGCTCGAAGTCGTCGAGCCGGCGACGGGCGCCGTCTACGCCGAATCGCCCGATTCCGATTCGGACGAGGTCGACCGGGCCGTCGAGGCGGCGAAGCGCGCGTTTCCGGAGTGGTCGGCGACACCGGCGGCGGAGCGGTCGCGGATCCTGCTCCGCATCGCCGAACTCATCGAGGCGAACCTCGACGATCTCGCGCGGGCCGAATCGATCGATACGGGCAAGCCGATCTCCCTCGCGAAAACGGTCGACATTCCGCGGGCCGCGTCGAACTTCCGCTTCTTCGCGACCGCGATTCTGCACAGCGAAGCCCCGGCGCACGACACGGACGGCGCCGCGCTGAACTACACGCTGCGCAAGCCGCGCGGCGTCGCGGGGCTCATCTCGCCCTGGAACCTGCCGCTTTATCTCTTCACCTGGAAGATCGCCCCAGCGCTCGCGACGGGGAACACCGCGGTCGGCAAACCGTCGGAGGTCACGCCGATGACCGCGTTCCGCTTGAGCGAACTGTGCGTCGAGGCCGGCCTGCCGCGCGGCGTGCTCAACATCGTGCACGGAACCGGCCCCCGCGCCGGCGCGGCGATCGTCGAACACCCCGACATTCCCACGATCTCCTTCACCGGCGGGACGAAGACGGGCCAGGCGATCGCCACGGCGACGGCGCCGATGTTCAAGCGCGTCTCGCTCGAACTCGGCGGGAAGAACCCGAACCTCATCTTCGCCGACGCGGACCTCGACCGCGCCGTGAAGACCTCGGTGCGCTCGTCGTTCGCGAACCAGGGACAGATCTGCCTGTGCGGACCGCGGATCATCGTGGAACGGTCGATCTTCGACGACTTTGTGGCGCGATTCACGAAACTCGTCGGCCGCCTGCGCGTGGGCGACCCGCTCGACGAGTCGACGACGATGGGCGCGCTCGTGTCGGCGGCGCATCTCGAAAAGGTGAGCGGCGCCGTGGACCGGGCGCGCGAACTCGGCGCCGAGATTCATACTGGCGGTCGCCGGGCCGACGCGCCGAACGATCGCTGCGCCTCCGGGTTCTTCTACGAGCCGACGGTGATGACGGGGCTCGACCCGTCGTGCCGCGTCGAGCAGGAGGAGATCTTCGGCCCGGTCGTGTCGATCACGCCGTTCGACGACGAGGATGAGGCGCTCGCGATCGCGAACGGCACGCCGTACGGTCTCGCGTCGATCGTGTGGACGAGCGATCTCACGCGGGCGCACCGCGTGGCGTCGCGCCTCGACGCGGGCATCGTCTGGGTGAACTGCTGGATGCTCCGCGACCTGCGGACCCCGTTCGGCGGCATGAAACAAAGCGGGCTCGGCCGCGAAGGCGGCTGGGACGCCCTCAAGTTTTTCACCGAGGCGAAGAATGTCTGCGTGGATCTGACCTAGCCGCGACCGCCGGCAGCGCTCGAACGGCTCAATCTCCTCCTGAGTCACAGGAACGACCATGCCCGATCCCATCCACAGCAAATCCGCTCCCGAGCCGGTCGGCGCGTATCCGCATGCGCGGCGGGTCGGGAACCTTCTGTTCCTCTCCGGCGTCGGACCGCGCAAGCGCGGGATGAAAGAGATTCCGGGTGTCACACTCGACGAGCGCGGCGAGATCATGAGCTACGACATCGAGGCGCAGTGCCACTCGGTCTTTCAGAATGTGCGCACGATTCTCGAGGAGTCCGGCTCGTCGTGGGACCAGGTCGTCGATGTGCTCGTGTTTCTCACGAACATGAAGGACGACTTCGCCGCGTACAACCGGCTCTACGCCGAGTACTTCAAGGACAACCAGCCGACGCGCACGACGATCGAGATCAACGCGCTCCCGACGCCGATCGCGATCGAGCTCAAGGTCATTGCGACGATCGGGGAGGAATGACCACAGAGGCGCCGAGGCTCAGAGAAGAGTGGGAAGAGACTGGTGAGCGGAACACGAGTGATCTGAGATTGGAGATTGGAGATTTGAGATTTGAAATGGGAGATGGGAGACGCGCGGCCGGGGCTGTTTGCGTTCGGGCGTCGAATCCGGAGAATCGCCGGGCCTCATCTCCGGCGTGGTCGCTTGTCTCCCCCGCTCCCATTCCAACCCATCTCTTCTCTGTGTCTCTGCGCCTCTGTGGTTCTCCGTTCAAAACGAGCGCAGGACGGCCCGGACCGGGCTGCCGTCGAAGCCGGTGAGCTTGAGCGGGAGCGCGATGAGTTCGTAGTCGCCGGGCGGGACCTTCGAGAGGTCGAGTCCTTCGAGAATCGCGACCTTGTTCCGGGCGAACGCCGCGTGGGCCGGGAGGTCTTTCGAGTCGGCGAGGTCGACGCTCGGTGTGTCGATGCCGATCGTGATGACCCCGCTCGCGGCGAGCGCGTCGACGAGCTCGGGATCGAACGCGGAGAAGTCCTCATTGAACTTCGTCGAGTCCGGCCACGACCCGGTCGCGAAGAGGACGCGCCGCTCGGTGATCTCATCCTCGAAGTCGTCGATCGAAAGGCGCGTGCGCGGATCGACTTCGACGCGGACGACCTGGCATCGACCGAGGTAATGCTCGAGCGGCATCTCGTCAATCGAGCGACCGTCGCGTTCGTAGTGGTTCGCTCCGTCCGCGTGCGCGCCGACATGGACGGTTGTACGGAGCGTCGAAAGCGTGATGTGGTCGCCGCGCTTCATGTCCATGAGGACCTCGCGCGTGAGCGGCGTGTCGCCGGGAAATACAGCGATCCCGGGCGCGAGCGACGGCGTGATGTCGTAGATCGTCACGGGTGCAGGTACTCCTCCCCTTCGACCGGTTCGCGCGCGAGCGCGCGGCCGATGACCGCAAGGGCGAGGCCCATGCCGACGACGAGACACAGCGTGACGAGCATGGGACCCCAGACCGCGGCGGGATTCGGCATCGAGGGACCGAAGTACCAGGACATCGTGTCGAACGCGTCGATCGCCGCGGGATCGGAGGTGCGCGGTCCGACGGTGTGCATGCCGCCGACGCCGCCGCCGCGCGCGAAGTAGCCGTAGGCGCCGCCACCCTGCGCCATGTAGCCGACGGCGCCGCCGCCCGACGCGAAGGCGCCGATCGCGCCGCCCCCGGCGGAGAACCCGGCGCCCGCCGCCATGCCGCCGAGCGCCGTGAGCAGCCCGACGCTCATGCCTCCCATGCTGAAGACCCCGAGCGCCATTCCACCGATGGCGACGACGCCGCGCGCGACGCCGCCAATGGCGATCACGCCGAGCGGCTCATCACCGATCGCGATGAAGCCGCGCGGCTTGCCCTTCGATTCACCGGGCGCGGGGCCGAACGCGAGATCGATGAACGGCATCCTCCCGACACGCGCGGTCGAGCGATAGCGCCGGCCCATCGCCGAACCGAACGACGGGCGCATAAGCGTCTCGACGAGCGGCCGGCCGCACTCCGGACACTTCGCGGACTCGGTGAGCCCGGTCAGTTTGTAGCCGCAGTTTGAGCAGTAGGGATCGTGCGATTCCGAATTCTCATTCGTCGGCATCGGTGATCGCTCCGAATCATGTACCGGCTGACGCATCCTCACATCATCGATTCCGTGTCATTCAACCGCCCGGCCCGGTAATGGCCAGTCCGCAGTCCCCTCCCTCAACAGTCGCTTGAGTTCGGGAACATCCTCCGTGGCGGTGCGCCACAGTCGGTCGCGGTCCACGCCCCAGTACACATGAACGAGGATGTGGCGCATCGCCACAATGGACTTCCAGGGAACTTCGGCGATTCGCCGGCGGCCGTCGTCGCCCACTCGCGCCGCCGCTTCTCCAATCTCCTGGATGGCGTTCATAAGCGCACGGACGAGCATTACATTGGAATCGAGATCTGTTCGATCACACCCTCGGATGAACGACTCAACATGATGCGCTGCATCGAGCATGTGCTGGATTCGGATGCGATCGTCGAGCGCCGGATGTCGGTCTCTACGCGGCATGGATCACCCGGGCGTTGCGCATGACCTCGTCGCGAAAGTAGGGCGAGAGATCGTGGGGCGTTCGCAAATCGACCTCGCGGCCCAGAAGCTCCTGCAGTTCAAGAATCATGGCGCCGAAGACGAACATGCCAGGAGTGCACCCGTCCTCGAACTCGACGAGCACATCGACATCGCTGTCCGGTCCGAAGTCGTCACGGAGAACACTTCCGAAGACCGACAACCTGCGAACCCGATGCTTCGCGCAATACTTCGCAAGCTGCTCTTCGTGTATTGGAAGGTTCGGTGTCACCATGAGCTACTTAATCGTTTGGCGTTGAGCCGTCCGTTTTCCGTCGATCCGAAGTCATGATACAACCTGCATGAGTTGAAATGCGGCCTTTCGAGGTTTCCGACCTCAACCCAGATCGACCGCGGCCGCGACGACTCCCACTATAACGAGCAGAACGGTGAGCGCAAACAGGACGCCGGCGGCGGCGAGGACCTGATTCTGTTGTTTCGCGCGGCGTCGCGCCTCGGCGTACGGAATCGTCGTGAAGGTCACCATGTTGTAGAGGGGCGTGTACCAGCCGGGGAACCAGCGGTGGACTGTCTTCTCCAGCTTCTTCGCGACCACGAACGCCCGTGAGGCGACCTTGTCACGCATCTCGTGGAAGTTGTCGACGGCCATGTCGGCGATCGCGTCCGCGTTCTCCTTCCGCATTTCGCTATAGTGCGCGAAGGCCGCGGCGCGGTCATCCGGATGTCGGTCGAGGCAATCAGCGAGTACGCCGGCGTCTTCGAACGCGGCGTTCATCCCCTGGCCGTAGAACGGAACGATCGCGTGGGCCGAGTCGCCGAGGAGCGCCACCTTGTCGTCGTGCACCCAGGGGTGACAGCGGATCGTGACGAGCGGGCTCACGGGATTCCGGTGGTAGTCCTCGAGCAGCGTGGGCATGATCGGTCCGGCGTCGGGAAAGTTGGCGCGGAAGAACGCGGAGATCTCCTCATCGCTGCGTACGGCGTCGAAACTGTTCGGGCCTTCGAACGGCCAGAAGAGCGTGCAGGTGAACGAGCGATCCTTGTTCGGCAACGCGATCATCATGTATCCGCCGCGCGGCCAGATGTGAAGCGCGTTCGGTTCGATCGCGAACTCGCTTTCGGGCGTCGGTGGGATCGTGAGTTCCTTGTAGCCGTGATCGAGGAATTCCTGGCTGTAGTCGAAGCGCGCCTGGCGCTGCAGGCGATTGCGCACGGCGGAGAAGGCGCCGTCGGCGCCGATGATCGCGTCGGCGGCGACGGTGAGCATTTCGCCGGAGGGGTTCTCGAAGGTCGCCGACGGCGCCTCGAGATCGATCTCGACGCACCGGTGTTCGAAGTGGATTTCGACCTCTGCGCAGTCCTCGGCGGCGTCGAGCAGCGTGATGTTGAGCCCGCCGCGCGAGACGGAATTGATCGCGTCGCCCGGCCGCTTGCTGTAGGGCTGAAAGGTGAGCGAGCCGTCGGGCCCGTGCATCATGCGGCCCCGCATGGGGATCGCGTCGGCGAGGACGCGGTCGGCGAGATCGACCCGTTTGAGCGCCTCGATGCCGCGCGTCGAGAGCGCGAGGTTGATCGAGCGGCCGCCGATGAATCCTTCGGACCGCGGATCGGGCCGGCGTTCGTACATGACGACGCGGTAGCCGCGCTTCGCAAGCAGGCATGCCATGAGCGACCCGGCGAGCCCGGCGCCGACGATCATGAAGGTGGTCTCGGACGGCGATCGGTTCATGGCGTCTACTGCGTCAGCTCATCGAGAATCGAAGCGAACTCGAAGACTTCTTCGAAGGTGTTGTACAGCGGGACCGGCGCGACGCGAATGATGTCGGGCTCGCGGAAGTCGGCGATGACGCCGCGCTCCTTGAGGGCGCCGAGGAACGCGCGGCCGTCCCGGCCGGGAATCTGGAGTGACAACTGGGCGCCGCGTCGCTCCGGGTCGCGCGGCGTGATGACACGCACGCGATCCGATCCGAGTCGATCGACGAGCCACTCGAGATAGCCCGTAAGCCAGAGCGACTTCCGCCGAAGCGCCTCGAGGCCGACTTCCCGGAACATTCCGTAGGAGACGCGCATTGGCGCGAGCGCCATGATCGGCGGGTTCGAAAGCTGCCAGCCGTCTGCGGTCGGGCGGGCCTGGAACTTCGGCTCCATGCGGAAGCGCTCGGCGGGATCATTGCCCCACCACCCGGCGAAGCGCGGCAGGTCGATGTTTCGCGCGTGCCGCTCATGAACGAAGCAACCGGCCACGGCGCCGGGTCCGGAATTGAGATACTTGTACGAGCACCACGCGGCGAAGTCGGGCCCCCACTCGTGCAACTTGAGCGGCACATTTCCCGCCGCGTGGGCGAGGTCCCATCCGATCGGCACGCCGCGTGCGCGGGCGGCGCGGGTAATCGCTTCGATGTCGTAGAACTGCCCCGTCGCGTAGTTCACACCCGCGAGAAGCACGAGCGCGAGTTCGTCGCCTCGCGCTTCGATCTCTTCGATAAGTCGCTCGGTACGGTGTGTCTCGGCGCCGGGCTCGGGAAAGAAATGGATGAGGCCGTCGGCCGGATCGAATCCGTGGACGCGGAGTTGGCTCTGCACGGCGTAGACATCGGAGGGAAAGGTCGGGCCGTCGATGAGAATGCGGTAGCGCGACTTCGTCGGCCGGTAGAAGCTCACCATCATGAAGTGCAGGTTGGCGGTGAGACTGTTCATGACGACGACTTCGTGCGGCTGCGCGCCGACGATCGCCGCCGCGGGCTCGCGCAGGACCTCGTGGTACGAGTACCAGGGGGTCACGCCCTCGAAGTGCGCCTCGACCGCGAGCCGAGCCCAGTCGTCGCATTCGACCTGCAGTTCCTGCGGCACGGCGCGAGGCATAAGCCCGAGCGAGTTGCCGCAGAAGTAGATCGCGGATTCACCGCTTGCCTCTTCCCGGC
The DNA here is from genome assembly GCA_043101845.1 of Phycisphaerales bacterium. Classification (GTDB taxonomy): domain Bacteria; phylum Planctomycetota; class Phycisphaerae; order Phycisphaerales; family UBA5793; genus JBICHN01. The sequence goes on along the minus strand of JBICHN010000007.1, from coordinate 34,021 downwards.
CCGGCCGGTGAGGGAGCGCGAAGAGATCACGCCGCGACGCGAGCGGGTCACGATCGTCAAGTGATTGGGCGAAATCGCGGTTCGCTTCGAACGCCTCGGCGCGGGGCGCCTGATCAAACGGGCCGCTCATGTTGCGCTCGATTCCGACTTCGCGCCCGAGCGCGGCTGCAGGTCGTCTTCGGTCAGACCGAGGAATTCGAGCGCGTTCTCGCGCAGGAGACGGCGGCGCGTCGCGTCGTCGAAGTCGTCCATGGAATCGATGAGTTCACCGGCGACCTCTTCACCGAGCGGGAACGGATAATCCGACCCGAGGGCGACGCGATCGGCGCCCATCGTCTTCACGAGATAGCGGAGCGCCTCGGCGTCGTGTACGAGCGAATCGACCCAGAAGCGGCCGAGATACTCGCGGGGGTTGTGGTCGTTGTCGATCGCACACAGATCGGGGCGACAGTTGTAGCCTCGCTCGACGCGACCGATCGTGTGCGGGAACGCGCCCCCGCCGTGAGCGAAGAGGAGACGCAGCTTCGGCAGTCGCTCGAGCACGCCGCCGAAGATGACCGAGCAGATCGCGAGGCTCGACTCGGCCGGCATGCCGACGAGCCAGGGCAGCCAGTACTTCCGCATCCGCTCCATGCCCATCATGTCCCAGGGATGCACGAAGATCGCCGCGCCGAGATCGTGCGCCGCTTCGAAGACGGCGAAGACTTCCGGGTCACTCAGGTTCCATTCATTGATGTGCGTGCCGATTTCGACGCCGGGCAGTCCGAGGTCCTTGACGCAGCGCTCGAGTTCGCGGGCCGCGAGGTCGGGCGACTGCATAGGAAGCGTGCCGAGGCCGATGAAACGGTCGGGACATTCGTGCGCGACGCCGGCGATGTGGTCGTTCAGAAAGCGGGAGAGATCGAGCGCGTGCTCCCCTTTCGCCCAGTAGCTGAACATGATCGGCACGGTGCTGATGACCTGGGTCGCGACGCCGGCGCGGTCGCATTCTTCGAGACGCACATTCGGCTCGTAGCAGTTCGCGCTCACGCGGCGGAAGAACTCCCCGTTCCGGAGCATATTCGCGCTGCAACTGTCAACGCGCTCGAGGCTGACCCAGTCGCCCTCGCCGTATTTCGCGCGCAGATCGGGCCATTCGGGAGGCAGGATGTGGGTGTGAACATCGATCTTCCCGATCGGGTCGGGCATGGCGCCGGGCCTCCCGCGCTTCGTCGCCGTGGGACGGGACGAGCGCCCTTGGTTCGGTCGACTTACTTGAACGGCTTCACCGGGCCGGGCTTTTCGACCTTCTCGCCGCAGCTCTTGCAGGTGCGCAGCTCGTCGCTCTTCCAGAACTGCTCCATCGCGTCGCGGAAGTGCTCGACGATGTCCTTGCAGTCGAACTCCATGTCGTGCACGAGTTCGGAGCAGTTCGGGCAATAGAAGACGAGGTGCTCCGTCTCGCCCGGCGGGCGACGGCGCTCCACGACGACGCCGATCGTGTCCGGCGGCCGCACGGGACAATGCGGCACATTGCGCGGGATGAAGAAGGTCTCGCCTTCCTTGAGGAGGTAGTCCTTGATCTGATCGTTCTCGCGAATGCGGACCTTGATGTCGCCCTTGAGCTGGTAGAAATACTCCTCGGAGTCGACGACATGGAAGTCGTTTCGCGCGTTCGGCCCTTGGATGACCATCACGAAGAAGTCTTCGCCGTCGTAGAGGTACTTGTTCCCGACGGGCGGCTTCATCTCGTCGCGGTGTTCTTCGACCCACTTCTTGAGATTGATCGGAGGCATGACGCTGGTCGCTTCGACGCTGGGCATGATGATCCGCTCTCCCTTGCTTGGCGCCGGCCGCGACGACCGCGGCGGGACGCGATTCCAGACGACTCATTCCGGGCGGCGTGATTTCCCGCGGGCCCTATGTTCGATTCAAGCGGAAACCCTCGATGGGATCAAGGCGCGGCGGCCGGCGGGCGCTCATTCGCGGGTCCGCCGTCCCCCAGGTTGCGAGGGGGCCACACCTCCGGTAGCTTGGGCCACGGGCGTCGCCGAGTTCGAGGAGTGTGGTACTAATGGAAGTTTTCGTCGTTCTCCTCGCCGTGATCGTGGTCGCGGTCCTCATCTACGCCGGCGCTCTGCGCGTCGCCGTGACCATCGTCGAGAAGGCGGAGATCTCGTGGGGCACGGCGGTCGGAACGGTGCTCCTCATCATGTTCGCGAACTTCGTGGCGAGTCTCGTGCTCGATCCCTTCATCAATTCGAGACTGGCTGAGAATGTCGTCGCGTACATCGTCTCGGTGTGTGTCATCGCGCTCGCGCTCAAGATCGGGTGGATTTCGAGTTTCGTCATCGCCCTCATCGTGCAGATACTCATGTTCCTGCTCTTCCTCGCGATCGCGGCGCTGCTCGCGGGGATGGCGGTCGCCGGGGGCGCCGGAGCGACGGGATAATGAGAATGCGAAATCGCGGCTCGACTTCGGCAATCCTCCTTCTTGCGATGACGCTCGCGGTGGTCATAGGTTGCGTCGAGCGCGACGAGAAGATCACCGTGCGCCGCGACGGCTCGGCGCGCATCGTGGCGACATTCCAGTCCGATACTTCGGACGATGTGCGGAACGAAGACGCGGCGCCGGGCGCAGCCGCCGGGTGGACGATCGAAGAGCGCCGGCCCGTCGGAAACGACGGCAAGGAGAAGTACCAGCTCATCGCGACGCGCGAGTTCCTGCCCGGCGCCGAACTGCCCGATACATTCGCGGCGCCGGGAAGCGCGCACGCCGATCGGATGTTGCGTTTCCCCACGCGGGTTACCGTCGAGCGTCGGCCCGACGGGATGTACTACCACTTCTACCGACGGTATGAGCCGCGTCGCTGGGCGCCCGTCGGCGCGCTCAAGGACATCGCCGATGAACAGTCGAACCCGTACCTCGAACAGCAGAGCGGCGGCGGCGCCCTCGACGCGTTCCAGCTGCGCTCGCTGAGTGAGATTCAGGTTCGCTTCGCGATCGAGCGGCTCGAGACGATCGCCCGCGAGGCCTTCGTGGAAACGAATCCGCAGGCGCCGCAGGACGCGTGGCTCGCCGCCCATGAAGCGTTGCGCGATTTCCGGGCGAACATCGATTACGGGGCGCTCGCGGATCTCATCCGCCAGGCGGAGAGCGGACCCGAGGACGACACCTTCGAGCGGCTCGAACGACAGTTCGAGGACGCGGTGCTCGAGGCGCTCGAGTCGGCGCTCCGCGCGTCGCCCGGAGTCTCGAATCTCGGCGGGTTCCGCTCCGAGTACGCGTCGATCAAGAAGGGCTACGGAGTCACCGAGGATCTCGCGGATGAGAACTTCACCATTCGAGTCGAGATGCCGGGAACGATCATCGCGAGTAACGCGGAATCGTCGGACGGGTCGACGGCGACCTGGCAGTTTCCCGGGCCGCTGCTCTTCGACCGACCGATCGAACTCATGGTGACATCGCGCGTCGGGCCGTAGCCGCCGCGGACGACTCGCCGGAGCGGGTCATCGCCCGGGCGAAGCATCGATCGATGAAGCGTGCGATCTCGTCGCGATAGCGATCGGGATCGCGATCATGCAGGTCGAGGTGCGTCGCGTCGGCGAACTCGACATAGTGCCCGTCGGACGCGGCGTCGGCGATGGCGCGGGCGGAGTCGCCCGGGCTGATCGGATCGGCGCGACTGTGCAGGACGAGAAGCGGCGCCTTGAGCTGCGCCGCGACCCGGGCCCGGTCCGGGCCGCCGAGTCCGCGCAATCGACGAAAGAGATAGCGATGCACGATGCCGTGGATCGGCCAGCTCGGGAGCCGGTGGAAGCGGAGGAAGCCGCGGATCGGCTCACCGGTTCTCCGGTAGGCGCCGTCGGCGATGACGCCGATGACGCGCTCGTCGCGCGCCGCGGCGCCGATCGAGACGAATCCGCCGAATGACGATCCGTAGAGGAGCACGGGCGCCGACTCGCTCGTGACGCGATCGATGAGGTCGAGGAGATCGTCGGTCTCAGGCGTGCCGAGGCCACTGCGTCGGGCGAGCGCTTCACCGTGGCCGCGCATGTCCCAGATGATCACGCGGGCCACGCCCTCGATGACGAAGGGAAGACGCTGCAGCGAGGTGATGCGTGAGCCGCCCCAGCTGTGGCTCATGATGACCGTCGGCCCCGATTCGCAATCCGGATTGTGAATGTCCCAGACGGGCAGCCGGGCCCCGTCCGGACGATCGAGCGTCCACTCGTCGTACCGGAAGCCGGCGTCGACCGGATCGATCCACCAGCCGCGCGCCGCGGCGGCGCCCGCGGTCACCCGGGGCGGATGGGTCAGGCCAAAGGCGAGCATCGCACAGAGGACCGCGATGAGCAGCCCCAGGGCGACCGACATAAACAGTGCCATAGCAAGTATTTGAGTCAACAAGAATCCTGTCGGCGACTTGAGCGGGCGACCCCCGTCGACGCCCGCCCCGGACCGGCTCGCGAATCGCGTCCAACCCCTTCGGGGCGGTCGATTTCGATACCCGTTCAACCTATCATTATTTCGTGTTCAGAGGGCGCGCCGACGCGACTTTTTGCCACGCGGCTTCCACCCCATTGGCCCTCCCCTTCCGAACGATCTGAGAGCCGCCGAGACCAGGAACCCGGATGCGACCTGACCAAGTCGAGACACCCGAAATCTCCGACATCGACGCGACCGACGCTGCTCCTCCTCCCCCCACATCGGGTGGTGGAGACTATACCGAGGGCGACATTCAGGTCCTCGAGGGGCTCGCGGCGGTTCGCAAGCGACCCGGCATGTATGTCGGCGGCACCGATATCGCGGCCCTGCACCACCTTGTGTGGGAAGCGGTCGACAACGCGATCGACGAGGTCATGGCCGGCCGCGCCACGACCTGCCATGTGCATGTCCAGCCCGACGGATCGATTTCGGTCACCGACGACGGCCGCGGCATTCCGGTCGGCCCGATGAAGCACGAGAACCCGGCGCTCAACGGCAAGCCGGCCGTCGAGATCGTCATGACCGTCCTTCACGCGGGCGGCAAGTTCGAGAAGTCCGCGTACAAGGTGTCGGGCGGCCTGCACGGCGTCGGCATCTCCTGCGTGAACGCGCTCTCCGAGTGGATGGAGGTCGAGGTCAACCGCGACGGCAAGGTGTACCTCATCACCTTCGACCGCGGCGTGGTCGACAAGCCGCTCCACATCGTGACCGAGCGACCGGACGATACGCGGAGCGGCACGCGCGTGACCTTCATGCCCGACCCGCAGATCTTCCCCGAGACCGACTTCGATTACGACATGCTCAAGCGGCGGCTGCGCGAACTCGCGTACCTCAACTCGGGCGTCAAGATCCGTCTTACGGACGATCGGGTCGATGTCGACGGCAAGCGGCGGGACGAAGTCTTCAAGTACGATGAGGGCGTCGTCGCGTACACGAGGCATCTCTCCGAGTCGAAGGCGCCGCTCACCGAGCCGGTGTACCTCTCGCGGACCGATGAGGAGTCGGGCATCTCCTGCGAGATCGCGCTCCAGTACACCGATTCGTACACCGAGACCACGCTCACCTTCACGAACAACATCAACAACCCGGCGGGCGGCACGCACCTCACCGGGTTCAAGAACGGGCTGACCCGGGCGCTCAACACCTGGGCGCGGCAGCAGAACCTGCTCAAGGATGTCACCCCGTCCGGCGACGATCTGCGCGAGGGCCTCGTCGCGGTCATCTCCGTCAAACATCCCGACCCGCAGTTCAACAACCAGCCGAAGGAGCGCCTGCTTTCGGTCGATGTCGAGCCCTTCGTCATGCAGACGATGCTCGAGCAATTCGGCGCGTGGCTCGAAGAGCACCCGACGGACAGCAAACGCATCTGCAACAAGGGCGTGCTCGCCGCGCAGGCGCGCGAGGCGGCGCGAAAGGCGCGCGAGCTCACGCGGCGCAAGTCCGCCCTCGAGAGCGGCGGCATGCCGGCCAAGCTCGCCGACTGCACGACGAAGGACTTCGACCGCTCCGAGCTCTACCTCGTCGAGGGTGACTCCGCGGGCGGATCGGCGAAGGGCGGTCGCGACACCGAGTTCCAGGCGATCCTGCCCCTGCGCGGCAAGATTCTCAATGTCGAGAAGGCGCGCATCGACAAGATGCTCGCGTTCGAGGAAATCCGCACGATCATCCAGGCGCTGCGGTGCGGCATCGGCGACGAGATGGACCTCACCCAGCTTCGCTACGGGAAGATCATCATCATGACCGACGCGGATGTGGACGGCTCGCACATCCGCACGCTCCTGCTCACCTTCTTTTTCCGGCAGATGCCGGAGCTCATCAAGCGCGGCCACATGTTCATCGCGCAACCGCCGCTCTACCAGGTGGCGCGCGGCAGGAAGAGCCAGTATGTGCGCGATGATCGTCAGCTCGAGGCGGCCCTGACCGACCTCGCCCTGGGTCATGCGCGGTTGAGCATTCGCGACGCCCGGGGGCAGGAAGTCCGTCGCCTCGATGAAAGCGAATGTCGCGCGGCCGTCAAGCTGCTCAATCGACTGCACGAACTCGCCACGGTGACCGAACGGCGCGGCGTGCAGTTCGTCAATATGCTCGACGCGCGCGGCAATGATCCCGCCGGCGAAGGGCGCCTTCCCTCCCACCGTCTCACCTGGACCGGAGGCGAAGCGCTCTGCTGGTCGGAAGAACAGGCCGCCGAGCTTCTCGACAAGCACAACCTCTACATCGACGAACTGCCCGACGACGATGACGACGACGAGACGAACACCGACAAGCCCGACGGCGACGCGCGACCCGCGGTGCTCCGCGAGCTGCACGAGAACCGCGAGATGGCGTCGCTCTTTGCGCGGCTCGGAGAGTTCGGCATCGACATTGAGGACTATGACCTCTCGCAGGCCGAGTCGGTGACCGGCGAACTCGAGGCGGCGAAGTACGCGTGGATCTCCGAGTCGTCGAACGGCGGGAAGGAAACCGTGCACGGCGCCGCGAATGTGCCGGCGATCCTTGCGACGCTCCACCAGGTCGGGCGGCAGGGACTCGAGATCAAGCGCTTCAAGGGCCTTGGCGAAATGGATCCGGAGCAACTCTGGGAGACCACGATGGACCCGGACAAGCGCACGCTCTTGCGCGTGACCTGGGACGCGGCGTCGGAGGCCGACTCGCTCTTCTCGGTGCTCATGGGTGACAATGTCGAATCACGCCGGGCGTTCATCGAAGAACACGCGCTCGAGGTGAAGAACCTCGATGTGTGATCGCTCGCCGGCTGGAGTGTGGACATCATCGGAGGGATCGACCGCGCGCCGCGTCCCGGCGCCGGAGCGGAGCCGCTGACGATCGCGACCGACTCGAACGCCAACTCGCCGCTCGCCGTGAACCTCGCGGGGATTCCCCTGCGCAATCCCGTCATTCTCGCCGCCGGAACCTGCGGCTATATCGATGAAATGGCCGACGCGATCGACCTGCGCTCGGTCGGCGCCGTTACGACGAAGTCGATCACGCGTGAATCGCGGGAGGGCAACCGGCCGTGGCGCATACTCGACGCGCCGGCGGGCATGTTGAACGCGATCGGACTGGCGAATGTCGGGCTCGAACGCTTCCTCGCCGAGAAGCTGCCGCGGGCGAAGGACTGCGGCACAACGATCATCGGATCGATCGCCGGACATTCGATTGACGACTATGTCGCGGTCGCGTCCGCGTTCGACGAGCGCCCCGAACTGCCCGCGGTCGAGCTCAATGTCAGCTGCCCGAACACGGCGGACGGTCTCGTGTTCGGCGAGGACCCGCATGAGCTGACGCGTCTGCTCGCCGCCGTGCGGCCGGCCCTCATCCATACGAAGATGTTCGTGAAGCTGAGCCCGAACGCGCCGTCGATCGTGAAGATGGCCGACGCGGCGATCGAAGGCGGCGCCGATGCGCTCACGCTCGTGAACACCTTCACCGCACTATCGATCGATGTCGAAACGCGCCGGCCGCGTATCGCGAACGGGATGGCGGGGTATTCAGGGCCGGCGATCCACCCGATCGCCGTGCGCATGGTTCACGAGGTGTACCGCTCGGTGGCGCGGGACGCGGGTGTGCCGCTCATCGGACTCGGCGGCGTCATGGGCTGGCGCGACGCCGCGGAATTCATCCTCGCCGGCGCGTCAGCCGTCGGCGTCGGCACGGCCCTCTTCGCCGACCCGAAGGTCGTCAAACGAATCAATCGCGGACTCGACGAGTGGGTCAAGCGGCAGGGCGCGGCGTCGATTGGCGACCTCGTGGGGCGAGTCGAGTTCTAGCCCCTTCGTGGCGCGCGACGCAAAGTCTACTCTACAACCTCGATCTCGAGGACATTCGAGACGACGAGTTCGCCGCCGACGGCCTGCGCGGCCTGGAGCCAGCGCGGTCCGGGGGCGATGGTCGAGGGCAGCGTGACCGTAACGAGCGTCGTGCCGACCGGTGATGACGCGGCCGAGGCAAAGAGGTGGATTGGCGCCGTGAGGTTCAGGCATTGCCCGAATCGCGGAACGATGGTGCACTCGGCGCCCGTCGCGCTCATGAGGAACGCGGTCCGCGCGCTCGGTGCGCCGCCCACGGCGACGAGCGTCTCCTCGGCGCCCGGCGTCGTCTCGGCGAATTGAACGGCGAAGCCGGTGTCGTCGCGCTCGATATAGAGCCCCATCGCGCCTCCGCCGAGAATAGAGATCGATGGTGTACGGAGATCCGGCAGGACAGCGTCGGTGAATCCGTCGAGATTGAAGTCATCGAAGGCGAGGCCGCGTCCGCCGCTGTAAATCCAGTCGCGAACGGGCGCCAGAGTACGAATCAGACGAAGTTCGGGGGCCTCGAAGATGCGAACAGTGGAACTCGTCTGATCGCGCGTCGCGAGTTCCGGATCACCATCGCCATCAACATCAGTGATGTGCAATTCGGAAAAGTCGTAGCCGAATCCGGAGCCAAATACCCGCACGAGTCTGCCATCGGCGCCGGAGAAGAGTCCGACGAAATGGTCAGCGAAATCGTCCTCACCACTGGCGAGAATATCCGGAACGCCATCGCCCGTGAAATCGGCGCCTCCGGCGATCGTCACTCCAAAAGATCCTCGATCGAGGAGTCGGATCGTCGAGCCGTCGACCCCCGAAATGGTCATAAGACCGGGGCTCGCAGGACGACCGGAGCCGCCGAACATGAGGCCGACAATCAGATCGTCAATTCCATCATCATCGAGATCGCCAGCCGGGGCGAGTCGCCGGACCGATTCCATCTCAAGATCACGGTCGTAGAGGAGTGACCAGTCGGCGCCGGAGTACATGGCCACACGACCGGGATACCCGTAATGCGAGACGAGCGCGAGATCCGGAACGCCGTCGAAATTGACATCGGCCACGCCCTGGATGTCGACGCCGAAGAGATCATCTGGTTTGGCGCCGGCGAACTCGGCGAGAAGATCTCCGGTGGCGCCGTCGTGAACGCGCACGATGCCGTGCCAGTTGAAGGTCCCGTCGGGAGAGTTCGCGGGATAGGCGAATGCATACTCGTCGCGTCCGTCCCCGTTCGTGTCGCCGATGAAGGTCGCGTTCGAGCGGTAGTTGAGGCCCAGGCCGTCCGGGCGATACAGGTGCTCGCGCATGATTCTCCACCCGTCGCCAGGCGAGTAGAGGTGCCACGCATGGGCGGGCTCCATTCCGCCGATGGCCGCGTCGGTCCCGTAGACGAGGAGATCGGGGACTCCGTCGCCCGTGGCGTCTCCGCCGGTCTCGGTGATCTGACCCCACGGATCGGCCGCGATCGGCGGCTCGAGCCGGATCGGCAAACCGAATTGGGCCGATGCGGTCGAAGCGGTCACCATCAGCGCCGCTGCGCCCGTCGCTCCCGAGCACATGGTTAAGAGACGCATTCGCCTCTCCCTCACGAGTTCATCACGGACTGTCTACTTTGCAACCTCGATCTCGAGGACATTCGAGACGACAAGTTCGCCCCCGACGGCCTGCGCGGCCTGGAGCCAGCGCGTCCCGGGGGCGATGGTCGACGGAAGCGTGACCGTGACGAGCGTCGTGCCGACCGGTGATGACGCGGCCGAGGCAAAGAGGTGGATTGGCGCCGTGAGGTTCAGGCATTGTCCGAATCGCGGAACGATGGTGCACTCGGCGCCTGTCGCGCTCATGAGGAACGCGGTCCGGGCGCTGGGCGCTCCGCCCACGGTGACGAGCGTCTCCTCGGCGCCCGGTGTCGTCTCGGCGAACTGGACGGCGAAGCCGGTGTCGTCGCGCTCGATGTAGAGTCCCATGGCGCCGCCGCTGAGAAGTGTGACAACTTCCGTTCGAACATTCGTAATCGCGGCGTCTGTTGACCCGTCCCGGTTGAAGTCCGCGAACGCAAGGGTGCGCCCGTCACCGAGCGTCCACCTGAAGGCGCTGGCGAACGACCGGATCATCCGAAAGTCGGGCGCCTCGTACACATTCACGGTCGGGCGAGAGAGGTCAAACGAGGCGAACTCCATTGCGCCATCGCCGTCGACATCGGTGAGGTGCAGTTCAGCGTAATCCCCGCCGAGTTCGGAGCCGAAGACCCGGACGAGAGAACCGTCGGCGCCGGAGAAGAGGCCGAGAATGTCGACGCCATCGAGGCGCGTTCCCCCGGCGAGGATGTCGGGGACGCCATCATCCGTGAAGTCGACGCCGCCGGCGACCGTCCACCCGAAGGTTCCGCGATCGAGCATGAAGACGGGCGAACCATCGGCGCCCGAGATGACCAGAACACCGGGCGCGCTGGCAGCGCCGACGCTCACATTGAACTGAAGGGCGACACCCAGATCCGTCACTCCGTCGTCATCGATATCACCGACCGGGGCGAGCCGGCGCGCCGCCTCGAAACCGAGATCGCGCTCATACAAGAGTGACCAGTCGGCGCCGGAATACAGGGCGACCCGTCCATCATGCATGTAGTTTGAGATCACCGCCAGATCGGGGACGCCATCGAGATTCACATCACCCGGACTTACCAGATCGATTCCGAAATGAGTACCCGCTTCAACGCCGGCGAACTCGGCGAGCAGGTCGCCCGTGGCGCCGTCGTGCACGCGCACGATGCCGTGCCAGTTGAAGGTCCCGTCGGGAGAGTTCGCGGGATAGGCGAACGCGTACTCATCGTGTCCGTCACGGTTCGTGTCGCCGATGAAGGTCGCGTTCGAGCGGTAGAAGAGCCCCCGATCGTCCGGCCGGTAGAGATGTTCGTGAGCGACCGCCCAGTCGTCCCCCGGCGAGTACAGATACCACGCGTGCGCCGGGTCACCGCCGCCGACGATCGCGTCGCTCGCGTACACCAGAAGATCGGGATGACCGTCGCCCGTGGCGTCGCCGCCGGTCTCGATGACCTGACCCCACGGGTCGGCCGCGACTGTCGGCTCGAGCCGGACCGGCAGTCCGAACTGGGCGGACGCGGTCGAAGCGATCGCGACGATCATCGCCACGCCTTGTGCGATGGAACCCATCGTCCAGGATGACATCCGTTTCTCTCCCGTTGAGATCAGAGCGCGCGGACCTTGCACGCCCGAACGCGAACGCGTTTGGCGTCGCGGTCATTCATCATCGCCTTCGCCTGAGCTATTCGCAAGATTCCGTTCAGGGTTCCGGGAGATCCGGGAACGACCGGAGGACTCGCGCGAGGCGTCGTCCTTCGGCGGTGAGACGGTACCAGGTCGTCGGCGGGTACTCATCCTCGACGGCGCGTTCGACGAGACCCGCGGCGTCGAGATCTTTCAACGACTGCGCGAGCGCGCGCGGCGTCACCGTTGGGAGCAGGTACTTGATCTCGTTGAAGCGCGCGGCGCCCTCGTTTCGGTCGATGGCGTCCAGGACCGGCATCGTCCACTTGCGAAACGCGAGCTCGTGAACGCCCAGCGATTCGACCACGGCGACGAGGAGGCCGCACCACGCGCCGAGCGTCATCCCCTCGTTCGTGAGCACATACTCGGGCCGAAGCGGATGGCCGTACCCCGGGTTCGGTCGGATCCATTCGAGCGATTCAATGAGCGCTGCGAGCGTCTTGCGCAGCGATTCGCGGGGCGCGCCGAGCGCGCTCAGCAGGAGCGCCGTGCGTCCGCCCCCCACCGTATCGGTGAGGCGGCTCATCTCGGCGAGCACGGGCGCCGCCCATCGGTGATGGAAGAGCGCCTCGAGCAGTCGAAATCGCCGCGCGTCTTCAGGCGTGAGTCGTTCATCCATGAGGGCGTTCGGTGTTTCTCGTCGAGCCATGCCGTGAAGTCCGTTTCGCGGTGGGTGAAGAAAATGCGCTCGTCGGCCTTGACACTAAAGTATACTTGATATATTTTATGGCATCCAGTCGGCGACGCGAAAAAAGTCACGCGCCCGCCCGACGAATCCAGACCTGTCGCACGGAGCGCGATCGTGGTACGCTGACGCGGCGCGGCGGCGCGTGGAAAGGCCCGCCGAGCCCCTATCCGTTCGGAAGGAGTTCCCCCATGGCGACCGACTTCAAGTTCGACGGTGGACTCACCTGCGCCCTCGGCGTGCGTGACATCAACGAGTCCGTGAAGTGGTACGACGAGAAGCTCGGCTTCGAGCTCGCGTACAAGATGGATGACATCGGCTGGGCCGAGGTGAAGAGCTCGGTCGACCGCGTGTTCATCGGTTTCTCGCAGGTCGACAAGGTCGAGACGAAGGGCGGGCCGACGCTCACCTTCGGCGTGAAGGACATCGAGAAGGCGCGAAAGACGCTCGAACAGCAGGGCGTGCGCTTCGACGGTGAGATCGTCGAGTACCCGGGCATGGTCAAGCTCACGACCTTCTACGACCCGGACGGCCACAAGCTCATGTTCTACCAGTCGCTCTCGAACGGCCAGCAGTGAAGTCGCGCCGGGCGTCCCGCACGCCCGCGACGCGTCCGCCGTTCACGATCGAACACCCACAAGGAGTTTCACATGCGACGGTTCATTTCGTACTTGAGTGTGCTCACCCTCGTCGCGGGCGCCGGCGCGGCGCTCGCGTTCGGACCCGATCCGAAGTCGCCTTCCGCGGATGAGGAATGGTCCCCCACCGCGCAGGAAGCGTTCGAGCAGATGAAGGAACTCGTCGGCGTCTGGGAGACGACGATCGACGACAAGGGCTCGATCGCCCGCGAGACCTTCGAGGTCATCGCCGGGGGAACGACGCTCGTGCAGCGCACGGAGTTCCTGAACGATCCGAGCCACACGATGCTCACGATGTACCATGTGCACGACGATGAACTCGTGCTCAAGCATTACTGCGTCGCCGGGAACCAGCCCGAGATGAAGGCGACGAAGTTCGCGCAGAACCCGCGCCGGATCACCTTCACCTATTCCGGCGCCACGGGGATGGCCGACCGGAACGAAGGGCACATGGACCGGGCGTTCTTCACCTTCGTCGACGACGATCACTTCCGCGACAAATGGGACTGGTACGAAGACGGCGAGGTGACCTGGGCGCACGAATTCACCTACACACGCGTCGAGCCTCAAAACTGAGCTTCGTTCCCCACGCTGACACCACGCACGACGACGCCGGCCTCCATGGGCGGCGTCGCGTCGTTTCAACCCTGCCGAGGTGTCGGGCGAAGTTCGCATTTCACCGTCGAGGCCTCGGGCCGACGAAACCGCCCGCTATCGTCGAAGACACGAGATCGCCTCCTCCCACCGGAGCCGCGCTATGCCCATGTTGCTCAAAGGCGTCGACGGAACCGAATTCGAACTCGCGCTCATTGATGACGAATTTCCTGATCTCGCCGAAGATGCGGAAGCTGATCACTCGGCGGTCGTGTCGTTCCGCGTCGCGATGCCCGAGGAATCCTGGGAAGAGACGGCGCCGGTCATCAACCTGTTCGAGATTCAATCGCTCCTCGACTGGCTCGACGCGATCGCCGAGGGACGACCGCACGAACGCGAGGTCGAACTGCTCGAGCCGAATCTGAGCTTCGCGGTGCTCGACGAGTCCGAGGAGACCGTGGCGATCCGGATCGGCTTCCACCTCGAGAACCGACCGGAGTGGGCGGTCATCGACGCGCCTACGGACGAAGCCGGCGCCGTGCGTCTCGTGCTCACGCGCGAGCTGGTCCGTGATGCCGTCGAAAGTCTGCGCGCCGATCTGCGCGAAACCACGGCAAGTTGATCAACCTCCCGGCGGCGTACGCTCGAGCGGCAACTCCGGAATCGTCGCGAACTGACCGGCGACCGCGCGCGTCGCTTCGGAGACGACCTCGTAGGTGAAGACATCCGTGCCTTCGGACAGGATCACCTGGATGAAGAAGACGCCGGCGAGGTCGTTCTGACGGTCGTACCACGGAAAGGTCCCGGCGAAGCCGGCGCTCGACACGAATCGCGCCACCTCGTTCGCATCCATGAGCGAGGTCCAGCAGCCAATCCCGTACGCGGTAAACGGCGGCGGCTGCGTCAGGCCGACAAAGGGCGCGTCGCCGACCTGATTCGACGCGATCTCGCGCACCGAATTCGTCGAGAGAATGCGCCGGCCGTTGTACACGCCCCCATTGCGGAACATGAGCAGGAAGCGCGCGTAGTCGTCGAGCGTCGAGAACATGCCGTACGCGAGGCCCGGATTCTCGGTGAATTCATTCGCTCCGGGCGCCGAAATGATCGGTATCCACGAGCCGAAGAACTTGATGTAGACCGGACCCATGCGGCTCACCTCGTCGGCGTCGGGCGAGAACGAGGTGTCATCCATCTCGAGCGGATCGAGCAGGCGCGAGAACTGAAAGTCCTGCCACGCTTCACCGCTCGCGACTTCGACGGCGCGGCCGGAAATCTGCATCGAGTTCGAGCCGTAGTAGACCTGCGCGCCCGGCGCCGCGAGAAGCGGATCGACATAGGGCAGGAGCTGATCGGCGCATTCGGCCATGGTGATCGAGGTGTCGTACACCGGGGGCGAGTCCGGCTCCATGCCCGAACTGTGCGAGAACATCTCGCGGACCGTGGGTGAATCGGTCTGGGAGGATCCGCGGATACCGAGTTCCGCGTAGTCGGGCAGCCAGTCGCCGGCTTCGTCATCGAGCGAGAGCAGGCCCTCGTCGACGGCGCGCATGACCGTGGCGCCGGAGAGCCACTTCGTCGAGGAGTAGATGCGCGCGACGGTGTCGAGTGTGAAGTCTTCTCGCCGCACGAGGTCGCGCTGGCCCCACGCGGAGGCGTACACCGGTCGGCCGCGATGAAGAAGGACGAGCGACACGCCGGGGACGACATTGTCGTCAATCCCGCGGGCGAGCGCGGCGTCGAGCCGGGAGAAGTCGTACCTCGGATCGGCGAAGCGCTCATTTGGCTGAGTCTGCCCGCTGACGGGCGCCGCGGACACGACGAGCGCGACCGCGCCGACGGCCGCCGCAGCGACGCGACGGTTCAATTCATGAGACAACCACCAAAGCATGAATCCAATCTCCTCCCCGGCTGAGTGAGCGTTTCCGTCGGCTCCGGCCCTCGCCAGTGATACCGCGAGGCGCTGCGGATGTTTCATCTGCCTGCGATCGGCCGATGGAACAGGCCTCCGTGCCCGTTCGGTGAATCAAGGAGCGCCGGGTTCTCGGGTGGAACAGGCCTCTGTGCCTGTTCGAATCCTCGTCCGCCTAGCGGCCGATCTCATCGATGGAGGCCGTGACGCCGCACCATTCGTACGGAGTTCTCAACTCGGGCCAGCGTTTCCTCGGATTGTCAACGATGTAGCGAAGCTTCTCTCGGTAGTCAGACTCGTTTCGAATCACCCGATCGAAGTATTCATCCTGCCACACCCGCCCTTCACGACCATGCTCGCGCCGCATCACATTCGCCGAGTACGACTTCCAACTGTGGATGACATTCGAGAGCGACCATCGTTCGTCAAAGGGCTGCACAATCGCGTGGGCGTGATCATCCATCACCACATACGCGAACAGGAGATAGCGCTCGTGCTGGAAATAGAGCAGTGTGTCTCGCAGGAGCGACCGCTCACACGGTAAGAGGCGGCCCGCCTGGCGCCATCCCATTTCGGTTTGGTCAGGATGAAGCCTCCAGGTCACGAAATACACTGCGGACGGAAGCCGCCAGTGCGGGAGGTTTCGCCGGTAGATCTCGAGGTCGCGACGCCGGAGGGAAGGAATCTGACTGCCCTTCGACAGCTTCGGATCACGGTCGCGGTCGAATCGGTCATCGACCATGCGGACTCCAAGCATCGGACAGGCACAGAGGCCTGTTCCACCCTAGTTCTTCGACATGCGGCATAGCAATATTCTATGACTGATTATCCTTCACCGCGACCACCGGAGATGCTCAGTCCTGCCGCGTACAGTTCGCCAAGATGGCGCAGCACAAGACTTCAGCGGAATCCTCGGCGAACGGATCCGAATCGCGGCCGGTCGCCCGGCTCGGGCTCGAGAACGGCTTTGTGTTTCGCGGGCGCGGCTTCGGCGCGCTCACGCGCGACGACGGGTCGCCCATGACGACGGTCGGCGAAGTCGTCTTCAACACCGCGATGTGCGGCTACCAGGAGTCGCTCACCGATCCCTCCTACTCCGGTCAGATTCTCACGATGACGGCGCCGGAGATCGGCAACTACGGCGTCAACCTCGATGATCTTGAGTCGACGAAGGCGCAGGTCGCCGGGTTCGTCATCCGCGAACTCGCCCGCCGGCGGAGCAACTTCCGCGCGACGCACGACCTGAGCGAATGGCTGGCGCAGGAAGGCGTGCTCGGTATCGAGGGGATCGACACGCGAGCGCTCACGCGGCGCCTCCGTATCCAGGGCGCCATGCGCGGCGCGCTCACCGTCGATGACTCGATCAGTGACGAGCGACTCGTCGAACTCGCGCGGACGAGCCCCGACATGTCGGGCCAGAACCTCGTGCGCGAAGTGAGCCCGCCCGAGCGCTACGGCTGGTCGGACAACCTCGGCGAGTGGCGGCCGAACCAGACGGGCGAGCCCGTCGCGACGAGCGAGTCGGCCCCCCTCTTCGCCCCGCCGGTCGAGTCCGCCGGGACGCGCGAGGGCGAACGGCCCCTCCGGATCGTCGCGATCGACTGCGGCGCCAAGCGCAACATCCTGCGGCACCTCGCCGACCGTGGCTGCGAAGTCATCGTGCTCCCGCACGACGCGACGCCCGACCAGATCCGCGCCGAGAACCCGGATGGCCTCTTCATTTCGAACGGGCCGGGCGACCCTGCGGCGGTCGAGAACACCATCTCGTCCCTGCGCGAACTCGCGGGGGAGACGCCGACCTTCGGCATCTGCCTCGGCCATCAGTTGCTCTGCCTCGCGCTCGGCGCGAAGACCTACAAGCTCAAGTTCGGCCATCGCGGCGCGAACCAGCCGGTGAAGAACCTGCTCACCGGCCGGGTCGAGATCACGAGCCAGAACCACGGCTTCGCGGTCGATGTCGAGTCGATCCGCGTCGCCGGCTGCGAGCCGACGCACATCAATCTGAACGACGAGACGCTCGCCGGTTTCCGGAGCGTCAACAAGCCGATCTTCGCGGTGCAGTACCACCCGGAGGCGTCGCCCGGCCCGCACGACGCGTCGTACCTCTTCGACTGCTTCATCGAGATGATCCGCAAGGGCGCGCCGCTCTCCGAAGACGAGTTCCAGGCGATCCAGCGCGGCGGCGCCCGCCGCGCCGAAGTCGGCGCCGACGCCTGACCGCGCGCGGCGACCCGTTCGTCCCGCCCCCGCCAGCCAATCTTTTTCCGGACCGAGCGCTCGATCGGCGATGAGAGAACGCCGATAAACCGTGCTATGGTTTGCTCCGCGCGGCCCGGCCCGGCGCGTCGGCTGCGCGGTTCGCCATCGAAGTCTCTATTTCAAAGAGGGATCGGCAATCGCCATGACGACTGACGCGACCGCGACCGAACGCCGGACCGAATCGCTCGATTCGGTCGTCATCCGCTTCTGCGGCGACTCCGGCGACGGCATGCAGCTCACCGGGACGCAGTTCACGAACACCTCCGCGATCTTCGGCAACGACATCGCGACCTTCCCCGATTACCCCGCCGAAATCCGCGCGCCCGCCGGCACGCTTCCCGGCGTCTCGGGTTTTCAGGTCAACTTCTCGTCGAACGACATCTACACCCCCGGGGACGAGGTCGATGTGCTCGTCGCGATGAACCCCGCCGGCCTCAAGACGAACCTCGGCGATGTCGAGTCGGGCGGCATCGTCATCGTGAACGAAGACGCGTTCACCAGCGTCAACCTGCGCAAGGCCGGCTACGAGACGAACCCGCTCGACGACGACACGCTCCAGGGGTACCGCGTCTTCAAGATTCCGATCTCGCGGTTGTGCGAAGAGTCGCTCGCGGACACGGGCATGGGCGCGAAGGCGATCGCCCAGGCGAAGAACATGTACACGCTCGGCATCGTGTACTGGCTCTTCGATCGTCCGCTCGATCCGACGGTCAACTACATGAACGACT
Organism: Phycisphaerales bacterium; assembly: GCA_043101845.1. GTDB lineage: Bacteria > Planctomycetota > Phycisphaerae > Phycisphaerales > UBA5793 > JBICHN01. The sequence continues at coordinate 15,665 of JBICHN010000007.1, read as the reverse complement.
ACTTCGGCAAGAAGAAGAACAAGCCGGAGATCGCCGACCTCAACATCCGGGCGCTCAAGGCCGGATACCACATGGGCGAAACCGCCGAGCTCTTCCAGACGCGCTACACGGTGCCGAAGGCGAAACTCGCGCCCGGTAAGTACCGCAAGATCTCGGGCAACGAAGCGCTCGCGATGGGTCTCGCCGCCGCGGCGAAGCTCGCGAAGAAGGATCTGTCGTACTGCTCGTATCCGATTACGCCCGCGTCCGACATTCTGCACAGCGTGTCGAACTTCAAGCATTTCGGCGTCAAGACGCTGCAGCTCGAAGACGAAATCGCCGCGGTGTGCGCCGCGATCGGCGCGTCGTTCGCCGGCGACATCGGCGTGACCGGAACTTCCGGCCCGGGGCTCGCGCTCAAGGCCGAAGCGGTCGGCCTCGCCGTGATGACCGAGCTTCCGCTCATCGTCATCGATGTGCAGCGCGGCGGACCTTCGACCGGTCTTCCCACGAAGACCGAGCAGGCCGATCTGCTCCAGGCGATGTTTGGCCGCAACAGTGAATCCCCGTGCATCGTCATCGCGGCGCAGAGCCCGGGCGACTGTTTTTACACGGCGATCGAGGCCGTGCGCCTGTCGACGAAGTACATGATCCCGGTGCTCCTCCTCTCGGATGGGTACATCGCGAACGGCGCCGAGCCGTGGCTCGTGCCGAAGATCGAGGACCTCAAGCCGATCGAGATCAACCATCCGACCGAGTTCAACTACCACGACGACGAACTCGGCGGCGAGGGCGACAACTGCTTCATGCCGTACAAGCGGAACGAAAACCTCGCGCGACCATGGGCGATCCCCGGCACGCCGAAGCTCGAACATCGCGTCGGCGGACTCGAGAAGGCCGACCTCACGGGCAATGTGAGTTACGCCCCGAAGAACCATCAGCACATGGTGAACATTCGTCAGGCGAAGGTCGACAAGGCCGTGCAGGACATCCCGCCGACCGAGATCCACGGCGAGTCGTCGGGCGAAGTGCTCATCATCGGCTGGGGCGGCACCTACGGCGCCATCCACGCCGCGACAAACGAACTGCTCCGACAGGGACACAAGGTCGGCTCGGCGCACATCCGCCACCTCAACCCCCTGCCGCCCGATCTCGGCGAGATCATGAGCCGCTACGAGAAGGTCGTCGTCCCCGAACTCAATATGGGACAACTCTGCATGCTGCTCCGTTCGAAGTTCCTCGTGAACGCGATCGGCGTGAACAAGGTGCAGGGCAAACCGTTCCTCGTGAGCGAACTCGTGAACCGGATCGTCCAGATCAAGAACGGTGAAGGGGTCGCCGCGGGCTGACCGCCGGCGCGAACGGGAAAGAACGAACGATTCAACGCATTCCGAACGACACGAACGAGAGGCGACCATGACCACGGTTGAGCTTCCGACTTACAAACCCAAGGACTTCGCTTCCGATCAGGAAGTCCGCTGGTGCCCGGGCTGCGGCGACTACGCCATCCTCGCGATGGTGAAGAAGGCGCTGCCGGACCTCGGACACCTCAAAGAGAACTATGTGTTCGTCTCGGGCATCGGCTGCTCGAGCCGCTTCCCCTACTACATGGGAACCTACGGCGTTCACAGCATTCACGGCCGTGCGCCCGCGGTCGCGACCGGCGTAAAGGCGGCGAACCCGGATCTGCAGGTCTGGATCATCACGGGTGACGGCGACGGGTTGTCCATCGGCGGCAACCACCTCATGCACATCATCCGCCGCAACCTCGATGTCACCATCCTGCTCTTCAACAACCGGATTTACGGCCTGACGAAGGGTCAGTACTCGCCGACGAGCGAACTCAACAAGAAGACGAAGTCGACGCCGATGGGTTCGATCGACATGCCCATCAAGCCGATCTCCTTCGCGCTCGGCGCCGAGGCGTCGTTCGTCGCGCGGTGCACCGATGTGAACCGCGGCGGGATGAACATCATCAGCGATGTCCTCAAGCAGGCCGCCGAACACAAGGGGTGCTCCTTCGTCGAGATCTACCAGGACTGCAATGTGTTCAACCACCAGGCCTTCTTCTACGCGACCGAAAAGGACACCGCGAAGGAGAACTCGGTTCTGCTCGAACACGGCAAGCCGCTCATATTCGGCGCGAATCGCGACAAGGGCATTCGACTCAACGGCACGAAGCTCGAGGTCGTGAGCCTCGAGAAGGTGAAGGAGGATGACCTCCTCTTCCATGATGAGAAAGACCCGGCGCTCGCGTTCCTCCTCGGACAGATGCAGCACCCGCACTTCCCCGAGCCGGTCGGCGTCTTCCACCGCGTGACGAAGCCGTGCTACGAGGACCTGCTCCATAAGCAGATGAACGAGGCGATCGAAAAGCGCGGCGAAGGCGAGGTCGCCAAGCTCATCAATTCGGGCGACACTTGGACGGTCGAGGGCTGACCGCGGGCCTGTCCGGACCGATGTTCAATCGACCGTGCGATCAAAAAAGCCGCCTGGCGACTCCGCTGGGCGGTTTTTTCGCGCCACTTTCGTCTCCGCCCTTGCAGTTGAGTGATCGTTCAAGTACGCTGCGGCCCGTGGGGCGAGGGCCCCGAATCGGTCATTCACCACCCGAGCGAAAGCGAGCGGCGATGCGACAGCGATGGAATCGATTCCGGCGACTGGGGACGCGGATGAGTTTGATCGCCGCGGCGATCGTGACGGCCGGCGCCGCCGTCGCCGATGATCCGGTCGTCTTCAAGATGGATCCGATCGAACTCGTCAACGGCCGCGAGGTCGAAGGCGACGAGTCGATCACGCACGAGCACGGCCGCTTCGAGTACCGGTTCGCGAACGAAGCGAACCGCGACGCGTTTCGCGCCGACCCGAGGCGCTACGAAATCCAGATGGACGGCGGCTGCGGCTTCATGGGTTCGCTGAGCGGCGTCGGCAAGCCCGATCGCTACGCCGTCTTCGATGGACACATCTATGTCTTCGCGTCCGACGGCTGCAAGGCGTCGTTCCTCAAGGCGCCCGAGCGCATGATCGAAATCGACGATGAGCGCCCGACGAATGTCTCGCGTGACGCCATCGCGCCGGGCGAAGCGCTTCTCGATCAGGCGATCGAAGCGCTCGGCGGCGCCGAGCGCCTCAAGAACCTCCGCTCGATCCGCTACGAGAACACGACCGAAACCGATCGCAACGGCGAACCGTCGAAGACCGTGCGCACCCACTCCTATCTCTTCCCCCACGGCTACCACATGGAAGCCTGGTGGAACGACCACTACTACTGGAGTCAGGCGTTCGACGGCTCGGCGGGATGGACGACCTTCGACACCGACCTCACCGATGACGAACCAATCAAGGTACAGGTCGCCATGCCCGCGGCGGCGCGCGAACTCGTGCGCCATCGCTACCGCGAGCCCGTCGCGCTTCTCTACGCCCGCCATCGCCCCGACTTCCTCGCCTGCGCGGACGGCAGCGGAACGCTCGACGGGCGCGAGGTGGCCTATGTCAAGGTGTTCACCGATGGCTCGCTCCACCGTCTCGGAATCGATGCGGAAAGCGGGCGTGTGCTTTCGTTCACCTATCGCGATCGCGGCCCCGGCGCCTATTTCGGAACGATCGAGAAGCGCTACGCCGACTTCGAGACGATCAACGGTCTCACGCTGCCGCGCTCCGCGCGCCTCTACTACGAAGGCGAACCGCTCGGCGATGAGGCGCGATCGCATGATGTGATCCGCGTCGATGAGCCCGGCGACTACGAGGCGATGCTGAAGTACCGGCCGTAACGATGGGCCGGCCCACGCGACTCGATCTCCGAGCGCCGGGGGCGCGCATTCTCATCACGGGCGCGACCTCCGGCCTCGGCCGCGAGATGGCGCGACAGTACGGAAGGCGCGGCGCGCGGCTCGCGATCACCGGGCGCCGAGCCGAACGACTCGCCGAGACCGCGACGATCGCCCGCGACGCCGGCGCCGCGGAAACGCTCGAACTCGTCGGAAGCGTGTGCGATCCCGAGACCGTCGCGGCCCACGCGGCGAAAGTCATCGACCGGTTCGGCGGCGTCGACCTCGCCATTCTCAACGCCGGGGTCGGCCATCCGAACGACGCGCGCGAGTTCGACGCCGGCGCGTACCGCGACACGCTCGACACGAATGTGCTCGGCGCGTGCCTCTGGATCGAACGCGTGCTGCCCGGCATGCTCGAGCGCGGCGCCGGCGTCATCGCCGGAATCTCGAGCCCCGGCGGCTGGCGCGGGTTCCCCGGTGTCGGGCCGTACTCGGCGAGCAAGGCGGCGCTCTCGACCATGCTCGAATCGATACGCGTCGACCTTCGCGGCTCCGGCGTCGCCGTCGTCGATGTCTGCCCCGGATTCGTGAAGAGCGAGATGACCGCGAAGAACGATCCGCGCGACATGCCGATCATTCTCGAAACGGAAGACGGCGTGCGTCGCATCATCACGGGCATCGATCGCCGCCGGCGCGTCGTGCACTTCCCGCGTCGACTCACCGGTCCGCTCCGCTATCTCGTGCGACCCGCGCCGGGCTGGCTCTACGACACGCTCATCGCGCGACTCGCCCGCCGCCGGCCCCGCGTCGAGGCCAAGGCCGACGCCGACGCCGACGCCGAAGCGAACGACGCTCAGACGCCGAGCGTTTGATTGATGACATACATCGCGCCGACGCTCAGCGCGAGCGTTGTCGCCGTGATGAAGAACGCGGTCGCGAAGTCGAGATCGAATCCGCTCTCGTCGCCCGCGACATAGCCGGTCCATCCGGCGACGAAGATCGCGATCGGAATCCGCAGCGCATGCATGACCACGGCGAACGCGAGCGGCGCGAAGTGTTGCGCGACCACCGTGAGCAGGCACCAGGCCGTGACGATCGCGGCGCCGTAGATCGACCAGCGGAAGACATAGATCGAGAACGCGTTCTCGTGCCGGCGCCAGGCGCGCTCCTGCGCCTCTTCCTTCGTCACGCCGCACTCGGGACAGATTCCCGTGCGCACACCGCGCATGTCATAACCGCACTCAGGACACGGCGTCGGCGTCGCCGGCGGCTCGGCGAGCTCTTCGATCGTCGGCGCATGGCCGCGGTCGACCGCCGCCTCGGCGAGGATTTCGTACATGTCGTCGGACGCGGATCCGCTCATGCGCTCGCTCGCCCTCTCCGTCACAGGCTCGCGAAGACGATGGTCCCATTGATCATCGCCGCGAGAATTCCGGTCATGATCGCGTAGAGCGCCGCCTCGCTTCCGCGAACTTCGTCGCCCGCGAGTTTCGCGGCGAGCATCGACGCCGCGAAGGCGATGACCCCGCCGAGGAGCGGCCAGTTGAGGGGCGAATACGGCAGCTTCGCGGAGTTGACCGCGAGCATGCGCAGAATCGCCCAGGCGAGCGGCGCAAGCGCGAGGATGAACGCCCAGCGCATCGGCGCGAGTTCGAGCCACCGCGCGGCGCGGCTGTGCGCGATCTCGACCGCCTCGCTGAAATCGTGGCCGCATTCCGGACACCGCGCGCTCGACACGCCGCGCAGGTCGTAGCGGCAGTCAGGACAGATCGACGGCGTCGCGAGCGAGCGCTCGTACCCCGCCGCCCCGCGCTCGGGCCGCGCCTCGCGCGGCCGGGGCGGCGGGAGCATGTCGTACGAATCGGAATGCGGCGTGACCTCGGGCGCTCCCATGGCGATCCCATCCTACCGCGCCGGCCGAGGGGCGCAAAGACCGGGAAGTCCAGGGAATCTACCGGCGCGATCGTGAGACGCACGCGGAAACACCGTCGCTCGACGGTCACTCACTCGATTCGCCCGCGCCGCATTCCGGGCATACGCCGGTCTCGGTCGCGCGGAGGTCGTAGCCGCACCCGACGCAGGCGCCGCGACGGCGGCGGAGGGATCGGCGAACGACGCCGGGCGCGAAGAGGACGCCGTACCACGCCGCGCCGTAGAACGCGGTGTTGAGCGCGAAGCCGGGCCAGACGGGCGCATACGGAATCGGTCGAACATACGGCAAGAGCATCGCAAACCCGCTCTGGCGAGGGTTCAGGTAGTGTGGCGTGTGGAGTCCGCCGCGCCATTCAACAGATTGGCGCTGCATCGGCGGTCGCGGCCCCCCCTGAACGCGTGCGAGTTCGTCCATGCCGACGCACGACATTCCTAGCGCGGGCCACCCTGCCTCCCACACATCTACAACCCTCCTCAGGCTCGCTCCGTACGAAAACGGTCGCGGCGGGGAAAACGAACTGATCCTCGTTGACCGTACCCCGAACCCATCCGTGTATTCGAGGCCGGTAAACGAATCGGAACCCAGGAACGATCGATAGGACCCGGCGAGCGGATCCCCGTCGAACCTTTGGGATATTTGAGGTCCGGTGATCGGCGCCCAGAGCGCGCACCCCCACGCGACCGCGACCGTCGTCACGGCGCCGAGGAGCGCGCAGATCAGAATGCGACGAACGGCTCGACTCATGCCGGGGCTCCGCATTCCGGGCACACGCCACTCTCAGTCGCGCGGAGGTCGTAACCGCATCCGACGCAGCCGCCACGACGGCGGCGAGCGAATTGCCGAATGACGCCGGGCGCGAAGAACACGCCGAACCATGCCGCGCCGTAGAACGCGGTGTCGATCGCGAAACCGGGCCACAGGAGAGTGAGCGGAATGGCGCGGAACGATCCCTTCGACGCAGCGCCGGTGACTTCGGAGACATCAAGGCCCAATCGCAAACCCGCGCCGGTGTGCGCTGATTCGAGAAGGCGCCACATGCGATTCGATTCTCCGACGCTGCCGACGCCGGGTTGTTCCCACTGCAGACTCCGCACGGGCGCGCCGAACTGGCGCACGGTGCGCGAGACCCAGATCGGCTCGGCGCCGGCGATATCGGCTTCAACGCCTTCACCATCGACTCCATCCCGTTCGATCTCATCTCGCCCGTGCGTGTCGCGCCCGATCATGTCGAGGCATGTCACACCGAAACCATTTGTATCAAGCTCGACCGCTTCGGTTGGCGGCGGCCATTCGCTGTCCACGAGATACGCCGGCCATGCGTCCGGTGGGGCCATGGCGGTCTCGCTCATCCATTCGTCCTGGGCGGACCAGAGCGCGCACCCCCACGCCACCGCGACTGTCGTCACGGCGCCGAGGAGCGTGCAGAGCAGGATGGGTCGGATCGAGCGATTCAAATGGCAGGTCCCGTGGCGGCGCGTTGCGGCCGCCGGCTGAACGCGGTCGCTCGTACCAGCACATCGCTGCGCACCGCCCGCGCCACGGAACGCGATGTCACTTCCGGCATTCCCATGTCGAAACCATGCTAACGAACTTTTGCGGCAGCGCGAAGCGGCTCTCGATCGTTCAGCCGCCGCGCATCGCTCAGCCGCGGCCGCTCGACGCGTCGTCCGCATCCTTCGGCCGGGGCAGAACGAAGATGTGGTTCACATCTTTCTTCTGAAATCCCACGACGCCGAAGCGGCCCGGGAGCGGGGCGATCTGCACATCGAAGAGTTCGCGGCAGCCCTTCTCGAAGGTGATGCGGCCGACCTGCTCCCCCGATTCGATGTCGACGATCTCGACGCCGCAGCGGAGTTCGAGCCCTTCCTCGAGGATCGGCAATTCGCCGAAGACCGCCGTCTCGCGCGCCTGCGAGAGCCCGACGAACGCGAAGCGATCGACGAACGCGAGCCCCCGGGCGAACCCCGGGAACCGCGCGACGACCGAATCGACCACGCCGCGCTCGCGGTCGATCGTGACGAGTTCACCGGCGCCCGAGTTGAGCGCCCAGAGCCGGTCGCGATAGAGGCGCGGCGAATGTGGCATGCAGAGTCCGCCGACGACATCGTCGCCGCTCGCGAGGTCGACGATGGCGCCGCCGCTCCGCTTCTCATCGCGCCACGCCTGGGCCGCGTTCGTCCGCGCGAGCACGGTGACATAGCGCGGCCGGCCGTCGTCCATCGCGACGCCGTTGAGGTGACACCGGTCCTCCGCGGCGATCTCGGTGATCCACGGCGGACGCCAGCGCGGCACGAACGAGTGCTCGTCATTAAGCGTGCAGAGGCAGGAGAAGCGGGTGTTCACGATCCACAACTCCGGCTCGTCCGGCCGCGCGTCCGACGGCGCCCCCCACGCGATCTCGTGGAGCGCGATGTCACCGAGCACATGCGAACGCCGCGGCACGAAGAACGAGTCGTAACCGACCCGCTCGCCCGAGCGATCGACGAGCTCCGGATGATTGCGCAGAAACCACACATCGTACTGGCAGCCGAGCGCCATCCGGTCCGGCCGCACGGCGATCCCCATCGGATGCGGGAACGACCGCATCAGCAGCGACAGGCGTCCTTCGTTCGACGAGAACGCGAGCAGCTTGCCCGCCTGGTAGGTCGTCGCGAGCAGCGACACGCCGAGGTCGCGCAGCAGGTCGGGCAGGCCGCGACTGTGCACATAGCGGAACTTCGGCTCGTCGGATGTTGACGGCGCCGTCGCGTCGTTCGTCGCGGCCGCAGGCGCGGCAGACGCTGGATTCGATTGCTCGTCGTTTACGCTCACGCGCACGCGCTCCTCGATCGAGGGTTCGCGAGGTCCCGGCCGTTTCGATTCGTTCGGCGGAAACAGTGTAGCATGATGGCCGCGAACGCCGGCGCCGAAGGCGGTCGTTCGACGGATGAGGATGCGGACGACCATGACGAGTGGAGGTCGAGGCCCGATGCGAGTCGAGGCGGCGCGAGACGAAGACCGGCAGGCGCTCCGTCGCGTCCATCTGCGCCGTTCGATCGCCGAGCGGATCGACGAGTCGAGCGTGGTGGTCGTGCGAAGCGCCGACGACGCGGGAGTCAGCGCTGCGACGATCGGGTATGCGGCGCTCTCGAACTTCACGCTCGCGATTAGGCCGGAATCACTGCTCGCGCTCGTGCAGCCCGCGATTTCGCCCGGCCGCGGAGACGACACGAACGGCGCTCCCCCGCTCGGTCACGCCGCGACGCGGGCGCTCATCGACGCGATGGTCGACGCGGCGCGGGCGCGCGGCGCGTCCGGCGTCGCGAACTGGATCGGCCTTGCCCGCCATACGGATGACGCGGCGCCGTGGCGCGACGCGGGGTTCGAGATCCGTCCAAAGCTCGTCTACTACGACGCCGACGCCCAGACCTTCGCCGCGTGGACCGACGAGGTGTGCAACCGCCTCGCGGCGCGCGGCCGGCTGCCGGTCGATGACTACGAACTCGTCCGGCTCGACGAGGCGCCGCTCGACGAGGTCCTCGCGCTCCGCCTTTCGGAGATCGGCGGCGACCCGGGCCGCCTCGCCGAGCGCCTGCGCGGCCGGGGCGCCGAGCCGTTCCGCCGCGACCTGAGCTGGGTCGCGCTCTGGCGCGGCCGCGTCGCGGGATTCATGCTCATCCGCATCGGCCGCGAGGGCTGGCCGCTCCTCGAGTCGCGCATCGTCGCCCGCTGGGCGCGCGGCGTGTGGGTGAACCCGATGCTCATGCGCGTCACCGTCATGACCGGGTTGAAGGAGGGATACACGCGCTTCCAGTTCCGCGCCGGCGATCAACACGCGACGACGCGCCGCCTCGCCGAACGCTTCGCGCCGCCGACGGTGGTGCTGAAGGAGTCGTTCGTGCGGCGGCTGTGAATTCGCCCGGTCGGAGCGGAGCGGAGGGGAAGGGATTGACCACAGAGGCGCCGAGGCTCAGAGGGAGGCGGGACCGGATTGATGGAATGGATCGGGATGGGAGAAGGGATTGAAGACGGCGATCGGAAGAGAGCCGGTCGAGATTCGTGGAAGGGAATCGGGTGGAGCGGGGTTGGTCGAGTGGAGTGCGTGCAGTGTCGGAAGTGAAGTGGGGTTCGTTGTCGTCGAGTCGGTCAATCATTCCGAGGGGAGCGGGAAGGTCATGATGGGTCGAGTGCGTTCCGTCGCGCTGGTGGTTGTCCCGGCGCTCGTGCTGTGGGTAGTCGTCGGCGCGTTTGTCGTCGGCGGAAGCGCGGCAGTCTGTACGGGCGAGCCGCCGACGCGGATCATGCCGCTCGGCGATTCGATCACGGTCGGCACGGACGGCGGGTACCGCACCGAGCTCTTCCGCGCGCTCAACGAGAGCGGGCGGTCGATCGACTTCGTCGGCTCAGTCTCGCTCTGGGGACACTGGCCGCGCCTGCCCGACCGCGACCACGAAGGGCACAGCGGCTGGCGCATCAACAACCTTCAGCGGAACATCGTCGACTGGATGACCGAGCACGAGCCCGAGATCATCCTGCTGCACATCGGCACGAACGACATCTCGAACCAGGCGACCGCGTCGACCTGCATCCGCCGGCTCGCGAACCTGCTCGACACCATCTACGCGACCGATCCCGAAGTGACCGTGTATTGCGCGAGCGTCATCATCCGCGTCGGAAATCCGGAGCATGTCCGGGTGAACGAGTTGTACGCGGCGTACACGCCGTACCTCGTCGACGACTATGCGCGGCGGGGGTTCGACTGCCGCTTCGTGAACATGCACGCGGCGTTGCAGCCGGTCGATCTTGCGGACGATGTGCACCCGACGGTCGCGGGGTACCGGAAGATGGCGGTCGTGTGGGGCGCCGCGCTCGAAGCCGCGCTGCCGCGCGCGGCGATGACGATCACGATGACGCCGGCCCGTCCGGGCGAGGCCGCGACGATCCGCGCGGTCGCGGGCGTTCCGGGTGAGTCGACGCATTACTTCGCAAGCGTCGCGGGCTTCGGCTCGACGATCATCCGGCCGCTCGGCGCCACGCTCGACCTCGCCTCCCCCGCCTACCTCGGCGCCGCCCCGACAAACGCGATCGGCCAATCCTCCCTCACCGGCGTCATCGACCCCCAATGGTCCGGCGCCGCCCTCCACCTCCAGGCGGTGTCGGGCGGACGCGTGTCGCAGGTGCTGGTGCGCGGGGTGGGGTACAACTGAGTCGAGGTCGGTATTTGCACGTCCCCGAACTCAATCACTGGAAGGCGCGTTCAGTTTTACCTAATTAGACACCCTCGGGCGAGCAGGGACACATATCGTGCATGACCGCATCTTGCGGTCCTTGCATGTGGCGGTAGAATGAGACCGTTTGACACAATCTCTTGCAGATTTGTCGTTCGTCCCGGCGTGCAAAGCTTTACCGAAGAGGGTTCTTTTATGCGCGACCCTGAGACCAGTAACTACTGGCACTTCACATCGCCGATGAGACTGCAGAAAGCACTCCAGTCGTTCCGCGGCCTAATCGAGGGAGTTCTCGCGGACGGCGTCGTTAATGTTCGTGAATCAACGATGCTCAAGAAGTGGATCTCGGACCCCGGTCATGCGGATTTGACCAATCGACATCCGATCAAAGACATCGTGCATGCAATTACGCCGTCATTCTTAGAAGACCGCTATAACGAGGAAGAGTTGCAAGACGCACTCTGGCTTTGCGAGCGGTTCGACGCAACAAACGCACAGTTTGATCTGATCACACTCCAGATTCAGGAATTGCACGGCATTCTCGGCGGAATCGCATCGGACGGAATAATCAACGTGTTGGAACTGGCCGCACTGCGTGAGTGGATGGAGGACCGTGACCATCTCAAATCATGCTGGCCCTATACCGAAGTCGATGCGATTCTAATGCATGCGCTCGCCGATGGGTGTCTGGATAAGCAAGAGCACGAGTTGCTTCTTGCATTCTTTGCATCTTTCACGGTGAGGCCCGATTATCGCTCCATCGATCTGCCATTGAACGAAGTTGGGCATCCGATCACTGGCGTCTGTGCCGCTTGTCCCGAGATTACCTTTGATGGTAAGCTATTCTGCTTCACTGGGACTTCAGAGCGATGGGTTCGATCGAAGCTAGCCTCGCTAGTTCTGAAACTTGGCGGTCGCTTCAAAGAGAACCTTGTCCAGGACACTGATTACCTTGTGATTGGCGCAGCGGGAAACCCCGCTTGGGCATACGCATGCTATGGACGCAAAGTGGAGAAGGCGATTAGATTTCGGCGCGATGGATCCCATGTGCTCATCGTGCATGAGAACGATTTTTGGGATGCCGTTCAAGATAGTGGGTATGACCAATGACCACTGAGTTCTAAACCAGCACCTTGCACGAATGCGCAACTCACTGCGTCTCCCCTAGAAGGCTTTGCAATTCGTTTTCGATTGAGTCTCTCCGCTTCTCGAGTGCAGCGATATGAGCCAATCCTTGTTCGCGCCTCATGGCCTCGGGAGAACCGCTCGTCCAACTCTTCGGAATCTCGTTTCTAGCTCTCACTAGCCTGTCATTGACTACGTCAAGAAGCGATTGAAGGTGATGAACATGGGCTTGCGTGCTCTGAGTCGACATTATCCCCTGCATTCCGCCAAGAAGCTGATTCTGCATCTCAGATAGATCTCGAATTGCTCGAAGTTGAGCAATCTGATCAAGCCGCTGCTCCTTCAACTCGTGAGTCTGCACAAGAAGTGCAACAACAACACCCAAGAGGGATAGTCCAGCAAACAGCGAGTTCACTGCACCGAACATGTCACCGAACATTCCCGGACTGTCCGGACTTGCAACACGAGTACCGTCTTCCTGCTCGATCGGATACCATCGAGGAACGAAGTACCAAGAGCCGAGCCATAGCCCAAACACGAGCACGGCGACGCCAGCAGAAAAGACCGTACCCTTGAGGCGCAGCCGCGACAGCACGGTCGTCAAGTTCCGTGATGAAGAGTTCAGTTCTCGGGATGGTTCCTCGGTGATGTTCTCAGGGCTAGAGCCGTCGTCTGTATCTGCCATGTCGTACTCTCTGTGCCGAACTAGTTCGCATCTGTAATGGTCGTCTCAAGGTCTAGATGTGCGGTGCGAGATCAAAAGCAGAGCGATCGTGGCATCATCGGTTTCAACCGATTCTCCGGCGCATTCTGCGAACTAAGGAAGATGTAGACGACCGATGTCTTCGTATCGTCCTCATGTCAGTTCATACGGATAATCGATGCCGGTAATTGATCTCGTATTGTAAGTGAGGTTGATATGTCAAGTCGTTCGAAACGAGCGTAATTTGAACCCTGAATCTGGCAAGCGACCACCGCAGCTTGCGTCTGTCTCTCTACCGGGCAAGTCGGCACCGCCCTTGGCTCCGTCGCATCCGACGGACAATTGGTGCGACGGGACGAGTTTTCGGTCCGAGTCTACGGTCCGCCGGTCGGTCATTCCCTCGGGGAGGTCCGAGGCGCCCCTTCAGTCGTCGATTCATCCGACCGATACCGATAACGATCGGCCCGGCCCGGCGGCTCTACCGGACGGTCGAGATCGCGAACAGAAGGACCCAGATCATGAGTGGCGACTCTGGACGGTTCATTCCGCGGGCCGACGCCGCGGCCCTGGCCATGCTGAAGGCGTTCGCGGACGGGATCGAGGCGAACCCGGCCCTCTATATGCTCACCCCGCCCGACGCGGCCGCGATCCGGAAGGCGGTCGACGCGTTCGAGGCCGCGTACCGCGTCGCGAAGGATGAGCGGACGCGGACGAAGGTCGCCGTCGCCGCGAAGGATGATGCGCGGCGGAGCGCCGAGCAGATCGTCCGGCAGTTCGCCGGGATCATCAAGGCGAACGCGGGCGTGAGCGACCCGGCGAAGATCGCGATCGGAATCCGGCCGCGCGGGGCGGGCGGCGGCGGGACGCCAATCGGCGAGATCACGAGTTCCCCCCTGCTCCGGATCATCGGCGCCACGCCCGGCGCCCACACGCTCCGCTACGCCGACGCGAACACGCCCGAGCGGAGCGCGAAACCCTTCGGCGCCGCGAACCTTCAACTCTTCTGCGCACTCACTGACGACGCGCCCGAGGCGGACCCGCCCGCCGCGCGCTTCATCGGCGCCTACACGCGCAACCCGATCGGCGTCGAGCATCCGCATGCAGACGACGGCAAGGTCGCGACCTACTACGCCCGCTGGGCGACGCGTAAGGGCGTCGCCGGACCGTGGTCGAACGGCATCAGCATGCGCGTCGCGGCGTGAGAATGCGCCACAGACGGCTACGAGCCCAGTGACGCGAGGGCGACCATCACGGCGACGATGATCGCCCCGATCGCCAGTGGGTAGGCGATAGAGAAGAGATAGACGACGATCCATCGCCAGTTGCTTCCCTCGAGATACCAGTCCTCGAAGTCACGCTTTCGTTTCGGATCGGCCAATGGCCCAGTCCTGCTTTCCGCACTGGATCCATGGGATTGAACAGAGCACGGATTCAATTACATTGTAAAGGACTCGTTCGGGCGCCGAAAGGAACCGAGCTTCCGATTCGAAGTGTCTGGATCATTGAGTCGGGAGCGACAACCCCGCGATTGGTCACGGCGTATCCGTACGAGCCAGCTGAGTGATCACGATGAAAGAACACGACCGAGTCGTATTGACGGTTGATGTCCCCGCCGAAGGGCTCCGGGTCGGCGATGTCGGCACGATTGTGCATGAGTATGCCGACGAGGCCGCGTATGAGGTTGAATTCGTACACCTCGACGGGAATACGGCCGCCGTCGTAACGCTCGAGGCCGGTCACATTCGCGCCGTCCGGGCTCACGAGATTACTCACGCCCGCGAACGGGCGGCGGGCTAGGCGAACTCATTCAACGAGTGATCGAACGGATTTCCAAATCCGCCGCGCCGTTAGCACGAACGCACGTACCATACTCGCGCGTTCCGGGTCAATTCCAGGCACGCCCATGACGCAGACGGCAAGGTCGCGACCTACTTCGCCCGCTGGGCGACGCATGCGCGTCGCGGCGTAGGAGTCCCTGCGCGAGTGGGAACTCGTCCTAGCCGAAGGCCGATCCGATCGCAATCAGAATCGCGATTGCGATGATCCAGAGAACGAGCGGAAAGGCGAAAGTGTAGAGGTAGGCGACGAGCATCCGCCAGGAACCGCCGTCGAGCACCCAGTCCTCGAAGTCGCCTTTTCGCTTCGGGTCGGTCATTCTCTCCGCCCTCTCGATGTCATGTGAGACCGGACCCGTCATAACAGGTTTTCAGAGGAAGTGAAAGCGAAGGGCGCCGCGGGTTCCCCGCTCTCCCCCACCGTCATGGCGAAGCCGAGAAGTCGGGCACCGGCCGCTTCTCCGCTTCTTCTTCGGTCGCGGCGACGCCGTTCTGGGCGATGTCGGCGATGAGCCAGTCCATTTCCTTGATCTCCCGCCGCTGGGCCTTGATGATCTCGTCGGCGAGTTTGCGGACGCGGACATCCTCGATCTGGGCGCGCTCGCTCGTGAGGATCGCGATCGAGTGGTGCGGGATCATCCCCTCCATGTAGTCGACATCGCTCACGGTGATCTGGCTGCGCACGAGGCCGATTCCCGCGGCGACGAGGATGAGCCCCACCGCGATCACGGCGACATTCTTCGCGTGGTTCCGATACATGCCGAGCATGAAGAGGAGCATGACGATCGTCATGCCGCCGCCCATGATGAGCGTCATGAACAGGCGCGTCTCGCTGAACCGCGCGTGCCCGACGAGCTGGTACGAATGGAGGTACATGAGGCAGAACATGACCACCATCGAGGTGCTGATCATGGCAAAGAAGCGGGCGTAGGAGCCGGACCCGCTTCCGGAATGCTTCGTGTGGTTGTCGTCGGAGTGATGTGACATGAGATGATCCTCGTCGGGTTCGCGTGCGCGAGACTGAACAACAGAGGATCATAAACATGAACGCGGCGCGCGCGAACCCGACGAGGATCATCTCATGTCACATCACTCCGACGACAACCACACGAA
>JBICHN010000006.1:0-3263 GCA_043101845.1 Phycisphaerales bacterium | reverse complement strand
GAGACAGGTGCTGCATGGCTGTCGTCAGCTCGTGTCGTGAGATGTTGGGTTAAGTCCCGCAACGAGCGCAACCCTCATCCTTAGTTGCCAGCATTCAGTTGGGCACTCTAGGGAGACTGCCGGTGACAAGCCGGAGGAAGGTGGGGATGACGTCAAGTCCTCATGGCCCTTACGGGCTGGGCTACACACGTGCTACAATGGCATCTACAATGGGCAGCGAACTCGCGAGGGTAAGCTAATCCCCAAAGGATGTCTCAGTTCGGATTGTTCTCTGCAACTCGAGAGCATGAAGTCGGAATCGCTAGTAATCGTGGATCAGCATGCCACGGTGAATACGTTCCCGGGCCTTGTACACACCGCCCGTCACACCATGGGAGTTGGCTTTACCCGAAGACGGTGCGCGAACCTTTATGGACGCAGCCGGCCACGGTAAGGTCAGCGACTGGGGTGAAGTCGTAACAAGGTAGCCGTAGGGGAACCTGCGGCTGGATCACCTCCTTTCAAGGATGGTTCTTGGAGCAATCTAAGGCCAACTTGCAAAAACTACCATTCCGCGACGGACGGCCGTCCTCGTATCCCTTCCGACTTAGTGAAAGCTTTCGCTTTCGGCCCTCAGGCGCCGGGCGCGACCTCTGGTCGCTTGGCTCACGGCCTGACCGGCCGGCGCGCGGTCGCGCTTTCCGCGGCGCTGCCGCGGCATGCGACGTTGCGAGTTTCGGGCCTGTAGCTCAGGTGGTTAGAGCGTACGCCTGATAAGCGTAAGGTCGCTAGTTCGAGTCTAGCCAGGCCCACCATCCTCTTCCCGGGGGCGTAGCTCAGTTGGGAGAGCGACGGCTTTGCAAGCCGTAGGTCGTCGGTTCGAACCCGTCCGCCTCCACCATCTTTCCAGAGGGCCGAGGCGGTGCGAAACGACCGTCCGGGCGCCTTTGTCGACTTTCACTAAGTCTGGAGTAAAGTCCCTGCCTTCGGGCAGGTGACGGAACCATCCGTCTCGTTCTTACACATCGTGAATAGGGCAACGAGGTCTGTAAAATTGACCAAGGAGCAAGCAAGAGATCGGCACATGCCGGTGGGAAGTCCCGCTGGCGACGCCAGACAGGTCTCCTGATCTTGTTCTTGTGGTTTTGCTGACAATCCTGTGCGCGGGTTTGCCCCTGCGCACGGGCTCTCAAGTGTGAGAAGGGCATCTGGTGGATGCCTTGGCACTCAGAGGCGATGAAGGACGTGGCACCCTGCGATAAGCGTCGGGGAGATGGGAGCAATCTTTGATCCGACGATTTCCGAATGGGGAAACCCACCGCGCAAGCGGTATCCCTAGCTGAATCCATAGGCTAGGGAGGCGAACCCGGGGAACTGAAACATCTAAGTACCCGGAGGAAAGGACATCAACCGAGACTCCGCTAGTAGTGGCGAGCGAACGCGGACTAGGCCAGTGGCCCATGTGTAAGAACCGGAAGCGTCTGGAAAGTCGCGCCAAAGCGGGTGATAGCCCCGTACGGGTAGAAAGCATGTGGGTCCTCGAGTAGGGCGGGGCACGTGAAACCTTGTCTGAACATGGGGGGACCACCCTCCAAGCCTAAGTACTCCTGAGTGACCGATAGTGAACCAGTACCGTGAGGGAAAGGTGAAAAGCACCCCGATAAGGGGAGTGAAACAGTTCCTGAAACCGGATGCCTACAAGCAGTCGGAGCCCCCTTGAGGGGTGACGGCGTACCTTTTGTATAATGGGTCAGCGACTTACCGTATCGAGCGAGCTTAAGCCGTTAGGTGTAGGCGAAGCGAAAGCGAGTCTGAATAGGGCGTTCAGTTCGATGCGGTAGACCCGAAACCGAGTGATCTAGCCATGGCCAGGTTGAAGGTGGAGTAACACCCACTGGAGGACCGAACCCACGTCTGTTGAAAAAGACGGGGATGAGCTGTGGTTAGGGGTGAAAGGCCAATCAAACTCGGAAAGAGCTGGTTCTCCGCGAAATCTATTTAGGTAGAGCGTCGGATGAATACCGCCGGGGGTAGAGCACTGAATCGGGACGGGGGGCGCGAGCCTTACCAACTCGAATCAAACTCCGAATACCGGTGAGTACTATCCGGCAGACAGACGGTGGGTGCTAAGGTCCATCGTCAAAAGGGAAACAGCCCAGATCGCCAGCTAAGGTCCCTAAATCACGGCTAAGTGGGAAAGGATGTGGGGCGGCCAAAACAACCAGGAGGTTGGCTTAGAAGCAGCCATCCTTTAAAGAAAGCGTAACAGCTCACTGGTCTAATAGCTGCCCTGCGCCGAAGATGTACCGGGGCTCAAGCCGTGTACCGAAGCTGCGAGCTTGTCTTTGACAAGCGGTAGCGGAGCGTTCCGTAGGCCTGCGAAGGTGAACCGTGAGGTTTGCTGGAGGTATCGGAAGTGAGAATGCTGACATGAGTAGCGATAAACAGGGTGAGAAACCCTGTCGCCGAAAGTCCAAGGGTTCCTGCGCAAGGCTAATCCGCGCAGGGTAAGCCGGCCCCTAAGGCGAGGCCGAAAGGCGTAGTCGATGGGAACCAGGTTAATATTCCTGGGCCAGGCGGAGGTGACGTCCCTCGTAAGTTGTTGGTCCTTATCGGATTGGACCAGCAGCGAAGAGGGGCCTGGAAATAACCCCGCCATGTGACCGTACCCGAAACCGACACAGGTGGACTGGTAGAGTATACCAAGGCGCTTGAGAGAATGGTGTTGAAGGAACTAGGCAAAATGCCCCCGTAACTTCGGGAGAAGGGGGCCCACCTTCCGGGCAACCGGTTGGTGGGGGCACAGACTAGGGGGTGGCGACTGTTTATTAAAAACACAGGGCTCTGCGAAGTCGCAAGACGACGTATAGGGTCTGACGCCTGCCCGGTGCCGGAAGGTTAAGAGGAGGGGTTCACGCTCTGAATCGAAGCCCCGCGCTGGGTGGCTGCGTCTATGGCGTTCATCTGCTGTGCGCCCGATGTGCTCAGGTTCCACAGGACGTTTTCGCGGCAGGTGGTGCGGACGGCGACCCTTTGGCTCTCTCTCAGGCTATCCCAGACGGCCTGATTGATCAGCAGGACGTTGAGGCTTGATGGTTGGTGCCAGCCCGGAAAATAGTTTTAGCGGGTGAAATGTTCGAAGCCGAAGCTTTGATCCGTGGACGGGACAGAAAACTCCACGGCCTCCAAACGGCCGCTTTCCAGGGCATCGAACAAGTGATCGGGGGGTTCGCTGGAGGGGTGGCCGCCCATGCGCCGCAGGACCTCGGCGCCCAACCCGGCCA
>JBICHN010000005.1:0-63163 GCA_043101845.1 Phycisphaerales bacterium | reverse complement strand
CGCCGAAGCGCAAGCGGAGGAGGAAGTCTGCCTGAGACTACAAGTCGAAAGGCCGGCGAGAAGTTTATCCGCCGAAGCGCAAGCGGAGGAGGAAGTCTGCCTGAGACTACACAGGATTTAAGATTGGAGATCTGCGAATTTGGATTTTTGATTTTGAAAAAGTTCATTTAAATAAAAACAGAGATTTTAAGAAGTTGAGTGAGTTCAACAATCGTTAATCGTAAGTCAACAATCTGGAATCGATTACGGGGAATTAGCTCAGCTGGCTAGAGCGCCTGCCTTGCACGCAGGAGGTCATCGGTTCGACTCCGATATTCTCCACCACGGACAACAACCGTTGTCGATCATTAGCTGCCCGTTATCCGGGCCTGGTCGATACGGGGATCCAGACAGTTCATTGACATATTGGAAACAAAGAATACGAGAAAAGCAATAAAGTCGGTATGCCCTGTGCATACCGCGAATTTGAATCAAACTCATTAAAGAGCAAAAAAGTACAATAAGCAAAACAAGGGCGTATGGGGGATGCCTAGGCTCTCAGAGGCGATGAAGGACGTGATAAGCTGCGAAAAGCCGCGGGGATTGGCACATACAAGTTGATCCGCGGATATCCGAATGGGGCAACCCACCGTATTGAAGATACGGTACCCGCCATTGGCGGGGGCGAACCCGGGGAACTGAAACATCTAAGTACCCGGAGGAAGAGAAAACAACAGTGATTCCGAGAGTAGCGGCGAGCGAAATCGGATTAGCCCAAACCGTACGGTTTACGGACCGTGCGGGGTTGTAGGACCACGACATTTGGTGCTTTATGAATAAGAACACGTTGGAAAGCGTGGCCATAGACGGTGATAGCCCGGTATTAGTAAAGACAGTTACCGATAGTGGTATCCTGAGTAGTGCGGGGCACGTGAAACCCTGTATGAATCCGGCGGGACCATCCGCCAAGGCTAAATACTCCTGAGAGACCGATAGTGGACCAGTACCGTGAGGGAAAGGTGAAAAGAACCGTGAACAACGGAGTGAAAGAGAATCTGAAACCATACGCCTACAAGCGGTCGGAGCCAATTTATTGGTGACGGCGTGCCTTTTGCATAATGAGCCGGCGAGTTATCTTCTGCGGCAAGGTTAAGTCTGATCCAGACGGAGCCGAAGGGAAACCGAGTCTTAAACGGGCGTCAAGTCGCAGGAGATAGACGCGAAACCAGGTGATCTACCCATGGCCAGGGTGAAGGGAGGGTAAGACCTCCTGGAGGCCCGAACGCACCAGCGTTGAAAAGCTGGGCGATGAGCTGTGGGGAGGAGTTAAAGTCTAATCATACCTGGAGATATCTCGTTCTCTCCGAAATAGCTTTTGGGCTAGCCTCACGAGCCGCTTCGCGGGGGTAGAGCACTGGATGGGGTTGGGGCCCGGCAGGGTACCCGCCTCAACCAAACTCCGAATACCGTGAAGTTTTGTCGTGGGAGTCAGTCCGCGGGGGATAAGCTCCGTGGTCGAAAGGGAAACAACCCAGATCGTCAGCTAAGGTCCCTAATCTCTTCTCAGTTCGAAAGGTAGTTGAATCGCCGTGACAGCCGGGATGTTGGCTTAGAAGCAGCCACCATTTAAAGAGTGCGTAACAGCTCACCGGTCGAGGGATTCAGCGCCGATAATGATCGGGAATAAGAAGAGAACCGAAGCTGCGGATCTCGCAAGAGATGGTAGGAGAGCGTTCCTGTCGGCGTTGAAGCCGAGCCGTAAGGCGAGGTGGAGCGTCAGGAAGTGAATATGCCGGCTTGAGTAACGATAAAGCGGGTGAGAATCCCGCTCGCCGAAAGCCCAAGGTTTCCTGGGGAAGGTAAATCCGCCCAGGGTTAGCCGGATCCTAAGGCGAGGCCGAAAGGCGTAGTCGATGGACAGCAGGTTAATATTCCTGCGCACCGGTGTGCGGTTGAAGCGACACGACGGATTCCTCAGCTCAGCAGGACGGCTAGAAATGTCCGGGCCCCTCGGGGCCCAGCTGGGGGCGGGAGTCCCGAGAAAAGCTGTTCGTGGACAAGCACCGGTTCCGTACCAAAACTGACACAGGTGGGCGTGGCGAAAAGCCTCAGGCGCTCGAGAGAACGGTTGTGAAGGAACTAGGCAAATTGACCCCGTACGTTCGCAAGAAGGGGGCCCTACCCCGTTCCAGGGGAGGGCGCAGAGAAAAGGCTCTGGCGACTGTTTATCAAAAACACAGCACTGTGCTAACTCGCAAGAGGACGTATACAGTGTGACACCTGCCCGGTGCTGGAATGTCAAGGAAGTAGGTTAGGGACTTCGGTCCCGAAGCTTGCAACCGAAGCACCAGTAAACGGCGGCCGTAACTATGACGGTCCTAAGGTAGCGAAGTTCCTTGTCGGGTAAGTTCCGACGCGCATGAATGGTGTAACGACTGGAGCACTGTCTCCACAACCGACTCGGTGAAATAGTAGTGGCGGTGAAGATGCCGCCTACCCGCGGCAAGACGGAAAGACCCCGTGGACCTTTACTGCAGGCTTATATTGGTCACGGATTTGTTCTGCGTAGGATAGGTGGGAGGCTTTGAAGTCCGGGTTCCGGCCCGGATGGAGCCAACCTTGAAATACCACCCTGAGCACATTTGTGACCTAACCTCGATTCCCGTGAAGCCGGGCGAGGGACCGTGTATGCTGGGCAGTTTGACTGGGGCGGTCTCCTCCCAAAGTGTAACGGAGGAGCACAATGGTCGGCTCAGCGCGGTTGGAAACCGCGTTTCGAGTGTAAGGGCACAAGCCGGCTTTACTGCGAGACAGACAAGTCAAGCAGTTGCGAAAGCAGGTCCTAGTGATCCAGCGATCCCGTGTGGAAGGGTCGTTGCTCAACGGATAAAAGGTACCCCGGGGATAACAGGCTGATCGCTCCCGAGCGTCCACAGCGGCGGAGCGGTTTGGCACCTCGATGTCGGCCCATCGCATCCTGGGGCTGAAGGCGGTCCCAAGGGTTCGGCTGTTCGCCGATTAAAGCGGTACGCGAGCTGGGTTCAGACCGGCGTGAGCCAGGTCGGTCCCTATCTGCCGTGGGCGTTGCAACATTGACGGGAGTCTTCTTTAGTACGAGAGGACTTGGAAGGAGCCACCCCTGGTGAGCCAGTTGGACCGCTAGGTCCACCGCTGGGTAGCTAAGTGGCGCAGGGATAACCGCTGAAAGCATCTAAGCAGGAAGCCCCCCCGAAGATGAGTGTTGCTGGCCAATTTGGCGTGAGACCCCCGGAAGACGACCGGGTTGATAGGCTGCATGTGTAAGGGCCGAAATGCCCTCAGCTGAGCAGTACTAACGGTCAAAGGCTTAGTCATGTCGACCCGCATCCGTTCCGATTCAAACCCGGAACCACGCGCGACGCGGCGTTGAGACCATGACGAACATTTCAGACTCAGTCCGGAACATCCGTCGAGACGAAAGTTAAGTTCTACGACTCGACGGCCGGCCTCTGATGATCTCTCAGGTACGCACACATCAAGTACGAACGACGCACGCGACCCGCCCGTCATCTGCAGAACAACATACGATTGCTCACGAATCAATCGAACGGTCGGGGCGAAAGCCCCGACCGCTTCATTGTCGGTGAACATAGGTCTGGGGAAACACCTGTTCCCATCCCGAACACAGCAGTTAAGCCCAGGCCGCCGATGATACTGCCTAGCGGGAAAGTAGGTCATCGCCGACGCTTCAGCTCCGTCACCCTAAAGGTGGCGGGGCTGTTTTCGTTTTGGCGGGAGGCGATAGGACAAGCGTGATTGTGGAGCCGGTGGACGGGCGGAACCGGACCTCCGCTTGACGGCGCGGAGCTTGTCGGCGCTTCAGTCCGGCTTGGCGCACGATTTCTGAGTCGGCGAGCGCCGGTGGCCGGTCGGAACCGGACCTCCGCGGGTCGGCGCTGCGCGTCGACCTCGCTCCAGTCCGGCTTGGTGCACGATTTCTGAGTCGGCTAGCGCCGGTGGACGGGCGGAACCGGACCTTCGCTCGACGGCGCGGAGCTTGTCGGCGCTCCAGTCCGGCTTGGCGCACGATTTCTGAGGCGGCGAGCGCTACGCGGCCTTTCGGTCTGCCGTGCGGGCGAGGCGGAAGTTGCGGATGAGTTCGAGCGGATAACACACGCCGCGCCGGGCGTCGGTGAGGATCCGCCGCAGGACCGCCGGTTTCCAGAGCATCTCGTCCGGCATGGCGAGCGCCTCATCGAAATCGAACCAGCGGACATCGATGATCTCGCGCCCGTCGAAGCGCGGGTCGCCGTCCACGATCGTCGCCGGGAAGACGAAGCGGACGCAGTTGCGGCCGGCGGATCCGGTGTAGGTGTACACGCCGCTCACGCCGGAAGGGCGAACTTCGAACCCACACTCCTCGACGGTCTCGCGCACGGCGGCGGTGACGAGATCTTCGCCCGGGTCCACGCTTCCGCCGGGCAGGTTCCAGCGGCCGCGGTCCTTGCCGCTGCCCTCGCGTACGAGCAGGACATGGTCGTTCTCCATGATGACGCTCGAGACGAGGGGTTTGAACGCCTTGCGGATGGGTCGGGCGTCGCGCGCCGTCGAAGCGGTGGATTCATTCATCATGCGGATGCTCACTCTCCAGTTGTCGATTCGATTCGTTGCGCCGTCCGGTGGTCGATCCGTCCGATAGGGCGCCGCGTCGGATATGGGTCCATTCGGCTCTTCCCGCGTGGCGCTTGATCGCGCCGCCGAGATAAACCGGGCGGACCTCAGCCGCGCGGCCGGCGTAGTCTTTGACGAATCGCTCCGGATCGACGACACTCGCGAGACGGACGGGGCGATGACGCGAGGAGTGTGCGATGAACAGGACGGCGGTCGGATGGCGCGGGGGCGTCCTCGTCGGCGCGGCGCTGACGCTCACCGGGTGCGCGACGGAGAAGGGGCTCGCCCGGCGGGTCGAGCGCGCCCACGAAATGGATCGCTGGACGGCGCGGGAAGTCGCCGCGACGGACCTCCGCGTCGACTTCGGCGGTCAGACGATTCTCGAAGGACGAATGTGGGTTGAGATCAACGGTGACCGCTCGCGTCTCGAACTGAGCGACGGCGCGACGCTCGTCTTCGACGGCGACGACGCGTGGGTCGCGCCGCCGCATGCGCCGGCGCCGCAGGCGCGGTTCCACCTGCGCACCTGGCCTTACTTTCTCGAGGCGCCGTACAAGCTGCGCGATCCGGGAACGATTCTCGAAGACCGCGAACGCCGCATGCTCGACGGGGCCGAGCATCACTCGATGCGCCTCTCGTTCGAGCCGGGCGTGGGTGACACGCCCGACGACTGGTACCTGCTCTATGTCGATCCGGCGACGCACCTGCTCGAGGCGATGGCGTACATCGTGACCTACGGCACACCGCTCGACGAGGCCGAATCCGACCCGCACGCCATTGAGTATGACGAGTTCACGCCGATCGAGGGCGTGCCGGTTCCGATGCGCTGGACCTTCCGATCGTGGAATGAAGAGCGGGGGGTCTTCGGCGACCCGCTTGGCGGCGTCCACCTTTCGGAGTTTGAGTTCGTGCCCGCCAGCCAGGTCGATTTCAATCGTCCGGCGAACTCGCGGCGCGACAAACTCCCCGGCGAGTAAACCCGCCGGGGAGATCGTGGAATCACGACGCCTTGGTCGTCGAAGAACTGCTCGGGGGCGAAGACTCCCCTCCGCCCCGCCGAAACGCGTGGTTCACGCGTTTCGAATCGAACGACGGTTCAGCGTTCAGCCGGCGCCGCGGAGGCGGCGCAGATGCTGGCGCTGAACGGACATGCTCACAAACTGAAGCCCCTTCGGGAGGTCGGCTGACTGGCTGCGGTTGTCGACGCAGTGCAGGCCGTAGCGGATCTTGCCGCGACCGATGTCGCGAATGCTCTGAATGCTCGCCGACCCTCTGAACTCGCGTCCGTCGTAGACGAGGTGCACGGGAAGGATGTCGCCGATGTTGAACTTCTCGTCGGTGATGACGGAGAAGCCGGTCGCGCTCACATCGACGAGCGGGCAGTTGAACTCATCCTTGAGGTTCACCGTGATGCTCGCGACGACGGTGCTCACGCGGAAGCAC
Source organism: Phycisphaerales bacterium (assembly GCA_043101845.1). Taxonomy (GTDB): domain Bacteria; phylum Planctomycetota; class Phycisphaerae; order Phycisphaerales; family UBA5793; genus JBICHN01. The sequence goes on along the minus strand of JBICHN010000005.1, from coordinate 57,091 downwards.
TGGCGTGATTCGGCGGAGACGGGTGATCCGACGGTCGTGAAGCTGAAGGACTGACCCGCGGCGGGTCCGTTCTCGCCGGTGGCGCACACCGGGTCGCCCGTCTCGTCGTTCTCGCCGGAGAAGGTCGCATTGATGCGCGCCGACTGCTTCATGAACTCGTTGTTGCGTTCGAAGTAGACGAGGAGTTCGGTGTCGGGTTCGACCTGAGCGGTGTCATCCTGAAATACCGCGTTGAACGAGCCGTCCGCCTGACCGGTGACGGTCGCGGCGTGGAGGATTCGTTGCGTGGTCGACTCGCCCGGGAACTGAAAGAAGATGCCATCGCCGTTTGCAAACATCGCGCGGTCCTCGCTATCTGGTGAGCGATCGTCGATCGTCCGTGGGTTCGCGGAGGTTTGAGACCTCCATGCGGGTTGTATCGGCGCGGCGGCGGGGCGATTTGAGTGGGAAGGGATGACGAAATGCGCGATCGGGTCCGCGGGCGTGTCCCGGCGCCTGGTTATCGGGGGCAGGCCGTGAAAAACGCGACAGGGCCCGCCGGGATGGCGGGCCCTGTCTGGTTTCGTCCCGAAGCGACGGTCGAGGTCATCGACCGGCGTTGGGGGTTGTGTCAGGCTTCCCGGCGACGGCGCGCCGCGAGGCCGGCGAGGCCGGCGATCGAGAGCAGGCCGAAGGCCGCGGGCGTCGGGATGATCTCGAGCGTCATCGCGTTGAGGAGCGGAATCTTGTCCTCGTAGAGCGAGCCCTGTCGGAGCATGATGTTGAGCACATCGTCCTGGGCCGTGAAGGTGTAGGTGAACATCGCGCTGCGGGTGTTCTCACCTTCAATGCGCTGCGAAGTCGCCACGATGTCGAACTCGTCGACGGCGAGGGCGTCTTCGACGAGGATGTCGAACGAACGCTTCTCCGCCTCGGTCCAGTAGCCCTCGTTGAAGAGGAGCTGGAGCTTGTAGACCGTGCCGGCCTCGACATCCATGTTGATGGCCACATCGCCCTGGGTGGCGAAGCGGATGTCCCACATGATGTCCTCGAGGCCCTGATGATCGTAGAACGGACGGCTGCGCCAGTTGTCGCGGCTGAAGTTGCTCAGCACCTGAACGCCACTCGTGACGCCGCTCGGCGTGAAGTCGACCGAACCGATCGAGAATGTTTCGAGGTCATTCGGCGTGACATTGACCGCGTACGCGAACACGCCGGTGAGATCGAGATCGGACACTTCGTTGAAGCCCGAGGTCTCCCCGAAGAAGACCTGTCCGGACGCGGCCGTGCTCGTCATGACCGCCGCGGCGCCGGCGAACGCCACAAGTCCACCTGTACCAAATCTCCGCATGATCGTCTCCTCCCCGATACCTGAAGACCGGGATATAGCTGGGTCGATAACAGACAACCCCTCCAGCCGTTAAAGATACCACATGAAATGGCCTCCTGTGAAGTGGAGCGTGAGGTGATTTTCATGGAAAGCCCCATATTCCGCGGCGTTATTGGACGCTTGAGAAAGCGCCAGGGCGGTTTTTGAGACTTTCGCTCAAGATTGGCGGCGGGCGGCGGGAGGGGCTAGCGTCACCGGCGTGAGCCCGCCCTCATCCGTCCCCGTCACCCCGGCCACGCCCGAATCGATTCGCGGCGCCGCCGAAGTCATCCGCCAGGGCGGCCTCGTCGCCTTTCCGACCGAGACCGTGTACGGCCTCGGCGGGGACGCGTTCAACGCGAAGGCGGTCGCCCGCATCTTCGAAGCGAAGTCCCGCCCGCGGTTCGACCCGCTCATCGCTCATATCGCGTCCGCGGACGCGCTCGAGACGCTCGTGACCGAAGTTCCGGACGCGGCGGGGGCGCTCATCGATCGGTTCTGGCCCGGACCGCTTACCGTGGTCCTGCCGAAACGCGACGAGGTTCCGGACCTTGTCACGGCGGGTCTGCCGACGGTCGCCGTCCGGTGTCCGGACCATCCGGTGGCGCTCGAGTTCATCGAGGCGTGTGACACGGCGATCGCGGCGCCGAGCGCGAACCGGTTCACGGAAGTCAGCCCGACGACCGCGGCGCATGTGCGCGACTCGCTCGGGGCGGTGGTGGACATGATTCTCGACGGCGGACCGTGCGCCGTCGGCGTCGAGTCGACGGTCGTGCGGCTCGACGCCGACGGCGCCGCGACCGTGCTGCGCCCGGGCGGGGTGTCGCTCGAGGCGCTGCGTGAAGTGGTCGAGCGGGTCGAGGTCGGCGCGCCGGTGGCGGGCGGGGACGCGGCGCGCGAGGCGCCGGGAATGCTCGCGCGCCATTATGCGCCGAAGACGCGCCTCGATCCGGTCGAAGCGTTCGACGCGGCGACGGGGGACAAGGGCGCCCGGATCGGCGGGCTCGCGTTTGAGAAGGATCATCACTTGCGCGCGAGCGGCGCCGAGTTCGAAGTCATCGAAGTGCTCTCGGCCGCGGGCGATCCGCGCGAGGCCGCGGCGAACCTGTTCGCGGCGATGCGGCGGCTCGACGCGGCGAAGCTCGACCGCATTCTCTTCGAGTTCGCGCCGGAGCACGGGCTCGGCGTCGCGATCAACGATCGACTTCGCCGGGCGTCGCATCGCGCGACGGGCGGGCGGTCTTCTCGGGATTGATCGATCGGAGCGACGCGTGCGCCAGACCACACTCGGCCGAACGGGATTGCGGGTGAGCGCCCTCGGCCTCGGCGGGGGCGGACCGAGCCGCCTCGGCACGCGGACCGGCGTCAAGACGAACGACTCGATCGCCCTCGTCCGCCGGGCGATCGATCTCGGCGTGACCTTCTTCGATACCGCGGAGACCTACGGCACGGAGGAGATCATCGGCCGCGCCGTGCGCGAGTCGGGAGAACGCGATGATCTCGTCATCGCGACGAAGAAGTCCGCGTACGACCGGGAGAATCGTCCGATCTCCGCCGGCGAGATGATCGAAGGCCTCGACGCGAGCCTGCGCCGCCTGCGCGTCGACACGATCGACCTCTACCAGGTGCACGGCGTCACCGTCGAGGAGTACGACCATGTCATCGGGGAGATCGTCCCCGCGCTCCTGCGGGCGCGCGACGCGGGTAAGTTCCGCCATCTCGGCGTGAGCGAAGCGTTCATTCCTGAGCCGACGCACGCGATGCTCCGCGAGCGCGCGTTCGCCGACGACTGCTGGGAGGTCGTGATGGTCGGCTTCAACCTGCTCAACCAGACGGCGCGCGAGACGATATTTCCGACGACGATCGGGCGCGGGATCGGCACGCTCATCATGTTCGCCGTGCGCAAGGCGCTGAGCCAGCCGGCGCGGCTCGCGGAGACGCTCGAGGAGCTCGCGGAGCGCGGCGAATTCGACCGGGCGCGCTACGGCGACCGGCCGCTCGATTTTCTGCTCGAAGACGGCGTGGCCGAGTCGATCACCGACGCGGCGTATCGCTTCTGCCGGGACGAGCCGGGCGTCGAAGTCACGCTTACGGGGACCGGAAGCGTCGCGCACCTCGAGGCGAATGTCGCGTCGATGAATCGCCCGCCGCTGCCCGAAACGGCGCGGGAGCGGCTGCGGACGATGTTCGCGGGCGTGTCGTCGCTGACGGGGCATTGATCGCCCGGCCGCGCGGCGGGGGCCGGGGTCTATAGTGCAGGGAACGCTCAGGAAGGATGAGACCGATGACGACTCCCACGACGACTTCGACGCCCCGGATCTACGAAGAAGAGGGCGGCCTGCTTCTGCGCGGCGACGAGATGGCCGACCGGGTCATTCTCCTTCCCGCCGGCGACCCGCGCGAATCGACCGATGCGCGCACGCGCATCCGCATCCAGTGGGGGCAGCATCTTCTCTCCGATCTCCTCGACCGGCGCTACCGCACGCTCGTGTGCGGCGTGAACCGCGAGGATAACACGCACGGCATCATCGCGCAGCTCGCCGAGTTGTTGCCGACGAGCCAGTGGAACACCGCGTCGATCACGCATCATGCGGACACTTTCGCGCGGTCGATCGGCCAGGATGATGTGCTCGTGCTCAAGTACGACCTCGACGCGGTGGAGGTGCTCGCGCTCCTCCGCCCGCCCGGCCGCGACCACTTCACGCTGACCGATCTCGAGAAGGGGTTCAAGAAGGTCGCCGAAATGCTCGAGGGTCGGCGCGACCGCTGGCCCGCGGCGTCGGTGAGTTTTCTCGGCGCGAAGTCGAACCGGCTCGTCGCGTCGGACGGTCAGGAGCCGAGCTTCGAGCGCGTGCTCAAGGTGATGCACGAATCGGGCTACCGCGGCGATGTCTTCCCGTCGCTCGGCATGTGGGAGCTCGCCCCGACCGGCGTCTTTGCAACTTACCCGTTCCCCGCGGCGCTCGACCGGATGCGCGACGGGGGATTTTGATCGGGCGATCTCATCGTTCTTGAACGCGCCGGTGCGCCGCGAAACCGCAAGCGTGGGGGCGACCTGCGCTGAAACCCCGGCGCTTACTCGAACCGCACGGCGATCCAGTCGCTGATTTCGCATGTGGTGGGATCGACGGCCTGAATAACGATTTCGCCGAGGCTCGCGGCGGCGGCGGGGACGAACGCGGTGAGTGTGGCGACGCCGTTCGTGTCGGCCGTCGCGCGGCCGGCGATCTGTGGATCGTCGATCTGCAGCGCGTTGTCGAGGAGAGAGCACCCCGGAATCATCGCGCCGCCGCCGTGTCGGCTGTAGACGAAGTAGACTCTCGCGCCCGGTGTGAAGCCGTCCGCAGTGAGTGTGTTCACCCCACCCGCGACGCCGGGCGCCCCGCCGACGAGTTCGAGCGATGCGGTCCAGGTGACGGGGGACATGATGAACCCCTGCGCGTTCGATCGCGTCTGGTCCACATTCGGCATGCGTCCAACGATCTGACGATTGTCGTTGATGTCGTCGACCCAACTCCACAAATCCGAATCGAAGTTCCATCGGTGATTCGGCGCGACACATTCTTCGAGGTTGTGTAGCTCGAAGTCGATCCATACGGCAAGGCCCTTACGGCCAGATCGAGTCCAACTCGCGCCCACCACATCTCCCAAGTTGTTGATGGCCACCGGGCGCGCATCATGGCCTGGGAGGACTTGTGCAACCCCATCAATCCAGATGACTCCGGGCGTCGATGTCCCTGTACTCGCGCGTCCTGCAATCCACCCGTTGTCATTGATGTCGTACGCCCAGCTATGGCTTCCTCCGAGCGTGCCAAGATCGGTCATCACCCCGGCCTGCCAATGAAATGCGCGGGAGTCCAGCTCAGCCGTCCACGACATTCCCACAACCTCGCCCGATTCGTTAATCGCATACGCCTCGGAGTGGGGAAAGCCGAGGTCTCCGAGGATTGTGTAACCGGAGTCATTCCAGAGGATCGCCTGACGGTCACCGGAGCCAACCTCAATCTCCGACCACCCAACGATCTGCTCGGATTCATTCAGGTCGAACGCCCAGGAGTCGGTTCCTCCAAGCGTGCCGAGATGCTGAATCGACTGACCGGACGATCGCCACACGGCGGCCCGGGTGGCGAAAGGCGCTGGACCGTCAGTCCCACAAATGACCCCCTGGCCATTGACGGAGAATCCCTCCGCGAGGAGCGTATCGGGAGATTCCGCGAGCAACTGGAACACTCCCGACGACCACTGATAAGCGGGATACTCCGGTACTTCGGCTCGATGCAAGTTCCCGACAACTCGGCCGTCCGAACCGATCCCGTTCGCCGTCACGGCGTGACCGTCTGCTGACTGCAGAGGGATCAAGGCCATGGCGCAGAGCTTCCCATCCCTCGCGTACGGCGGCGTCTCGAGCGTGGCCGGACCGATCATCGAAATCACCATCGCGAAGATTCGCACCGGAGTACTCCCGCGTCGAGTATCACGAGTGTTCTCTTGAAGATCAAGAAGTTTCGAGGGGGCGCCGGTTTTTGGACCGGTATCCAGGAGGAGTCATCCGCGTGGCGCGGTAGAAGAGTGCGCCGCGAAACCGCAAGCGTGGGGACGGGGGTTCCGGTTGATCTCGTGGGTTTCCCCGGCGCATCTGTTCTCGTCACACGCGGGTTTGCAGGCGCTGGTCGGCGTCGGGGATCCAGCGGCGGGCGATCGCGGCGTCGAATCGATCCGGAATCTCGGCGAGCGTGCGCTCCTCGAGCACGACCTCGACGACCGCATGGACGACCGCTTCGGGACGGGCGCGGCCCTGGCACCAGTAGTCGTAGTCGGCCCAGGAGAGGCTCACGCGCCGCCGCGCGGGCGCGACGCCGGGCTCGATGATGACGACCTCGAAGCTCCAGCCGTTCACGATCTCCGACTCGGTCTCAACGCGGATTTCGGGCATCCATGCGCTCCGGGGACGACTAGAATGGCGGACTGCGCCAGGGGGTGAGCATACGGGACGATCGCCGCGAGTCATTCCCGCCGCGTCGGGCCCATCCCCGGAACCGGAAGCGAACTCGCCCGTAGGACCCTGCGATTCATGGTCTTCCTGCTCGAGACATTGCGCCTCGGCGTGCAGAACCTCCGTCTGCACCTGCTCCGATCGTTTCTCACGGCGCTCGGGATCATTCTCGGCATCGCCGCGGTCATCATCATGGTCGCCATCGCCGAGGGCTCGCGCCAGGCGGCGCTGCGGCAGTTCGAGATCCTCGGCGCCCGGAATGTCATCCTCCGCTCCGTTCGCCCGCCCGAAGAGGTCTCGATGGCCGGGGGGAGCAGCGACTCGAGCTGGGTTACCGCGTACGGCCTCACGCGTCAGGATTACCGGCGGGTCGTCGAACAGTTCGAGTCGATCGCCGACGCGGTCGTCCCGCTCAAGGCGGTCGGCGCCGATGTCACGCGGGGCGCCCAGCGGTTGCCGAGCCAGACCTTCGGCGTGACGCCCGACCTGCCGAAGTGCGCGAACTTCAAGGTGCGCGAGGGCGGACGGTACATCACGCCGGGCGACCTCGACAATGTTTCGAGCGTGTGCGTCATCGGTCACGAGATCGGGCGGCAGCTCTTCCCGCTCGAAGACCCGATCGGCAAGACGATGCGGGTCGATACGAAGGCGTTCCGGGTGATCGGCGTGCTCGAGCCGATCGGTCTTGCGGGCGGCGCCGGCGCCGCGCTCGTCGGGCGCGATCTCAACTTCGATGTGCACATTCCGATGACGACGGCGGAGGACAGCTTCGGCGACACGATCTTCCGTCGTTCGGCGGGGCGGCGGGACAACACGCGCATCGAACTCAGCGAGATCTACATCGCGATGCCGACGCTCGAGAGCGTGCCGGGCGGCGCTGCGATCGCCGAGCGCATCGTCGACCTCAACCATCGCGCGACGAAGGACGCCCAGATCATCGTGCCGAACGAGCTGCTCGAGAACGCGAAGCGCACGGCCCGGGTCTGGACGCGCGTCATGGTCATCATCGCGGCGATCGCGCTGCTCGTGGGTGGCATCGGCATCATGAACATCATGCTCGCAAGCGTGACCGAGCGCACACGGGAGATGGGCATTCGCCGGGCGCTCGGCGCGACGCGGCGGCATGTCATCATGCAGTTCCTCGTCGAGACGGGCGTGCTTTCGATGATGGGAGGAATCGTGGGGATCGTCGCGGGCGTCGGGCTCGCGGTGCTCCTCGGCGCCACCCTGCCCGAACAGTTTCCGACGCATGTCACCGGCTGGTCGATTCTCGTGAGCTTCGTCGTCGCGTGCGGCGTCGGGCTCATCTTCGGTATTTATCCTGCCGGCGTCGCGGCGCAGCAGGACCCGATCGTGGCGCTGCGGCATGACTGAGCGCGGCGGAGCGGGACCCACGATGGCGACCTCGACCGAAGTCGAACTCGGACGCGACGCGAGAGATTTCGTCATCTCGCGCCTCGCGGGGCAGGCCCAGCGCTTTCCCGAACTCGATCTTGCGCCGATGCGGACGCGCGGCCTCGACGCGCGGGACGACGCGCTCGCGCAGGCGCTCTACACCGAAACCGTGCGGCGATGGCTCACGCTCGAGCGGCTTGTCGGCGAACACCTTTCGCGCCCATTCGACCAGGTCGAGCCGAAGATGCGCGCGGCCCTGCTCGCCGGGGCGTGCCAGCTCTTCTTCTTCGACCGGCTGCCCGACCATGCGGTCGTGAACGAGACCGTCGAATGGGCGGGACGGCGCATCCGCCCGAAGGCGCGGGGCATGGTCAATGCGGTGCTCCGCCGCCTCGTCGACCTGCGGGGGGAAGTGACCGAAGACGGCGCCATCGACGCGGGCGACGCGCTTCCGCTCAGTGACGGGCGATGGCGGCGACTCGCGCGACCGATCGTCGAGGGCGACCGCCACGACCGGCTCGCGTTCACGACGAGCCATCCGCGGCCGCTCGTCGAGCGCTGGTCGAAGCGGGTCTCGCCGGCCGAACTCGCGCGGCTGCTCGCACACAACCTCACGCAACCGCCGACGATCGTCGCCGGGCTCTCCGCCGAGGTCGTGAGCGCGACCGACGAACTCGAAGCGCACCGCGAGCCCGGCTTCGCGGTCTGGACGGGAACGCACGATGCGCTTGCGGCGCTGCTCCGGGCGCATGTCGGCGCGCGGGTGCAGGACCCGGCGTCGGCCGACGCGATCGAGCGCACGCGCGAGCTCGACCTCGACGGCCAGATCATCGTCGACGCATGCGCCGGGCTCGGGACGAAGACCGAACAGCTCGCGGCGATCCATCCGGACGCGGACATCATCGCGAGCGATCCCGACCCGCGACGCTTTGAGGCGTTGCGCGAGCGGTTCGACGGGCGGGCGGGTGTGCGCGTCGCCGAGCCGGACGAACTCATCGAATGGGCCGGGCGCGCCGCGCTTGTCGTACTCGATGTGCCCTGCTCGAATTCGGGCGTGCTCGCGCGGCGGATCGAGGCGAAGTACCGGATGGACGACGCGCATCTGCGTTCGCTCGTCGATCTGCAGCGTCAGATCATCGCCGACCACCTGCGCCTGCGGGCGCCGGACGGGCGGGTGCTCTACTCGACCTGCAGTCTCGAGCCGGAGGAGAACGAGGAGCAGGCCCGCTGGATCGTGAAGTGGCACCGCCTCCGGATCGCGGCGGAGGGTCAGCGACGGCCGGGCGGGACGCCGGGCGAATCGCCCACGGCGTACTCGGACGGCAGCTATCATGTTGTGTTGGAGTAGCACACGACGACCGCACGGGTCGGAACGCGCCGCCGCGGCGCGATTTTGATTGGGGAGCGCGGGAGACGCGACTCAGGCCAGCTCATGAACATTCTCGATCTCATTTCACCGGACCGCATCAAGGCGCCGCTCGAGCATGAAGACAAGAAGGGCGTCATCGACGAACTCGTCGATCTGCTCGCGTCGCGCGAAACGATTCAGGATGTCGACGCGCTCAAGAACGCCGTGTGGTCGCGCGAACAGACGCGGACGACCGGCATCGGCCAGGGACTCGCGATCCCGCACGGCAAGACCGACGCGTGCGAGCGCCTCATGCTCGCGATCGGCAAGCCGGCGCGGCCGATCGATTTCAAGAGCATCGACCGCCAGCCGGTCAAGCTCGTCGTCCTCCTCGTGAGCCCGCCCGAGCGGACGACCGATCACATCCAGGCGCTCGCGCGGATCAGCCGCCTCATGACGACCGACTCGTTCCGCGAGGCGGTGTACGCGGCCGAAACGCCGGACGAGATCTACCACCTCTTCGAGCAATACGAAACGAGCGAAGCGAACACCTGATGAAGTCAAGTGGATGGACCGGTCGAGCCGTCGTTCGAACTCTTCTCATGATCGTCGCGTTGTTCGCGGTCGCGGGATGCGCGAACGAGGAGCGCGAGACCGATCCGGACTTCACGGGCGTCGACCCGGTCGCGGATGATTCGGGCACGACGGTCGCGATCGTCGGACGCGATCCGGTCGCGGGCGAGGACGGCGTCGATCCGCCCGCGATGCTCGAAGATGTCGAGATCGATCGCGAACCGGCGCGCGAGCCCGAGGACTCCGACGCGGCGGTCACGCCGGCGCGGACGCCCGACCCGTCGGTCGACTGGCCGGGTCTCACGATCGATTTCGAGAACAAATGGATTGACCTCGAAGGCGCGGTGAGCATCGACGCGGGCTGGCTCGAGCAGGTCGTCTGCCTCCCCGGCACGCGAACGCATGAGTCGATCTTCGTCGTCTTCGCGCGGCCCTCGCACATTCACGCGGCGCTGCTCGCGCTCGGCGCCGAGCCCGGCCGGCCGGGGCGCTGGGTTCCGGTCGAAGAGGATGAGGGTGTTTCGTATGTTGTCGAGCCGCCCGAGGGCGACCCCGTCGCCGTGCGCGTGCGCTATACGCGGGACGGGGAAGTCATCGACGATCCGGTGTCGAAGTGGATCCGCGATCACCACACGGGACGAACCTTTCCCGAGCGGCCGTGGATCTTCGGCGGCTCGAAGATGGTCGAGAACTTCAACGGCGAGGTCGTGTACGCGGCCGATGTGACGGGCTCGGTCGTCGGACTCGTCACCTTCGGCGGAGAACTCCTCGGCTGGCACGAAGTGCTCCCCGACAAGGTCGCCTTTCTGCCTCCGGAATGGGAAGTGAACACCGAGGTCGTGCCCGAGCCGGATACGGCGGTGACGATCCGGTTGATTCCGGATCTGGAGGAGTAGGACGCCGCGGAGGCGGTTGACGGTTGGAACCGGACCTCCGCTCGCGACGCTTCGCGTCACGGGCGCTCCCGTCCGGCCTGGAGGGCGGTTCTCAAGTTGACGGGCGCGAGGGGCGGATCGGTTTGAGTGGGGTGTTTTGCGTGGTTGGCGGTGGGGGTCTGTGCGCCTACCGTGCCTGCCATTGCGTTTTCGCGTTGGAATGTCGCCCGCCGGAGGGGTCGGGCCACGCGGAGGCGCGTTTCAAGAACGCACGAATCAGAGCACGAAACGGAGCGAAGCGTCATGGCCGAACAGGTCGCCAAGAACATTCACTGGCACGAGGGCGAAGTCTCCCGCGAAGAGCGGTTCAAGAAGCTCGGCCAGAAGGGCTGCGTGATGTGGTTCACGGGTCTCTCGGGGTCGGGCAAGTCGACGATCGCCTGCGCCCTCGAGAGCGCGCTCGTGAATCTCGGCAAGCATGTGTACCGTCTCGACGGCGACAACATCCGCTTCGGCCTCAACAAGAACCTCGGGTTCAGCGCCGAGGATCGCACGGAGAACATCCGGCGAATCGGCGAGGTCGCGAAGCTCTTCGCGGACTCGGGCATGATCACGCTCTCGAGCTTCATCAGCCCGTACATCAAGGACCGCGACGAGGCGCGGAAGACCTGCGAAGAGGGCGGTCTCAGCTTCATCGAGGTCTATGTCGAGACGCCGCTCGAGGTCGCCGAGGAGCGCGATCCGAAGGGCCTCTACAAGAAGGCCCGCGCCGGTGAGATCAAGGGTTTCACGGGCATCGACGATCCGTACGAAGAGCCGAAGAACGCCGAGCTCACGCTCAACACGGCCGAGCTCTCGCTCGACGACGAGGTCCGCGCCTGCGTCGCGTATCTCGAGAAGAACGGCCTGCTCTCGGCGTAATCGATCGGTCATCCGCGGAGGGTGAGGAGTGGTAGATTGCACGAAGCGGCGTGTGTTCGCCGATAGCGCTACGGGCAATTGATTGATCCTCTGTTCCGTGAAGGGTGGATGAGCGATGGTGTGGATGGATGGACGACGAAAGTCGTTTTCGTCATGTGTTGTCGTATGTGCGGTCGGAGCGATGGTCGGCGTTCCGGCGCCGGTCGCGGTGGCGGCGGGTGATCTCACCGATCTCGCGACGACGCCCGAATCGGACGCGTTCGCGCGGGCGTTGCTCGCGACCCAGGACGGCGGCGTCATCGGGCGCGGCGAAGGCGTGACCGCCGGGTTCGTGCTCGGCGAAGCCCAGCCGGACGAGACGGAGATCGACGAAGTCGAGGTCCACGCCCCGTTCGGCGAGGCGGGGAGCTGGCGCTGGGCGCTGTACGGCGGCGGGGCGGTCGACATCGCCGAGGACGGCGAGCATTACAACCTCCACTGGGCGGCGTCGTACTTTCTCGTCGATGACCTCAGCGTGAACTTCGAGCTCGGCGGCCTCTACTTCAACGAGCCGTCGGAGAACGACGACGCCTTCGGGGCGAACTTCAATGTTCTTTTCCGCTGGCATTTCATTTCCGAAGACACCTGGTCGGTCTACGGCGACGCGGGCGCGGGAATGATCGGTATCACCGAAGAGGTTCCGCTCAACGGAACGAACTTCAACTTCACGCCTCAGGCCGGTGTCGGCTTCACGATGGATGTGGGTGACGACGGCGCACGGCTCATGACGGGCGTGCGCTGGCATCACATGTCGAACGCGCGCATCCGCGGCGAAGATGACAACCCCGGACGCGACGCGGTCATGGCGTATGTCGGGTTGTCGTTCCCTTGGGGAAGTGACTGAAGGGCGCCGGTTGACGGTCGGAACCGGACCTCCGCTCGCGACGCGTTGCGTCGGCGGCGCTCCGGTCCGACTTGGCGCACGATTCGTGATCGTTTGTACGCACAATGAAGAACGGCCGACGCCTGGGCGTCGGCCGTTCTTTGTTGTGTGACGGACTCGTGGGAGATTGAAAGGCCGGTCAGCTCTTGACCGTTTCCTTCTCCTTCTTCGACTCGTCCTGCTTCTTGCCGTCGTCGGTCTTCATGGCCTGCTTGCGGCTGAGCTTGATGCGGCCCTGATCGTCGACCGCGATGACCTTGACGCGAATCTCGTCGCCGAGCTTCACGACATCGCCGACCGACTTCACGAAGCCTTCGTCGAGCTCGGAGACATGGCACATGCCGTCCGTGCCCGGCGCGATCTCGACGAAGCAGCCGAAATCCTTCACCGCGACGACCTTGCCGGTGTACATCGTGCCGACCTTGACCTCGGCGGTGAGGGCTTCGATCTCGGCCTTCGCGTCTTCCGCGGCCTGGCGGTCGGCGGTCGAGACATAGACCGTGCCGTCGTCCTCGACATCGATCGCGGCGCCGGTGCGGTCCTGCAGGGCGCGAATCGTCTTGCCGCTCGGACCGATGAGCTTGCCGATCTTGTCGGGATCGATCTTGAGCGTGATGATGCGCGGGGCGTGGGGGGCGATGTCGTCGCGGGGCGCCTCGATGACCGCTTCCATCTGATCGATGATGAAGTGGCGGGCTTCGCGGGCCTGCTTGAACGCGGCGGTGATCTCGTCGAGATCAAGGCCGCGCGCCTTGAGGTCGAGCTGGATGCCCGTGATGCCCTCGCGCGTGCCGCAGATCTTGAAGTCCATGTCGCCGAAGAAATCCTCTTCGCCGATGATGTCGGTCACATGGACGACCTTGCCGTTGTCGTCGGAGAAGCGTCCGATCGAGATGCCGGCGACGGTATTCTTGATCGGGACGCCGGCGTCCATCATGGCGAGGCAGCCGCCGCACACCGAGGCCATCGACGACGAGCCGTTCGACTCGGTGATGTCCGAGACGATGCGGATCGTGTAGGGGAACTCTTCGGGGTCGGGCAGGACGCCGACGAGGCTCCGCTCGGCGAGAGCGCCGTGGCCGATCTCGCGCCGGCCGGGGCCGGTGATCCGCCGCGCTTCACCGACGCAGAACGGCGGGAAGTTGTAGTGGAGCGTGAACTTCTTCGAGTACTCGGGAAGCAGCCCGTCGACGATCTGCTCGTCACGGGTCGTGCCGAGCGTGCAGGAGACGAGGGCCTGCGTCTCGCCGCGCTGGAAGAGCGACGAGCCGTGCGTGCGGGCGAAGAGGCCGACTTCCATCTCGAGCTGACGAACGGAATTGAAGTCGCGGCCGTCGGCGCGAATGCTCTTCTCGACGAGGAGTTTGCGGGCCGACTTCTTCTCGAGATTGCGGATCGCTTCCTTCACATGGGCGAAGCGCAGCTCGCGCTGGATGTGCTGGCGATAGTCCGCCGTGTCGGGCTCGGGCGCGAGTTCGAGGAGGGCCTGCTCACGAATCGCGTCGATGCGCTCCGAGCGTTCGGTCTTGCCGGAGATCTGGCGCGCTTCGAGCATCGCGTCGCCGTACTTCTTCGTGACCTCGCTCATGAGTTCGTCGGGCACGCGAAGGAGTTCGCCTTCGACCTTCTCCTGGCCGGCCTGCTTCACGAGGTCTTCGATGAGATCGAGCGTCTCCGCGATGTGGTCCTGGGCGAACTTGAGGCCCGCGAGGACATCGTCGTCGGGCGTCTCGGCGGCGCCGACTTCGATCATGTTGATGCCGTCACGATGGCCCGCGACGACCATGTCGAGATCGGAGAACTCGAGCTGGGCGTGCGTCGGGTTGATGACGAACTGGTCGTCGATGCGGCCGACGCGAACGGTCGCGGTCGGGCCTTCGAACGGGGCGTTGCTCAGGGCGAGCGCCGCCGAGGCGGCGGTGCCGGCGAGCACATCGCCGTCGTTCTGCGTGTCATGGCTCATGACCCAGCACTGAATCTGGATCTCGTCGACGAACCCGTCCGCGAAGAGCGGACGAATCGGCCGGTCGATGAGCCGCATGGTGAGGATTTCTTTTTCGTTCGGGGCGCCCTCGCGCTTGCGGAAGCCGCCGGGGAACTTGCCCGCGGCGGAGGTCTTCTCGCGGTAATCGACCGTGAGGGGGAAGAAGTCGAGGCCGGGGCGCGGCTTGTCGCGGACGACCGTCGCAAGGACCGTCGTCCCGCCGTAGGTCGCCATGACCGCGGCCGAGGCGAGTTTGGCGACGCGGCCGGTTTCGAGGACAAGCGTGCGTCCGCCGATTTCCTTCTCGACGCGAACGACTTTCGATTCTGACATGGTGTGTTTTCCTTCTTCGGCGTGGTGGACACGCTCATTGGCGGAGGCGGTGGGCTCGCGTTCGTCGGTCGCGCCGATTCTTCATCTGGTTCGGGCGCGGACGAGGCGATCGCGAGTGGCCTGCGGCGGGCGAGTGTGTCCGTTCGTTCCGTGATTGACAAAGCGACATCGCGTCCCGCCGCCGAAGAAGGCAGTGGACAGATCGCACGAACGAACGAACATGAATGTTGTGACGGGCGGCGCTCGGAGGGGCCGGTCGTCGGCGAGCGTGCGTGCAAACTGTCGACTGCCGTCCGAAGGCGGCGGCAGCATCGACGCCGGTTACTTACGCAGGCCGAGCCGGTCGATCAGCGTCTTGTACCGCTCCCGATCGCTCTTCGCGAGGTAGCGGAGCAGACGGTTCCGCTTGCCCACCATCATGAGCAGGCCCCGACGACTGTGGAAGTCGTGCTTGTGGGTGCGGAGGTGCTCGGTCAGATCCTGAATACGGGAGGTGAGCAGCGCGATCTGGACCTCGGGCGAGCCCGAGTCCTTCTCGTGCGTGCGGTACTCTTCGACCACCTGGTTTCTGGCTTCTGCAGTCAGCGACATTCGATTCAACCTCATGCGCCCGTTCAGTGGCCGGGCGCGTTTCGGAAAGCGTTTCGTTTCATCCCTTGTTGAATGACGATAATAGGCCCGGGGAGGTGGGCAAGCAACGGCGCCGGCGCCCGGTCGGGGCCTTCGCCGGAATGCCTGATTTCGTTTCGCCTGAGCCGGTTTTTCCGTTTAGATTTGATACAAGGGGAGTTCGTGGCGGTTCGATCGGAACGCCACTGCACGCGACGCTTCCGCATGACGACTCGACGGGAGATGGAAGCCATGGCGACGGCCACTGCGACACGGACGATTCGCGCCCCCCGCGGCGCCCGGCGGACCTGCAAGTCCTGGCCGGCCGAGGCGGCGATGCGCATGCTCATGAACAACCTCGACCCCGAGGTCGCCGAGGCCCCCGAGAAGCTCGTCGTCTACGGCGGCCGCGGACAGGCGGCCCGCTCGTGGGAGGCCTTCGACGCGATCATCGAAGCCCTCAAACGCCTCGAGCCCGACGAGACGCTTCTCGTCCAGTCCGGCAAGCCGGTCGGCGTGGCGCGGACCTTCGAGGACGCCCCGCGCGTGCTCATCGCGAACTCGAACCTCGTCCCGCATTGGGCGACACAGGAGCATTTCGACGAGCTCAGCGCCCGCGGGCTCATGATGTACGGCCAGATGACAGCCGGATCGTGGATCTACATCGGCACGCAGGGCATTCTGCAGGGGACTTACGAGACCTTCGCCGAGTGCGCGCGACAGCACTTCGGCGGCACGCTCAAGGGGCGACTTTGTCTCACCGCGGGTTGCGGCGGCATGGGCGGCGCCCAGCCGCTCGCGATCACGATGAACGAGGGAACCTGCCTCATCGCCGATGTCGACCTCTCGCGCCTTCAGCGGCGCCAGCGCGATCGGTACCTCGATGAGGTCTTCCTCGATCTCGGCGAGGCGATCGACGCGGCCGTGGCCGCGGCGGAGCGCGGCGACGCAATCTCCATCGGCGTCGAAGAGAACGCCGCCGAGTTGTACAACGAACTGCTCCGGCGCGGCGTGACGCCCGATGTCGTCACGGATCAGACTTCGGCGCACGACACGCTCTCGTATGTGCCTTCGGGCGTCACCGTGCCCGAAGCGGAGGAACTCCGCCGGAAGGATCCGCACGGCTACGAACGGCTGAGCCTCACGACGATGACGCGTCATGTGCAGGCGATGGTCGAGTTCCTGCGTCGCGGCTCGGTCGTCTTCGACTACGGCAACAACATTCGCCAGCGAGCGTACGACAACGGGTTCTCCGACGCGTTCGAGTTTCCCGGCTTCGTGCCCGCGTTCATCCGGCCGCAGTTCTGCCGCGGGCGCGGGCCGTTCCGATGGGCGGCGCTCTCAGGCGACCCGGAAGACATTCGCGTCACCGACGAGGCGATCCTCGAACTCTTCCCCGAAGACGAATCGCTCCGGCGGTGGATCCGCCTCGCGCAGGAGCGCGTGACCTACCAGGGTCTGCCGTGTCGCATCTGCTGGCTCGGCCTCGGCGAGCGCGACAAGGCGGGGCTGCGGTTCAACGAGCTCGTCGCGAGCGGGCGGATCTCGGCGCCGATCGTCATCGGGCGCGATCACCTCGACTGCGGCTCGGTCGCGAGCCCCAACCGCGAGACCGAGGGCATGCGCGACGGGACCGACGCGGTGAGCGACTGGGCGTTGCTCAACTTCGCGCTCAACACGGCGAGCGGGGCGAGCTGGGTGAGCTTTCATCACGGCGGGGGCGTGGGCATCGGGTTCAGCCAGCACGCCGGCCAGGTCATCGTCGCCGACGGGACCGACGCCGCGGCCCGGCGGCTCGAGCGGGTGCTCACGAACGATCCCATGCTGGGCGTCGCGCGGCACGCGGACGCCGGGTACGAAGAGGCGCAGGAATGCGCCGACGAATGCAGGGTGGACATTCCCATGCGGAACTGGTAATTCTGGAGTTTCAAGGACGACGCGGGAGCCGAGTGGAATGTCGGATACGGCCACAATCGACACGACGAAAACGGACGAGCCGAAGACGAAGCTCAAGTCCAAGACGGATACGAAGAAGAAGCCGGAGCAGAAGCAGCCGCATCTCTGGAATGTCGTGCTGCACGACGACGATGATCATTCGTACGACTATGTCATGCGCATGATGATGGACCTCTTCGCGATGGAGCTCGAGCGGAGCTTCCTCGTCGCCGCGTCGGTCGACAAGTCCGGCCGCGTCATCTGCGAGACGACGCACAAGGAACGCGCCGAGTTCAAGCGCGATCAGATTCTCGGCTACGGCGCCGACCCGCTCATCCCGCGCTGCAAGGGCTCGATGACCGCGACGATCGAGCCCGCGTACGGCGACGGGGACGACGACCACGATGATCCGCGGAAGAACCGCGACGGCGCCGGCCCCGCGAAGGGATCCTGACGGATTCGTTTCTACTTCTTCTTGAGCACGGCGCGCCAGCCCGTCGGCTGGAGCGGGTTCGCGAGCGGCTGCGACGCGAACTGTACATCATCGATGATGTAGAAGCATTTCGGGTCGATGTCGCGCACGCGGCGGATGAGCTTCGAGATCGACTTGCGCTTCGACTGGATGAAGAGCATGTCGACGGGGCCGCGCATACCTTCGCCGTGGAAGACGGTGACGCGGACACCCTCGCCGCGCAGCGTCGTCGCCATTTCCTTCCCCTGGGGCGAGAAGACGCGGAGCACCTGCTCGCCGATCGCAAGGCGTCGGTCGAGGTTGATGCCAAGCACATTCCCCGTCGCGAAGCCGAACGCGTACGCGGCGACATACCACGGGTTGTCGAGGCTGTTGATGACGCGCGAGACGACGACGACCCAGACGGTGACTTCGACGAAGCCGATGACCCAGGAGATCGCGCGGTAGCCGCGCACGACGCAGTGCGTGCGCAGCGTGCCGAGTGAAACATCGACGAGGCGCGCAATGATGATGAGCGCGCAGGTCAGAATGACTTGCAGGTCCATGGCGGGACGCCCTCTTCCAATCCGGACTTTCCAATGCTGACCCGGTTCGCCCTCGGGCAGGCGGGAAGTCTAGAGGGGCGGGGGCGCGGCTTCGGAGAATTCTCGACGGCGCCGCGCGGGACGACGCGAATCGGGCGGCGCCCCGATCCGTCCGCCCGGCGCCGCGCCGCTCGCGGCCCGTCGGCGCGGGCGGCTACGATGCAGGCGTCATGAGCAGCACTTCGAACACCGCCCCGGTCTACCACGACATTCTCGACATGATCGGCGATACGCCGATGCTCGAGTTCACCCGACTCGAAACGGGTCCGTGCCGCCTCTTCGGCAAGCTCGAACTCATGAATCCCGGCGGGTCGATCAAGGACCGCATCGGGAAGCGCATGATCGAGGACGCCGAGAAGGACGGCCGCCTCAAGCGCGGCGGCACGCTCATCGAGGCGACCGCGGGGAACACCGGCCTCGGCCTCGCCCTCGTCGCGTCGATCAAGGGGTACCACCTCAAGGTCGTCATGCCCGACAAGATGAGTCAGGAGAAGATCGATCATCTCAAGGCGATGGGCGCCGAGGTCATCCTCACCCGCTCCGATGTCGAGAAGGGGCACCCGGATTACTACCAGGATGTCGCGAAGCGCATCGCCGACAAGAGCGGCGCCTTCTATGTGAACCAGTTCGCGAACGAGTCGAACCGCGCCGCCCATTACGACACGACCGGGCCCGAGATCTGGGAGCAGATGGAGGGCGACATCGACGCCGTCGTCTACGGCGTGGGCACCGGCGGAACGCTTTCGGGCTCCGGGAAGTATCTCAAAGAGAAGAACCCGGAGATCGACATCGTCCTCGCCGACCCGAAGGGCTCGATCCTCGCGCCGCTCGTGAACACGGGCAAGGCGCCGAAGCCGGGGTCGTGGCTCGTCGAGGGGATCGGCGAAGATTTCGTGCCCGACATTCTCGATCTCGATCTCGTGACGCACGCGTACGCGGTGCCCGACGCCGAGGCGTTTCACGCGGCCCGCGACATGCTCAAGCGCGAGGGGCTGCTCATCGGGTCGTCGTCGGGCACGCTGCTCGCCGGCGCGCTGCGGTACTGCCAGGAGCAGACCGAGCCGAAGCGCGTCTGCGTCATCGTCTGCGACACGGGCAACAAGTATCTCACGAAGATGTTCTCCGACTTCTGGATGATCGAGAACGGATTCATCCAGCGCGAGGAATACGGCAACCTGCGCGACCTCATCTCGCGGCGCCATCTCCAGCACGAAGACTTCACGGTGAGCCCGACCGACACGCTCGCCGTCGCGCACGGCCGCATGAAGCTCTACTCGGTGAGCCAGGTTCCCGTGCTCGAGGACGAGAAGGTGGTCGGCATCATCGACGAGTCCGATCTCCTGCTCGCGGTGAACCGGAAGCGCGACGGGTTCAAGGACACGGTCGGCGATCACATGGTGACGAAGCTCGAGACGCTGCCGCCCGACGCGGCGATGAGCGAACTCGTCCCGATCTTCCGCGCCGGCAAGGTCGCGCTCATCGCGGACGACGAGCACTACTACGGCCTCATCACGCAGATTGATCTTGTGAACTACCTCCGGCGCCAGGCGCTGCAGTCGTGAGCGGAAGGCATTGAGGCACGAAGGCACAAAGGCACGGAGGGAAGAGACGGAGAGACGGAGAGAGAACAGAGTGGGGAGCGAGCCGGGCCGTGCCGGCCCGTCCAACGCGGGGAGTCCTGACCACCCCGCCCGCTCCCTCAACTGAACGGAAAGCCCGAACCCATGTCCACCGAATCGAAGCGACTTGAAACCCTCGTCATCCACGGCGGGCAGGCGCCCGAGCCGACGACCGGCGCCGTGATGCCCCCGATCACCCTGTCGAGCACCTATGTGCAGGAGAGCCCGGGGCGGCACAAGGGGTTCGAGTATTCGCGCTCGCACAACCCGACGCGGTACGCCCTCGAACGATCGATCGCGCGGCTCGAAGGCGCGAATGTCGACGGCGATGTGACGGGCGGCGGGTTCGCCTTCGCGTCCGGCCTCGCGTCGATCGGTACGGCGCTCGAACTGCTCGACTCCGGCGACCATCTCATCGCGATGGATGACATGTACGGCGGCACCTACCGGCTCATGTCGCGCGTCCGCGAGCGGAGCCAGGGGCTCAAGGTCACCTATGTCGACATGACCGACCTCGACGCGCTCCGCGACGCGATCACCGACGAGACGAAGATGATCTGGGTCGAGACGCCGACGAACCCGACGCTCAAACTTGTCGACCTCGAAGCGATCGCCGGCATGGCGCGCGAGCGGGGGATCATCACGGTCTGCGACAACACCTTCGCCTCGCCGATTCTCCAGCGGCCGCTCGAGCACGGTTTTGACATGGTCATGCACTCGGCGACGAAGTACCTCGGCGGGCACAGCGATGTCGTCGGCGGGCTGCTCGTGACGAACCGCTCCGACCTCGCCGAGAAGCTTCGGTTCATGCAGAACGCGATCGGCTCGGTCATGGGGCCGTTCGATTCGTACCTCGTGCTGCGCGGCATCAAGACGCTCGCGATCCGGATGGAGCGCCATTCGTCGAACGCGGCGCGCGTCGCCGAGTGGCTCGCGAAGCATCCGAAGGTCGAGCGGGTCGCCTATCCCGGCCTCGATTCGCATCCGCAGGCGGACCTCGCGGCGAAACAGATGCGGATCAACGGCGAGCCGGCGGGCGGCGGGATGATCACGATCTGGCTCGAAGGCGGGATCGACGAGTCGCGACGATTCCTCGAACGGGTTCACCTCTTCGCGCTCGCCGAATCGCTCGGCGGGGTCGAGTCGCTCATCGAGCACCCGGCGATCATGACGCACGCGTCGGTGCCGCCCGAAACCCGTGCGGAGCTCGGCATTTCCGACTCGCTCTGCCGCCTCTCGGTGGGGATCGAAAGCGTGGAGGACCTCATCGCCGACCTCGAGCAGGCGCTTGGGTGATTTTCGGGGTCCGAGGGCCTTTCTCTTGCGGCGGCGCATCGTTTTCCTAGAATGGTGATGATTCCGCGGCCATCGCTCGATGGTCGCGCGACTTTGCATTGCTTCTTAAGGGGTTTCCAGCATGGGGACAACACGCCAAGGCCGCGGGTTTACGCTCATTGAGCTGCTCGTCGTGATTTCGATCATCGCCTTGCTCATCGGGCTTCTGCTCCCGGCGTTGAGCAAAGCGAGAAAGGCGGCCCAGAAAGCGCAGTGCTTCTCGAATCAGAAGCAGATCGGCGTCGCGATGCACATGTACGCGACGGACAACAGCGATTACATCCCGCGCGAAGGCGACCAGACGCCGGAGCCGATCACGGCCCGCTATTCGAAGGCGTGCTGGCCGCTCGTCTTCCGGAAGTATGTCGATTCGAGCTACAACGACAACGGCTACAACCCGCCGCGCGAGTTGTGGGACAAGTTCGAGCCGGTCGAGGTCTATCGCGACCCGGCGCATCCGAACCGGACCCACATGATCCAGTATGTGAACAACGGTCTCCAGTTCGTCGATTTCGAGCGCGTGATCGAATCGCAGGACGGTCGGCCGGCGGTCCGCATCGACAAGATCCGCGATCAGTCGGGCATGATCTATCTTTCCGACTTCACGGATGACTCATCGAACGCGTTCGCGAACCAGCTCTACACGGGCAGCCGTTCGGACCGGTACATCGCGTCGTGGTACGACTGCTGGCGGGCCGTGCATGTGACCGGCGAAGACCGGAACAGCACCTCGACGAGCCAGCGGGTCGACAAGAAGCGACACATCGACGGGTCGAACGCCATGTATGTCGACGGCCATGTCGAGTACCGCAAGGACGATCATGTCGAGCAGTTGAAGAACTGGGACGACCAGTTGTACTCGTATCAGAACTGATCGTTCGATCGGTTCTCGAGGGTGTTCGACAATCGCGAAGGAGCGAAGTGTGAGACGACCCTGCCGTCGTGGTTTTACTTTGATTGAACTTCTCGTGGTGATCTCGATCATCGCGCTCTTGATCGGCCTGCTGCTCCCGGCGCTGAGTCGCGCCCGGGGGACGGCGAAGCAGGCGATGTGCGGCAACAACCTGAAGCAGATCGGCACGACGGCGCACATGTACGCCGCCGACTTCAAGGATTTCATTCCGCGCGAGGGGAATGTGAGCCCCTGGCAGGAGCGTTCGCAGGGTGAGACGCGCATCTCGCATGTGACCTGGCCGCTCGCGTTCCGGCAGTACATCGCGCCGCGCGAGGAATACCTGAACGACTACCACTACACGCCGCGCGACCGCAGCGACAAGTTCGAGCATGTCGAGACCTACCGCTGCCCGTCGCATCCGAAACAGCCGCGCCGGACCGAGCCGGGGGACGACCCGCTCGATGTCGCGGGGCTCACGATCACCTACATCATCAACGGCCTCGCGTTCCGCGAGCCGGGCCTGGTCTCGGAGAATCGGGACAACTGGGGCAACGGACGCTCGGCGCACCCGATCGACTTCGTGCGCAAGCAGGACTCGCTCATCTACCTCGCCGAGTTCGAGGATGATGAATCGAACGGCTTCGAGCAGTCCGCGTTCGATTCCGAGTTCCGCACGCACGGCGACCGGGGACCGTCCGGCTGGATGGACACCTATGCGGCGCGGCATGTCGTAGGGCTCTCGTCGGGCTCCGGCGGCCGGCGCATCGAGACCGAGCGGCACCGTCTCGGCTCGAACATCCTCTTCATGGACTCCCATGTCGAGTACCGCGATGACAACTACCTCGAACTGCTCGACAATTGGGATGACCAGTTGTACGGCTACTCGAGAAGCCGGCAGTAAGTCGGCCCCGGCTGACCCTCACGAGAATCAGGAAGCCTCCGAATGTGTGTTCGGAGGCTTCCTTTCTTTTCGGGTGAACGGCAGGTCCGCTCGCGCGATCAGCGATTACGCACTTCCGCGAGGACCGTTCTGACGCCGCGCACGGCGTCGCCGGGTTCGACCTTGACGGTCACCGCGTCGGGGCGGGGGAGAATGAGTTCGGTCGTCGAGCCGAACTTGATCATGCCGATCCGCTCGCCGCGGGTGATCGACGCGCCTGGTCGAAGCGGACAGACGATGCGGCGGGCGATGGCGCCGCTCACCTGCCGCACGCCGAGGCGGTCGCCGTTCGGCCGCTCGAGGAGGATGAGATTCGACTCGTTCACCTGCGCCGACTCGTCGCGGCGGGCGTCGAGGAACTCGCCGGGACGGTAGACGAGGTCGACGACGGTCGCGTCGCAGGGCGCCCGGTTCACATGGACATTGAGGACGCTCAGGAAGATGCGGATGACCACGGCCGGCTCGCCCGCGGTCGCCTCGTGGGCGTCGAGCCGCTCGACGGCCGTGATCGTCCCGTCGGCGGGGCTGAGCATCGCGTTCGGATCGTTCGCGACGGCCGTCGGGACGCGGCGGACCGGATCGCGGAAGAACCCGGCGACGACGAGCCACAGGGACCAGACGAGGATGAGCCACAGCGCCTGGCCGAGGATGACGAGCGGAATTGACACGAGGACCGCGATGAGCGTCGCGATCCCCCATTCGCGGAAGCCGTAGGGGGTCAGAAGCATGGCGAAGAATAGCGGGGGAAGGCACGGAGGGACGGAGGCACGAAGGCACGGAAGCACGAAGGCACGGAGGGGGGGAGGGAGCGAGCCGGGGCGTGCCGCCCCGTTTGACGCGCGATCATCGCCACCCGTTCATTGACTCAAGAACCGTTCCCCAAGCCGGACTGGACCGCCGACAAGCGCAGCGCCGTCGAGCGGAGGTCCGGTTCGACCGTCGACCGGCGCACTCGCTCACCCCGAGCCCCGAACAGGCACAGAGGCCTGTTCCTCCCGGCGATTGGGCGTCAAGTGACACGCGATGAACCGTCAGCGCTTTCGGCTCCCTTTTGGAGCCGCGCTCTGTGAGCGGGGTCGCGAGGAAGGGGGTCAACCCCCCCGGAGTCGCGATGTTCGCGCACGCGACGCCCAACTTCGAGGCTTCGCCCCATTGAGGGGCGGCGCCTCGACCCCGGCGACACGCCGCGGCTCTACGGGTGGGTGTGAACGCGCCGGTCGACGCGCGAAACCGGACCTCCGCCGCGGACGCTTCGCGTCCGACTGCTCCAGTCCGGCTTGGCGAGTCGAGCGTTGAACGCTCGGACTCATTCGCGCGCCCATTCGCGCGACGGTCGTCGCGCGAAGAGTGCGCGCGCGATTCCCGTTGCGCCCTGTTTTTCGTGGAGCGTGTGCGCGGGGCGCCCTCGATTCCCGCTTTGAATCGACGATCCTTCATCTCGCGTCGCGTGACCGTGCGCGCAAACCGGCGATGGGCGCGCGCCGGCGCGACAAACCGTGCGCGAAAAGTGCTCGTTTGGCGCCGTTTGGACCAGAATGCGCCGGAATGTCCCAGTTTGGTCCGTTTTGTCCCATTTTGGCGCCATTCCGGCGCGCGGGGTTCGCGCGGTTGTGCGCCCGACGGCGCGACGACGGTCGACTCGGAATGGTCCAGGAAACGAAACAGGGCGTCGAGCACGCTCGACGCCCTGCGGGTGAAGTCGTTGCCGCGTCGCGCCGCCTCAGCCGGTGGCGCGACCGATGAAGTAGCCGACGACGCCGAGGATGAGCGTCACACCGCCGAAGGCGCCGACAACGATCCAGTAGTTGTCGGCGAAGGTGGTCGCCATCTGGGCGACGGCGCCGCTGAACGCGGTGAGGAGGATGAAGCAGGAGATCACGAGAGCCGCGAGGGCGCCGATCGCGAATCCGACGCCGGCGCCGCTCCACGCCGGGTCGTACGCCTCGACGACGGTGGGCATGACGAGCTGGCCCGCGGCCGCGTCGCTGTCCGCCTCGGGCGTATCGCTCTCGAAGAGGCCGGAGGCGCCGCCGGCGCCCATTTCGTCGAGGTTGTCGTCGCCGAGGTTGATGTCGTCGAGCACGGCGCCGAGCGAGGTGTCATCGCTCTCGCGCGTGAGGTCGAGCAGGCCCGATCCGCTGCCCTGGTTGTCGAGCGCGAACTCGGGGGCCGGCGCGACGGTGTCGGAAATCTGGGTCGCCGCGGCGGGGTCGGCGGTCTCGAGCTCATCGGCGTCGAAGATCGACACGCCGGTCGATTCCTTCGAATCTTCGAGACCGAGCACGGACTCTTCCTTGTCTTCAATCGCGAAGGACTCGCCGCTGTCCGCGAGACCGATGATCTCGAGCTCGCCGGACTCTTCGGGAGACATCGACTCGTCGTCGCCACCGGCGAGAAGGTCGATCTGCTCCTTCTTGAACATGAGCTTTTCACGATCGCGAAATTCCTGGATCTGGCCGGACTCGGCCATCTGCGTCACCTCGTCGGGCGTCTTGCCAAGGCGGCCGGCGGCCTCTTCGAGGGTGTAGAACATTTTCGCCATCGTGCTGGTCTCCAAGTCGTCCGATGCGTCGGGAATCGTCCGGCGGGTCGGGCAGGCGGGCGCGAATCCGCACACCGGGGTCCGCCGCCGTGTCCCCGGGTCAACGCCAACTGAACCTTAGGGCCGCTACGCTAGCGTGTTCCGATCAATCTGGCAAGAGAGGACGACCGCTCACGGGGCGGGAAATCGCCCCTCCCGGCGAAC
This sequence comes from Phycisphaerales bacterium, assembly GCA_043101845.1. Taxonomy (GTDB): domain Bacteria; phylum Planctomycetota; class Phycisphaerae; order Phycisphaerales; family UBA5793; genus JBICHN01. The sequence goes on along the minus strand of JBICHN010000005.1, from coordinate 31,264 downwards.
CGGGCGGCCGATCGGCCCGATGTACCGGAAGTCGGAGCGGCGACGCATGGAGGGCGGAATGTCCATCTCAGCGGGAACGAGCGAGATCGAGCGACCCCCGCCGCGCATCGGCGAGCGGATCGAGCTGTCGCTCCCGCGCTGGCCCGAAGCGCTCGACGGCGCCGAGATCCTCCATCTCTCCGACCCGCACATCCGGCGGTATCGACCGGTCTTCCGGCGTCTCATCGACGCGGTGTCGCGGCTGCGCCCGGACTTCGTGTGCCTGACCGGCGACTACATCACGGCGCGGGGAGATGAGCGCGCGGGATTGCGCGTGCTCGGCGATCTCTTTGACGCGCTGCGGCCGCGCTTCGGCGTGTTCGCGTCGTTCGGGAACCACGACACGGCGGCGTTCAAGCGAATGGCGCCCCGCGCGTTTCCGCAGGTGAACTGGCTCGAGCAGCAGGCCGCGACGCGACCCGACCTCGGGCTCACCTTCATGGGGACCTCGACGCCGGGCGATGTCTTCGCGACGACGATCGCGGCCGATGAAGCGGAGCGCGACGCGGGAGCCGAGCCGGGGTCGACCTACCGCGTCCTGCTCGCGCATGAGCCGAATGTCGTCATCACCGCGGCCGAGTTCGATATCGAGTGGACGCTCGCGGGTCACACGCACGGCGGGCAGATTCGGGCGCCGTGGATTCCGTTCGCCCCGCACAACTACAGCGACCTGCCGCGCGCGATGTCGAGCGGCATTCTCCGCGTGCGCGATTCGATCTGCACGATCAGCCGCGGCGTCGGCGACAGCCTGTTCGATGTGCGTCTCTTCTGCCCGCGGCAGATCGCAACCTATGTCGTGCGGCGCGGGCCGCTGCCGGGCGAGCCGACGCGGCGACTCCGCCGAATCCGCTGGTGGTGACGGCGGGCGGACGGGCGCCGCGCGCCTGTCAGGCGTCGAAGTCGAACCAGCGCTCGGCGATCTGGATCGCGTTGAGCGCGGCGCCCTTGCGAATCTGATCGCCGGCCGCGAAGAGTTCGAGGCCATGACAGGCGCCGTTGTCGTCCGTCTGGGACGGATCGAGGCGCAGCCGGCCGACGAGAACGGGATCGCGCCCCGAGGCGAGAAGGGGCGTCGGGAAGCGATTCCCTTTCCGATCGTCGACGATCTCGACGCCGGGCGCCTCGGCGAGGGCGCGGCGGGCCGTCGCCTCATCGACCGGCGACGCGAGCGTGAGGTTGATCGCCTCGGAGTGCGCGCGGAGCACGGGGACGCGGACGCAGGTCGCCGCGATGCGGACGGACGGATCGCCCCAGATCTTGCGGGACTCGAGGACGAGCTTGCGCTCCTCGGTGTTGTAGCCATCGGGGCCGATGTCGCTGTTGTGGCTGAAGAGGTTGAACGCGTAGGGTTGATCGAAGACGCGCATCGTGAGCGGCTGGTCGTCGAGCGCCTCGCGCGTCTGCGTGCGGAGTTCTTCCATGGCCGCGGCGCCGGCGCCGCTCGCGGCCTGGTAGGTCGCGACGACGGCGCGCTTCAGGCCGAACGCGGCGCGAAGTGGCGTGACCGCCATGAGCATGATGATCGTCGAGCAGTTCGGGTTCGCGATGATCGCGGGGCCGCGCTCGCGGACGCGGTCGATCTCGTCGCCGTTGATCTCGGGCACGACGAGCGCTTTGTCGTCATCCATGCGGAAGGCGGAGGAATTGTCGACGACCACGGCGCCCTGTTCGACCGCGAGGGGCGCGAACTGTTTCGAGACGCCCGAGCCCGCGGAGAAGAGCGCGAGGTCGATGTTCTCGAACGAGCGCTCGCCGAGTTCTTCGACCGTGAGCGATTGCCCGCGGAACGGGATTTCCGCGCCCGCCGAGCGCGAAGACGCGAGCAGGCGGAGCGACTCGAGGGGAAACGCGCGTTCCTCGAGGAGGGTGAGCATTTCGCGGCCGACGGCGCCGGTGGCGCCGACGATGGCGACGCGGGGATGGGTCTGGGATGAAGCCATGAGGGCGCGCCTCGTTCGGGGAGCGGTGAAGCGGAACGATAGGTGATGAATGAAATGATCGGCGGGCGCGGGGCGCGATCGTCAATCGAGCGGGAGGGGACGGTCGAAGAGATCCACGCGCGCGAGCTCATACACGCCGCCGCGCAAATCGAGGCGGCGGGGTAGATCGGTATGCGCCCAGTAGGTGGGGGCGCCGCTCGGGTCTACGGGCGGGATCCAGGAAAACCGGAGGATCGCCTCGCCGTTCTGCGAGACATCGAGATGCACGGCGTCGGTCACGGCGAGATCGAAGGTCGCCGGCGCCGCGCCGTTCGCGGGTTGGGTGTCGCAGGTGTAGATCGTGCGTCGTTTCGTCGCGTCGCCAGTCGTCTTCACGAGCGCCCAGGCCCGCAGGCGGAATCGCTCCTCGTGACCGTTCTTCGGCGCGACGCCGTGGGGGAAGCGCTCGACGGTGACGCCGATCGTCGCGGCGCCGTCCTTCGTTACAAGCGCGAATTCATCGCCGAGCGCCGTGGCGAGCGCCGCAGGAAGCGCCGACCAGGTCAGCTCGATGATCGGCGCCGGCTCATCCGACGAGATGTGCGGCGGCGACGCGGGCGTCGGCTCCGCCACCCGCCGCCGGTCACGCTCCGTCAACGACATCGATCAGACCACCTTCCCGAGAATGCCGGCGGCGAGGCGAAGGCCCTTGCCGGATGGGCTGATGAATCGGTTCGCGAGCGAATCGGCGATCTCGACGAACTCGAGCATGTCGTCGAGACGACGGTTATGCTCCTTCGACGCGGGATCGTTCGGCGCGACTTCGGCCCGCGTCATGTCGCGACACTCGTGGAGCGCGACGAGGAGCGGGTCGATCTCCCGGCGCTTCCGCTCGCGGAGGATCATGCGGAACATGCGCCACACATCCTGCTCGGCGCGGAAATACTCCTTGCGATCACCCGGAATGTGCGCGCGGCTCACGACGCCCCAGTCGACGAGCGCGCGGAGCGAAGTCGACGCGCTGCCGCGACTGATCTTGAGCCGCTCCATGACTTCGTCGGTATTCATCGCTTCACCGGCGATGAAGAGGAGGGCGTGAATCTCGGCCATCGTGCGCGGGATGCCCCAGCTCTGGCCCATCTCACCCCAGATCGCGATGAAGCGATCCTGGCCGGCGCGGACTTCGTCCGGGACCTCGGCGGTCGAGTCGGGCGGGGGGCTCGTGGATCGTGGATCGGCCATGGGGAAGGCTCCTCGGCGCGACGATAGGGGCCTCGAGGGGGCGTTTCATCGTTCCTTTCAGAAATAACTGAAATGGATGGACGAATTGAGAATTCCGCCGTACGCTGCCGCGCCGGGGGGTTTCATGCCCCGCGACGCCGGAAGGGGATGTCAAGATGGCGAAGCGATGCGAGGTCGTGTACGAGGGGCGGGTGCAGGGGGTCGGCTTCCGCGCGACGACCCGGTTCATCGCCGGCCGGCATCCCGTGACCGGATGGGTCCGCAACGAGCCCGACGGGTCGGTTCGCCTCGTCGCCGAGGGCGAGGCCGCGGCCGTCGAAGCGTTCCTCGATGACCTCCGCACGCAGATGAGCCGGTACATCGAACGCGAGCGCCCGACCTGGTCGGACGCTCGCGATGAGTTCGACGGGTTCTCGATCCGCCACTGAAACGACGGTCGCGCCTGACGGTCAGTCGATGACCACGGTAAGCGACGACACGCTCCAGCCTTCTTCCTGCGTGATGATGCGCACAGCGAACTTGCCGTCGGCGACCGCGTTGCGGATGAGGTTCGTTTCGAGATCAAGGATCTCCCCGGTTGCCGCGTCCTCCATCGACTCCGGCTGGTTGAACCGCATCGCCTTGCGGTGGATGACGCCGAAGCTCGGGTCGGTGACTTCGAGGAAATCGAGACAGTAAACGATCTCTTCTTCGCAGCGCGACGGGTCGTAGTGCAGGCCGATCGTGTCGACTTCGATGCGCACAACGGAGCGCTCGTCGCCGTGGAAGCGGAACTGGCGGCCGAGGTCGAAGTCGTAGCGCATCGAGCCGCCCACCTCTTCGCCGACGCCTTCGGCGTTCGTGAAGGTGCGGCGGAAGGGCGCGACATGGAAGGCGTAGCGCCGCGGTTTCGTGACGAAGGCGCGGTCCTCGGTCTTCGCCTGGAACGAGATTTCGTAGGGCTCATCGCTCGAGGCGCCCATCGGCGCCGCGCCGGTGACGATGAGACGGCGCTCGTCGTCCGGATCCGGTCGGGCCGAGAGCCAGTTCGGCAGGTTGACCGACGCCCAGTCGATCGACGCCTCTTCCGGGCCCCCTTCGGCGGCGAGGACGATGCGGATGTCTTCGCCGACTTCGTACGACGGCGCGCCGAGGGCGGCGGGACGGACGACGAGCGGATCGGGATCGCCCCAGTCACAGGCGGCGAGGGCGAGGGTGGAGGCGACGAGCGCGGCGGCTCGGATCGACGAACGAACGATGCGCATGGGTCTTCCTTCGTTTCTCGTGTCCGGCGACGGGACGCAGCATGCTTATACTCGGCGCCGCACGGTCTGACAACCGTATGCGGCGGAGGGCGCCGGAACGAAAAACGAACCGGCGTCGGCCCAGCCTGGCCGACGCCGGTCCCTGAAGGTGTCGCTTCGGTCCACCCGACCGAAGCGGAGATGGAGATCGTGCCCCGGGTCAATAGCTGCGGGAAATCCGGGTGCGGATGTGGCATTCGAGGTTCGTCGCGCTCGGATCGCAGTCGCCGGATTCGATCGCCCGTCCGATCGCGTACGACGCTTCGTCGTAGTCGCCGACGAGAACGCTCAGGGCCGCGATCATGAAGTACGAGTCGATGTCGGCGACACGGCGTCGGGCCGTCTCGCGGTACACGCCGCGCAGCTGGTCGATGTCATTCTGCAGACGAACGCTCACGCGGACGCGGTCGAGCGCCGCGGCGTCGGCGCGGAGGGCGCGGCGCATCGCGAGCGTGGCGACTTCGTAATCACCGAGAAACGCCGCGGCGAGGGCGTAGCCGATCCGCGCTTCGTGATCGGTCGGGTACGCGGCGATCTCGTAGGCGAACTTGTCGAGCGCCTGCTCGTAGCAGCCCGATTCGAGGAGCGACCAGGCGCCGCCCGTCGTCGCCGTCGTCGTGACATAGGTCGTCCGCTGAACCGGCGCGCCGACGACGATCGTCGTCGATTCGTACCGCACGCGCGGCGGCGGGCAGTACACCGGCTTCGGCGGGCAATAGACCGGTTTGGGCGGGCAGTAGACCGGCGTTGGCGGACAGTACACGACCCGAGGCGGCGGCGGGCAGTACACGCGACGGCGCGGCGGGGGACAGTAGCTTCGTGAGCGGACCCCCACGCCCACGCCGACATTCACATTCACCCGTACCTTCGTGTTCGAGCGATGCCCGTGCCGGTACCCGCTCTGGCGATGCGACGCGTTCGGCACGAAGGCGCCGACCGGCTCGTGGCGCGACGCGTAATTGCGCTGCCGCTTGTTCTTTCTCTTGTCGGCGAAGGCGTCGGGGGCGAAGCCGCCCAGCGCCACGCCGCAGATGAGCAATCCGAGGATGACCTTCGTCCGCCAGCCGGCGCCCGTTCGAATCGTCCGCTCCATGTCCGATCTCCTCTTGGCTGCAGGCCTGTCGCGATCGGCGCGTTGAGGCGCCGACGCCATCTCCAAGGTCGGTGACGCGCCTGCGGCCGGGTCTATTCCGGAAAAAAGAGCGGAGCCGACGCAAAGGGCGCCGGCTCCGGTGGGAACTCATCTGAACGGAATCAAGCGTTCGTCATTCGAGCACGACAACGATCTCGACGCGGCGGGAGTCCTTCTTCGTCCCCTTCGGGCGCGAATTGCCGAACCCGGCGACATACATGCGGTTGCTCGCGATGCCGTGGTTCTCGAGATGCTCCTTCACCGACATCGCGCGTTCGCAGCTGAGCCGGTCGTTCGTCTTCCACTGCGACTTGCGAATCGGGTCGGAATCGGTATGGCCCTCGACGCGGATCTTTCGTCCGGAGTAAGTCGAGTTGAGCACGCTCACGACCCGGTCGAGCGACTGCCGCGCCCCGGACTTGAGCGTCGCGGATCCGGAGTCGAAGAGGAGATCGCTTTCGACGATGGCGGTGACCTCGCCGGGCCGGAACTCGCCGGTCACGCCGGGGATGTTCTCGAAGCCGGTGGCGCCGCGTTCGCCGGCGCCGGCGAGCTGCGACTTGAGATCCTCATTCTCCATGCGGAATTCGCTGTTCGCCTGCGCGAGGTCATTGCGGTCGCGCTCGCAACTCTCGAGCGCGTCGCTGAGCTGCGTGACCTGATCGCGGAGGGAGACATTCTCTTCGAAGAGCTGATCGCGCTCGGCCTTCAGGTTGTTCTTGCAACCGGTCGACATTCCGGCGAAGAGCGCGAGCGCGGCGACCAACACCACCCGTGAACGAATCATGTGCGAGTCCTTTCCCGATGAATCTGGCGTTCCTTCGTTCTTCTCTTCATATCCCGCATGGCCGCCGTGTCCAGTGGCGCGCGAGGCGGGGAGCGCATTCTATGGCAGGTTGATCGGGAGCCTGATCAGGGCGCCGAGAAAGGGTTCGAGGAACCCGTCGCCGAACATGACGACGATCGTCGCCGCGGCGAGCCAGGGTCCGTAGGGGATGTAGCGCTGCGGCTTGCCGAGGATGCGACTGAACACCGCCGCGAAGAGGACCCAGAGGATCGCGAGAAACGGCGCGAGGAAGAAGATGAGGATCGGATCGATCCAGCCGAGGGCGGCGCCGACGCAGCCGAGCAGGTGGGCGTCGCCGAGCCCCATCGCCTCTTTGCCGAAGGCCACGGTTCCGAGGATGCGGATTCCCCAGACGAGCCCGGCGCCGACGAGGTAGCCCGCGAGCGAGCCCCCGAGCGCCGCCGCCCAGAGGGGGAGCGTCGCGCCGGCCCACTGACCGCCGAGATGACCGCCGACGACGAGGCCGAGGAGCACCGGAGCGAGGTAGTCGATCTCCCATTCAAGCTCGCGGCGGGGGTGGGGGTAGTCGATGATCTGATCTTCGGCCCCGACATAGAGATCGAAGTCGAGGAAGCTGTAGCGGAGCCAGTTCGCCCGGAGCATGATCCAGCCGCCGATGACGCCGAGCATTCCCCCGACCGCCGCGCCGAAGACGCCGGGGCCAACGAGCGGCAGCGCCCATTCGGCGAGTTGCAGACCGCCGTTCGGCGCGGGGCTGAGCGGCAGGCGGATCGTCCCGCCCGACGCCCACCACGCGTACAGCGTGTGGCCGAGGATCGCCGGCACGGTGACCGCCCAGGTGATCTCGATCGGGATCGTGTAGGTGCGCAGGTCGATGACCGTCATCGCGAGCAGCGCCGAGAAGACGAGGACATAGAGCAGGTAGATCGGCCAGGTCTCGTTCACGCCGAGGCGCGGGAGCCAGTCGGGCGCGACGGCGCCGAGCACGGGCGCGTTCCAGTGCACGATGTAGAAGAGGGTGAAGCACGCGGCGAAGAAGAGGCCGGTGACGAACTCGATGAGTGGGTATTGCACGCTGATTGGCGCGCGACAGCCGGCGCACTTGCCGCCGAGTCGAAGCCAGCCGAGCACCGGAAGGTTTTCATGCCAGCGCAGCCGCCGGCCGCATTTCGGGCACCGTGACGGCGGCGAGATGAGATTCTCACCGGCCGGGAGACGCAGGATGACGACATTGAGAAAACTGCCGACGATGGCGCCGAACGCGAAGGCGAAGGGCACATAGACCGCGGGAATCTGCCACAGGGAAACAAGGTAGGGTGGATTCGGCATCAGATGGGGAGATCCGGATCGTCGGAGTCTTCATCATCGTCGTCATCGCGGTCGTCCGATGAATCATCCTCCGCAGCGTCTCCGTTGTCGTCGGTCTCCCCGTCGACGCGCAGATTCTCGACCCGCTGCTCGACCTGATTGAGGATCTCACGGCCGCGTTTCACCAGCGAGACGCCACGCTCGTACTCGGCGAGCGACTCCTCAAGGCCGATTTCCCCGCGCTCGATACGATCGACGATCGATTCGAGGTTCGTCATGATGTCCTCGAAGGACATCTTGTCGGGTTTCGGCGGTCGTTTGCGTGCAGCCATGGTCGCGACTTTATCGAAGCTCGTCGAAGAGGTCCATCTGGTCGGCGGCGGGGCCCCCGGCGCCGCGCCGACGATTCGGCCGGGACGATCCGGGTTTCCGGGCGCGATTCGAGCGGCCGACGACCTCGCTTTCGATCTGGCCGTCGGCGACGCTCGTGCGCAGCCGGTCGCCGGCGGCGACGGTGTTCACGGAGCGGACGACGGCGCCGGACGCGTCGCGTGTAATCGAGTAGCCGCGCTGGAGCACGCTTCGCGGGTCAAGGCCGCGCAGGACGGCGTGAAGCGCCTCGATCCGCCGCTCGGCGACGATCCGCCGCTCGTGCTCCGCTCGTTCGAGATCGTGGCGCGCTCGCGTGAGGAGTTCCCGCTCGTGTTCGATACGGAGGCGAATGGCCCGCTCGAGGCGGTCCGCGTCGACGGCGAGCGTCTGCTCGCGCCGGCTGATCGCGCGGTGCGGGCGAATCGACTCGATGCGCTCGGCCGAACGACCGAGACGCCGCTCCTCCGCATGGAGTCGCGCCTGCATGCCGTGCGCAAGACGCCGCGCGAGCAGGTCGAGGCGGCGTTGCGGAGAGTCGATGAGCGTTCGCGGCGAGCCGAGCCGCGCCTGAAGCGTGCGCACGGCCTGTTCGGCGTAGCGCATGCGGTGGCGCAGGACGACCCGCAAACGGTGCAGGACCTGATCGATCTGACCGCGGCACTCGTGGTGGTCGGGGGTCACGCGCATCGCGGCCTGAGTCGGCGTGGCGCAGCGCAGGTCGGCGACGAGTTCGGCGATCGTCGTGTCCGTCTCATGCCCGATCGCGGCGATCGTCGGAATCGGATAGTCGAGCAGCGCGTCGGCGACGATGCGCTCGTTGAACGCCCAGAGGTCTTCGAGCGATCCGCCGCCCCGGGTGAGGATGACCGCGTCGATTCGCGCGCGGCGATAGCGGCGCCGCACGGTCTTCAACGCCCGCACGATCGACGGCGCCGCGGTCGGACCCTGCACGCGCGTGTCGACGATGGTCACGCCGACGGCGGCGCAGCGCTGGCGCATCGTGTTCAACACATCCTGGAGCGCTGCGCTCGTCTTCGAGGTGATGACGGCGACTCGCCGCGGGAAGACGGGTGGCGTCTTCTTCCGCGCCGGATCGAAGTAGCCGAGCTCGCGCAGCTCCGCGCAGAGTTCGCGGTACTTTCGCTCGAGCGGTCCGGCGCCGACCGGCTCCATGCGGTCGACATAAAGCTGCACGCGGCCCTGCGGCGGATACAGCGAAACCTGGCCCGACGCGACGGCCTGCATGCCGTGCTCCGGCGCGAAGGTGAACGACCGCGTCTTGCTCGCCCACGCGACGCAGGAGAGCACCGCGTCGTCATCTTTGAGTGAGAAGTACCAGTGGCCGCGCGTGGTGAGGTTGCTGATCTCGCCGATCACCGTCAGCCGCCGCGGGAGGTGATCAGTCAGCGCGCGGTTGATGAGGTCGGTGACCTGGGTGACGGTGAGCGGGCGATCACCGTCACCGCCGCGCGTCGAGGCCGGCTCCGCGCGGCGCCCGCCGCGAGCTCGTTCCGGGTTGAACGGAAGTCGGGACACGGGAGCTCCGGCGCGGGCGCGGGATTATCCGAACAGCCGGTCGCGCGCCTCTTCGTACTTGCGAAGGGTGTTCCGCACGACCTCGTCGGGAATCTCCGGGCCGGGCGGCGTTTTGTCCCATTGACCATCGGCGACGCGGCCTTCGAGGTAGTTCCGAACATACTGCTTGTCGAAGCTCACCTGGTCGCGACCGGGTTCGTACTCGTCCATCGGCCAGAAGCGCGAACTGTCCGGCGTGAAGATCTCGTCGATGAGGAGGAGTTCGTCCGTGCGGCGACCCTGATCATCGATCGCAAAGCCGAACTCGAATTTCGTGTCGGCGATGATGATGCCGCGTTCGGCGGCGTACTCGGCGGCTTCGGTGTAGAGGCGAAGCGTGAGGTCGCGGAGTCGCGCCATGAGGGCGTCGCCGACGATTTCGCCGGCGCGCTCGATCGAAACATTCTCATCGTGGCCTTCGGTCGCCTTCGTGGCGGGAGTGAAGATCGGCTCGGGGAGCTTGTCACATTGGCGGAGGCCGGCGGGGAGCGCGACGCCGCAGACGGACTGCGTCTTCTGGTACTCTTTCCAGCCGGAGCCGGCGAGGTAGCCGCGCGCGACGCATTCGATCGGCACGACTTCGGCGCGGCGGCAGATCATGACGCGTCCGTCGAGTCCGCCGCGATCCTTGTCGTCGATCGGAATGTCCGCGGCGTCATCGCTGATGACATGATGCGGAACGAAGTCGCGGCCTTCGATCCAGCGGAACCAGCGCATGCTGATGTCGGTGAGCAGCCGACCCTTGCCCGGGAACGGCGTCGGCATGACGACATCGTACGCGCTGAGGCGATCGGTCGCGATGATGAGGAGGCGCGACGGCTGGTCGCCTTCGGCCGGAATCTCGTAGATATCGCGCACTTTGCCCTGGCGGCGGTGGCGCAACGGCAGGTGTGTTTCGTAGGTGGCGTCGTTCATACCAGAGTCTATAGGTCACGATCTTCGCGGTGGCGAACGGGCGTCGGCTTCTGCTACACTCCCGGACCCGATTCGCCTCGTTCACCGGGTCGATCGGCTAGGCTATGAGCCGTACCTGCGGCCGCCGCGCGGCCGCTCGATGCGCCAGGGATCCCTCCGCCGGAGAGCGTTCGACCCATGCTCGTGTTCGCCGTGTACGACGAATCAGGCCCCGCCGCCGAATGGCCGCTGCAACACGCGCATCTGCTCGGGCCGGACGACATTGGCGTGCAAGGCGAGATTCACTTCGAGCCGGGTCGCATTCTCTGCGAAAAGCGGAGCGCCGACGCCGCGGCGCTTGCCCTCATGGTCGACGCGGGCGCCCCGGGCCGCCTCATTCTGCAGACCTGTCTGTTGCCCGACCGCGACGAACCGTATCTCCTCAGTCTCGAACTTGCGCGGCACCGACTCAAGACCTTTCTCGTGAAGCTCGAGGACTGGCTGCTCTTCGAACTCAGCGTCGAGCATCCCGTCATCCGCGGCTGGAACCAGGCCCGCGAGACTTTCACCGAGGCGATCGTCGTCGAGCGGTCCGATCCGGCGAAGGCCGATCGCCTCGCGCGGAAGGCGCTCGAGGAAGCGATCGACGCGAGCGAGCGGCTCGCGATGATGCACGCGGACCTGCTGCTCAAGAAGCGCACGCTCAATCGAGCCGCAAGCGACGGCGACCTCGGATGCCAGGTTCATCAGACGCAGTTCGCCGAGCCGCTCGCGAAACTCGTGGCGCAGACTTTCGACTTCATCTCGATGCCGATCCGGTGGCGCGAGGTCGAGCCGGAAGAAGGCGAGTACGACTGGTCGAAGTTCGATCGCTGGGCGGAGTGGGCCGCGACGCAGAAGGTTCCCGTCGTCGTGGGTCCGCTCATCGATTTCCGCCCGCTCAGCGTTCCCGACTGGCTCTATGTCTGGGAGCACGACTACGACACGACGCATGATCTGCTCCACGAGCACATCGAGACCGTCGTGAATCGTTACAAGCATGTCGCGACGATCTGGAATGTCGCGAGTTCTCTGCACATCAACAAGAGCTTTACGCTCGCGTACGACCAGCTCATGGATCTCACCCGGATGGCGACCTCGCTCATTCGGTCGCTTCATCCGTCGGCGAAGACGATGATCGAGATCACGGAGCCGTTCGGCGAATACTTTGCGGCGAATCCGAAGTCGGTGCCGCCGATCGTGTACGCGGAGACGATCGCGCAGTCGGGGTACAAGCTCGATCTCATTGGAGTGAGCTTTCTGCAGGGCGGTCATCGTCTCGGGCAGGGCTCGCGCGATCTCATGCAGTTCAGCGCGCTGCTCGACAAGCTGCTCTACCTCGAGTTGCCGGTCGTCATCTCGGGTCTCGGCGCGCCGAGCCATCGGCCGAAACTCGACGACCGCGCCGGGCCCGACCCCGCGGGCTACTGGCATGCGGCGTGGAGCCCCGCGCAGCAGAGTGAATGGCTCGCGAAGGCCGCGGCGATCGGGCTGAGCAAGCCGTTCATCGAATCCATCTGCATTCACGAACTCTTCGACCATCAGGCCGCGGAGTTGCTCGGCGCCGGGCTGATCACCGGCAGCGGCCGCGCAAAGCCGGCGCTTCAGCAGATGAGCCTCGCGCATCGCGCCATCCACTCGGGCGAGTTGCAGTGCTCGACGGATGGGGAGCGCGAGTGGTCGATCTCCGACATCGCCCCGGATCTCGAATACCTGCAATAATTCCACCGTGTCGAACGAATCGATGAAGTCGGATCGCGCGAACGAGCCCTGGTCGCGCCGACCGGGCGCCGTCGTCGTCGCCGGAGCGCTCCTCCTCGCGCTCGTGGCGGTCGCGGTCACCGTGTGGCGTCGGCCGGTGCCGATCGACGAGCGGGCGGCGTGGGACGATCGACTCGAGCCGGCGCCCGACATGCGGCTCGATCTGAACGAGGCGGACTCCGCGTCGCTCCAGTTGCTCCCGCGCATCGGCCCGACGCTCGCGCAGGCGATCATCGATGATCGCGACGCGAACGGCCCGTTCGCGTCACTCGACGATCTCGCCCGCGTGCGCGGCGTCGGCGAACGAACGATCGCCCTCATCGAGCCGCATGTTCGTGTCGGCGTCGCGGTCGACGACGCGCGGCCGGAGGTCGATCGTCCATGAGCGTCACCGAGATCTCCGTTCACGCCGGTCGTCAGGGACTGCACGAAATCACGGACGAGATCGCCCGCGTCGTCGCCGCGTCGGGTCAGCGTGACGGGTTGTGCGTCGCGTTCATCCGCCACACCTCGGCGAGCCTGACGATTCAGGAGAACGCCGATCCTTCCGCGCGGAGTGACCTCGAGCGCTGGCTCAATCGTCTCGTACCGGAAGGTGATTCTCTTTACGAGCACACCGCCGAGGGGCCCGACGACATGCCGGCTCACATCAAGGCGGCGCTTACCTCGACGACGCTTTCGATCCCGATCGTCGGCGGGCGTCTCGGGCTTGGAACCTGGCAGGGGATTTATCTCTGGGAGCATCGACGCCGGGCCGGCGCGCGAAAGATTCTCGTGCGAGTGGGGGACTGACGCCATCGACGACGACGCGCGGCGACAATCCGACAGAGACGAGACGCATCCGGATCTCGATCTTGATCGCGCCGAGTCCGGACCGTCGAAGTCTGCGCGGAGCGTACACGATGTGCCGCCGGTCGATCAAGTGTTTCCGGAGGCGTATCGATTCGTTCATCACGCGATCATCGGGTTCATCGTGCTCACGCTCATCGTCGTAATCGGCGTCGCGCTGGTCGTATGGCTCTGAATCGATCCGGCGTTGCGATCAGCCGGCCTGCGGCAGTTGATCGAGCCCGTGCTGCTTCATCTTCTTGTAGAGCGTGGTGCGGTTGATGCCGAGCGCCTCGCTCGTGCGCTGACGGTTCCACTCATGCTCCTCGAGGGCGAGCAGGAGAATGCGGCGCTCCTGTCGATCCATGGCTTCGGAGAGCGGCTCGCCGTCCCAGAGATCATCCTCGTCGACTCCGGCGCCGGCGAGGCGCAGCGTGAGTCGGTCGTGGTTCGGATCGACGACCTGCGGCGGGAGATCTTCGACGCCGATCATGCCGCGGCGGCACAATACGGCGGCGCGCTCGATGATGTTCTCGAGCTCGCGCACATTGCCGGGGTAGTGGTAGCCTACGAGCGCTGCGGTCGCGTCGTCGCTGAACCCGGCGATGCGCCGGTCGAGTTTCTCCGCGTAGCGTTGGAGAAACGCGTCGGCGAGGAGCGGAATGTCGCCGGCGCGATCGCGGAGCGGCGGCAGCTCGATCGCGAGCACATTGATGCGGAAGTAGAGATCCTGGCGGAATCGCCCCTCTTCGACGAGTGCCTCGAGACGCTGGTTGCTTGCGAGAATAACGCGAACATTCACGCTCACGGTCTCGGTCGAGCCGACGGGCTCGAACTTGCGCTCCTGCAGGACACGGAGCAGTTTGAGCTGCATGCCGGGCGAGGCCGAGTTGATCTCGTCGAGGAAGATGGTTCCGCCGTCGGCCGCGAGGAACTTCCCGACCTTGTCCGCGTGCGCGCCGGTGAAGGCGCCCTTGACATGGCCGAAGAGTTCGCTTTCGAGCAGCGTGTCGGGAATGGAGCCGCAGGAGATTTCAACGAAGGGCCCGTCGCTGACGGACGACCGCTGATGAATCGCGCGGGCGATGAGCGACTTGCCCGTGCCCGATTCCCCGTTCATGAGCACGGTCGTCGGCGCCGGAGCGACGGCCTCGATGAGGTCGTAGATGCGCTGCATGCGCGGATCGCGGCCGACGATGTTGTCGAGCCCGTACCGGTCGTCGAGTTCGCGTTTGAGCCGATCGTTCTGCGCGATGAGCGCGCCGTGGTTCGCGGCTCGTTCGACGAGCGCTATGAGTTCCTCTTCGACGATCGGGTGGGTGAGGTAATCGAACGCGCCGTGCTTGATCGCAGCGACGGCGGACTCGATCGTGCCGTACGCGGTGATGACGACGACGACGAGGTCGGGATGCGCCTCGCGGAGTTCGCGGAGAAAGTCGTCGCCGCTCGCGTCGGGCGGATTAAGGTCGGTGATGATCACGCCGAACGGGTTCGGCCGACGGCTCGCGCCGCCGCGCTCGCCCGCGGCGAGGGCTTCGAGCGCTTCGGACGCGTTTACCGCGGTCGCGGTGTCGTATCCGTGGTCACGCAGCGTCTGTGAGAGCGTCTCGCAGATGACGGGGTCGGGATCGACGATGAGCACACGCGTCATGTCGGATGGATCCTCCGTGGGTCGTCCGTTCGTTCGTGCGGTCAGCCGGCGCGGCGCCGGTCGGGGCCGATGCGCGGCGGCGTGGAGTTCGCCACCGCGTGTCGAGTCGGGTCGTGTTCGTCTTCGAGGTCGACCGGATAACTGATGTGCAGGCCGGTCTGCCCGTTATGGCGCCGCCAGGTCACCGTGCCGCCGAGCGACTGGGCGAGTCGCAACCAGAGCGGCGCCCGCGCGCCGCCGTCCGGTCGCGGCGTGATCGGACAGGCCTCCTGCTGGAGCATGGCGCATACGGCTTCGCCGCTCGTTTCGAGGAGTTCGATGACGACCAACCCGTGTCGCTGGTGAATCTTGAGTTCGAGACGCGCGTCGCCGTAGTCGGCCGCGAGCGCGACGCGAACGCGTTCGAGCAGCGCGCCGAGCAGTCCGGGCGGCGGCAGGAGGTCGAGCCACGAGTCCATCTCGAACACGAGATCGACGCCGTGCGCCTTCGCGACCGGGATGAGGTGAAGTCGAATCCACTGTGCGACGCAGGCGTAGGTGGGACGGACCTCGCGCTCGTTTCGCGTGGGGTCGCGGACCTCTTCGATGAGGCTCACGAGCCGCGCGACCTCGGGTCGCAGGCGATCGAGGCGATCGCAGAGATGATCATCGGCCTCGAGTTCCGCTTCGATCTGACGCAACGCCATCTGGAGGTGCCGCAGCGGGGCGTAGGGCGTCGTCTCGCCGGTGTCCGGTTCAGGGGCGGTCGGGTTGTCGCCTTCGGGCAACATCGCTCGCCCGATATCGACGCGGGGCGGGCGCGACTGAAGCCGGTGTGGTCAAATCGCAACAAATCGCGCGGGCGGACCGGCCGCGGCGTGGAGAATCGTCAACATCCGAGAGGGAGGTGAGCGGTTCAGGCGGCGTCGGACGCGCGAGAGTCGTCGTCGGACTCGTTCGACTCCCGTTCGATCGGGCGGCCGCGCTCGTCGGTGAGCGCGTTCCCGTCGAGGTCGCGGATGACCGGGATCGGATGCTGGCGCTCGTGTTCGGCGAGGGCTTTCTCCCACTTCTTCTGCGTGGGCTCGTCGAGCTTCGTCCAGGCGCCGCGCCCGCGGCATTTCGGGAAGGTCGAGCAGCTCAGCCAGGGCCCGCGGGCGCCGCTGCGAAGATTGAGCGGGGCTTCGCACTTCGGACAGGGCAGATCGGTCTCAAGCGGCGGAGGCGTCGGCGCGACGGGGCGACCCTTCTTGTCGAGCTTCAGGATGCCGTCGCATTCCGGATAGCGCTGGCAACCGAGGAACGGGCCGAAACGCCCGGTGCGCTTCGTCATCGGGCTGCTGCACTTCGGGCACGCGACATCGACGACTTCCTCTTCGACCGGCTTGCCTTCGCGGTCGATCGGGCTCGCGTAGTCGCAGTCCGGGTAGCGCGAGCAACTGAGAAAGCGGCCGTTCTTGCCGAAGCGGTAAACCGTCGCGGCGCCGCACTTCTCGCACTTGTAGGGCGCCGGCTGCGTCTCCGCTTTCGCATGCGTGAGTTCTTCGTGCGCGCGATCGAGCCGTGAACGGAAGGGGCCGTAGAACTCGTGAAGGACTTCGGTCCACTCCATCTCGCGGGACTCGACGCGGTCGAGTTCGCTCTCCATTTCGCGGGTGTAACCGACATTGAGAATGTTCGGGAACGCCTCGATGAGCTTGTCGGTCACGACCTCGCCGAGATCGGTGGCCCAGAAGCGACGCTCGCGCTGCTCGACATACTTGCGATCCTGAATCGTCTGGATGATCGCCGCGTAAGTCGACGGGCGACCGATGCCCTCTTCTTCGAGGGTCTTCACGAGCGACGCTTCGGTGTAGCGCGGCGGCGGGCTCGTGAACTTCTGCGTCGGCTCGAGATCGAACGGCGCGAGCGGCTGCTTCTCTTCGACCTGCGGCAGCGTCTGCTCGTCCGACGCCGTGGGCACGCCGGTCACCTTGTAGAAGCCGTCGAAGACGAGCTTGCGTCCGGTGGCGCGGAAGACGAGCGCTTCGTCATCCTCAGGGGTGATCGTGATCGCGGTCGAATCCCACTGAGCCGGTGTCATCTGGCAGGCGACGAAGCGCTCCCAGATGACGCGGTACAGCTTCGCCTGGTCGGGACGGAGCGACTTCGCGACATCGTCGGGATGGATGCTCGGGTCGGTCGGCCGGATCGCTTCGTGCGCTTCCTGCGCCTGCTTGTTCGAACTCGAATAGAAGTTCGGCTTGTCGGGGAGGTAGTCGTCGCCGAAGCGCGAGCCGATGTACTCGCGCGCCATGTTGAGCGCTTCGCCCGAGAGATGGGTCGAGTCGGTGCGCATGTAGGTAATGAGACCGACGGTGCCGCGCCCGGGAAGGTCGACACCTTCGTACAGCGCCTGGGCGGCGCGCATGGTTCGCTGGGCGCCGAACCCGAGCCGCGTGGACGCGGCCTGCTGCATTGTCGAGGTGATGAACGGCGGGGCGGGACGGCTCTTCGTTCGACGCGTCTCGATGGCGCGGATCGTGTACTTCCGATCGGTCGCCGCGTCGCCTACGAGGCGAACTTTGTTCTGCGCCGGTCCCTTCGCCTTGTCGTCCACGGTGACTTCGCGGTCGCGGACGACGAAGCCGGCGCGCTCGGCGAGCGCCTGCGCCGCGTCCGCGTTCTCAAGTTTGATCTTGCGGCCGTCGACCTCGAAGAGATCGGCCTTGAGTCCTTCGTGATCGGCGAGCCACGCGTTCTGCTTCTTGAGCGTCGGCGTATTGCCCTTCGCATCGGTCTCGCTCATGAAGTCGACCCACGCCTTCGCGAGACGCGGCGCCGCCTGCAGGTTCGTCGTGAACCGACCGGTGAGCGTCCAGTACTCGTCGGGCACGAACGCGCGAATCTCGCGTTCACGCTCGACCACCAGACGCACGGCGACGGACTGCACGCGTCCGGCGCTGAGCCCGCGCGCCACTTTCTTCCAGAGCAGCGGCGAGACCTGGTATCCCACGATTCGATCGAGGATCCGCCGCGCCTGCTGGGCGTTTACGCGTCCTTCGTCGATCGAATGCGGATTGTGGAAGGCGCGTTGAATCTCCGCTCGGGTGACCGCGTTGAACACGACGCGCTTCGCCTTGTCCGCCGGAATATTGAGCACCTGCGCAAGGTGCCACGCGATCGCCTCGCCTTCGCGGTCGAGGTCGGTCGCGAACCAGACATCTTCCGCCTGCTTCGCGAGACGCTTTAATTCGGTGATCGTCGACTTCTTTCCGGTGAGGATCTCGTAGGTGGGCTCGAAGTCGTTCTCGAGGTCGACGCCGGGAACCGGTTGCTTCGATCCCTTCGGGGCGCGGCTCGGAAGGTCACGGACATGACCGACCGAAGCGCGGACGACATAGTCCTTGCCGAGGTACTGGTTGATGTTCCGCGCCTTGCTCGGCGATTCGACGATGACCAGATGCTTGCCCTTCGCGTCGACGGAGCCGTTGCTTCCGCCGCCGCCGCGTTTGGCTTTCGATCGAGTCTTCGATTTCTTCTTCGTGGTCTTCTTCGCCATATCGCCTCAATGGGCCGTGAATTCTCTGGGTCGCAATCGCTTCGCCCGAGCAGTCGGGCAGCCGGGTTGACGGTCGCCTGTTCTTTGAATGGGGGGGCCGGTGTTCAGGCGCCTCGTTCCCCCGATTCGCCAGTCTGTTAAGCGCCACCGATTCTGTGGTCAAGCGCTCTATTGTTCGCCGCGCCGGGGTCGACCATTCACCGGCAATCGATCGGAATGCGGCAAATCCCCGCTTTTCTCATTCGCCGGCGGCCTGTTTCACGCAGAACGCAAGCGACTTATTCGCAATGGTTTGCTCGTCCATCGACGAGGCCGGGAACCATATCGCGCGGGGGTGCGATCGAAAGCGCTTGAGCCAGGTCCTCTGCTTGCGAGCGAATCGTCTCGTCTCGATCTTGATCCGCTCGACCGCCTCGTCGCGCGAACAGCGGCCGGCGAGGTGATCGAGGACCTGCTTGTAGCCGAGCGCCTCCCGCGCCTGCGTTCCCAATCGGTTCGCGGCGGCGAGACGCTCCACTTCATCGAAGAGCCCCTCTTCGACCATCGCCCTGACGCGGGCGTTGATGCGCCGATTGATCGCCTCGGTTTCCCAGTCGAGTCCGACGACAACCGAGTCCGGGCGCGGGTCGCCGGCGGCGGACCACTGGCGCTGGAGTTCGCTGATCGGCTGGCCCGTCTGCTCGTAGACCTCGAGGGCGCGGATGAGGCGCTTGCGGTCGTTCGGATGTATGCGCTCCGCCGCCTTCGGATCGACCTCGACGAGTTGTTCGTGCAGCGCGGCGAGGGGTTGCGCGGCGAGCCGTTCGCGCAATTCGGGGTCGGGGCCGGGCCCTTCGAAGAGCCCTTCGAGCAGCGCCTTGATGTAGAGATTCGTGCCCCCGACGACGATGGGCCAGCGACCTCGCGCGCGGATCTCGTCGATCGTGCGCTCGGCGCGTCGAAGCCAGTCATCGACGGTGAACGGCTCGTTCGGCTCGACGATGTCGATGAGATGATGCGGCGCCCGGGCGCGCTCGGCTTGGGTGGGTTTCGCGGTGCCGATGTCCATGCCGCGGTAGATCTGCATCGAATCGGCGCCGATGACTTCGCCGCCGCCGTCGGGCAGACGCTCGGCGAGCGCGAGCGACAACTCGGTCTTTCCGCCCGCGGTCGGGCCGAGTATGAGTACGATGGGCCGATTCGTCATCACGGCGTGAGAGTGTACGGCGCCGCGCTTAGCATCGCATCATGCGGAAGCTCCCGGCGGAAATGGTGACGCGGCTCATGGCGTGGCGCGAGGCGAACCCGCTCCCCCCGCCGCTCGAGTCGAGCGTGACGACGCTCGACGACGGCGTGACGCGCTATCGCAACCGACGGTACCTCGAAGGCGAAGAGCGCGACGCCCTGCGGCACTCGCTCGATCTGTACCGGCCGGCCGACCACGCATGGATGGCAGGCCGCCCGCTCGTCATCTGGGCGCACGGCGGCGGCTGGCGGCTCGGCGGCAAGGATGACCTCATGGGGCTGTACGCCTGGATGGCGCAACGCTTCGCCGAACGCGGCATTGCCACGGCGCTCGTAAACTACCGGCTCACGCCGCGCGTGCGGCATCCCGGGCATATCGAAGATGTCGCCGCCGCGTTTCACTGGATCCATGAGCGTGCGGATGAGTACGGATTCAGTCGGGACTCGATGTTCGTCTCGGGTCATTCGGCGGGCGCGCACCTCGTATCGCTGCTCGCGCTCGATCCGGAATGGCTCGAGGAGTACGACCTTGACGCGACGACGGTCATCCGCGGCGTCGTCGCGATCAGCGGTCTGTACGACCTGCGCAGTCTCGCCCGGTATCTGCCGGAGCAGTTGACGGAGACGGAGCTCGCGCGGTCGGACGACCCGCTCGCCCGGGCGGGCGCCGCGATCCCGCCGGAGTACGCCGAGTCGGCGTCGCCGATCGCGCACGCGAAGAAGCCGGCGCCACCGACGCTGCTGCTCTACGAGGAGCAGTGGGAGGTCGCGCGCGATCAGGCGTTGGCGATGGAACAGGCGCTGCGTGACGCCGGGGCGCTCGTCGAGGCGCGGATGGTCGAGGGGACGAATCACACCTCGATTCTGGGCGATCTCGTGCGTGACGAGAGCGCTCAGCGCGATGCGATCTTCGAATTCATCGAGAAGCGGGGTCACCACGACGACGAATCGACGCGACGGTGACATCGTCGGCGAACTGATCCTTCCCCGCGTAGGTTCGGAGCGCCGCAAAGACCGCCGCGACCTCCTCCTCGACGGTCGCGTCACCGGAGATCGCGCGCATGACGCCCGAGATTTCGAACGCGTCGCCGCCCGGCGATCGCTGCTCGATCGCGCCGTCGCTGAAGAGGACGAGATGATCGTCGATCGAAAACGATCGCGAGTGGGCGTGGAAGCGATAATCGACATCGACTCCGACGGGAAGATCTCCGCGTCGTACCTCGGGCGGTTGTGGCGGCCGTCCGATGAGCCAGTGCCCGTGTCCGGCGTCGACGAAGGTAAGTTCGTCGCGACCCGCATCGATGACGCCGACCCACATCGTGACGAAGCGCCCGCTCAGTCGCGGCGCCAGATAGGCGTTCAGTTCGCTCACGAGCGCCGCGAGGTCGAGATCGGGCCGGATCGCGGCGCGGAGAAAGCTCTGCGCCATCCCCATGACGATGCCGGCCGAGACGCCCTTGCCCGCGACATCGCCGAGCGTAACGAGCGTGCGATTGTCGTCGATCGGCACGATGTCGAAAAGGTCACCGGCGACGAAGCGGCCCGGCCGGATGCGCACCGCGTACTCGACGGGACCGACCACTCCGCTGAGTTCCGGGGTGACGAGTTCCTGCACGCGACGCGCGGCGTCGAGATCACTCTTGAGCTGGTCCCAGCGTCGCTCGGCTTCCTGGCGCTTCATCGAAGCGAGCGCCACGCTCGCGAGTCGGGCGATCGCGTCGACGAAGGCGCTCGCGTCGGGCGCGGCGTCGGGCTCCATGTGTCGCGCGTCGGTGTAGAGATAGCCGACGATCGACGGACCGAGGCGAATGGGCGCACAGATCGCTTCGCGGATGCCGAGTTCGTGAATGCTCTGGCCGGTGGCGAAGTCGGGGTTCGCGGTAAGGCGGGCGAGTTCACCCTTCGACGCTTCGAGCAGGAGCGAACGACTGAACCGCATCGACTCGGGTCGATCGCTCGGCTTGTTCGATCGAAGGGCGATGATTTCGACGAGATCACCATCGCCGCGCGGCCGGACGAACGCGGCGCGCGGAAATCCGGCGCCTTCGGTGGCGACCCGGACGAGCGATTCGGCGAGCGCCCGCTCGTCGGTCGCCCGCGTGATGGTCGAGACATATTCGAAGAGCAGTTCGAGGCGCTGGCTCGCAAGAAGGCCGAGGTCGCTCGGCGTCGCCGGCTCGACGCGCTGCGTCGTCGCGTGCAGGTCGTCCATGATGTGCGCCTGCAGTGTGCGACGGGGGCCGAGCGAAGCGCGGAACGAGCAGGGGCCGATCGCGATGACATCGCCTTCGCCGATCGGCGCCGAGTCGTTCGCGCCGAGACGCGCATCGTTCAGAAAGACGCCGTGCCGGCTGCCGAGATCGGTCAGAAGCCACTGGTCGCCGCGACGGGTAAAGAGCGCGTGACGACGCGAGACGCTCGGGTTCGCGATGACCGCGTCGCACTCGCTCGACCGGCCGACCGCGTATTCGCGACCGGTGGGAAAGACGAGCGGCGTCCGCGTCGCGCCGTTGAGCGGTTCGAGCGTGAGCGGGGGCGTCTCCACGGCCTTTTTCGTTTCGTTGGCCATTGCGGATTCGATTCTCCCGCCGCCCGGCCCGGGATGCAAGCGGTCGAACCAGTTCGCGGCGTTCAGTGATCGGAATCGAGCCGCGCCTGATCGTCGAGATCATCCATCGCGGACGATTCGGCGACGATCTCGACTTCGTCGAATCGTGTCGCGCGGTGGCCCGCGGTGACGAGCAGGTTCGCGAAGAGCGAGAGCACGACGACGCCGACGCCGGCGATGGCGATCGCGACGCCCCGGCCGGTGAAGGGACACGCCTCGACCGGGGACCCGCGCTTCGATTCGCGACCGATCCACGGGGCGCCCGCGAGACGCAGGTAGTAGTACGCCGCGACGGCGCTGTTCAGACCGGCGATGACGACGAGGACATACTCACCGGCGGCGATGCCCGCGGCGAAGAGATAGAGCTTGCCGAAGAAGCCGATGAGCGGGGGAAGCCCGAGGAGCGAGAGCGCACAGACCGCGAGCGCGGCGGCCACGCCGGGCTGGCGACGCGCAACGCCGCGCAGGTCGTCGATCGATTCGACTTCCTCGCCGTCCCGCTCGAGGCACGCGAGGGCGAAAAACGCGCCGGTGTTCATGACGCCGTACGCGAAGAGGTAAAAGACGACGGCGGCGAAGCCGTTCGTCGAGGCGAGGCCGACGCTCGGACCCGCGATGACGCCGATGAGCATGTACCCGCTGTGGGCGACCGAGGAATAGGCGAGCATACGCTTCGCGCTCGACTGCATGATCGCGAGTGTGTTGCCAATCGTCATCGTGAGCGCCGCGATAAGCCAGAGGGCGCCGTGCAGCGCCGCGGGCCAGGGTTCGCCCGCCATCTGATTGAGGCCGAGGAAGGGCGCCATGAGTCCCATGATCGCGATGAAGCCCGCCGTCTTCGGCACAAACGCGAGGAACGCGCTCACCGGCGACGCGGCCCCTTCGTACACATCGGCCGTGTAGAAGTGCATCGGCACGGCGGCGATCTTGAACGATACGCCGATGATGGCGAGAAGGGCGCCGACGATCGCGATGAGATTGACCTGATCCGCCGCGGACTGGGCGAGCAGGGCGGCGCGAATCTCATCGAGCTTGAGCGATCCCGTGGCGCCGTAGAGCAGCGCGAAGCCGTAGAGGAAGATCGCCGCGGCGAGGGCGCCGAGGAAGAAGTACTTCACGCCCGCTTCGCCGGCGCTCGCGCGGGGCCGGCTCGTCGCGACCATCACATAGGTCGGCAGGCTCGTGAGTTCGAGCGCGAGGAAGAGCCAGATGAGGTCGGTCGCCGTCGTGCAGAGCATGAGACCGATGAGCGAGAGCAGAAAGAAGGCGAGGAATTCGCCGCGCGTCGTGTCGAGCGGGTCAAAGGTTCGCCCTTCGTCGATCTCGCGTTCGAGTCTGGCGTCAATGCCGCCCATGCCGAGCAGGAGCAGGAGCCCCATGAGGCAGGTCAAGGGCTTCACGACATCGGGCAGACCGGGGAGGAGCGACACCTCGAGACTCGGGCCCCGCATGCTGAACACGAATGCGAAGAAGAGTCCGACGCCGGTGATCCAGGTCGTCGCGCGGCGGGTGTCGTTGCTCGGCGAGAGGCCGAGGAGCATGACGATCGACGCCGTCGCGAAGAGGATGATCTCGGGCCAGAGCGTGGCGACGCGATCGATCATCGGTCGCCTCCTTCACGCCGCGCGGCGAATGCTTCGTTGAGATCCGGCTCGCGCTCGGCGACGCGATCGTCGTACACGCCGGCGGCGCGGGCTTCGACGAAGATGTCCGTCGTGAGGTCGTTCACGGGCGTTTCGATCGGATCGAGGATGAGCCCCGGCTTCACGCCGAGGACGACGCAGAGCACGGCGAGGGGGGCGAGCACGGTGATCTCGCGGCCGGACAGATCGCGCGGCAGCGGGGCGCCGTGGTGATGATGGCCGTGGGCGTCCGGCGCCGGGAGGCGCAGCGGTCCGAAGAGCACATGTCCCGCGAGGTAGAGCAGGTAAATCGCGGCGAGGATCATGCCGGTTCCGGCGACCGCCGCGTACCAGGGACCGAGGCGGCCGGGGAGGAGTTCACCATCGCTCGCGCCGCCGGAGACGAAGGCGCCGACAAGCGCAAGAAACTCGCCGATGAACCCGTTGAGTCCCGGCAGGGCGACGCTGCTCATGATGAAGAACACCATGAAGAAGGTCCACACCGGCATGCGCCGAGCGAGGCCGCCGAGTTCGTCGATGGAGCGCGTGTGATATCGCTCGTAGACCATGCCGATGAGGAAGAAGAGGGCGCCGGTCGACAGGCCGTGGTTGATCATGTACGCGATCGAACCGCTCACACCGATCGAGTTGAGCGCGACGAGGCCGAGCACACAGAAGCCGAGGTGGCTTACGGACGAATAGGCGACGAGCTTCTTCACATCGCGCTGCACCCAGCAGATGAGGGCGCCGTAGACGATCCCGATGATGCAGAGGATCGCGAGGACGGGGGACCACTCGGTGATCGCGACGGGACACATGGGCAGGGCGAAGCGGTAGAGGCCGTAGGTTCCAAGCTTGAGCAGCACCGCGGCGAGGACGACCGATCCGGCGGTCGGCGCTTCGGTGTGCGCGAGCGGCAGCCATGTGTGCACGGGGAAGAGCGGCACCTTGACCGCGAAGCCGCAGCACAGCGCGAGCAGGACGATCGACTGCTGTCCGTACGACATTTCGATCGCCGACGCGGTAAGCGAGGCGATGTCGAAGGTCCACCCGCCGGTGAGTCGCCAGTTCCACCACGCGACATAGACGAGGCCGGCGAGCGTGATCATCGACCCCGTGAAGGTGTAGAGAAAGAACACCGTCGCGGCGCGGGCGCGGTTCGCGCTGCCGTACACCGCGATGAGGAAGTACATCGGCAGGAGCGTGAACTCGAAGCAGGTGTAGAAGACGATGAGGTCACGCGCGAGGAAGACGCCGATCATCGCCGCCTCGAGGATGAGGAGCCAGAAGAAGTATTCCTTCTCGCGGTCACGGATCGCGGTGAACGAACCAAGCACCGCGAGCGGCATGATGAGCGTGGTGAGCAGAACGAGCAGAAGCGATACCGAGTCGGCGCCGAGTGAGAGCCGGAGCCCAAGCGTCGGAATCCAGTTCCAGGCCGCCGCGAACTGGTCGGCGCCGGTGTTTCCGAAATCGAACGCCGCGGCGACGACCACGCTCCATGCGAAGGCGGCGAGCGTGCCGAAGAGCGCGAGCGTGCGCGACGCCCGCGCCGACGCGAACGCGATCGCGGCCGCGGTGAGCAGGGGAATCAGAATGAGCGACAGGAGCGTCAAGTCAATCCGTCCCTCTCGGTCAGAGCATCCACCACCAGATGACGAGCACGAGGGCCGCGACGCCCGCCGCCATGCCGAGCCCGTACTGGTGCAGCTGGCCCTGCTGCATTGGTCGAACCGCGCCGGCGATGAGGCGCGGCAGGCGTCCGGCGAACGCGACGAGGCCGTTGATCATGAGCGCATCGCCGAGCGCGTAGCACACGAACGCGAAGAGGCGCAGCGGTCGGCGAATGAGCAGGTCGTATCCCTCGTCCACGAGCCACTTGCGCTCGAGGATCCACGCGACGGGCGACATGGTCGACTTGAGTCGGTCCGCCGCCGGTCGATTGGCGAGATGGAAGAACCAGGCGATCGCGATGCCGACGAGGCCGACGACCGTCGACGCGAGGAACATCCACTGGTGCGGATCGTCGAAGAAGGTCAGGTCGTGGTGTTCACCGCCGCCCGGCGTGATGTACGCGGTGGACTCGTGGATCATGCCGCCGAACCAGCCGTGGTGGTCGCCGCCGATGCCGAGCCAGCCGGCGAAGACGGCGCCGATCGCGAGCACGATGAGCACGCCGTTGATCGCGGGGCCGGGCGCGTGCGGATGGAAGTGATGATCATGATCGTCGTGGCCGTGTGTTTCCGGCCCCGGCTCGTACCGCGTCGGGCCGAGGAAGACGCGGAAGAACACGCGGAAGGTGTAGTACGCAGTGAGGAGCGCCGTGAGCAACCCGATGACCCCGAGCGCCTGATAGCCCGGACCCTGGGTGACAAATGCTTCGGCGAGAATCATGTCCTTCGAGAAGAAGCCCGCGGTGAGCGGGAAGCCGGCGAGCGCGAGACACCCGAAGAGCATGGTCCAGCTCACGACCTTCCAGCCGGGTTCGCGGATGAGCCCCGAGAGCCGGCGCAGGTCGAGCTGACCGGCGAAGCCGTGCATCACGGCGCCGCACCCGAGGAAAAGTAGGGCCTTGAAGAAGGCGTGGGTGAACAGGTGGAACACGGCGCCGGTCGAGGAGAGCACGCCGAGGCCGAGGAACATGTAGCCGAGCTGCGACACCGTCGAGTACGCGAAGATGCGCTTGATGTCGTACTGCGCCATGCCGATCGTGGCGGCGAAGAGCGCCGTGAGCCCACCAACCCACGCGACCGTGGGCAGGGCGTAGGGGCTGAGCAGGAAGAGCGGCATGAGCCGGGCGATCATGTAGACGCCCGCGGTGACCATCGTCGCGGCGTGGATAAGCGCCGACACCGGCGTCGGACCTTCCATCGCGTCGGGCAGCCACACATAGAGCGGGAGCTGCGCGCTCTTGCCGAAGGCGCCGAGCATGAGGAGGAACGGAATGATCTCGACGCTCGCGGGAAGGTCGCGGGTCATCTCACCGCCGACCTGGCCGAGCGCCGCAAAGAGCGGACCGTACTCGACCGTGCCGAACTCGAGGTAGGTGAGCATGATGCCGAGCGCGAAGCCGAGATCGCCGATGCGGTTGACGATGAACGCCTTTTTCGCAGCGGCGACGGCCGACGGCTTCTCATAGTAGAAGCCGATGAGCAGGTATGAGCAGAGCCCGACGCCCTCCCAGCCGAGGTAGAGCAGGACGAGGTTGTCGGCGAGGACGAGCAGCGTCATCGCGACGAGGAAGAGGCTCACGAACGCGAAGAAGCGCGCGTAGCCCCGATCGCCGTACATGTACTCCGACGCGTAGATCGCGACGAGCGTGCCGACGCCGGTCACGACGAGCAGCATGATCGAGGTGAGCGGGTCGATGAAGAACGCGAAGTCGGCGACGAGATGGCCGACATGGATCCATTCGAAAAGCGTGCGGGCGCCCACGCCGTGCCCGACCGAGATGATCGTGATGACCGACGCGACGAACGCGCCGGCGAGGGCGGCGACGCAGATGAGCCCCGGCGCCTTGCGCGGCCAGAACGACCGGTCGCGACCGTAGCCGAGTGCGGGAAGCAGGCCACAGAGAACCGCGCCGAGCAGCGGCAGGCCCGGAATGAGCGCTGAGATCCAGGGCGCGTCGATCGAAGCGCCGGCGGTCGCGGCCGTGTCGGCGCCGAGTTGCAGCATGAGCGGCGAGAGCGTCGTCATCCACGCAACTCCGACCAGGCTTCAGCGCTCAAGGTCGCGCGTCGACGATAGAGCGCGACGATGAGGGCGAGCGCGAGCGCCGCCTCCGCCGCGGCGACGGTGAGCACGAAGATGAGGAAGACCTGCCCCTGCGGGTTGAGGTGGTACGCGCCGAAGGCGATCATCGCGATCGCCGCCGCCTGAAACATGAGCTCCGTGCAGAGGAACATGATGATCAGGTTGCGGCGGGTGAGGAATCCAACGAGGCCGAGCACGAAGAGCACGGCGCTCAGGATGAGGTAATGGTTCAGCGTGAGCAGGTCGATCGGCGTCATGTCAGCGCGCCTCCGATCGACCGGGTTTCGCCGCGGCGGCTTCGAGGCGCGACGGTTTGCGGGCGAGCGTGACGGCGCCGAGCATCGCCATCATGAGGATGACGCCGGCGACTTCGAGGCTGATCGGAAAATCCCCGACGAGGGACAGTCCGACCCGCTCGACATTCTCAATGCGGAAATCGTCGGGCAGAACGACGATGCGCGGCGCGTCGGCCGAGCCGCCGGGCTCGACGACGAGCACTTCGCGTCCGATCGGGTCGACGCCGACGATCGCGGAATTCTCGTTCGCGAGGTCGGCGGCGATGAGTTCGCGCTTGATCTTGCCGGTGAGTTGGGCGAGGTCGGGGTCGCCGAAGGGGAGGGCCGGGGCGATTCGCGTCACGCCGGCGTTCATGACGCCGAGCAGAGCCGCGAGCAGGACGAAGGAGACCGCGGTCGCGGCGAGCGGCTCGCGGGCGTTCGCGTCGTACTCCGCGTAGTCATCGGGATGCTGATCGTCGGGCGTCTCCTGGGCGAGCATGATGACGAAGAGGTAGGTCACCATGATGGCGCCGGCGTAGACGATGACGAGAGCGAAGGCCATGAACTCGGCGGCGAGGAGGATGAGGAGTCCCGCGCTCGCAATGACAACGAGGATGAAGTAGACCGCGGCGAAGACGGGGCGCGGATGGGTGATCATCCGGGCCGCGGCGCCGGCGGCAAGGAAGGCGAAGACATAGAAGAACACGCCCGGTCGGCCCGCGTCGTCGAGCATGAGCCGCGCGAGGCCGAGAAACGCCGCTCCGAGGGCGCCCGCGGCGATGAGCCCGCCGAGCAGGGCGAGTCGACGACCGCGCCGGGGAGTCATCAGATAGACTCCGATCGCGCCCACGACGCAGGCGATATAGAGCAGCCAGGGATTCAGCATGAGCCTTCGCAACCACCCTCGCGCAGATGGGTTCTCCGCCCCTGCGACAGGGCAGGCACGATAGGAAAGCGTCATGCGGGTCGCCACCGGCGGATCGCGAAATGCGGCCTCAGCCGGGCGACGCGGCGCTCCGGAACTCGCGACGCACGCGCCACAGCCACCACGCGAACGCGACGAGAAAGGCGAGCCAGAGGTACTCGGCGACGCCGCTCGTCGTCGTGAGCCAACCGGTCCACGGCGCCGTCGAGCCGCGGATGAGCCACGGCAGCCAGATGAGGTCCATCGCGACCTCGAGCGCGAGGAAGACGAGCATGACCCAGACGCCGGCCGCGACGAGACGCTTGCGGCCGCTCAGGTCGAGCGTATGCACAAGCGAGTAGATCCAGCAGACGATCGCGAGGGCGCCGGGGATCGCGACGAAGGAGCGGACGAAGAGAAGCGAGTACGCGGTGAGGTTCGTGCGCGGCGAGATGACGAGGACGGCGATCTGCATGACATATGAGGCGAGGAGCAGTCCCCGCGCCCCGCGCCGCGCCCACTTGACGCGTCGCGCTTCGCCCGCGCGGCGCGTCGTGGAGAGCCAGACGCCGACGAGGAGGAGCGCGTCGATTCCGTAGAAGAGGAAGAGGCGGACGGTCCGGTCGCCGAGGATCGCGTCGAGGCCGCGCGTGGCGCCGGCGTCGGGCGCGAGTTCGATGAGGCGCAACCAGACGAGTTGGAGGGCGAGGATGATGAATTCGGAGGCGAACGCCGCGACGGCGACGAGAAGGCCGAGCGCGATGCGCTGAAGCCACGGCGCCGGCGCCGCTTCGAGCCGGTCGGGTCCGAGCGAGCGTTCGACGGGCGCCCCGCATTCCGGGCAGGCGCCGTCACGCGCGGCGCCGCGCAGGTCGTACCCGCACTGGCGGCACGGAATCGGCCGCGCCGCGGCGCCCGCGGTCGGAGCGGTCGGGGTCGTGTTGTCATCGACGGCGGGCATTTCGATACGGCAGGATAGGGACGGCGCGAGGCGCCATTCGCAAACTCGGGTTTCCGTGACTGGATGATCGTTCGACCGGCCACGGCGGCTTCGATTGGACGGCCCGTGAGCGCCGTGCGCCCAACCGGCAGGCAATAGCCTGACCTACTTGACGAAATTTCAAATCTCAAATCTGAGATTTCAAATCTTCCGCCTCGCGCGCCGTCCGTCCTGTGGCTTCCCCGAGCGTCAGCCACAGCCACCCGACGCGGCGCATTTGTCGCGGGACCACCGTCGCTCAGCGTTCGCTGTAGAGGTAGAGGAGCATGTCGTCGACGCGCTGCGACCAGGCGGCTTCGTTGTGCGCGGCGCCGATGACTTCGAGGTAGTAGTAGTCGCGGCCGATCGCGTAGCCGGCGTCATCGAGGATCGCGACAAGGCGGCGGGTGAGCGCGACGGGTTCGCGCACATCACCGCCCGCGCTCAACTGGCCCTCGGCGCCGCCCATGTCGATCCAGAGACGCATCTCCTTCAATCGTGACGCATGCGCTTCGGTTTCGTCGAGAATGCGGCCGTCGGCCCACGCGAGGGCCGGCGAGACGACTCCGATGCGCGAGAACGACTCCGACTTCGTCAGCGCGAGGTGAAGCGAGATGAGCCCACCGAGCGATGAACCGGCGACGCCGGTGTGCTCGCGCTCCGGCTTCGTGCGGTAGGTCGCGTCGATGAAGGGTTTCAACTCGTCGACGAGGAAGGCGGCGTAGCGGTCGCCCTCGCCGCCGCGTCCGTCGAAGCGTTCGCTCGGGTAGGGCGTGTACTCGGCCATGCGGGCCGGCGTGTTCCCGATTCCGACGATGATGAGCGGCGGAATGCGGGCGCTGCGGATGAGGCGCCCGGCCGCTTCGTCGGCGCCCCATTCGACGCCGAACGCAGCGGTCGCCTCGTCGAAGAGATTCTGTCCGTCGTGGAAGTAGAGCACGGGATAGCGCTCGTCCGCCGCGTCGTCATAGCCGGGCGGGAGGTAGACCCAGAGGTCACGGGCGCGCCCGAGCCGCTCGCTCGCGAAGTTCGGGTGATGGCGGATGGCGCCGGTCTTCGTCGAGGCGCAGCGCGGTGGATTCGACGAAGGGTCCGCCCAGGACGCGACGGTGAGGTCGAGCGTCTCGCCTTTCGTGACGAGATGCGTGCGATTGTCGATCTCGGCGCCGGTCGCGCTCTTCTCGACGCGGCTCCAGTCGCCGAGCGTGACCTTGAACTCGAGCGCGGCGCCGACGGGAAAGCTCGCGGCGGCGGACCACACGCCGTCGTCGTCGTCCGATCTCGCAAGCGCGAGACCGTCCGCCCGCCAGGCGCCGAGCGCGTCGTGGTTGCCGGCGAGGTAGAGCGTCGCGTCGGCCGGCGTCGAATCGGGCGCCGTCACGCGGAAGGTGATCGTCACCGGCTCCGTCGCGAAGACGGCGGCCGAACTCGAGGCGACGAACGAAACAACGCTGACGAGAGTCATCAGACGGTGAGGCGTCATCGGTCGGTCACCCATCCACGAAAAAGTCGATCGCCGGGC
>JBICHN010000004.1:0-446617 GCA_043101845.1 Phycisphaerales bacterium | reverse complement strand
AATTGAGAAAGAGCCACCCCAACAAGGAAATCGAGCACGCCATCAAGTACGCCGAGTCACAGGGATGGCGCATCGAGCCGAGCAAAGGTGGCCACTGCTGGGGCCGAATGTTCTGCCCCTACAACGACCCTGAGTGTCGCTGTGGCGTTTTCAGCATTGCCAGCATCTGGTCGACGACGAGAAACCCGACAGGCCACGCCAAACAGA
Organism: Phycisphaerales bacterium; assembly: GCA_043101845.1. GTDB lineage: Bacteria > Planctomycetota > Phycisphaerae > Phycisphaerales > UBA5793 > JBICHN01. The sequence goes on along the minus strand of JBICHN010000004.1, from coordinate 446,410 downwards.
TTCTTCGAGTCGTCGACAAATGCACGGGATCGGACGAAGCGGAGCCAGACTTATGATCTACAACTTTTCACTGATCTTCAGGCTTTATGAGCCCCCCTCCAAAATGGACGCGATGATCGAGAAGATGGCACAAGCCGGCTGCGACGATGCCATGGTCGGCATCGGGCACTCGGGCCGCATCGCGCTGGAATTCGATCGAGAAGCCAATAGCGCAATGGATGCCGTGAACTCCGCCAAGCGTGACGTCGAGTCCGCACTTCCAGACGCAGAGCTCATCGAGGCGACCCCGGATTTGGTCGGCTTGACTGAAATTGCAGAAATCGCCGGAATTTCGAGACAAGCCCTGCGCAAGCTCATGCAGTCAAGGCACGACTTCCCGCGCCCGGCACACTGCGGCAACCCTTCGCTCTGGCACTTGGCTCCCATGCTGGATTGGCTGGATCAGGAAGGGCGGTACAAAGTACCCGAGGCACTACGCGCCATATCCCGACAAACGCTTCGCCTGAATACGCAGATTCAAAACCAGCAAGCCCAGGTTTACGCACCGCCACAAACCGCAACAGCCTGAAAGTCACTGACTAGATAGCGCTGGTATAAGCCGCTCCGCACCTCGATCATGCGAATCATCAACATCCAAGAGGCAAAAGCGCAACTCTCACATCTGATCGAGGAAGCAGCTCGCGGAGAGAGCTTCGTCATCGCCAAGGCAGGAAAGCCCATGGTTCGCGTTAGCGCCCTGGACGCCCCAGACAGCGAGCAGCAACAACGTATCGGCTTTCTGAAGGGCCAGATCGAAGTACCCGAAGACTTCGACGAGATGGGCCGAAATCAGTCCGAACCGGGACCACTTTGACTTCAGCACGCTCTCCGGCAAAGCCAAAGGCGAGCCGAAACTGATTCTCCGGAACCCCGAACCCGGAACCCCGAACCCGTCTTTTTTATTGTCCTGAAACCTGAAACCTTCCAGATGGCCGACCCGCACCAAACCCAGACGCCCCACCAGCGCCCAGTCAAAGCCCCGGACGTGGACCTCGACCTAAGCCCCAGCCACCTCTGCGACCTGGAGCTGCTCACCAACGGCGCCTTCGCCCCGCTGACGGGCTTTTTGAACCAGGCCGACTACGAATCCGTGCTGGCCGACATGCGCCTGCAAAACGGCGCCCTGTGGCCCATGCCGGTGATGCTCGACATCCCCGAGACCACCGCCGGCCGCCTCGATGCCGGCCAGAGCCTGGGCCTGCGCGACCGCGAGGGCGTGCTGCTGGCCACCCTGACCGTCGGCGACATCTGGCAGCCCGACCTGAAGGCCGAAGCCGAAGCGGTGTTCGGCACCACCGACACCAACCACCCCGGCGTCGCCCGCCTGCTCGAGCGCACGCACCCCTACTACGTCGGCGGCGAAGTCAAGCTGGTCCAGCCGCCGCTGCACTACGACTTCCCGCACCTGCGCCATACTCCGGCCGAGCTCAAGGCGATGTTCGAAAAACGCGGCTGGGAACGCGTCATCGCCTTCCAGACGCGCAACCCCATGCACCGCGTCCACCAGGAGCTCACCTTCCGCGCCGCGCGCGAAATCGAGGCCAACCTGCTCATCCACCCGGTGGTGGGCCTGACCCAGCCCAGCGACGTCAACCACTACACCCGGGTGAGATGCTACGAGCACATCCTCAAGCGCTACCCCGAGCAGACCACCGCCCTGTCGCTGCTCAACCTGGCCATGCGCATGGGCGGCCCGCGCGAGGCCCTGTGGCACGCGCTGATCCGCGCCAACCACGGCTGCACGCACTTCATCGTCGGACGCGACCACGCCGGCCCGCGCAACCCGGCCACCGGCGAGGGCTACTACGACCCCTACGCCGCGCAGGAGCTGATCACCGAACACCGCGAAGAAATCGGCATCGAGATGGTGCCCTTCCGCGAGATGAAATACCTGGAAACCCGCGCCCAGTACGTCCCCGTCGACGAGATCGCCCCCGACGACCAGGTGCGCGAGATCTCCGGCACCGAAGTGCGCCGCCGCCTGAGCGAAGGCCTGGACATCCCCGAGTGGTTCAGCTACCCGGAAGTCGTCGCCGAGTTGCGCCGCACCCACCCGCCGCGCGCCAAACAGGGCTTTACCGTGTTCTTCACCGGCCTGTCGGGCTCGGGCAAGTCCACGCTGGCGAATGCATTGCAGGTCAAGCTGATGGAACTGGGCGGGCGCCAGATCACCCTGCTCGACGGCGACATCGTCAGAAAGAACCTCTCGAGCGAACTGGGCTTCTCCAAGGAACACCGCAACCTCAACATCCTGCGCATCGGCTTCGTCGCCAGCGAAATCACCAAAAACGGCGGCATCGCCCTGTGCGCCCCCATCGCGCCCTACACCGCCACCCGGCGCGAAGTGCGCGAAATGATCGAACCCCACGGCGGCTTCATCGAAATCCACGTGGCCACGCCGCTGGAAGTATGCGAACAAAGAGACCGAAAAGGCCTCTACAAGAAAGCAAGACAGGGCATCATCAAGGAATTCACCGGCATCTCCGACCCCTACGAAGAACCGGAAAGCCCCGAAATGCAGATCGACACCACCAAAATGCACCCGGAAAAAGCCGTCCAGCAAATCCTCCTGAAACTGGAACACCTGGGCTACCTGGCTGGCGATCCCAACCCGTAACCCGTAGGATGCGCAAAGCAAAGCGAAACGCATCATCAGCCGCTTTCGGCACCCCCAAGCCGCACGCGACGCAGCCGCCCACCAGGCCCCGACGCTCCCGAAACACATGAACCAACAAACGAACAAACCAACAAACGAACAAACGCGAGCGCAGCGAGCCTACACCCTGCGCAAGCAGGCCATCGTCACCGGCGGCGCCGGCTTCCTCGGCAGCCACCTCATCGACAAGCTGATCGAGGCGGGCCACGACGTGCTGTGCATCGACAACCTGTTCACCGGCACCAAGGACAACATCCGCCACCTGCACAACCACCCGAATTTCGAGTTCCAGCGCCACGACGTGACCTTTCCGCTCTACGTCGAAGGCGACGAAATCTGGAACCTGGCCTGCCCCGCCGCCCCCGTGCACTACCAGCACGACCCGGTGCAGACCACCAAGACATCCGTCCACGGTGCCATCAACATGCTGGGCCTGGCCAAGCGCCTGAAATGCCCGATCTTCCAGGCCAGTACCTCGGAAGTCTATGGCGACCCCACCCAGCACCCGCAAACCGAGGACTACTGGGGCAACGTCAACCCCATCGGGCCCCGATCGACCTACGACGAAGGCAAACGCTGCGCCGAGACCCTGTTCTTCGACTACCACCGCGAACACGGCCTGGCCATCAAGGTGGCAAGAATCTTCAACACCTACGGCCCGCGCATGCATCCGTACGACGGCCGCGTGGTGACGAACTTCATCCGCCAGGCGCTGACCGGCGAGGACATCACGATTTTCGGCGACGGAAGTCAGACACGATCGTTCTGCTTCGTCGATGATCTCGTCGAGGGCATCATCCGGATGATGAACGGCCCCGAAGAGTTCCACGGCCCCGTCAACCTCGGAAACCCGGACGAGTTCACGATCAAAGAACTCGCTGAGATGGTCATCGAGCTGACCGGCACGAAGTCAAAGCTCGTGTATCAGGATCTTCCGGTGGACGACCCGATGCAGCGCCAGCCGGTGATCGACCTTGCGCGCGAAAAGCTTGACTGGAGCCCGGAGGTCAAACTGCGGGATGGCCTCAAGCGGACGATCGCCTACTTTAAGAATGTCGACCTCAACCAGTTCCGGGCTCCGACGCCGAATTACTGATCGGAACCCGGCAGAAAGGTCGCTTCGCAGCCCGGCGCCTCCGTCACGGCGACTGACGCGATCCGCGTCGTTGTCGATGGGAGACGCTCATCCAACCGCCGCGCGATGTGCTCAGCGACCCGCTCCGCGGAGGGGTTGACCTCATCAAAGGGCGGCGACTCGTTGAGGTTCGAGTTCCGATAGGGCGCGAGAATCTCGTCGAGCGTCCTCTCGACCGCGTGAAAGTCCACCAGGAGCCCGTCCTCGTCGAGCGACGGCCCTTCGATGACGGCGGTCACCCGCCAGTCATGACCGTGCACTGGCTCGCGCTCGCCGCGGATCAGCAGGGAGTGAGCGGCCGAGAACACGCGCTGGATTGAAACTCGGAACACTGTACGAATCGTAGGCCGAACGCAAGTCCGGATAATGGTTCAGAAATGCGTATCCGGGTGAACCAGAACGAGATTCGTGACGATAACGCGACGGGGGACTCGGCGCCTGGGCGTTGGCTCACGAACGGAACCGAATGCGAAGAGTGTGCGTCTCAAACCTGAAGCCCGGCGACGCGTTGCCGCTCGATCTGTATTCGTCCCATGGCTTGCGGCTGCTCCCCCGCTCAGCCCGCCTGAGTGATCGCCTGCTCGATCGACTCTCGAGACTCGGCGACGAGTTCCTCCTCGCGCACGACGCTGAAGAGATCGCCCGGGAAGGGTTGCTCGAGCCGGTCGATTTCTGCACGGTTCGCGCCGGCGGCGCCTCCCGCACGCCGCTCATCAGCCTCGGTGGACGGATCGTCACTGAAGCGGGTGAAGTCATTGACCACCAGCATGTCGACGCGCTCAACTTCGGGGTCTTCACGCTGATCGAATCGGAGCCGATCACGCACGCCCGGGCGCGGCGAAGGCTCGCCGAAGAACTCGTCGCCTCACGCGTCGAGTCATGGACGGAGCCCGACGAATTCGAGCCGGAGTTCGAACCGGTGACCGATATCGACTGGAACGCGCGGGCGGACGACTGGCCGGATCCGGACGAACTCATCGCCTGGCGGAACGACCGGGTGGCGGCGCTGCGTTCCGTCTATGCCCGGGTCCTCGCCGGCCTGCGCGTCGAATCATTCGCGCTCGACACGATCATCGAAGACCTCTACGGCATGCTCCAGCGGAGCCCGTCGCTCTTTCCTCAGCTCGCGCTTCTGTGCCCGAAACGATTCGACTACCTTCCCGACCACGCGATCAGTGTCGCCGCGATCGGCATGGCCATTGCCGCGCGAGCCGGATGGTCGAATGAACACATTCGCCTGGCCGGCTTCTGTGGCCTGACCATCGATCTCGGAATGATGTTGCTCCCGCAACGCATCCGGACTTCGGCGGAATTCCTGAGCGATGTCGATCGCAGTCGACTCACTCGTCACCCCTCGTACTCCGTATGGCTACTCGAGTCGATCTCAGGCACGCCGGAAGTCGCCCGCGTCGCCGCCTACCGCCATCATGAGCGAAGCGATGGAACCGGATATCCGCACGGGCTTCCCGGCCGACGAATCGAGGCCATGGGCCGTCTCGTCGCGCTCGCAGACACCGCGGCGGCGCTGAATGAGCCGCGCGGCTTCCGCGAGCCACTCCTGAGCCACGAAACGATCGCGGAGATCTCCGCGCTCGCCCGCGAAGGGAAATACGATCGTCAACTCACGCGCCATCTCGTCGCGAGCACCGGCGTGTATCCGATCGGCAGTTTCGTGCTGCTCTCGACCGAGCGGGTCGCGCAGGTGATCGGTCAGTCAAGCGAGAACCCGGACCGACCGATCGTGCGTCTCGTCTCCGAGGGCGACGGCGCTTCCATCGGCGCCATCGTCGACCTTTCGTCATTTGAACCGTGGGAATTGTCTGTGCTGGACGGCGTCGCGCCGCCCGGCGTCATGCTGACCACCCGTCGCGCAGGCTGAGCGCGACTCCGCCCGCGTTCGACCTCCGGCGCTATATTCCGTCATCATGGACACGCCTCCGCTGATGCTCTCGGTCTCCGGCGCGCGTGGCGTCATCGGCGCCACGATGACTCCGGTCGTTGCAGCGCAGTACGCGGCGGCGTTTGGATCAGGTTTGCGTCGGACGGACGACGCCGGCCGGGCGCCGCTCGTCGTCGTCGGGCGCGACAGTCGGCCCTCCGGAGAAATGCTCGATCGCGCCGCGGTCGCCGGACTGCTCGGCGTCGGTTGTCGCGTGATTTCGCTCGGCGTGGTCACCACGCCCACCGTCGCAGTGATGATCGATGAACTCGAGGCGGACGGCGGCCTCGTCATCACCGCGAGTCACAATCCAATCGAGTGGAACGGAATCAAGCTGCTCAATCGCGAGGGCGTCGCGCCGCCTCCCTCTGAAGTGAACCAAGTCATCGCCCGCTTTCGAACCAATGAAGGTGAACCGGTCTCCGTCGACCAGCTTCAACCGCCGGAGACCAACGCGGAGGCGACGCGAATTCATGTCAACCGCGTCCTCGCCGCTGTCGATCCCCGACCGATCCGGGAGGCTCGGCTCACGGCGGCGCTCGACTCGGTAAACGGCGCCGGCGGTCCGCCGGCGAAGTTACTGCTCCATGAACTCGGCGTTGAAGTGATCGAGCTCAACACGGAGCCGACCGGAAAGTTCGCGCACACCCCCGAACCGATTCGAGAGCACCTCGGCGAACTCGCCGCCAAAGTGAAAGCGGAAGGCGCCGCCGTCGGATTCGCCCAGGACCCTGACGCCGACCGACTCGCGCTGGTGGATGAGCGAGGCGAATTCATCGGTGAGGAATACACGCTCGCCCTCGCCGCGCTTCATCTGCTCGAGCGATCGAACGGTTCACTCGGACCCATCGTCGCGAATCTCTCGACGAGCCGGATGGTGGACGATCTCGCGGCGAAGTTCAATGCGTCCGTCTTTCGTTCGCCGGTGGGAGAAGCGAATGTCGTGGACGAGATGAAGCGTCGCGGCTCCTCGCTTGGCGGAGAAGGAAACGGCGGCGTCATCTGGGCGCCGGTCTGCCGGGTGCGTGACAGCCTCACCGCAATGGCGCTGGTGCTTGGCCTCCTCGCGGAACGCCGGAAGCCGTTGAGCGCCGTCGTGGCCGAGATTCCGAAGTACGAGATCCACAAGACGAAGATGCATGTACGGGACGAACTCATTCCGTTCGCCCTTGAGGCGATCGCCGCGTACTTCGTCGATGAACGCGTCGATCGACAGGATGGCGTGCGTATCGACTTCGACGAACGCCGTGCCTGGCTTCATGTCCGGCCGAGCAATACGGAGCCGATCGTCCGCGTCATCGCCGAGGCGCGTTCGAGAGACGCCGCCGAGTCACTTGTCGCCACTGCAGTGCGCGTGATCGAAGCAGAGGAGCGTTGATCGCGTGCAACTGATGCTCTTCGAACTCATCCGCGCCCGCTCGCGCGGGCGCGGGCGCAGCGAAAAGCGGATCATCGAGCGCCCATGTCTCGAGCCGACGCCGCCGCCGATTCAAGTGGCGCCGGACGACACGCGTCGCGCCGCGATCCGCGATCTTCCGATGCGCGAGCGATATTCGGCCGTGGTCGACGAGATGAAATCACAGCACGAGATTCGCGTTCGAAAATGGCGCCGGTCGATGAGTGGCTGCGCCTGGCAAGTCGTGTATTCCGATGGGCACATCAGCCGTCTCATCGAGGCGCCGTATCCGCGCGGACCGATGAGCGCTGCGGTCTTTCTGCACGAGGTGGGTCATCACGCGATCGGCTTTCATGTCTACAAGCCGCGGTGCCTCGAGGAATTCCACGCCTGGCGCTGGTCGCTCGAAGCGATGCGTCACTACGGTCTGAACATCACGCCGGCGGTGGAGAAGCGGATGGCCGACTCACTGCGCTACGCGGTGGCGAAGGCGATGCGGCGAGGACTCAAGCGGTTGCCCGTCGAACTGGAGCCGTACATCCCTGCTCGGTTCCTGTCGCGGGCTCCCGTCTCAGGCCGGTGACGGCGCGAGCGCCGGCGTCAGGCGCCGCATCGATTGCCACTCGCCGTAGGTCATCACGCGCCACAACCATTCGAACGGACCGAAACGGAATCGGCTCATCCACCACGGCGACACGATGAGCTGCACCACCCAGATGGCGACCACGATCAACGCCTGCTGGGCCGGCTCAACCTTGCCGAAGAGGCCGAAGCCATATCCGTAGAAGATCGTCGTGCAGATCAGCGTGTGGGCGAGGTAATTCGTCAACGCCATCTGGCCGACGGCGGCGAGCGCGCGCCGTAACCAGCCGAGCACGCCCGCGCGGAAGATGAGCATTACGGCGCCGATCCAGCCGAACGCGACGAGCAGGCTGCCCCAGTAATTGAACTGCGAACTCACGGCCATGGCGCGAATGGGCTCGAAGTCGGTCGCGAATTTGTCCCACACGCCGTAGGCCACGAGCGGCAGGCCGATGAGCGCGCCGGCGACGACCATCCCGAGATAGAACCGAGTCAAACGCTTCGCGCTGAAGACTCCGAGCTTGTAGAGACCCATGCCGAGCAGCATGAGACCGCTGATTCGCCAGACGCCCCAGATGAAGAAGTAGAAGATCTGAATCGCGAAGGTGAACGGCGCCCGGAACATGAGGGCATCGATGAAACTTCCTCGATACGCGGCGACTTCGGCCGCCACATCTTCCGCCGGGGGATGCGCTTGAGCCCGTATCTCCGCGAGCACTTCCTCAGGCGCGAATTGCAATGAGAACAGAATCGCCGATGGAATGAACAGGAGAAACGCCGCTACGGCAAACAGCGTCACCGGCCGCCAGTTCCGTCCCCAGAAGACCACCATCCCGCACAACGCGTACGCGACGAGGATGTCGCCGAACCAGAAGAGATAAGCGTGCGCCAGCCCGATGAGCAGCAGCATGAACATGCGCCGGTAATGCAGTCCGACCGGCCAGACTCCCTTCGCTTCGTTGCGCGTCGTCATCAACACGACGCCGGCCCCGAAGAGCATGGAGAAGATCGCCATCATCTTGAGGTTGAAGAAGAGCTGCGCGAAGACGAAGAAGACCTGATTCGCTCCGCTGAGGTCGAACATGAGCGCCGGATTCTCATACGCGGCGGCGACCATCGAGAACGCCGAGATGTTCATGACGAGAATACCGAGCAACGCGACGCCGCGCATGACATCAAGCGACTGGATGCGCTCGGCCTGACGCACCGGCGCCCCATGTGTCGGGATGGACGGGGGTGGATGCGGGGCGTCCATCGGCGCCTCGGTCGGCGTCGTTGGAGCGATCGTCTCATTTCCGTCAGACATGGGCGGCTCCACGAATGATGCTCTCTCGGCTTCTACTCTACTTCATTTGGAATCGACCGCCGTTCGTTACACGATCCTGAGCCGGGAACGGGGTCGTACCCGCTTCCGCCGAAGGGATGGCATCGAAGGATTCTCCGAAGGGTGAGCCAGCCTCCCCGCCAGGCGCCGTGAATCTCGAGGGCTTTGATCGAGTAATTCGAACAGGTCGGCTGAAACCGGCACGCGCCACCGAGCCAGTGCGCCGCCGTCCGCTGGTATCCACGGACAAGACCGATGAGCAGGCGCGCCGCCCACGACGGGCGTGTCATGGTGATTCTCCGCCTGACCGCGCCCGCCGCTCCCGCTTCTCCCATTCCGCGTGCGCTCGCCGCCACGCCTGTTCGAGCAGACGGGAATAGTCGGCGGACGAGAGCGGCCGATGCGGGCGTACGGCGACCACGAGATCGAGCGGAATCGACCAGTTGTGCTGCATATGACGAAACGCTTCTCGGAGGCGCCGTTTGATTTGGTTGCGCGCGACGGCGCCGCCGACGCGCCGTCCGACGGAGAGTCCGAGCCGCGGGTGGCGTCGATCGTTCGGCTTCGAATAGAGCACGAGCGGGCCTGACGGCTTGCGACAGCCCGCGTCGAACACGCTCGAGAACTCGCGCGCGTGACGAAGTCGCATGCGGCTCGGAAAAGTGAGGCGGCGCCGGGAGTCCATGGCGCGAGCGTATCGCGTCACGGCGGAGCGGCCAAGCGACCACTGGCTTCCGCGGCCGAATCCGGGCAGGATCTTCTAGAGAATTCGGAAGAGAACGAGCGTCCACGCCACCGCCGCGACGACCGCCGTCCCTCCCGCGAACATGAGGATCATCAGCTTGGTGTCGTCGGAGAAACGACTCCAGGGTCGGTTGATCCGTGCAAGTGTCGCGATGGCCGCCGAGGCGATTCGATCCCGCGCAGGAAGGTACGCGGCCCATCGGCTCAGCGTCTGTGCGACGCCTCGCAAATCGTCACGAATCGACGGCTCGTCATCGGCGATCGCAATCGAATTCGACTGTGCCGCGACAACGGTCGAAGGTTCGTCTTCGATCGTCGACTCCGCGTCGGCCTCGGCTCCATGAGGAGCATCGAGCTCGGCCTCGGCGTCCGTGTCCTTGATTCCCGGGGGATCGATGGACCTGTTCGTGGTGGCCGCGGCGGGCGTAATCGGCGCCTTCTCCGGTCGCTTCCGCGGCTCTTCGGCGACCGGGGCGTCCTCGTCGTCGCTTCCCTCGTCTTCCGAAGCGACTTCGTTGAGGTGGGACTCGAGCTCCGCCTTGAGTTCAGGATCGATCTTCTCTGGATCCTCGTCCTCCGTGTCCTCTGGGGACTCGTCCGAGTCCATCGGCGCGGGTTCGCGTACCGGACCCGAATCCTCCTCGGCGGCGCCCACCGCCGACGACGAAGCCGGCGCCGGGTCGGACTCGTCATCGAAGACCTCAGCGCGTTCGACTTCGCTCAGTGATTGCGCTTCGCTCTCGTCATCGAGCATGTGCGCCGCGGCGTCCGCAAGCATCGAATCGATCGCCTCGAGATCCTCTTCCGACTCGTCTGAGGAAGGATGGTCCGGCGTGAGCTCCTCTTCGACCGGGGGCTCGCTGTCTTCAAGCTCGAGGTCGTCGACTGGGCTCACCTCGACCTCGGCGGACGCCTCGGCCAGATCGACCGGCTCCGCCGATTCCGGCGCCTCGTCAGTGGCCGCCGCAGCCTCACCGGAGCCATCGTCCTCACCCGGCGCTTCATCGTCGATCTCTTCGAAGGGATCGCCCATGGCGCGCGCGACGCGCTCGAGCGTCTCGTCCACGGAATCGAGCATCGCGTCGACTTCGCGTTCAAGCGATGACGCGGAGCCCGGCGCCGAGGTCCGAGCCTCCGCGCCCGCTTCGGCGTTCGCTTTCGGGTTTTGTCGAGCCGTTTCGCCCATGCGTGATTATCGGATGTGGCGCCGTCTACGGGACGATCGCGAGGAAAGTGCGCTGCAGGTATCATCGTCCGGGCCGCGCCGCGACTCAAGAGTCGAATGCTGGTAATCGGACGACGAACGCGGATGAGCACGCATCGCATCTACTTTCCGGACCTCGCCGCCTACCGGGCGTCCGACTCGATCATGCTCGTGGTCGAGGGCGACGAAGGGCGCCATGCCGCGACCGTAAAGCGTGTCCGCGCCGGCGAACTTGTCGAGTTGTTCGACGGCGCGGGTCGGCTGGCTCGAGGCTTGATCGACGAAACACGGAAGCGATCGGTGACCGTCGCCGTCCGCGAATGGAGCGACCGCGATCGAGAGCGTCCCGAAATTGTTCTACTGGCTCCGACGCCGAAGGGCTCCCGGCCGGAGTCGATGATCGATCAGCTCGTTCAGGTGGGAGTGGCGCGATGGACGCCGCTCCTCACCAAACGAAGCATCGTCGAGCCCAGGGCGAATCGAGTCGATCGCTGGCGTCGCACGGTCATTGAGTCGAGCAAACAGTGTGGTCGATCGTGGCTGATGGAGATCGACGAGCCGACATCGCTCGACGAAGCGATCGCCCGGGCGCCGGAGCCGATCTGGGTGGGCGACTCGGACGGCGTCGTACCTCCATCACGGACCACTCCTCTCGATTCCTTGACGGTGATCGTCGGGCCCGAAGGCGGATTGACCGACGAGGAGCGTGATGGACTCATCGAGCGCGGCGCCACGCCGGTCCGCCTCGGACCCCATGTCATGCGGCTCGAATGCGCTGCGGTCGTCGCGGCCGCGACGGCATGGCGCGCAGCCCAGTAGTCGCAGGCCGGGTCACTGCGTCCCGAAGATGCGATCTCCCGCGTCTCCGAGTCCGGGCAGAATGTACCCGAGTTCGTTGAGCTCGCGATCGAGGGCGGCCGTGTAAATGCGAATGTCGGGATGGGCGTCGGCCATCGCGCGGACTCCCTCGGGCGCTGCGACGAGACAGATCATGCGGATATCGGTGCACCCCTGCTCCTTGAGGCGCGCAACCGCCTCGATGACGGAGCCGCCGGTCGCGAGCATGGGATCGACGACGAAGACCGGGCCATTCGTGACATCGACGGGCAACTTCTCGTAGTACGACACCGGCGTCAGCGTGTCCTCGTCGCGGTACAGACCGATGTGCCCCACCTTGCACTCCGGGACGAGCGCCAGAATCCCCGCGGTCATCCCGAGTCCTGCCCGCAGGATGGGCACGAGCGTGACCGGCGTCGCGAGCTCCGCGCCTTCGGTCTCTTCGAGCGGCGTCCGCACGCGGGACGCGTGAACGGGCAGATCGCGGGTGCATTCGTACACCATGAGCCCCGCGACCTCGTTGAGCAGTGACCTGAATCGAGCATGATCGGTCCGGGCGTCACGCAACTCGCTGATCTTGACCCGGATGAGCGGATGCGCGATGACCGTCAATGTCGGAAAGTCCGGCTGGCTCATGCGTTCAACATAGCCCCGGGCCGCCATTCGGACCAAACCGAGGAGGCGAACCGGATTGACGGCCGACCTGTGTCGGCTACCCTCATGGACGGCGAGCGAGGCCGGCTCCACCCGTCTCGAGCGTCGAATAATCCGGGGCTGTAGCTCAGTTGGGAGAGCGCTTGCATGGCATGCAAGAGGTCGTCGGTTCGAGCCCGATCAGCTCCACTTTCATAAGACTCGCCGAATCCCCATGTTGGGGATACCCGCCGAAGGGCGGCGCGGCCGTAAGCCACTGGACAAGGCGTATCACCGGATACGCCGCATCCTCTGGAGGCCGCAGCGATGAGCAGAAACACCCCCCCGAAACCAAAGCGAAAGCGCACGCCGAAGTACCGACGCCAGCGTCGTCGAGACGGCGCCGATCGGGCGTTCGTCGAACTTGACGGAAGGCGCGTGTACCTTGGCGCGTTCGATGACCCCGCAAGCCTCGAGAAGTACCACCGCGTGGTGGCCGAGTGGCTAGCGGGTGGCGGCCATGCTTCCGTGGTCCGCTCGACGACGACCTCCACTGACCTCACAGTCATCGAGCTCATCGATCGCTTCTGGACCGAGCGGGTGGACCCGTACTACCGCGACGCGGACGGGAAGCCGACGAGCGAAGTCGCGGTCATGCGCTCGGCGCTCCGGCCGTTGAGAAAGCTCTACAGCCGGGCTCCCGCCATCGAGTTCGGGCCGCTCGCGCTCAAGGCGGTTCGCCAAGACATGATCGATCGAGGGTGGAGTCGGCTGACGATCAATCGCTCGGTCGACCGGATCCGCATGATGTTCAAGTGGGCCGTCGCGCACGAGCTCCTCCCGTCGACCGTGCACGAGTCGCTCCGCGCTGTCGAAGGACTCCGCAAGGGTCGGAGCGAAGCGCCAGAGCCGGACCCGGTTCAGACCGTGCCCCAGGCGCACATCGAAGCGGTCCATCCGTTCGTCTCCCGCCAGGTGTGGGCGATGATCGAACTGCAGCTGCTCACCGGAGCGCGGCCGGGAGAAGTGGTCGAGATGCGCCCGGTCGACCTCGACACGACGGGATCGATCTGGACCTACACGCCGCGGCGTCACAAGACGGAGCATCACGGGCATCGTCGGGTCGTCTACATCGGGCCGAGGGCGCAGGCCGTCATCGAGCCGTTCATGTCGGACCGAGCGGTCGACGCGTTCATGTTCTCCCCAGCGGACGCGGAGGCCGAACGGCTCGAGGCGCGACACACCGAACGAGACACGCCGCTCAACGAAGGGAACCGCCCCGGATCGAACCGATCGAAGCGGCCACGCTGGACTCCGGGCGAGTCCTACACGGTGGAGAGTTATCGTCGCGCGATCGTCCGCGCCTGCGAGCAGGCTTTCCCACCTCCGCCCGAACTCGCGCGGGGAAGGGTCGAGACCGGCCGCGGGCGTGGACGGCGCGAGACTGATCGAGAGTGGAAGGCGCGGCTCGGCGATCGGTGGGGCGATCTGCTCGCGTGGCGCCGTGAACACCGCTGGCATCCTCACCAGCTCCGCCACAACGCCGCGACGAATCTGCGCCGTGAATTCAGCGTAGATGTTGCGCGAGTCATTCTCGGACACCGAACAGCGAAGATCACCGAGAGCTACGCCGAACTCGACGAAGCGAAGGCGCTCGAAGCCATGAAACTCGTCGGCTGATAGGATGAAGCACAACCGCGGGCAGCCGGCTGATCCCCGGCGCTCGGTTCGGGTCGGCGCGCTCACCACCTGCGCGCGTCGACCCGGGCCGGCCCGTCTCGAAAGCAGGTGGACCATGACGAAGTATGCTCACCACGAACTGCGCGACGCCGCGCTCGGGTGTGTGGATGCGCTCTTAGAACTTAATGTCCGAAGGACGCTCTGGGGTTTCCTTCAATCAGTCCGAGAGGCTGATCCGGGCTCGGAATGGACCGAGATCTGTGAGTGTGGTCGAGAACTCGAGACTGCGCAGAACCGATACGCCGACGCGTCGAAGATCGACTCACTCGACGAACTCATTGAGCGGGCTCGAATCGAGACGGGTCGTCCACCGGTTCGCGTGAATGGATCGACCTACCTCACCGCTCACGAAGCCGCGGGGTCGATCGCGACGCATCTTCTCACGAGCCTCAACACCGCGGTTGAATTCGTCGACGAGAGCCCGGAGATTCTCACGGATGCAGGATGGTTCGGGAGAGCCCTGAATGAAGTCTGGCTCGATGGACTACCGGACGGCGACACGCTCGAGGAGATGGTCGTCTACCTCCGTGAAGAATCGCGACTGGCCGAAAGCCTCATCGAGAGCGGCTGGTCTCCGTCTCCGAAACACGAGCCGCTCACGGTCCATGAGCAGCAACTCTGGGACGCGCTTGAAGACAGGGCGTTGAGTGGCGCGTCACTGCGGACGCTCCTGATACTTCCGAGCGAAGATCAGGCTCGCCGTCTCGTCGGCAGTATCCGCAGCAAGCGCGGGAGAGACTCGATCAAGACCGCTCGCGGGCTCGGCTACTTTCGTCCGGACGCGCCGCCAATCGAAGTGTCTGATCGGTAGAGTTGCGTAGCGCTACGCCGGCGCTACGCGGCGCTACAGACATTCGCCGAGACTTCGGGAAACTTCAAGCGATCGCAACGAATGCGAAAGCATTGGAGACCCGAAATGCTCGACGGCGAATCTCTTATCACACTTGCCGAGGCCGCAAAGCTCCGCCCCGGCCGTCCCCATGTTTCATCGATCTGGCGCCAAGCCCGCGTCGGAGTCCGAGCGCGGAATGGTGATCGCGTTCGGCTCGAGCACAAGCGAATCGCGGGCAAGATCTGGACCTCGCGCGAAGCGCTCTCGCGATTCGATCGAGCCCTGGCGGAAGCCGACGCCGAACACTTCGACGAGAAGTACGGCGCTGAGTCGGACCGACGCGTGAGCGCGCGGAGTCGATCGGAGCGCGCCACCACTTCCGCGGTCAGTCGGGCCGAGCGCCGAATGGCGGCCGCGGGAATCTGATCAAACTCATCATTGACCCCGTGGGGCGCACAAAAAAGCCCCAACCGTTGGCGCGGCATGGGGCGACGAGGAACGAGTGGATCATACGAAATCCAACGGTGAACTTCCACACACGCGAGCATTAGAGCCCGGCTCGTTCAGTGTCTTCCCGAACTGGCTGGTGCAGGATCTTCTCGTCGCGGAGATGTCGCGGAATGAACTCCGGGTTCTCTTCGCGCTGCTCCATCGCGCACGCAAGTGGTCGGACGGGCGGTGGATGGTCGTGGCGTCGAGAACCCAGCTCGCCGACGACGCCGGTCTCCTCTGTTACCGCCAGAGCGACGGCGAGCCGTATGCGAACACGAAGGCGATCACGAGGGCGATCTCGCGCCTCGAGTCACACGGAGCGGTCTCACTTCACGAGCAGGGACGAGGGCCAGGGCACGCCTCGACATACGAGGTTAACTTCAAGCAACCGGGGGCGCAGGCGCCCCCGGTTGTGATGAGTACCGGTGGCGCGGGCGCCACCGGTACGGGGGGCGTGGGCGCCCCTGGAACTGGAGGCGCCGGCGCCCGGAACCGGGGGCGCGGGCGCCTCCCCGTTAAAACAGAGACGAAAAAACTGCAGCAGCAAACTCCTGCTGCTGCTGCTGCCCCGCCTCCCGCTGCGCGGGCGGGGCGGGCGGAAGAGAGGCCGGCGGACATCGCCGGGCGGCTCCATCCACCGCCCGGCGATCCGCCGACGGTTCAGCGCACCCGGGCGTTCCTCGAGCGTCAGTCGGTTGTAGAGGGTCCGTCGGTCGAGGACATCGACGCATGGATCGCGGAGCGGTCCGACGCCGACCTCGAGCGGATGGTGCGCACGCTGATCGCCGACATGCCGGACGCATGGGTCCGGAAGTTCGCCCACCGAAACCCTCGATCAAGTCCACCACTGAAAGCCGAATTGCACGAGCGATTCTCGAGCGGTCGCATGGTCGCGGCCGTGGGATGAGAAACGGAGTTCGTATGTCGTCAGGTCACACAACACTCTTCGGTGAAGATGTAGAACCCAGGCACAACCTCGATCCGCTGCAGTCGGCGAGTTTCCCTTATCGCCGATCGTCCGAGACGAGCATGAACGCGGCAAGGATCCGCGACAAGAGCGGGTCGACGGCAACGCTCGTCGAAGCCGCCGACCAGGCTCTCCGGGAAGCTGGACGGCGTGGGCTCACTAGGGTTGAGCTTGCGGCAAGGATCGGAGCGATCCGAGGGCGCGCGTGCAAAGAGTCGAGCGCCTGTGGCGTCGTGGGCGCCCTTCGGAAGCTCGGCCGGATCGTGGACACCGGCGAGACGCGTATGGGCGACTGTGGCGTCCATGTAGGCGTTGTGGTTCACGCCGACTGCTACAACGGCTCGAGGCCGAGGCCGGCGGCGTGATGCGCGTCGGCTTACGAATTCGCGAATGTCCACCCGCCCCCGTCCGGCTGCGCCGGACGGTAGGCGCCAAGCAGCCCCGGGGTGGGGGTGTCGCGGGTCCTTCCGGGCCACCCCGCGCTATGCGGTGGCCAAAAAGCCGCGGAATTTTCACACTCACACCGCGGCGACTCCGGGTAAGTAACGCGGCGGCACACGGTTACAGCGTGGGGCGAACAGGGCGTTGAGCGTGAATGTGAGAAGCCATCACGAAACGGGTAAACGGATCCGCGCGGCGTCAATACTCCCCCGCGCCGACGAGCTGCTCGCCGAGGCTGAGAAGCTGCGCCACCAGGCGAGGGTCATGATCTCGCGGGCCGACGAGATCGAGCGTCTCGCGACCGGAGCTCATCCCGACCAGCCGCATGTCGACGGCTCGACGCTGCTCCTCGAGGGGCGATCGATCGCGCTCACGCCGATGACCGCCGACCTTCTCGATGTTCTTCTGCGCCACGCCGGAACGCCGGTCTCGGACAATGCGCTTCGGCGCGAAGTATGGGGCGATTCGACCGGCGTAAGTAACCACGCGATCCGCCAGCGCGTCTTCACGCTCCGAACACTTCTCCGCGAGGGTGGCGAGCCTGCAGCGGCGGACGCGTTGCAGCGAACGAGAAGCGGCTGGCGCCTCGATCCGTGGTGGGGCGGCGTCACCGAAAAGTGACAATCACGGTGACACCGGCCCCCGATTCTTCAGGTACCGTTTCTCTTGAGGACCTGAACGGAGACCACGCCATGACGATCGAGGCCGCTCTCGAGCAGCGCGAACAAGTCGACCTACAAATGACCGCCGCGGACTGGGCGCGCTACCGGGAGATCATCGCGAAAAGTGCCGCTGGCAAGCCGATCGGCGATAAGACGATCGACGAGCTCCTCGAGCTCTGCTCACGACTCGGGCTCGATCCGAAGCGCCACCCGCGCCTGCACGCCGCGGTCATCAGCGAGTATGCCGCGACCGAGAAGCGGATCACTGAGGCGGCGCCCACGATCGAGGAGGCCGACGCGCTCGACGCGGAGATCGAAGACCTTGTGTCCCAGGTCAACGCGCTCCGCCGGCGGATCGGTGAACTCGAGGTCAAGCGGAACGAGAAGCGCCAGCTCGGCGAGGCCGCGGACGCCGCGGCACGGCTCGAGCTTGCGAAGATCGAGGCGCGGTGGCCGGAGCTGCTCGGCCTCACCGAGCGGCAGATCCCGCGCGACCTCAGGGCGCGCAACGGCGCGGCTCCCGCGAAGATCCACAATGTAGCGATCGAAGTCGGACTCGAGGACGAGAGCGTCCTCTACACCGGCGCCCCCGACGATTCAGTGATTCAACTCGAGCCGATGCAACCGCGTCGCCGGGTCTACTGACCGACGAACCGAACCACGCCCGGCGCATTGAGGCGCCGCGTTGAACGACATGGAGGTCGGCACAATGCCTGACACACTCAAACCGAACAAGGTCGAAGTCGACGCGCCCGGGCGAGCCGCCTGGCAGAGCGGCCTTCCCCTCGATCATCTCCGGGTCGCCGCGGCGATCCTCATGCGCGCCGGGGTCCGGCTCGCCGACAACCCGCGCGCCGCCGCGTCCGAAGACTGGCATCGCGCCTTCAGTCAGGGCGAGAAGCTCGCCGAGCGCGATCTTGGAAGCCTTGTCGCGTATGTCGGAAACCGGGAGGGGCTCTTCGGTCCCGATCGCCATGTCACCATTCCAGTCGTCGAGCAGATCCTCGCGCATCCCCCCGCGGCCCGGGCCACCTCCGCGATCTTCGGAACGGTGATCGACTTCCAGGCGTCGCGACAGTTCGATGAGTTCCGCGGCGACTCACTCTCGGGCGGTTGGGTTCGCTTCGGTGAACGCCAGTCCGTCAATCGGACGGGTGAGCGCGTTCGTCTCTTCGACACCCCGACATTCCGCAAGCTCGCGGCGGGCGGACAGGCTGACGAGATCCAGATTCAGGCCGAAGCTGAGACGACGCTCGGCGGCCGGTTCGCCGGGCGGGCGAAGATCGACGAGCAGGACATCGCCGACGATCGTATCGACCTCCTCACTGACGCCATCCCGCGCATCATGGCGCGCGGCGCTCGTCGATCGATCCTCGACCGGCTCTTCTACCTCCTGCTGAGCAATCCGAACACCGCCGACGGCAACGCGCTGTTCTCGAGCGCGCACGGGAACACCTACACCAACGCGCTCGCGGTCGGCGCGCTCCAGACCGCCATACAGGCGATGATCGAGCAGACTGACACGCCGGAGGCGACGACCGGCACGGTGAATGTTTACCCGCGCGCTGTTGTCTGCGCGGCCGCGCTTTCGACCACCGCGCGCGAGATCGTCAACGCGCTCCGCATCCCCGAAGACTCCACCGACCCGATCCAGCTCATCGTCCGCGAGGACGGGCGCATTGGGAATGGTGTGATCGACCCGATCGGCGGCACGGAGCAGAGTGGGAGCGATACCGCGTGGTTCCTGGCGTCCGGCGATCGTCAGGCGCGAGACGCTGCGATCGCGGTTGAGTTCCGTGAGGGGACGAACATGGCTCCGGTCATCGTCTCCGCGCCGCTCTCGAGCGGCGAGTGGGGCATCGAGATCGGCGCGTATGTCGACGCGGCCGTCACCGTACTCGACTGGCGCGGCCTCGTCCGCGGCAATTCGTAAGAAGAGAGGCTCCGCCCTGCCGGGGCCCGGCGTGCTCGTCCTGAACAAAGACGCGCCGGGCCCCGTGGCTGCGGGCGCCGGAAACTGGAACGCATGACGAGCACCACGAAGACATCCGCGCCGTCCATCACCACAGTCACTCCTATCCGAGGCGGCGCGTTCCACGTGTCCTTCGACGACGGATCGGCGGCGCGGCTCGATCGAGGGACGCTCTTCGATGAGGTTGAGTTCCGCTCGTGGGCGCGGGATTCGTTCGGCCGCGATCCCGCACCACCGGCGCCCGGCGTCGCCTGGTCCGACCACATCCGCGCCATCGTCGACGGCGCGCTGATTCCGACGAGACCCGTGAGCGATCCCGCACGATTCGAGAGCGTCACCGACGCGATCGAATACCTCACCAACGGCTGCTCACAGGGAGCGCGCACAGCGCCGGGGATTCGCGCGCCCGCCCCGGCGCCTGCGCTTCCTTCGACCGAATGACGACCGAGACGACGGAGACACCAATGTTCACCCCCGACGCGACTTTCGAGATCGACTTCGACGAGAACGACGACACACCGGAGGCGGAGCGCCGTGTACTCGTTCACCGCGCCGAGTCGCTCGGATTCTGGATGCAGTACGAAGATCGTCTTGAGGCCCTACGCGGCGAGGAGTCGAACCGAGCTGCGACGCGCGGTCTCATCGAACTCATCGCCGGCGGGCTCGTCGGGTGGCGGAATCTGCGTGACATCGGGACGGGCGAGCCGATCGACTTCGACGCCGAGAACCGCGAAGCGTTCGCGCGTGCGTTCGGGCCGCTCGAGTCGTGGACGCTTGCGACGCTCATACCGGTGCGGGCGACGCTCTCCGAACTCGAAAAAAAAGAATCCAGGTCGCGCTCGCCGCGCAGTTCGACCAGCTCTGCAACGGGTGCGGCCGCGCCGGCAACGGCTACGGCGGCGCCTGCCTGACGGAAGCGTCGGGGCTCTTCCCGATGGAGTGTGAATGCGTCATCTGCAACAACACCTTCGCCGACGACTGTCCCGCGTGCGCGGGACGCGGCCATTGGGATCTCACCGAATGCGTCGACGCGTTCGTCGATCGCGCGACATGGCAGGCGCTCCGACTCATTCGACTCGCACGACGCGGCCTCTGGCCGGTGGAGGGCGGGGCGACGAAGCAGACGAAGTGGTTTCTCGCGGCCTTTGAGTTCGCGACGGCGGAGGAGCAGGCGTGGCGCAAGAAGAAGAAGCTCGAGCCGTTGAGGTAGAGAGGTAGACGACATGGCAGCCCGCCGAGACATCGAGCTCCTGCTCAGGGCCCGCGACGAAGCTTCAAAGCAGATCAGCGGGGTCTCTGACGCGATTCAGGAGCTCGGCCGCAAGGTCGAAGCGCAGACGCGATCGACCGTCGGACTCGGCGAGGTCTTTTCGCGGTCATTCACCGAAGCGCAAAGCAAGCTTGAGTTGTTCGCCTCCGCCGTGCGGACGGTCCGCTCGATCGCCGACACAGCCTTCCGTGTCATGCGTGGAGACCTCGAGGCCGCGGCCGACGCGGCCGAACGCATCCCGCTCGGCATCGGGGAATCGTTCGGGCTCGGACGAAGCATCGGGAACGCGATCGGCGAGACCGAACTCGGGCGCTTCGCCCAGGACTCATTGAGCGGCTTCGCGGCGCCGCTCGTCGGCTCCGGGTTCATCACCCAGGCGGACATCGACCGGGCGCGCGAGCTCGAGGCCGAGCTCGATGCGATCCGCACGACGGGCGCCGCGCGGAACCGTGACGCGACGCAAGAGGCGCTCCGCCTCGAGGCCGTGCGATCATCGCACGAAGAAGCCATTTACCAGGCGAGACTGAGCCGCCTCGATGAATTCGAGCGGCAACGGGTCGAGGCGCAGCGGGCTGGCGACGAAGCGGCCCTGCGCGCGGAGGTCGAGTTCAGCAAGCTTCGCAACCCCGGCGCCGCCGACCGCGCCCGGCTCGAGCAGGCCGTCGCGGCCATCGAAGAAGTCACAGCGGCGCGGATCGCGGCGATCGACGACGCGGAAGCGGAGGTCGCGCGGGTCGAATCCGAGAAGCGCCGGGCAGAGGTTGAACGACGCAACCGCGAACTCGCCGACCTCGAGAGTGAGATCAGGCAGGAACGACTGCGCGAGCAGGGGCAGTTCCTCGACGCCGAACTCGAGGCGATCCGCCACCGGTATGACCGTGAGGTCGAAGCGGCGCGCCGGGCGAATGACGCGATCATGGCGGACCGACTTCGCACCCTGCAGGAGATCGAGGAGCGTGAGGCGCGGCGAGACGACGCCGAGCGGGTCCGACGGGCGCGTGAGTCACAACTCGGCGAACAGCGCTCGGCCGCGTCGGAGCGGGTGAGCGGTCTCAATGAGCAGATCCGGGCGCTCACCGAGCGCATCGGCGATCGGCAGGGTGGAGACCGGTTTCTCGCGTTCGACGATTCACGCGGTCTCCGCTTCGCGTCAGGTGGCGGCCCGTCCGTCGCCGACGAGACGCTCGCCAGTCTGAAGGCGCAACTCGACGAGCTCCGTGAAGAGCGGAAGCTCGCCGAGCAAACCGTGCGCGGTCTCGACGACATTCTTCGCGAACTTCAGAACGGCGGCGTTACGGTCGTCGGACGGAGGTAGAGGCACATGGCCGCACGCCGTGACATCGAGCTGCTGCTCAAGGCCCGCGACGAGGCGACGGCCGAAATCCGCGGCGTCTCCGAAGCGATCGAGCAGCTCGGTCGCAAGGTCGACGAGCAGGCGCGGATTCAGGAGCGCGGCGTCGCCGCGATCGAGAAGTCGTGGACCGAGGCGCGATCGAAGATCGAACTCGTCTCCGAAGGCGTCGAGATCTTCGCCGGCGTGGCGCGGGCGGGAATGGCGGCGCTCGAGGGCGACATCGAAGCGGTCGCGTCAGCGCTCGAACGGATGCCGGTTTTCGGCCGATCATTCAAGGCCGGCCAGGATCTTCGCTCCGATCTCATGGAGTTCGTCGGGCTCGAATCCGATCGGCAGAAGCTCGAGGCCATCGAGGCGCAGGTCGCCGCGATCGAGCGACGAAACGACCTCATGACCGCGGCGCTCACGACCTCGAATGAACTCGCCGACACCGCCGCGAGAATCCGCCGCGAGCTGCAGATCGCCGAGCTCGACGCCTTCGATCAGCAGCGGGCGCGGATCGTCGACGAAACGACGCGGCAGATCGAAGCGATCGAAGAGCGCGTGCGCGAGATTCAGCAATCCGCCGTTCCGGAAACGCTAAAGGTCCGCACGACCCGCGAGGGCTCGGAGGCCATCCGGGCGATCGAAGCGCGTGAGCGCGAGCGGCTCGAGGCGATCGATCGCATCGAACGCGAAGCGGCCGAGGTCGAACGCGCCGCGATCGACGAGCGCGAGCGGCAACTCGCCGAAGTGGAGCGCGCGGCGGCGGAGCGTCGCGCGGCCGAGATCGAGTCCGTCGAAAGCGAAATCCGCGAGCGGCGTCTCCGCCTCGAGGGGCGGACGCTCGACGCGGAACTCGAGCGGCTCGGCCGTCACTTCGACGAGCGCGTCGAACGAGCCCGGGAGGCGGGAGACAACGAACTCGCCGAACGGCTCCGCGCGCTCGAGGCGGTACGAGAAGAAGAGGCTCGCGCGCGTGACCGGGCGATCCGGGAGCGCGAGGCTGAAGCGAAGCTTGCGGACGCTGACCGCGGCCTCGACGATGACCGCCGCGACCACCGCGGGACGATCGGCGCGTTCACCGAGTCGCGATTCCTGATCGGCGGCGGTGGCGGACTTCCGAGCCATGTGCAACGACAACTCGACGAGACCCAGCGCACGCGGCAGGCGATCGAGGACTTGGGGAAGACGATGAAGGAAGTCTCGTCGAAGCTCGACCACCGGCAGGTCCTCGAGGTCCGGGAGGTGAATGTATGACCGACCACCCCGACACCAGCGCCGACATCACCACCGAGCCGACGCCGCTCGAGCTGCTCACCAATGACGAACTCGGCGCGCTCCGCGACATGAACGCGGCGCGCCCAGGCGAGGATGGTCGACACCGGCCGATGATCCGCCGTTGGCTCGAGGGCGCCTGCATGGCCGAAGCGCTCCGCCGGCAGGGTGTGGACCACCCACCCCCGCCGCTCTGGACGCATGACCTCTCGGAATCGATCCGACTTTTCAACGACGCCGAGATCGCCGACGCGCTTTCCATCGTCGCGGTCGAGGTCGCCGCGGCGAAGAAGTGGAAGCTCGCCGGCGTCGTCACGGCGCTCGAGTCGCTCGACGCGGCGGTCCGGCTGTCCGCGGTGGCGCGCCTGCAGATCGCCCACGACGCCGCGATCGAGCGGGCGGCCGCGTGTCCGGATTGACGCGAACACCGACATGCGGGCGCCGCTGGCGTCGCGCATGATGAACCGTGGATCAGTTCACCACCACCTCTTGACGGAGGGCGCATTCATGACCACCCCTGAGACCAACTCGAGGACGCCGACGCCGTTTCGGCGGGGGCTGCGATTCATCGTCGGCTGTGTCGCGGTCCTGTTCATCCTGCTCGGCCTGCTCGCCGGGGGAATCGAGGGCGCGATCACGGCGGGGTTTCTCCCGACGATCCTCTTCGCGCTGTTGTTCGTCGACCGGGCGGTCTGACGAGCGCCGAATCAGTCCGGTGGCCAGTATCCCCATTCGGTGAGCAGCTGCTCAACCGCCTCGACCACAATGTCCGTCTGTGTGAATGGTGGCTGCTCGTCGAACTTGCGATCGGTGGCGGCCAGGCGAAGGGCCCGGACGAGTTCGCGATTCATGCGAATGGTAACATGAGCGACTCGATCGTCGCGATCGGACTTCTTTTTCGGCCTCTTCGCCATGCCCCATGTTTCGCAGAGTCTGGGGGTTCCACCACCGCGGGCTCCGCTTCGATGACGAATTCGGTAAATCGGTGTTGACCGAATGACCGAAAGTAGTACCTTGAACAATGTCGCGATCCCCTCGAGCCCCACGAACTCCACCCGGATCGCGGCCGGCGCTGGGGCGTCGGCTCCGGAAACGGACCCGCGCCCGTTCAATCGTTCGTGGGGTGGATCTTCCACCTCGAAAGCAGAAAGAGACGGCGAACCCGCGGAAGTACGCGGGCGGCGGTCAGTCCGTCTCGAGAAAACAAGAATCGGCCCGGCGGTCACCTGGGGGAGTCCACCGAGCCGGTTCGCTTTCCCGCCGAGTGAATGGAAACAAACGGCGGAGAGAGGCTCGCCATGATGGTATCGACTGTGGAAGTGGAATCGAGCGACACAACATCGACGCCGGCGGCCCGTGACCTCCGGTCGCTGCTCGCCTGGTCGGAGCAGACGGGGCGGCTCGATCGTCTCATCGAATCGATCGAGGGCGTCCGTCATCTCGTCCGATCGATCGCGGGGGAGGCGGCGCCGCCGAAGCCGCGCGGCATGGCGGAGGGTGAGCACGAGTGGGAGATCGCGAGCGAGATCGGCTTCCGGCTCTCCTGCGCGACGCTCTGCGCCCTCGAACTGCTCTCGGCCATCACGCGAGTCGACGACGAAGAGCGGACCATGAGCCGGGACCAGTACCGATCGATCCTGAGCGAGGCGGGCATCATCGGCCAAGCCGAGCGGCGCGAGAGCGCTGAACGGGACGGCGACACGCCGCTCCTCGTCGAGATCGCGCAGGCGTTGACGGGTTCGGCGGGGCGGCGCTGAGCGAGAACCACCTTCATGGAGCAAAAAGGATGGATACGGCCTACTTGAAGCCCGAAGACCTGAACAGTCGCGAATCAATACGAGCCCTCAAGGCCGCCGACCTCATCGTCGCGGTTGGATTCGAGGGGACGATGGATGTCATCCCACTGTATTGCACCGAGCAGCGCCCTCAGAGGATTGCCCATGTGCAAATCCCGCACGGTGATGAAGATGTTCTACAAGCCGCGTGCAACGCAACTCGCCGAGCGAAAGGCCGCTGTAGCTACCTGACCCCGATCGAATTGGAGTTGATGGAGTTTCCACACGGGCTCAACATGGCGAAGGTGAACCAACGCCTCTTTGATGTGGCGGTTGACGCATACGAACGGCGTGACGTGGAGGGTTTTGTCGATTGCCGCAAAGACTCTGAAAGCGCCCTGGAACATGTCCTTCTCAACCTTGAGCCGCTCTGTTCGGTGGGTATGTTCGAGCAGGCGTTCTTCTTGGCCTTTATCGACGCCAAGTTCAGCAACTGGTGGATCACGCCCAATGAACTACTCGGCATCATCAGGAGCCACTGTGATCCCGCGAAGCTCCGCCGGGCCGGTGACCCGCCTCCGGCTACGGCGCCATGGACCGTGTATCGCGGCGTATACGGCCCAGCCGATCGCCGTGTAGAGCTTGGATTGTCGTGGTCGGCATCGCTCGATTGTGCGTGCAAGTTTGCAACAGCGTTCGATGAGCCATCCCCCGCGGTCTTTGTGGCTGAGATGCGCGAAGAAGACTTGTTGTTCTACACGAACTACCGCTTTGAATTCGAGTACGTGGGCAGGCCGGAGCGATGTACGCCCATGGAGCTCTGTCGCGACGAGATGATGGAACGAGCGGAGCGGTGTCGAGCAGACCCTCGCGAGCTCGTCGGCGAACCGATGAGCGCGCCGCTGCGAACAGGCCGGTAGAATCCCCCGGGCTCGAGGTCAATGAAAGTGAGGCGCCGCGATGATCGCGACTGCGCTTCGGATCGAGTCCGACACCCCCTCCAACCCTGACGAACGGTCCCGGGCCGCTCGCGTGACGCCAGCTTCGGTTGTCGCCGAGCGGCTCGAGGCCGTCGACGCGAACGGGCATCGCATCGGCCGGGCGGCGTGGACGGGCGCCGGGTTCGCGTGCGCGGCGGTCGACGCGGCGACGGGGGCTGTGGTCGAGTCCACCGAGGCGACGCTCGGCACCGCGTCCGCATGGCTTCGACGGGTCGCCGGGCCCGGGGCTCGTCTCCTCTGATCCCTGCCCCGGGAGGGCGAACCGATCGAACCGACCCGGACCGGCCAGGAGGGCCGCGAGATTGACCGCACGGACGCGGGCGTCGAGGAGCAGCCGGACGACGCGCGGGCGCTCTTCGACCGGTATCAGGCGCTCGTCACCCGGATGGTCGGGTACTTCTCTCATGCTCCGCGGTGGGTCGATCGCCGCGAACTCCGCCAGGTCGCGCTCATCAGTCTGTGGGAATCGGCCGAGAGCTTCGACGCGTCGAAGGGCGTCCCATTCAAGAGTTACGCGGCCACGCGAATCCGATGGAAGCTCATCGGCTACCTGAAGCGCGAGCGGCGCCAGCGTGGCGTCCTGCTCTCGGAGTATCGGCCGGCGTCGTGGAAGTCGACGGCGGTCGGAGCCGAGCCGGACCCGGAACTCCGCATCATTGACGAACGACCACCGCCGGCGGCGGCGCTCATCCGTGACGAGATGCGGCTCGCCACGCGGATCGCCGTCGACTGGTTCGCCGGGCGCGGTGACGACGAGACGCTCGAGGTGATCGTCGACCGGTTCGGACTCGGCGCGAAGCCGGGGGCGGGGAAGTCGATCGGTCCGCGGCGTGGCGTGGTGCATGAGCGGGTGCGGCGGGCGTTGAGGTCGACGGGCGCGGCGCCCCCGGACGCGGCGGCGTGACGACTGAGCAGACATCGGGAACCCGGAACGAAGGGAAGGAGGCGCGCCACCCCCAGACGGACACACGGCCACGACGATGACCGGCGAAGAGGGGCGGAGCCTGGACCGAAGCAGGAATCGGCCCGGCTCCGTCCCGCCGGTCCATCGACGGCGATTCCCGCCCGATTCATACCCTTGAACAATTCCTTGAACGCCGTTTCCGGGCCGATCGCGTTTCGCCCTACGGATACAGGGGGAAACGGCGATCCCGCGTCGTCGCCGATTGCTGACATGGCGTCAGCAGGTGGAAGCGGAAAGACGGGGGCGGGTTGCGGTATACTGCGGGCATGGCGACACAAGGTGAACGGGAATTGAAGCTGCGCGAGATCGCCGCTGACGGGTTCGGGCCGCTGCGGGCCTTTACACTCCAATTCCGCTATCGCGTGCCTGCTCCGAAGGAGCGACAGGACGACCCGATTGAATACCACATCAAAAGCCTGCTTGAGCACGCTGACTCGTCACAGACATTCGCGAGGGAGCTTGACCGAGCCCTCGACCTTCTTCCTGATGATGAATACCAGACTCTCCTGAACGAACGAATCGCTCACGCATCAGAGCGGTCAGCCGACGCATCGGAGACATCGGCTGGAGCCGCGAAGCGATCCGCGGACGCCGCAGAGGTGTCCGCGCAGGCGTCGCGTGCGTCCGCGACGAGCTCATGGATCGCGGTCATAATCGGCGGCATCGCGGCCCTGGTGTCGATCGTGTCACTGGTCCTCGAGCGATGCGGAGGTCGACCCTGATGGAAACAGCAGAAGAGGCTGAACCGAGAAGCGCCCGACCGAGCACATGGTTACTTGTCGCGGGAGTGGTCGGGGCTACGACCGCTTTGATCGCCATTCTGCTTTGGATCTGGTGGCCGGAAACCGACCAGTTCATGAGCGAGATCGGGCAGGTGGGGGATTTCTGGGGTTCGATGATCGCCGCAGCAATTTCCGCAATGAGCGCCGTCCTGTTCTTCGGCGCACTGATCATGCAACGCCGCGAGTTGCAGATTCAGCGGCAGGAACTGATCGCGACGCGCGAGGTGGCCGCAGAGCAAGCGAGGGCGCTCGCCGAGCAGCAGGACGAGCTCGAGGAGCAGAACCGGCTACAGCGTCAACGCGACATGATCCAACTCGTCTTCGGCGCCCGTGAGGTGTGCTACGACCTTTGGAATCGGCAGCAGAAATTCGACATGATCGTTGCGGCGACCTCGATCTCGATCGCAGAATACTCATTGGTGGATGAGGACCATTCTTTGAGGGTGCTTCGGCTCTTCCGGTCCTCTGTTCCCTACATGGACGCCCACCGATTCTGGTCAACTGTGCGGGAACATTCGTCTGGCAGAGGATCACCGGCCTGGAACGAGGCGATGAAAGAACCCGACCTCGAATGAACCGACAGAATTGAACCCAGCGTATCACGGATACGAAACCGCCTGAAATCGTATCAAATCACCCGCGAAACTTGCAAAGCAGCGCGGCCGCGATAACCTTGTTACCGTATCGCTTACGGCCATTTTGATGGCGTGGAGCGGGTCGGCGAAACTGCATGGCATGCAAGAGGTCGTCGGTTCGAGCCCGATCAGCTCCACTTTCTCAGGACCGCCTGCCGGCCACGACCGCCGGCCACGAAGTGTGTGAACACCCGCTCGCGTCGGGACGCAGATGATTCTCGCGTGAAGTCGAGAACCGCGTTTCGGAGCGGGGTGATTCCCGGTCGAATCACATCGAGAAGGATAAACGACACCGCCGCGTCCGGCGTGAGCGCGGCGCCGTGGGCTGGACGGAGCGATCCGCCGGCCGGAGGGGAGTCGGCATGGCTCTGCGCGGAGGGGGGCGCCTGCTCATCGCCGTGGGGACGGTGGTGGTCGGCGGAACCGGCTGGTCCATCTGGGACCGCGCCGCGTCGCCGATTCTTTATGTGGATGACGACGCGCCGTCCGGAGGGGACGGCGCGGCGTGGTCCACCGCGTTCTCCGATCTCCAGGAGGCGATCGATCGCGCCGAGCCCGGAGCGGAGATTCGCGTCGCCGCCGGTCGCTACCGTCCCGATCGCGGCTCGAATGAGCGGGAGGCGAGCTTCGGTCTTCAGAGCGGCGTCTCGATCAGCGGCGGCTTCGCCGGTCTGGTCGGCGACGACCCGGACGAGCGCGATCCCCTTCGGTTCGCCACGATTCTGACCGGCGAGATCGGCGTCGAGGGAATCCGCGACGATAACTCCATGCATGTGGTCACCTCCGGATTCGGAGTCGACGCCACGGCCGTCCTCGATGGCTTCATCATCCGCGATGGCTATTCGGATCGTTTCGGCGCCGGGCTCCTCGTCCACGGCGGAGCGCCGACCATTCGCCGTTGCGTCTTCGAAGGTCTCGAGGCATACGCGGGCGCCGCGGTCTTCAACCGGCACAGCGATACACGATTCGAGTCGTGTCGCTTCGAAGACAACCTCGCCGTTGTGCGCGGCGCCGCGGTGTACACCGTGGAGTCGAGCCCGACCTTCGTGGACTGTCAGTTCGTGGCGAATGACTCCTATGAAGGCGGGAGCGCCATCTACAGCGTCGGCGGGGACATCGTCATTACCGATTGTTCGTTCACTCGGAACCGCGCCGACCAGAAGGGCGCCGCTCTGTTCAACGCGGTTGGCCAACCGCTCATTACGAACTGCACCTTTGACGGCAACGAGTCGGCGGAAGGCGCCGCGTACTACCACGATTCCGGTCTCGGCGCCTTCGAGAACTGCGTGTTCACTGCGAATCATGCCACGAACCGCGGCGGCGCCGTCGCCGTTCGAAATGGATTCCCGACCTTCCGTGGTTGTCGCTTTCTCTCGAACGGAGCCGTCTCGCAAGGAGGAGCGATCTTCAATGAGCGCGGTCGATTTGACCTCCTCGATTGCGTCTTCTCGAGGAACAAAGCGGACATCGGTCACGCGATCTTTACCGATGTCATCGCCGTCAGCCGGCTCAAAGACTGCACGATCGAACCGGACGACCGCGTGGCCTTCGCCGGCTCGGGTGACTCCATCCTCCTCGAAGGCGAGGACGACGCCGACCAATAGCGTCAACGCCTGAGCCTTACCACTCCTTGAGGCGACCGACGGTCCGCGTCACGCGGAGGAGACGCTCGCTGAGTTCGGAGACCCACGCGGCCTGATCGGCGTGTTCAACCAGATAGCTCGCACGGTCGGCCCGAGTGCGTTCAAGATGCGCCTCGATCGATTCCGAGTCGAGTTGGACACCGAACTCGGGAAGCGTGGGTCGCTCGCTCTCGAACCCGAAGACCGTGTCAAGTATCCGGTCGCCGATCGAACGACGATAATGGGAGTTCTCCCACCACCACA
The DNA here is from genome assembly GCA_043101845.1 of Phycisphaerales bacterium. Taxonomy (GTDB): domain Bacteria; phylum Planctomycetota; class Phycisphaerae; order Phycisphaerales; family UBA5793; genus JBICHN01. The sequence goes on along the minus strand of JBICHN010000004.1, from coordinate 415,891 downwards.
CCATGCTCGAAGGATCGTCGCCGTCCGCGATCTCCTCGGCGCGGTAGCTCGTGTACCCGGCGAAGTCCCAGAGCGGCACGGCCGACTCGTCGGGGTTCGATGCGGCGTCCGCCTCGACGACGCGCACGAGGTCACGCTTCCAGGTCTCGTAGGTCTCCCAGAGGCCGGTCGCACGAATCGCTTCGAGGTGGGTCGTATGCGTCGGAGACATGATCACGATGGCGCGGATGCCGCGTGCGCGACAGCGTTCGAGCATCGCCGCGAGTCGTTCGACCCGCTCCGGACTATACAGGTAGGTGCGGTAGGTGCTGCCGCGCTTGAGAAAGCGTGACAACTCATGCTCGAATCGCGCGCGGTGGTTCCAGCGTTGAATCGCCAGCTCGCGTGGACGGTACCCGCGTTCCGTGTATTCACTCGGTCGCTTCGAACGGAATCGCAGAACTGTGTCGACCGACGCGGAGAGCGCATTGAGGCTTGTCAGATTCTCGATGTGATACACCGGAATCAGCCGCGACGGGTTGAAACGCGACTTCTCGAAATCGCCGTGGCCGCGTTCGTTCGCATTGAACATGTAGAACTCGGCGAAGATGACGACAAAGTCGAGATCGTTCGCGTCGGCGGCGAGATTGAACGCCGACTCGAGTTCGTACCAGTCGCACCCGAGCAGGCTCGCGTTGTACACCGCCGCGGCGCCGAAGGCGGGGTGCTCCGGGTCGATCGAGAACTCCGATCGCGACAGTCCGAAGATCGCGCCGTCCCAATCCTCGCCGTTCGCCGGACCGTGACGCAGCGCTTCGGCCTTGGCGGTCCGCGAGCCGAGTTCGGCTCGATACGGCGTGAGTTCGGGAAGATCGACGACGCGATACGCGAGGTACGGGTCGACCGTCAGGTTGATCGCCGTTACGGCCGTAAGCCCGATGAGCGTCACGACGCAGAAGATCGTGAGATAGAGGGCGGAGTTCGGCTGACGCATGACGATCATCCCGTTCGCGGGTTAGAACTGGAAGTAGAGGAACTCACTTGCCTTGGGGAGATTGACGAGGGCGATCACGAACATGATTCCGACGAGCAGCGCCCAGAGCGGCGACGGTTTCCAGCGGAGCACGCGGGTGAGTCCGAATTGAATCTCATCTTCGCGAGTCTCACCCGGTCCGAGAATGCCCATGAGTTGATTCGTGTTCGGCAGGAACCACGCAATGCTCATCGCCAGTGCGAAGTACGCGAGCGGCCACTCGACGCCGACCGACGAGGTCAGGCTCCACCCGTTCAATCCGAACATCGCTTCATAAAGCGCCATGGCGTCGGCGACCGTGGGAGCCCGGAAGAGAACGAGTGTGATCGCGACAAGCACGAAAGTGAACAGGACCGAGGCGCAGAGCGGCGCGAGACCGGTGTGGCCGGTGTACTTCGTCTTGCCCTGAATCTCGCGCCATGAGTGATTCGTGATGAGCATGAATCCGTGGATGACCCCGAAGATGATGAAGGTCCATCCGGCGCCGTGCCACCAGCCCGCGAGGACCATGGTGACCATGAGATTTCGATACTTCCTGAGCCGGCCGTGCCGGTTGCCACCGAGCGGGTAATAGCAGTATTCGCGGAGGAAGAGCGACAGGGTGATGTGCCAGCGCCGCCAGAACTGGATGATGCTCACCGACTTGTAGGGCGAATTGAAATTCGTCGGCACGCGAATGTTGAACAGCCGGCCGAGTCCGATCGCCATGTCGGAGTACCCGGAGAAATCGAAGTAGATTTGCGCCGTGTAGCAGAAGGCGCCGATCCAGCCCTCGAGGAAGGTCGGCTCGAATCCGCCCCCCGGCATGCCGTACACCGAGTTGACATACGGCGCCAGAGAGTCGGCGATGACAAGCTTCTTGAAGAGTCCGATCGTGAAGACCGTGAGGCCGATCGAAAACTGCTTCGGATGGAAGCGGTAGGTCTCCGCCCGTCGGAATTGGGGCATGACCTGGCGATGGTGCACGATCGGTCCCGCGATCAACTGCCAGAACGAGGTGATGAAGAGCGCGTAGTCGAGGAAGTCGCGCTCGAAGGTCTCCCCGCGGTACGCGTCGACCACGAATCCGATCTGCTGAAAGGTGAAGAAAGAGATCGCAAGCGGCAGGATGATCTGGTGAAGCGTGAACGCGCCATCGAAGACGACATTGAACGAGTCCACGAAGAAGTTCGCGTACTTGTAATAGCCGAGCAAACCCAGATTGAAGAGCACCGCAAGCGCGGTGAGAAGCCAGCTCGGTCGTCCTTCCCGGTGTTGTCGCTCGAGCGTACGGCCAACCTGAAAGTTGATGACGACTGACGATGCGAGCAGCGTGAGGTACCGGTAATTCCACCAGCCGTAGAAGACGAGGGACGCCGCGAGCAGCCACAGTCGCGCGAGGCGAGGCGTGCCGTACCGCCCGATGGCGTAGTACCCGAGGACCACGACGGGGAGGAAGAGAAAAATAAACTCATACGAATTGAACAGCATCCCCGCCTCGATGACCACTTCGGTCGCGAGGGAACCCGGCGAACGCCAGGCTCACACTCGGCGCCCACAGTATCGGGCGCGGCTGTTCACGGCAATGATGAAATGGTGAAGATCGAAGACGCGTCGCGAGGTTGTGAGTCTCGTATTGAAATCTCTCCCCGCCGATCGTTACAATCGCCGTCCTTTCAGGTGGGAGAAGAAGTGTGACGGCGCTGAAGAAGTTCGCCCTCGCCGGCGTGGTCGGAACGGCCCTCGTCGGCGCGTTCGCCACAGCGGGCTACCGGTTCTTTGAAGATCGCATTCCCTGGATTGATCGCGCCGGACCCGTTCCGACGCGACCCACGCTGATCATGCCGGCGTCGGACTCCGGAGTCGGACGACTCATTCCAGAAGTTGAATTCTCTGATCTCGAGGGCGTTCGTTCGCGCTTGTCCGAGGTCGTGAACGATCGACCAGCGGTCATCGTCGTACGCGATGTCGGGTGTCCAAACGGGAAGAAGCTCGCGCCCCGGATTGCGCAGCTCGAAGCCGAGTACGCCGACGCCGGCCTGCTTTCCTTTCTCTATGTCAATGTCAGTCCGCATGACTCCGAAGCCGCAATGCGGGAAGAGGCCGGGCGGTACGGTTTCCGAGGTCGCTATGTCGCCGACCGGGAGGGCGCGTTCATCGGCGCTCTCGCGATCGATTCGACGACCGAAGTCTTTCTGGTCGACTCGGACCGGACCCTTCTCTACCGGGGGGCGGTCGATGATCAATACGGCCTCGGTTTCACGAAGCCCGAGCCGCGTCGATCCTTTCTGCGCGAGGCCATCGAGGCCTGGCGGACGGGTCGCCGGCCGGAAGTCGAGGCGACCCGCGCGCCGGGCTGTCTCGTCAACAAGGCCGCGACCGCGCCGGACGACGAGTCGATGGCGACCACGCCGACCTGGCACGGTCGGGTGAGCCGCATCCTCGCGCGTCACTGCGTGTCGTGCCATCGTTCGGAAGGCATGGCGCCGTTCGCGCTTGAATCGATGGACGAAGTCGCGGGCCGGTCGCGGATGATCCGCTACATGGTGGACCAAGGGCTCATGCCGCCGTGGCCCGCGGATGAGCACAGTGGTCCGTGGATGAACGATCGCTCAATGCCGGACGACGACCGGAGCGACCTTCTGGCCTGGTTTGACGCGGGATTCCCCGAGGGCGACCCGGCCGACGCGATGACCCCCCGGGAATGGACGGACGACTGGCAGATCGGAGCGCCCGACGCGATCATCGAGTTTCCCGAGGCGACCCATGTCCCGGCCGAGGGATTCGTCGATTACCAGTTCACCTACCTGAAGACCGACTTCGACGACGACCGCTGGATTCAGGCCGTCGAGATTCGTCCCACCGTTCGCGATGTCGTCCATCATCTCGCAGTGTGGATCGGCGAGTCGAATGTCGCTCTCGATGATCCGAGGGCGTTCAAGGGCCGGCACGGCGGAAAATATGACAAAAAGGGATTCCTCGCGATCATCGTCCCCGGCCAGGGGCCCACTCGCTTCCCGGAGGGGACGGCCAAGCTGCTCCCGAAGGGCGCCTGGCTCAAGTTCCAGATGCACTACACCCCGAACGGGACGGAAGTCTGGGACCAGCCGAAAATCGGTTTCGTCTTCGCCGATGAACCGCCGCGGCATGAAATCTACACGAATGTGTGCATCAATCGGAAGTTCGTGATCCCGCCCGGCGCCGCGGGTTACGAAGTGAAGGCGACCTATCGATTCGAAGAAGCCGGCGCGATCCGCGCCTTCCATCCGCACATGCACCTGCGCGGGCAGTCGTTCGCGTACGACCTCGTTTACCCGAACGGAGCCCGTCGCGAGCTCTTGCGCATTGATCCGTGGCAGTTCAACTGGCAGCTCGTGTACGAACTCGTGTCGCCGATCGAAGCGCCGAAGGGATCGCGGCTGATCGCGACCGTCATATACGACAACAGTCCCGGGAATCCGCTCAATCCGGATCCGACCCAGGCCGTTCGGTTCGGTCAGCAATCGACGGACGAAATGCTTCTCGGGTACTTTGAGTGGTACTCGACGGAGAATCCGATCGAATAGCGATCAGGATGCCTTGCGCATCGACTGCGCGCGACGCAGGTTGTCCTGCTGCACATCGACATAACGCTGAAGCTGTTCGACCACGAATCGCTGATGCGTTCGATTGTGATTGAACTCGAACGCGAATCCCGCGTAGGTCCGCTGAGACGAATCAATGTGCGTATGCACAAGCTTTGCGCTCACGGCGAGGGGGAGCGGAATCTCCGGCGTGAGTGTAATGCGTAGCCAGAACATGCGGTGACGCCCCATGGCGCGCGAGTCTTCGGGCTCGATGATGAGTCCGATGCCGCCTCCGCCGAGATTCGCCAGCGTCGCGTCGAACGACGGACCGACTTCGGGCTGCGCGATCGTCTCGTCCATGACGGCGGAGTCGTCGACCGGGTCGCCATTGAGGGCCGCACGGATCTGCGCCTCGTTCGCTTTCTCCGCCACGCCCGCGGTCGTCGGATTGAGCAGCGGCCAGCAGGTCACTTTGGGCAGGCTCAGCGTATGTGTCGACACGCGGTAGAAACTGCGTCGCTGGCATCGCTCGACACGGGTCGGCATCTCAAGTCGGAGCGCGACGATCGTCCGGTTCGGTCCGGACCGATGGCTCACCTGATCCTGGACCGTGGTCGGAAACATCCAGCGGTTCTGCCCGATACCGAGCACGCAGACGAGTTCCGTTCCCGGATCGAGCGGCATGGACTGCCCGAGGGCGCCGGGCGCCTCGATCGTAATGCTCTCTTCGTCGAGACCGAGAATGCGCACGCGCCAGATGAGGTTCGACGATTCGTCGTCATCCGGACGGGGAAGCGAAACCTCGAGGGCGCCGTTCCGCTCGTAGACCTGCCACAAGCTGCGTCGCCAGAGCTCGGTGCGTCGTCGGTTTGCCGGCACGCGGGCCTCCGTTCGGCGGTCCTCTCCAGACGGCGATTCGAATCTTCCGTGACTCGAGTGATCAGCGTATGAGGACGCCCATGCGCGTATCGGTCAGGTCGCAAACAACCGTTAGCGCCGGCTCGAATGGGAGGTGTCCGCGGGCCGCACAATCGGAGCGTCCACCCTCGTCGTGCGGCGGCGGCCGATAAGAGGCAGACTCTCGACCCGCGGACTTCGATTACTCGACGGTAACGCTCTTCGCGAGATTCCGGGGCTTGTCGACATCTTTGCCCCGCAGGACCGCGGCGTGGTAGGCGAGCAACTGGAGCGGGACCGTCGTCACGAGCGGCTGGAGCGCCTCGGGAACATCCGGCACGAAGAACACCTCGTCGGCCTGGCGCCGCATGGCCTCGTCGCCTTCGGTCGCGACCGCGATGACCCGGCCCCCGCGCGCCTGGACCTCTTCCATGTTCGAGACAACCTTGTCGTACTGGCTGTTCTGCGTGGCGACGAAGACCACGGGCATCCCCTCGTCGATGAGGGCGATCGGCCCATGCTTGATTTCCGCGGCGGGCATGCCTTCCGCGTGAATGTACGAGATTTCCTTGAGCTTGAGCGCGCCTTCGAGCGCGACCGGATAATTCACGCCGCGGCCGAGGAAGAGCCAGTTCTCGCGGTCGATGTAGCGGGAAGTGACCTCCCGGATCTCGTCCGACTGCAGGAGGATCCGATCGATGCAGTCCGGAATCCGCTCGAGTTCACGGATGTGCGACGCGACGGTGTCAGCGGAGAGGAAGCGGCGGCGCCCGATGAAGAGCGCGAGAAGCGTGAGGGCCGTGATCTGCCCGAGGAACGCCTTCGTCGACGCGACACCGATTTCCGGTCCGACGCGGAGATACACGCCGGCGTCGGTGTCCCTCGCGATCGATGATCCGACGACATTCACCACACCGAGCGTGAGCGCGCCGCGGTCCTTCCCTTCCCGCAGCGCCGCGAGCGTATCGGCCGTCTCACCCGACTGGCTGATCGAGACGAGGACGGTCCCGTCCTCGATGATCGGGTTGCGGTAGCGGAACTCACTCGCATAGTCGACCTCGGCCGGAATCTTCGCGAGTTCCTCGATGAGGTAGTCGCCGACCATCGCCGCGTTGAGGGCGGTGCCCTGACCGACGAGAATGAACCGGCGGGCCTTCACGAGTTCCCGGGCGAAGTCCGCGACGCCGCCGAGCACGACCCGCCCCTCGCGAGCATCGGTTCGACCGCGCAGCGTATTGCGTAACGCCCGCGGCTGCTCAAAAATCTCTTTGAGCATGTAGTGCGGATACTCGCCGAGCTCGATCTCCTGCAACTCGATCTCGAGCGTCTGAATCTGCGGCGTGACTCGCACATTATCGAGCGTTGAAGTCCGGAATCCGCCCCGGGTGAGCTTCGCGACCTGGTAGTCCTCGAGCGCGAACGCCTGCGCGGTGTGGGCCACGATGGCCGACGGATCGGACGCCACGACATACTCACCCTGCCCGACCCCGATCATGAGCGGCGAACCCTTGCGGGCGCAAATGAGCGTTTCCGGCTCCTGCGCGCAGACCACGGCGATCGCGTAGGCGCCCGTCACCTCGCGCAGGGCCGACTTTACCGCCGCTTCGAGATCCGTTCCGGTCTCGGGGTTGTAGAGCTCGCCGATGAGCATCGCGAGCACTTCGGTATCCGTCTCCGAGACGAACTGGTGGCCCCGTTCTTCAAGCCAGGTTCGCAGCGACGCGTAATTCTCGATAATGCCGTTGTGCACGAGAGCAATGCCGTGCCCGCGCGCGCCGTCATCGTCGCAATGGGGGTGTGCGTTTCGATCGGAGGGTTCGCCATGGGTCGCCCAGCGGGTGTGCGCGATTCCGAGCGTGCCGTCCAGGTCCTCCCGCTCCGCGACCTTGCTTTCGAGGACGCTCACTCGACCCACGGACTTCTCGACCGTGAGTCCACCGTTGATGATGGCGACACCGGCGGAGTCGTACCCCCGGTACTCAAGCCGCTTGAGACCCTCCATCAAAATGGGCACAGCCGCGCGTGAGCCGATATAGGCGACGATCCCGCACATACGCAAGTCCTCCTGGCGATCCGGTCACTCGAATCCATCCGAAGCGGGTCGGTGATCACGGGTTCGAGTCCCGATCTTCCCCTGATTATCGCGAACCGGGGGCCGACCGCCACCCGATTCCCCTTTCATCGACCGCCGAACGGCCGTCGGTGCACTCGATTCGTATTGAGGAGCGACGAGGTTCGTTACGGCTCAACCGAAGTAAGGACGGAGGTGTCGATCGGCGCCGGTCCGCCGGGCTCCATCGTCAGTTCGAATTGCGTGAGCACCGCATTCCCCGTCGCGCCGAAGCGCTCCACCCGACTTTTGAACTCAACCCGGGACGACAAGACGCGGCCAGTCTCGAGGGCCAACTGCAGCCGGCCCGCGATCGTTCCGCTCGCGACCGAATGATCACGGATATGGTGGATCCCCGGAGTCGGCCGCAGGTTCACACTGTGCGGCTCGCCGCGCCAGGTGATCTCCGCGATCTTCGCTTCGAAGTCATAGGACTCGAACCGGACGACGATGCGCTGGACGGGCCAGTTGGCGTAAGTCGAGAAGGCCGCCGGGGCGCCCGCAGTCCACTCGGCTCCGGGTTCGACCGCCCGTGTGGGCAGCGGTGGAAGAAGCGCCGGGATCGTCATCGTGAGCCATTCGGCGTCGAGCGTCAGCAGAAGCGCTGGAGACGACGGGCGCTCGAGCAGCGCGCCGTTCCGCAGTCGAAGCACGCCCGCCCGTTCGAGCAATGACGCGACCGAATACGACCCCACATAATCATCATGAATTCCGATCCGGCGGCTCGGACGACCGGGTCTCGAGATCGTGAGCCCGTCCGCATCGAGGTCGTACTTGAACGACCCGGCGCCCGCGTCACAGTCGACGAGGAGGTCGGTGAGGACGACACGAAGATCGGTCGCGGCGTGACTGGCATTCACTTCAGATCCGGAGGCTCCACCGGCGAGGTCAAACGCCGCCTCACTGCGGTGCTCGATCCGGGATTCGCGTCCGCCTCGCTGGATCGTTTCGTGACCGCGAATCGAGACGCGATAGACGAGTCGATCGGCCGCCGAAGCGAAAACGGCGTCGGCGTCGGGGAATCGGTACCGCAACTCGATCGGATCTGTCAATCTCGGAATGTCAAACTGCGGGTAGCGCGGCGACTGGTTCTGCGTCGGCGACGCGGCGTCTTGCGCGTGACCAACGCCCGCCGTCCCGAGTCCGAGAACCACGGCCGCCACGACCATTCGGCGGCGCCACACGCCCGAGGTGCGGTGATTCTGCAGCGTCGTGCGGTATTCGTCCATCGGGTAGATCGCCTCACTCCCCCACCACGAACCGCGGGCCCGTTGTGAATCCGATTCATCTCATCGGCCGAGAAGCGGCGCGGATGGAGCGGCTGCGGATGGGAAGCCGGCGAGTATGAACCGATTATGCGGGTGAGTACGAAGCTGCCCCTCGACCGGACTGATCAGACGCCAGAGCGGTACGAAACCTCGCGGGGAAAGAACCCGACGCGCATCGCGTTCTTCGCCCGGGCGAGCGTGTCCTCCGCGATGGTATTCGCCCGCGCACAGCCGGTCTTCAAGATATCGAGAATGAGATCGTCGCGGCCCTCGTACTTCGCGCGACGCTCGCGCATCGGTTCGAGGAGCGTGTTGATCGCGGCGCCGAGTTCTTTCTTCACATCGCCATCCCCGATCTTCCCGGCCGCGTAAAGCTCGCGCAATTCGGCGACTCGATTCTCGTCGGTGTTGAAGGCGTCGTGGTACTGGAAGAGGACATTGTTCGGGTCGCCCGGTTCGTCGGCGCTCTGTCGACCGGTGTAGATCTTGTTCACCTTCTTCTGGACCTGCTTTGCCGAGTCGCTCAGAAAGATGGCGTTGTTGAGCGATTTGCTCATCTTGTTCTCGCCATCCGTGCCGAGCAGTCGCGCGACCCGACCGACTTCGGCGCGCGGAACGGGGAAGAGCCCACCGTGTTCGACATGGTCGTCGTCCGCCACTTGGTCGGAGACGCCGCAATAGATCTGGTTGAACTTGCGCGCGACCTCACGCGTCATCTCGATGTGCGGAACCTGGTCCTCACCTACGGGCACCGCCTCCGGGCGAAACGCGAGGATATCGGCGGTTTGACCGACGGCGTAGAGGAGGAATCCAAACGAATACTGATCGCCGAGATTCTTGACTCGGATCTCATCCTTGATGGTCGGGTTCTTCATCACGCGCCCATAGCCGAGCAGCATGGCGAAGAAGTAGGTCAACTCGGAGATCGCCGGTACTTCGCTCTGCAGGAAGATCGTCGCGCGTTCGGGATCAATCCCGGCGGCGAGATAGTCGCGAACGATCTCAATCGTGTCGGATCGAATCTCGTCCGGCTGCTGCGATCGCGTCGTGAACGCATGAATGTTCGCGATGATGAAGTAGCAGTCGTGCGAATCCTGAAGCGCGACCCGCCGTTCGATGCTCCCGACGAAGTGGCCGAGGTGCAACTTGCCGGTCGGCGTATCTCCGGTCAGAATGCGCGGCTTTTCGCTCGTGTGCTGGCTCATGACGGGCGAAGTCTAGGGACGCGCGGCCGACCGTGTCCGCCCCACGGGCGTCGAAGCTTGCAATCGCGCGTCATCCCGCGATCACATCTCGAAACGCGTAGAACAGACTGAGCTCCGTCAGGTTGAAGAGTCCGTGGATGACGATCGGCGTGAGCAGCCGACCGGTCCTCTCGTACGCGAGCCCGAGGATGACGCCGAGGGCGAAGAGCTGCACGAGCCCTGGGCCGCGCGACTCGGCGGGCACGCTTGACCAGTGCATGGCCGCGAAGAGCGCCGCGGCGAAAAGAATGGCGATCCACCCCGAAGCGCCCGAACCCCGGATGACCGCCTGCACCGTGCCGCGGTAGATCGTCTCTTCGATGAGGGGCGCCGCCACGATCACCGCGAGCGCGACCAGCAGCGCCCAGAGATCGAACGGCTGCCCGCTGAGTGAGGCGAGCGTCTTGTGGCCGATCGGATCAACCACTTCACTCGTGATCGAGTATTGCACATAGTTCGCGACAAGCCCGACGAATTGAAGCGTCGGGAATGCGAGAAGAAACGCGATGATCCCAACCGCCGCGGCGCGGGACAATGACGCCGGCGGCTTTTCGACCGTCGCTCCGAATGACTCGAGGCCCCGCCTCGACCGCCGCTTGACGACAAGCCAGGCGATAACGGTCGCGAGCGACACGCCGTAACTCAGCCAGAAGCCGATCGCGAGGCTTCGGATGTCGGGATCGTCACCCGGATCGAATCCCACAACGCGCGCGGCGCCGATGCGAAGGATCGGAACGAGCAGCGCCACCCAGAGCACGATGAAACCGCCGAGCGGATCGAGCGAGGGCGCGCGACTCGTCCGTTCGAGCCAGCGCGGACGGCGCGTAACCTTGTAGAGAAAGCCGGCGAGAACAATGAGACCGATGCCCGCGAGGCCGAGCGAAACGAATCGGAGCGCCGCGGCGGCGTCGGGTGACGCCGGCTGGTCGACGCCCCCCGGCGGCCCGGCTATAACGACCGGCGACGCGGCGAGGAGACCGATGGCGAACGCGCTCGACAAAATCATCCGGCGGAAACGCGACGAAGTCGCGGCGGCGAAGGAGCAGGTTTCTCTCGAGTCGATGCGCCGTCGAGCATTCGAAGCGGATCCACCCCGAAACTTCTTCACCGCCGTTACGAGCCACGCGCCCGACAAACGCACCGCCATCATCGCCGAGATCAAGCGCAAGAGCCCGTCCGCGGGCTGGATACGACCGGAGTACCGATCCGACGATTTTGATCCGGCGGTCATCGCCAAAGCCTACCACGAAGCGGGCGCGGCGGCGATCAGCTGCCTGACCGACGCCGAGGACTTCGCCGGCGATATCGACTACATCCGTCGAATTCGCAACCGGGTGCCGCTCCCGGTGCTTCGTAAGGACTTCATCGTCGATCCCTGGCAACTCTACGAGAGCCGCGCCGCGTCCGCCGACGCCGTACTCCTCATCGCCGAGGCCCTGAGAGAAGGCGAACTCGTCGATCTTCTTATCCTCGCGACCGAACTCAAGATGACGACCCTCATCGAGGCCCACTCGGTCGAAAACCTGCTTCGCGTACGGCCCCACATCGGTTTCCCGCACCCCGGGTATGCGCTTCTCGGGGTGAACAATCGCGATCTCTCGACGATGCGGACGGACATCAACCACACGCTCCGCGTCGCGGATTTCGTGGAGAATCGAAAGATTCTCGTCGCCGAATCTGGCATCCGCAGCGCCGACGATCTGCGGCGACTGCGCAAGGTCGGCGTTCGAATCGCGCTCGTCGGTGAATCGCTCATGAAGTCCGAGGATCCCGGCGCCGCGCTGCGGGAACTGCTTCGATTCAATCCCGACATGAAGTGAATGAGCGAGCGAGCGAGCGACGAGTCAGCGCGTCTCGAGGAGCGCGTGCTCGGCGACCGAGTCGAGCAGGCGGGACTGCAGCATGATCAAGCCCGTCTGAAGTTGCAGATCGATTCCCTCGTCGAGGAGTCGATTCGGATCTCGCCGAACGAGTTCCTCCTCGGCCCCGTTCAGACCGTCGGCGAGCGCATCGGCGTCCTGTCGCATGCGAATCGCGTCGGCGATCCGACCCGGAGGCATGCGCACGAGCAAGTGCGGGTCGACCCCCCACTCGGTCGAGTCGTCTTCGCGATGGATCACGCCCCCCTTGGGAAGCACATAGTACTCGCCGGTCAGTTTGAAGAGCGCATCGCCGCCGGAGAGCACTTCGATCTTCTGCACGCTTCCCTTGCCGTAGGTCCTCGTGCCGACGATGAGCGCCCGATCATGATCCTTGAGCGCGCCGGCGACGATCTCGCTCGCTGACGCGGACCCCTCATTGACGAGCACGACCACTTCGACGCCGTCGAGCGCCGCGGCGCGGGCGCGACTCGCCTTCCGCTCCTGCGGAAGCGTTCGGGGCCCACGCGTGGACACGATGGCTCCATCGTCAACGAAACGGTTCGCAATCTCCACCGAGGCGCGAAGTTGGCCACCCGGGTTGAAGCGCAGATCGAGAATGAGGCCGCGCAAACCCGTCGCGTCCGCCTGCTCCTTCATGAGGTGAATGGCGCGATCGAACTCATTCGGCGTGCGATCGAGGAAGCCGGTGAGTCGAATGTATCCGACGCCACGCTCGGGATCGATGAGCCAGTCCCATTCATTCGGCCCGGTATGTCGCCAGCCCTTCACGGTGAAGATCTCGATCTCTTCACGCCGCAGCGTGTAATCGATCGGGTCCTCGTCGGCCTCACGCTCGATCGTGAGCGTCACCTGCGTGCCCTTCGGCCCGGTAATTCGACTCACCGCCTGATCGAGCGAGATGCCGACGGTCGAATGTCCGTCGATCGCCTTGATGTAGTCGTCGGCGCGAATCCCGGCATGGTGCGCCGGCGTATCTTCGAGCGGCGTCACGATGCGCAACCGACGCGCCTCGTCCAGCGTAATCTGAATGCCGACTCCGGTGAACGAGCCATCGAGCTGTCGGGCGAACATATCGAGGTCGTATGGCCAGATGACGCTCGAGAATGAATCGAGCCGGGCGACGGCGCCCTCCGTGAATTCGTGTACGACGACGGCTTCCGGAAGCCCGACGGTGTCCTGTGCCTTCTCGACGAGATCACGGAGTTCGAGGAAAATCTTCCAGGACTCCGCGTCGGAGCCAAGGTCGCGCAAACGGGCGCGGCTCGACATGAGGTAGTCGAGGAACGCCTCCCGCTCGGCGCGGCGAGCCAGTCCGGGAAACTCACTCTCGAGTTGCGTCGTCGTGACCAGTGTCTCGAGCGCCTCGAAGCCGCCGTCGAGAAGCTCGCCCCACCCCGGCTGCCAGAGATGATGCTTCACGGCCTTCGCCAGAGTCTGTCGCGCGAGCGATTGCGAAACTCCGGCGAGGCGCTCGCGCCACGGCTCCGGATCGGCCTGGAAAGGCCGCTCGTCGTCGTCCGCTTCGCCCTGCCGCAGCTGGTACTCACGACTGAGCGAGTAGAACTGACGATCGTCATAGAAGCGAATGAGCGCGAGGCGCCGAGCGACGCGCTCCACATCGCGCTCGAAGCGCTGATCTTCGCTCATCAGCGCGTTCAACCGGTAATAGAGCTCGTGAGCCTCGAACAGGTCTCCCCGCGACTCTGCGAGTTCGGCGGCGGCTTCCGCTCGCCGCACGGCGCGCACCACGATTTCGGCCGCGAGCGCTTCCTGCGCGGTGGGGAGGCTGGTCGTGTCGCGGACGGAGGCGACTTCGCGTGGTCGCAGGGCGACTTCATGCGCCGCCAGAGCATGGGCGAGCGCATCGGCGAGACGATCCTCGTCGAGCGCGGTCGCGAGCTCGCTCATGCTGTCCGAATAGAGCTCAGCGCGTTCTTCGATCGACGCGTCGAGATTGGACAGAAAGTGATCGAGCCCGCTCCGGAGATTTCGCACTCCGGCGTCGGTATGGGTCGACGGCACCCGTCCCCATTCGTCAAAGACCCGATCCGGCGCCCCTTGATCAGCCCGTGCTTCCTCCCAGACTCGACTCGACCATTCCCGCGCGGAAAGACTTGTCCGGTCGCGATCAGACTGAGCCGGCGCCGGCGTCGCCGACCAGGCCGCGCCGAGAGCGACGACGAGGCACATTCCAAAGCGGCGAAGATCAATGCCGTGGCGAAGAACAGGCTTCATGCGGGCTCCAAATCGGTTGACCGGGCGGTCAGGCTGGGTGGGAGGCCACTCGTTCCATCCCCTTCGATGATACAAATTCGACGGCGCGTCGGTCGTCGATTCTCTTTCACTCCGATCGGCTCGCGCCGCCGCTCGTCTCGACTTCGCCCCATGAATCGGGCGCTGCGCCATCGTCGCCATCCCTACAGATGGAAGCGGTCCGCCCCCGGGCTCCCCTTCGATATACTGGGACGGTGAGCATCCAGTTCCTTTCGATCGCGAATTTCACGGTGACCGCGGCGCCCGGTGGCGCCGACGCCGACTCACCCGGATTGATCGCCTGGCCGCTGCTCGCGCTCGTGATTCTCACGCTCGGCGGCCTGTTTCTCATCGTGGTGTTGACGGCCGGGGCGCGGATGCGACGGCGCTCGGAGTCGTCGCGCTCGACCCACCGGGACGGGGAGGCCGTCGATCCCTGGACGGAGTCGGGTCGCCGCGCCGCGCCGCCGACCTCTCGCCAGGGCAGGCCGTCGTCCCGCTCGGACGATGAGGACGCCGTGTCGTGACCGGTGATCGTCCGATCGCCCTGGTGACCGGAGCCGCGAAGAGAGTCGGAGCCGCGATCGCGCGGCGCCTTGCCCGCGATGGATTCGATCTCATTGCGACCTGGCTCACTTCCGACAAGGACATGCGCGATACCGCGCGGGAGTGCGAGCGACTCGGCGCGACGATCCACACCCACCGCCTCGACCTGAACGACATGCATGAGGTGGAGGCGTGGGCGACCGCCCTGGCGTCGACGCTGCCCCGGCTTGACGCCCTTATACACAACGCGAGCCAGTACCATCGAACCCCGTTTGGCCGCGTCACCGCCGAGGATGCGCTTGCGCACTTTCGCATCAACGCGCTCGCGCCGCTTCTTCTCACGCAGGCGTTCCGGGACCGACTTCGAGAGTCGAACGGATCCGTCGTGGCGTTCGGCGACATCCATGTCATGGGTCGACCCCGTCGCTCCTACGGCGCCTACAGCATGAGCAAGGCGGCGCTCGTTGAACTTGTCCGCGTCCTCAGTCGAGAACTGGCGCCGGATATACGAGTGAACGGCGTGGCGCCGGGCGTCGTCGCCTGGCCTCCCGACGCGGATGAAGTCGAAATCAGAGAGTACGAGTCGCATATTCCACTCGAACGCCCCGGCACGCCCGAAGACGCCGCCGACGCGGTCGCCTTCCTCGTTGAACGCGGCGCTTACATCACCGGGGAGATTCTCCGTGTCGACGGGGGACGCTTTCTCGCCCCTTGATTCATCGGCGACGCCGGGAGCCACGCCATGAGGGTGACCATCAGTCTTCTGCTCACGATTCTGCTCGGCGGCGCCAGCGTCGCGCGGGGAAGCGTGGACGACTTCCGCGATTCGTTCGTCGACGGTGTGACGCGCCCCTGGATCGGCCGAGACTATTTCGCGAATCGATATCAGGACTGGCGTCTGCACGGAGGGCGTGTCGAGTGCATCGAGTCGGCGCCTCGATTTCCGCTGCGCACGCTGCACCTGCTCACGCGCAGTCTCCGGAGCGACGACGGTTCGTTCCAGATGCGCATCGACCTCGGTCCGCTCTCGACGCCGGCGGGGCCGGACGCGAACTCCTGGGCCGGATTCCTCATCGGAGGTGGTGGTCCCGAAGTCGATTACCGGCTCACGGCGATGACTCACCACCGCCCGGCGCCGGACGGCGGGATTCTCGCGGTCATCGACGGCGCCGGACGGGTCGCCTTCCGCGATAACGCGGTTGGCGCCGATACGCGGAGCGGATGGTCCATCGGCGGCGCGCTCGGGCCGAACGAGGCCCCGCTCATTCCGCCGGCCGAATCGGCGTTCGCGGGCCCGCGGGCGACCTGGTCGCGGATCACGCTCGAGCTCACCGCGGAGCGCGAATCGAACGGCGCCGGATATCGACTGAGTCTCGCTGCCATCGGTGATGATCCTGATGAACCGCTGAGCCGCGCCGTTATCCGTTCGGTGGCTCCGGAAAAAGTCGATGGCTGCATCGCGATCGTCTCACATCGAGGCGGCGCCGAGGGAGGATTCTGGTTCGATGAGTGGACAATGAGCGGAGAGAAGATCGCGTCGCGTCCCGAGCGCGCCTGGGGTCCGGTTCTCGCGACCCAGTACACCGTAAGTGCCGGCGCACTCAAGCTGACGGCGCATATGGCGCCGCTCGGGCCGGACGATCCCTCGCACGCCGAACTCCATCTCTTCGACCCTGCCGGTGGTGTCGAAGAGCCGGCGATTGTGCTTGGCGCCGAACTCGAACCGGCGTCCAACACCTTCCTGTTTCGCCTGGATGACTGGAGTGGCGCCGACGAGGCGCCCTACCTCGTGTCCTATACCGACGCGAACGGAGCCGTGCGCGAGTATCGCGGAACCATCCGCACGACGCCCGCCGATCCCGATCGTCTCACGCTCGCCTCGCTCACCTGTCACAAGATCTTCACGGGCGATCTTCGCTGGAACCATGGGGGCGTCTGGTTTCCGCACGATGAACTCGTCAACGCCGTGCGCTCGCGCCGTCCGGACCTCCTCTACTTCTCAGGCGATCAGATCTACGAAGGCGATCTCACGCCGGCCGATCGCCGCCGGGGCAAGGCGACACTCGATTACCTCCATCGCTGGTCGCGCTTTCTCTGGGCGTTCGGCGACCTCACCCGCGACATTCCGTCGATCACGATTCCCGACGACCATGATGTGTATCACGGCAACATCTGGGGCGCCGGAGGAGTTACCGCGACCGATCGTCCCGATCTGTCGGCGCAGGATCGTGGCGGCTATCGAATGCCCCCGAAATTCGTCAATGTGGTCCATCGCACGCAGACCGCCCATCTCCCCGATCCCTATGACCCGGCGCCTCTCCCGAACGGCGTTTCGGTGTACTTCACCCGTCTTGAATACGGCGGTGTGAGCTTCGCCATCCTCGCCGACCGCCAGTTCAAGAGCGCTCCGTCCGTCGTGATTCCAAACGGTCGAGTGGTGAATGGATGGTTTCAGAATCCGGACTTCGATCCGGCGCGCGACGCCGATGTCGACGGCGCCGAGCTTCTGGGCGCTCGACAACTCGCCATGCTCGACGAGTGGGCCGCCGACTGGTCGAATCACGCATGGACGAAAGTCGCGCTCTCGCAGACGATCTTCTCGAATCTCGCGACGATTCCCGCGGACACGACGAGCGGCGCCAGCATTCCCGCGATTCCGATCGAGGGGAAGAGCGTCTACCCGTCGTCACATAAGCTCGCGGCCGACGCGGATTCGAACGGCTGGCCGCAGACCGGTCGGAACGAAGCGCTTCGGCGTCTTCGATCGGCTCGCGCGATACATATCGCGGGTGATCAGCACCTCGGCGCCGTCATTCAGTATGGCATGGAGTCTTTCCGAGACGGTCCGTTCGCGTTCAGCACGCCGGCCATCACGAACACCTGGCCGCGCCGATGGTTTCCTCCCGAGCCCGGGATGAACCGGAGTGATGGCGATCCGAGATACACCGGTGACTTCCTTGACGGATTCGGCAATCGCATGACGGTCGCCGCAGTCGCGAATCCCTTCCGCGCCGGGATCGAACCGGCGGCGCTCTATGACCGCGCTCCGGGATTCGGCGTCGTGGTGTTTGATCGGGAGCAGCGCACGATCACCCTCGAATGCTGGCCCCGCTGGGTTCATCCGGACGCCGGCGACACCGCGCAGTACAAGGGGTGGCCCATCGTCATCCGGCCATTCGACAATGATGGCCGCGAGCCGATCGGGATTCTCGCGCCGCTGGAGGTCACGGGACTCGACGATCCCGTGCTGCTCGTCTTCGATGAACACTCCGACGAACTTGAATATGCGCTGCGGCTCGAAGGCGGCCGCATCGATCCTCCGGCGTACGGACGCGGCCCCTATCGAATTCGAATCGGCGATCCGGACGCCGATCGATGGCGGGAGATCGACGGTCTCACGCCACTCACGCCGCCGTTCCCGGACCCGATTCGGGTCGATTTCTGACCCCCGGCGAGGACCGTTCAAGCAGTCAGATCCGCATTCGCACCGACTTCACGAGAAACCTGATTGCCGTCGGGTTCAGGCGAAGTCATAATCATGGGTGCGCCGGAACGGGCGCATGGTGGTCTCAGGCGGGTCGGCCCGCATCCGATTCTCATCCTGGCACAGGTTCTCGGAGTTCTGCTGTGTTGCGTGTGAAACGATTCGGCATGTGCGCCGCCGGAGCGCCTCTGGTTCTCATTCTCCTCACGCTCGCCCTTTCGCCGGCGGCGTCCGCGCAACGACTCGGCGCGGAACTCGTGGCGAACGGATTCATCCAGCCGACCTTCGCGACGGCGCCCTACGGCGAGACTGAGCGGATCTTCGTGGGCGAGAAGAACACGGGGCTGGTGCGCATCATCCGCGACGGTCAGATTGTCCCCGAGCCGTTCCTCGATGTGTCGAACCAGATTTCGACGATCGCGCACGCCGGGCTGCTCAACATGGCGTTCCACCCGGACTACTGGAACAACGGTCTTTTCTACATCGCGATCGGCGGACGGAACAACCGCTATGTGGTGGCCCGCTTCCGCACCGATCCGAACAATCCCGATCGCGGCATGATCAATTCCATCCAGATCATTCTCGACATCGAGAACTGGACCTGGGACCACTATGGATCCGGCATCGCGTTCGGACCGAATGATGGATACCTCTACATTTCATGCGGTGACGGTCAGGCCATTGGCGGCGACCCGAACAATGTGGCGCAGAACCTCGAGATGTACCAGGGCAAGATCCTCCGCGTCGATGTGGACGGAGGTACGCCGTATTCGATTCCGCCGGATAATCCGTTCGTGAACGATCCGAACGCGTTGCCGGAGATCTGGGCGCTCGGGGTGCGCCAGCCGTGGCGGATCAGTTTCGATCGTGTGACGGGTGACTTCTACTTCGGGGATGTTGGCCAGGAGGGCTGGGAGGAGATCAACTTTCAGCGCGCCGGCGCCGCCGCGGGGCGCAACTACGGCTGGCGTCTGCAGGAAGGTCCGGAATGTTACAACCCGCCGGAAGACTGCGATCCGAACGGCGTGCTCATTGCCCCGATGTTCGCGTATGACCACAGCTTCCGCCGATGCTCGGTGACGGGTGGGTATGCGTATCGAGGCGACCGCCTCCCTCTCTATCACGGCGCCTACTTCTTCGGTGATTTCTGCACCGGCGAAGTCTGGATGGCGACGCGCCACCAGCGCCAGACCGACATCAAGAACATCAAGCATCAGATCGATCCGACCGGGGCGGAGATTCGCAGCCTCGCGTCCTTTGGCGAAGACGGGCGCGGCGAATTGCTCATGGTCGAGCACGGCGGAGGAGAGATCTGGCGCCTCACGAGCGAGATGCGTCTCGACATTTCCCCTCTTCAAGTGGGAGAACAAGTGACGGCGACCGTGACGAACGCGCCGCCCGACACGCGCGTGAGTTTCTTCTTCAGCCGTCATGGCCCCGGTGAATGGGAGGCGCCGCAACTCGGCGTGACGATGGCGATCGACTATCCCATCCTCATGGGAACGCGGCGTTCAAATGCAAGCGGTGTCGCCACGCTCATCGCGGAGACGCCCGCCCGGGCCGCCGGACGCCGCCTGTGGTTCCAGGCCGCCGTGCAGCACAATACGACCGAGGTCATCTCGGGTGATGTGGCTCAATGAACAGCGCGGCGAGATCGTGCGCGTTACGCGCCGATCATTTCGACGAGAAGTTTCGCCGCCGCTGAACGCCCCATCGTCACGGAGTGATCGTCAACCCGGACGGTCACTGAGTCGGCGACGCTGTCGATCGATACGAGTTCGATCTCGGCGCCGGGTCGAAGTCCGCGCTCATCGACGAATTGCAGAAACCGCCGATTCTGATCGAGCACTCGGGCGACGCGAGCCCGGGCTCCCGGTTCGCATGCCGGAAGGCTGATGAGCGACGCTTCGCGCACGCGACCCTCCATATCGGGGATCGGATCGCCGTGCGGATCAAACTTGGGACGACCAAGAAAGTTGTCGATGCGCTCGAGGAGCCGGTCGGAGATGACATGCTCGAGCCGCTCCGCCTCTTCATGGACCTCGGACCAATCGAGCCCGAGCGTGTCCACGAGGAACGATTCGATGAGTCGGTGACGGCGGAGAACGAGCAACGCGACATCGCGCCCCTTCGCGCTGAGTCGGACGCCGCTGTAAGGCTCGTAGAGCAAATGCCGCGATCCGGCGAGTCGCTTGACCATGGCGGTCGCCGTGCCGGGAGCGACTTCCATCGCCTCCGCGATGCGTCCCATCGACACGAGGCCGCCGTCCTCCTTCTGCTCGAGGAGGTAGATCTGCTTCAGATAGTTCTCGATCGTTTCGGTCGGCATCGCAGCGCACTCTGGAGGGGCGCAGCGATTCTACCGGCCAAACACCGTTCAGTTTTGAATCGTGTCGGCGATCAGGTTTGACTTCTCAAACCCTCGACCTTCTTCCATTACGGCCTGGATCCAGATCTCGCGAGCTGGAGCGTTCGAAGGCACACGCATGGTGACCGTCGCTTCACCGTTCGCGTCGGCGCGTCGCCGGGCGAACACACGAACCGGAGGCGTGAGATCGATCGAAAGTTGGAGCGCCGGAACGAATCGCGGGCCCGGGCCGTCGACGCTGTACGCGAAGGTGAGTCCCGCGTCCGGGTCGGCGTTCGTAAGCGTAAACACCGCGTCCTGGCCGGCGACGATCGGCGTCGCCTCGAGTTCGATCTTGTCGATCGTTCCGTAGACCGCGTACACCCTGGATGAGGCCTCGGTGATCGCCGAACTTCCCGGGCTCCGGGCCTCGATGCCGCCGTAGTAATGACCGAGAAGCGTCTCACCGGGCGGCAGTTCATCCCAGAGAATCTGGCCGATCGAATTCGTCGGCAGCGCCGCGTTTGGAACGAACTCGGTGTTCGTCACCGGGTTGATCGCGGCGCCGACGATGCGCTCGTCGACGGCGCGGCCGTCACGAGTCGTGATCATTGACGCATCGATAACCCACGGAATCGCGAAGTCGGGCACGAATTGCGATCCGTCCCAGCGCGACGCGGACAGGCCGCCCATCGTGATGATGTAGTTTTCACCCTTCGACTCCGAGTGGAAGCTCACCCGGGCGCCTTCGTACTGGTTCATCATCTGCTCGAACGAGCGGTCGACCGTGACCGTCATGTCGCCCGAATCGAAAGTGAGCGGGTGTTCCCACGCTTCGGGCTGAAACTCATTCCCGGGCTTGAACACGCCGCCGTGGAAGAGAAACCCGGGCCGTTGGTCGCCGTAGGGGCCGATGGTGATCGGCGTCACATTGCCGTCGCGCCGGTGGTACTCCGGATCGACCCAGGTGCGCACGGGATCGATGAAGCTGCGGTTCGGATCGAAGAGATGAATGCGCTCGGAGTACTGGGTTACGAAGTTGTCGATGTCGGCGTAATTCCCGATGAACCCGGCGCCGCCTACGAGAAGGTGATAACCCCCGAGCTTGAGAATGCGTCCGCCGGCCACCTGAGCGAGCGGCGCCGTCTGCGAAACGAAGGCGGACTCGGGAATCGGCTGCTGCTGGACGATCGCGTCACGCACAGCGGCAAGGTCGACGGTCGTCACCGTGTCGCGTGTCGCCCAGCCCCGGGAATCCGAAACCGGCCCGTACCCGCCGTAGATGTAGAGGGTGTCGCCGTACTGCACGGACTGCGGATTCGTGACCGTCAGGGTCTCGAGCATGGTCGCCGAGAAATGTTCGATCGAGCCCGAGAGCGTGGTCTTCGTATCGAGATCGAACAGATGCACGCTTCGATTGAAATGCTCGCCGGGAAAGCTTTCGCGACCATCGCGGGCGAGATCGTGACGACCCATGCTCTTCAATCCACAGAAGAACAGAAGGCCATCGTGGCTCTCGGCCATGGTGTACGACTGCAGAGGCGTGAACGATCGCGACGAGTCGACCTCCGAGCGAACCGAGACCACCTGGGCCGCGGCCGTTCCGGCGATGAAACCGGTCGCAACCATGGCGAGCGCATACCGACGCCCCTCCCCGTTGAGCATCCCGATCTTCGACATATCGGTCGTTCCTTTCGTCTCCGGCGCGACGAAATCCAATGCGTCGACGCCCGCCCGGTTCGTCATCGGCCGGTACGGGCGCCGAGTTCATCAGGTTGATCGAACCCCGAGCCGGAGCTCCGAATCAAAATGGGCTCCGCTCGAAATCCGAAGATCGCTCCCTTACGGCATCACGGCGGTGGTCTGGGTGTTCGACTTCACCGAGTCCGGGCCTCGGGCGATAACCGCCTGCATGGCGAGTTCGAGCGCCGGCGCTCTCGAAGAGACGAACCCCTCGAAAACCGCGCGCCCATTGATGTCTGCGCGGCCGACGCCCGCAAGGGTGACCGGTTCATTGAGATCGAGCACGATGCCACCGAGCTGGGTGATCGGATCGCTCTCGCCCACACCCTCCCAGCTGAAGGCGAAGTACACCCGCTCGCTCGGCTGCGCGCCGCTTACCGAAAGGCTTGCGTGTGTTCCACGCTTCAGCGCCGTGTGCGTGAGAAGGGGCGACGGAAGCGGCTGCCCGCGAATCTCGCCGGCTTCCCATTGAACGGAGTGCACATTGATGTAGGTTCCGCCCGTGAACAGGTCGTAGTCAAAGTCCTGCGGGAAGTCGGCGCCGGTGATCGTGCGTCGCAGTCCGTTTCCGTCAGGCACGAACACATCGCCGTTGCCGAGGTGCATGAGCATGTCGCCGTAAAACCCGAGACGGCCCTGATGAAGGTGCGCATACAGCAGATCGGCGTGTTCGATCCCTTCGACATAGAGATCGATGTCGATCTTCCCGGTCTCACTGTCGTACACGAGGGTCGCGGTCCCGAAGGCCTCACTGCCCGTCGAAGGGACATGCTGATCGCCGGTCAGGTTCGACTCGAAGTACCAGATGTCCGCCGACGCGGCGCCCATGAAGGCGGCTGCGGCGACCACCGCCAGCCCCGTTCGCACTCGATTGATCATCTCAAACTTCTCCTGAGGCTCGATTTCGAAACGAGCCACTGTTCCATGTGAATAACGCGCCCGTTGAATCGTTACATCCAGGTCCAGATGGTGATTACACTCTTCTCGCAGGAACCCTCTTCAATGGCCTGCAGCAGGGTCGTGCGCAGTCGCGCCGCCTGCGGGACGAAGACTTCGATGATCGCATGCCCCGTCTCGTCCGCCGTCAATGAAGCAAGCCGAGTCGGCCGCGCGATGTCCAGGTTCACGCCCGGACACCCGGGAACGGCGGTCGATCCGTATTCGAATCCGTAGACGATGTGCACGCGCGCGCCCGGCGTCGCACCCGCGGCGTCGATCAGATTGAGCTCACCCGCTTCACCCGGAATCGGGTTCGCGAGCCCGAGCTTCGGGTCGAGCAGGTACGCGTGGCGTTCGCCGTTCGAATTTCGTCCCACGCCGACGATCTGACCGGCATTGTTGATCGCGTGCGCGCTGAGGAGCGTGTCCCACGATGATCCGGGCGGAAGCAGCGTGTTCAGATTCGTGATGCGGTCGTTCTTCCAGAGGACGGCCTGCATCTCGTCCGCCGCGACGAGGTACGCTTCGCCGATGAACTCCGGGACGACATTGAGGTCGTACGCGAAGCTGTCACCGCCCGTCGGGAAGCCGCCGAGCGCGATCATCACGCCGTTGTCCCACGAGAGCGCGGTCATCTCCCCTTCGCCGGACTCGGCGTAGCCGCAGGCGATGCCTTCGCGATTCATCGCCCGGGCTTCGGCGAACGGCCCGTCGAGATCATCGAGTTCCACGAGAGCGAGATTACGATCCCAATACACGGCGGAGCGATCGCCGGCCGCGTCTTCGGACCATCCGACCGTGAAGCCGTTCGAGCTTCGCGCGTAAGCGCCACTATGCGCGTGGCCCGGCAGCAAACCGAGGTCCGTCATGTTCGAGCCAACGCGCAGGAACGCGCGGGTTTCCCCGGTCGAGTTCTCGGCCTCGCCGACGACTTCAGCGTCGTCGGTGACTTCCCAGGCGATACTTCGCGTCCCACCCAGAGCGCCGAGATTGAAGGTGCCCCGGTCCGGGTCCCATCCCGTCGCGTAGGACGAGGTCCCATCCGCCATGTCCGCCTCGCCGACGACTTGCCGCGCGCTGTTGATTCCATACGCACGACTCGTCGGCCCCCCGAGGGTCCCGAGATCGAACGGGGCGCCGTCGACCCAGATGCAGGCGCGCCATTCGCCGGCCGCGTTCTGAGCGGCGCCGACGACATGGCCGTCTTCGTTGATGTTCCACGCGATGCTCTCGGCGCCTCCAAGCGTGCCGAGGTCGTAGATGACATACCCCGGATCGTGGGCGAGAGCCGCCGGCGCGACCGCAAGTGCAGTCGCTGCGACGACCGTCGCGACTCGGCGCGGCGTCCATCCCGGTTTCCGGTGTAAATGAGCCATGACTCCCCTGAAGAACGGTCGTCTGTTCCGATTTGTTCCCGTCGATCGGTATGCGGGCTTGGGCGGGGACCGTTTGCGAATCACGGGAACAACCGCCCTGATACCGGACCAGTTATGCTACCATGAACGCTCGGCGACCCCGGGCAATTCCCAAACCGGGAATGAATTGACGCCGGACGGGGTTATGCCAGCCGGAGGGCGTCCGGAACGACCGGTAATGCGTCGTTCCCACCGTGGCGCTCATCATACGACGCAAGGTGTGGATTCGTTCGAACCCCAGGAGAAGGGTGTACTCATGCTGCGGAATCTGATGCTCACTCTCAGCGGCGTGGTGACCGCGGTGAGTCTGATGGCGGCCCCGGTTTCGGGCCAGTATTCGTTCCTCAATGTGGATCTGAGTTCGCAGGTCACGCTCTCCCAATTCGGCACCGGCGCCGCGAACGGGAACGACTGCTGGGGGTACACCTCGGCGTCCGGTCGCGAATACGCGCTGATGGGGTTGTCAAACGCCGTCGCGGTGGTCGAAGTGACGGATCCGGCGAACCCGGTCGTGCTGAACACGATTCCACACACGGACAGCCTGTGGGGCGACATCAAGGTATTCGGCGACTACGCCTACGCAGTCAATGAAGGCGGAGGCGGAATCGACATCATCGATCTGAGCAATGTCGACAACGGCGTCGCCACGCTCGTCCGTCGTTTCACCGGGAACAGCGTGCGCACCTCGCACAATGTGGTCATCAACGAGGAGAGCGGATACCTCTACCTCGTCGGCGCCAACATCAACGGAGGGGCGCCGGTCGCGTTCGATCTCAACGGCGACCCGACGAACCCGGTGCTCGCCGGTCAGATGCGCGGGAGTCCGTATTGCCATGACGCCCAGGTCTACACCTATACCGAGGGTCCGTACGACGGACGCGAGATCGCCTTCTGCGCGAACGGGACCTCCGGCGTCCAGATCTGGGATGTGACGGACAAGTCGAACATGCTCCTGCTCTCGGCCCGTACGTATCCGGGCCTGCAGTACTGCCACCAGTGCTGGTTGAGCGACGACCAGCAGTACCTCTTCGTGAACGACGAACTTGATGAACTCAGCGGCACCGCGCTGACGACGCGCACGCTCGTGTTCGATGTTTCTGATCTGGAGAACCCGTTCCTCGCGACGACCTTCACCTCCGGGCTCCCGTCGACGGATCACAACCTGTATGTGAAGAACTTCTTCGTGTACGAGGCGAACTACACGAGCGGCCTGCGCATCTTCGACGCCTCGAACGCCCTCGACGCCTTCGAAGTCGGCTTCTTTGATACATATCCGAGCAGCAACGGCGCCGGTTTCGACGGCGCGTGGAGCTGCTACCCGTACTTCGAGAGCGGCAAGGTCATCATCAGCGATCTCAGCCGCGGCCTCTTCGTGGTCGACGCGAGCGCGGCGGTCTCGGGACTCACGATCAACTATCCACTCGGTCGTCCCGAGGTCATCAGCCCCAGCGGCGGCGCCTTGCTTCAGATCGAAATCGTCGAGCGCGACGCGTCCTACCAGAGCGGCTCGGCGACGCTCCATGTCGACAACGGAACCGGGTTCGTCGAGATTCCGTTCACCGACATCGGTGGAGGTCTCTTCGAGGCGGCGTTCCCACCGTCCGAGTGCGGAGATGCCCTGCGGTACTATGTCTCCGCGGAGTCGACGGACGCGCGACTCTTCACGAGCCCCTCGACGGCGCCGATCGACAGCTGGAGCGTCATTTCGGCCTTCGGTCTCAATTCGCTTTTCGAGGATGATTTCGAGACGAATCAGGGCTGGACCGTTCGCAACTCGAATGTCAGCGACGGCGCCTGGGAGCGCGGTGTTCCCGTCGGGAACAGTGGCGGCCGGGGCGATCCTCCTTCCGATTTCGACGGCTCCGGCCGCTGCTATGTCACCGGACTCGGGCCAGATGAGGATCTCGACGGCGGGCCGACCGAAGTCGAATCTCCGACTTTCGCGGTTGAAACCGAGAACGCCTTCATCCGCGCTGCGCTGTGGTTCACCAGCGATGACGGCGATGACGAACTCGAGGTCGAACTCTCGAATGATGACGGGTCGAGTTGGGTCACGGTGGAGACGATCACCGCGACGAACGGCTGGGAGTTGAAGCAGTATCGCGTCGGCGATTACATCACGCCGACGAATACGATGCGCATGCGATTCTCGGCCTCGGACCGTCCGAACAACTCGGTCACGGAAGCCGGCCTCGACGCGTTCTCCGTGATCGAGCCCGAATGCGGCGATCCATTCCTGCTCACCGCCGATCCCCTGTTCGCGAATCGCGACGCCAACCTCTATGTCACAGGCGCGACGCCGCGTGAGACGGTGTATTTCGCGTACAGCCTGCGCGGAAAGGGATCGAGCTTCGTGCCATCCCTCAATGTGGTGCTCGATCTCGATAGAGCGCAGCTCGGCGGAACGGCCGTGGCGAACAACGACGGTGAAGCGTCAATCGAGCGTCGAGTTCCGAACATCGGCACGCCGCGACTCATCTGGCTGCAGGCGGCGGAGCCGAATCGCGTCACGAACCTTCTCGTCGAACAGATCAACTGATTCAAGAGAGTTCGAATATACATACCCGAGGGGCGGCTTCTTCGAAAGCCGCCCCTTTTCCTTTTCGTGAGCGCTCGGCGGTCGACTCAAGGGCTCGTGGTCGATTGCGCGTGGACCAAATCATCAATCTCGCCGAGCCGCGCCGTCAACGCGTCGAAGATCGCGGAAAGTCGCTGCGATTCTGCGTGAAACTCCGCAGGATCGTCGTGCTCGAGCGCGTGACGAAGTCCCGGAAGCAGCCACGCCGCATATCCCGATGTCTCGTCAGGCGCCGCATAGAGATGACGGAACCAGGGCCGGCCGGGAATGCCCGCGTCATCCATCCATTCGCGCTCGAGTCCGATGAGTATCTCGTTGATCTGACCGATGGTGGACGCGTCGAGCGCATCCGAATCGAGAGCTTCAACCAGATGCGACATCGTCATCGACGCTTGACGCTCGAGCCGGTCGATCCCTTCCGTGATGCTCGTGGTGGCGTCGGAGGAAAGCGAACCACGCTCGCGCCAGCGGTCGAGTCGCGACGCGCCGAAACGGCGCTCGAGATCGTTCCATTGCGCTCGTGATTCGGTCGCATAGCGCCGGGCGTCATACGGCAGCGCCGTGCTCCGGGCGAGCCGCGCGAGACTCGTCACTCCGATCTGCGCGAGCATTCGCGCCGACTCGTAGTCATCGCCCACCGCGAGTCGGTACCAGTGCCGCGTGTCGTAGTTCGAGTGGTACGCCGTGCCAGCCGCGCCACCGGCGCCGAAGGACATTGAAGGTACGCCGGCGTGGCAGTAGAACCCGACATGGTCCGATCCACCGCCGAGCGCGCCCACGCGCGGCTTCTCCGCAGCGCTCGCGGCGCTCGATCGCTCACTCCACTCGTCGAAGACCGTTCGATTCGACGAATCGGCGGCGGCGTCGATCGTCGGCGCCCGGGTATAGCGGCTCGCGTCGATCACCAGGGTCTGCAGCGCCGGGGCGGCGGACGGTCCGAAGCGAGGACCCATGGCGCTCATGTCGAGATTGAGGTAGGCGACGCCGTGCTCAAAGAGCCGCGCGCGATTCGCTTCGACCCATTCACTCGAACCAATGATGCCGAACTCCTCGGCGTCCCAAGTCGCGAAGACGAGCGACCGATCGGGCCGCTCGCCGCGGCGCGCCAGCGCGCTGAACGCGCGAGCCATCTCCAGCGTCACAATGGTCCCGGCCGTCGGATCGGACGCGCCGAAGTTCCAGGCGTCGTGATGACTCCCGACGAGAACGAGACGCTCGGGCTCGGTCTTCCCCGGAAGGGTTCCGAGCACATTCCAGACGCGGCGGATGGCCCGCTCCTGTTCGACGCGAACGGTCACGCGCAACTCCGGGCCGCCCGTGAGTCGATACACCGACTCGAGTCCGCCCCGCCACGGCTCGATCACTTCGTCGCCAGTCATGCGCGACATGATTTCTTCGGCCGCGGCCCAGCCGATCGGTTGCACGGGAATGCGCGGGAGCGGCGCCTCCTCCGGATCGAGTCGGTCCGCATTCAATGTCGCCGGCTCGAATGGCGTGAGCGGGTCTCCGGTCCAGGGCAGCGTCAGAATCGAGCCGCGCTGGATGGAAGACGGGTTTGCGTACCCGCCCATCGGATACGCGAGGCCGGCGCGACCGGCCTCGGCCGGGTCGGTGAAGATAAGTAACCCGATCGCGCCGGCTTCCTCGGCGAACTTCGCCTTGTAGCCGCGGTAGTTTCCCCCGTAACGCGCGAGCACGATCTTCCCTTCGCACGAGACGCCCAACTCGCCGAGCAGTTCGAAATCGTCCTTTGTGCCGTAGTTGGCGTACACGATTTCTCCCGTCGCGACGCCCGAACCGCTGTAGGCGTTCCATCCGATCGTCAAGCCGGCGTGCCCCGTGTCGGGGTCTTCGGCGACGGGATACTCGACAAGTGGAAGCGACATCGCGCGAGGAGATTCGATGCGCACCTCGGCGTCAATCGGACGCGGCAGGTAGACCCACAGTTCCTGAACTTCGACCTCGAGATCCATGGCGTGAAACGCCGCGGCGATTCGTTCGGTGTTCCGACGATCGCCTTCAGTCCCCGCGATGTGCGGCTCGCTGGCGATGAGATCGTGCCAGCGACGGAGTTCATCGTTCGACACCTCCGCGCGCAAGGCCTGCTCGTACTCAAGTTGAGCCGCGCGGTCGGACGAGGTGGTCAGGCGAATCGATTCGTCATCTGCGATCGGTTCGACGATCACGGTCGACGCCGTCGCGAGCAGACCAACGGTGAGCGGGATCAAGTCGAGCATCGTGCCTCCGGGTTCAATCTGAACGGCGAGTCGGGCGCCGCGTGAGGCTATCGAGCGATGGCGCCGTTCGCTACACTCGACCGCGTGGTGAGGCGATCCGAGCGGCAATTCGACTGCATCGTGGTCGGCGTCGGAACCGTCGGCGCCGCGACGGTGGCGTCACTCGCCCGCCGTGGTCGGCGCGTTCTGGGGATCGACGCGGCGTCAGTCCCGAACGCACGATCGAGCCACCACGGTCATTCCCGCGTCTTTCGAGCCTGTTATTTCGAGCATCCGAGTTACATGCCGCTTCTCCTCGAAGCGATCGAATCGTGGCGCGCTCTCGAGTCCGCCGCCGGCGCCGACTTACTCGACCTCTGCGGAGGCCTCTATCTTGGTCGACCGGACGGTGACCTCGTTCACGGCTCAACTCGCGCGGCGGAGTCGCATGGTCTCGCGTTCGAACGCTGGAGCGCACACGAAGTGAGGAGTCGGTTCCCCCAGTTCACGATTCCGGACGACTTCGAAGGGTTCTGGGAGCCCACCGCCGGGATGGTGTACGCCGAACGCGCGATCGAAGCGGCTGCCCGGGTGGCGAGAGAGAACGGGGCCATGATTCGTGAGCGCGAGCGCGTCGAGCACTGGACGGTCGACGCGTCCGACGGCGTACAGGTCCGAACTTCGAACTCGACCTATCGCGCCGAACAGATCGTCCTCTGTCCCGGCGCCTGGGCCGGGCGTCTGCTCGGCGACCGGCACGCGAGACTGACTGTCACGCGACAGACCGTAGTGTGGGTGGATCCCATCAATCTGACGGCGTTTCAACGCGGTCGCTTTCCGGTCTGGGGACTTGAGCGGCCGGATACGAGCGAAATCCACTATGGCGTTCCCATGACCGCGGATCAGCCGGGATTGAAACTCGCGTTGCATGCGCCAGGCGTCGCCGCCGACCCGAACACGATGGAGCGCGAACTCCGGTCGGACGACGAGGCGCATTGGGAGCGCGCTATCTCTGACTATCTTCCCAGCGCCGCCGGACCGCTCGTTGACTCCACCGTGTGTATGTACACGAACACGCCGGATAGCCACTTCATTCTCGGCCCGCATCCCGACCATGCAGACGGACGGGTGTACCTCGGCGCCGGGTTGAGCGGCCACGGCTTCAAGTTCATGCCCGTCCTCGGCGAGGCGCTGGCCGACCTCGTCATCCATGGTCACTCACGACTTCCGATCGAGTTTCTCTCGCTCAAACGATTCGGCGCGCCGTGAGAAACGGGTGTCGTGCGGTACGATGGGCGCGATGGAGTCGATTCTCATTACCGGCGTCAGTGGATTCATCGGATCCCGCCTCGCCGCGCGACTGTCGGCGGAGGACGGGTTACAGGTTAGCGGAGCAAGCCGTACTCGACCGCCAAGCTCTGATCGACTCGTCTGGAATTCGGCCGATCTGAGTCGCGACGACGGAGGCCTGCACGAAGTCGTTCGTTCGGTGAAGCCGGACCTCATAGTGCACGCCGCCGCGGTGGCCGACCTCGCCGCCTGCGAGCGCGCCCCGGCCCAAGCGCGAGCCGTCAATGTCGACGGGACCCGACGGGTGATCGACGCCGCGGCGTCCGTTGACGCGCGGCTCATCCATGTGTCGACGGATCAGGTCTTCGACGGAACGCGAGGCGGGTATCGCGAAACCGACAAACCGAGTCCGCTTCACGAATATGGACGCACGAAGCACGACGCCGAGCGCCTGGTGCTCGAGGCCCGTGAATCGGGGCGCCCGGCGATCATCGTCCGGCTCCCGCTTGTCTACGGCACGAGTCCGACCACGACACGATCGGCGAGCGAGCAACTTCTCCGAATCCATGAGCGCTGCGAACGGGCTCGACTCTTCATTGACGAGTACCGTTCACCGATCCTGGTCGATGACTTCGCGTCGTGTTTCGCGGAGATCATCCGGACCTCCCCGGAGGAGTGGCCGGACATCCTTCACCTCGCCGGTCCGGAGCGCGTTTCCCGATTCAACTTCGGCGTGGCGCTCGCCGAGATCTTCGAACTCGGGACCAGCTGGATCGATCGCGCGAGACAGCGTGATCTGCCGTTGTCTCCCCCGCGACCCGCCGATCTGTCGCTCGACACGACATTGGCGCGCGCGCGACTCGACTCGTGTCCGCGCGGTGTTCGCGCAGGGCTTACGGCGTGGCGGGACGAACTCCGCGGCTCGGAGGTGTCCTGATGCTCTTCAAGCGACCTGCGCTCGAAGCCATCGCCGCCGGCGAAGTATCGCTCGCATTCCGACGGTGGAAACGGCCATCCGTGCGATCGGGAGGGGAACTTCGAACTCCCGTCGGAGTCTTGCGGATCGACCGCGTCGAACGCGCCACGCTCAAATCGATCACACCCCGCGACGCCACGCGGGCGGGATACGCGTCACGCGATGACCTCATCGAGGAGCTTCGACGGCACGAAGGCGCGCTCTATCGAATCGAATTTGAGCTCGGGGGCGAGGATCCGCGGATCGAGCTCCGCCGCCGCGCCAGACTCTCGGCGAACGAAGTTCGGGCGATCGCATCCCGTCTCGACCGCTTCGACGAAACCTCGACCGCCGGACCGTGGACCCGGGCGACGCTCGAACTCCTCGCGAACGAACCGGCGACGCCGGCCGGAGCGATGGCGAAGCGACTCGGCTTCGAAAAGGCCTGGCTCAAGCGGCAGGTGCGCAAGCTCAAGGAACTCGGACTGACCGAAAGCCTGGGCGTCGGGTATCGACTTTCCCCACGCGGGGCGGCGTTTCGGCGAAGCGGCGCATAAGGTTTCGTCGTCGTCACGCGAACAGGGGCGCCGGATGCCATATGTGAACATTCAAATCACCACGGGCGCCACGCGGGACCAGAAGGCGACGCTCGTCCGCGAAGTGACCGAATCGCTCGTTCGCACACTCGGGAAGAAGCCCGAGCACATCCACATCGTCATCGACGAAGTCGATGAGGCGAACTGGGGGTTCGAAGGGTTGCTGACGGACGAGTGGAAGAGGAGACAGAGGTGAGGTGCCAGAGCGGCTGAATGGACCGGTCTTGAAAACCGGTGAACCCGTCAGGGTTCCGTGGGTTCGAATCCCACCCTCACCGTTACGACAATCGCCGCCGCGCCGAGAGGTGAGGCGCCAGAGCGGCTGAATGGACCGGTCTTGAAAACCGGTGAACCCGTCAGGGTTCCGTGGGTTCGAATCCCACCCTCACCGTTACCGATCAATCTCGCGACCAGACCGCGAGCGCACGCGCGAACATCCGGTCCGCGTCCCGGCGTCGCTCCGCAAGTTCGGCGCCGCTCGAATAGAAACACAGGCGCTCGATCTGCTCATAGACCTCACGCGGAAGATCGCGCTCGAGGTACCGCATGCCGAAGTCGAAGCGGTCCGGACAATGGATCGCGCGAAGAAGGTCGACGAGCGGACGCAATGTGAGCGACTCGTAGAAATAGGCCGCCTCGACGAGGCGGCCGCGTTCAATTGAGCGCTCGACAAGCGGTTGGAACATGGGGAACCGCACGCGGATGGCTTCGACGCGCTCGCGTCGCCGCCGGTCGATATCTTCGCGGTCGAGCGGCGCCGGGCGGACGAATGCATCGCGATCGAGCAGGACCACGGGTCGTCCGTGTCGCTCCGGCTCGAGGAAACGGTTTTCCGCGTCAGTCGACATGACGACGAGGTCGAGAAGGAGCGGCGGCTCGGCCTCCGCGAGGCGGTAGAAGACCTGGTCGTGCCCGTGCCAGGTCGGCTTCGGGACCTCGTAGCGCAATTCGAAGTCGAAATCGGAGCGTCGAACGAGCGACTCCACGAACTCGATCGAATCCGCAATGTGGTCGGGTTGGCTCGCGAGAACGAGGTCGAGGTCTGACCAGATGTCAGTTCGACCGGTCGCGTCACTCCCGCCGAGCCACGCGGCGCGAACGAAACCGGGCGCGTCGCGCAGTCCGCGCGTGAGTGCTTCGAGCATCTGGTCTCGCGCCGTAGATTCAGCCATCCGCGATCGTACCGCGGGAACCATCCCAGGTTTCGTCAATCCGGCGTCTCATCGGCGACGGACCAGGTCGCCTTGCCCCGCTCACGGAGGGCGTCGAGTCCATCCTTCGTCGGCCGCATCGACTGCGAGCCGTCGTGCGTGACCTGGATCGTACCCTTCCGCTTGTCGAACTTGCCGGTGACCCATCCGTCGGCGAGCATCGCCTCGAGCGCCTGCATGTGATCGGAGAGCGCCGTCGCGAGGTCATTCGGATTCGTCGTCGTCGCGGC
This sequence comes from Phycisphaerales bacterium, assembly GCA_043101845.1. Classification (GTDB taxonomy): domain Bacteria; phylum Planctomycetota; class Phycisphaerae; order Phycisphaerales; family UBA5793; genus JBICHN01. The sequence goes on along the minus strand of JBICHN010000004.1, from coordinate 382,129 downwards.
GATGCTCACCCGCAGTATGTCGAACATGCGTCCCGCGTCGTGTGACTTCGCAATCGCATTCACGATGTTGCCGTAGCATCCGGCCAACGGAAGTCGTCGATCGCCCCGACGGTAGCATTCCACGGGGATGATTCGTCCGTCGCGCAGATCTCCGACGAGTTCCTTCTTCGCGCCCGCCAGGTTCATTCGGTACACATTGAACTTGAGCAGGCGAAGCGGAATGACGCCCTGTCCGCCGTTCTTTCCCTGAAACTTACCGATGAGCTTGCGCGTCGAGAAGACATCGAACGATCCGAAACGGGCGTTGCCCACCTGCTGGTTTGTGAATCCGCCGCGCGCCAGCCAGTCCCAGGCCGCCGACGGGGAGAGTTGCAGTCCCGCCTCCCGTGCGATCTTGCGACAGTGTTCTTTGAGGTCGGTGAATCGTTCATTCACCGCGTACCAGTACTGGGCGAAGCGAATGTGCTGGCGAATGTTCGTCCGGTTCTTCTCGTCGAAGCGACGCATCAGCCACTTCGCGTCGAGCTCCCCGCGCTCGAGTTCGAGGATGGTGTACGCGGCCTCGCGGCCCGAAGTGTGCGCAAGCGTCATGCCGGCGGAAAGAATCGGATCGGCGAATCCGGCGGCCTCTCCCACGAGGAACCAGTTCGCGCCGACGAGACGCTCCGCGAGATGTGACCAGTCTTTCGTCGCCTCGACTTCGCCCCGGGGCGTCGCGCCGTCGAGAAGACGAGCGATGTCGTCATCCGCGAAGATGGCGTCGCGATAAAGCTCTTCCTTCGTTCGTTCGCTCGACTGGTAGTACTCGCTCGGGCATACGAGACCGACGCTCGTGAGTTCGGGTCCGAGCGGAATGAACCACACCCAGCCGTACGGAAGCGTGCGCACCTGGATACGCGTGCCGCCGACTCCGACATTGATCGCCCACTTCGCGTTCCGCCAGTAATCCCAGATCGCGATGTTTCGCAGTTCACGAGGCGCTTCGCTTTCCACCCCCATCGCGCGGCGGAGGAGCCCGGCGGCGCCGGTCGCGTCAACGAACCACTTCGCCGAGAGTCGCCGGCCATCGTCGAGTTCGACCGCGACGACACGGTCCGCCTCGTCCGGATCGCGCTCGATCGTCCGCACGCCCACGGGTTGGATCACTTCCACGCCGAATGCGTCGCGAGCATGCCGGAGCAGGATGTCGTCGTACACGGCGCGATCCACCTGAAAGGCGGTGTATCGTCGCTGGCCTTCGTAGCGTCCCGGCCTCGGCTCGTCGACGAACTCCTCAACGGGATAGAAGTCAAAGTCCCACTTCTCGTCGTCGCGTCCCCAGGAGAAGGTGGCGCCGATCTTGACCGGAAAGTTCGCCGCCTCCACCGCGTCCCACACGCCCATCTCATTCAGAATCGTGCCGATCTCGGGAAGCTGACTCTCGCCGATATGGGGACGCGGGAACGCAGCGCGTTCGACGATGGCGACGCGGAGCGCGGGATTGTACTTGCGCAGAAGTGAGCCGACGGTCGAACCGGCCGGTCCGCCACCGATGATGACGACATCAAGGGATGTCGATTCCGAGCCCGGGAGTGTCGAGTCCGTGGCCGTCATGATCAATCGCCGGCGAGAGGAGGAAGCGCACGATTCGCGTCAATCGACGAGTCTGTTTCGAACACCGGCGATCGCGCCGGCCGCTGGATTCAGCGAACCACATATTAATGTGTCGCCGAAGCCGATACAAGCGTTCGCTTGTGCAGGGATCGCGCCTAATTGCTCGATATCCTTTGGAGCATGCCGAAGCGACTTCGAACCGAGCGTGAGATTGTGGCGTCTCTGGTTGACGACCTTGAAGTCATCGTCGAGTACGACGCGGCGATCGGTCGCGACATGACCTGGTATGGCATCGGCGGGAACGCCGACACCCTCGTGCGACCGCGCACGGTGAATGCCCTTCGCACACTTCTCCGCCGCGCCCGTGAGGAGTCGATCACGGTTCGGGTGCTCGGCTCCGGCGCGAATCTTCTCGTAGATGACGACGGCGTCGACGGGATCGTGGTGCATCTTGACGAGGCGCCCTTCCGGGAAGCGTCCACAATTCATCGGCATCGCAAGAATCGGGGCGGCGCGGGCGAGGCGGGCGACGGCGCCCGCATCATGGCCGGGGCCTCGATGGAGCGCCTCGTCATCCGGTTCGCCCTCGACGGCATGAGCGGGATTGAAATGATGGCCGGGGTCCCGTCGTCCCTTGGCGGCGCCATTCGCATGAACGCCGGGGGAAAATTCGGTTCGATCGGCGACGCCGTCGCTGCGGTGGGCGCGCTTGACCTCGACGGCCGACTCGTGGTCCACCCGGCGGAGGAACTCGAATTTGGTTACCGACGAACTTCACTCATCGAACCGGTCATTCTCTGGGCTGAACTGAAACTCACGCCGGATGATCCGAAACGCGTGCATGAACGCGTGAAGGAGATCTTCAAGTACAAGAAATCGTCGCAGCCGATGGGCGAGGCGAGCGCGGGGTGTGTGTTCAAGAACCCTCCTTCGCCGCAGAATCCGCAGCAGCGGATGAGCGCCGGCGAATTGATCGACCGGGCCGGTCTCAAGGGATTGTCCAAGGGTGGCGCCATGATCAGTGAGCGACACGCGAACTTCTTTGTCGCGCGTGAGGGCGCGTCGGCCCGCGACCTCATTCAGCTCATCGAACTCGCGGTGAGTCGGGTTCGCGATCAGTTCGGCGTCGAACTCCGGCGCGAACTCGTCGTCTGGCGGCGGAAAGACGCGGCCGGGGAGGCGGGTGAATGAAAGTCATTGTGCTCGCCGGCGGACCGGACGCCGAACGCGAAGTGAGCATCATGTCGGGACGGGAGATCGCCGCGGCGCTCCGAAAGCTCGGGCGATATGAAGTCGACTATCGGGAGATCGATCGACTCCAGCCCGGCGATCTCGCGGCGATGAAAGGCGATGTCGTGTTTCCGGCGCTCCATGGTCCATGGGGCGAAGGCGGGCCGCTTCAGGCCCTGCTCGAAGCGGACGGCCGGCCGTTCGTCGGCGCCGGATCGACCGCGGCCGCGGCGGCGATGGACAAGGCTCGCACGAAGGAAATCGCCCGCGAACTCGGTATCGCCACGCCCGACTGGCAGGTTCTTCGGTCGGTCGATGAACCGCTCGAGACCGTCCAGCCTCCCCTCGTGCTCAAGCCGCTTGACGATGGCTCGAGCGTCGATGTCGTGATCTGCCGCGACCTGCCCAGCGTTCGTCGCGAGCGTGAGCGGCTGCTCGGTCGTCGCACGCGACTCCTGGTCGAACGCTTCATTCCGGGCCGCGAACTGACCGTCGGCGTCATCGGCGACGAGGTCGGCTCCGTAATCGAGATCAAACCGGCGAGCGAGTTCTACGACTACGAAGCGAAGTACGAGAGGGACGATACCGGCTATGTCGTCGGGCCCGAACTTCCGCCGGGGATGACAGAGGCGCTCGGCGAAGCGAGTCTTCGCCTCTTCCGAGCCCTCGGCGTTCGCGACCTCGCTCGCGTCGACTTTCGCGTGGATGAGGTCAGCGACCCGGCGAATCCTTCGTGGTGGATGCTCGAGTTGAACACCATGCCCGGGTTTACGAGCCACTCACTCGTGCCCATGGGCGCCGCCGCGGGAGGGGTTCCGATGCCCGAGTTATGCGGACGGCTGGTCGAGTTCGCCCTCGAGCGAGGATCACCGTCGCTTCATTCAAGCCGCGGGGCGCCATCCGGCCGAAAGTGAGTGGAGCGTGCGCGCCCGTCAAACGCGGCGCCAACGCTCGACCCACTCGTGCTGAAAGGAACGCGCGTGCTCCGCTGGCTCCAACGCGACACCGGAAAGAAATCGAAGCGTTCTGACCGATCCCGTTCGGAGTCGGGCGACCGCTTCGGAATCAGCGAGGCGAAGCCGTACCTTGTCGCGGCCGCGTGGGTGATCGGCCTGAGCGGCGCGGCGATCGCGTGGGCCGTCGGCGAGCCAAGACTCGAGGACTATGTCGTCGACCGTCGCCGGCAGGAGCCGGTGGAGGTCGAGTTCGTGGACCGGGCGCCGCCGGTCGAGTCACTCGAGCGGCGACTTCGCGAGCGGGTGCGATCGTTCGTCTCCATGGATCCGCTCGATGACCGGTCGCTCAGCGAGGCCCACGCCGCACTCGAAGCGAGTTGCTGGTTCGATCCCGCGACGATTCGGGTTCGTCGCGATCTTGCGTCCGGAAGTGACGAATCGCCGGGCGGGAAGCGGGATCGAATCGTGGTGGAAGGTCGCTTTCGCCAGCCGTTCGCGTTGATCCGTGGTGAAGGAACCGACCGACTCGTCACCCCCGGCGCCGAGTCGAGCGGACTCGCCGACTTCCTGGTCGATGCGGACGGCAACCGCCTTCCGATTACTTACCTCCCCGATACGGTGCCGCAACTCATCGTGATCACGGGTGGTCGGGCGAAGGCCCCGGCCCCTGGGGAACGATGGTCCGGCGGCGATGTGCACGCGGGTCTCGAACTCATCCGGGTCCTCCGCGACGCGAATCGGCCGTGGCTGAACCAGGTGCGCTCCATTGAGGTCTCGAACTTCGGGGGCGGCGACCGGAGTCGGCCTCGGCTCGTGCTCATCACCGATCAGGGGCGTCGAATCGCATGGGGCCGACCGGTCGGAGAAGAAGCCGGAATCGACATCCCGCCCTACGACAAGATTCGACTTCTCGACCATCATTACGAAACGCACGGCCAACGCATCGACAGCCCGTTGGGTATGTTGCGCGTGAACCTCCCGCTCGAGACAAGCGGAGGCTGAGCGCCGGCGCCATCCCATAGAATGCGTCCAGCTCGTCGAAGCCGCTCGGTCCGGGCGACCGACGCCAGTCTGACTCATTCGACCTCGTTGCGGAGTCGGTCGTGACCGACGGGACGATCGCCGACCAACCTCGACTCGACCAGCCCGACGGCCTGCCGCGCGGACTTCTGCTGTGGTGGTCTCTCTGGCTGCTCGCGGCATGGTTTCAGGCATTCGTATGGGATCAGCCGACGGCGCCGAGCCCAAGCTTCCTTACGCTCGCGCCGCAGCAGATGCTCTTCTCGATTGGTCTCGGCATGACCATCGTCTGGCCCGTCTTCCGGTTCACCCGTCGACCGCAACGGCGCGATTCGGCGCGACTCCCGTTCTACGACTGGGTCGCCATCGCCGGCACGGCGCAGGTCGTAATCTGGCCGATGCGGCTCTGGACGGACTGGCCACCGAGTCGCATTCTCATGGTCGACCTGACGCTGCTCGGCTGGGCGCTGCTCATTGGCGGGGCCATCGCGTGGGGCATTGCCGGCCCGGAGCCGACTCGCGCCATCCGGCAACTGCTCGCCCTCCTGGGATGCATCATCATCGCCGGCGCGGCGCCGCTCATTGCGCTGACACTGAACGGAGGAACCGCGGGCAGCGCGCCCAGCGAGTGGATGCACTGGTCGCCGCTGACCAGACTGTGGCTGCTTGGTCAGCGCGCGCCGACTCCACCGCCCACGATCGACTGGATCCGGGCTGGCGTCGTGGTCTTCATCGCCGTTCTCGTCTGGCTCGCCGCCGCTCTTCTGCCGCGCCGGGAGAGCCCCCGCCCAATACCGACGAAAGGGTGACCATTTGGCGGAGTCGACGCCGGGTCATCACGACGAACGACCGCTCGCGCGGTGGCGAGTGTGGCTCGTCGTCGGCCTGCTCTTCGTAGCATGGACGCCCGGCCTTCGATCGATTCCCGTTACCGACCGTGACGAAGCGCGATTCGCCCAGGCGACGCGGCAGATGCTCTCCTCGGGCGACTTCGTCCGCATCACCTTTCAGGATGAGCCGCGGCACAAAAAGCCGGCAGGGGTGCACTGGCTGCAGGCCGCGACCGTCGGCGCCGCGACATTTGTCGGGATCGCCGATGCAGGCGACATCTGGCCTTATCGCATTCCGTCCGTGATCGGCGGCGCCCTTGCCGTGCTGCTGACCGGATGGTTCGCGCGCCGGCTTTTCGACCGGGAGGTCGCGCTGCTCGCCGCCGCGTCGCTTGGCCTCTCGGCGCTGCTTGTGGTCGAGACCCATCTGGCGACGACGGACGCAGCCCTTCTCGCTTGCGTCGTCGCGACTCAAGGTTCGATGTGGCGAATCTATGTCGGATCCCGGAATGACGAATCGATTCCAGGGTTCGCGCCATACATCATGTGGGCGGCGCTCGGCGCGTCGATCCTGCTGAAGGGTCCCGTCGGACCGATTGTCGCTCTTCTCACGGCGGCGAGCCTCGTCCTCGCCGATCGCCGCGTCGGCTGGATACGCCACACGCGTCCATTGCCGGGAGCGCTCGTCGCGGCGGCGATCGTCGCGCCATGGCTCATCGCCGTGCAGCGAGCGACCGATGGGGCGTTCCTCCGGGAAGCGATGGGCGACGACTTCTTCGCCAAACTTCGCGAGGCCGTAGAGTCGCATGGCGGCTGGCCCGGATACCACCTCGTCCTGAGCCCGGTGACCTTCTGGCCGGGCTCGATCTTCGCAGCGCTCGGCCTTGCGCTCGGCTGGAGGCGCCGCGGCGAGCCCGCAACACGATTCCTGCTCGCCTGGCTCATCCCTTCCTGGATCGCGTTCGAACTTGCGCCGACGAAGCTTCCCCACTATGTCCTGCCGCTCTTCCCGCCGCTCGCGATTCTCATCGCGGCGGCGGTCGCGGAACTCGAGTCGTCCGTCGAGCGACTGCGCTCGACGCCGGTGCGCGCGGGAGTCGTGTTCTGGGGTCTGCTCACCATCGGCCTTTCATTCTCGCTGGGACTGCTCCCGCGTTGGACGGACGGCGCCCTCTGGTGGTCCGCTCTCATTGCGAGTGGACTGCTCGGGCTCGTCGCGGCGATTGGTGTCACGACCCTCGCCTGGCGAAGCCGACCGCGCGCCGCGATCTGGATGGCGACCACGACGAGCGCCGGCGTGAACCTCATCGCGTTTGGTCTCATCGCGCCTTCGATCGATGCGCCCTGGGTGAGTCAACGGCTTGCGACCACACTCGGTCCCCCTTCCGACCAAATCGTGGCTGTGGGCTACCACGAGCCCAGTCTCGTCTTTGAAATGAACGGCCAGGTGGGGCTCGTGGGCCCAGCCCGTGCGGCGGAGTTGGTCCGCGGCCGGACCGGTCCGCTCACGGTGCTCGTGGACGATCGCCGCCTCGACGCCTTCGAGACGGCGCTCGGTGAGCGCGGCGTCGTCCCGCCGCCTCCGTCCCAGCGCGTCGATGGTCTGCAATACAGCAAGGGACGGCGAACCTCGGTGTCGATCTTCCAGTTCGCGTGGACTCCAGCGCCTTCGGACTGACCGCGCGTCGACCGGTCACTACACTGCCGCCGATGCCGCTTCCGATCGCCTTTCCTCATCCGCATGTCATGGCCATGGCGCCGCTGGACGCCTGGGCGCGCATGCTGCTCAACCCACCCGCCCGGGTTCCGCCGCGCTACTGGCTCCGACTCGGCTTCGGCCTCTTCACCTCGTCAATCGGAACCGCGCTCACTCTGCCGGAGCGGCTCGCCCTTGCCCCGATCCTGCGGCATCAGTTCCGAAGGACCGCCGGTCAACTCGACCATCCCGCCGGCGCGCTGCTCGTGCTCGGATACTTCCGCTCCGGTACGACGCATCTCCAATACCTGCTCAACTGCGATCCGAACCTCGCGGCGCCGACCTGGACACAGGCCCTTATTCCTCAGGGGTATGCGGTGAGTTGGGCGTTCTATCGCTGGTTCCTCGTCCCATTTCTGACGAACACACGACCTCAGGACGATGTCTCGTTCGGACCGGAGTGGCCCGCCGAAGACGACTTCGCGCTCTGTCACTGGGGCGCCGCGTCATCTCAGATCGGCAAACTGGCGCTTCCTCAGCGATGGGACCATTACGCACGATTCCACGATCTTGAGGGATTGAGCAAGTCTGAATTCGAACGCTGGCGGTTCCTCCAGTGGGCGTTTCTCGCGAAGGTCGCGTCTCGAATCGGCGATCGACGCCTTCTGCTCAAGTCGCCGAGCCACACGGCGCGGCTCGAGGCCATGCTCGATCTCCTCGGTCCGGATCGAACCCGCGTCATACACATTCGTCGGGACCCCGGCGCGGTCATTCGGTCGAATCTTGCGATGTTGCGAAGGCTCGGGATCTATCACCTGCAGCCGGCGCTTGACGACGACGAACTCGGACGACGGGTCGAAGAGGAATACTTCGAGTCGGAGCGGCGATACCTTGCGGCACGCGACCGTCTGCCAGCCGCACGCCGGGTCGAAGTCCGATTCGACGACCTCCGCGCCGACCCGATCGGACTGCTTCGCGAAAGCTATGACCGGCTCGAACTTGAGTGGACTCCCGCGTTTGAGCGCAATCTCGTCCGTTACCTCGACTCCGTTCGCGAATACCGTTCGAACCGGCACGAGACGGTCTCGGCCGCGCGCGAAGAAGCGATTCACGCTCGCTTCGCGCCTCTTGTCGCCGAGTTCGAAGCTCACGGGTCCCCGACCCGGGCGGTCCGTGAACTCCCTCCGCTCGAAGAATCCGCGCGTCGACCGCGGTATGTCCGGGCTCTGGTGGCGACCGTTGCGATGACGCTGATCTTCGCCGTCGCGTGGGCGTCGTACACTGCGCTCGTTCGGAACCGACATGACGCGCTCGTCTGGCCGCTCGGGCTCGTCGCGGGGATGGTGGCGCTGCGAGCGGCGCGACGGGGGTCGCCGGCGCTCGGCGCGTTGGCCGCCGGCGTCACGATCGGGGTCTTCATCCCGCTCGCGTTCCTGAATTCCTGGACGGCGTTCTACAAGATGAAGCCGGATGTGCTGCCGGAGCATCTCTATGAGACGACGATGCAGGAGCTCACCGCCGGGATCACGATCTTCTGGGTGTTCATGGGCGCCGTGACCGCGTATCGCATTGCGTCACGGACCCGAGCGTATCCGCCACGATCCGGATCGAGCCGCTACGATCACGCCGCGCGCCCACCGTCGCCCGTCGTCGCCGATCCGGTCTCGACGGACTGACGGCGCTGAGCGATTCTTTCCCTGACCGATGACCACTGACCGCCGACGGCCTTGATCGCCGTCCTGATTGAGAGCCTCGTCTTGGATCTGCTCGCCGACTGGATTGTCAGCCTGCACGCCTCGCTCGGACCGACCCTGTTCTTCGTCATTTCGACGGGGCTGGCCATCGCGTGCTTTCTGCTCATCACGGTCACCACGGACCTCATGGTGAACAACGCGGCCGGACTGACCGCGAAGTTTCTGGGTCCGAAAGCGCGGACGCTCGTCATCAATGCGTCGACGAACAACCCCGAACTCGCGACGATGATCGTCTCGATGGGGATCCGGCGCATGGGCGGTTGGGCGAACCCGCTCGGATCGCTGCTCGCGAACTTCTACCTCATGTACCTTCTCGCCATCGTGTTCGTCATGGTGAAGTTCGCCGTGCTCGGACAGTTCTCAAAGATTCGACAACTCATCAGTCTGCTTGTGCGCGAGCGGCGCTTGCTTGGATGGCATCTCGTCATGGCCGCGGGCGCTCTCGTCTTCGGCACTTCGGCGCTGCTCATCATGCGGCACGGCCTGCCGTTCTTCGGCTCGCGCGCATCCGACTCCACGACGCCGGCGACCGGGATCGCCATGTATGTCGCGTTGGGGATCCTTGTCGCAGCGATCGCGCTCTTCTTCCTTCTCGAGCGCCGCTTGAAGAAATCCCGTCCCGAACTCTTTACCGACATCGACGCCTCGGAGCATTCGGAAAGCTGGCTCGGCTTCGTCGCCGGCGCCGCGGGGCTCATCGGATCGTGCTGGGTGATGAATGAACTCTTTGTCGCCTGGAGCGAGGTGTACGGCGAAGCACTCCAGGCGATCACCGGGCCGGTCGTCTTTCTCGCGCTGCACTATGTGATTGGGTCGCTCATGACCTCGCTGCCCGAGCTCCTCGTCGCCATGCAGAATTACCAGCGCCTGACGATTCCGGACCTCAACACAGCGCTCGGGAGCGCGAGCTATTCGAATCTCACGAACCTCATCATCGCCGCGCTCGGGCTCATCGTGTTCATCGCGCTGACCGGCTTCGGAGTGGTCCTGCCCTGGCAGTAACGCGCCCACGGCGGTCAGATCAGTGCCGGAAATGACGGACGCCGGTGAGCATGAGCGTGACCTCGCGCTCGCGGCAGAGATCAATCGTCTCTTCGTCCCGCTTCGAACCGCCGGGTTGCACGATGAAGTCGACGCCGGCGTCGGTGAGCGCCGCCGGACCATCCGCAAACGGGAAGAACGCGTCGGAGGCGGCGACGGCCTCGCTTGCGCGGTCGCCCGCGCGCTGGGCCGCGAGATGGCAGGCGGTCACGCGATCAACCTGCCCCATTCCGGCGCCGACCAGGCAGCCGTCCTTCACGATCGCGATCGCGTTCGACCGGAGGTGTTTGCACAGCGTCCAGGCGAAGACCGCGTCGGCGAGTCGCGCCTCGGTGGGATCGGGACCGGCCGCGTGCCGCCATTCGTGCGGCGTCGGCTTCCGAATATCCTGGTCCTGCACGAGCATTCCGCCTGGTATCGAGCGATACTCGAGCTTTCGATATGGCGAGGGCTCGTGGTCGCCGACGGCGAGCAGCCTCACATTCTTCCATCGCGAGCGCAGCAGTTCGAGCGCGTCGGGCTCGTAGCGTACGGCGACGATCACCTCGAAGAACTTGTCGCCCTCGGCGATGCGCTCCGCAGTCGCCCGATCGATCACGCGGTTCGTCGCCAGGATTCCACCGAACGCGGCGAGCGGGTCTCCCTCGTACGCGCCCTCGAATGCATCCGGCAGACTCTCGGCGACTGCGCACCCGCAGGGGTTCAGATGTTTGATCACCGCGAACGCCGGCCGTTCGAGGTCGCGCACTACGGCAAGGGCCGCGGCCGCATCATTGAGGTTGTTGTACGAAAGCGGTTTGCCGTGCAGCACATCCGCCCCGACAACGGTGGGGCCCCGCGACGCCGGATCACGATAGAGCGCGGCCCGCTGGTGCGGATTCTCCCCGTACCGGAGGTCAATCGTCTTCGTATAACTGAAGCGAAGCTGGTCCGGCATGTTCGCGGCTTGTCGCCGATGCATCCACGCCGCGATCGTCGCGTCGTACTCCGCCGTGCGGCTGAACGCCGCCGCGGCGAGGTCCTGTCGAAGGTTCGAAGTCGTGGCGCCGTCGTTTGAATTGAGTTCGTTGATGATTCGGTCGTACTGCGTTGGCGAAGTCACGACGGTCACGAAGTCGTGGTTCTTCGCCGCAGAGCGAATCATCGACGGCCCGCCGATATCGATCTGCTCAATGATCTCGTCACGATCCGAGTCCGGGTCCCGTACGGTGCGCTCGAAGGGGTAGAGACTCACGCAGACGAGATCGATCGGCTCGATCCCGTGCTCGCGCATCGCGGCGACATGGCCGTCGTCATCGCGCCGGGCGAGCAGCCCGCCATGCACCTTCGGGTGCAGTGTCTTCACGCGGCCGCCCATGATCTCCGGAAAGCCCGTGATCTGATCGATCGAGGTCACCTCGACGCCCGCCTCGGTCAAGGCTCGCGCCGTGCCGCCGGTCGAAACGATCTCAACGCCGCGACTCGCAAGAGCACGGGCGAACGGCACGAGATCCGTCTTGTCACTGACGGAAATCAACGCACGACGAACGGGAACGCGATCAGGCATGGCCCATCATAGACGACGGTCGATTCAAGGCACGAGTTTGAGGAGCCGTCCATCGTACGAGGCGCCGAAGATCGACCCATTCTGCATGGTGTCGGCTACGGCGAGCGAAATGCGGGGCGTCCGAGCCGTCCCGAGAAGATCGCCGGTTCGTTCGTCGACTCGATAGAACCGGCCGCCACGGGAGCCGGGCGCATCGTCCGCGTCGAAGACGATGAGATCTCCGTTCTTGCGGGTAAGCAGTGTTCCGCCGTTGATCTCGTCGGTCGTCCAGATGACCTCGCCGGTCGCCTCGTCGAGCGCGACGAGGCCCTGGCCGGGAACCGCGACATACACGCGACCGTCGAGGTACTTCGGCTCGTCGCGCAATGGACGCTGTGCGCGGAAACGCCAGATTTCCCGTCCATCCGAAAGACGGAAGGCCCAGACGGACTGGTCAGGACTGACGACATAGAGGGCGAGCGGACCGACCGCGGGCGTGACGACCGCGGGGTCGAGCGTGTTGTTTCGCCACATGCGCGAGTTCGCGATCGGGTTGTGCAGATTGACCGACGCGTCGCGGGTCAGGACGGCGACCGCGTCGCCGACCGGCGCGACATCAATGTCGATCGGCGCCTCGAAGCGATACGCATCCTTCGCGATTCCCGTGGGAATGTGGTGGTACACGACGCGCCCGTCGGAGGTGCCGTAGATCGCGTACTCTCCGCGGATGATCGGCCGCGTGCCGGCGGCGTAATTGGCCGCGAACCGATCATGCTGCTCCAGCCGGCCGGTCGCCGAATCGAGCGCATAGAAGTCGCTCTGCGTCGTGGCGTAGAGTCGATCGCCCTGGCGACGCACGCCGAGCAGACGCTCGAGCGGCGCGCCGATCGCCGCGTCCCAGGCGCGCGACCCGTCACGCGTGGTGAGCGCCGAGAGAATGTTGCGGCCGTTCTCACTCGTGACGACGATGTCGTCGTACGGATAGATCGCGTTCACGCCGCCATTCGCGGCGACCGCGACCGCGGACTGCCAGGCGATCTGATAGTCGAGATCGTTCGCCTGATCGATGGTCATCATGTAGGCGTCGTCACGACGGGGTGGCGCCGGATCGGAGGCGCAGGCGGTCATCAGCCCCGACACGCCCAGTCCGATCGCGAGGGCGAGGCTGAGACGCGTGCGAACGAGGTCGGCGCAGCGACGGGAAGCAGATCGAATCATCGGCGTGGTCCATCCTTACAGGTCGGGGCGCGGCCGGGCCGGCGCGCGTGCAGGTCTCGCGCGCCCGGGCCGGATTCGCGGGGAATGAAGCCCCCAGGGCGCGCGACGAGGTTTCGCAGTATTGAGGCAGGCCGATCATCCGTCAAGCGGTTGAGACGAATCGGCCACGACCATCCGACCGGACGCGCTTATGCTGTCGGCGGATGTTCACCGGACTCATTCAGCATCGAGGGACCGTCGCCGCCGTCGAAGAGGTCGACTTTGGACGGCGACTCGTCCTCGACGCCTCGGGGTGGAGCCATCGCCCCGACCACGGTGAGTCGATCGCCGTGAACGGATGCTGCCTGACCGTGAATTCCGACGAGGGACGGCTCAGCTTCGATGTGATCGCCCAGACACTCCGACTCACCACGCTCGGCGATCTGAGCGTCGGCGCCGGGGTCAACCTTGAAGCCTGTGTGACCCCCTCGACCCTCCTGGGGGGGCATCTCGTGCAGGGTCATGTGGACGGAGTCGGCCGCATCGCCGAGGTCCGGCGAGGGTCCGAAGAGGTCGTGATGCGAATCGAACCGCCCTCCGGGCTGCTCGATTACTTCCCGCCCAGAGGCTCGGTCGCGGTCGACGGGGTCTCGCTCACGCTCGCGGAGGTGGACGACCGTTCGTTCTCGGTCGCGTTGATACCGACGACACTCGAAGAAACGACCCTCGGCGAGGCTCAAGTTGGCGATCGCGTGAATCTCGAAGCCGATATGCTCGTCAAGGCCGTGGCCCATGTAATCCGCCGCATGGGTCTCGCCGATGATCGGCGCTCGGATTGATGAAGGATTCCGCGATGACCGAACTCGACATTGACAACATCGATCCGAAAGACACGCCCCTGCTCGCTCATCTCCACAACGAGATGTTCCGGCCGGAACGCTCCGCCGAATCCTTCCAGCGACGGTTTCTCGGACGCCACAATGTGCTCTGCCTCGCCGCCCGGATCAAGAACGACGCGGTCGGTTTCTATGTCGGGTTCGAACTGAAACCGTCGGTGCACTTCGCATGGATGGTCGGCGTGCGCCCGGACTGGCGACGCAACGGCATCGCCTCGCGTCTCATGGAGGCCGCTCAGGACTGGTCGAAGAACGAGGGGTACACGAGCATTCGCTTCGAATGCAACAACACCCATCGGCCCATGCTTCACTTCGGGATTTCCGAGGGCTACCAGATCGTCGGGATCCGCTGGGACCCGGACACAGCGCAGAATCTCGTCATTTTCGAGCGTCTGCTCGATTTCGGTCCCGCCGGCGACGATTGACCGGTCACCGGGCGAATCGATAGCCGGTCGAATTCTCCCACCGGATCTCGTTCCGGATCGGCGCCTCGGGATCAAGGTCGAGCAGCTGGAAGAAGATTTCGTAGTAGTTCTCCCGCGCCCGGTTCATTGAAAAGACCTGGCCGGTCAACGCGTAGTACGGACGCAGGCCGGGCGTTTCGTAGTCATCCTTGAGCGGGTCCTCGAGCACGCGATTCCGCACGCCCTCGGCTGTCCGCGGATCTTCGACGAAAGTGAGTTGATACTTGGCGCCCGACTGGTTGAGCGCGGCGCGGAGGCGGGCGATGAAGATGTCGAATTCTTCGCTCGGGTCCGAGGTGCGATTCACGAGACGATCCATGACGATGACCGTGCGACCCGTATCGTCACGCCGAAGATCGTCGAGCGACGCGACGATCGATTCGACCATGACATCGGTCGTGTTCACGAGTTCCTTCGACGAGAGGCGGCCGGAGCCGATCGCGGGGCCACGAACATCGCTCGGGATCTCGTCGGTCACCCCTCGGTTCCGGGGGGTTTCACACCCGGTCGGAACTCCGAACGCGACCGATCCAATGAGGACCGCGGCGACCGCATGGGCCAAGGTGTTGTGGCGGGGCGTCGGGCGGCTACATCCTGTGGTGCGTCTCATAACCGTATACATCCAAAAGAGTTATCATTCAACTTTCCGCGGCCGGCCCTCCGATAAGACTCCCGCTCGAGGCCGCGATTCGACAGGAGGTCGAGTCCTCTTTCCCTGGACCGCAGACTCCCTTTCGACAGGCATTCACTCACATGACCAAGGACCAGCTCGTTCAGGCGATCATCGGATTGAACCCAACCGCCGCCGTCGATTTCCTGATGCGTTTCGATGCCCTTGATCTTCGTCGCTACCTCGATCACCTTCAAATGACGCGCGAACCGCGCGGACGCGAATCGCGCTGGAGTCGGCCCGCCGATTCACCGGCCATCATGTCGGCCTGAGAGCGGCGCCTGCGTCTCACGGGACGCATGGCCGGTCGAATTATTCCCGACCGCGCATCCCGGCGAATGCAAATCAAGCGGGCTCGGGTCATGCACGCCCAGCTTCGACTCACTATGCTATGCGCTCCCCGATGGGAGCCGAACGCATCGTGAAACGGAGGCGTCGACATGGACCCGGACATGATTCTGCTCGAATGTGAAGAGCACATGAGCAAGGCTCTTGATTACCTCAAGAGCGAGCTGCGCGGGGTGCGAACCGGCCGCGCGTCAACCGGTCTCGTCGAGCATGTCCGGATCGAGGCGTACGGCTCCACAAGCGAACTCCGAAACCTCGCCTCAATCTCAACCCCCGAGCCGACGCAGATCGTCGTGAAACCTTACGACCCGGGCACGATCGGGGCGATTGTGAAGGGAATCGAAGCCGCGGACCTCGGCCTGAATCCGCACTCCGACGGCAAGGTCATTCGCGTCCCGATTCCGCCCCTGTCCGGCGAACGCCGTAAGCAGCTCGTTTCGCAGGTGAAGGGCATGGGCGAGCAGGCGAAGGTCGCCATCCGCAATGCCCGGCGCGACGCGAACAAGCACCTTGACCAGCTCGACAAGGACAAGGACGCCCACATCTCCGAAGATGAGATCAAGCGTCGCAAGGATCAGGTCCAGGACCTGACGAAGAAGCACGAGTCGGAAATCGATCACCTCGTCGAGGCGAAGTCCGCCGAGGTCACGGAAATCTGAGGGTCGACGCTGGTTACGCCGCCCGGCGCAGGGAATCCTGATTCAGATATCGTCGCAGACGAGGCCAGTCGACAGGCCGGACGAACCTTGTGAACGCGACCGCCATCCGCGAGGCCCCGGGCTCGTCCGGATCGGGCTCCGCCGCCCAGACGACTTTCCCGATCGCGTGCACATCACCCCCACCGTCGTCGGTGAGTCCAAGCGGCTGATCGAATCGACGGGGGAGATGAATTCGAACAGCAATCTTCGCTCCCGGGTCGATGCGATCGTCGAGTTCGATCTGCGCCCCGCCGAGGCTCAGGTTGTACGCGTGCCCGCGATGAATCCATTCATCCTCGTTCTGAGTCACCCGCACCGTGAGCGCGTGGTACATCGGGGGCGTCAGGAATCGCGGAAAGCGCCGTCGTTCGACTCGCGTTTCCATGCTCAATCTCCAGGGTGATCGACCGGGACCGGCGCCCCACCGGGACATGGCGGACGGCGCTCGATGAGGTCATCGGACGATCGTTTATCGGCCTGAAGCGGCGGGAGGGAAATCAGCGAAAATCGGGATCGGTCCGCTCAGAAGCGGCTCGGGAGGACGAGAACGCTTCCCGCCGCCGGGTGTGACCATTGACGCCACTGCGTGTGGTAAGTCTCATCGTTGTCGGCGACCTCGAGGTTGAACCGGACCTCTTCGCCGGGCCGGCCGACCGAACGCAACGGCAGGTCGATGATGAGCCCGTACCCGTCCTGCTGACTGACGGACTCCCAGTTCACCTCCGGAGCGGGGTCGAGCCTCCACCCGTCATCGAGCGGGTGGGCGCGATAGCTCACCCCGGAGGGGCCGAGCGGCTCGATAAGGTACACCGTCTCGTCCGGCCCTTCGCCGATCGTGAGGCGCACCGCGTCTGACCGTGGGTCCTCCACGCGTTCCGTGGCGTCCCGGCTTTCCGCGAAGCACGGCGTCTCGTCGTAGACCACAAGCGCGAGCCGAAGCTTGTCGCCGTCCGCATAGATCCCGAGTTCGGGATTTCGTTCGGGCCGGTCGTAGACGCTGAACTCACACGCCGCGATCGGCATGTTGAGCGATCCTGCATCCGTCATGACATACCGCATGCGCAACGGAATCCGACGACGAATGACGACCGGGACGCGCCGGCCGTGATCGTCCTCGAAAGTCGCCGTGAGGTGAAGCTGCGGCGGGGTGATCATTCCCGGTTGCGCTTCGCAGCGCAAGGGAATCGTGATCGTCGTCTCTTCGTTCGGCTGAAGCGTGATCGGCTCGACTTCGCCTGCGACGCGAAACGGAGTGTCGATGTTCCAGGTGTAAGGATTGAACAGATCCGCTTCGATGTTCGAAGTGAACGAGTACCCATCGACGAAAGTCGGACCCGGTCGCTCTCGAAGCAACTTCGCTTCAACGGTGATCGGTCGGTCGATCGGATTCGACACACGGACGCGCAGTTCGTCACGCACCGGGTGCTGGGCGGGTTGGTCGATGACATTCTCGATCTGAAACCGATCATCCCAGGACTTGAGCCGAAACGCGCGGCTCTGGTCGTCGGCGAGCACGAAGTCGTCCGCGAGCGTTACACCGACCGGCTGATGCCAGACGCGCGGCGACGCGCCCGATTCGAACTTCACGAAGGTCAGATGCTGCAAATGACCGGCGAACGGGTGCTGGTCGGCCGAACCGCCGCAGGTCCCGACGAGGTGATACTCCACGCCATCCCGCGGCGCCTCACGCTGGAGGGAGTGAAAGTGTCCTGCGATGACGACGACGGAAACGCCGCTCTCGACGGCGTCCGCAAGCGGTTGATGGATGGCGTCCCAGTTTCCGTCGCGATAGCGCCAGACCGGCTTGTGCATCAAGACCAGGAGCGGTCGACGACGCTCGACCGCGCGATCGATCTGCGCCCGCGCCCATTCGATCTGGTCTTCACTCAGTCGAGGCTGCGACTCGAGTTGTTCGTCTGTGTACAGAGCGATCGCGCTGAGTCGGTCAAAGTGCACGGCATAGAAGAGCGGTCCGATGTGCTGCTGGTAGAGCCGCTCGAAGGTGTGGTCCTCCGGATTGCGCTCGCCCGAGATGACATCGTGATTGCCGGGAAGCGGGTAGAACGGCGCGTCGAGCCGCTCGACGATGCGGCGGTAGTCGCGGAGCTCGCGTTCATATCGTTCCGTCGATCGCGTATAGCCCTGCACCATGTCGCCGACCGTGAAGACGGCGTCGGGATCGATAAGATTCAACTCGTCGACCGCCTGCTCCATGTACTTCAGTCCCCAGTCCCAGCCGGTCGTGCGATCGGGTACGATCGCCACGGTAAAGGATTCGCCCGTGGCGCCGGGATTGGGCAGAGCTCTGCCTTCCGTTCCGTTCACCAGCGTCGGCGCCTGAGCGATCGACGGCGCGGCGGCGAGCACAAGACTGAGAAGTACGGCTACGAGCGCAGATCGAAAATTCATCGTGTCCTCGCGGGCAGAGAAAGACCAAGTGTCTCCCACGGATCGCTCCGTGGGGGAGCATTGATTAAAGCGACCGAGTGTGACGCGGCTATCGACACGCCGGATTTCGCGGAAACCGAATACACTCCCGCGAGCGGCGTCGAAATCGTTTACCGTCGCTCGTAGTGTGAAGATACGCATGGAAGTCGACCACCCTGATGTGCTCGAGGACCTCATGAGACGCCATGGACGATCGACGGCGCCTGAATCGCCATCCTCCTGTTCTCGCCGTGCCGTTCAGGACGAGGTCGTGCGGACAAGCGGGAGAAACCCGCGGTTCCCTCGGCTGCTGCCAGGAGCGCCGGGATGAGTCGACTGCCGCTCCTTTGCATGATGACGCTCTGGCTCGGCCTGGCCGGCGGGTGCGAATCATCCTCGCGAGCAGCCCGGCGACCCGACGCCCCGAACATCATCCTCATCCTCGCGGACGATCAGGGATGGACGGGAACCTCGGTCGAGATGAGCGATCAGGTGACGCCGTCGCGGAGTGACTACTACCGGACGCCGCATCTCCAGCGCTTCGCGAGAGACGGATTGCGTTTCAGTCAGGCGTATGCGCCCTCGCCGAACTGCTCACCGACGCGCGCGGCCATCCAGACCGGAAAGAGCCCGGCGGCGCTCCACATGACCGACATCATCAATGTGAGCGAGGGCAATCCGCGCTGGACCATGTTCTACGACGGCCTCCCGCTCCGTCCGCCGCGGCCCCGGAACGCGCTCCCGAACGAAGAAGTCACGATCGCCGAGCGGATCAAGGCGGAGCGACCGGAATATGTCACGGCGCACTTCGGCAAGTGGCATCTCGGAGGCGGCGGACCCACCGAACACGGCTACGACGAGACGGACGGCGCGCGGGCCTGGGAAGGCGCCGGCGAAGAGAGCGGGAACCCGAAGGACATCTTCGGAATTACAGATTCCGCGATCGAGTTCATGTCGGCGCGCTTCGACGACGGCCGCCCGTTCTTCATGCAGGTCTCGCACTTCGCCGTGCATCTGCCGCTCAAGGCGCGGCCGGGAACGATAGAGGAGTACCGTCGTCGACCGGCCGGCGTGCGCCACCATCATCCGGTGCACGCGGCGATGACTGAAGACCTCGACGCGGGGATCGGCCGCCTGCTGGGTGCGCTCGACGAATTCGACCTCCGCGACGAAACCTATGTGATCTATGCGTCCGACAACGGCGCCTACACCGTCGAGAACATCACGAATAACCTGCCGCTTGCGAAAGGGAAGGCGTCGGTTTGGGAGGGCGGCATACGGACGCCCCTCATCATCCGCGGACCGGGCGTTCCGGCGAATCGTATCTGCGACGAGATCGTTACCGGTGTTGATCTGTTCCCGACGATCAGCGCGCTCATCGGTCTCGACGAACCCCTGCCCGAGGGAATCGAAGGCGGAGATCTCGCCCCGATCCTCTTTGATTCGCTGGAGGCTTCGATTTCCCGTTCGCGCGACGAATTCGTGTGGCACTTCCCGCACTATCAGACCGAGAAAGGAACGACGCCGCAGAGCGCGATCAGGATCGGCGATGACAAACTCATTCGACTGTACGAGACCGGCGAGAAGTACCTTTACGATCTTGATCGCGACCCCGGAGAAACTGTGAATCTGGTCGAGCGCCAGCCGGAACTCGCCGTGGCGCTCGAAGCGCGGCTCGACGACTACCTGCGCGCCGTGGGAGCCGCTTTTCCCGAGGCGAACTTGAACTACTCGGAGCCGGAGACCGAGTAGATTCGATCGTCATCGATCCCGTTCCTCATCCGAATTGGCGTGAAGGACTCCGCCTCCGCGCCCTGGAGAATTCGATTCGCCATGATCCTGCGAAGACGACCACTGACTCTTCTCGCTGCGATGTTCAGTTCACTCGTCGCGTCCAGCGTCAACGCCGACAACCCGGCGCCAACTTTCAGTCGCGCCCCGTTGACGCCCGTTCCCTACACCACGCTTCCGTTGACGGACATCGAGGCGCAGGGATGGCTGCTCGAGCAACTCGAACGCGCCGGCGACGGCATGACCGGCCGTCTCGACGAGGTGTACGACAATGTCGGATCCGACAACGCCTGGCGCGGCGGCGACGGTGACAGCTGGGAGCGCGGACCGTACTGGTTCGACGGTCTCGTGCCGCTCGCCTATCTCCTCGATGACGATGAATTGAAAGAAAAAGCCCGGAGCTTCATCGAATGGACGCTCGCGAGTCAGCGGCCGGACGGCTCGTTCGGCCCGCAGGAAGGCGACGGTCCGGTGGAGAGTGACTGGCGTACGCAGCGTGACCACAAGCCGGACTGGTGGCCCCGCATGGTCATGCTCAAAGGACTGCAGTCGTACTACGAAGCGACCGGTGATGAACGCGTCATCGAGTTCATGACCCGGTACTTTCGATATCAGCGGGAAACGCTCCCCGAGAAACCGATCGGGCATTGGACGCACTGGTCGAAGAGCCGCGGCGGGGAG
Organism: Phycisphaerales bacterium; assembly: GCA_043101845.1. Lineage (GTDB taxonomy): Bacteria > Planctomycetota > Phycisphaerae > Phycisphaerales > UBA5793 > JBICHN01. Next base: position 361,312 of record JBICHN010000004.1, on the reverse strand, counting down.
AACCAGGCGAGCGTGTACTGGCTCTACAACCGGACCGGCGATGCCTTCCTTCTCGAACTCGCTCCGCTCATCTTCGAGCAGACGCGCGACTGGACGAGCGGCTTCCAGAACGATCAGCCGGCGTCTACGCACGGCGTCAACATCGGAATGGGCGTGAAGCAACCCGCCCTCATGTACCTCCAGACGGGTGAAGAGAAGTACCTTGACGCGATCGACCGCGGGCTCGACTACCTCTTCCGCGAGCACGGCCAGATTAACGGCGTGTTCTCCGGCGACGAACTGCTCCATGGTCGCGATCCCGTTCACGGAACGGAGAGCTGCACCGTCGTGGAGTTCATGTACAGCCTCGAGACGCTGCTCGCGATCACCGGGCGGGTCGATTTCGCGGACCGCCTCGAGCGAGTCGCCTACAACGCGCTGCCCGCGCTCGCCACCGCCGACTTCCGGGGTCGACAGTATTTCCAGCAACCGAACCAGATTCGCGTGAGTCACGAGCCGGAGCGCGAGCGCAACTTCATGCAGAATCACGATGGCTCGACGAACTGCTTCGGACTGCTCAACGGCTATCCCTGCTGCACGACAAACATTCACCAGGGGTGGCCGAAGTTCACGCGACACCTATGGCTCGCCAGCGAAGACGGCGGACTCGCCGCGCTCGTCTACGCGCCGTCGGCGGTAGACACGATGCTCAACAACGCGCGGGTTCGCGTCGTCGAGGAGACAAACTACCCGTTTGAAGACACTGTGCGCTTTCGGTTCGAGGAAGCGAACGGCGCCTTCCCGCTTCATCTTCGCATCCCCTCGTGGAGCGCGAGCGCCGAGGTCATGGTCAACGGGGAGCGGGCCGTCGACGCGCAACCCGGGACGATCGCGCGTATTCACCGTAAATGGTCATCCGGCGACGAAGTCCAGCTTCGTCTCGAACCGCGCCTGCAGGTGAGCGAGTGGCCCGAAAACAGCGTCGGTGTCGAGCGGGGCCCCCTCGTCTTTGCGATGCCGATCGAAGCGGAATGGCGCATGATTGACGAGACCGGCGGCGTCCCGCTCTGGGAGGCGCATCCGATCGAGTCCTGGAACTACGGCCTCATCGTGAATCAGGCGGCGCCGTCGGAATCATTCGAACTGCATCGCGACTCAATCGCGAACTACCCATGGACGCCCGACGGGGCGCCGCTTCGACTCGTCGGTCGGGGGCGTCGGATTCCGATCTGGAAGGAGTACAACGGATCGGCCGGCCCGCTCCCGTACAGTCCAGCGCGAACGAACGCCGCCGCGGAATCGATCGAACTCATTCCTTACGGCTGCACCACGCTGCGAATCGCGGTCTTCCCGACCGTCGGTGAACCGTAACGAGACTCCGCGAACCATGACAAAACGCCCGGCCGTACGATGCGGCCGGGCGGTTTCGTTTCGTGATTCTGATACACGATCAGCTGCGCAGTTCATCCGCCGAATCGACCGGCATGAACCCGACGAACTTGCGGCTCCGGACCGGGTGCTGCAACTTTCTGATCGCGCGGGCTTCGACCTGACGCACGCGTTCGCGGGTCACCTTGAAGATGCGACCCACCTCTTCGAGTGTGTAGGTGTACCCGTCGCCGATGCCGTAGCGGAGCTTGATGATCTCGCGTTCGCGATAGGTAAGCGTCTTGAGCACCTGTTCGATGCGCTCGCGAAGCATGTCGTTTGCCGCGACGATGCTCGGGTTCTCAGTCTTCTCGTCTTCGATAAACTCGCCGAAGTTCGAATCCTCGGTTTCGCCGACGGGCCGGTCGAGGCTGATCGGGTGCCGGCTGATCTTCATGACCCGTCGCGCTTCGTCGACCGTGATCTCGGCGCGTTCGGCGATCTCCTCCACCGTCGGTTCGCGGCCGGATTCCTGGAGAAGATCCTTCGCGATATTGCGCAGACGACTCATCGTTTCGATCATGTGAACCGGAATCCGAATGGTTCGCGCGTGATCCGCGATGGCGCGTGTGATCGCCTGCCGAATCCACCAGGTCGCGTAGGTCGAGAACTTGTAGCCGCGCTTGTACTCGTACTTGTCGACCGCGCGCATGAGGCCGGTGTTCCCCTCCTGAATGATGTCCAGGAACGGGAGGCCACGGTTTCGGTAGCGTTTCGCGATCGAAACGACGAGGCGAAGATTGCCGCCCGACAGGTCGCGCTTCGCCTGCTCGTATTCGTAGAAGACCTTCTCGATCTCCTTGATCCGCGTACGGAGGTCGTCCGGCTCTTCGAGCGCGAGTTCCCGCAGTCCCTCGAGTTCTTCACGCATGACCATGAGGTCTTCGGGATCGATCGCGTCGGGATTCTTGTCGGCGCGGGCGAGTTCATTCTGCAACTCGAGCATCTTACCGCAGATCCCGCGGAGCTTCTTGAGCATCGGCTGGATACGGCTCGTGCGAATGCTGCACTCTTCCAGCAGCGCGGCCATACGGCGCCGACGCCGGGCGATCGCCGACTGTGCGGTTTCCTTCTGCCGCTTCGTCGCCTGATCGTCCTGCAGCGTCTCCCAGTCGATCTGGTTGAGTTCGCGCAGCTTCTTGAGCGTGACGAGATTGACCGGGATCCGCTGGGCGACTTTTTCTTTCGCATTCTCCTCTGCCGTTGAGATTCGCATCGTGCGGTCAAACGGCAGCTCACCCGCGTGTACGCGCTCGAGAATGTCGATCGCGTGCGCGACGGCGTAGTCCGACTCGAGCACCATGTGCCGGAAGATCATCCGCGTGGTCTCGATCTTCTTCGCGAGACGAATTTCCTCGTCACGTGTGAGAAGCGAGATTGAGCCCATCTGGGTGAGGTACATGCGCACCGGATCATCGATGCGCTTGGTCGATCCATCGTTGAGCACACGATCGAGTTCCGCCTCCTCCTCGGGAGTCAGCTCGATCGCGGCGCCGTTCGCTTTCGACTTGCGGCGTCGCCGGCGTCCCTCGTGCCCGGGTTCTCCGGCGCCGTTCGACGGGGCCGTGAGCGGTGAGAGCATGACCTTCTGGCCGCGCCCCTCGCGGTACGCGCGAGCCCGCGCGGCGAGGTCATCGAGCATCTCAATTCCGCGCCGGCGAATGCACTGCATGAGCTGATCGAGTTGATCTGGATCAACGACCTCGTCGGGAATCGTGTTGTTGAGCTCGTCATAGCTGAGCCATCCACGACTCTCCCCCACCTCCAGCAGATCGAGCACTTCCGGGCTGGTCTCGTTGATCACTGGACGATTCTCCATATTCGTACACCGAGACGCGTCATGACGGTTCCCCCACGCGTCCACGGTTCACATGCGTTTCCTGATCGGGCGTGGCGAGCGCGGCCCGCGCCTTCGTCAACGCCCGGCGATTTCCCCCTCGGGCCCGTGCAGCCTGAACAACCGCTTCAAGACGATCTTGATCGTTAGAATCGGCCTCAGCCGCTCGCGTGAGCGACGCCGTCGCCGCCTCGTGCCGGCGCAACGCGTCGAAGTAGGCCATACACAGCTCTTGCAGCTGCGCGTCCTCGCCGTCGGTCATTCGTTGCGCCGACCAGTACAGATCAGTAATGAATTCCGACATCGCCGGATCATTGAATCGTGCGCCGAGCCGACTCGGCTCACGCTCTTCGTCACTCGCTTCGAGCAGCGCTTCGAACGCCTGTCGAGCCGCGTCATCCCGGAGCAACTCCGGCTTGACCGAAACGCGGAGCGGCCGGCCGTCATGATCGAGGTGCTCGAGGAGGTGCGGAGTGTGGATGAGGCAACCAACGAGTCCTCGTTCCGCCTGGACGCGGGGCGAGGGCGCGACGGTTCGCTCGGCCGCGTGGTCAGGCGCTGGAGCGGATTCGCGAGCTGGCCGCCGACGGCCGCCGCCGGCGAAGGCCTTCTCGATCGCCTGGACGGACACGCCGAGCAGGCGGGTCAGTCGATCGAGGATCAACGCGCGGCGCACGGGTCCCATCCGACGGAAGCCCAGATCGACGAGTCGCTCCGCGAACGATTCGACGAGTCGCTCGCGCTGCGACACGCTTCCCGAGGCGTCGCGCCACTGCGCCGAGAAGGCGCGGTAGAGGTATTCGATCGCATCCGGGGCGCCGCTCACGATCGAGCGAAACTGCTCGACGCCCGCGTCTGAGGCCGCAAGGTCCGCCGGGTCCTGCCCGCCCGGCAAGACGGCGACGCGCACATCGACCCCGCCCTGGAAGAAGATCTCGACGGCGCGATCCGCCGCTTTCTGGCCGGCCGCGTCGCCGTCGAAGACGAGCGTGACGCGATCGCAGAGACGCTTGAGAATGCGCGCATGGTCACGCGTGAGCGAAGTGCCGAGCGTCGCGACGGCGTTCTCCACGCCTGCCGCGTGCAACGCGATGACATCGGTATAGCCCTCGACGAGGAGCGCCTCGTTTGCGCGTTGTATCGCCCGGCTCGCGAGATGAAGGCCGTAAAGCGTGGCCGATTTGTTGAATCGCGGATGTTCGGGACTGTTGAGGTACTTCGGCTCATCGTCGGGATCGATCTTTCGCGCGCCAAAGGCGATGGGCCGCCCGGTCGCGTCGTGAATCGGGAAGATGAGTCGGTTGCGGAAACGATCGATGTGTCCATCGCCCGACTTGCGCGCCTGGACGAGCCCGGCCGCAAGATAAGGCCGAAGCGGAATGTTCTTCGCATCGAGGTAGGTCGCGAGACCATCCCATCGATCCGGAGCGACTCCGAGTTCGAACCGCTCGATGATGTCGTCGCCGAAACCTCGCGAGACGAACTGCTCGCGACCGGTCTGACCATGGGACTCGTGGGCGAGAATCGTCCGGTAGAACCGGAGGGCGACTCGATGCGCTTCGACGATGTCGGCGCCCGACACCCCGGCGTCATTCGACGAAGAGGTGGCGTCCTTCGAGACTCGCGTCGGCTGCAACTCGATACCCGCCCGCTCGGCGAGCATCTGCAGCGCTTCACGGAACTCGATCCGGTGATAGCGCATCACGAAATCGATCGAATTGCCGCCGGCGCCGCAGGAGAAGCATTTGAATATCTGCTTATGGGGGGCCACGAACATTGACGGAGAATGGTCATCGTGAAAGGGACAGAGCCCGACGAACTCACGCCCCTTGGGCTTGAGCGAGACGCACTCACCGACGATCTGGACAATGTCCGCCGCGTCGAGGACCCGTTGCCGATCATCGGAAAATGAGGAGACGCCGCGCGTCATGGTCGTCAGGTCGACCCCCATCGTCATTCGTGCAGAGACCTCGCCGACCGGTTCAGTCTCCGTAAGTCCGCGCTGAAGGCGGTTGAACTCAACGCATCCAGGCTCGATCCGCTGACGGTCGCGTTGGCGCACTCCGTGCGCACGGACGCCATCATCAGCGCGGCGCCATTCCTACGCATGGACACAGCGCCGCCGGAACTGCTCTGAGATTCGTTCACTGCTCGAGGGTGCGACCGGGCTTCCCTGGTATTTGTTAATTTAGATAACTCAGGGAGAAGAGATCACCGGCTCCGCATCAGCCCACGACGAATCCGCACTGAAAACCTACAACACGACCCTTTCGGGTCAAATCCCTACAGCGATTTTTACCGGAAGCCGGTAATCTGCCCGATTCTCCGCTCGGCGCGCATTGACCGCGCCCGGCGCTCGACCGCGCGATCCATTCACCACATTCGAATTGATTCGGGAAGCTGTTCAGCCTTCGGCGTTCTGCTTCTGCTGCCGCGTATATCCGTACTTCCGCTTGAGCGGCTTCGTGACGAGACCGCTCTTGATCGAACGGGCGGTCACTCGGATCTTCTGCGGCTTGCCGTCGACGATGGCGTTGACCGTCTGCAGATTCGGCTTGAAGGTGCGACGGGAGATTGAAGTGACCTTCTTGCCGATACCGCCGAGGTACTTCGCCTTACCGCGATAACGAACCTTGTTGCCGCGAACGGTGCGGGCGCCGGTAATCTTGCAGACACGAGGCATGACCGAATATCCTCTCGGCGGCCATCCTTCATCGAGGCGAATCGTCGAATCGACGACCGCGGGACGACCGCGCTGGTTCCAGATAAACTCGCGTTCGCCGCCGGTCGGGCGACGAAGCCAGCGATTCCCCTGCTCGAAAGCCGGGCAGTGTAGACGGAGCGGCTTCACGGGTCAAAACGCCCGTCTACGATGTGCCGCCGCGTGGGGCGGCCTCGGGAGGGATTCAGGGATTCCACGGGCTCTCGTTGAACCCCTCTTCCACGAGTGGCCGATTGGGTCAGGGCGGCGCCGGTCGGCGCCTTCGGCTCGCTTCGTCCTCCGCACAGGTCTTCGAACGAATGAGTGTCCCGCCAGAGCATCCCGAGCCGGCGCCCCTGCGACTCATCGCCGGCATGTCAAGAGCCGGGACGACCTGGGTCGGAAAGTGCTTCAACGAGCACCCGGACACAGTCTGCTTCGGGGAGTCGCTCTTCTGGGGCCGACGCTTCGTCGAGCCGGCGTCCGATGGTCGCTATGACCAGGATCATCTCGATCGGATCGCGGCGAACATGAAGCGGGGAAACCGCGCTTTTCTCGGCGATGGCCCCGGCTGCCACGCGGCCGTGCCCGTTGACTCACTCCCGGCGCTTGTCGACACGGCGCTCGCCGACCTCCCCGCGCGACCGACACCACTTGAAGTGTTCGACCGGCTCGGCCGCGAATACGCCGCCCGCCAGGGCAAGCGGTTCTACGTCGAAAAGACGCCGCACAACATTCTCTGGATTGATCGCATCATGCGATTCAATCCGCAGCTTCGGATGGTGGTTCTCGTTCGTGACCCGTACGAGTTCATGCTCTCGTACAAGCATCAGGGCGATCGAAAGGATCCGGAGCTACGCGATCTCTTCCACCGGCTCTACCACCCGATCGGGTGTGCGACCGTGTGGCGGGGCTACATGCGATCGTCGCTCACCGCTGCGTCTCGGTTTGCGAGCCACACGCACATGGTCCTGTTCGACGATCTCGTGCGGAACCCCGCGGAAGAGATGCGTCGCATGCAGGACTTCTTCGAACTCGAACCGCACGCGATAGAGTCGCGGGTACCGCCGGACAACACATCGTTCCCCCGGGCCGATCGTCCCGAGCTTGCGCCTGAAGATGTGTTCTGGATGAATCTCATCGCGGGCGGAGTGATGAAACGCATGGACGCCGAACGACGCCGGGCCCGCATTCGACCGTGGCGACTCCTCGGGTCCGTGTGCAGCCTCGTCCCGTGGGCATGGCGCTCGTATCGACAGGTTTCGACGACGAGTTCGGAGCCCTTCTGGCGCTACCTTACGCGCTGGGCGATTCCGGACCGGAACGGGTCGGCCGCGAACGAGCGCGCCGAGGCCTGACGCGCCCTAGAGCGCGTTCTCCGCCGCTGCGGCGCCGCGCCGGCTGCGGGGGAGAAAGAGCTCGAGAATCCGACTCCGCTCGTTCGATTTGAGGACGAAGAACCAGCCGAGCACCGCGGTCATCGCTCCGGCGACCACGACCGGCAGGATGAGCTTCCAGATCGTCCAGTCTTCGACCGCGAGTCGATACGCGATGAAGAAGACGCCCACGAGCGCGCCGATCACGGCCCCGGGTCCAAGCGCGCCGACATAGAAGCTCCAGCGACTCAATCCGTAGAGCCGGCATACGAGGCGCGGGATCACGATGGCGTAGGTGACGAAGTACACGGCGCTCATCTGCGCGACCACGGTGTACATCGCGGCGTTCGTCGCCTGGAAGTCAGTCAGTCCGGCGTCCCGCGCCAGGCCGGGAACGAAGATGAGCGTCAGGAGCGCGAGCACCGCCTGAGCGACGCCGGCGCCGAGAAGTTTGTTCGAGTATTCGTTCACATGACCGGCGCCGAGCATGATCCGAATCGCGCCCTGCATCACGACGAAGAAGGCGCCGCCGATGAGCAGGATCACGAGCATGTTCGCGATGTCATAATTCGCGGCGAAGCGCTGCTTCGCGATGTCATCCCCGAGATACACATTGATGAAGATCTGCGCCATCGCGACGAGCGTCGCGTTGACGGGAAAGAGTACGCCCGCCTGAATCCGCGTGATGGTCAGGATGAGGGGACCGATGAAGTCACGATCCGCGTTCTTGTGCTGAGCGAACTTCGCGGCGAGCGGTTCGATTCCGAAACAAAGGCCGTAAGAGATCTGTTGCGTCCACCCGTGCACGAGCGTCACGACAGCGAAGAGACCGTTGATGACCGGCCCGAGGAAGATGTTGAACAGGACCTGATTCGTCCGCACATAGAGGTTCGAGGCGATCTCGGCTTTGAACACATGCCCGCCGGTATGGACGAGTTGTCGAAGCTGATCGATGGAGACCCGTGAGGGTTCGATTCGAGCGGCCCGGCAGGAAAGAAACGCCCAGACACCTCCGACGACGCGGAGCGCCGAAGTGAGCGCCGCATTGGCGAGGACATAGCCGAGCAGCGGCGTCGAATCTCCGAAGCCGGCGGCGAAGACGATGATCGCGGCGACGAGCGAGGCGGCGCGATCGAGAAAGTAAAACCAGTTCCGCAATGGGATTCGTCCCATCGCGTCGAGCAGCGTGAGGTGCGGCGTCGTGATCACCGCGATCGCGAGGTGGACCGTCATGACGACCCATGACCAGCGAACCTGGTCGGCCATCGTATCCGGAAACTGAAATACCCGGAGGATGAGCGGAGTCAACGCGATCATCGCCACGAAGAGCGCCGACGCCAGCCCGAGCGACAAGGCGACCGCCGCGGTGAAGCGCGTCGGCATCGCGTCCGGATCGTTCGACGAATACGCGTCGCTGAGTTCGCGCACGAGGCTCAGACGAACGGTCGCGCTCACGATGCTCGTGAGTCCCACGCTCGACATGAGAAGGGCGAACAGACCGAACCCCGCGACGCCGAGCGTGTCTTCGCGGACAAGGTACTTCGTGACAATGAGGCCGACGATGAGCGTGCCGGCCATGCGCGTGTAGGTCGAGAGCGAATTCAGAATGAGACTGCGACTCGTGCGACCGCGCGCACGCGGAAGCCGAGTCGTCGTCGAACCCGAGGTGATGTCGCGATCGTCTGTACTCATGAGTCCCGCTCGGCGACGGTCACGCCCGCGACGCGGTCTCCTTTACGGATCGCGGACGAGGGTCCGGCGTGTCCATCGAGTAGCCGACCCGCTCCATTGTCGGCCGGATGATCGGCTCGACCAGGGCGATCTGCTCCGAATCGAGACGCTCGCGCCACACGCCGATCGCGTCCCGGCGAATCTCCGTGGACAGGTAGTCCACGAGGTCGTCGGTCATCTCGAGTTCGGTCAACTCCAGGAATCGTTCGAACCACTGATGCGGCTCTTCCACGAAGTCTTCGTAATGGCATTCGACATAGAGCGAGTCCTCGAGCGTTCGGAAGTCGGACCATGCGGTCTCGACCGCGGCCACCCATTGCTTGGCGACGACTTCGATGAGGTCGAGCCGTTGTTTGTCCTCCGCCATTCCCGGATAGACCACGCCCCAGCTCTGCACATGCTTCGTCAGGCCAAGCCGCATCCCGACATGGTCGTGCAGGAATCGCGGGAGGTACTTCGGCCATTCCCACACGGGCGTCTCGAGAAGACGCCGCTTGAGCCGCCGCCGGTTGATCGGCTCGCTCCAGCGCTTGCTCGCGGAGCTGATGTTGTCCCGGCCGTCGCGGATGAGGTGTATGAACCGGGCCTCGGGAAACACTTTGCGGATGAAGGGCACACGGAGCGTGTTGCTCGGCGTCTTCTCCATCACCCGTCGACCCCCGTTCGCCTGCTGGTAGTCGCGGAACGCGTTGCGGATGCGCTTGATCACCCGCGGCGTCGCGAGTTCCTCCGTAAACCGGTCGTGTGGACGGCCGGCGTTGCCGAGCGTCCAGATCGTGCGCGGCTCGCGCCAGATCGCGATCTCGTCGAGCTGGTCGAAGCAGAGCGCGGTCATCGTCGTGCCCGACCGATAATTCCCGACGAGGATGATGGGCGGTTTCAACTGGGCCATGCGTCGATCATTCTAGTTCCGGCGTGACCCGCATCATCGGACGCGGCGGACGCCCCGGACACGATTCGCTACCGTCAAGATGATCGGGTCGTACGGATCAGCGAATTGGGAATCTCTGGCGAAACAGGGCGAAGAGGATGACAGCCCGCGAATCGTTTTCCACAGTTGTCGCGTCGATTTGGGAACGGATGAATCCCTCTTCATCGGGATGCACTCTCTCGGAGGCGAGTATGACGCGCACACACTGGAAGCAATGGACGCTGACTGCAGCGACGGTCGCCGTCGCGGGGTGGATGATGGCCCCCGGCGCCGACGCCCAACTCCCGAAGGCCGAGTTTGATGTGAAGCTCCAGACCTCCGGTGACTGGTCGGGCTCGTATTGCGGCGAGGACCTGGGTCTCAATGACCACACCATCATCCTGTACGAGAACAGCATTTTTCCGCCTGGCCGCAACAAGCCGAAATGGCCGGACAACCTCGAGGAGCTCGATTTCGATCTCTACTACTCGAACCTCGAAGCCGCGGTGCTCCGTGAAGTGCCGGAAGGGTTCGACGGCATCGTGATCATCGACATCGAGCGGTACCCGGTGTCGCTGTACCAGCCGTGGAATCGAGAGTACCGCGATCCGCGCATCGAGCACGAGATCCGGCTCGACCCGGGCATCAGCTACGAGGAAGCGGAGCGTCGCGCGGCCGAGCGCCACCTGCCGCTCTCGCAGGCGCTTTTCGGCGAAGGCGTCCGACGCGCCCAGGAACTCCGTCCAGATGCGAAGTGGGGCCTGTACGGCCAACTCTCGAGCGACCGCAACCTCCCGATCGATGACCACTACCGGTGGATCAACGACCAGTCCGCGTGGTTGTGGCAGCAGGTCGATGTCATCACCCGGCCGATCTACTCGATCTGGTATGAAACCGATCAGTACTGGCCGCGCGTGCGTGATCTCATGTCGGACAAGGTCGCCGAGGCGGTCCGTCTGGCGGACGAAGCGGAGCGCGTCACGGGCAGGGAGAAGCTTGCGTACGCGTACTGCCATTTCCGCGTCGCCGGGTCGAACTCGCGGCACGCCCGCGAATGGCTCACGGATCAGCAGGTCCAGGACATGCTTGATCATTCCTGGATGAGCGGCGCCGACGGGGCGCTCATCTGGCAGGTCGTCCGCGAGAACCGGAGCGATTATCCGACCGAACCCGTGTACATCAACTATCTCGAGGATTCGCTCGACCTCGCGCTCGCGAACCTGGGCCTCGGCGCGTACGCCGAACTTGGTCGCCCCGGTCGTGACCGGCTCATCCGCCGGGGCACGGACTGGGCCGAGAAGGGCGCCCGGGCCTACCGCGATGGTCAGATCGAGTATGGCGACGCCCGTGAGAAGTTCGTGAAGGCGATGGAACTCCGCCTCCACGACAAGAGCGACGAGATCCGCGAGCAGGGTCACGACGCGGCCCGGAATCTCGACGACCGCATCAAGCGGAAGGGTTCGAAGAAGAACCGCCGCAAGAACAAGAAGAAGCGGAAGAACAAGAAGAATTCCGGCGCGGCCGGCGACGAGTCCTGAGGTCTGAAGAGGACGGGACCATTCGACGACGACCGGCGGGATCGCTCCCGCCGGTCGTTTGTGTTTTTCGCCCTCGTCCTTTCCCCGTTCAGAGCCGGGAGGGAATCGACGATTCAAGGACGGACATCATTTGCTCGCACGAACCGTAGAATGGCGGACGATCGGCGCCCGGGGCCGATAATCTCTACCGGGATTCCATGACCAGCAACCCGAACATGATGCTCGCGTACGCGTTCGCCGGCCTGCTCGGTCTGGCGGTTGCCGTCGTGCTCGCCACGCGGCCGCGAACGGCGATCTGGATCATCGGCGCAATGCTTCTCGCGTCCATGCTCGGCGTCGTCAAGGAGACCATGTTCGAATACCGCTCGACCCTCCTGCTTCCGATCCAGTCGAGGCGCTCGGAGATCGTGCTCGTCTGCGGCGTCCTGCTCTTCGCGTCGGCGCTCGTGTACTTCGCCCGGCGGGGTGTGAGCCGGATTTCGGGCCCGATCGGCGTACTCCTCATCATCGGCTTCTACGCGGCGACCTTGCGCATCGTGCACAGCGGACCGGTCGACGGGCTCTTCTCGATCGCGTTCGTCATCGCCACACTGCTCTCGCTTGCGGTCGTCATTCCGCCGCTCCTCGACGATGTCGACGACTGGTGCACGATGTTCCGGATCTGGATGATCGCGAATGCGATCTGGATCGGCGGCGTCGCGTTGCAGTTCGTAGTGAATCGAAGCATGCTCGTCGTCGCGGGGAATCGATTCCTTGGCCTGACCGGCAATCCGCAGCATGCGGCGGTCGCGCTCAGTGTGCTCGTGGTCGTCGCGATCTGGCTCGCGCTGAACGATCCGAAGCGCCGCTACTGGCCGCTGTGGGTCGGGCTCGCCGCCATCGACCTCACGCTCCTCGCCTGGACCGGATCGCGCACCGGGATGCTCATGCTTGCGGCCGGTTCATCGATTGTGCTGTGGAGTCGTGTCGGCAAGGCGGTGCTCTTCCTCCCCGCGCTTGCCGCCGCGATGCTCATCGTGTGGCAGTTCGTGACCGTGTCGAACATTGAGATGGGACTCGACCGCCTCGTTTCGACGGACAACACGCGGGCGAACGCGTGGGCGAAGCTCTGGTCGATCGGCTGGACAAGTCCGGTTTTCGGGGTGGGGGCGGAAGAGGCGGGCGACAGCGAGAACAGCATTCTCCTCGGGTTCGCCGCCTACGGCATCTTCATGGTCGTGCTCGTCTTCATGCTGTTCGGGGCGATGGCGTTTCAGTGGTTCCAACTTCTCGCGGCGCGCCGGTCACTCGGTGACGCGGCGCCGTTCGCAGACCTTGCGCTCGCCTATCCCCCCATGTATTTCATCGGGTCGATGTTCGAAGGCTTCGTCGTCGCCCGCGTCAATGTGCACATCATTCTGCTCATCGTTTTCAGCTCGATCGCCGGCGCGCTCATCCGATACGCTCGAAGCGGCGCCGCGCTCGCCGACTGGGATGACGCGATCGATGATCCAGCGGCTGATTCCTGGCCGGGCCTCGCGGCCCCCCACGGGTCTCCGGCGTAAGAATTCGGTGATGCGAAAAGGAGACCGGAGTTGAAACAGGCCGCGGCCCCGACCGCCTATACGCCCGAACAAGCCGAAGCGTACGATGGGCTCCGTTTCGCCGACGCCGAGGGGCTCGCGATTCATCGGACCGAATTCGAGCAGCTCAAGCTCGCGCTGGACCGCATCGCGAAGTCCGGCCAGGCGCTCGAAGTCGGCTGCGGCACCGGCCGTCTGCTTCTTGAAGGATGGGACGCCGGCTACCACATTGACGGCATGGACGCGTCGCCGGACATGCTCGCCCAACTCGAACGCAAGCTCGCGGGACGAACCGAGCGCGAACTCAACCTGCAGATCGGCGAAGCGGCGAAGCTTCCGTACGACAACTCGTCGTACGACCTCGTCTACGCGATTCGTCTCCTCAATCAAACTGAGTCTCCCGAGTACGCGCTCCGGGTCGTGGTCGACATGCTGCGGGTCGCGAAGCCGGGCGGGTATGTGCTCGCCGAGTTCGTGAACGAGCGCCGTCCTCGTCTCGGCCGCAACAAGCGACCAACGACGCGACTCGACCCGAAGGCCGTCGAAGCGACCGGACGCGAACACGGCGCCCGCGTGATCTGGACCCATGGGGCGTTCCTCTTCGGCATGGGCGCTCTCCGCGCCGCTCCTGGGTTTCTCGTTCCGCTCGTCCGGCAGATCGATCGCGCGTTCGCCCGACTCTTTCCGCGGTACTGCTCGCGCGTGTATGTTCTGCTGCGCAAAGCCGAGGTCCGCTGATGCGGGTCGGTCACTATGTCTCCGTCGCGTCGGTGCAGAAGGGTCGGGAGCGCAATGTATCGGGGCACATCCAGATCCCGCTTGAATCGCTGCGCCGCCTCCGCGACGCCGGACACTACGCGCGCCTGATTACGAATGAATTCGGCGAGGATCGAACGCTTCCGGCCTGCATGCCGGACGGTGTCGGTACCGACTTCGTTACCGACGGCCGCCGGCGTAAGGGTTTCCTCGAAGGCAAGACGAACGCCGCGGACGCCCGCGGCGTGTACCCCTTTCGACTCCTCGCCCAGGTCCAGCAGATCAAGCGGATTGTGAATGAGCAGAAGCTTGATGTGCTGCATTTCTTCGGACACACCCGAACGGCGTTGCTCGCGGGAGGATTGCGGCTCGTCGGCCTCCGTTGTCCGGTAGTCGTCACGGCCCTGGTCGAGCCGCCCCCGCCGAATCTATTCGTTCGTCCCGTGTGGCGGCGAATCGACGCGATCGTCTCGTCCACCGACTATGTGACGAAGGGTTTCGAACGCGCAGGGCTCGCGTGTACAACGCTTCGCCACGGTGTCATTCGTGACCTTCGAGAAGAACTCGGCGACGAGCGGCCGGGCCTGCGCAACCGGGTGCTCTACTGGCGCGATCCGACGGAATCGAACGGCGCGGATCTCTGCGCCGCCGCGTTCGACGCTCTGGCGCCGGAGTTTCCCCACTACAGCTTCGAATTTGCGATTCGACCGTGGCGCGACGAGGTCAAAGCGATCGAAGAGGTCGCGGCCCGGCATTCGAATGTGCAGGTGCATCGTTTCCCCTATCCCCCGGGGATGAGTCTTCCCAAGCTCGTCGCCGAGTCCGCGCTCGTGGTCCTTCCATTCCGCAAACTGTCACTCGATCCGCAGCTCGCAGTGGCGGAGAGTCTCGCGGCGGGATCGCCCGTCGTCACGACGAACATGCGTTCGAATCCGGAACTCGTCGTCGACGGAGAGACCGGAGCGCTCGCGCCACCCGACGATGCGACCGCGCTGACGGAGGTCATGCGGCGCCTGCTCGTAAACCCTGACAATCTGGCGGCCATGGGACGTCGCGCCGCGGAGGACTTCCGGACCCGATGGAACTGGGATCGCTATCTCCCCGAACTCCTCTCGATCTACGAGCGCGTGACGAGCCGCCGCGCGCTTCCGGAGCGAACGACCCATGACGCTGCTCGCGAAGTCGAGAGCGCGACGACTTGAACCCGCGCGGCGTCGCCGGGAGGCCGAGTACGCCGAGGGCGCGAACTGGTCGCGTCAAGAGCGTCTCGACTGGCAGCTCGCGCGACTGAACGAGCGCTGGCGCGAACTCGTCGAACGCATTCCGTACTACCGGAAGCTCGTGAATGATGGCGCCGCGCCGGCTCGGTTCGAATCGTGGGACTCGTTCGTCGACCGGGTTCCCGTGACGACAAAGTCAACCGTGCGTGAGTCGGGCGCGGAAATGTCGGACCCCTCTCGACCACCCGAGTACTTTCGGATCACCGGCGGCTCGACCGCTCAGCCGGTTCGAATGCCGGCGTGGAACTCGGAGAACGAGGCCACGCAACCGGACATGTGGCTCGGACGATCGTGGTACGGAGTCCGTCCCGACAGCCGACTCTTCCTGCTCTGGGGACACAGCCATCTCCTCGGCTCGGGACTGCGGGGCGCCGTGAACGCGCGGATCCGTCAGACGAAGGACCGGGCGCTCGGATACTGCCGCTTTTCTGCGTACGACCTCTCGCGGGCGAACATGCGCCGGGCCGTCGACGCCATGCGGCGCTTTCAACCGGACTATGTCATCGGGTACGCCGTCGCCCTCGACATCCTCGCTCGCGCGAACGAAGATCGCGCCGGCGAACTCCGCGGGCTTAATCTGCGCGCGGTCATCGGCACCGCCGAGAGCTTCCCCGCGGAGGACAGCGTCGACCGACTCGAATCACTCTTCGGCTGTCCCGTCGCGATGGAGTACGGCGCCGTGGAGACGCACCTGATCGGTCACACCCATCCGGATGGCGGGTATCGCGCCTTCTGGCGCAACTACTTCATCGAGGCGACGGAGACGGGACCGAACGGCGGCCGCATCCTGCGCGTCACGAGCCTCTACCCGCGGTGCTTTCCGCTCGTCCGGTACGAACTCGGCGACGAGATCGAAGTGTCCCGCGATGAACCGGACGGCTTCGGTGTACGCCGTTTCCAGTCAGTGCGCGGACGGTGCAACGCGTTCGTCACGCTGGCCGACGGCGCCACGGTGCATTCCGAGGTCTTCACCCACTGCGTCAAACCGACTCCTGCAGTTCGCCGCTATCAGGTCGTACAGGATGGCGCGGCGATCGAACTGCGCCTCGTCGTCGATGGATCGCCCGATCCGGATTCGCTCAAGAGTGAGATTCGAGACCGGCTCGCGCGAGTGAATCCCCAACTCGAGTCGACGCGACTGCGCATCGTGGATGAACTCGAACAGTCCACGGCCGGCAAGACCCCGATGATCATCGTCCGTCCGCCCGCGTCCTGAGCACGGCTTCGTACATCGTGTCGATCTGATTCGCGATCGAGGTCCACTGAAATGTCCGGTGAACCCATTCGCGGCCTCGTTCACCCATCGTCTGAAGCGCTTTACGGTCGGCGAGCAGGCGCTCGAGCCCGTCGCGGATCGCGTCAACCTCGCAGGGCGTGGCGCGTCCGACCTCGGCGGCCTCCACCTCGCGATAGATGTTGACCTGATCGGAAATCAGTGTCGGCGTTCCTGCGGCGAGCGCCTCGATGACAACCACGCCGAAGTTCTCCTGGAAACTCGTCAGCGCAAACAAGTCAGCGTCGGCGAGCGCCTCGATCCGAGCCGACCCGCTGAGCATGCCCACAAAGTCGACCCGCGATCCGATTCCCGCCGATTCGGCGCGCTCGCGCAGGGCGCCGATGTAGTTCGCTTCTCCCGGTCCCACAATCGCGAGCCGCGTCGTCGCCTCAATGCGGGCGCTCGCGAAGGCGTCGAGGAGAAGCTCAATACCCTTCTTCGGATGCACACGGCTGAGAAACACGACGAGCGGCTCGTCGCCGTATCCGCGGCTCGCGCGAAAGCGCCCCGGCTCGGGGAGATGCGCGAACTCACTCCAGTCAACGCCGTTCGGAATGATGAAGCCGGGAGGTCGGAGTTGCAACGGCTCGACGAGAACGCGCTCCGTTTCCGTCGTGAAGTGCAGAGCCGACGCCTCATTCAAATCCCGACGGCCCCACACGGCGAGGTAGATCCGCTTCTTCAATCGGCCTTGCCGGAGCGACCACGGATCGAGCATTCCGCAGGGGCGAACGATGTACGGCGTCCCGTTCCGCCGCGCGGAGACGGCGCCCGCATGCGTCGTATCCTGCCAGAGTCCGTGAAGATGCACGAGATCGCGACCGCGCGCGAGCGACTCCGTAATGGCGCTCCGCGTCCTGGGCCCCTTCGCGAACGGCCCGGACATCGGCCCGCCAAGCGTCACGCGAATGTTCTGATCCTGCAGTCGCGTCGCCGTGTCGCGCAACGACTCGGGATCGTCAGCGGTCACGATCTCGATGTCATGGCCCCGCTCGGCCTGGACCGGCGCGAGTCGGGCGAGCACATTCGCCGGGCCGCCGGTCGTCGGGTCGAGCGAAGTCAGAAGATGGAGAATGCGCATGAAAGTGTCCGGCGCCACCGCGCGGTCGAATCCCGGTCAGGCTTTAACGACGCGCGCCGAAGGATAATCGCGCAGCGCATTTCGTGTGTCGATGATGAGGGGCGCCGCGCGAGCGATCAACTCCCAGTCAAAGTTCCGGTGCGCCGTCGCGACGACCACCGCGTCGTACGATCCGAGCCGCTCCTCGGTGAGTTCGACGCTGCGCAGGTCGAGATCTCCCCAGTGCCGCATCGTCGGAGTCTCCGGCACATGCGGATCGGAATAGTCAACTTCGAGCTTCGCTTCCCGGAAGAGACGGATGAGTTCGAAGCTCGGGCTTTCGCGCACATCGTCGATGTCGGGTTTGTACGCGAGCCCCAGGACGAGCACCCGTCCGGTACGATCCGATTCGTCAACGCGGGCCGCGATCGCGGCGATCGTGTTCTCCACCACGCGACGCGGCATTGACCGGTTCACGACGCCGGCGAGCTCGATGAATCGCGCGTCGACGCCCGTCTGTGACGCCTTCCAGGCGAGATAGAACGGGTCGATCGGAATGCAGTGCCCGCCAAGTCCCGGTCCCGGATAGAACGGCTGGAATCCGAACGGTTTCGTCGCCGCGGCGTCGATGACCTTCCAGACATCGATGCCCAGCCGATCGAGCACGACCTTCATCTCGTTGATCAGCGCAATGTTGACGGCGCGGTACACATTCTCGAGCAGCTTCGCCGCTTCGGCGATCTCGGACGAATCGACGGTCACGACCTGGTCAAACGCCTTCGAGTACAACGCTTCGGCCGCGCGCGTCGATCGCTCGTTCACTCCTCCGACGACCTTGGGAATCTGACGCGGATCGACATCGGTCCGTCCCGGATCAATGCGCTCGGGACTGAACGCGAGGGCGTAGCGGACGCCGGCTTCATCGAGAATCGGCTTGAGGACCTCACGCGTCGTGCCGGGCCAGGTCGTGGACTCGAGAACGATGAGTTGCGATCGTCCTCGTGCGCGGAGCGCCTT
This sequence comes from Phycisphaerales bacterium, assembly GCA_043101845.1. Classification (GTDB taxonomy): domain Bacteria; phylum Planctomycetota; class Phycisphaerae; order Phycisphaerales; family UBA5793; genus JBICHN01. Next base: position 342,861 of record JBICHN010000004.1, on the reverse strand, counting down.
CGCGACCGCTTCGCCGGTCCGTTTCACATGGCTGAGGTCAGGCTCCTGGTCCTCGTCGAGCGGAGTCGGCACGCAGATGAGGACGGCGTCGGCCTGGGCGAGCATCGATTCGTCGGTCGTCGCTTCGAATCGCCCCGACGCGCGCATGTCGGCTGCGAACGACGCTCCGAGATGCCGGAGATAACACTCTCCGCGATTGAGCATCTCGACCTTGTCAGGATCGATGTCGACCCCGATCGTCCGCAGACCGGCCTCGCACATCTGTCGCGCGAGCGGCAATCCGACATACCCGAGACCAATGACGGCGACGGTATTGAACTCAAATTGATCCGAGCCCGCGTCCGGCATGCGTGGACTATACCTCGATTCGAATCAACCGCCGTGCTCCACTCGAAAGGACACGAGAAGCGGGCGGTGGTCGGAGCCGACCGGCTCGAGCGCGCGCCGGGCGGTGAACACGATCTCTTTCGATCCCCAGACTTGATCGAGCGCGAGGCGGAGCGCACCCGGCGCGTCTGCGGGCCAGGTGCCGCTCAACAGTGATCCGGCTCCCGCCGCCGAATGGAGCTCAGTCGACTCCACCATCATGCGATAGCGATACCCGCTCGGCGTCGAATTGAAATCGCCCGCGATGACGATCGGATAGCCGAGTGGCTCGAGAAACCGACGAGTCATGATCGTCATCTGCCGCACGGTGTCGTTCCCTTCGCGCCAGGTCTCAGCGGAGCGGGGAGATGGAGGGTGGGTCGCGCTGAGCACGAAACGACCATGTGGCTCCGATTCGATGAAGACCGTGCGCCGGAAACCGAACAACCCCTGGAAATCGCGCCGCGTGTCTTCATCCGCGTCAAACTCGATCGTTCGGATCGGCCAGCGGCTCATGATGAGAATCGGCCACTGCATTCCGCGCACGGGAGCCTGCGCAAAGGGAAGCCGGCTCTGAAATCCTTCCCGGTCGACGATGGCGCGTGAGATCGCCATGTCGCTCTCGATCAGGACGACGAGGTCGATCGACTCGCGATTGACGATTTCGGCGAGGTGATCGGCGGCGTCGAGATCCGAGTGAATATTGCAGAGCAGGAGGCGAATGTCGTCCGCGGCCGGCGCGGAGGCGGACGCCGGAATGAACTGGGGAGTGACGGGCCAGAGAGCGGTGATGCTCGCGGCGAGGCTCGCCAGAGTCAGGCTCCATCGCCGCATCAGCGCGGCGACGACGGCCGTGAGAAGCGCCGGCGCCGCGACGAAATAGCTCACGGTCGCGACGAGATCAATCGCCCATGCCGCGTCTCCGACGAATCGACTCAAGGCGACGAGCCAGATCACGGCGACCCACGCCCAGGCGGCGAAGGTCAAGGCGCCCGCTCGTGGAGTCGATGCTCGTTTCGCCGTCATGCCGCAACGGTAGGCGGCGCCTCGACTACTTCTTCACATCGAGCCAGGCGAGATGATTCACCGGGCCGCGGCCCTGTCCGAGGCTCAGATTCTGCCGGATCGATTCGGTGATGAGCCGCTTCGCCTGTTCGGCGGCGTCGTTGAGGGGCATGCTCTTCGCCAGACCGCCGGCGATCGCCGCGGAGAAGGTGCACCCCGCCCCGTGCGTGTTGACGCTGTTCCGTTTCTCGCCGGTCAGTTCGATGACTTCTTCCCCGGTCCAGAAGACATCGACCATCTGCGGCACGCCCTCGGTTTCCTCGCCCGGAACTTCGAAGCCGGTCACGATCACCGCATGACACCCGAACTTCCGCGCGATCGATTTCGCGGTGGACACACCCTGGCTCACCGTCTCGCACTTCTCTCCACCGAGCAGCTTCGCCGCCTCGAATCGATTCGGTGTGACCACCGCCGCGAGCGGGAAGAGATGGCTCGTGATCGCGGAGATGACTTCATCCTCGACGAGTCGATCGCCGGACTTCGCGATCATGACCGGATCGATAACGAGCGGTTGGAGCGTGTGCCGCTTGATCGCCTTCGCGACGCCCTTCGCGACCGCGGCGGAGGGGACCATTCCGATCTTCGTCGCCTGGCAATCAATGTCGCCGGCGACCGAGTCGATCTGCTCGACGACGAACTCCGCTTCGAGCGGGACGACCTTCTGCACCCCGCGCGTGTTCTGGGCCGTGAGGGCGGTGATGACCGAACATCCGAAGACATCCATCGCGCACCAGGTCTTGAGATCGGCCTGGGCGCCCGCGCCGCCCGACGAGTCGCTCCCGGCGATGGTCAACGCGGCCTTCATGCCCGGTGTCGTGCGTTCACCCACGAAATGACCTCTTTCTCTGCTTCGTTCCACGGCTGGCGAACCGGGCGGCCATCGAACCGCCTTTCCGGATCCGTCGTAACTCGAACGAGTGGGACGAAATCGCCCCATCATGGCAGGACCCGGATCGGACGGGCAAGATAGGCGCGTTCGAATGGCCTGAAAAGACTCAGCGGACGCCCGCTTGGGTGAGACGCCACGCGAATCGGCGAAGTCGGGTCCCGGTTTCCTATGATCTGATCGGCCGTCGGCGTCGAAATCGTCGATGGTCGCCATCCGCTCACCAATGGCGCGAAGTCGATTTGCCTGCCGCAGGAGACGCTCATGCGTAACTGGAGCAAGAACATCCTCGCCCCGACCCTTCTGGTCGCGATGATCGGCGCCCTGCTCGTCTCGACGAGCCTCATGGCGTACGAGCGAAACGACACCTACGAGTGGTTCGAGGCGATTCAGGATGTCCGCCGGATGATCCGTGATTTCTATGTCGAAGATGTCGACGCCGACCAGATGGAGCAACTGCAACTCGGCGCCATCAACGGCATGATCGAAACGCTCAACGATCCCTACACCGAATTCATCCCCGCCGAGCGCCTTCGCGATTTCGACAAGGCGACCGGGGGCGTGTATGTCGGCATCGGCGCCGAAGTGAACATGAACAACGGGTGGTTCACCATCATCACGCCGATGCCGGGTTCGCCCGCGCTCGAAGCGGGCCTCCAGGCCGGAGACCAGATCCGCGAGATCGACGGTGAATCGACCGAAGGCGAACCGATCAACGACACGATCGACCGACTCATGGGCGAGCCAGGCACGCCGGTCGCCGTCAAGGTGTTCCGGGACGGTATCAATGAAGACGAACTGCTCGAATTCCGCATCATCCGCCGCCAGATTGAAGTCGAAACCGTCGAAGGGCTCCGACGCGTGGGCGACCACTGGGATTACTTCCTCGATCCCCAGGAGAAGATCGCGTACCTCCGACTCACCCAGTTCACCGGCAATACCTACCAGATGCTCGCGGAGACCCTGAGCGGGCTCATTGACGATGGGCTCAAGGGTCTCGTGCTCGATCTCCGCTTCAACCCCGGCGGTCGACTCGATGCGGCGATCGGCATTTCCGACCTCTTCCTCGAAGAGGGGGACATCGTGTCGATCAAGGGTCGCGCGACCCCGGAGCAGACCTGGTCCGCCCAGCGGCGTGGCACACTCCCCGATTTTCCCATGGTCGTGCTCGTGAACGGGCAGTCCGCTTCGGCGAGCGAGATCGTCTCCGGCTCGCTCAAGGACAACGATCGCGCCATCGTCATCGGCACGCGGACCTTCGGCAAGGGCAAGGTGCAGGATGTCAATCGCGACCTGCCAAGCGGGGCCGGCATTCTCAAGATCACGACGGCCTACTACTACCTGCCGTCCGGACGAAACATCCAGCGCGTCGATGACTCCGACATCTGGGGCGTCGATCCGAGCCCCGGCTTCTGGTCGCCGATGACGACCGCCCAGTACAACCAGATGCTCCGCATTCAGCGGGAACTCGATGTCATTCGAAACGGCGAAGACGGCGAGGGTCGCTGGGGTGATCCCGACTGGATCGAGGACCGCCTCAAAGATCCGCAGCTCTCCGCGGCGGTCGAGGCGATCCGCCTGCGTCTGACGGACGGCGAGTGGGTCGCTACCGGACAGGAGATGCCGGAGCACGCGGAAGTCCTCGCCGAACTGCGGCGCGCCGAGCGTCGACAGGAACTCCTCCAGGAAGAGCTCGACCGCACGAACGACGAGATTCAACAGCTCATGGCGTTCGTTCCCGAAGACGAGGCCGACGAGGCCGATGTGGACCTCATCCCGGGCAACCCCGTGCTCGTCGGTGGCGTGCTCGAGATTCGAGACCCGGAGGGCAAGATCATCGCCGAACTCCGCATCACGGACGAGACCGATCTCGAACTCGCGTTGCTCAAAGCCGGCGTGACCCCAATCGACGCCGAAACTGAGACCGAGACCGAGACCGACGACGACTCGAATTGAGTCCGAACCGATCCGGATTCCATTCAAGGCCCCTGATCCCGCGGATCAGGGGCCTTTCTTTCATGCCGGTCCTTCGCCCGTACGAGCTCCCCGCCGGACGCGTCTCAACAAGTCGCTTTTCCTCTTCTCTATTTGTGATAATATTGCGGTTCAATGACCGACTCAGTTTCGTCGGATCAACATGACGGCCACCGGCCGGGCCGCCATGCCTTGAATGAGGTCATCGGCGACTTTCGCGAGATCGCGGCGCAGCTTCTGCGCCGTGAGCGGTCGGACCACACCCTTCAGCCGACCGCCCTCGTCAACGAAGCCATGCTGCGCATCCGCGAGTCGCGCGACGGGTTCGACTTCCTTGATTCGGAGTTCCGCATCATCGTGGCCCGGACGATGCGCCATGTGTTGATCGATCATGCCCGACGCCGGGCGGCTCAGAAACGAGGCGGCGGCGCACGGCGCGTCACCCTTCGCGCGGACGGCCTGTCGACGCCGAAGCAGATTGATGTCATCGAACTCGACGAGGCCCTCCACCGACTCGCGTCGATCGCCGACCGGGCGATGCGCGTCGTCGAACTCCGCTTCTTCGCCGGCTTGACGATGGAGGAAGTCGCCCGGGTCCTCGACATCTCGGTGCGCACGGCCGAACTCGACTGGCGCTTCGCCCGGGCCTGGCTGCGCCGGGAGTTGCAGGGGAAGTGACGCATGGGCGAGACCACACGATGGTGGACGCAGGTTCGATCGATCTTCGATCGAGCGGCCGATCTTCCGGATGAGGATCGCGCCCGCTTCCTCGATGAAATCTGTGCTGGCGATGCGGATCTCCGCGCCGAAGTCGCGTCCTTGCTCGACGCCCACCACGACGACTCCCACGCAGTCGCCACCAAACCGTTCGCGAACTGGCGCGCCGCGGTGCGCGACGACTTCATCGACCCGGTCGCGGACGCCATCACGCCGGGGACTGACATCGGCGGCTACGAGATCGTGCGCCTGCTCGACGAAGGCGGCATGGGCATCGTGTACCTCGCGAGGCAACAGGCGCCACAGCGCGATGTCGCCATCAAGATCCTGCGCGAGCGATCGAGTTCCCCGCGGGCGCGGCGGCGCTTCGAAGACGAGGCGCAGTTCCTCGCTTCACTCCGTCATCCGGCGATCGCCGCGGTGTACGACTTCGGCGTGCACCGGATCTCCGAACTCGGCGAGATTCCGTTTCTCGTCATGGAGTACATTCCTGACGCGTCGACGATCTCGGAATGGGCGGCCAATGAATCGCTGCGAGAGGGCGAGATCGTTGACCTCATGATCTCAATCGGTGACGCCGTGGCGCACGCCCATCAGCGCGGCGTCATCCATCGTGACCTCAAGCCCGGCAACATGCTCATCGACGGCGACGGCCGGCCGCGAATCATCGATTTCGGCATCGCGCGCGTCGCACAGCCGAACCCCGCGGCCGGCGGGCCGGAACGAACCGTCGCGCAGATCGTCGGCACGCCCCGCTATATGGCGCCGGAGCAGTTTGAGCTCGACGCTCCGAGCGATATCCGGGCCGATGTCTTTGCGCTGGGGGTCGTGTCCTATGAACTCCTCACCGGGGGCGCCTATCCGTGGACCGAGACGACGGCGAGCGGTACCGCTACCACGATTGACACGGCGAGCCGGCGCGTCGGCGCGCCACCGGCGCCCCCAACCCGCCATGCGCCCGAACTCGATCCCGATCTCGAAGCCATCGTGCTCAAGGCGATCGCGGCGCGGCCGCATGAACGGTACGACTCGGCCGCGGAGTTCACCGCCGACCTCCGCCGGTTCACGAAAGGCGAGCCGACCCTCGCCCGGCGTCCGACGCTGACGCGGCAGATCCGTCTCGCGGCGCGGCGGCATCCCGCCGTCGCGACGGGCGTGTTCGTCACCGCGGCGGCGCTCGTCGTCATCGCCACGGTAAGCACCATCTTCGCCGTGCTCGCGACGCGCGCCGGAGAGCGGGCGCACACGGCGCAAACGCATGCCGAATCGCGTCTCGACCTCGTCCGCCTCGCCGAAGCGCAGAGCGCCATTGCAAGCGGAAACGCCGCCTCGGCCCGCCTCGCCCTCGAAGCCGTGCGCGGACGGGTTGACCCCTGGGTATGGAACCATCTCTGGAATCAGGCGGAGCAATCGTCGTCAACGCACTTCGTTGAGAATCGCGATCGTCAGGCGCCCTCCTTTGTACTGAACCCGAAGGGTCGATTTGCGGTGCTGACCAACTCATCAGAGATCGTCGCAATCGATCTCGACAGCGGCGAGCAGCGCCGGGCGCCGGCGCCGGGCGGGTCTATCTCTCAGTTCTTTCCTCGACACGACGGTTCGTTCGCCGTCGCGCTGTGCGCGGGCGACACCATGGCGTTCTATGAGTTCACCGGCGACTCCTGGCCGCCCGATCTCACTCCCAGGACCGCCATCACCGACATTCCCTATTCCCGCATGGCGGTCCATCCCTTCGAACCCATTCTCGCGGGCGCCGTCGCTGACGGCACGATCGAACTCGTTGATTTCAGCGCGGCGCTCGACGCCGGGCCGAACGCCACGCGCGACGACCTGCGCCGTCTCGCACAAGTCGAGGGACATGGTCACCAGACGAACGACATCGCGTTCAACAGGTCGGGCACGCGATTCGCGAGTGCGGGCTGGGACTATCGCGTACACCTGTACGACTGCCAGCTCGACCTTGAAACGCCCGCGGCCTCATTGGTCGCCAAGCTCATCGGGCACACGAACTACATCTTCGATGTGGATTTCTCCCCCGATTCGACCTCACTCATCTCGGCCGGGCTGGACGGCGCGGTGAAAGTCTGGGATCTGAACGGGATCCACCGGCTCACATCGGAGCGCCCGCCGGGTGAAGTCCTTCACTTTGACCGCCCGGCGGAAGTCTTCGACGATGATGCGCAGGGCACGACGAGTTGCGCGTTCTCCCTCGATGGCAAGTACATCCTGACCGGGGGCGGGAGTTCCGTGCTTCGCATTCGCGCGACCCATCCGCCACCCCCGCCCGATCCGACTCGAGAGTGGACACAGAGCCTTTCGCCGCACGAGTATCGCGTGCGCGAGCTGCTTGGACATCAGAATCGGATCTCACAGATTCAAATCCTTGACAATCGAACCGCGGTCACGACCGCTCCCGACGGGACACTCCGCACTTGGCGGATCGACCAGCCGGAGAGCCCCTGGCGCCTCCGGGTTCATACATCGTCCATCTATGATGTTCGTCCTTCGTTCGACGGCCGGCTGATCTACTCCGTCGCCGGCGGCAACGATGACAGCCTCTCGGTGTGGGACGCGGTTTCCGGCGAACTCCTCAGCCGCATGTTTGTTGATGAAATCGAGAGCCCTCGACAGATGGACCTCGCGCCGTCGGGAACGCACGCCGTCCTGGTATCCTCGATCGAACGCCGAGCGACCGGGGAGGAAATAGCCGATCATCCCGGAGCCTCCGAGCGCCAGCACGCCTCGCGGATACATCTCATTGATTTGAGTGAACCCTCCCGTCCCGTACTCGCCCGAAACGCGGACCACGAGCTCATTCGCTTCGATCTCCCGGACTCCTCGGTCAAGTCAGCCTGCTTTCTGGGGACCGATTCAGATCTGTTCGCGGTCTTCACGACACCTTCTAACTCCAACGAATGCACCCTGTTGATGCGGCTCGAGGTCGATTCAACCGGATCCTTCATCGAGGTCGAGACGCGGACTCTCGCGGGTGTGAGTTCGAGTCTGGCGGGAATAACGGAGTACGGACTCGTCGCGGTCATCGGAACTTCGGATCGAATGACCTTCAACTCCGGCTGGCTGCGCTTGATCCGACCGGCGCCCACGATCCAGACGCATCAGATCGTCGCGCTTCCGGAGAGACCGACCGCGATCGCGTTCAATTCAGAGTCGGATCGTTTCGCGATTGGATTCGCGAGGGGCGCCATCGAGATTTGGCGACTCGATCGCCGATCGCACGCGGTCTTCGAGCAGAGGTTGCCTGGACATCACGATAGTGTCATGGCGCTCGCGTTTGACGACGAAGGGGACACGCTCTTTTCCGCAGGCGATGACACCCGGGTACACATATGGAACCTAAGGTCGGGCCTGTCCGAGCTCGCGCTCGACGACCCCCTCGGAACCCTGTTTAACCTGAAGTTCTCATCACACACGGGACAGCTTATCGGCGCGTCATCCGGATCGCACGGTCGCGACAATGTCGTGTGGGTGTGGGAAAGTCATGCCTCCGATGCGGTCCTCAATCGGCGCGCCGTTCTCCGTCGCGCGCACGCGATTCTGTACGACGCCTTCTGGCCGCCGGCTTCATTCGACGAATGTGTCGCTCGAATCAATGAACTCGGGCGGGATGATGACGAGGCACGAGTGGTCGCGCTCGAACAGGCGCCGATCCGCTGGAACCACCCCCAGCGTCTCACCGACTGGGCGATGCGTCTCGCGGGACCGACGGACGCCGGAGAACACGACTGGCGTCTCGCCCTCGCGCTCACCGACGCGGTCCGCGAAGTGCAACCCGAGTGCGGGCCAAACTCGGTCGCCCGGGCGTTGTGCTTCTACCGCCAGGGCGACTATGAGTCGGCGCGCTCGAACGCCGAAGCGGCGCTCGAGCGATTGAAAGGTCGCGACTCGGCCGGAGTCACGATAGCGCATGTGCTCATCGCGCTCGCCTGCCACGAAGAAGGAGAACTTGAGCGCGGCCGCGCCGCCTTGGCTGACGCTGCGGATACCTTGCTCAAACAATCCGGTGGCGACATCATTCTCCGCCAACTCCTCGAAGACGCCCGAAACGCCTACGGCGAAGACATCGACCGGCCGTAGTCAGTTCCCGAAAAGATCGCGGTCGGCGAACATGCCCTTCGCCTCAAAGTGCTCGAGGGCTTCGTCGACGCTCTTGAACACCTTCGTCGCCGTTTCGGTGATGAACGGTGAAGGCGTCTTCTTCGGCTTCCACACGACATAGACCTCTTTCGTGTGCTCGAACGCGTGCTGAAGTTCGCGCTCGACGCCGGAAGAAAGACCGGGGACGCCCCCGGGCAGTTCCGGAATGAACGAGACGATCATGTCGGACTGATCGATGAGCTTGAAGTCGCGCATGTAGATCTGACCGTCGACATCGCCGGCGATGTCGAGCACTTCGCGCACGGAGACGCGGATCGGCTGGTCGGCGATCTTGCGCCCGCCGAACGAATGCGGCTCGACTTCGATGAAGTCGCGCCCTTCACGCGCCGCGGCGATCGCCCGCTCGAGCAACAGCTTCTCGTCGACATCCGCCGGGTCGAAAGTAATGAAGTGCTTCGCCAACTCGGCGCGGAAGTGGTCGATCTCGGCGAGCACATCCGGCATGTCGACGACATGGCTCATCGGGAAGCTCGGATACACCTTGCGCATGTCCGAGCGGGTTACGAGCCGCGTTCCCGTGGTGATGGTGTCCTGCTGACGCCCCCGGGCGAGAATGTAGAACCGGTTGTGCAGTCCCACGGCCTGGGCGAGCACTTCGGTCGCGAGGATCTCTTCCTCTCGCCAGACCATGCAGTCCTTCATCGTCGCGTCGATCTCGTGCTCCGCGTGCAGGCGGTGGTGGACGATCTCGATGTTGTCCACGAGACAAATGAACATGTCCGGCTTGAACGCCTGAATCTGGTCGAAGTCGAACGCGCTGAAGAGCCCGTGCCGCCAGCGGAAGGTCGCGTGCGTGTTGACGATGACATTCTTCTCGTCGCGCGACTGGTAGATGATGTCCTTGAACGCGGCCCGGCGCAGTGAATGAAGCCGACTGAGCGGCAGTTCAAGAATCTTCCCCTGCCGGATGTCGGGCGCCTCGTCGTACATCATGTCGCCCACATGGAAGCGCTCCACGCGGACGCCCCGCTCGCCGGCGGCGCGAACGACCGCCTCGATGTACTCCTTCTTGTTCATCCCGACCTGACCGGTCACGATCGCCCGCATGCGACGGCGCTCCTTGTCTCGCACAGATGAAGGCCATTCTAGCGGCGAGCGACGCGACGCCGCCGACTTATCGGTCGATGAAGGCGGCGTTCCTTCGTAGCCGATCATGACGGGTGGCCAAACCGCGCCGCGCATGACGAGCGCTTCGGGGCGGCTGAAGCGACCCGCACGCTTGCGAGTCGCCTGAGCCGCGGATTCGGACGATGACACGGCGATGCATGGCCGGGCGCGACGCGCCCGCGTGGAGGCGGCCACGAAAGGACGGCCCGAACCGTGAGTTCAACCCGACGACTGCTCATCATCGACCACGATCCGTCCGTGGGCGTCGCCCTCTCGCTCGGCCTGAGAGCATCCGGCTACCAGGTCGACCAGGCGCTCGACGCGGACCTCGGCGTCCGCCGCGCCGCGGCGTCGAAACCCGGGGTGATTCTCATCAACGGCGACGCTCCGAACGCGAGCGGCGTCGAAACCTGCGCGCGAATTCGCGCCATCGGCCCGCTCTCGCGCACCCCGATGATCCTCATGACCTCATCGGAGAACTCGACGACGAAGGAAGCCGCCGCGGCGCTCGGCGTCGCCGCCGTCGTCGCCCAGCCACAGGAGCACGAGGTCCTCATCGACCTCGTCGAGCTCGTCGCGAACGGCGACGCCGAAATCGTCGACGGCTGGGACGCGCTGCTCGACGACGGACGGGCGGCGTAGTTCCGTTCCGGGATGCTCCTGACTTCTCAATCAGTCAGCTCGATCCGACCGCTCCGATCGCAGTGAGATCCTCGGAGCCTTCAGCATCGATTCGACAGCCGAAAACCCCGAACCTCCGCGCTTGCGACGCGTCTGGGGGATCGTGGCGACATGAATTGACTTCCGCGAAACTCGTTGCGTAATTCTGTGGCTCAAAGTATTCTGAGACTTTGCTCTTCCGGTATCCCGTCGAGCTTAGCCGAGATGTGGACAAGAACCTTGACGAAATGGGTAACACTATTTGCCCTGACAACGGGCGCTTTGCTTACCGGGGTAGCGCCCGCCCAGCCGATTGAATTCGACTGGCCTGTCGTCATCGCCACCGATCTCGTCGTGGACGCCGTGGGCGAGGTGGACTGGAACTCGGACGCCCGGACCGATCTCCTCGTCGCCAACGATCCGTTTCAGGGGTTAGCCTCTCTACAGGTGTGGCAGAACTCGGGTAAGGGACAGTTCACCGAAGAGTTCGTGCTCGAATTCGACCAGTCGTATCTCCGCGCGCCTCGCGCCGGGGATATCGACGGCGACGGCGACCCGGATCTTGCATGGATCGCGGGCTATTCGAGCAATCCAATTGTGAGTGTCTGGGTGAACGATGGCGGCGGAACCGGGACATTGACCGAACTCCAGCTCGAAGGCTGGGCGGTCACGCTCGAACTGGCCGACATCGACCGCGACGGAGATCTCGACCTCGTCACCGGGATCCCGGATTCGGGAGTCGTCATCCATCGCAACCTGGGCGCGAACCAGTGGGTGAGCGAACCCGCGCTCACCTTCCCCGACCGGCAACTGTCGAACCTCCATGTACGCAATGTTGACGGGGTGAACGGTCCCGATCTTCTCGCTCTGCTCGTCGATTACACCTACGACAGTTTCTGGGAACGGTACACCGTTCACGGCGCCTGGCTCGTTATCGCCCTGAACGATGGCGGCGCCGGATTCGCGCGACAGCAAATCGTCGACCTCGACTGGACGCACATTACGAACGGGTGGCCTCGTGGATTGACGACCGCCGACTTCGATCAGGACGGGGAATGGGAACTCGTCGTGAGCGGGAACAACCCGAATGGCGCTACCGCCTCCGACTTGCTCGTCTTTGATGTGCGCGACTCGACTTTGACTCAGGTTGAAAGCATCCGGCTTCCCCCGGGAAGGCTGGAGCAGGTCTCGGCCGCCGATCTCGACGCCGACGGCGACCTCGACCTGACGCTCGGCGCTTACATGGCGGGCTTCTACCTGCTTGAGAATCTCGGCGGACGCCAGTTCGCCCCCGTGTCCTCGTTCTCCACCGCCGCGGCGGGACGAAACTTTGTTCTCTCCGACCTGACCGGCGACGGGCTCGCCGATGTGGTCATGGGCGACTGGCCCGATCTCACGCTCACCGCGAACATCACCGCCATAACGAATCCCCGGCTCACGGCGACCGACCTGCGCCGCGGAGAAGTCGGTGTCGTGCGCGTCGAAGGCGCCGAAGCCGGCGCTCTCGTGACCTTTCTCGCGAGCCGATCGATGACATCGGTCGGACGCGGAGTCTCGTCGCTCGGCGGACTTGTGCTCGAACTCGAGCCCCCGGTGAACTGGCTCGGCTCCGTGGTCGCCGACCCCGCCGGATTCGCCGAGTTCGAGGTCGTGATACCTCCCGGTGTCGAGACCGGGCCGATCAGGCTCCAGGCCGTGACGAGGCGAAACAGCCGGGACTGGGTCAAGACTCCGCTGTACGCGACCACGATCGAAGACTGAGGTAGGGGCGGGAGTTCACCTGTATAACACGCGACAATCGATCAAACCTCGAAAACGGCGCGTGGCTCGCGGCGCTTGGCGTCGGAGGCGCGAGTGTAACCCTGGTCTCACCGACACACGCGCAGATCCAGTTCTCGAACGCCGACACCTACCCCACCGTCGGATCCGTGCGCGCCGTCATCGGCGCTGAACTCGATGGCGACTCCGTTCCAGAGATCGCGTGGGTCGAAACGAATGGAATGTTCATCGTACTCGAACGCGATGAGAGCGGCGTCTACTGGCGGCGGTACCAGCGGTTCTTCGAAGGTCGCGACCCGATCGAGATGTTCGCCATCGACTTCGACCGTGACTCGGATCTCGATCCGGCGTGGCTCGACGAGGAACGCTCGGCGATGGAGGTTCTGTGGAACCCGCGCTACGGCGATCGATCAAATGACTTCTTCAGTATCGGCGTGTCGGCCAATCCTGCCCGAGCGATGTCCGTGGCCGATTTCAATGGCGATCGCCTTCTCGACCTGGTCGCATCCGACGCGACGGCGGTCATCGGATCCTTCGGCGACGGTCGAGGCGGATTCGGCCCGCGCACGCCCCTGTTCACGATTGAACCGACCGTCATGGATGTCGTCGGGGGTGACTTCGACGATGATGGTGACCAAGACCTCGCGGCGCTCCATGTCGACTACAGACTTAATTACTACTACGAAATCAAAGTGTCACGCACTCAGGTCAGCATCTACCTGAATGACGGCGACGCATCCTTCACTTTGACCGCTTCGGTCGACCTCCCGTACGACGACGAGAGACACCGGCTCGCCGAATCGCTTCGTGCGGGAGACCTCGATGGTGATGGTGATCTTGACTTCGTCGTGGGAATTGACAATCGAGAGGATCGCGCGCACGACTTCCGTTTTGTCGAGAACACCGGAAATGGCAGCGTCATGCTTCGGGACGAACTCATACAAGTCTCGGTGCTCACCCATTCCATGTTCGATCTGGTCGACGCGGACCTGGATGGCGATCTCGACATCCTCGCGCCGATCGGCGCTTCACTGTGGTCGATCGAAGGACTCGACGGTTTCGAGTTCGCCGAGCCCCGAGAGGGTCCGGCCCTCACGGACATCGCATGGAATCTCGCCGTCTCGGATCTCGACATGGACGGCCGGCCCGATCTGGTGGTGGCCTCGAATGAGGGGGTCTCAGTGCATCTAAACGAGACCGCCGTTGATGGACCGTCACTGTCGCTGAGTGAACTCCAGGCCGGCGAAGTGGCGACGCTGACCGTGACCGGCGCCGCGCCGGATGAAGAGGTTCAGTTCTTCTATTCGAGAGATGGCCGAGGTCACACGCCGGGGCTCGATGAGTTCGGAGGCATGGTGCTTGATCTAAACGGGATCGTTTACCCGCTCGGATCAGCGGTCGCCGATGGAGACGGAACGGCGGTGTTCACCTCCATGATCCCCGACGAGGCGCCGCCCGCGCTCGTCATCATGCAAGCCGCGATTCGGCGCGGGACGCTTGGCGAGTCTTCAGTAAAAACGCCCGCCCTGGAAGTTCGAGTCGAACGCTGACGGCGCCGGTTCCGCTCACACATTGAAGTACTTCGCCTGCGGGTGGTGCACGACGACGGCGCTTACCGATTGCTCGGGGTCGATCTGCCAGTTCTCGGTGAGCGTGCAGCCGATGCGCTCCGGGCGCAGGAGGCGGAAGAGTTTCTCCTGATCGCCCATGTCGGGGCACGCCGGGTAGCCGAACGAGTACCGGCTGCCGCGGTAGGATTGCTGGAAGATCTTCTTGATACTCGGTGAATCGTCGCCGGCGATACCGAGTTCCTGCCGCATCCGCTTGTGCCAGAGTTCTGCAAGCGCCTCCGCGGTCTCGACCCCCATGCCGTGCGTGTAGAGATACTCGGTGTATTCATTGCGCTCGAAGAGCGCCCGCGCCCGATGACTCACTTCCGGCCCCATCGTGCAGCAGAAGAAGCCGACGACATCCTTCTCCCCCTCATCGACCGACTTGAAGAAGTCGGAGATGCAGAGTCGTCGGCGCGTTCCCTGCCGCGGAAATGAGAAACGCTCGATCTCCCGATCATGGTCGTCGGGATCGAACACGATCAGGTCATCGCCGTCAGACTGCGCCGGGAAGTACCCGTAGACGAGCGCCGGGCGCAGGATTTTGTCGTCGCGGAGTTGCGCCTTGAGACGCTCGAAGATCGGCTTGGCGCTGTTTTCGATCGACCGCTCGTACTCCTCGGTCGACATCGAGCCCTTCTTGAATCCCCACTGGCCACGGAAGAGGGCATTCGTATTGATGAACGGATAGATCTCGTCGAGAGGGAGGTCTTCGACGATGCGGTCGCCGAAGAACGGCGCGGGCGGGATCTCGACATCGCGCCGGACTTCGGAGCACGTCTTCACCGCGGCGCCGCCGGACGCGTCGGCGCCCCCGCCGCGCCGCTGAGCGCGCTTCTCCTCGATTCCCTCGCGATGGCCGGAGCGTTTCACGATCTCGGCGTCGATCTCATCGAGCCGATTCTCCGAAAGCGCGTTCATGATGCGCAGGGCTTCGAACGCGTCCTTGCCGTAGTAGAGCGATCCCTTGTAGACCCCACGGAGATGATCTTCGGCGTACGACCGCGTGAGCGCGGCGCCCCCGAGCAACACCGGCATGCCGAGCGACTGCGCGTTGAGCTCGTGCAGGTCCTCCTCCATCACGGTGACCGACTTCACGAGCAGGCCGGAGAGGCCGATCGCGTGCGCCTCGTGCTCGCGGAACGCGGTGATGATGTTCGAGATCGGCTGCTTGATCCCGAGGTTTACGACCTCGAAGCCGTTGTTGCTCAGAATGATGTCGACGAGGTTCTTGCCGATGTCGTGCACATCGCCCTTTACCGTCGCGAGGATGATGCGTCCCTTCGAACCCGAATCCTCAACCTTCTCCATGTGCGGCTCGAGGTGCGCGACCGCCTGCTTCATGACTTGCGCGCTCTCGAGGACAAACGGAAGCTGCATCTGCCCGGATCCGAACAACTCGCCGACGACTTTCATGCCCGCGAGCAGGTGATCGTTGATGATCTCGAGCGGCGAGTACTTCTCGAGCGCCTGGTCGAGGTGCTTCGTGAGGTTCTCACGCTCGCCGTCGATGATGTGCCGCTGAAGCTGCTCTTCGATCGTGAGCGATTCGAGGTCCGCCTTCGCGACGGTTTCGGTTCCTTCGGGGAAGAGCTCGATGAAATGGGTGAGCGGATCAAAGCCGTCGCGGCGGCGGTCGTAGATGAGATCGAGCGCCGCGTCCCAGTGCTCGTCGCTGATCTTCGTGCGGGGAAGGATCTTCGAAGCGTGCACGATCGCGGCGGTGAGCCCGCGCTCGAGCGCTTCGTGCAGGAAGACCGAGTTAAGCACATGCCGGGCGGCGGGCTTGAGGCCGAAACTGATGTTCGACAGGCCGAGGATGATGCCGCATTCGGGAAACTTCTTCGCGATGCCCTCGATGCCGTCGAGCGTTTCGAGGCCGAGCCGGCGATCATCCTCCGTGCCCGTGCAGATTGTGAAAGTCAGCGGGTCGAAGAGCAGGTCAGCCGGATCGAGCCCCCACTTCTTCGTGTAGAGATCGTGCATCCGCGAGGCGATCTCGACCTTGCGCTCCGCCGTCTTCGCCATGCCCGCCTGCTGATCCTCATCGATCGTGAGCGCCACGGCCGCGGCGCCCCAGGTCTTGAGCATCGGGCAGATGTCGTCGAAGCGCTTCTCACCGTCCTCGAGGTTGATCGAGTTCACGATGCACTTGCCGCCGGACAGCTTGAGCGCCGCTTCGATCACCGGCGCCTCGGTCGAATCGATCATGAGCGCCGCGGGCGCCTGGCGCACGAAGCGGCTCACGACCTCGTGCATGTCGGTCACGCCGTCGCGGCCGACAAAGTCGACGCAGACATCGAGCATGTGCGAGCCGTCGCGAATCTGCTCCTTCGCCATCGAGACGAGGCCGTCCCAGTCCTCCTCGTCGAGCAGGCGCTTGAACTTCCGCGACCCGTTCGCGTTCGTGCGCTCGCCGACGATGAGAAATGAGGTGTCCTGCTTGAGTTCAACCGGGCTGTAGAGGCTCGACGCGGCGGGAACCCATTCGTCCTTCTTGATCTCGACCGGGGCGCGACCGTCAACGAGTTCGACGAGCGCCCTGATGTGCTCCGGCGTCGTGCCGCAGCAGCCGCCAACGAGGTTCACGCCGTGCTCGACGATGAATCGCTCGAGCGCCGCGGCGAACGGCTTCGGCTTGAGTGGATATTCCGTGCGTCCTTCGACGAGCACCGGCAGACCCGCGTTCGGCACGACCGAGATCGGCCGATCCCACTTCTTCGAGAGGTACGCCACATGCTCACCCATCTCCGACGGACCGGTCGCGCAGTTCAGTCCGAGTCCGGCGAGCGGAAACATGCGCAATGCCGTGACCGCGGCGCCGATCTCGGATCCCACAAGCATCGTGCCCGTCGTTTCGATCGTGACCGACGCCCAGATCGGGATGTCGTCGTGCGACTTTCCCCTGTCTTCAAGCGCCGCGAGGCACGCGTTGATCGCCACCTTGATCTGCAGGAGATCCTGGCAGGTTTCGATGAGGAAGAAGTCGACGCCGCCGTCGATCAGGCCGCGCGCCTGCTCGCGGTACGAGTCGAGCATCTCCTCCCAGGATGTCTGGCCGAGCGTGATGAGCTTTGTCCCCGGACCCATCGACCCGGCGACGAAGCGCGGCTTGTCGTTCGTCGAGTGTTTGTCGCATGCGGCGCGCGCGACTTCGGCGGCCTGCTTGTTGAGCTCATAGGTCCGGTCGACGAGATCGAAGTCGGCGAGGACGAGTTTGTTCGCCCCGAAGGTGTCGGTCTCGACCGCGTCGGCGCCGACTTCGAGGAAGGACTCATGGATCGACTGGATGACATCGGGCCGGCTCAGCGCGACGACATCGGTGCAGTTCTCGCAGCCGAGATAATCCCGCTCGAGATTGAGGTCGTAGCTGTGAATGCTCGTCCCCATCGCCCCGTCGAGGACGAGGACGCGACGGGCGAGCTCTTCGAGAAAGCGCGACATGGCGCGGGCTCCGATGCGGTGAGTGGCGATCCGACGAGTCCCGGAACGCGGCCGTCCGCGGCGTTTCGCGTCACCATGACGCCACCACCGCGTCGGGGCCGCCCCCGGCTCAGTGCGTGAGGATAGCGAATCTTCCGGCCTGTTTCAATCGTTCATCCGGATAGACGGATGAAAGAGTGGCCGAATCGGCCTGATGGCGAATCGCGCAGGCGAAAGGCCCCGCCCGGCGAGCCGGACGGGGCCTCATTCGATGCTCAGTCGGCGATCCGCTTCGTCGATCACAGGCAGACCACATTGCTCGTGGCGCAGGTGGCGGCGTCGACCGCCTGCACACATCCGCCACACGCCCCCGGGGGCGCGTTGCCCGAGAAGCTGGCCACTCCACTCGCGTCGGCGACGGCGGTCGATACCTGCATCGCCCCGGCGCAGCCGAGGTCGAGCACGGTCCCGGCGCACACCCCGCTCGGGATCGTGCAGTTCCCGCTTGACGGCGAATAGACCAGAGCGACCCATCCACCGGGTGTGGCGCCGGTCACCGTCGCCGACATGACTCCCGGGCACGATCCGTCCACGGCGAGGTCGAGACCGCCGCATTCGCCGGGCGTTACGGTCACCCGCCAGGCCGCCGCGTTGGGAATCCCGATCGGGTCCCAGGTCCCGTCATAGCGATAGGTGCACATCGGAAGATTCACACCCTCGCCCTGGTTCTGGACTCCCCAGGTGTCGCCTCCTCCGTTCGCCGTCATGGCGAGCCAGTAGGTCTCGCCCGCAGTGACGCAGGGGCCGCCAGGTGTCTCGACGACATATTCCGTCGCCCACCAGTTGAGATCGGACACATCCCAGCGCCCCAGCGCGGCGGCAGGATCGGCCGGACAGCCGCCATCGTCGGGCAGGAGCCACACGGTGAACTCATTCGGCCCCGCCTCGTGGTATCCAACAAAGCTGATGTCGCAGATCGACCCCGATTGAGTCGGGACGAATTCCGTCCCCGGGCCCTGCAACCCCTGAGGCCCGTCCGACACGAAGTAGCCGATCGTGCTCCATCTCGTCGTGTAGGTCTCGAAGGTCGTGACGCATCCGTCGGATGGTCCAGCGACCGCGAGGTCACCGACGCCGAGAACAAGAATGGCCACCCATGCGACGCACAACCGATTCATGACACAACTCCTCCACGATTCGGTGTCATTGGAATTGCGGAGTCTTCGGCAGACCTGGAAGACCCACGCTCGAATTCGGGCCCAGGCGACCTTACCCGACCATTTCCCGCATTGGAAGAGGTTTCTCGAGAACGTTTTCTGACGGCGCATGCGAAAGGCCCCGCCCGGGCGAGCCGGACGGGGCCTTGTTCGTGGCTCGGGTCGAGTCGCGGCGAACCGCGTCGATCCGAGAGGTCTGCGATCAACTCAGTCGATCACAGGCAAACCACATTGCTGGTGGCGCAGGTGGCGGCGTCGATCGCCTGCACACATCCGCCACACGCCGCCGGGGGCGCGTTGCCCGAGAAGTTCGCGACACCGCCGCCGTCGGCCGTCGCGGTCGCGACCTGCATGATGCCGCCGCAGCCGAGGTCGAGCGTCGTACCCGCGCACGGTCCGCTCGGGATCGTGCAGGTGCCGCTCGACGGCGAGTACACGAGCGCCACGGTCCCGCCCGGCGTCGCGCCGGTCACGGTCGCACGGACATCGCCCGGGCAGTCACCGAAGATCTCGAGGCCGAGGCCGCCGCCGCAACCATCGTTCGCGGTGATCGTGAAGGTACCGGCGTCCGTGTTCCCGAAGCTTGACCAGGTGCCGTCGTAGTTGTAGTTGCAACGGTCAAGGAAGGTCGTCGTCGAGAAGTGCCAGGCCCCCCAGGTCGATCCACCTCCGTCCGCCGTCAATCCAATCCAGTAGCGCACCCCTCCTTCGAGGCACACATCTCCCGTCGAGATCGTGGTTGGCGTCGCGCTCGAGCCGAACGGCGGAAGGTTCGACAGCGTGTAGCTGGCGATCGCGTTCGCCGGGTCATCCGGGCAGCCGCCCGCGTCGGGGAGGATCCAGAGGGTGTACTGGTTCGTGCCCGTGACATGGCCGGCCACGACGGTGATGTCGCAAAGCGTGACATCGGTCGCGGACGAGAACGGATTCGCCGGACCCCAGAGACCCACGGCGCCGTCGGAGATCGTCCAGCCGGTACCGGTGTTCCAACCGGAGCCAATCGTGTCGACGATCGTCGAGCAGCCGTCGCCACCACCGACAAAGTCGTCAATCGGGGCCACGCCCTCGACGGTCGTGAACTGGCCGTCCATCGACAGCAGCGGCTGACCACCGTCAGCGATCGCCGTCGAACCCCACGCGGTGGCGCACGCGGCCAACGCGCCGAGACCCATCTTCAGATTCGCCTTCATTCCTTCACTCCTATCGGAACAGAGATACACACATCACGCGAGCGCTCATCACGGCGATGAGCGCGCGTCTTACTCCTGTTTCGCTTGTCCGTGAGTCCTTCTCTCACTCTCCACTTGGACCACAGCGGTGACCGGCGAATGCCCGGTCAAGTCGAATATACCACAAGCCCCCTCGCGGCGGAGTCAAAATTTGGTGGGATTTGACAGGAGTTCTCGGACCCAGATATTCCCGGGCGCGGTGAATATCAGTTCGAGAATCGCGACCACGCTCGAATCACCCGGCGAATGGTTTCATCGAGTCTCTCAATCCTTGCCCAGGTCCTCTACGCCGCCGCGTGTCGCGTCGACCACGATTCGCTCGAGGATCGAATCGAGCATCGTGTCGTTTGGCTCGAGGTCATGCAGCGGTCTTCGCACCGGACGCTGGCCAGATCGTTCGGTCGTCCAACCGACGCGCCGCGTCACGAATCGAACACCAATCTCGACGCGCTCACTCCGCCGGCTCCACACGACCTGCACGAGCGCCGGACGATGCCGCGCGAACGGATCGGCGCCCGACGAATCATCGAGGAAGACGAGTCGCTCGACGCCGGGTCTCCAGTCGTCGGGCGCCTCGAGCGCGTCGCGATGCAACTCAATGCGGGCGCCGCTGAAGGAAAGATCATCGACGCGCCCGACTTCCGTCAAGCGGGTGAGATCATCATCCATCAGCCACACGGTCGCGTCGGCCGGACGCCGCGGATCGGCGCGGCGTTCGGTATGCTCGTCATTGTCCAGGAGATTCGTCGCGGACGAGGGGGGATTCGAGTTCAAGTTCGCAGGCATGGGAGGGGCCTCTCAGACGCGCTCCGGCGGCGTCAATTCGCCGACCTGGCGACGGCGCGCTCCGAGGATTCATGGCGCTGCGCAAGCCCAGCGCAAAGCGGCGCGCGATCGCGATTCAGATCATCCGTGGGATGTTTCCGGCGTTCGCCCGCCTCCTGATCATCGCTGATCCAAGCGGCGAACCCGACCCGGCGTCCTTGCGGGCCAACCCCTCGACCTGCTCTCATGACCCGCGTTCGTGACGGGCGCCAATGACGCGAGAGCATCCGTGTCGCCGGGGAACCGGCTCACCCGTCTTATCGGCCAGACGCCCCCACATCTTGAGGGGTTCCCGGAGAGTCGGGCGCATTCCATATAGATGTTGGGTTCCGCGCCACCGGTAACCAGATCTAGGCGTCTCCGCCGTCGAGCAGTCGCGTCGCTTCGTCGACATCCTTGTCGCCGCGGCCGGAGAGGTTCACCACGACGATCGACGACTCGGGCAGCTTTCGCGCCACGCGCGTGGCCTCGTGAATCGCGTGGGCCGACTCAAGCGCGGGAATGATCCCTTCAAGACGACTCAGCCGGGTGAACGCCTCGAGCGCCTCCCGATCATCGGCCGCGGTGTACTCGACGCGACCGGTGTCCTTCCAGTAACTGTGCTCGGGTCCGACGCCGGGATAGTCGAGCCCGGCTGAGATCGAGTGCACGGCGCTCGTCTGGCCCTCGTCGTCTTGGAGCACATAGCTCAACGAGCCGTGCAGAACGCCCGGCGAGCCGAAGGAAAGTGGCGCCGCGTGGCGGCCCGCTTCCGGCCCGGCGCCGCCGGCCTCGACGCCAATGAGCCGCACTTCCTGGTCATTCACGAACGGATAGAAGATGCCCGCCGCGTTCGAACCGCCTCCGACGCAGGCGACGACCGCGTCGGGGAGTCGGCCGAACGCCTCGAGTGACTGGGCGCGACACTCGTCGCCGATGACGCGCTGGAAATCCCGCACGATCGTCGGGAACGGATGGGGGCCGACGACCGACCCGATCATGTAATGGGTCGTCTCGACCGACGCCATCCAGTCGCGCATCGCTTCGTTCGTCGCGTCCTTCAGCGTGCGTGACCCGGTCTCCACCGGCACGACACGGGCGCCGAGAAGGCGCATGCGCACGACATTGAGGCGCTGGCGCCGGATGTCCTCGGCGCCCATGAAGACATCGCATTCGAGGCCGAAATGGGCGGCGGCGGTCGCCGATGCGACACCGTGCTGCCCCGCCCCGGTTTCCGCGATGAGCCGCGATTTGCCCATGCGGCGGCACAGGAGGGCCTGACCCATCGTGTTGTTGATCTTGTGGGCGCCGGTATGGGCGAGGTCTTCCCGCTTGAGCCAGATCCGGGCGCCCCCGGCCCACTCGGTCAGCCGCCGGGCGAAGTAGAGCGGCGTCGGGCGGCCGACGAAGCGGTGGAGCAACTCGTCAAGCTCGGCTTGAAAGGCGGGGTCCCGTCTCGCGTCGGCGTACGCCGCGTCGAGTTGATCGAGGGCGGCGATGAGCGTCTCGGGGACGAATCGACCGCCGAAGCGTCCGAAGCGACCGGAAAGGTCCGATTTCACGCGGGAGACGGCCATGAGTTCGAACTCTAGGCCTCCGCAGCGGTTGTCGAATCGGTTTCGGCGAACATCATCTAGGCGCAGGGGCGATCGCGTGCTATATTGGCGATGGACTGGAACCGATCTGGGGGTCCGGCCCAATATTTATTCGTCTGTTCGGCGGCCTGAAGTCTGACCCGACGCGACTTCATCGAAGTCGGGGGGCCTGCCGTGACTGGAGAGATTCCGGCGCCTTGTCGCGCCCCCGACAACTCACCAAGGAAAGGGACGCCTATGTCAGGCCAACGACCTGTCATGACGCGACCGCAGCGGACTGGGTTCACGCTCATTGAACTTCTGGTGGTGATTTCGATCATCGCGTTGCTCATCGGGCTTCTGCTGCCCGCGTTGAGCCGCGCCCGCAGCGCCGCGCGCTCGACGCAATGCCTCGCCCAGGAGAAGAACCACTTCAACGGCTGCGAGGTCTACTCGTCCGAGTTCGACGGCGTCATCGCGACGGGCATCCCGCCGGAAATCGTGACGCGAGGCGGCCAGAGAATGATCGGCGGCCGTCCCGAGTTCAACGCTCTCTGGTCGCGCGTCTTCGGCTGGGAGGGAAGCTCGCGCTTCCACTACGGCGTCATGCAGCGCTACTGGTTCACCGGTCTCGCGAAGTACATCTCGGCGCAGGAAGCCGGCGAGGCGGTGTGGGACGATGTCTTCTTCTGCCCCGAAGACAACTACTACAAGTCCCAGGCGTACGAGATGCGCAACCAGTTCAACAACTTCATCCATCGCATCACCTATCTCATGAGCGATTCGGCGTTCTGGGATCCCTCGATGTTCACCGAAGCGAATCTCCCTGAGATTCTCGAACCTGATCAGCTTTTCAACGACGGTGAAGGACGCGCGGCGACGAATGGACCCGCGACGCTCCAGACGCCGGGACGCCGGTACCTCCAGAAGTCCGAGATCTCCTTCCCGGACAAGAAGGTCTACATCTGGGAGACGAACGCGTATCACAGCGATTCACGCTACGGATACAATGTCCGCGGCCTGAATGCGAACGCGCTCTTCTACGACGGCCACGCTGCGAAGACCACGCCGTCGCAGCACGAAGATACCCCGAGCGACCCGCTCCTCCATGTGCCGATCCGCATGCAGATGGGCTGGACGCCGCCGGCGCCCGAGGCCGACGATCCGCTCTTCTACTACTTCGGCGCCACGCGAAACGGCGTCCGGGGCCGCGACTTCCTCGAAGCGCAGTAACCCGTACGGTCGTCCGAAATGACTTGATCCCAGGCCCACCCCCGCGCGGGGTGGGCTTTTTTGCGCGCGCACCTGGCGTCCCTGTCCTTCCGTCCGGATTCACGAAACCGTTTCCAAACTGAAGCCCAATAGGTAATGGGGACGGCTGCGCATTTCAATCGAACCGACCGGCGTGGCCCCGGCGCTCCTCTCACCCGTCGCCGCTCTCGAGCGGCGGCCTCGCTCGCCGGAAGGACGCCACCCCATGTCCCCACGCCCATCCATTTCTCAACGCTCGAGACAAGCCGTGACGGCGCGCCCGGCCTTCACACTCATTGAGATGCTGCTCATCATCTCGATCATCGCCCTCCTGCTCGGACTTCTGCTCCCCGCGCTCAGCCAGGCGCAAAAGGCGTCGAAGACCACGCAGTGCCTCTCGCGGCTGCGCGGTATCGGTCAGGGCCTCGCCGTCTATTCCTCGGAGTACCGCGGCGTGATCGCCACCGGCGCGCCGGCCGAGATCAACGACGACGGCGCTCTCACCGCGCGGCCTGACTTTCAGCCCACCTTCGATCGGCTCATTGCAGGCGCCAGCGGACGCGCGGACGATCTGCGCTATGACAACCTCAACGCGTTCTGGTTCTACGGCCTCGCGCGATTCATCGCCCCGAGCGACGGGCCGCGAAGCGTGTGGAGCGAATCGTTCTTCTGTCCATCGGACCGGCTCTACACCGCGCTCGCGGTCGATACCCGAAACGAAGAGCCGCCCACGCGCCTCACGCGGGTGTCCTATCTCATGACCGACGCGGCGCTCTGGGATCCGTCGCGATTTGAACCGTCGAGCGTGCCGTCGATCATCCGACCGAACATGCTCTTCACGACGAGCGAAAGTGATCAGCGCTACATCGGTCCCGCGCTCCGCTCGACGACGGGGCGCAAGTACCAGTTCATGAGCGGCGTGCACAGCCCCGATCGCAAGGCGCATCTCTGGGAAGCGAACGCCTTCCATGTCGATGAACGCTTCGGCTACAACGCCCCGGGTCTCAAGGCGAATGTCCTGTGCTTCGATGGGCACGCGGGGAAACCGATTTCGTCCGAACATCGCGTCAACCCGGCGACGGGCGATGCGCTCGTGCTCGACATTCCGATGCGCCTGCCGTTCACGATCGAAGGGCTCGCGCGCGATCCGTATTCCTACGGCGCCACGCGGCAGGGGCTCCGCGGTCGAGACTTCCTTCAGGCGCCGTAATGCGGAGCCGCCGTTGGACTAGGACGATGAGCGATCTTCCTCGTTCGGCGCCGGCGCGGCATTCGGCGCGGCGTCGGCGTCCGAAGCCTCCGCCTCGCTCTCCGGATGAAATCGTCGGTCGAGATCCGCGATGATCTCCTCCATCCCGGCGTAGATCCACGCGTCGAGTTTCACCGCCTGTCCGGACTCGACGCGTGGCCCGCCGTCGATCTCGAGCATCGCGATCGACTTGCTCATCCACCTCGTTTTGTCGAGGCCGGTCTGGCGGGTTGGGGGGAATGTCCCCTCGGGCGCTTCGAGCGTTCCGTCATCCTTGTAGAGGTACTTCTTCCGCGCCGAGATCACCCAGGTGACGATGACAACGGCGGCGAAGAGAAAGCACAAACCCGCGACGACGCGCTGCACGAGGACATCGAGCTCGCTCCGCTCTTTCGGCTTTCGCTTCTCGAAGTCCGGCTCGCTTACCCCGAGCGACTGTTCGAGCGCCTCGAGCTCACGCGCCTCGTCCGGCGTGAGATTCATATTGAGGCGTTCCTGCTCGAGATCGAGGAAGCGGCGATACTCGGCGAACCGTTCGACCTCGGCCGGGTATTTCACCCAGCCGTCGTAGGTGGACCAGACGCCGACCACGAGCAGCGCGACGGCGAAGATCGCCTTGCGGATCCAGTAGGAAGTCGCGAGTCGCGTTTCGATCGCCATGGGCTCAGGTTCCTTCAGCGGCTGTCGTCCGGTCCCATCCCGCCGTTCCTGCGGCGGAGACAGGTCAGGATAGCGTCCGGCGCCTCCGGAATCTGGCCGATTCAACGGGGCGCCGCCCGCAAAGACCGAACCGATCGTACGATTCGGACGAATCAAGGAGGAATAGTCGTCGGTCGAGCGTGTCCTGATGACGAACCGCGGCGTCGGACGCCGTCGTGATCGACCCCGACTGGAGGTGAACGATGCGGAAAGCACTTCAAGGTCTGATGGTGGTGGTCGCCGGAACGGGGCTTCTCGTAGGCTCCGTCGGGTGCGAAAGCGACGCGGCCGCCGGTGGGCTCATCGGCGCTGGCATCGGCGCCCTCGCCGGCCAGGCGATCGGCGGGAACACGGAAGCCACGGTGATCGGTACGGCGGTCGGCGCCGGCGCCGGGTATGTCGTCGGCAATGAGTCCGACAAGAAGAAGATGCGCCGGCAGGGCTACTACGACTATTGAGTCCAGCCCTCAGGCTCCATCCACAGGCTCCATCCAACAGTGTCCCCACAAAACAAACTCGCCCCGGCGGTCGATCCGCCGGGGCGTTTATCTGTTCTGGACTCTCGGCGCGGGAATCAGGCGTTGAGTTCACGCGCTGACGGCGCGGCCTGCTTCGAAGACGCTCCTGCCTCGTCCCCGCCCTCGTGCGTCGGAGCGTCGAGAATCTCACGCACGGTTCGCGCGATCGACGCCGGATCAAGGCCGACTTCTTCGAGTTGCTTCGCGCGGCTGTCCTGGCGAATCCACCGCTCGGGTAGGCCGAGACGATGGACCCGATCCGTGGGCAGCCCCGCCTCGTGCATCGCTTCGAGCACGCAGGAGCCGAATCCGCCGGTCAGGCCGTGGTCCTCGATGGTGAGAATCGGAATACCCCGCTCGACAAGCGAACGAACGAGCTCGAGGTCGACCGGTTTTGCGAACCGGGCGTCGTACACGCTGATGCGGTAATCGCCGCGCTCCGCGAGAATGTCGCGGCCTTCGAGCGCCGAAATCGCCATCACGCCGTACGCGAGTATCGCGAGGTCGGGCTCGGTCTCTTCGGCGAGTGGTCGCGCGCGGCCGAGTTCGAAGGGCGGGCAGGTCTCATCGACCAGACGATCGCTCACCGAGTCGCGTGGATAGCGCACGGCGCTGAGTCCCGCGTCATAGTGCCGCATGAATTCGAGCGCCGCCCGCAGGCTCGGCTCATCCATCGCGGCGACGAGGCAGGCGTTCGGGAACACGCGCAGGAGGCTTACATCGCAGAAGCCGTGGTGCACGGCGCCGTCGCCACCGACGAGCCCGCCGCGGTCGAGACAGAGCCGCACGGGAAGTCCCTGCAGGGCGACCTCCTGGAAGACCTGGTCGAACGCGCGCTGGAGGAAGGTCGAGTAGACCGCGAAGAAGGGCTTCTGCCCGGTCTTCGCGAGGCCCGCCATCATGTCCATCGCGTGGGATTCGCAGATGCCGGTGTCCCATACGCGATCGGGAAACTCGGCCATGACTTTCGTCAGGCCCGTGCCGTCCGGCATCGCCGCGGTGCAGGCGACGACTTTCTCGTCGCGAGTCATGAGGTCGATCATCGCATCCGCGTAGGCGCTCGTGAACGATCGCCCGGATTTCTTGAGTTCGACCCGGCAGCCCTGCACGACAAACGGCTTCGGCGAATGGAAGGTCGTGGCGTCGCCTTCGCAGTGCTCGTAGCCCTTGCCCTTGATCGTGTGCGCGTGGAGGACGAGCGGGCGATCGAAATCGCGAACCTCGATGAGCAACTGAATGAGTGAACGCAGGTCATGGCCGTCCACCGGGCCGATCGTCACGAGTCCAAACTTCTCGAGCCACGCGTCCTCCGCGAGCGATGCCTTCGCCATCTCGCCGAGCCGGTGGTACATCTCGCCGATCATCGATCCGCCGGGCACGGACGAAATCGCATCCTTCGCGGCCCGTTTCGCCTTCTGATAAGTCCGGCTCGTGCGGACACGATCGAGATACGCGGCGACGGCGCCCTGCGGCTTCGCGATTGACATGCCGTTGTCGTTCAGAACGATGAGCATCTGCCGCTTGAGCGTGCCGGCGTTGTTGAGGCCTTCCATCGCGACGCCGTTCACGATCGACGCGTCACCCACAAGCGCCACGACGCGCCGACCGTCCGGGTTCGTCGCGGGATCGAACGCTTCGCCGTTGAGCGTATCGCCCCGCGCCATGCCGACGGCGGTGCTGATCGCCGTGCCCGCGTGGCCGACCATGAAGAGGTCATACGCCGATTCGGCGGGATCCGGGAAGCCCGCCATGCCTTCGCGCGTCCGAAGACGCGGAAGAAGCGGAAAGCGACCCGTGAGCAACTTGTGCGGATAGCACTGATGCCCGACATCCCACAGCATCCGGTCATGGGCGAAATCGAACACATAATGCAACGCGATCGTGAGTTCGACCACGCCGAGATTTGGCGCGAGGTGCCCTCCCGTCTCTGCGATCTGTTCGTAGATCGCGCGACGGATCTCGGTCGCCAGCTCCTCGAGCCGGTCAACCGGGAGGGCCTTCAGATCGGCCGGTGAGTTGATCTCCGGCAGGAGTCGCAAATCCATATGGGAACCGGGCCTTTCGCGAGTTTCACGCCAAGCTGAAAATGCTACGGGGCTCAATGGACGGCATCCACCGGGTGGACGCCCTGATCGAGCCGGGTTGATGGAGTCATCGGCGGATTGCGGACGATCCGGAGAATGACGAGCCCACGGTGGGTCGAACGAGTTCATCCCACTCACCGGACTCGATCACTCCAAGCCGCTCGTACATTCGCAGGAGCAGCCGTTCCCGTTCGCGAATTCGCTCGAAAAGCGGCGGGTCGTAATAGCTCTTCCAGTCGTCATCGACGCCCCGCTCCGTTCCTCCCGGAGGCAGGACCCGTCCTTGGTCCCGAATGAACGCGACCTCCTCGTCGTCGTACCCGAATCCAACGAGCAGTTGGAAGAGCCCTTCATTGAGCCTGTCCGTCCGCAGGAGGCGCAGATCGGGCAGGTCCTCGACGAAGTCGCCGGACGCGACATGCTCCGCGTCGAGCCGGTTCAACATGGCGGCCGGACGCAGCGCGACCATTCGGACGAACTGGGCGGTCTGGAGTCCGAACACCGATCGGGGACTGACCTCCGCCATTCGATAGCGACGGCGTTCGAACTCGCAGAACTCGAGGAACTGCTCGAATGAGAGATCGGGAAACGCGGGAAAGTGATCCCTGATCTCGTCGCGCTGTGGGGTGCTCGGGCGGTGCTTCCAGTGTCCGAAGCGGAACTGCGAAACATACCGATCGAACGGATTCCGTACGACGCAGACAACCGGTCGGTCTCGATAGCGCTCCGGAATCTGGGCGACGGTCCCGTGCTGGCTGCGATGGCGCCGCCGCCCTTCGCGACGGAGGTTGGGCAGCATGAGTTCCCGGTAGAACGGCCGGCCGAGACCGAGCGTCCGCCGCAACCCGGCGATTCGACCCTGGTCGCGCCGGCGATCGATCTCGCTCAGCATGACGCGGGCGAAGGTGCTTCCCGTCTTGGGGAAGTTCACGAGCACGAATTCAGGCGTGATAATCATGAGCCGGAGATTGAGGCGCGGCCTTTGTCGACAAGAGGGCATCGTAGCGATCGACGGTCCCGAAACCGACGCGGCCCATCACGATCCCTGATCGTCCGAATCGAGATCGCCGCCTGATTCTTTCTCCGCGTCCTCCTCCGCCTGACGCCGCTTCTCCTCCGCCGACCATTGCAGGATGGAGGCGCTTGTGGACGCGAGCAGACCGAGAACAAGATAACCGATCATCGCTTCGATGCAGGCGATGACGCGGGCGATGCCGACCGGGCGCAGATCGCCGTAGCCGAGCGTCGCGAAGGTCACGACCGAGAAGTAGACCGAGGTCCAGAAGACCTGCCCTTCAGGAGAGTCGGGATTCGTCTGTTCAAGCGACATCCCGGTGTCGTCCCCCATTGACTCCGCATCCGCCGCGTCCGCCAGGCGCTCACCATCGGACCCCGAGACCAAATCTTCCTGACTGTTCCCACGACGCTCCGAGTCCGAGCCCGTCTGTTTCTCCTGCACGGCGCGACGAGTCTCCGCGTAGCTCGACTCGCCCGGCTGGACGATCTCAAGTTGCGTGTAGACCACGCCGAACGCGAAGATGAGCAGGACGAGGTTCGCGAGCGCCAGCGTGAGTTGCAGCCAGAGTCGATCCGGCTTCGAGTACACCCGGTGAATGCGCTCGACGAGGAACCATACGAACACGCCGGCGAAGAGAAGCGCCATCGCGATCGCGATGATGTCGCGCGGAAGCCCGTCGGGCACGAATCGAACGAGCGAGACCCACAGCCCGCCGACGAAGAGAAACAGAAAGATGGCCGCGGCAGTGGCGAATCGATACATCGTCCAAGTCCTTTCCGACGGCGTCGGCCGGTCGTACGAACAACCCCGGATCGCTTCCCTGTGAGACTAGCCCCGCGGGATGAACGAACATTCACCGAGACGGACGCGACGGCGCGTCGAGCCGTCTCTGCAACGCGAGGCCGATTTGACCCACCGCGAGCGGCGCCAGGCTGAAGACGACGACGATTCCCCAGCCTTCGACGCCTGGATCAACCGTCTGCATGACCCGGGAGAGCGGTGGAAAGTACACGGCGATGAGAAGCAATACGAAGCAGAGCACGATCGCAGCCCAGAGCCACGGATTGCGCGTGACCTCGTTCATGAACACACTCGACTCGGCGCGGCGCATGTTGAACGGATGCCAGAGTTGGGCTGCGGCAAGTGTCAGAAATGAGACGGTTACGAGCGCTTCGTCCTCGAGATCGAGCATCGCGCGGGCGACGACAAGTGACGCGAGCACGCTCACCGCGATCACCATCCCATGACCCATGATTCCCCACCATGCGCGGCCACCGAGGAGCGGCTCATGCGGATTTCGTGGCGGTCGGCGCATGGTGTCCGCATCCCCCTCCCCGACTCCGAGCGCCATGGCGGGAAAGACATCGGTCACGAGATTGAGAAACAGAATCTGAAGAGGCAGGATCGGAAGCGGCAGATTGCCGACCGCAGCGAGAAACACGACGAGAATCTCACTCAAATTGCACGAGATGAGGTAGCGCACAAACGAGCGAATATTCTCGAAGATGACGCGGCCCTGCCGAATCGCCGCGGTAATCGACTCGAACGAATCGTCGCGCAACACAATATCGGCCGCCTCTCGCGCGACCTGAGTGCCGCGCTTTCCCATAGCGACGCCGATGTCGGCGTTCGCAAGGGCCGGAGCATCGTTCACGCCATCGCCCGTCATCGCGACGATGTTCCCCTCCGACTGGTAGAGGCGGATGAGTTCGAGCTTCTGTTTCGGATTCACGCGGGCAAAGACCGACGCGTTGAGAACCGCCTCCCGCGCGGCGACCTCGCCGAGATCCATCGACTCGAGATCCACCCCGCGCAGAACGGCCGCCTCGGCCGATTCGTGGGTCAGCACGCCAATCGAACGCGCCACGGATACCGCGGTGGGCGCCTGATCGCCCGTGATCATGATGACCCGTACACCCGCTTCGTGACAGGACGCGATCGCGCCCGCGACTTCCTGGCGCGGCGGATCGAGGAATCCGGCGAGACCGATCAGCGTCAGATCCGCGTAAACCGGCGCATCAGGTTGGTCGACGCGTTTCTCGGCGAGGGCCAGCACGCGAAGCCCGTCGGCGCCAAGCTCATCATTGCGTCGAAGCCACGCGGCGCGGCCGGCCTCGTCGAGGTCCTCCGAGTTCTGTTTCCCGCGCTGCGCTACGCAGGCTTCGAGTACCGCTTCCGGGGCTCCTTTCACCGCGACGCGCCAGCCGCGTCCGTCTTCGATCTCGTGCACGGTCGCCATCATCTTCACATCCGGATCGAACGCGACCTCGCGTCGCTCCGGCTGTGCTTCGAGAAGGTCGTGCTGCGAAAGCTCGAATCGGCCGGCGGCTTCGAGGAGCGCAATCTCCATAGGTTCGCCGTGTCCGGCCTGGTCGTCCGCTGCGCCCGGCGCGGCCAGCGCCGCGTCATTGCACAACACCCCGATCTCGAGCGCCTCGCGTAACCCCGCTGTGCCGTCCAGCGTCGCCGGCTGACCATCGCACACAAATGCGTCGTCCTTGAGCACACAGTCGCCGCCCGCGACTTCAAGGCGTGTGACGGTCATGCGATTTTCCGTCAGCGTTCCCGTCTTGTCCGCGCCGATGATGGTTGTCGATCCGAGGGTTTCGACCGCGGCGAGACGATTGACGATCGCGTTCCGTCGCGCCATACGCCACATCCCGCGCGCGAGCGCGAGTGTCGCGACGATGGGCAATCCTTCCGGGATGGCCGCCACGGCCAGCGCGATCGCCGTCTTCGTCAGCAGCGCCGGATCCTGACCGCGCAGCATTCCTGCGATCGCCACGATCGCCGTCACGGCGACCGTGAGCCAGATGAGCCGCCGGCCAAGCCGATCGAGACGGCGCTCGAGCGGCGTCTCCTCGGCGGACGAGGCCCCTTCGTGCACGAGGGCGGAGATCTGCCCGAGTTCGGTTTGCACTCCCGTCGCCACGACGACGCCGAGGCCCGCCCCACGACGAAGGTTCGTCCCCTTGAAGGCCATGGACGCCCGATCGGCCACGGCCGCCGTTTCCGCGACCGGCGCCGCCTGTTTCTCGACCGCCGCCGACTCGCCGGTGAGCGTCGATTCGTCGGCGAGCAGTTTCGACGCTTCGAGAAGCCGCAGATCGGCGGTGATGATGTCGCCGCCTTCCAGCACCACGATGTCACCCGGCACGAGGCGCTCCGCCGGAATGGACTCCGTCCGCCCGTTTCGGCGAACCGTGGTCATCACGCGGCTCATGCGCCGCAGCGCTTCCATCGATTTGAGCGCGCGCCATTCCGACACGAAGCCGATCGTCGCGTTCAACGCGATAACCACCAGAATCGCGATCGCTTCGAGCGTCTCGCCGGTGACCAGGGACAGCACGGTGGCGGCGCCGAGCAGCGCCATGATGAGGCTGCGAAACTGATCGACGACGATGTGAATCAGGCGGCGGGGCGGCCGCTCGGCGATCCGGTTCGGCCCATGCTCGGCGCGTCGGCGATTCGCCTCCGCTTCGCTCAGCCCACGCTCCGGATCGGTTCCGAGCCGCTCGAGCACTTCCTCGATTGTTCGCGCATGCGGGGATTCGATCATCCGGAACTCTTCACGAATCGGTTCCTTGCCGAACGAGGCGGGTCGACGGACCGAGTGAGCTTATCCGGCCGGATGTCGTCGCGGCATCGGCAACGGATTCCCCACGATCCGCGCCCGTCGGACCACATCCTTCACCGCTTCCCGTTCCGCGGGGACGACCGGGTTGAGGGCGAGGAACTCCATGATCGCGGCGCGCTCCTCGAACTCTTCGCGCCATTCCTCGGGCCAACCCGACACGAGGCGCGCGAGATCGGCGCGATCCATGACATCGACCGGAGACACATGCCAGGAGCCGTGCATCAATCTCGAAGGTAGTGGCGCGGGGGCGTCGACGAAGCGATCCGGCGAGTTTTCTTTTGGAATGACGACGGCGATTTGATCGCCAAAAAGTGAACGCCCCGCCTTCCACAAGGAGGCGGGGCGTTCGAAAGTCTACTCACTCCGCGGATCATCGCCGCGGTCGCTTCAGAGTTACAAGGCTTCGACATTCGTCGTGTTGCACGAGTCGAGATCGATCGCCTGAATGAACACGCGGCCACACGCGCCCGCGGGAACATTCGGGCTCACCGTCGCTTCGCCGTTCGCATCGGCGTTCGCGGTCGCGCCGAGTTGAACGGAAGAGTTCAGCCCGAGCGTCGTTCCCTCGCACGGATTGCCCGGAGGAATCGACTGTGATCCCGTACCGAACGCGTACAGGAACGCCACGCGCCCGCCCGGCGTCGCGCCGGTCACGGTGAGATCCATCACACCGGGGCAGGAGCCGGAAACGGCGAGAGTCGGACCACCGCTCACGAACGCCGCTCCACGCAGTTCGATCGTGTAGGTTCCGCCCGAATTGAATCCGCTGAATGTCCAGTCACTCAGCGGCGAGGCGCTGCCCGGGCCGTCGGGCCCCGAGCGCTCGGTGTAGGTCACGGCGAAGAAGATCTCTCCACCGTTGCTGATCGGGTCTTCGTTGTAGTTCGTAATTCCGAGCAGGTAGCGACCCGGCCCCGGAATCGTCTGGCCGGTGCCGTCGTCGGCCGGAGGAAAGAGGCCCGAACTGAAGTTGACGCCGGCCGGATCATCATCGTTCGAGAGGATGCCCATTCCCGATTCATCGAACAGCCAGAGCTGGGTGTCGAACTGGGCCGTCCCGGTTCCGGGAGGTCCCGTGTAGGCCGCGAAGTTGGCCGGATCGGTGATCTCGATGACGAACACATCATGATAATCGCCGTTGTTGACATCTACTGTGCCGCTGATCGCCGTGAGCGTGCCCGAGCCGGCCGCGGCCTGGGCCGTTGACGGCAGTGAGCCGGCGTCACCCTGTTCGTTGTAGGTCTGCGCCGAAGCGCCGATTGCCAGCCCGACGGCCCCGGCGACGGCGGCCACGATTCCCAAACACTGCTTTCTTCTCATTCGATCCTCTCCTTCCAGGGAGGCGAACATTGGGGTCACCACAAAGTGACCGATACCCACGCGCGAGGTCCGAGCCGTGTCGTCGCGCTGCGCGACCGCAGTTCGGACGCCTCCCGCCCGCCCGATCAGGGCCATCAGAGATCGACTCTCAGATGTGGGCGCCGGACGGCGCCTTGACCCACGGCCCCGGAATCGAGGCCATTCGCATTGCAATGAAAAGTGCAGCCGCCGTCAAGTCCTTACCTCACAGGATTTGTGATCGATTTCACAAAGAGTGGGCCAGTTGCATTTGAGCCGCGCATCGTCGATAGTTGAGGGACGACGACAACGATGAATCGCGGAAGGAGCCGTCGATGCACACCGTGAGCCAGTTGCTCCAGGAAAAGGGCGCCCGAGTTCACACGATTGATCCGGACACCACCGTGCTCGATGCGGCGCGGCTTATGAATACGGAGCGGATCGGGTCGCTGGTGGTCGTCAACAAGGGCAAGGTCGTCGGCATCTTCACCGAACGCGATCTCATGCGGCGGGTCGTCGCGCAGGAAAAGAACCCGGGCGACACGAAGGTCGGCCAGGCGATGACCACCGGCGTCATCGCGGCGGGCCCGCACACGAGCCTCGACGAAGTTCGCGCCATCATGCGCGAGAAGCGTATTCGACACATGCCGGTCATCGACGACAATGAGAAACTGGTCGGCATGCTCTCGATCGGCGACCTGAACTTCGCCCACGAGAAGACGCAGGAAGAGACGATTCTCTACCTCGAGCAATACATGTACCGGCCCTGACCGGTCAAGACGATGTTCGGTCGGGAAGCCGGCGCCGCTTCGGCTTCCATACCCCCCGCTTGCGCGGTCCCGCGCCTCGTCGAGGCGTCGCACCACGGCGACGCCCGGAATGTGAACGCCATGAATGCACGCCTCTCAACCGTCGCCGTATCGCTGTTCGCCATCGTCGCGTCTGCACTGCTCGGCGCCGCCTCGCCGCCGCTCAGCGACATTATCAAGCGCGTCGATCCGGAAGACTATCAACTTGAGATCATGGCGCAGATCACCGCGTACCAGCACGACTACCGCGCCGACATTCAGTATGAATTCGAACTCGAGGAGACGCCGCTTGTCTTTCCGATCGTGAAGGACGGCGGATTCCATGTCGTCGACATGGACAAGTTGAAGGCGGAGCTTCAGCTCAACGACATCACGATCCGAGACTCGTTCTCGCTGCTCCCCACGCCGTCGCTCGACACGACGCTCGGCCGATTCCAGATCCGGGAATTCAAAGGCAAGCAGGTCGAGTTTCAGATTACGGAGATCCTGACCTGCTATGCGTCAAAGGTCGATGAGTCCGCGGCGCTTTCACTGGGCTGGCCGGAAGAGTGGCCGCCCGATGTCCAGTCGGCGTTGCAGCCGCAGATGTATGTCGAGTCGTCGCACGAGACCGTA
This sequence comes from Phycisphaerales bacterium, assembly GCA_043101845.1. Taxonomy (GTDB): domain Bacteria; phylum Planctomycetota; class Phycisphaerae; order Phycisphaerales; family UBA5793; genus JBICHN01. The sequence goes on along the minus strand of JBICHN010000004.1, from coordinate 307,056 downwards.
CAGACGCTGATGAATCGGATGACGAAGGAAAACCCGCGTCGTGCGAAGCCCTATGTCCTCGCCAAGGAACTTGCGCGGCAGACCGTGAATTACTTTCAGGTGAATGGCAAGGACTGGACGAACGACAAGTTCGGCGCCGTGGATGGCATCAATGTGAGCGGCGCGGTGAAGGCGGCGCAGGAGCGGCGTGGACCACTCGTTGACGCCGTGTGCCTCTATGTCGCGCTCTGTCGCGCCGCGGGACTTCCGGCGCGACCGGTCATCGGCCTTGATACGACCGACGACGACAAGCTCATCTTCTGGGCCGAGATTTACCTGCCGACCGCCGGGTGGATTCCGGTCGATCTTCGCGAGGTCTACAAGGCCCCCGGCCGCGCGCGCGACCTGTCGAAGCCGTGGCCCGGCGTCGGGACGCATGATGACCTCAACGAGATGGTTCCGATCGCGTTCCACTTCCACCCGCCGGCGGGGGTCATCGCCGGAGGCCGCAAGGGCAAACCGCTCATCTGGGGCTGGGCGCCGCGACCGTCCGCCGTGCCGGCGGATCAGACGGTGCGCTTCGATGTGAACACGGCGCCGCGCCGCGGCGGCGAGCGCCGGCGACGCTGAGCGCCCGAGCCATCATCACACTCGACGACTCAGCCGCCACTTGAGGCGGAGCGAGTTGCCGACGACACAGAAGTCGCTGAGCCCCATGGCGATCGCGGCGATCACGGGGCCGTACATACCGAGCAGCCCGAACGCGGCCGCGGGTATCGCGGACGCGTTGTAGACGAACGAGAGAAACAGATTCTGCTTGATCGTGCGGAGCGAGTCGCGGCTCAGTTCAATGAGTTCCGGCAGCGCTTCGAGACGGTCGCTCGGAATGACGACATCGGCCGACTCGATCGCGATGTTCGCACCGGTCCCCATGGCGACCCCCACGCCGCCGCGCGCCCCGGCTTCCGCCAGGGCCGCCGCGTCGTTGATGCCGTCCCCCACCATCGCGACGATTCGGCCCGAACTTGCCGCGTCGCGGACCGCGGCCACCTTCTCCTCCGGCCGCAGTTCGGCCCGCACTTCGTCCTGATGCAATCCGACCGCCTCCGCGATCGCCGCGGCGACTTCGCGGCGATCGCCGGTGAGTAACTGCGCCTCGAGACCGTCGTCATGAATCCGTGTGACAAGCGATCGCGCATCCTCGCGAGGCTCGTCGCGGAACGCGATGGCGCCGACATACTCGCCGCCGCGCAACACGACGCTCGTGGTCGCGGACGGCTCGGGCGGCGCCTCGGGAAGACCGGCCGCCGACGCGGCGGTCGCGGCGCTCCACGACACGAGTTCGATTCGCTCACCGTCGACCGTTCCCTCGAGGCCGCGCCCCGCCTCCTCGGCGACGCCGCGCGCCGGCGTCCCCGACGCCAATCCGCGCGCCTCGACCTCGCGGCGGATCGCTTCGGAGAGCGGATGTGTCGACGCCGCGGCGAGCGACGCGGCGAGACGCAGGGGTTCATCATCGGCGAGAATGACTTCCGGTCGTCCGCGGGTAAGCGTGCCCGTCTTGTCGAACATGATGAGGTCGACCGCGGCCGCGCGCTCGAGCGCGGGCGCCGACTTCACGAGAATGCCGCGCCGACTCGCATGTCCGCTCGCGACCATGACCGCCGTCGGCGCTGCGAGTCCGAGTGCGCACGGACACGAGATGACGAGCACCGTCGTCGCGTTCACGACCGCGCGCAACCAGCGATCCTCGCCACCAAAGATCGCCCAGCCCACGAACGACGCGGCCGCGATGGCGATCACCACCGGGACGAACACCGATACGACGCGGTCGGCGATACGCTGAATATCCGCCTTGCTCGACTGCGCGGTGCGAACCATCTCCGCGATCCGCGCCACCGTCGTGTCGCGGCCGTCGGTGGTGGCTCGTACGACGAGTCGCCCGGTTTCATTGAGCGATCCCGCGACGACCGCTTCTCCGACCCCGCGCTCGACCGGCGCCGATTCGCCGGTCACGACGGACTCGTCGAGCGTCGAGGCGCCGTCGACGATCTCGCCGTCGACCGCGACCCGCTCACCCGGCCGCACGAGCATGAGATCGCCTGGTCGAATGTCCGCCGAGCGCACGATTTCCCCGCCCCCGTCGTCCGCGTGATCCAGCCGCTCGACCTCGTCAGGTTGAAGCGCCAGCAGATCATGAATCGCCGATCCCGCCGCCGCGCTCGTTCGCGCTTCGAGCCAGTGTCCGACGCTGATGATCGCGAGCAGCGCCGTCGCCTCCGCGAAGTACATGGGGATGTCGTGCGCGGCGCCGGTCAGTGTGCGGATCACGGCGAGGGCGGAAAGCCCGAACGCGGCCGTGGCGCCGATTGCGATGAGCGTGTCCATATTCACGCCGCCGCCGCGGGCGGCCCGGAACGCCGAGCGATAGAACGCGCCGCCGACATAGAGAATCGAGATCGCCGCGAGCACGACGCTGATCCAGAGCGCCGGCGCCGCGGGGTCGTGCATCGACCCGAGTCCAATCGACTCGCCGAACCAGTGCAGCGCTTCGAGGGGAAGCCAGATCGCGGCGCCGACAATCGCGCGTCGTCGCCAGGCCTGCGCCGCCTGCGACTGGCGTCGCTCCATCGCCGTCCGCTGCTCCTCGACCGACACACGATCTCGCTCGACCGAAGCTTCGAACCCCGCGTCGCGAACGGCGGCGACGAGTCGACTCGAATCGATCGACGCGCCTTCCACGGTCGCCGACGCCTGCGCCAGACTGACCGAGGCGCGCGTCACGCCTTCGACCGAACTCAACGCCGATTCAACGCGTCCGGCGCAACTGGCGCAGTGCATCCCCTCGATCTCGAGTGCGACGCGTCCATTCGACTTCAATGAGGTATTTTCAGTCTTCACGCGAAATCGTAGGTCCGCGACCGGCGGTCTCAGCGGCGTTCGCACGCCATGACCAGCGCCCGGAAGAGCCCGGCGCCGAGCGGCTCGTCGTCCATGCGCTCGGGGTGCCACTGAACACCGACGAAAAACGGACGCTTCGGATCGCGCACCGCCTCGATCACGCCATCGGTCGCCGTCGCGGCGATCTCGAGACCACCTGGATCGGTGATCGCCTGTCGGTGATGGCTGTGCACGAACCCTTCGCCGAGCATTCCAGTCACCGCGTGCGTTCCGCCGTCCCAGTGCGTCGCCGCCGTGGGAAGTGTGTCCGGCAGATGCTGATCGAGCCGCCCACCGCGCACGAGCGCCATGAGTTGCATCCCGAGGCAGACGCCGAGCGTCGGGTGATCATCGGCCGCGCGGAGGAGTTCCACCTCGAAGTCCTGGCGTTCGGCGTCGATTGGTTTCGCCTTCGGATGCGTGGGCTCGCCGAACGCTTCCATGCGCGGATCGTCGCCGCCGGTAAGGATGAACCCGTGGCAACACCCGAGGTAATGTCCAACGAGTTCGACCCGGTGCGGAAGAATGAACGGCAATCCGCCCGCGCGATCGACCGCTTCGGCGTACGCCTTCGCGGAGAGATACTTCTTGCCTTCCGCGTCCGCGGTGATGCCGATGATGGGTCGCGCAAAGTCGGAGACGCGTTTCGACATGCTCAACTCATCTCTCGCCTCGTCACCGAATGAATCGGAGTTCGCCGAAGTTCGGAACGAATCGTCCACCGCGCTCGCTCAACCCTTCCGGCGACGGAAAGTACACGAAGAACGCGCGGCCGATCAGCAGATCGCGCGGCACGATGCCGCGCGTGTCGTCAATGGCCGAGCGCACCCATGGCGCCGGATCCGTCCACTGGCGACCATCACTGCTCGCCGCGCTGTTGTCACCGAGCACAAAGTAGTGATCCGGCCCGAGCGTCGGCCGTCGATCTGGATGCGTCGCGAGTCCGGGTTCGAACCCGATGCCCGGTGACTTGATCACCTTCGGCTGATAATAGAGATCACGGTCGAGTTCGAGATGACGAAGCGTGACCGGGCTTCCCTCGAAGGTCCAGGACACCATCGCGGGCTCGGGAAAGTACCGAAGTGATTCGGCCCACGGGTTCAGGTAGTCGAGTCGATCATGGGCCTCCGCCGGCGCCAGTCCGGTCGCGAGTTTGAGCCGTGTGTCCGGGCTCCAGTCGTATGCGCTCTGCGCGACGAGCCAGCCGTCAATCCAGAGGTAGAGCGCCTGATCGACATGCCAGAACTCGACCGCCGTGGTCTCGCCCGGTTCGAACCCGGGCGCCGGCTCCGCGGCGAGTTCACGCCATTCCTGAAGCGAACCGAGTTCCGCCTCCATCGACGGATCATCCACTTCGACGACGCGTCGTGACCGTAGCGCCACGCGTCCGTTCTCGAGACGCGCTTCGAACTCGTGCCCTCGCGCGCCGACGCGGATCGCCCAGCGCAATCCGGCCTGTGACGGCGTCACCTGCGCCGCGAGACGGATGTCCGACACATCGAACCTTGCAAGTCCGTCCGAATGGGGAATCGTCGCGTTGTACGCCGTCTCGTCGGTGATCGGTTTGAGGTCCTGCCGGTACCGCAGCGCCGACGGCGCCGCGCTGTCGAGTCTGAAGCCGACACCGGGCTCGAAAGTCCAGCCGGACCCGCTCCACGGCGGGCCCCAGTCCGATGCGCTCATGCGAGTTGGCGAGTAGGCGCTGTGGTACACCGGCTGCCACACACTCCGCTGTACGCGCTCCGGCTTGCGGCGAACCTGGTACGAGCCATCGGACGATTCGGCCGTGAACACATCTCCATCCGCGAGCCAGACCGATTCACCGGGGAGACCGACGATGCGCTTGATGAAATTCTGATCCGGCCGCAACGGATCCTTGAAGACCGCGACCTCGAACCGACGCGGCGATCGGAGGAGATAGAGGTACTTGAGGACGAGAATCCGATCGCCCATTCGATTGCGCGGCTCCGCGACGACGAACGACGCCGGCTCGCTCCAATCCTCGTCGTCATGACGGCTGAGCATCGGATCGTCGAGCGTCAGGATGGGTCCCGTCGACGCGCCTTCTCCAATCGAGCCGGGCTCGACCGCGTTGACCTCGAACCGGTACCCGGTCTCCGGTCCGGCGACCGCGAGATGTTGCCCGAGCAGTGTCGGCGCCATCGATCCGGTCGGTATCACAAAGGGCTCTACGAGAAACCCGCGAAACACGAACGCGAGAATGAAGGCGACCACGATCGCCTGCAGCGTCTCGATGATCGAGGTCTCGGGACCTCCCGGACGCTCGGCGAGATCACGAGCTCGATCGACATGGTCGTGCAGATAAGACAATGCGGGGTTTCCCGGGCGATTTCCGGCGGCCGCACGCGCGACGACGGCGCGATCGGCGCCGGTTGACATCCTATCGGCGACCGAACCGGTGATTCCCCAGTGACATTGGGCGACTTCCCGAGTGAATTGTTCTCGCAACCGCGCCGCGATTCCGCCATACTGAATCTTGATCGATCAATCGAAGGGAGTGGACCATGTCCCGTACGCGTGCTCTATCGGTTCGGCTCGCCGTGTTGTTTGTATGTGCGGGAACCCTCGCGCTCCGCAATGAGCGGGTTGATGGACAGGAACTCGCCGCGTCACTCGTCGCGGACGGCTTCTCGGCGCCGACCTGGGTCGGGGCCCCTCCCGGCGATCAGGAGCGTCTCTTCGTCATGCAGCGCCAGGGACTCGTGCGGATCATCCGTGACGGGCAGATTCTTCCCACGCCGTTTCTCGATCTCGAGCCCATCGTCCGGGCGCGCGTCGACGGCGGCCTGCTCGGGATGGCCTTCCATCCCGATTTCGAGGACAACGACTACTTCTATGTCTACTACACAAACCTCGACGGCGACGCTGTCGTGGTCCGGTACGAAGTGAGCGCGGGTGACCCGGATGTCGCCGATCCGAACAGCGCCTTCGAGATCATCAAGGTGCTCCGCATTCCCGGCGATGATCTGCATGCCGGCGGCTTCATTGGTTTTCATCCACTCGACGGCTACATGTACATCTCATGCGGCGACGGCGGGCCGCAGGGTGATCCGAACTCCCATGCGCAGGACCCGCAGCGCATGCTCGGGAAGATCTTGCGAATCGATGTCGACGGCGGATCACCGTATGTCATCCCTCCCGACAACCCGTTCGTGAACGATCCGAACACTCTCGACGAGATCTGGGCGATCGGATTCCGCAATCCGTGGCGGATGTGCATCGATCAGGAAACCGGTGATCTCTACATCGGTGATGTCGGGTACAGCAGCTGGGAAGAAGTCGACTTCGTACCGAACGGCGTCGGCGGGATCAATTACGGATGGCCGATTCGTGAGGGCGCGCACTGCTTCCGCCCGCGGCAGAACTGCGACCCGAACGGGGAGCTCACCGATCCGATCCTCGAATATGCGCATCGTTTTCTTCCGCCGTTCCGCTGCTCCGTGTCCGGCGGCGAGGTGTATCGCGGATCGTCGATGCCGCTGCTGCAGGGAACCTACTTCTTCTCGGATTACTGCAGCAATGAGATCATGGCCATCCGTTACGACGGCGTGCGCATCGTCGAAGCGCGCGACTGGACGGACGAGATGTCACCTCCCGGCGGCGGCCTCCTCCCGCGCATCGTCTCGTACGGTCGTGACGCGAACGACGAACTCCTCATCGTCGACCACAGCGGGAAGATCTACCTCATTCACGCGCGGATGCAGATTGACGCGACCGATCTCGTCGCGGGCGCGCCGGCGTCGATCGGTGTCGTGGGCGCCACGGCGAACGCGCGCGTCTTCATCGCCTACAGCGTGTTCGGTATCGGCGACACGAGCGTGCCCCCGCTTGGGGTGCGCCTGGCCCTCGCGAATCCGCAACTCGGCGTGAGCGGCCGCGCGAACGCGAACGGTCAGGCGATCTTTCAGGTCGACCTGCCGCCATCGACCGTCGGCCGACGCGTCTGGCTCCAGGCCGCGGAGATCGGCAACACCTCCGACGTCATCACCCGCGTCGTGCAGTAACCGTCGCGTCCCCACCCCCGCGCCGTTCAATCGCCGAGCCTTCGCCCCGGGTGACCACACCCGGGGGAACGGCGATCGCGCGCGAAGATCAACTCGCGGAATCCACATGCGGTCGCATACTCAACTTCGCCCCGGGTGACCACACCCGGGGGACCGGCGCGCGTGTGCGCACAAGACTTCCCGACGAACCCCAATCGTCGCACGCCCAACTTCGCCCCGGGTGACCACACCCGCGGGGAGCGACGCGCGTGTGCGCACGAAACCGCCGACGAACTCCAACCGTTCGCACCCCCAACTTCGCCCCGGGTGAATACACCCGGGGGAGCGGCGCGCGTGTGCGCACGGAACTTCCCGACGAACCCCAACCGTTCGCACCCGCAACTTCGCCCCGGGTGAATACACCCGGGGGAGCGGCGTTCGCGCGCGAGAAAACGGAATACAATTCACAATGAGTTGTGGCACATCTGATCCGATCGTCCACACTGGAGGAATGAGCCGGAATCTCGCCACCATGTTCACGATGACGACCTACGGCGTCTGGCTTCGTGGAGATGCGCGCGGGTGGGTCCAGAATGGCCAGCTCATGCCGCCGCGACCGTCGATGGAGTCCGTGGATCGACAGCAGCTACGCTATTCCCCGTTCTACTTCGCACGGGCGGATTTCTCCGCTGTAGGGAATGCGATCGGCGAATCGCTTATCGAACGAATGGAGTTGACCGTGTACGCGATGACAGTGCAGAGCTGGCATGTCCATTTCGTCGTCGGAACGACGCGGCGCCGCGCCGGAGATATCGTGAAGTGCGCCAAGGACTCGGTGCGATGGCGCCTTCGAGTCGATCGTCCAATCTGGGGCGCTGGTCACGACAAGAGATTCTGCTATGACGAGGGGGCCGTCGCGTCGCGTATCGACTATGTCGAGCGACACAATCTCGCCATGAAGCTTGAGCGGAGGCCCTATTCGTTTCTCGCGCGGTATCGCTTTCTTGATGCGCGGATAGCGCGTTCGGGTGGATGTAGTTGAGATGCGGCGTCAAGTGTCAGCGCCGACGCCGCTCCCCGCGGGTGTGGTCACCCGGGGCTAAATTGAGTTGGGGGCGGGCGCACATTCGTGCGAACGCGCGAAGCCATGCACTTCGCCCCGGGTGAATACACCCGGGGGAGCGGGGGCGCGCCGATTCGATGATCATTCGAGCCTCAACGACGCGTGGCGATACCGCGAGGAAGACGATCCGATAGCTTGTGTTCGTGGGTCGTTCTTGTGAATGAGCCACCCGTAAATGCGAACGCCGCTCCCCCGGGTGTGGTCACCCGGGGCGAATCTGGGCCGGCTTTTTGCGGGGGCGGCTCGAGACATTCATCGACCCTTGGGAGTGCGAGCGCCGCTCCCCGCGGGTGTGTTCACCCGGGGCTAAGTTGAGTTGGGGGCGGGCGCACATTCGTGCGAACGCGCGAAGCCATGCACTTCGCCCCGGGTGAAGACACCCGGGGAAGCGGGGCGCGCCGATTCGATGATCATTCGAGTCTCAACGACGCGCGGCGCGACCGCGAGGAAGACGATCCGTTCGCTTGTGGTCGTTGGTCGTTCTTGCGAATGAGCCACCCGTGAATGCGCGTTGCTCCCCGCGGGTGTGGTCACCCGGGGCGAATGAGGGCCGGCCTTGTTCGTGGGCCGCTCGGGGAGTTTCATCGGCCCTCGGAAGTGCGAACGCCGCTCCCCCGGGTGTATTCACCCGGGGCTAATCTGAGTCGGAGGCCGGGACGACTCACTTCCGTCGCTTGCCTTTGCCCTTGCGCTTGCGGCCCTTTGCTTTCGGGCTCTGCATCTTCGTCGAGCCTTTCGTGCGCATGAGGCCGCCGAGTCCGGCCGATCCCGGCGCGCCGCCCTGACCCGCCGCGGCAAGGTCGCGCATCGCCGCGCGGCCGGGCTTCCCGCCGGCGGCGGCGAGCTGCCTGCTCATTTTCGAAATCATGTCGAACTGCTTCGTGAGCTGCGAAACCTGATGCATGTCCGTTCCGCTGCCCGCCGCAACGCGCTTTCGACGGCTCGTATTGAGCACCTTGACATCGCGACGCTCCTCGAGCGTCATCGAATTGATGATCCCCTCGAGACGGTTCAACTGATGGTCGTCGACCTGAACATCCTTGAGCGCTGAGCCGAGCCCGGGCAGGAAGCCGAGCAACTGCTTGAGCGGGCCCATGCGGCGAAGCTTCTTGAGCTGCGCAAGAAAGTCATCCATCGTGAGTTCGCCCTTGGCCATCTTCGCCTCGAGCTTCTCCGCTTCCTCCTCGTCGACTTCGAGCTGCGCCCGCTCGACGAGACTCACGACATCGCCCATGCCGAGAATGCGCCCGGCCATGCGCTCCGGATGAAACTCCTCGAGCGCGTCGAGATGCTCGCCGACGCCGATGAACTTGATCGGCGCGCCGGTAACCTCCTTGACCGAGAGCGCGGCGCCGCCGCGCGTGTCCGAGTCGAACTTCGTGAGGATGACGCCGTCGATCGCGAGCTGCTCGTGGAACGCCTTCGCGGAGTTCACCGCGTCCTGTCCGCTCATCGCGTCGACGATGAGCAGAATCTGGTGCGGGTCGATCGCCTGGTTGACGCCGCGCAGCTCGCCCATGAGTTCGTCGTTGACATGGAGCCGGCCCGCCGTGTCGAGGATGAGCACCTCGACTCCGGTCTTCTTCGCCGCCTCGAGCGCGCGGCGGCACACTCCGACGGCGACGCCGACCGCCTGGCCGTATTCAGCGCACTTCTCCGGCTCGGCGTAGAAATGGACGGACCCGTCGCCGCGAATCTCGTCGTCGACCTGCTTCGTGACGGTGCGCAGCTGTTCGACCGCGGCGGGACGCTGGAGGTCGGCCGCGGCGACCATGACGCTCTTGCCGCGCCGCTTGAGATATCCCGCGAGCTTCCCGCAGGTCGTCGTCTTCCCGCTGCCCTGCAGGCCGCACATCATGATGACGGTCGGCCCGGGCTCGACATACATGAGTCCCGACTCCACCGGACCCATGAGCTCGACGAGCTTGCGATGCACGATCCCGATCATCTGCTGACCGGGCTTCAGACTCTTCGTGACCTCGGCGCCGAGCGCTTCGTCGACGACCGAGTCGGTGAACTTCTTGACGACCTCGTAATGGACATCGGCCTCGAGAAGCGCCGTGCGCACTTCGCGCATCGCTTCCGAGACATTCTCTTCGGTAATGCGACCGCGCCCGGAGAGCTTCCGGAACGCATCGTTGAACCGCTCGGTGAGCGTGGAAAACATGCCGTGACGAGTCCTTCCCGCGAGGGTCGATCGTCAGCGGCTTGACCGCAGCGTGCGAGTGTAGGCGCGACGCGGAACGCGAGCGTTCCGGCCCGGATCAGTTGATCTCGTGCGCCGGGGGCGGCGTGTCCTCGTCGATCGTTTCGCGCTCGAGCTCTTCCGCGTCCGCGTCCCGGCAGGTCATGAGCGTCATCTCGTCATTCACACGGAATTGCAGATGAACCGGGCGTCCCCAGAGCCGCCGCACCCCGCGGAGCGTCTCGGACGCCCGCGCCGCGTCGACTTCGAGACCGTTCCACTGGTGCGCGAGGTAGAGCTCGCCGCGGTTGAGGTAGTTCGCGTCGACGATGTAGATGAACGGTTGCCCCATGTTGCTGATGCGATAGAGCAGCGTCTGGCGAACCACCCGCGGATCGCGGCTCACGATGACCGTCTGCCCCGTCCGCGGATCGCGCTTGTAGTGGTACATGTTGAGCCGGTCGATGAGCTCATCGGTGAGGAATTCCTCGACGAAGTTCACATCGTTGTAGATACGACGGACCTCGAAGATCTTCTCCCGACCCTTCATCGATCCGTCGTCGTACCGGTCCCGTTCACCGATGCGCTCGAGCGATTCCCATTCCGATCCATGGCGGCCGGTGTCCCAGCGCCGCTCGATGTCCTTGAAGATCTCGAGCCCGATCTTGTACGGATTGAACCCGCCCGGCCCCATGTGCACGACGCCGGAGTGCTGGTCGGCGTAGTCGATGACTTCGGCCGAGCTGAGCAGGTGCGTCGTCATGATGCGCGAGTGCCAGTAGGTCGCCCAGCCCTCGTTCATGATCTTCGTCATCGCCTGGGGCGCGAAGTAGTACGCCTCTTCACGGATGATCGAGAGCGCATCGCGCTGCCAGTCCTCGAGCGGCGCGTGGCGGAGGAGGAAGAGGAGCACATCGCGCGTCGGTTTCGCGGGAACCCGTCGCTTCGCCTCGGCCCGCTCCTCGGCCTGCCGCTGCTTCTGCCGCTCCATCTCCTCCGGCGGGTTGATGTAGCGGTCCATGTAATCCTTCGCGGGCAGACGCTCGGGTTCCCAGTCTTCGGACGGCCCCGGGGCGCCGCGCGCGGCCTCGCGCCGCACGAACATCGAGTGCGGGTCGATGAGATGCTCGAGTGAAAGGCAGATGTCGAGAAATCGCTCGACCTCCTCGGCCCCGACGCGATCGATGTACCGCTGGACCCGCGTCGCGTGGTTCGCCATCTCGTCCATCATGTTGCGCGGCGTGCGGCTGAACCAGGCGTTCCGCTTGAAGAAGTCGCAGTGGGCGTACACATGCGCCATCACGAGCTTCTGGTCCGTGATCGAATTCGACTCCTGCAGATAGGCGTAACAGGGGTCGTTGTTGATGACCATCTCGTAGATGCGGCCCATGCCGTACACATCGCGCTTGCGGAGCTTCTCGTATTCCATCCCCCAGCGCCAGTGCGGGTAACGGATGGGGAAGCCGCCGTACGCGGCGAGCTGGTTCATCGTGTCGTAGTCGATGACCTCGAAGATGGTCTCGAAGAAATCGAGGCCGTACGACCGCGCCAGATCACGGGCCTCGATCTGGGCCTCGCGAAGCTCGTCGGAAAGCTCGGTGGATACTCGAACAGTCACCGTTCGATCGTATCGGCGGAATGCGGGCCGATCCGTATGCGAAAACGGGACGCGCCGGCGCGCGAGGGCCAAAAAGAGCGTCGGCCGACCCCGGAGGGCCGGCCGACGAATGCTCTCAATCACTGGATCGATCAGGTCGATCCGTCCTGACCCTCAGGCGATCAGAACTGGAACTGCATCTGGCAGCGAAGCGCCATCTGCTCGTCCTCGGTGCCCGGGTCGGCGAGGAGGCCGATCTGCGGCGCGCTCGCGGAGACCGGATCGAGGGCGTAGACGAAGTCGGTCGTCCACTTCCAGTTGTGACCCTCGAAGTAGTAGTTGAAGCCGACGGTGAAGAGGCTGGCGTCCTCGGACGCAGCGCCGTCGAAGTCATACCACTCGTAACGGCCGAACAGCTCGAGCTGGTCGGGCTGGACGAAGAAGCCGCCCTGAGCCACCCAGCCGATCTGGTCGTAGTTCGCGCCGCTGCCTTCGGTGTCGGTGTGGGCGCCAACGACCCACGCCGCGACATTCGAACCACCGAACTCAGCCTGCGTGTCGATCGTCCAGAGGAAGCTCTCGGTGTCGAGGCCGGTCGAGCGGGTGTCCTGGAAATGGACGGCGCCGCCGAGGAGCCAGCCGAACTCGTCGTCCGACCACGAGGTATAGTCGTCGAACTGCTTGAAGCTGTTGCCGGCGAGGAGGCCTTCGGCGCGGGCCGTGATGGCGTACTCGGTCGTCGGCGTCGCCCACGAGGTGTTCGCATTCGAGCCGGCGAGGCCGCCGGTGGTCGAAGGCATCCAGCCGTCGGTGTAGGCGAAGTTCATCCGCATGGTGTCACCCTCGTAGTTGAGCATGACGCCCTGCGTGCGGTCACCGGTCACGAGTTCGTTCACGAGCGAACGGTCCACGGCGAGCTGGTGCATCGAGCTGATGAGCTCTTCGCGGGTGAACGGAGCCTTGAACTGACCCCACTGGAACTCCCAGCCGTCGCCGAGGTCATACGCGCCCCAGGCGTCTTCGAGAACGAAGGTGCCGCCGTCGCGATCGAAGCCGCCCTGGATCTTGTAGGTGAACTCGTCACCGAACGCGTTGCCCTTGAAGCCAATCTTCGTCCGGCGGTTCTCGAAGCCGAAGTTGTCTTCGAGCTCGCCCGTGCCGGCCTCTTCGCGGCTGTTCCACACCCAGCGGAACTGCGACTGGAGGTAGATGTTCATGTAGAACGAGCCATCGTCGTTCGCAATGAAGAAGCCGTTGTCATAGCCAGCGTTCGCGCCGTTCTGCAGAAGGCTCGTGCGGGTTTCGCTGTCCGCAATGACATCCTGCACGAGAGCGCGAAGCTGCTCTTCGTTCGAAGTCAGCCAGCTGCCCGAGTCAGCCTTGATCTCCGCGATCTGCTGTTCGAGAGCCGCGATGCGAGCGTCGGAATCGCTCGGCGTCACGCCGCCGGCGTAACTCATTCCCGCGAATGCGGCGGAGGCGGCGCCGGCAAACACTCCAACCTTTTTGTTGAGACTCATGTCTACTCCTTCAACCTGATTGGGGCATGCGTCTCGCCCCGCTGTCATCCACCCGTCCTTGACGCCGGAAACCTACGAGGCCCCAGCCGGACGCGGTCCCTTACTGTCGGTCAGACCGACAATTGATCCATACTTTCGGGCAAATACGCCTGAACGCTACAGCCGTTTTGCCTCCGATAAGCCAAAGTCGATTCGGGGTTATCCGCGGCGAAACCCGCGGCCCATCGAAGAGATCTGCTTTCTAAGTCGCTTCGTCTCCAACACTTGCACGACACATCCACACCAGCAACCAGTCGTGACCCCGGCGCATGCGCCAGACCTCGGACAAGCTCCTTGCGAGCCGCGAGGTAGCGCTATTTTGTCCTCCCCCGACGAGCCGTCAAGCGGTCCGCCCAACAAATCCGCGCCATCGAACCGCCTTAACATCAGGTTCGCGTTCCAGTTGGGCGAACCGACGGACGCCCGCGAACCTGGTACTCGGACCACGGCGTAAACACGCCGAAACTCCGTAAGTCAATCATTGACAACAACTAAACCCCAGCCAACCGCAAGGCCCGCTCCGCCGCCTGGACAATCGAGTCCGTGTCGAGCCCGCACATCTCCATGAGCGAATCGGGCGTTCTCCCGGATTTCGGAATTCGACGGACATGGAGCTGCTCGATCGTGAATCCGCCACCGTCCTCGGTTACCGCGTCGGCCACGGCCGAGCCAATGCCTCCGCCGTAGTTATCCTCGACGGTCAGAATGACCCCGTTATTCCGTTGCGCCTGGTCGAGAAGCTTCTCTTCGTCGAACGGGAGCGAATAGAGGTCGAGCACCGTCGCGTCGATCCCGGCCTTGTCGAGGCGGTCGAGCGTCTTGTTCACCTCGTGGAGCATGTAGCCCGCGCTCACGATGAGAATGTCGCGGCCCTCGCTGAGCACTTCCATGCCGCCGAGGTTGAACACCGTGTTGTCGTCGTAGAGGAATTCGGTGTCCGGACGCAGCGTCCGCATATAGCAGGCGCCTTCGTATTCAGCCATGACCATCGTGAGCTGGTACGCGGCGTACGCGTCGGCCGGCTGCAGCACATAACAGCCCGGATTGCCGCGATGATCCTTCATTGTCGCGAACGAGCGGAACCACGCGACATCGGGCAGCGACATCTGGCTCGGCCCGTCCGCGGCGAGCGAGATACCGGCGTGCGAGCCGATGATCTTGAGGTTCGCCCCGCTGTTGATCGCCATCTCGATCTGGTCGTACCCGCGCGTCACGAACTTCGCGAACGACGAGCAGAACGGGATCTTGCCCGCGGCGCTGAACCCGGCGCCGACGGAGAACATGTTCTGCTCGGCGATCTTGCATTCGAAGAAGCGCGGCGTGAGATCCGGATCCTTCGAGAAGGTCTCCGCGAAGGTTGAGTTCTTCACATCGGCGTCGAGCACGACGACCTTCGGGTTCGCCTTGCCCAGCATTCGCAGCGCGAAGCCGTACGCCTTGCGCGTCGCCCAGGCGCCCTTCTGCTGAATGGTCGTCATGTCGTATTCGCGGAGCGCCTCGCCGAGTGACGGCGGATCGACGATCTCCGACGGCGCCGGTCCGTTCGACGCCGGCGCCGGGATCTTCGGCTTCTGCTCTTCCACGCCGATGCCCGTGACGAGTTTGATGCGCTGCGTATCGAGTTCGGACTTCGCCTTCTCGAGCGCTTCGCCCTTCGAGATCGGCTTGCCGTGCCAGCCCGAGCCCTGCGTCGACGGCGCCCCCCAGCCCTTGACGGTCTTCGCGACGATCGCCAGCGGCGTACCGCCTTCACCGATCTTCGCGAAGCGGTCGAACGCCGCACGGATCGCGGCCGGATCGTGACCGTCGATGAGTTCAACCTCGAACCCGGTCGCCTCGAGCTTCGCCTGGAGTCGCTCCGGGCTCTGCTGCTTCGACACGCGATCGGCCTGGCCGTATGCGTTGCAGTTGAAGATCGGCAGCACATTCGTAACGCCGTGGTCGATGATGAAGTCGAGCGCCTCGGCGATCTGACCTTCGCGCGCTTCGCCGTCACCGATGAGGCAGTAGATTCGTCGATCGATCCCGTCGAGGCGCGCCGCGAGGCCGAGCCCGGCCGCGACGCTCAACCCCTGGCCGAGCGATCCGGTCGCCGCGTCGAAGAAGGGAAACCCTTCCATCGGGTTCGGATGGCCTTCGAGGGCCGAGTCCGCCTCGCGGAAGCTCGTGAGGCCGTCGACCGTGAGCGGCTGCTCGGACCCGGGCTCGCCGATGACGCCGCCGAGGTCGGCGAAGGCCGCGTAGACGATCGGCACGGCATGGCCCTCGCTCATGACGAGGCGATCGGCGCCCGGATGGTCGGGTCGCTTCGGATCCCACCGCATGACGCCATACATGAGCGTCGTGACGAGGTGTCCGAGGCTCATCGCGCTGGTCGGGTGCCCGCTCCCCGCCGCCGTGGTCATGTCGAGCACGAGCTTGTCGAGTTGAATGGTCTTCGAATGAATGAACGCGTCGGATGACATCGGCGTGGTCCTCCTGCGACCGGGACGGGCGGGTGTGATGTGCGGATCCGCCCGAAGGTCACGGGCGTGGCGGTCGGGGTGAGAGTACGAACGCCTGTAGTATCGCGGCCTCGGCGCGCGTGGCAACCGGAACGCCCGCGACGCAGCGCGAGATCACGGCTTTTCCCCGCGTTTCGGCGGGCTTTCGCCGCGCACGCGGGATGCGGACCTCCGACGACCCGGGTACACTACCGCTCCACCCCAGCGAGAGGACGAACTCAAGATGAAGGTGATCTGCGACCGCTCCGCCCTCATGGAAGCGCTCAATCTCGTGAGCGGCGTCATCGTCCAGCGCACGCCGAAGCCCATCCTGACCTGCGTCAAGCTCTCGGCCGCCGACGGCGCGCTCACCCTCGCCGGCACCGACCTCGAGGTCGGCCTCAAACTCTCCACCGAGAAAGTCGACATTCAGGACGACGGCGAAGCCCTCATCCCCGCCGACAAGCTCATCCAGATCTGCCGCGAATCGAACGACCCCACCCTCGCCATCGAGGTGAACGACGACATCGCCCACATTCGCGGCTCCGACTCGCATTTCACCATCTACGGCCACGCGCCCGCCGACTTCCCCACCGTCGCCGAGATTGGCGACGCCGACCCCGACTTCTCGATCAACTCCGAAGACCTGCGCACGCTCATCGCCCGCACCCTCTTCGCGACGGCCCGCGAAAACTCGCGGTACGCGATCAACGGCGTCCTCGTGAAGCGGTCGGGCAAGAAGCTCGAGTTCGTCGCGACCGACGGTCGCCGCCTCGCGCTCTCGCGCGGGTCATGCTCCTCGGCCGCCTCGGGCGACTCCCAGTGCATTGTCCCGACGAAGGCCCTCAACCTCATCAGCAAACTCACCTCCGACGAAGAGGCGCCGGTCAGCGTCATCATCGACGACAACCAGGCGACCTTCATCGTCGGCGAGGCCGGATCGCGCTCGATCCTCTCGACGAATCTCGTCGAGGGCGCGTTCCCGCCTTATGAAGATGTCATTCCGAAGGACCTCGACAAGAAGGCGACCTTCGAGGTCGACACGCTTACTTCGGCCGTCCGCCGGGCCGCGCTCCTGACGAACGAAGAGTCGAAGGGCGTGCGCATGGCCTTTCAGGATGGCAACCTCAAGATCACGAGCCGCGCGCCGGAGCTCGGCGAGGCGGAGATCAATGTCGGCCTCGACAACTACGCGGGCGACGATGTCGAGATCGGCTTCAATCCGACCTTCATCGTCGAAGCGCTCAAGGTCATCGAGACGCCGCAGGTCACCTTCGAACTCAAGGCGCCGAACAAGCCGGGCATGATCAAGTCAGGCCCCGACTTCGTCTACATCCTCATGCCGGTGAGCCTGAACTGAGCGGGAGCCGCGGCGGCGCGACCGCGCGATTCGAAACCCGCCATCATTTGAACCGCTGAAGCGCTTCGACGGCCATTTCGTCGCAGCGCTCGTTCTCGATGTGGCCCGCGTGGCCGCGCACCCAGTGCAGGTCGAGTTCGTGCGTCGCGCGGAGTTCGTCGAGCTTCTGCCAGAGGTCAAGGTTCTGCACGGGCTCGCGCTTCTTGCCGCGCGTCCAGCCCTTCGCCTTCCACCCGTCCATCCACTCGCGCAGGCCCTTCACGACATACTGACTGTCGCTGTAGAGCGCGACGACGCTCGGCCGCTTGATCGCGAGAAGGCCCTCGATGACCGCGGTGAGCTCCATGCGGTTGTTCGTCGTGTTCCGCTCGCCCCCGGCCATTTCGCGCACCGTCCCGCTCGCGGGATGCTTGAGAATGTACGCCCATCCGCCAGGTCCCGGGTTTCCCGAGCAGGCGCCGTCCGTGTAGAGCTCGACCATCGGTTTCGCTTGGGTGTCCGCCATGACGCGGCAAGTGTAGCGATCGATGCGCCAAGGGCCGCCGGCGGAATGGGATGAGATTCCTATGCGCGCCGGCGTCTATACCGCGCATGATCAGACCAGGTGGGGTCAGTTGTTCAGGCTCGTTCGAGCCGATCAATTCTCGCTTCAGTCCGATTGGTTTCGAAACGGAGAGGTGGAACCGATGTCGCAGTCACTTCACACACTCACACGCATGCGACGCGCACTCGGAACGATCGCGCTTTTTATGACGCCCGTCGCATTCGCGCAGCCGTCCTACACGATTACCGATCTCGGCACGCTCGGGGGCGCGAACTCGTGGGGCGCCGACATCAACATCTTCGGCGAAGCCGTCGGCTACTCCCAGAACAGTTCCGCCCAGGAGCGCGCGTTCCTCTGGGATCCCTTCACCGGGGGCATGACCGATCTTGGAACGCTCAGCGGCGACACCGAGAGCCGCGCGCTCGCGATCGACGATAACCGGCGCGTCGTCGGCGGCAGCCGCGTCTCATCCTCCGTCGATTTCACCGCCTTCTTCTGGGACAACACGATGAAGGGGCTCGGCACGCTTGGTGGACCGGGCAGCCTCGCGTATGACCTCGTCTTCGACCTCCAGTCCGGCAATACGAGTGTCGTCGGCTGGGCGCACCCGCCCGTCCCGACGCGCAAGGCCACCGAATGGTCCGACGCCGGCGCCAGCTGGACCGCGCGGAACATGGGCGGCCTCGGCGGCGCCGATCCCATTTCCGAAGCGCGCGGCGTGAACGACGCGATCGAAATCGTCGGCTTCTCGACCACCGCGACCACCGGCGCCCGCGCCTTCGTCGAGCGCGGCGGACTCATGACGAACCTCGGCACACTCCCGGGAGGGCTGTCGAGCGTCGCCGAAGCGGTCAACGACTTCGGATGGATCGTCGGCTTCGCGGAAGAAGCGACCATGGGATTCGACCGCGCCGTGATCTGGCGAAGCGATGTCATCTCCGAACTCGGCGTCCTCGCCGGCGGATCGGAGAGCGTCGCGTTCGACCTCAACGAACCCGCCGCCGCGGTCGGCTGGGCGACGACCGCCCAGTCCGAGCGCCGCGCGGCCCTCTTCCTCAACGGTCAGGTGTTCGATCTCAACGCGCTCATCCCCGCCGGAACCGACTGGACGCTTACCGACGCGACGGGAATCAACGACGCCGGACAGATCGTCGGAACCGGCACGCGCACCGGATTCGTCTCCAAGGCGTTCATCCTCGACCTCTCGTCCCTGCTCCTCATGCAGCCGGTCCCCGGCGAAGCGAATACAAACAACACGCTCTGGGCGAACGGCGCCGGCTCGAGCGTGCGCGTCTACTTCGTCTATGGCTTCCGCGCCGGATCGACGAATGTGCCGAACTGCCCCGGCCTGACCGTCGGGATCGCGAACCCGACGATCGCGGGATCCGCCGTCGCCGACGGCACGGGCGTCGCGTCGCTCATGAGTTTCGTGCCCGCGGCCGCGAGCGGCCGCACGCTTCTCATCCAGGCCGTCGAAGCGGCGCCCGATTGCCGCGTGAGCAACCTCGTCACCTACACCTTTCCGTGAGTGAGCGCCGTGGTGGGCATTGGGGGAGGAGGGGAACGAAGGCCGGCGCCACGCGAGCCGGCCTTCTCTTTTTTTCAAACGCGCCTCGCTACTCGAGGAACATCACATTGCTCACGCGACACGACCCGAGATCGACCGCCTGCACATACCGCGCGCACCACGGCAGGATCATTCCCGGCGCCGGAATGAACACTTCACCGTTCGCGTCGGCGGTCTCGACCGAAATCAAACGGATGTTCCGCCGCGCGAGACCGAGCGGCGTTCCCTCGCAGGCGCCGCGATCAATGCGCACGCTCCCGAGCGCATCCGCCATGACGATGGCGACCTCGCCGCCCGGCGTCGCGCCCGTCATGTTGATGTACAGGTCGCCCGGGCACTGCCCGCGGAAGGTCATGAGGAGGTCGTCGCGCGTCGGCAGGCGCACGCCTCCGGCCCATGCGTCGTAGTCCTGCCCGCGCCGCTCGTTGATCCGCCCCCGGAAATCGCCTGACCCCGTCGATCCCGAGAGATACGCGAAGTTCGCGGCGTCGTCGAGCGCGAGCCCGTACGCGTAGTCGTAATCGGTCCCGCCGGCGAACATCGACCACCGGATCACGCCGTCGGCGCCGACCTCGGTGAGCGACGCGTCCCAGATTCCCGCGCCGAGTCCGACGAGACGATTCACCCGCCCGACCATGTTGCGCGACGCCGTCGCGCCGGAGACGAGAAACCCGCCCGTCGAGCGCCGGGCCGCGACGGAGAAACCGTCCTCCCAGTCGAGCCCGCCGAGATAGGTCGTCCAGATGACATTCCCATCGCGATCGGCGCGCACGAGATAGCCGTCGTACTCCCCGCCGAGGTACGCGTTGTTCGCCATCTCGAAATCGTGCGACGACGATCGCCCGGTCATCATGAGATCGCCCGTGTCCGGATCGACGATGACCGCGTACCCCTGGTCGCGGCCGCTTCCGCCGTAGAAGCGCAGCGACTGGAGCACGCCGCTCCCGTTGAGGCGGCCGATGAACGCGTCCTCCACGCCGCCGCGATACGCGTTGTCCATCTCCTCGAAGTCCGGCGACGCGGTCACCCCGTGCACGAACACATCTTCTCCGTCGACGAAGATTCCGCGTCCCCGGTCGACGCCGCTCCCGCCGAGCACGACCGACCAGCGGATCCGCACGCCGCGATCGAGGCGCATGACGACGATGTCGTAGTCGCCCTTGAGCGTGCCACGCATCGACGGCAGGTCATCCGACATCGTGAACCCGGCGACATAGATCGCCTCCGGTCCGATCGCAACCTGGCGCACCGAGTCGACGCCCCGCCCGCCGAGATAGAGCGTGAGCGGATCAGTCCCGTCCGCGGCGAGCTTCGCGATGTACGAGTCCTGCCCGCCGCCCGGATGGTTCTGCGATCGTGGCAGATCGGTCGAGTCCGTCGGTCCGACGACATAGATCGACCCGTCGAGCGGATCGACGACGACGCCGCGCCCGCGATCGACGCCCTGCCCGCCGAGGTAGGTCGCCCAGACGAGTTCGCCGCGCCGGTCGACCTTTACGACGAACGCGTCGAACGCGCCGCCGTGATGCTCGTTCATCGCGCCGGGCAGATCACGCGAACCCGTGCGCCCCGTGATCACCGCGTCGCCCTCCGGCGTCATGGCGACGGAACGCCCGCGCTCGGCCCGACTGCCGCCGAGATAGCGCATCCACTCGAGATCCGGATCGATGACGAGCGACCGCGCACGGTCGTACGCGCCGCGCACTTCAAACCCAACGCGC
This sequence comes from Phycisphaerales bacterium, assembly GCA_043101845.1. GTDB lineage: Bacteria > Planctomycetota > Phycisphaerae > Phycisphaerales > UBA5793 > JBICHN01. The sequence goes on along the minus strand of JBICHN010000004.1, from coordinate 285,994 downwards.
CCGGTCGCCGTGTCGAGCGTGTACGCGACGGGGACCGCTTCACGCGCGTCCGTCGACGGGTCGATCGTCCACGCGACCGGCGCCGCGTCGCGCATCGGCCCGGCAGGTGTGTCGAAGACGAGATCGCCCGACGCCTCGATCCGCGGCGCCGAAGCGCCGTCGAGCCGCCACGCGATCGCCGAGGCGTCGGCCCCCGGCGCGACGGTGAATTCGTACTTCACGCCCCCCGCGTCGTCGGGCCGCACGAGAAGATCAACGCCCTCGTAGAGCCCGGCGTAGCGCACCGCGTCGAACGATTCGACGCCGGCGCGATGCCGCGCGCCTTTGTCACCGATGAAGAAGTGATGCTTCGCGGCGTCCGGTTCGACGCCTTCGATCCGCGCCGTGTCCGACGCGCCGAGAAACTCTACGAACACCGACGCGACCGTCGCGCCCCGCTCGTCCCGCCGAATGAGGCGCACGCCGTCCCGCTCACTCGCGATGACATCGAGATCGGAGAACGCGGCGAAGGCGACGCGCTCCTCCTCCCATTGCCCCTCGTTGCGCAGGAAGACCGGCCGGTCGATCGACGGCAGCGCATCGAACAATGCGGCGCCCTCGTCCGGCGTGATGGATTCGACCGCGATGTCTTCGAATTCGGGGGGCGGCGCGACCTGCGCGACGACGCTCTTCACACAACTCGAAGAGATGATGGCTCCGCCGATGAGCAGCGCGCTCCAACAGCGGGAACCCCGGCAAGATGATCCGAACATCGGGACATCCCTCCCCGGAGATGATGTCCCCCTTTTCCGTCAACGCAGTGATCAAACCCGTGAGCACGGGCTCGAAGACTTCAATCCCACACCTTCACCCTACCTGATAACGAGACGCCGTGAGGCAGAAAGACGCCACACATCGTCAGAAAAAGATCGCGAGCGGCGATGACTGCGGCTTAAACGCGGGCGCCGCAACGAGAAAGCCCACGGCGCCGGGCCGTGGGCTTTCGGTGTGGATGATTCACAATCTCGTCGCGTCGATCAGACGCCCGCGAGAATCTCCTTCGTGAGGTTCTCGGGCAGGCGGCGATAGGTGTACGGCTCCATCGTGCTCGTCGCGCGACCCTGCGTGAGCGAACGCAGCGTCGTCGTGTAGCCGAACATCTCCGCGAGCGGAACCTCGCCCACGATGAGACGCGTCTGGCCACGCTGCTCGAGACTCACGATGTGACCGCGGCGGCTGTTGAGGTCGCCCGTCACCTGGCCGACATAGTCGTCCGGCGTCGTGACCGTCACCTTCATGATCGGCTCGAGCAGGCACAGCCCCGCCTTCGTACACGCCTCGCGCATCGCAAGGGCGCCCGCCTGCTCGTACGCGACCTGCGACGAGTCGACCGGGTGCGTCGAGCCGTCGATGAGCTCGACCTTCACATTGATGAGCTGGTAGCCGCCGAGAACGCCCGACAGCGCCGCCTGTCGCGCGCCGAACTCGACCGACGGGATGTATTCCTTCGGAATCGAGCCGCCGACGATGTTGTTCTCGAACGCGATGTTGTTGTCGAAGTTGAGGTCCGCCTCTTCGGCCTCCTCCTTCGAGAACGGCATGACATTGATCACGCAGTCGCCGAACTGGCCGCGGCCGCCCGTCTGCTTGACGAACTTGCCCCGGACCTCGTGCGCCGAGCCGGTGATCGTCTCGCGGTAGGTCACGCGCGGCTTGCCGACTTCGACGCCGATCTTCATGTCGCGCACGAGCTTGTTCTTGATGATCTCGAGGTGCAGCTCACCCATGCCCTCGATGATCGTCTGTCCCGTTTCCTCGTCGTAATGCGAACGGAACGACGGGTCTTCGCGACGAATCGTGACGAGCGCCTCGCCGAGCTTCCGCTTGTCGTCGGCCGTGTTCGGCTCGATCGACATCGAAATGACCGGTTCGGGGAAGTCCATCCGCTCGAGGAGAATCGGATCGTCCGGATCGCAGAGCGTTTCGCCCGTGATTGAGTTCTTCGCCCCGACGACGGCGACGATGTTGCCCGCGTAGGCCTCGTCGAGCGGAATGCGCTCCTTCGCGTGCATTTCGAAGATGCGCGCCACATTCTCCTTGCGGTTGTTGCCCGGGTTGAGCACGCGCGAGCCGCGCTTGAGCGTGCCCGAGTAGATCCGCAGGTAGGTGAGGTCGCCGTGCGAGTCCGCGACGACCTTGAAGACGAGCGCGCTGAACGGCGCGTCCGGATCGCTCGGCCGCGTGAGCTCCTGGTGATGATCGCGCGGATGGTGGCCGTGCACATCGCCGACCTCGAGCGGGTTCGGCAGGAAATCGACCACGCCGTTGAGCAGACGCTGCACGCCGATGTACTTGAGCGCCGAGCCGCAGAACACCGGGTGGCACGCGCGGGAGATCGTCCCCTTGCGCAACGCCTTCTTGATGTCCTCGACCGTGATCTCCTCGTCCATGAGGAACTTCTCGGCGAGGTCGTCGTCGAGCTCCGCGGCCTTCTCGACGAGTTCCTGGCGCCACATCTCAGCCGTGTCGCGCAGGTCGTCGGGAATCTCGCGCTCTTCCCACACGGCGCCGAGCTCGCTCGAGTCGTAGTAGTACGCCTTCATGAGAATGAGATCGATGATGCCCTCGAAGGTGTCCGCGGCGCCGATCGGGTACTGCACCGCGATCACCGGCGCGCCGAGACGCTCCTTGAGCGTGCCGAACGAGTAATCGAAGTCGGCCCCGAGCTTGTCCATCTTGTTGACGAAGCACAGGCGCGGCACGCGGTACCGCTCGGCCTGGCGCCACACCGTCTCGGACTGCGCCTCGACGCCTTCCTTGCCGTCGAACACCGCCACGGCGCCGTCGAGCACGCGCAACGCGCGCTCGACCTCGACCGTGAAGTCGACATGGCCCGGCGTGTCGATGAGGTTCACCTTGTACTCGACGCCGTCGACCGTCCAGGGGCAGGTCGTCGCCGCCGACTGGATCGTGATGCCGCGCTCCTGCTCTTCGACGAGGAAGTCCATCGTGGCCGTGCCCTCATGGACCTCGCCCATCTTGTAGTTCTTCCCCGTGTAGTAGAGCACGCGCTCCGTCACCGTCGTCTTGCCCGCGTCGATGTGGGCGCAGATGCCGATGTTGCGAATTCGTTCGAGAGTCTGGTTCATGATTCGGCTTCCTTCACGAAGTCACGCCGGTGGCGGCTTTCGTTCACCGTCGCCTGCGTCGCTCCGGAAGAGGAGACGACGGGCACACAGTCGATCACTTACTTTCGGTTCGTCGTTCGTCGTTCGTCGTTCGTTCATCGGCCCGCGACGCCATGCCGCGGACCCGTTCCAAGTCGTTCCTCGTATCGGCCCGCCGTGTCGCCGGGTTCCAATCCCACGGCGGACAAGGTCCGATACGATCGCGTTCTCAACCATCAATCGGCCGCCGACGACGCCGGAGCGTCGACCTGGTGACTGACTGAACTCATCCGGTTTCGAGAGAGGGAAGAGAGGGAGAAATGCGTGTCCGCATGCTTCCGTCCGTTCCCGGCTCGTCGCCCGTGTTCGCTCCGGCTTACGCCGGAGTTCGCGACGAGCGGAGGTCGGGAGGACACGCTCGTGAGAAGTCCTGCGTAAGCCGCTAGTCGTCTTCGTCCGTCAAGAGAAGACTCCTTTGCCTGCTCGATCGCAAGTTCGGTCGTTCGTTCATTCGCCCATCGATCCGCGGACCGGACGGTGGAAGGTCAGTCTCCCACGATCGACGAGGCGACGACGAGAAGACTCGCCGCCACGGCTCTCGATCGATCGATCGATCAGTCGGAACCCTCCCCCCGGAAGTCCGCGGTCGTTCGGTCGTTCGGTCAATCCTGAGAAGGCCCGCCCTGCGCTTGGTACCGCCGCCCCAGACCTGAGTCTGGACCGACAGCCATCGGTCACGGGACGACCTTTCTGAAGTGTATCGTAGAACGAGTCCACCCCGCCACCGGTTCGCGCTCAATTTGAGGGAAATCGTGGAGGGGGAGAGAGAGAGACGGAGAGACGGAGAGACGGAGAGACGGAGTGGAGGAGGAAGAGAGCGAGCCGGGGCGTGTCGCCCCGTTTCACGCCGGGGGTTCACAAGACCCCCGACCGAAAAAACCCCGGGTGCGAACCCGGGGCCTGCTCGTCCAGAGTAGGCCGGCTCACGATTGAACGAGCAGGCCGCCGCATTCGCATGCGGGGCTTCGTCATGCGAACGACTGAATACTTTATGGACAGTCGTAATTTTGCTATCTTCGAATTCGCCATGCCCGTCGTCCACTTCACCTTCCACGCCTATCGAGGATGGCGTGAATCACATCCGCGCGGTTACATCCAGCGCGGAGCCCGGGGCGTGCAGCCACCGAGCCCGGGGCTTGAACGCCATCGAAGCCGAGTCGCGTCCGACCGGCCTGTTCGATTCGAGCCCGCCCGGACGCGACGGCTCCTCACCGAATGGATCGTCGAGATCGCCACCACCGAGGATTGGCGCGTTCACGGAGTGGTGGTCACCCCGACCCACATCCATCTCGTGATGAGCTGGGTCGAAGGGGAGCTTCGAGAAGTGGCGGCGCGTCTCAAGCGCATACTGGGCGTTCGACTCGCCAGGGAGTTCGATACGCCTGGTCGAACATGGTTCGCTCGTGGATGGGGCGCGCGACGACTGGCGAACCGTGAGCATCTCGCGTACCTGCTCGAGGTCTACCTTCCGAAGCACCAGCAGCACGAAGCGGGCGTTCTGTGGACCGAATTCGACGGGAGTTGAGCGACCTCCCCGAGTCGCATGGATGGCGAATCGCGTTTGATCCTCGAAGGGCGCCGCGTATCCTCTGGACGCTCTCGACCACACACATTTGCGGATGTGGCGGAATTGGCAGACGCGCTAGGTTCAGGTCCTAGTGGGGGTAAAACCCCGTGGAGGTTCGAGTCCTCTCATCCGCATTCGATCCGTTCCCCTCCTCATCCCATCAGATGTCGCTCGAACGAAAGGCCCCGGATGCGAATCCGGGGCCTGTCCGTGCAGTCGTGAGCCGGCGCACTCTGAACGAGCAGGCCGCCGCATTCGCATGCGGGGCTTTTTCAGGCGGACGCGCACTTCGTCCCTTCCCCGTCCGACCCCCCCAAAAACGACACACGCGGAAGCGACTCCTTCAATCGCTTCCGCGTGGCCAGTAGTCTGTCACTCACGAATGGGTTCGACCGGGCTCAGCGGCGGAGCTTCTCCGGGAACATCATGAAGTACTTCGTCGTGTTGTAGGTGTCGATCGCCCCGGCGCCCTCGAAGGTGATCTGCTCGGCGTGGCCGTCGATGAAGGTCACCGAGTTCCGGTTCGCCTGGCCGTGGTGCGTCTGCTCCGCGGTGAGGTTGATCTGCCGCCAGAAGATGACATCCGTCGGGTCATCGTAGAAGCTCACGAACTGGCTCGGGTACTTGATCCGCGCCCGGCCGAACATGAACTCGAACTCGCGCACATTGCGGATCGCGTCCGGATGGCTCGAGAGGATCGAGAAGCCGAGGCAGTTGAAGAGGTAACTCGTGCCGATCGTCTCGTAGGTGCCCATGCCGATCTGGAACGGCTGGCTCCGGCTCGTGTTCCCCTGACCCGTGAACTCGTCGTCCGACGGGCAGCGGAAGGTCGGGAAGTTGAACTGATCGGGATCACGGAAGTCGGAGACCTGCACGCCCGGGTCGGGGGTGCCGGGAACCCAGATTCCACGGTTGTCGTCGTAGTAGCCCTGCTTGCCACCGAGCGGCCGGTTTGGCTCGGCGTACTGATTCAACAACCGGTCGTACGGATACACGGTGAAGACCGTGTTCACGCTCGAGTCCTGGACCGGATACCGGCCGCCGTGGTTGTAGTTCGAAAACGCGCCGGCGGAGTAGGTCTGCCGGATCGGCGCGCGATCGTTGAAGTCATCCATGTACATGCAGTTCGCGGTGTTGATGCTGTGCAGGTTCGTGAGGCACTCGCCGAGGCGGGCCGCCTCGCGGGCCTTCGAAAGGGCCGGCAGCAGCAGGCCGATCAACAACGCGATGATGGAGATCACGACGAGCAGCTCGATGAGGGTGAACCCCCTCAAGCGGGTCTGATGACGACGCATGGTCTTCTTCTCCGTCCGGCGAGATGAAGGGTCTTCGTCCGGTATTCGGTTATGGCCCGGCGACTTACCTGCGATCCCCGGATGCCTGAATGCGCGTCCATCGGCCGACTGGCCACGGTCGAAACATGACCGCCACGGGCGGAATCACCCGAGCATGAACAGGATCTGAGCATACTCCCCAACACGCAGGGACGCAAGAGGATTCCCACAGACCCGGAAATGGAGTGCGGAAGAGACGGGGAGACGGAGAGACGAAGTGAGAGGGAGAACGCGAGCCGGGGCGTGCCGCCCCGTTCGACGCCCGAAGTTCAAAGAGCGAACGCCCGCGCGCCCAAGCCCCGCATGCGAATGCGGCGGCCTGCTCGTCCAATCGTGAGCCCGGCCTACTCTGTGCGGGCAGGCCCCGGGTTCGCACCCGGGGCTTTTTCAAGCGAGCGCTCTACCTATCCACCAAAAGACAGCCCCGCGCATCGCTGCGCGGGGCTGGATCGTTCGGATCAGTCGAAATCACGCGCTCGTTACCGCATCATCTCCGGGAAGAGCACCATGTACTGCGGCGTGATCGGCTTGAGCGGATCGACCTCGTGGTTCACCGCGTGCCCGTCGAGCATCGCCTGCGACACGACCGACGGCCGGCCATGATGCGACTGCGGCGCGTTCTCCCACTTCCAGAAGATGTAGTCCGACGGATCGTCGTGGAAGATGACGAACTGGCTCGGGTAGCGCTCGCGGGCGCGGGACAGCATGCGGACGCCTTCATCGAAGCTGACTTCGCGCGTGTTGTGCGGCGAATCGTCGTCGAGGAGCCACGACAGGTTGTACATATAGGTCGTGCCCACGGCGCCGTACGCGCTCACGCCGTTCTCATTGAGCTGGCCGCCGCCTTCCTGGTAGTTCCAGCCGCTGTCCGCCGGGCACTCGAAGATCGGATAGTTCCACTTGTCCTTCTCCTGCAGCTCGGATCCCATGAAATCGGGCAGCGGCAGGTTCGGGTGGACATACGGATTGAGCGGGCGATCCTGCGGCGCGAGGATGAACGCGTTCGCGAGACTGAAGCTGCTCTCCTCCCACGGGGCGCGGCCGCCGTGGGTGTAGCTCGAGTAGCCGCGGCGGGCCGCGGGAGTCGGCGTCGCGTCCTTGTTCTCATCCATGTACATCTGGTTCGCGATCGAGATCTGGTGCATGTTGCTCATGCACTGGCTCAGCCGCGCGGCTTCACGGGCCTTCGACAGGGCCGGCAGGAGCAGACCAATGAGGAGGGCGATGATCGAGATCACGACGAGCAGCTCGATGAGCGTGAAGCCGCGTCGCCGGGTGTCTTCCGTCGTCAATGATGCAGTCATGGCTGAACGCATGGAGAACAACTCCGTCTCTCAAGGTATAGGCGGTACGCGAATCTCAGTTGTTCGCTGGTGACCGGCGGCCGTGCGGCCCGTCGTCCTGCCCCCACCGGGCCGAGTACGGACGGTCGTCGATCTGGGTTGGCGGTCGGCCCTTTCAGGCCTCCCGCGGCGGGTGTCCGAAAAGGGTACACCCCCCAAACCGGCCACGCAACGAATTTATTCAAACTCCGTCAAGGGGAACTCCGTCCGGCGCACGCGGCGTGTCCCGACCCGTTCGGGTCGTCGAAACCATGCCGTCCCGGAGAGCTCAACAGTTGTGGGTCCGTCACTCAGGCGGCGGGTAGCGAGAGAGGGCGCCGGTCGTCCTGCGTGTTCGCGTCCTGTGCAGGCCGCGTCCTTCGACAACGCTCGACGCGCGGTCCTCTCCCATGAGGTAGTACGACGCCCGCGGCCGAGGGGTTTTCGACTCTCGAAGATTTCGTGTGAAATTGGGGAGGGGGACGGAAGAGACGGAGAGACGGAGTCACGAAGAGACGAAGTGGAGCAAGGCGAGCCGGGGCGTGCCGCCCCGTTCTACGCCCAAAGTTCGCGTCGCATCCATCCTCCGCGCCGAACCGGACCTCCGCGGCCGACGCTCCGCGTCGTCGCGCTCCAGTCCGGCTTGCCGCACGATTTTCGTCGAATCACGCGTCTCGTGGAGTCGCGCACAAATCGTAGATCAAGCCGGACTGGAGCGCCGACAAGCCCAGCGCCGTCGAGCGGAGGTCCGGTTCCGAGCGTCGAACGGCGCACGAACGCCGGTTCATGGTCCTCAATCGAGCCTCGGACAGGCACAGAGGCCTGTTCCACCAGAGGATTGACGGACGCCGAGATTCGAGGCTCCGCCCCCGTTGGGGGGCTGCGCCTCGACCCCGTGCACAGCACGCTGCTCTACGAAGACACAAATGAACAACCCCGCGCGCATTGCTGCGCGCGGGGCTGAACTCGAATCAATTCGCGAACGACCCAATCGTTACCGCATCATCTCCGGGAAGAGCACCATGTATCGCGAGGTGATCGGCACGAGCGGGTCGACCTCGTGGTTCACCGCGTGGCCGTCGAGCATCGACTGCGACACGCTCGTGTTCTTGCCGTGGTGCGAGATCGGCGCGTCGACCCATTTCCAGAACACATAGTCCGATGGATCATCGTGGAAGATGACGAACTGGCTCGGATACTGCTGACGCGCGCGGGCGAGCAGTCGCAGCCCCTCTTCAAAGGTCACCTCGCGCGTGTTGTGCGGCGAGTCGTCGTCGAGCAGCCACGAGAGGTTGTACATGTAGGTCGTGCCGACGGCGTAGTACGCGCTGATCCCGTTCTCGTTGAGCTGGCCGCCACCCTCCTGATAGTTGAATGCGTTGTCCGACGGACACTCGAAGACCGGGTAGTTCCACTTGTCCGGATCCATGAGCTCCTGGTTCGGAGTGGTTCCCGGCTCGCCCGGCGGCGTCGGGAGCGGCAGGTTCGGATGGACATACGGGTTGAGCGGGCGCAGTTCGGGCCGCAGAATCGACCCGGACGCCGGGCCGAAGCTGCTGTCTTCGATCGGCATGCGGCCGCCGTGCGTGTAGCTCGACCATCCACGCCGCGCCGCCGGCGTCGGCGTGTGGTCGTTATGCTCATCCATGTACATCTGGTTCGCGATCGAGATCTGGTGCATGTTGCTCATGCACTGACTCAGCCGCGCCGCCTCGCGGGCGCGGCTCAGCGCCGGCAGGAGCAGTCCGATGAGCAGCGCAATGATCGAGATCACGACGAGCAGTTCAATGAGCGTGAAACCGCGATGACGACGCGGCATGGTGTTCGATTCGAATGGGCGCATGGGTATCACCTCCGCCTTCTGCAAGTCCCATCGTGATGATAAGACGGAGGGCGCGGCGCCCCATCGGGTCCGCATCCCGGGTCACGGAAACTCGGGGAATTCCCGTAATCCGGGCGCGAATCCGTATCCAGCCACCCGCTTCGGTTCCTCTCCTCGCCGCGCGTCGGTCGGCATGGTCCGGCCGATTCAATTCGTTCGGCCCGGGCACAGCAGGCGCTTCGGGCCGCCGAACCGATCGTCAGCCGTTCGACCGACCAACCAACCCACCTTGACGGGTCACCACCGCGCGCCTCGCCCCGAATGAGACACCCACCGCGCGCCGGTGGAAGAACCCTTGCAAAGAACCGAGCGATTCGCTCGTAAGTCGTCAACGCTCCTGGCCGTAGAAGAACACCATGTATTTCGGCGTGTTCGGACGATCGAGATCGACCTTCACCATTTCGGCGTGCGCGTCGAGGAATCCCATGGCGTGAATGTCACGCTCGCCGTGATGCGGGAATTCCGGTGAGAGGCGCTGCCAGAAGGTAAAGTCGGCCGGGTCGTCGAAGAACGCTACGAACTGACTCGGATACTGGGTGCGGGCGCGTCGATAGGCGAGCACTCCGCGCTCCCATTCCCAAGGTTCGAACTGGTCGCTGTACACACCGTCGAAGTCGGCCCAGCTCAGGTTGAAGGTGTAGCTCGTGCCGATGTAGTGGTACGCGCTGTACTTGTAGTCGATCGGCGGCGTGGAGCGGGCGCGTCGCTGATAGTTGTAGCTGTTATCTTCCGGACACTTGAAGGTGAAGAAGTTGAACTTGTCCGGATCACGGTTCTCCGGCTGCACCGCGTTCGGATTATCCGGGTCGTACTCCCCGAGCGCCGTGTTCGGCTGGACATACGGGTTGAGCGGTCGCTTCCAGGCCGGTGGGGCGAACCCGTTCGCGCTCGTCGGATCGACCGGCGTGCGACCACCGTGTGTGTAGCTGCTCAACCCGCGCGACGGGGTCACGATCGGCATGAACTCATTGTTGTCGTTCGAATAGAGCTCATTGCCCGTCGAGATCTGCCGCAGATTGCTCATGCACTCGCCTTTGCGGGCGGCGGCCCGCGCGCGGCTCAGCGCCGGCAGCAGCAGCCCGATGAGGAGCGCGATGATCGAGATCACGACAAGGAGCTCAATAAGCGTGAACCCGCCTCGTCCTTCCCTCGGAGTCGCTGGTCGAACAGTCATGATGTGCGTCTCCCAAGCAACGATCTGAGAGTCCCCTGCGCGGTCGCGTCGAACGACGCGGCCTGAAAACTCGCGGTTCGTTAAAGATACGACCTCCTTCAGCGGACGCAACCGCGAATGGGAAAGACCCGGATCGCGACCCGTTTTCGGACGGGAGCAGGCCGCGGGAGCGGAAAAAAGACCACGCCCCGGGATCGCTCCCGGGGCGCAGTCGAAGGAGAGAAGAAGAGAAGGAGTCGGGTCCCGCGTCCTCCGGGCCGCCGCCGCGATCATGGCGTCAACGGCGCGAAGGGGCGCGAGGCAATCGATTCACGAGCCGTGTCCGGCCCGGGCATCGGGTGAGGGTCAATCTCGAGTCATCTATCAGTCCATCGGCGCCGGCTCAGGCGGGGTCCGTCAGTGGTCGTCGTTCGTTGACGGCCGGTCGCCGGGCGTGTCGCGGGTCGGGGCAGGCAGGCAGGCAGGCAGGCAGGCAGGTGGGAGGGCTCGTTTGACCCGTTCACCAGTCCATACGAGTCGATGGATCAAGCGGTTCGGGCCCCGTACGACAAAATCGCCCGCGCCAGATTTGAACAGCTGACGGGGGGGGCGGTCAGGACGCCCCGTCGCCCGGGGTGAGCAGCGAGACCTGGAAGGCGAGCTGCTCGAGCTGCACGGCGAGGTCGACGCTCACGATCGACACCTCGGGATCGACCCTCAGGCGCTTCGGCGCGAAGTTGATGACGCCCTTCACACCCGCCGCGACGAGCTTGTCGCATACCGCCTGGGCCGCGGGCGCGGGGACCGCGATCACACCGAGGCGGATCCCCTGCCGCTGAATCGTCCGCTTGAGGTCCTTCATCGGAAGCACCTTGCGCCCGTGGATCGATTCGCCGGCGAGGGCGGGGTTCGAATCGAAGACCGCCTTGATGTGGAACCCCTTCTTCTCGAACCCGGCGTGCGCGATGAGCGCCCGGCCGAGGTTGCCCACGCCCACGAGCGCGACATGCCAGGGCTTGTCCGTGCCGAGCACGCGGCGGAGCTCGGTCACGAGGGGCGCCACTTCGTAGCCAATCCCCGGCTGTCCGAATTGCCCGAAGTACGCGAGGTCCTTGCGCACCTGGGCGTCGGTCAGGCCGAGCAGCTCGCCAAGCTGCTTCGACGAGACGGTCGTCTGCCCGGTCTCCGCGAAGGATTCGAGCTCGCGCAGGTAGAGGCACAGGCGCTTCACGGCGGGGCCGGGAATCGTCGGGCGCGACGCGGAGTTCGAGGGGGCGGGATCGTCGGGGGGCATATTCGTTCGTTCGCCGTCGGCGGTGTCGGTCGCGTGGGTCGAGGGTCGGGATCGTCGTTTCGCAGGCTGGACACGCCTCCGGCCGCGACGGGTGGACGCAATATACCCGGGCGGGGCGGGGCGGGCGAGTCGCCGAAAATCGCCTCGCATCCGTAACTTCATGTGTTATGATGAGTTAGGCCAACGCCTCGCGTGGCGGATTCGCGACATTTCCGCCCAGCCCGCCCGCGATCATGACGCGTCCGGCCCGGTTTTCCCGGTCCGGCGCCACGATTGCGACACTTCCAGCGGACCGCCGGGTTTCCGCCCGGCGTGCACCGTGTTCGACAACTGAAGATCTGTCCCCTGCGAAAGGTTCATCCCATGAGCGTTCTTGCCGCGTTGGGCGCCAGCGTTGCGCTGTCGTCGTCGGCCGTCGCGTTCCCGCTTACGAACTCCGCCGACTACCGAAACACACGGGACGGCGTGATCGTCGAGCCCATCCCGTATCCGTACGCCCGCCCGCGCATCGTCACGAAGGCGGCGCCGGCGAGCCCGTTCTTCGAAGTCGTCGGCCCGATCTACACCCGCACGCCGCTCTACCGCGACTGGGGACGCAACCCCGGCCCCGCGTACTACGGCGCCTTCCCCGGCACGATCGCGTACACCTGGGCGCGGCACGGCGAGCGGCCGGTGCTCATCGATCCGTTCGATCGCTTCGACGAGGGGAATGTGCCCGCCGAGTTCGAGAAGGCGCGGCGCTACTGGCTCCTTGAGCATCAGTATGTCGGTTCGGCGCGGCTCGTCCGCAAGTGGACGCCCGAAGACTTCTACGGCGACGCGTACGACACCGATGACGATGATGACGACCTCGCCCGCGGCGCCGACGGGTTGCCGAAGCCGCGCGCGATTCTCCGGATCGAGAAGGTTCCCGCGCCGAAGACGACCGACGACCTGCCGATGCAGGCGCGCGTCATCGGCCCGAATCGCGTCGAGATCGTCTCCGCGAATCTGCTGACCGACGACGGCGTCATCGACACGGGGGACGAGCGGATCGTCGTCGCGTCGTGGAGCGAGGAGCGCTGACGCTCAGACTGACATGCGACCGAGGAGCCTCGTGATCCGTCATTGACCGTGAAGTCGGCGGGTCCCGTCCACAGCCGAAGGAGTGAGGGGGACGGGAGGCGAAGCCGCCGGGCTGCGCGCGACCGGGAGGGGGTCGCGCCGCCCGGCGTTCTCTTTTCTGCGTTGCGCCGGCGTGCGCGCATCCGCGCGAGACGGGCGCGCCAAAATTGGGCCAAATTGCGCCGAAATGGGACAAAATTGACCATTCGGCGCCATTCTTGACCAAACGGCGCCAAACGAGCACTTTCGGGCGCGCATTCTGTCGCGCCGGCGCGTTTTTCCACGGGTTCGTGCGCACGCTCGCGCGACGCGACCTCGTTTACGACGCCGAATCGACGATCGACCCTTCGAACACCTCGCGCCAAGAGGCGCTTTTCGAGAATGCCGTGCGCGCGGAGTTGTCGCGTCGTGTCGCGCCGGCGCGCTTCGCAGGCGCGTCCGGCTACACTCCGCCATGACCCGCCTTCCCCTGCAGATTCAGCGTCTCGACCCCGAGGTTCCGCTCCCCCGCTACCACTCCGAGCACGCGGCCGGGCTCGACCTCCATGCGGCGATCCACGACCCGGTCGAGCTCGCGCCGGGCGAGATCCGCCTCATCCCCTGCGGCTTCCGCATGGCGTTTCCGGATGGATTCGAAGCGCAGGTCCGGCCGCGCTCCGGCCTCGCAGTGAAGCACGGCGTCTCGATGCCGAACGCGCCCGGCACGATCGACGCCGATTACCGCGGCGAGGTCAAGGTGCCGCTCATCAACCTCGGGCGTGAACCATTCACCGTCGAGCGCCACATGCGGATCGCGCAGATGATCCTCGCGCCGATCGCGCGGGCCGAGATCGAAGAAGTCGAATCGCTGCCGGAGAGCGAGCGCGGCGCCGGCGGCTTCGGCTCCACCGGACGCTGAGGTCGAACGACGAATCTCAATCAGACGATGCGCGGCTCGAAGGGCGCTTCTTCAGTCTCGTCCTCATCGTCTTCGAAGGCGTCTTCCTCGTCTTCGGCGACGACCGCTTCGTATTCCTCTTCATCCTCGTCGACTTCGTCGTCATCGTCGCCGTCTTCTTCGTCGTACTCATACTCGTCGTATTCGTACTCGTCGTCGACCTCGTCGTCGGAGTCGTCGTCTTCGCCGCCCTCTTCGTAGTCGTCGTCGGTTTCGTCATCCTCGACTTCGTCATCGTCGAACGCGTCGGCCCGCGGCTCGGCGGTCGCTGGTGAGTCGTCGCTCACGCCCGCGGCGAGTGACGCGTTCGCGGCGTCGTTCCGCGCGAAGAGCGTCTCGGCCGCCTCTTCGTTCTCGATGACCTTGCGCATCTCGATCCACTCTTCGGGCGCGACGAGCACCTCGCGGGCGACGGACCCCTTGTGCTCACCGATGATGCCGGCGAGGCCCATCTGGTCGATGAGGCGCGACGCGCGGGTGTAGCCGATCGCGAGGCGCCGCTGCAGGAGCGACACCGAGCCGCGGCCGGACTCGACGATGATGTCGACCGCCTTGAAGAAGAGCGGGTCGCGCTTGTCGGCGGAGAGGAAGTCGGCGTCGTCGCCGCCGCCCTCGTTCGCGGACGAGCTGCGGATTGTCATGAGCTGGCGCTCGAAGCTCGGCGCCGCGACGGTCTTGAGGAACTTCGTGACCTTGCGGATCTCGAGGTCTTCGACGAGCGTGCCCTGCGCGCGGAGGAGTGTGCTCGTGCGCGGGCTGAGGAAGAGCATGTCGCCCTGGCCGAGCAGGAGTTCGGCGCCCTTCTGGTCGAGCACGATGCGCGAGTCCATGCCCGACGCGACCTTGAACGAGATGCGGCAGGGCATGTTCGACTTGATGAGGCCCGTGACGACATTCGCCTGCGGCCGCTGCGTCGCGAGGATGAGGTGAATGCCGACGGCCCGCGCCTTCTGCGCGATGCGGACGATGAAGCTCTCGACCTCCTTGTTCGTCATGATGAGGTCGGCGAGTTCGTCGATGATGAAGACGATGAACGGGAGCTTCTTCGGAATCTTCGCCTCTTCGGCTTCCGACATCGGCCCCATGCGCTCCTTGATCTCGTCCCACTCGAGCGCGTTGTAGCCGGCGATGTCGCGCACGCCCGCCTCGGCGAGGAGCTCGTAGCGCTCCTCCATCTTCGTCACGGCCCATTCGAGAATCGCCGACGCCTTGTCCATCTCCGTGACGACCGGGCACATGAGATGCGGGATCTCTTTGAACTGGCTCATCTCGACCATCTTCGGGTCGACGAGAATGAGCTTGAGTTCGTCGGGGCGCTTCGTGTAGAGGAAGCTCATGATGATCGTGTTCATGCACACCGACTTGCCCGAGCCGGTCGTGCCCGCGATGAGCATGTGCGGCATCGAGGTGAGGTCGGCGACGAGCGGCGTACCTGACGCGTCCTTGCCGAGGAACATGGGCAGGAGCATCTTGCCCGCCTTCGACGAGATCGACATGAGTTCCTTCACCCGCACCTTTTCCTTGTGCTGGTTCGGAACCTCGACGCCGACCGTCGTCTTCCCCGCCATGTTCGGCACGATGCGGATGTTCGGCGCCCGCAGCGCCCGCGCGAGGTCGGACGAGATCGAATTGAGCGCCGCGACCTTCGTCCCGGGCGCGAGTTGCACTTCGTAGAGCGTGATGACCGGGCCCGAGTCGATGCCGACGACTTCGCCGTCGATGCGGTAGGTGCGCATCGCCGTCTCGAGCGCCTCGGCCTGCTCGCGGACATACTCCTCCATCTGTTCGGAGTACGACTCTTCCGGATCTTCGAGGAGATCGATCGGCGGGAACTCGTAGCCCGAGTAGTCCTCGGTGCGCGGCAGGTCGGGCTCGGCGTCGGGCGCCGCGCGGTTCCGCGACGCGAAGTTCACCGGGAGGCGGCGGATCTTCTCGCGGAGCGCCTCCATGTCGACTTCGCCCGACTCGGCGACGGCGGGCTCGAGCTCCTCTTCGTCCTCGTACTCTTCCTCGTCGTCGTCGTAGTCCTCGTCGTATTCGTCTTCGTACTCGTACTCGTCTTCTTCGTCCTCGTCGTACTCCTCTTCGTCGGGGTCGAAGGCCTCGACGCCGCCGATGCCGCCCGCGTCCGGGTCGATGTGCGTCGTGGCGCCGGATTTCTTCTTCGAACGCCGGCCGCGACGCGAGGTCGCGGCGGATTCGTCGGCGAGTTCGTCGTACTCCTCATCCGCGCGACGGCCGGGCGCCAACCTCGACGCGAACGCGAGGGCGCGACCGACCGGGACCTTCCGCACGACCCCGAGGCCGCGCAGGACCGCGAGCGGCAGGCCGATCACGAGCTCATCGAGGGCGACCACGGCGCCGACGCCGAACATGAGGAGCAGAATGAGCGCCGTGCCGAAGGGGTTGAAGCGCGTGACGAGGACATCGACGCCGGCGATCGCGACGAGGCCGCCGCCCCCTTCCGGGAACGGGCCCGAGGTCGGGAACCAGAGGTGCTGGAATCCGCTGATCGCAAGCGCCATGAGCGCGGCGCCGCAAGCGCGGATGACCGGGTGCCCCACGCGCCGGCCGCGGATCGTCGCGACGAGGTACGCGAGCGCGAGGACGATCGCGACCCACACGCCGTGCCCGAAGGTGTAATAGGTATGGAACGCGAGGAACGCGCCGACCCGGCCGCACCAGTTCGCGGGCGGGTCGTTCACCGGATGCGCCGCATGGCTCGGCGGATCGGCGGCGTCGAAGCTCACGAGGGACGCGAGCAGGAAGACGACGACGCCGGCGAGCGCGAGCCAGCCGATGCGCATGGCGATCGACGGCGTGGAGCCGGAGTCGGCGCCGGACGCGGACTTCTTCCCTGAGGATGAAGCGCGCGCAGACGAACTCCCCTTGCTTTTTCGAGCCATAGTCCCACCACTATCGGCCGCCGACCCCGCGCTGCGACAAGTTTCACGCGGGCCGAACGCAGTTCCCCGCTCGATTATTGGCCAGGCGCCGCGCCGCCTTCAGCGCCGAGTCCTTCATGCGGCGTCCCGCGCGTTCAACGGCGATTAATCTGACTCGCCATGTTGCAGAACATCGCTCTGGACCCGCGAATGTGAAAGAACGCGGAATGGACCGGCTCTTCATGAAGAAGATGCGCGGCGGACGCCATGTCCCGTTCTTAGGAAACCGAAATGAAGAGGCCGTCATAGTGACGCGAAGGTCCGAAAAAGAGTGGGCGTTTGATTCGGAAGCGGTCATAGTCTGCAGCGGAGCCACGCGCAGGAGGCCACGGACGCCGGCCGCCGATGGCTCACGGAATACCTGGAGGAACGAACATCATGGCTTCCCGCCATCTTTATAACTCGGACGGAGAACCGATCGCCGTCCTCGACGGTGACCGCGTCCTGACGCTCAGCGGCGAGTACTACGGCGACCGGGAAAAAGATTCCGGCCTCGTCATCCGTGACAGCCGATACCTCGGCGAGATCGTGAAGGATCGCTACCTGCTCTTCCATGCGATGTTCCGCGAAGACTGCGACCACCTCTACGACGCCGTGCCCGGATACGACATCCGGCTCCGCCGGGCGAACGGCGGTGAGAGCGGCTGGCTCGAGAGCCCGCTCTACGACCTCGAGTTCTGCTCGACCGACGCGCCCGTCGCGTCGCTCGAATCAAAACTCCGCGCCGACACGAGGGCGACCGGCGAGTCGCCGTTCGCTGCGTCGGTGGCCTGATCATCAACCCCCCGGCGCTGTTCGCAGGCGCCGGGGGTTCTTTTTCCACAGCGCTGACTTTCACGGCAGGGACCCCGACGGGCCACACGCGCAGTTCGTCGTTGACCTTCGGCGCTCGACGCTTCATACTGCGGACACGCCCGGCGCGGCGTCTCGCGGTCATTCGTCCATCATGAAGAATCGAGCGGAGGAACGGGTTCATGCGCCACGCGATGCGCGCGGGAGTGGTTTCGACTGGAGTCGGCGTGGCTGCCCTCGTGGCGATCGGCCTGACCGCGCCGCCGCTCGACCCCCAGCATGACCCGGCGCCGAATCCCGGCGGCGACCAGTCCGGTCCGGACATGACCTTCTGCCAGCTCTTCGGGCTCCGCCAGTTCGCGAAGATCGACACGACGCTCGGTCTCGCGCAGGGCACGACCTCGTGGAACATCGGCGACGCCGACCTCATGTGGTTCGCGAGCCCGGACAATCGACACCCGTTCATCGTGTCGAATCTCTACCGCCTCGAGAACGACCGATTCGAACAGGTCGGGCAGTCGTGGGTGAAGCACGGCTTCTACGCGCTCGGCAACACGCAGTGCGGCGGCCAGTGTCGATACGAGCCGGGACATCGCGAGGGGAACTGGCTCGGCCAGGGGTGCACGGACACCTACACGGCGTCGCTCAACGCGTCGCAGTCCGGACTCGGGCCGCGCTTCGAGATCAATCCGTGGACCGGCGCGTGGAGTTACCAGGGCTCGTACTTTCAGCAGGGCCGGCGCGCCGAGGACGCGGTCGATCGACTGCTTCAGGTCGAGATCGATGACATCAACCCCGACCTTCACCCCACCGCGGAATGGTTCAGCGAGGGGTACTATGTCGTGCTCGACGACATCAATGTCATGAACAGCGCCGCGTGGAAGCCCGTCACGCCGCAGGAGCATCCGAACAATAACTGGGCGTTCCAGATGACGCCGTCCTGGGAGCGTCCGGTCGACGGTTTCGCGCTCTACGCGTGGCCCGATGCGCGCTTTACGACGATCGCCCAGGAACTACCCGTCGTCGAGTTCGTCTCGCCCGACGGCCGCTGCGTGCTCGGGGCGAAGGCGATTCGCGGCGCCGACGGGTTCTGGCGGTATGAATACGCCCTGCTCAACATCGACATGGATCGCAAGGTGGGGTCGTTCTCGATTCCGCTGCCGCCCGGGACGACGGTTCGAAACGCTGGTTTCCACGCGCCGAAGTCGCGGAACGAGCCGTATTCGAATGATCCGTGGACCGTTGAGATCTCGAACGAATCGATCACCTGGTCGACGGTCGACAACCCGGTGCGGTGGGGAACGGTGTACAGCTTCCGATTCGAATGCGATCGCGGCCCGGACGACGCGACCGCGACGCTCGGTCACTTTGAGCCGGGCGCTCCGGCGGCGGTCGAAGGCGTAACCTGGGGCCCGGGGACGCGAGCGCTTGGGCTTACGCTCGAAGGGGACTGTCCGGGCGCGATGACCGCGACGATCAGCGGCGGGACGCCCGGGACGCGGGTCGCGCTCGTGTACGCCGACGCGCGTGGCTCGTTCACGATTCCGCCCGGGTTCGCCTGCGCAGGGACGACGCTCGACCTCGACGCGACCGCCCGGCAAGTTGGACCGGTCGTCCGCTTTGACGCGAACGGCGTCGCGTCGTTGATGGCGCCGGATGTGCCCCTCGAACTCTGCGGCGGCGTGGTTCAGGCCCTCACCGCCGACGGGTGCGGGGTGAGCACGGTCGTCGTGGTCGAGTGACGCAATCGTGTGTTCGTACTAGCTCAGCCAGAAGAGCGCATCGCTCGAGGCGCGGGCGATGACGCTGCGCCAGCGTGATTCCGGATTCTCGATCCGGGATCGTCGCCAGCCGACGGAGAGGAGTGGCGGCGAGCGGCGCCGGGCAGGTCGCCGCGTCGACGCGGGCGGGCGAACCGTCACCGCGGGGGCGTCGGCGTCGAGAGATGTTCGAGCGGAAAGGTGGGAGCGCCGCGGCGCGCCCAGGGGCCATCGAAAGCGCACGGGTTCATCTCCTCCTCAGGCCGGGCCGCGACGCGATTCGCCGCGTTCCCGGTATGCGAGGATCGCCCACCGACGGGCGCCGATGGGCGATCCTGCGTACATCTCAAGTGTTCAAGCTCTGGTCAGCAAGGCCGCTGACCGCTCCATGGTCCGCGCGCCGGCGCATCGCCGATTCAGGAGCCGGCGCCGGATGGGGTCGCCATCCGGTGGTTGAGTCGCCGAGGCGCGCGGCCTCCGTTCAGTTTCGTCCCCCTGCTCTCCCGACGCCTCCTTTCGTTCCCCGGTTCGCGCGGGCTCGTTTCGCCCGGGCGGGCAGTTGGACGGCCTGGTTATTCGATCAATCACACGAGTGAGGCGTGGCTGCGGTCAGCCGTGTTCCAGCATTCGGTCGAGGGCCGTTCGAAGACATACGGGTCGTCGCGCGATCGTGGGCCGGTGGCGCGGAAAGGTCACTGGGTGTCCGCGACTCACGATGCGGGGCGCCTTCTCATCTCATTGAGAAGTCATTCGTCGGCCGGTTTGAGTGGGTCCCGAGTCGTCGATCTCCCGCTGATCGGCCGTCGCCTGAAGTGAGGCGGCGGGATTCGTGGGTGTGTGTCGGGAATCGAAGCCGTCGGGTGGACACTCAACTCGTCGAATGGGGCGACCGTTCGTCTCGTCGCCCGGGTTTCGCCTCGGCGAGGCGCCGGACCGTCCGGCGACCTCGTTCACATCTCGATCCAGGTGATGCGCTGTTCCGGCCTCCTTTCACCGGTTGGTCGCGGGACCGCCGTCGCGATCCCGGGCTTGCGAATCTCTCATGCTGCTGCTGCTTCGAAACGATCCTGCGATGATCGCCATGACGCGGCGATCGCAAAGAGAGAAGCGAACGCGGCGCCAAACTCGAATCGTCACTCACGGGCCTGATAACGGGGGCCAACGACTCCGCACATGATCGGTAAATAGACAGAGCGGATATTCATTGATCATTTAGAAGGATACTTCGTATTCATTTCGTCGCCGCGACGAGTCGTCTGCGAAATCCGCCGTGAAAGCGTCATCGCCCGGCGCCGAATGAAGCCCCCGGGGTATCATGATGGCGATGGACAGCCTTCTTCTCGCGCTTATCTCGCTCATCGTGGGCGCCCTGGTCACGGTGGTCGCCTTCGTTCTGCTCCGCGGCCGCCTCTTCCGGCCGGTGGAGCACACGCTGACGCACACGATCACCGAGCGGGTTCGCTCGGTCGGCAAGCTCGTCGGCCTCGAGGTCATGTCGAAGGAGATCGTCACGCAGACGAAGGGGCTCCCTTGGCTCCCTCCCCTGCTCCTCAGCCAGGCCCGACTCGCGATGATCTTCTGCTTCAACAAGCAGTACTTCGTGAACCTCACCCGCCTCCGCGAGAGCGATGTGCGGCAGGTCGGACCGAACCGCTACGAGGTCGTGCTTCCGAAGATCGAAGGCGATCTCAGCCTGCTCGAAGTGACCCCCTACGACATTCAGTCCGGCAAGTTCATCGGGCTGCTCGATGTCTTCCGAATGGACGCGGAGACCCAGAAGACGCTCATGATGCGGGCCCAGGAGGAGGCCGAGAAGCTCTACGAGAAGCACGCGGACCGATACGCGGCGGAGGCCCGGCGCGTCATCGTGCGGCAGCTCAAGAGCCTGCTCGAACTCTTCGATGTCGAGGCGGAGATCCGATTCCGCGACGACGGCGCCATCGCGAAGCACCCGCCGACGCCGGCGACCGACCGCGTCCCGACCCCGGCGAGCGCCTGACTCCCCTTTCTTCTTGCGAGCCCGGCGTTTCCGCGTATTCTCAAGTGTGAGAGCGACGCGAAGTGTTCGCGACGACGCCCGCACAGCGTTCGTCGCCGGTCCAGCTCCGCACAGGGAAGGGAATGTCACCATGCTCGAGCGTTCATCCAGCGTTCGCCGTCGCGCTCCTGCCGGACGCGCCTTCACGATCGTCGAAGTCCTCGTCGTCATCGGGATCATCGCGCTGCTCATCGCGATCATCCTCCCGACGCTTTCCCGGAGCCGCGCGGCCAGCCGCACGACCGAATGCGCCGGCAAGATGCGCCAGCTCGCCGCGGCGATGACCCAGTATGCGGATGACCACCGCGACTGGCTCCCCCGCGCCCTGCGGCTCAACGACCCGGCGAACCGTGATGTCGAGGCGGAGTGGCTCCTCCCCTACGACGACTGTCCGGCATACTGGCAGGAGATCGGCTTCCCGATCATGCTGCTCCCCTATCTCGATGTCGAGGTGAAGAACCCCTGGGACTACGGGACCCTCGGCCGCGCCGGTGATCCGAACTTCATCGCGGACGAAAGCGCCACGCTCTTCGACTGCCCGTCGAACGAGATCCCGCGTGGTGACCCCACCCTTCGCTACTGCGACTATCCGCTCGATTACGGCCTGAGCAACTGGGCGAGCCAGGGCCGCCGTTCGGAATTGACGAACGAGCAGTACCTGCTCGCCGACCAGGTCTGGGCGATCGCCTATGTCGCGAATACGCCGGGCGCGAACCCCGACATTCGCGCCCTTGAGGGATGGTGGACGGTGTTCGTGCACCCCGGTGAATCGGCGAATGTCGCGCGAATCGATCTCTCGATCGTCCTCGAGCCGCGTGATGATTTCATCGGGCGCTTCAGGACGGACGAGCCACCCGTCGGCGACAATCTCTGAGTCGTGGAGACGCCGTCTGAAACGGACGGACGCCGTTTCCGAAAGAGTGTTCGTGCGGAGGCGGTCGCCCTCTCTCGTTCGAGCGACGGCGCCGGCCCCGATCGTCGACCGAACGAGCAGTGAAGGAGAGCGGCGATGAACGGGTTCGAAGCGGGGTGGGTCGGTATGGCGCCCCTCACGCTCGCCGGAATCGACGAGGAAGTCATGATCATCATCCTCGCGGGGATTGGTCTCGCGACGGTCTGGGTCTGCGTGTCGAACATTCGGCGCATGTATCAGGCGCGGCAGCGCGAGGTGACGCGTCGCGAAGTCGCCGCGTATGTCGCCGAGGGCAGCATCTCGCCCGACGACGCCGCGAATCTGCTCGCGACCGACGATGACGAGTTCGACTCGACGATCGCCGACGCGGTCGCCTGGGGCACGATCAGCGCGCAGAAAGCGGAGAAACTCATCCGCTCACGGCGCGAGGCGCGAGCCCATTCGCCGATTCCGCCGGAGGCGTGAGCGCCGGCGTGTCGAGTTCCGCGTCGTTGAACTCTTCCCGATAGAGCGTGTGCGTGCGCGTCCCGGACCCGAAGATCGAGCGTCGCGCGTACATCGCCGCTTCGTAGAACGCTGACGAGATGATGACCTCGCGCACGCCGTGTCGTTCGAGTGTGGCGCCGGTCGGCGGAAGGATCGTCCAGCGATCGAGCAGTCGTTCGCCGCAGCGACGCGGATCATCGTCGAGAATGATGACGGATCCGGAGTACGACTCGAGCGTCGCAGCGAGCGCGACGGTATGCCGGCCGGCGCCCCAGATCGCGACGGGAGCGCCGGCGAGAGCGGCGAGCAGGCGACGCAGACGCCGGACCGCGCCGTCGAACTGTTCCGCCGTCACACCCGACGGCGGAAGTGTGAAGGGTCGCCCCGTCGGCCATTCGCGACGCGTCGTCCTGTCCGTCACTATTGCACGAAGAATCTCGGCGACACGGGCCGCGTGGCGCGCGAGGTCGTGGTTCGATCGGACGAGATGGCGCGCACGCTCGCGCCGCCGCTCGAGCGCCGTGGGTTCGATCACGCGCAACTCCTCGATCGCGCTCGTGAATCCTTCGATGTCTCCGACTTCGAGCAGCCGCCCGTTCACGCCATCTTCGATGATCTCGGTCGCTCCCCCCACCGCGGTGACGAGCGGCGTCACGCCGTGCGCCATCGCTTCGAGCAGCGTCACCGGCAAGCCCTCGACGCGCGAAGTGAGGAGCAGCGCATCGGCGGACGCGTACAACCCGCTGAGCGCCTCGGCGTTGCGTGCCGCGAGGCGCTCGATGGTGAACTCGCCGGTGTCGACCGACTCGTTGAACAAACGGATCTCCTCATCGACGAACTCCAGCGCCGGCCCGGCGCCGACGAGTCGCAGTCGGAACGGAATCGCTCGGGCGCGGAGACTCCGTGCGATCGCGAAGAGATCGCCGAGCCGCTTCTGATCTTCATCGAACCGCCCGACAAAGAGAAGTTCAATCGTGCGGTGCGCGAGGGGTGGGCGTGCTGAAACCGTCGGAGGAACAGGAACGGCGTAGGGAAGCGTGATGAGATCGGTCGCGCGATGTTCGAGTCGCGCCGCGAGTCGTGTCGCCGCGCCCATCGTGAGCGCGATGAACCGGTCGACGAGGGGCGCCGCGTGCTCGAGCATGGCGAAGTCGTATGGATCATCCCGATGCAGCCATCCGAGAAGGCGCGTCGGAGGAGCGTCGCCCGACTCCTGACGCAGTCGCAGCGCGACCGTCCAGGCGTCGTGATGAACCCCGGGCGCCATGACGACCGGATCCGAATGTTCCCGCACGATGGCGCGCCAGGCGGCGAGTGTCGCGGCGACACGATTCGTCGATTCGTCGAACTCCCAGAGCGGCGGCGCCTCGAGATCGTGACGGACGACCCCGTGATGCAGGCGCAGAGAAATTGGCGATTGATCCGGCCGCGGCCGATGGACGAGAAGCTCGGGTTGAATGTCGTCGTGATTCTCCGCGAGCGCGTTCGCGAGCCGCGCCGCCCAGGTCGTGATACCCGAGACGGCGGCGCCCTGGGGCAGCGGGATGATGAACCGAACGCGACTCACACGACCCCCACTTCGGCTCGCGCGATCGCCGGATGACCTTCGGGCTCGTGATAGAGCGTGACGATTTCGACGCCCGCGTCACGGAGCGGCGTAGTGCGGTCGTAGAGCGCCGTTTCCCAGCCGTCGCTCGAGATGAGCACCGCGTCGGGACGGAACCGTTCGAGCGCCTCTTCGACGGACGCGACCGGTCGCCCGTACGCGACTCCGTCGGATGGCGGATGGTCGTCGATGAACCCGACCACCGATGGGCGATGAAGCAGCGCCGGCGCTGCGCGGCGGGTATGCCGGCCGACGCCGTAGAGAACGATTCGACTCCGGCCGCGCGCTTCGAGCGCTTCGAGCGCCGCGCGCACGCGATCGAGCGCGCCGCCGCGGAAGGACTCCCCGCTCGCTCTATCGGGCGCGACGAGGAGTGATCGATCGATCTTCGTGCGATCTCGAGGACCCTCGCCGCCAAGGTCGCGCCACGCGACATCGAGGATCGCGTCGACCCGATCCGGCTCGTCGACCCAGGACTTCTGCCAGCGCCAGCGCTCGATGAGGCGCAGCGACCGCGCCGCGTTCGGCGTGCGGCGCCGTCGGTCGAGCGCCCGGTCGAAGAGCGCGAGGTAACGATGCGCCATCGTGTCGACGCTCAACTTGTCACGGACCCGCTCGTGCGCGGCGCGACTTATCGTCTCAAGCGCACCACGATCCTCCGCGAGTCGCACGATCTCGTCCGCAAGTTCGCGCGGCTTTCCGACCGGTGCGAGGACACCGGTGACTCCTGGCTCGATCCACTCGTCGACGCCGCTCGACACGGCCGTGACCGCGGGGACGACCCCGGCTCCCATCGCTTCGAGCATCGAGATGCTCGCGCCCTCCGCTTCGCTCACGAGCACACTCACATCGACACGCTGCAGGAATCGTTGCACCCAATCGACGGAGCGCTGGCCGTGCCACCGCACGCGACCCGTACGCCAGCGTCGGCGATCGTTCTCGCGACTCCAGGCGTCGGCGTCCGGCCCGTCGCCGACGAGGTGAAACTCGAAGGTAATTCCGCGCTCGTCGAGTCGGTCGAGAAGCGGGAAGAGATCGAAGACGCGCTTCTGGGCCTGCGCGACGCGCCCAATGTACGCGAGTTGCAACGGGTCGTCGTTTGATCGCGGCGTCCGACGGCCGGACGCCGGTACGCCGTAGACGATGCGCTCCATCGGTCGGTCGCCCGACATCGGCGCGAGCCATGCGGCGCACGCCTTCGACACGGCGACTGACGCGTCCCATGCGTCATAGGTTTGCAACAGCGTCCGGTAATAGTCGTCGTCGGTATGGGCAATTGCGACGAGCGCCACCCCGTGGCGCGCCTTCACGAGCGACGCCGCCGCATGGAGCATGTCGCCGTAGTTCGGCAGAATGAGATCGGGCTCGAGGCGCTCGATCGCGTTCGCGAGGTGGTCGAGAATGAGCGCGTGATCGTCCGTGGGGTCGTACACGCAGAGGGTCGCATCGCCGCGCGCGAGTTCTTCTTCGAGCGCGAAACGGTTGAGCGGTTGCGGGGTGATGTAGAGCGTGATGAGGTCCCAGTCGGTCGACGACGCGCGGTTCACCGCGCGCGACAACCGATCCGCCCACACGGTGACGCCCCCCACCGGCGTCTCGTCGAGATGCACGAGGTTCACCGCGCGGCGCCGGCCGCGCTCGCGTGTTCGTGGCGTCGGCAGTCGTCGCGCATCCGGAATGAGTGTTGTTCCACGCTCGCGCGTCTCGATCATCTCGAGGATGAGATCGGCGACACCGTCCGAGGGCGGCGGATCGAAGCGCGCGAGTTGCGCGAGGATCCGGTCCTGTCGCGCCTCGCGCGCCGGATCCGGTTTCAGAATGCGATCGAGAAGTTCGTCGGCGTCGCGAATGTCCGCGTGTCGAACGCGTGGCCTCCAGATGAGCGGCGCCGGCGTCCAGACGGGCGCGTCGAACGGGTGCGCGAGCGCCGTCGGCGTCCCGGCCGCCATGAGTTCGACGAGCAGCGTCGACGCCGTGGTGATCGCTCCATGCAGACGCGGCAGCAGTTCGTCGAGCGAGCGATCGTCGGCGTCGACTTCGAGCGCCTCTGCGAGTTCCGTCGGGAGGCGCCAGATCGCTTCGAGGCGCTCGCGTCGCGCGATCGCGTCCTTCAGCGCGCGATATGCCATGATGAGTTGATCGCGCTCGCGCGTATTGAACCAGGGCGTGCGCGCCGTCGTGATGAGAAGTCGTCGTGACCCGTCGCCCCGTTCCGCGCTGCGCGCAACCTCGCGCGACGACGCGAGGCGCGGCAGACCGGTCGCGGCGACGCGCCGATTGCCGAGGGCGCCGAGGCGCGCCGCGTCGATCTCCCCCGCCGCGGCGATCGCGTCGACCGGCGCCGGTCGCAGGAAGGATTCGTGGTTTCGAGGATTTCGAAAGGTGTTTCTGAATTCGACGATGCCGTCCATGAGGAGGATCGTCGCGGCGCCGACCGCGCGGGCTTCGCGGAGCGCGCGGCGGCAGAGAAACGACTCGGTGTCAGCGACCACCACGGCTTTCGTGCGCTCATCAAAGCACGGCGGCGTATCGGCGCATTCATACCGCGTCGCGCCGAGACCGCGCGCCACAAGGGCCGCGTCGACCCCGACGAACGGATCGCCGGCGCCGGCGGCGCTTACGAGGGCGACGGGCGCATCGAAGAGCGGACGCGTACTCACGAAGGGTGTTATCGGCCATCATGGGCGCGCGGTGTGACGGAAACCGCCCCACGAGCAGGTGATCGTAAGTGGTTATTATACAGTGATTTATAGAAAGCTACGCGGACCGGCGTCCCTCTTCGATCGCCGGCTTGAGCTCGATCGTGAAGACGGTCCCCCGCTCGCTGTCGCTGTCGACGCGGATGCGCCCCCCCGCCTCTTCGATGAGTCGGCGGCAGATCGCCAGGCCAAGCCCGGCGCCGTTTCCATCTCCGGCCGAATCGTCGCCGCTGCGGACGAACGGCTCGAAAGCGCGATGGCGGATGTCGTCGGGGAGTCCTGGTCCGTTGTCGCGAATGCGGATGAGCGCCTGTCCGTTCGCGAGCATCTCGGCGGAGACTTCGATGCGGCCGCCCCGCTGGCTCCGCTTTATCGCCTCGAACGCGTTCGCGACGAGATTGAGAATGACCTGCTGGAGCGCGAGCGGGCGCATCTGCACGCGGAAGCCGGGCGAGACCCGCCGCTCGAGCTTCACCCGCCCCTCGGTCATCGTCCGCGGGAGGCAGTTGAGCGACTCATCGATGACCGCGTTCACATCGGCGGACTGGAGTTGATCGTCGGTCTTGAGGAAGCCGAGGATCGACGCTGCGATTTCGGAGATCCGCTCAACGCCGGAGTTCACGCGTTCGAGCGACTTCGTGACGCCTTCGCGATCATCCGGGTTCTTGAGCGCGAGATGGGCGTAGTTCGTGATTGGCGTGAGGAGATTGTTGAGCTCGTGGGCGACCATGCCGGTGAGCACGCCGAGCGTCGCGAGGCGATGGCTTCGGTCGAGGTCGTCGCGCAGGGCCTGGACATGCTCCTCGAGCTCGCCGAGGCGTTCGAGAAGCTGCTCGCGGTCGTATTCGAGTCGCGCGTCGGGGGCCATGCGGTTCTCGCAGCGGTCCGGTCGGTTCAGCAGGGCGTCCCGGACGGCGGGGACGCCGCTTGGGTCATCGGCGGGCGGAGGGCTCGACTTGACCGCGGAGGGGGCCGAAATCGGGGATTGGACACGCCCGGGCCGGGTGTTCCATGTGGAACAGGCGAGGACGGCGGGGGTCGAGAGTGTTCTCCATGGAACATCTCACGGACCGGCACTGAGCGTTGTTCCATGTGGAACATCGTGCGATCGGACCGTGATTGTTCCATGTGGAACGCGTGAGCCGATTGAACGAAGCGGGGCGCTCCGCTATTCTGACGGCGACCTGTCGCCAAGGAGGCACGGATGCCAAACCAGACCAACTCGTCGTCAACTCGTTCGAAGCGGCGTCTCGGCCGCGGCCTGAGCAGCCTCATCGGCCAGCCTGTGCCGGTCCAGGCGCCGGAGTCCGACGCCCCGACTTCCTCATCGGCGCCAGATGCGAAGCCGTCACGGACGCTGGCGAAGTCGACCGCGCCAGTCAGCGATGACGGCGGGGGCGCTGCCCTGCGATCGCTCCCCGTCGAGTCGATCCGGGCGAATCCCTTCCAGCCCCGCAAGGATTTCGATGGCGAGCGCCTCGCGGCCCTCGCGGCGTCGATCCGGCGCGACGGCGTCATGCAACCGATTCTCGTGCGACCGGACGCGACGACGAGCGGCCGGTACGAGCTCATCGCCGGCGAGCGCCGGTGGCGCGCAGCGCAGCTCGCGGGGCTCGAGGTCGTCCCCGCCGTCGTGCATGATCTCGAAGACCAGCAGACCGCGGAGTGGGCGATCGTCGAGAATCTGCAGCGCGAAGATCTCGATCCCGTCGAGCGGGCCGAAGCGTTTCAGGCGCTCGTCGACCGGTTCGATCTCACGCAGTCGCAGATCGCCGAGCGGGTGGGCCAGGACCGGTCCAGTGTCGCTAACATATTGCGAATAAACAACTTAGATAGCCGCACCAAAGACGATCTTCGCGCCGAGCGCCTGACCGTCGGTCATGCGAAGGTTCTGCTCGGCGTCGAAGACGCCGTGGAGCGCCGGAAGCTCGCCGACGGGGCCATTCGCGGCGGATGGTCGGTGCGTGAACTCGAGCGGCGGCTCGACGCGCAGCGCGGTCAAGGCGAGGCCGAGGCGAAAGCAGGGGGCGCGGCGCGCGGCGCCGGGCCGAAGCCCGCGCATGTCGTCGAACTCGAAGAGAAGATCTCCGAATCACTCGGCGCGCCGGCGCGGCTTGAACTCAGTCGTAAGAAGAAGAGCGCGGGGCGCCTCGTCGTCTCGTTTGCGAATCTCGAAGAGTTCGATGCGCTCATGAAAAAGTTGAGCGTCGAGACGACCTAATTTCGCTCGATACCTCCACTTCTGGATCAAACATTCAATCTTGTTACAATCGCCCGGCGACCTAAGGTCGCTCCAGGGGAGGCGCGGTGGTTGTCGGGCGTTCACGGTTTCGACGCTCGACGATGCGTCTCGCATCGTCACCCGTGACGCCGGACTCGGGTCAACGGTCACGGGAATCGCCCGACCGATTCAATCTGAAGGATGCAACATGGCGAAGCGGAAGTTAAGTGGGTTCTCCCTCGAAGAGCTCCGGCGTGAACTCAACATGCGGCGTGACGAACTCGAATCGGAGCGCGCTCAACTGCAGGCGCGAATCGACGAGATCGACGCGGAGCTCGGTTCGATGAGTGGCGGGGGAGGCGCCGGCGGAACAAAGAAGCGTCGCCGCCGCGGTCGTCCGCCGGGATCCAAGAACCGCAAGAAGACCACCGGCAATGGCCGTCGCAAGAAGAAAACCACGAAGAAGAAGTCATCGCGTCGAGGTGGACGCCGGCCGCGCAACAAGCAGACGCTCGTCGAAGCGATGCACAGCGCCGTGCAGGGCAAGACGATGGGCGTGAGCGAAATCGCCGAAGCCGTGCAGAAGAACGGCTACAAGACTTCGGCCGACAACTTCCGCACAATCGTCAACCAGACGCTCATCAAGAACAAGGACAAGTTCAAGAAGGTCGAGCGCGGCCGGTACACGACGGCCTGATCGACCGTGCGCCCGGGCATTCCCGGGATCGCCAATGCGAACAACGACACGACAGCGGGTCGCGCCGAAGCGCGACCCGTTGTTCATTGCCGCCAACTCGAATGGGGGCGCTCATCAGGCGCCGTTCGAACTCGGCGAAGGGAGCAACTCCTGATCGCGGATCGGACGCACCTGGTGGTCGACCGGCTTGCTCTCGGTCAGCGTCTTGTGCGAACCGCCTTCGAGTTCCTCGATGCGTCGGGCCTGCGGCATGACACGACTCTCGAGTGAGCCGACGAAGTCGTTGTACGATTTCACCGCCTTGTCGAGATGGCCGCCGAGCTTCGACGCGTGGGCGCTCAACACGGTCAGGCGATCGTGGAGCGTGCGGGCGGACTCGAAGATCTTCGCCGCGTTCTCCGCGAGCTTCTCCTGCTGCCATCCGTACGCGACCGCCTTGAGCAGCGCGATGAGCGTGGTGGGGGTGGCGGGAATGACGCGTTTCTCGAGCGCGTACTCGAGGAGCGCCGGATCGTGGCGCACCGCCTCGCCGAGAAAGATGTCGCCGGGCAGGAACATGACGACGAACTCGGGCGACTCGTCGAACTGCGACCAGTAGGTCTTCCCGCTCAGGCCGTGCACTTTCTCCTTCACATGCTTCGCGAACCGGGCGAGGCATGACGCGCGCTCGTCGTCGTTCGGCGCTTCGATCGCGTCGAGGTACGCCATGATCGGGCACTTCGCGTCGACGATGATGCGCCGATTGTTCGGCAGGTTGATGATCATGTCGGGCCGCTGCGCGCCGTTCTCGGTCGCGATCGACTCCTGCTCCACGAAGTCGCAGTGCGCGACCATTCCCGCGAGTTCGACGACCCGCTTGAGCTGAAGCTCGCCCCACCGGCCGCGCACCTGCGGCGCCCGGAGTGCCTTGACGAGGTTGTTCGTCTCGAGTTTGAGCCGCTCGCCCATTTCCTTGAGGAAGTTCACCTGCTCGTAGAGCTTCGTATGCGCTTCGCGGCGTGACTCTTCGATCTTCGAAAGTCGCTCCTCATAAAGCTTGAGCGATTCGCGCACGGGCTTCACCATCTCATCGATCGACTTGCGCCGCTGATCGAAGTCTTCGATCGTTTTCGTGCGCTGGGCTTCCGTTAGCTCCTTCGCCTTCTTGAGAAACTCTTCGCTGTTCGACTTGAGAATGTCGGCGGAGAGTGACTTGAAGTGATGTAGCATCTGCTCACGCGCCTCTTCGTAGGCGCGGAGCTTCTCTTCGTGCCGCTTGAGCTCCTCGGCCCGCTGCGTTTCGAGGCGGCCGAGCTCGCCCCGGGCGGTCGAGAGTTCTTCGCCAAGCGACTCGAGCTTCCGAGTAATTTCGCCGTGCTCCGCCTCGGCCCGCTCGGCCGCGGCATAACGCTGCTCGACCTCGCGTTCGAGTTCGGCGACGCGCGAGCGCAGCGCGACCCGCTGGGTGAGCAGCCACACGGCCGCGCCTCCCGCGGTGAGGGCCAGGATGAGAAGCGTTCCGATGATGAACAGTTCCATGGGGGCATGATACTCGGTTTTCGTTCGGTGTCGTCACGATTCGGACGAAGCTGATTCATGACTGTCGTCGGAGCCAGGGCGGCGACGCGTCGGCCGCGTCGCCGCCACGCTTCTCCGAAACGCGCGAGAACACCGCCCGTCCGACCGCGTCGTCGACCTCAGCAAGTCGGACGGTTCGCGTATCGAGCCATCGCAGACGCCCACCACTCGCCGGCGTGACCACCACGAACGGCAGGCATACCGCCTCAACCCACATCGGCCAGGCGTCCTCGTCAGGGTCCGGTGTCCAGAGCATCGAGATCGGATCGAGCGCCGTCGAAGGCGGAGTCAGGCCGTGGCATGCCCACACCCACGGCGGAACCAGCACGACGCGATGCAGAATCGCGATGAACGACCCAACCCGAATGTCCTCGGGCGCGAGCGGACGCGCCAAGGTCGGGCTCGGAACGGGAAGGATCGCCGACGCGTCCCGCTTCCTCTTTCGGCGCTCGTTCGACTTGTTGTTGTGCTTCTTCTTCTTCGCCATGTCGCACCACAATTCACGCGTAGCGCGCGAGCCCGTGGGAACGGACATCCCCGCGTCGCGTTGAGGTCTTCCGGTTCAATCTGGATGTGATCGAGTGGCCGCGCGAGCGCAGGAAGGGCGCCCGCCGCCGGCTCAGGCCCTCAGAAAGGGGCCGGCAACGAGACGGGCTTCACCCCACTCAAACTCCCGGCGCGCACGATCACCGCCGTGACTCTTGCCCCGGGGGAAAGAGCCAAACGAATGGTCGAAATAGCGCCGAGAGAAGCGGAGCAATGCAGTCGTCTCCTGCGCCGCGCCGTGCGGCGAATTCGGGGATTATGCAGCGCCCGAACCGACCGTCAAGCAAAAGTCTGGAAAACCGCGCTCAACCGTCGGCAACTCCTTGCGCGTTCACACGACATCAACTCAAGAACGCGGCGGGAACGCGTCATCGAACATTCGGCCTCCATGCGACGCCATTCGGCCGCGGGGGCCCGGTAGAATCGACTTCGCATGGAACCCGCCCCCTCCACTTCGGTCGCGGCGCTGCTTGGCCCGGACGGCCCGGTCGCGCGGCGGATGCCGGACTTCGAGCTCCGGCCGCAGCAGCTCGAGATGGCCGGCGCGATCGAGCGCGCGCTCGCCGACCGCGGCCGTCTGCTCCTCGAGGCCGGCACGGGGGTCGGCAAGTCCTTCGCGTACCTGCTCCCCGCGATCCTTCGCGCCGTCGAGACCGGCGAGCGCGTCGTCATCGCGACGAACACGATCAGCCTGCAGGAGCAGCTCATCGAGAAGGACATTCCGCTTCTCCAGGCCTGTCTGCCGCACGAGTTCTCGGCGGTCCTCGTGAAGGGGCGGGGGAACTATGTCTCGCTCCGGCGACTCAAGCTCGCGAGCGAGCGGCAGGCCGGCCTCTTCCCCGACGCCGACCAGCGTCGCGCGCTCCACGAGATTGAAGACTGGGCCTACGAGACCGAGGACGGATCGCTCGCGACGCTGCCGCAGATCGCGCGGCCCGACATCTGGGATCGCGTGCAGTCCGACGCGGACAACTGCATGGGCCGACGCTGCCCATATCACGACGACTGCTTCTTCCAGTCGGCCCGGCGGCGGATGGAGACCGCGAACCTGCTCATCACGAACCACGCGCTCTACTTCTCCGATCTCGCGCTCCGTGTGCGCGGCGTCGGATTTCTGCCCGAGTACCAGCATGTCATCCTCGATGAGGCGCACAACATCGAAGATGTCGCGTGCGAGCACTTCGGGCTTTCACTGAGTGAAGGGCGCGTCATTCATCTGCTCAACACGCTCTACAGCGAGCGCGCGCGGCGCGGCGCCGCGACGGCGCGGGGGTTCCTCACGACGCTCGAGCTGCGCGACGATGATGATGAGCCGCTTCACCGGGCGCTCGAATCCCTCAAGCGCTGCCGCGAAGTCTCGCGGTCGTTCTTCGATCAGTTAATCCGCCTCTACGAATCGAAGGAGGGCGACGGTCGCCGCGGCGCGAGCCAGTTCGCCGGCGCACTGCGGCTGCACGAGCCGGGATTCATCGAGAACGAACTCACCGGCGTGATGGGGGACCTCGCGCTGCGCCTCAAGCGTTTGAAGGATCTCGCGAAGAAGGACGCCGATGAGTTCGAGCTCAACGCGTATGCGGAGCGCGCCTCGTCGATCGCCCGCGAGGCCGAAGCGCTCGTCGATCAACTCGTCGACGGCTGCGTGTACTGGGTCGATGTGACCGATGGCGCCGCGCGGTCCGGCCGCGTCTTCCGCCGCGTGTCGCTCGCATGCTCACCCGTCGAGATCGCGCCGATTCTGAAGGAGCATCTCTTCGGCCGCGAGCCGTCGGTCGTTCTCACGAGCGCGACGCTTACAACCGGGCACGATGATTTCTCGCACATTCAGTCGCGCCTCGGCTGTGATGAGGCGGAAACGCTCGAACTCGGCAGCCCGTTCGACCACGCGAAGCAGGTGCGCTGCATCGTGGACCCGACGATGCCCGAGCCGAATTCGCCCGACTACATCGATCGCGTCTGCCCGGCGATTCTGCGACAGGTGCGCGAGACGGACGGCGGCGCATTCGTGCTCTTCACGAGTTTCTCGATGCTCAATCGCGTGGTCGAGCGACTCGCGCCCGCCCTCGCGGACGAAGGGCTGCCCACGCTTACGCAGGGGCGTGACGGACCGCGCGGCCTGCTCCTCAAGCGCTTCCGCGAAGATGATCGTTCGGTGCTCTTCGGCGTGTCGAGCTTCTGGCAGGGGATCGATGTGCGCGGTCGCGGGCTGCGCAATGTGATCATCACGCGATTGCCATTCGATGTGCCGGACCGTCCGCTCATCGAGGCGCGGTTCGACATGATCCGCGAGCGCGGCGGCAATCCGTTCATGGAAGATTCGCTCCCCCGCGCCATCATCCGCTTCAAGCAGGGGTTCGGGCGGCTCATTCGCTCGACGAGCGATACGGGCCGCTTCGTCGTGCTCGATCCGCGCATCGCGACGAAGTTCTACGGCCGCCGGTTTCTCAAGGCGTTGCCCGAGGGAATCGAGATCGAGCGGGCGTCGCCCGACCATGACGAGTTCGCCTGATCCCGTCCAAAAACAAGCGAACCTCCCGCGAGGGGAGGTTCGCTCGATTCACAGATCGACGACGACGGCCGATCGAAGCGTTCGCTCCAATCGATCGCGGCGTCAATTGATCTTCATCAGTTGCGCAGCGTCATGACATTCGAGGTCAGGCAGGTCGACGCGTCGATCGCCTGGAGGAAGCCACCGCACGCCGCGGCCGGCGCGTTGCCATTGAAGCTCGCATTGCCGCCGGCGTCGGCGGTCGTCGTCTGCAGGAGACGGATGCCGCCCGAGTCGAGATCGAGCGTCGTGCCGGCGCAGGTTCCGCTCTGGATCGTCGTCGAGCCGCGAGCCGGCGAGAAGACCATCGCGACGGTCCCGTTCGGCGTCGCGCCGTTCACTTCAACCTGCACGCTGCCCGGGCATCCACCGAACTGGTCGATGCGGAAGTTCTGAAGCGGCTCGATGAAGCGGGCGGACACATCGGTAATGACATCCGTGACGAGACTCGTGTTCGGATCGAGGATGTGCACGCCGCTGCCGTCGGTGAACATGATGTTCCCGTTGCCGAGTTCATGTGCGCCGCGCACGCCCGTGCCGACATCCCAGTAGTTGAGCTGGTTGCCGACCGAGTCGTACTCGTACACCCCGGCCGGACTCGAAAATCCGCCGGCGAGCACATTGCCGTTCCGGCGAAGCGTCATCTGCTCGGGGAAATCGATGCCGGTCACGCCGTCCGAGTCGTGCCACACGCGGATGAAGGTTCCGTCGAGCGTGTAGAGCACGAGGTCATCGTTGTCGATGTCGTTCACGAGCAGGTCGCCGTTGAACGGGAGCGCGTCGAACGGATCGACGACGGCGAAGCTGCCCCGGCGGGTTCCGTCTTCGGCGAACTGGATCACGGCTTCGCCCGGCGCGTTGTTGTTCGAGCCGGCGTTCGTCTGGTAGACCGTGTTCGCGGCGAAA
This sequence comes from Phycisphaerales bacterium, assembly GCA_043101845.1. Lineage (GTDB taxonomy): Bacteria > Planctomycetota > Phycisphaerae > Phycisphaerales > UBA5793 > JBICHN01. The sequence continues at coordinate 250,484 of JBICHN010000004.1, read as the reverse complement.
CCCATGCCGCGGATGTTGTCCATCTCACCGGTGATCGTCGAGATGAAGTTTCCGGAAGTGTCGTAGCGGAAGATCGAGTCGGCGACCTGATCGGCGACCCAGATCTCCTGGCCGATGTTCACGGCGCTGATCGGAGTCGACGCGCCCTGCGGCACGAGGTCGATGAAGTTCGCGTCGACGAGCGATCCGTCGAACGCGTCAAAGAGCATCACCCGGTCGTTCGAGGACTCGGGGACCATGAGCAACTGCTGGGCCTGGGCGTGGCCGGTCATGGCGAGCGCAGCGCCGCCGAGCGCCATGACACTGAAGAACCGTCGAAAAGTCATCACTTCTCTCTCCTCTGATATTGATGCGACCCACGGACGCCGGGCAGGCACACGCTGACCGGCGTCAGGAAACCAACCCCGTTCGACACGCGCGAACGGCGTCAGCCACTGAGTATCCACCCATCCACGACTCGGTAACGAAGGGCCCGCGGCAGGAACCACAGGCCGTCGCGCCTCATTCAGCGTATCGCAAGACGCTTCCCGGTAAAGGGTAAATCCGTAAGCGAGTGGCGAATGACGCCAGAGGGGAACCCATCACGGGTCCGTATCATGAGGCATGCCCATTCGATCCGCCATCGTCCGCGGCGTCCTGGCCGTCCTGCTCGGCGGGTCGGTGTCGCTCGCCGAGGCGCAACCCGAACCCGAGGCCGTTCCCTGGCCCGCGCGAATCGGGCTGCGCATCGCGAACCTCCGGGCTCGCGTGCCGACCGTCGATCGCGTCGTGCTCGTGCCCGACGAAGACGCGTTCGTTGACGCGATCGGACAATGGAGTCTCGGCGGTCGCTGGCCCATCCTCATCGAGGACGACTTCTACGCGCCGCTGTTCATTCGAAGGTTTCGGCCCGCCGAGATCGTGCGCTGGGCCGGCCCGCCGACCGATTCGGGCTCAGCCGGGGAGTGGGAAGCCGAAGTCGAGGCCGCGATCGCAGCGGCCTGGACGGCGCCGGGGCATTCGAACGACGACGGCGCGACGCCCGCCGAGCGTTGGAAAGCGGTCGAATGGACCCCGCCCGGCGTCGTCATCGTGGCGGGCGACGATCCCGCGCGGGTCGCGGCGGCGGCGCTCGCCGCCGATCGCGGGCAACCCGTGGTCGTACTCAATCGCTCCTACGGCGAGCCGGACGCGACGCTGAACGCCCGGGTATGGGACCGTCTTCGATCGGAAGTTCAGGAGGCCGCGAGCGCGACGGGATACGCATGGGCCGCGCTCGGCGACGAGATCGACACGATCACGCTCGTCGGCGCGGTCGCCTCGAAGTATCGACCGACGAATAACGCGAACGAGACGCTCGCCGTCACCGATGGCCTCGGGCGCACGGCGGCGGGGGAGCGCTGGGCGATCGCCGGGTGGATCTTCGGTTCACCCGAACGCGCCGCGTACCAGGCGATGTGCTCGATCTTTCTGCAACCCGAATCGGCGCTCTTCGTGAACGGGTATCCCGAAGACGACGGCGCCTGGGCGATGTACCGGATGACCGACGCCGCGACGATCTTCGAATCGCTCGACTTTGAGGTCGAGCACGCCGCGGGCGCCGAGGGATGCGTCGATCCCTGGCGGCGCCGGAGTGTGGACGAGGATCTGGTCGCAGTGAACACAAAGGGAATGCGCGACTGGTTCGACCTCCGCGACGGGCGCTTGTACGCGCTCGATGTTCCGGCGCTCGACGCGCCCGCCCTCGTGCATTTCACGCACAGCTGGTCGGCCGCGGCGCCGGCGAACCGCGGGACGATCGCGGCGCGTTGGCTCGAGCAGGGGGCCTACGCGTATGTCGGAAGCGTGCACGAGCCGTACCTTCAGGCGTTCGTCCCGCCGCTCGAACTCGCGCGGCGGTGGCGGGCGTCCGTTCCCTTCCTCGTCGCAGCGCGACAGTTCGACGGCGAGCCGTGGAAGATCACCACGATCGGCGACCCGCTCATGACGCTGCTCAAGCCGCTGCCGCGCGTCGAACCGAAGGCGCGGCCGCTCGAGGGCGCGGACGATCTCGGCGCGCTCATCGCCGCTGCGACGCGGAGCGCGCAGGAGACCGGCGCGTGGGCCGAAACGGCGCGGCTCCTCCGACTTGCCGGGCGCGATGAGCTGCTCGTGCAGTTGTACCGGAAGCTCGACGCCGACGACGGCGCCGCGTGGACCGATCGGCTTGAGACGACCCGCGCGATGTTCGATGCGCTGCGTCGCGCTGGAACCGAGGAAGAGCTCATCGACGCGGCCCTGATGATCGGACCGGCGGCGCTCGATCCGAAGCGCGTCGACGCGTTGTGGCATCGAATCGGGCCGTGGCTCGAAACGGCGCGGGATGGCTCGCGGATTCCCGGGCTCGTCGCGTTCATTCGCGAACCGATGTTCGTCGACGCGTCACGCCTGGCGCCGGCGCTCGCGCGGACCGTCGGCGCCGACACGGCGAACGCGCTGCTCGATCGCGCCGAAGCGACGGCGCGGGACGGCGTGGCGCGGCGGATGATCCGCGAGGCGCGTCCGTGACGAGCGCGAATCGTGCGGCGACGGACCGGCGCCACGCCGGGGCTACTATCTCGCCGTGATTCGAACCGATGAACGCCAACCCGCCACCGAGGCGGCCGAGAAGGTCGTCGTCGTGCACCAGCGCCTCGTCGAGTTCCTGCAGGCCGGGCAGACGCTCGCGCAGGTCGACGCGTTCGTCGCCGACACGCTGCGTGATCTCGGCGCGAAGTCGGCGTTTCTCGGGTACCGGACCGGCCGCTATCCGCGGTTTCCGTCCCACGCATGTCTGTCCGTGAACGATGTTATCGTCCACGGCACGGCGGGAATGTCGGTCGATCCGCTCGAGCCCGGTGATGTGTTCTCCATCGACATCGGCGTGATTTACCGCGGCTGGATCGGTGACGCGGCGTGGACCTATGTCATCGAATCGGCCGACGAGGAGCGCACGCGATTGTGCCGCTGCGGAATCGAAGCGCTCCAGCGCGGCGTTGAAGAGTTGCGGCCCGGCCAACCGCTGCTCGACTGGGCGCGGGCCGTGCAGACGCTCGTCGAGGATGACTACAGCTTCCATTGCGTCGAAGGGCTCGGCGGGCACGGCTACGGACGCAAGCTTCATCATTCGCCGTATGTTTCGAATCGCGTGCCCATCTTTCCGTCGGAATGGCCCGATGCGAATGTGCGGCTGCGTCCCGGCATGCTCCTCGCCGTCGAGCCGATGGTCGCCATCGGAACCGGCCAGCTCAAACAGACGGAGCGGCAGTGGCCGATCCGCACGGCGGATGGAAGTCTGAGCGTGCACTACGAGCACGATGTGCTCATCGACGAGAGCGGTCCGATCGTGCTCACGCGCGAACTCGAGTCACTCCCGATGATCGTGGGTTGAGTGACCATCGCCGGAAGCGGCGCGCGAGTTCCTACAATGCGCGGCCATGGCTGCGTCGCTCCCCGATTCCGAACTTCTCGCGCGTCTTGTCTCCTTCGACTCTTCCAGTTCTCGATCGAATCGCCCGATCGCCGACTTCTGCCGCGCGTACCTCGAAGAAGGCGGCGGGCGCCTGCGCGTCGTCGAACATCGGTACGAGCGTGACGGTGTCGAAAAGGTCAATCTCGTCGCATGGCTCGGCGGCGAGGAGTTGTCATCGTCGGACGCCGGGCTCGCGCTTTCGGGGCATCTCGATGTCGTGCCCGCCGAGTCGGAGGGATGGGAGAGTCCGCCGTTCACGCTGACCGAGCGCGACGGGCGGTGGTTCGGGCGCGGGGCGTGCGACATGAAAGGATTCATCGCTCTCGCGCTCAACGCCATGCGCCGGCGGGCGGCGGGAGAGGCGCCCCGAAGTCGCCTCATGCTCGTGCTCTGTGCGGATGAGGAGGTTGGATCGGTCGGCGCCGCGCGGCTCGCGAACGACTGGCCGGCCGACGCGCCGCGGCCGCCCCGCTCTGTCCTCATCGGGGAGCCAACTTCGCTCCGCGCCGTGCGCCTTCACAAAGGCCATCTCAAGCTGCGCATCACGATCGAAGGACGCGCGGCGCACAGCGGGTTTCCGCATCTCGGCGTGAACGCGAATGAAGCGGTGGGGCGCATCGTGAGCGCCCTGAGCGGCTATCGAGAAGAGCTCGAGGCCGTGCGCGTCGACACGAGCGAGTACTTTCCCGAGACGCCGTTTCCCGCCCTCAATGTCGCGCGCCTTTCGGGCGGCCGGGCGATGAATGTCATCCCCGACTCCGCCGAGATCGATGTGGGCGTGCGACTGCTGCCGGGGATGGCGAGCGACCCGGTCGTCGAAAAGGTGCGCGGCCTCGTCGAGCGCGCCGCGGCGCCCGCGAAGGGAACGGTCTTGATCATCAATGACAGTCCGCCGATGCTCACGGACGAGACGGCGCCGCTCTACGGCGCGATCGCCGAACTCGTCGATCAGCGCGGGACGGTCGGCGTGCCCTTCGCGAGCGACGCCGGCGCGTTTTCCCGCGTACTCGGGCGCGAATGTGTGCTCTTCGGTCCAGGCTCGATTGATGTCGCGCATCGCCCGAACGAATATCTTCCGATCGACGAATTTGAACGCGGCCGCGAATTCGTGGATCGACTCATCGACCGGTTCGCCTACGAAGCGCAGGATGGACGGAATGGCGACGGCTGAGCGCGAAATCATCGAAGCCGATCTCACCTGGACGGGTGAGGCGTTCGAGGCGGGAATCCTCGTCGAACTCGACGAGGACGGCGCCATCGAGAGCGTGGGCCCGCGCGTCGAAGGCGGACCGGCGCCGACGCGGCGCCTGTCGAATCGGGCGATCCTGCCCGGCATGGTGAACGCGCATTCGCACGCGTTTCAGCGCGGGCTGCGGGGGCGCGGCGAGCGCTTTCCCGACGGCGCCGGGAGCTTCTGGTCGTGGCGCGAGGCGATGTACGATCTCGTCGAAACGATGGATGAATCACTCATCGAGTCGCTCACGCGACACGCGTTTCGCGAAATGCTCGGCGCCGGGATCACCTGCGTGGGTGAGTTTCACTACCTCCATCACGACGCGCGCGGCCGCGGATTTCCATTCGACGAAGTCGTGCTCCGTGTCGCGAGCGAAGTCGGCGTCCGTCTCGTGCTGCTCAATGTGTATTACCGCACGGGCGGCATCGGTCAGCCGCTTGCGGGCGGTCAGCGTCGCTTCCGCGTCGACTCACCCGATCAGTATTGGAAACAGGCGGAGCACCTGCGGCCATTCATTGATCCGAAAACACAATCGCTCGGCGCCGTCGTGCATTCGATCCGCGCCGCGCCGATCGGCGACATCGTAGAGCTCCATCGCGAGGCGATGCGGCGCGGACTCGTCTTTCACATGCATCTCGAGGAGCAGCGCCTCGAGATCGAGCAATGCGAAGAGGCGTACCGCACGCGACCCATGGCGCTCCTGATCGACAAGCTCGAGATCAACGATCGATTCACCGCGGTGCACTGCACGCACACCGCGAAAGAGGACATGGAGCGTTACCTCGATCTCGGCGGCCGCGTCTGCGTGTGTCCGCTCACCGAAGCGAACCTTGGTGACGGCGTGCCCGACCTTGCGACCGTCCAGGCGCGATCGGGACGCGTGTGCCTCGGAACGGACTCGAACGCGCGGATCGACTTCGCGGAGGAGATGCGCTGGCTCGAATACGCCCAGCGACTCACACGGCAACGACGCGGCGCGCTCGCGGACCGGCGCGGCATGCTCGCGCCGCGACTCTTCCGGTCGGCGACGACGCACGGGGCGAACGCGCTCGGATTGCGCGCCGGCGTGATCGAAGCGGGCGCGCCGGCCGACTTCATGACGCTCGATCTCGCGTCGCCCTCGCTCGCCGGGTGGACGAACGAAACGCTCCTCGAATCCTTCATCTTCGGCGCGGGGCGCGAAGCGGTCGGCGAAGTCTGCGTCGGCGGTCGATGGATCGAACCCTGACGAAGCGCTCGGCGTCGTTCAGTCATTCGTCGCCGTCAAGCCGCTCGGCGAGTCCTGAGAGGAAGCTCAGGAAGAGATGCGCGGCGAGGCGCGCCGTGCGATCCTCGATGTCATGCGGCGGACTGAGCTCCATGAGATCGAAGTAGCGCAGGTTCTCGAGCGCACCGATCCGCCGCGCCATAAGCGACGCGGTCACCGGCGTGAGCCCCATCGGGTTGAGCGAACTCACGCCCGGCGCGACCGACGCGTCGAGCATGTCGAGGTCAAAGCTCGCGAAGAGGTTCGGCGTCTCGCGCAGCGCCTCGATCGTCTCTTCGAAGCGATCGAAGAGGTCGTGCTGATCGCCTTCGAAGAAGATGAGTCGCGCCTTCTTCTCGCGCGCCCATTCGAGGTGGTCGAGCCGGTTCGCGAAAGGGCCGAGGCCGATGGCGGCGAAGTTCGCCGGGTCGACGACGCCCTCGCCATCTTCGAGAATGCGGCGATAGGTCATGCCGGACCCGGCGCGCTCGCGCACTTCGAGGTGGGGGCCGATGTTGATCCCGCCGAGCCGGTCACCATCTTCGCGCAGCGCGCGATAGAGCGCGCGTACGCCGGGATAGGTCAGATCGTGCCCGCCGCCGATGCAGACGGGAATGAGCCCGAGGTCAAGTATGGCGCGCACGGCGTCGGTCACCCGGTCGTGCGTGTGGTGCATCTCATCGCCCGCGGCATTCACATCGCCCGCGTCGTAGATGCCGATGTCGCCGAGCGATCGACCGGTGACCGCGTCGTAGTCGCAGCCGTACGCCGCGAGCGCGCGGCGGAAGGCCCGGGGGCCGTCCCGGGCGCCGGCGCGACCGCCGGTCATGGTCACACCGGTGTCGTCCGGCACGCCGAGCAGGGCGACCTGGCAATCCCTGGGCGAATCGGTCCGAATCTCGTGAGCGAGCCGCCCGGGTCGTGGATGAAGTGACGACCAGTCAGAGAACGAAGTATGAGGGACGGGCATGACCCCTCCAGCATGACGAGCGAGACGCGATTCGTCAACCGTCGCCGCCCGTCGGACATGGGGAGCGCTCCCCGATTCCGCGAATCGGACGGCGTGCGCCGTCTTCGCGCTCGACGAACGCCGCGACGGGTCTACGCTTGCGCTGGAGGGTCGCGGCGGATCTTCGATCGACAAACGATTCGAGGTCCGCGGCCGACCAAGGTGGGTGAATGATCGCGTGAATCGAGCTTCGACGACGATCCCGGACGATCGACGCCGCCGCCGGACTCTCGGCGGGCGGTCCTGGCGGTCGCTTGCGCGGATCGTGTTCTGGCTCGGGCTCATTCTCGTCCATGCGCCAGCGATCTGGGCGGTAGGCGGACGGCTGCTCGCGGCGCCGTCATTCGTCGAGGCGCCGCTCGGCTCGGCGCTCGCCCTGCTGCTCACGCTTGCTTTCTTCGGTCTCAAACTCGTCGACGCGCCGTTGCTGCGATGGCGCGGCCGGCGCACGCAGACGATCGCGCTGCTGCTCGCGTTCGCCGTGGCGCACCACGAGGCGCTTCCCGCCGGCGAGATACTCGTCGAGAACGCGCCGGTCGTGCTCACGATCGGTGGACTGACCGCGGAGGCGCTCCTGCGTCGGCGCCGGCTCAACCGCACGACCGCGGCGTGGCGCCGCCTGCTCGCCGATCTCGTGACGCGGTTGGCGCAGCGCCTCGCCCTGACGCGACGCGCGTGGGCCGAGGCGATGACCCATCGCCCGCCCGCGCCGAGCTATTCGATCGTCGAAGCGCCGTCGCGCGCGCCACCGGTCTCTCGCTGATCCTGATTTCGCATCAGCGACTCCCGTTTTGCATCTGAAATCGATGACTCTTGAACAGGAGCGTGCGCGCCGATCGCGCGCACGGAGACTTCTTCACATGGATACAAAGATCAACCGTTCGCTTGCTTGCGCTTCCCTTTTCGCCGCGTCGTTCGCTGGCGCCGTGGCCTCGGCCCAGCTCGACCTCGGCGTCGCCGACAATGATGTGTGGGCCTATGTCCACTCGCAGAACCCGGGCGGTGACCCGGTCATCCGACTCTGGGGCGCCGAAGGCATGGACCTCAACCCAACGGGGTACCCCGGGAACCGCAACGCGTCGTCGTTCTTTTCGTACGGCTTCATGAACTGGGACCTCGATGAGGTTCCCCCGGGCTTCCGGTGGAACGGCGCCACGCTCACGGTCACCGTCGCGCCCGACTCGAACTACGACCCGGCCGTCGACGAGGTGTACATCCGCCTCCTCGAAGGGCCGTTCGACGAGTCGTCATGGTCGTACGGCGTCGGACCCGGCCCGGTGGCCGGGGACAACAACCGCATTGCGGGTGACGACTCGGTGTACGGCGGCGCGGGGAGCCTGATTACCTTTGAGATTCCGCGCACTGTGCCGCGGAGCGTCCTGCAGCAGTGGGCGCAGCAGGGCTTCATCAGCCTCGCGATCACGACGACTGCGGATCAGGTGAATGAAGGCAAGGTTCTCCGGATCGGAACCGGCGAGAACCTCCTGTACGAAGGCCCGCGTCTCGTCCTGCACTGACCCCACGGTCCGCGCCAGGAACGAGACCTCGACTCGGGCGCCGCGCGGCGCGGTTGGGCGGCCCACCGACCGATCCAACCGCGCCGTCGCGGTATAACGAGGCGGGGCCACCGGTTCCACGAACTCCGGCGTTCGCTTATACTCGGGCGTCGCTTCGTCACACGACGGGGCGACGCCTTTTGTGTGCGTGTCGTCCGCGGCCCGGTCCCGTCCTCCATCGCCGCGACCCCGTCATCCCGCCCGCTCGAACAAGGAATCGGTCATCATGTCGAGCTTCGTCGAAGACTTCGTCTCGCGCGTCGAAGAGAAGAACCCCGCCCAGCCGGAGTTCATCCAGACCGTCCGGGAGGTGGTCGAGTCGCTCGAAGTCGTGCTCGAGCGACATTCCGAGTATCGCGAAGCGCGCGTGCTCGAGCGACTCGTCGAGCCGGAGCGCGTCGTCATGTTCCGCGTTCCCTGGCAGGACGACGACGGGGACTTTCACGCGAACCGGGGGTTCCGCATCGAGTTCAACAGCGCGCTCGGGCCGTACAAGGGCGGGCTCCGCTTTCACTCGAGCGTTGACCTCGGCGTACTCAAATTCCTCGCGTTCGAGCAGATCTTCAAGAACAGCCTCACCACCCTCAATATGGGCGGCGGCAAGGGGGGCAGCGACTTTGACCCGAAGGGCCGCTCCGACCATGAGGTCATGCGCTTCTGCCAGTCGTTCATGACCGAACTCTCGCGCCATGTCGGGCCGGACACCGACATTCCGGCCGGCGACATCGGCGTCGGAGGCCGCGAGATTGGCTACATGTTCGGCCAGTACAAGCGCATCCGGAACGAGTTCACGGGCGTGCTCACGGGCAAGGGTCTCGAGTGGGGCGGCAGTCGCATCCGTCCCGAAGCGACCGGCTACGGCTCGGTGTACTTCGCCTGCGAGATGCTCGAAACCCAGGAGAAGTCGGTCGAGGGCATGAAGTGCCTCATCTCCGGCTCGGGCAATGTCGCGCAGTACACCTGCGAGAAGCTCATCGAACTCGGGGCCACGCCGATCACGATGTCCGACTCGAGCGGGTACATCCACGACGGCGACGGCATCGACCGCGAGAAGCTCGACTTCATCAAGGATCTCAAGAATGTCCGGCGCGGGCGCATCCGTGAGTATGTGGAGAAGTTCGACTCCGCCGAGTACCACGAGGTCGACACTTCGAAGTCGACGAACCCGATGTGGGACATCAAGGCGGACTGCGCCTTTCCGAGCGCGACACAGAACGAGATCAGCGGCGAAGACGCGAAGAATCTCCTGAACAACGGCGTGAAGCTCGTCTGTGAAGGCGCGAACATGCCGACGGCGCCGGAGGGCGTCGACCTCTTTCGCGAAGAGAAGATCCTGTTCGGACCGGCGAAGGCGGCGAACGCGGGCGGCGTCGCGGTGTCCGGCCTCGAGATGGCGCAGAACAGTTCGCGCCTCCGCTGGCCGCGCGAGGAAGTGGACAGTCGGCTCAAGGAGATCATGAACTCGATTCATGAGTCGTGCGCCGACGCCGCGGAGAAGTATGACACGCCCGGCGATTATGTGAACGGGGCGAACATCGCCGGGTTCCTTCGTGTCGCGAACGCGATGATGGACCAGGGGCTCGTCTGACCGCCCGTCGAACAGTCGGCCTCGCGCGTTTCCATATGATCGTCTCCGACGGATCCGTTCGGATTCGTGTGATCGAATGGTGATGAAGGATGGGAACGCGTACATGAGTCGATCGAATCGAAACGCAGGCACGCCATCGCGGACGGTCATGTGGCTCGGCGTCGTGACGGCCTTTGCCGCATCAACTGCGGCGGCGTTCGGGTCGAGTGGGGCGGGCGAGTTGGCCACCGCCGCCACGGTTTCGAACGACGCGTGGTGGCGCTTCTTCGGTCGTCTGCACCCGGCGGTCGTGCATTTCCCGATCGCCTTGCTCATAGTCGCGGCGGTGATTGAAATCGCGCGAACGCTGTGGCGCAAACCCCGGTCGCCAAACGCGGCGCTGCCGATTGTCTGGCTCGCGGCGATCTCCGCCATCGTGGCCGCGGCGCTCGGTTGGATCAACGCCGAGCATGAGCCGCACGGCGAATCGATCGCCGACACGCTCTTCTGGCATCGCTGGCTCGGCGTCGCCGTCGCGGTCATCGCGAGCCTCGCGGCGCTTCTCTCGCTGGCCGATCGCTGGTGGCATCGAGCCGGGCCGCGCGTGGCGTATCGAACGACGCTCGTCGTCGGCGGGCTGCTCGTCGGCTATGTCGGGTACCTCGGCGCCGAAATCGTGTACGGCCAGGGCCATCTCTTCGAAGTCTTCGAGGACGCGGACGACGCGGCGCCGCCGCCGATCTTCTCCGACACGACGGACACGGACTCGAGCGACGATCCCGCGACCGGCGTCGAAAGCCCGTCCGACGAACCCGGCGAGGTCCGCCTTTCCGAAGCCTTCTTCGTTCAGCGCGTCATGCCGATCTTCGAAGCCCGCTGCGTGGACTGCCACGGACCGGAGCGCAAGCGCGGTGACCTGCGCGTCGATACGCTCGCACACCTCTTCGACCGTGATCCCGAAGAATGGGTTGTCGTGCCGGGAGATCCGGACGCCAGTCTCCTTTACCAGCGCATCACGCTGCCGGCCGACGACCGAAAGCGCATGCCCGCGCGCGGCGACAAGCTCGACGACGATCAGATCGCGACGATCCGCGCCTGGATCGAAGGCGCCACACTCGACGCCGACTCCGCGACGAGCGATCCCGCGGCCGACACGGTCGACGCGACCGAGATCTACCCGGAATCGACCGCGGCGGTCACGCTCGATTACGAGCCGACGGTGGCTCCGCTCGACGAGGCGGCGCAAGCGGCGCGCGACGCCGCCTTCACACGGATCCAGGAGGCCGGCGGGGTCGCCACGCCGGTCGCGGCCGGCGCGGACGCGGTCGACGCGAACCTGAGCCTCATCGACGCCGGTCTCGACGACGATCGTCTCGCCGAACTCCTCGCGGGACTTGACCCGTCGCTCGTCTGGCTCAACCTGGCGTCGACCGGGGTCACTGACGAGGGCGTCGCGACGCTCGACCGGTTCGAGGAACTCCGTCGCCTCAACCTCGCCGAGACGGGAGTCACCGACGCGTCCATTTCCTCCATTGTGACGCTGCCCAAGTTGGAGTACCTTAATCTGCACGGCACGGCGATTACCGACGCCGGCCTGGCCGGACTCATCGAGGCGGCTGCGCTTCGAAAGGTGTACCTCTGGAATGCGGCGGTGTCGCCCGATGGTGTCGCCGCATTCATCGAGAAGCGTCCGGAAGTCGCCGTGGTGGTGGGCGGGACTTCGGCCGAGTCGGACGACGGCGGGTAGGGGTTCGGTTCACATTCGAACGGCATCGGCGGAGAGGCATGGCGAACGAATCGACACGAACGAGAATGCCGGACCGGCTCCGCGTGCCTCGATCGCGCGGCGCCGCGCTCGTCCTGACGGTGGCCGGGCTCGGGATGTCCGCCGCGATCGGCGCGGCGCTCTTCATGGCGTCGTCGAGCGCGCGGCCCGTCGACGATGCGACCGTGAGCGTCAACGACCATGAGACGACCAACGCGGGCATTCCGTCGACGATCGAGTTCAACCGCGACATTCGACCGATCCTGGCGGACTACTGCTTCGAGTGCCACGGCTTCGACGAAGCGGCGCGCCAGGCGGGTCTGCGACTCGATCATCGCGACGGCGCGTTGGCGACGCTCGAGTCCGGCGCCGTGGCGATCAAGCCGGGCGATTCCAAGGGGAGCGCGCTCCTCGCGCGGGTGACCTCGGACGATCCAAACTTTCACATGCCGCCTCCCGAGATGGAGAAGCGGCTCACGGCGCTCGAAGTCGCCACGCTCCGCGCGTGGATCGACATGGGGGCGCCCTGGCAGGACCACTGGGCGTTCATCGCGCCGGAGCGCCCGCGGGCGCCGGTCGTCAAGCAGGCGGATTGGCCGCGCCATGAGATTGACCACTTCATTCTCGCGCGACTCGAAGACGAGGGACTGACGCCGAACGACCGCGCGACGAAGGAAGCCTTGATTCGTCGGGTCTCGTTCGATCTCACCGGGCTGCCGCCGTCGCTCGACGAGATCGACGCGTTCCTCGCCGATGACGATCCGAACGCGTTCGATCGGGTCGTCGAGCGTCTGCTCGATTCCCCGCGCTACGGCGAGCATCAAGCGCGGTACTGGCTCGACGCGGCGCGCTTCGGCGATACGCACGGCCTGCATCTCGACAATTACCGCTCGATCTGGCGCTATCGCGACTGGGTGATCAACGCCTTCAACGCGAACCAGCCGTTTGACGAGTTCACCGTCGACCAGCTCGCCGGGGACCTGCGGACGGACCCGACGCTCGATCAACTCATCGCGACCGGGTTCAACCGCGCTCATGTGACGACGAACGAGGGCGGCGCCATCAACGCCGAGTACCTCATGAAGTACGCCGTCGATCGCGTCGAAACGACCTCGACCGTGTGGATGGGGCTCACCGCCGGCTGCGCCGCGTGTCACGACCACAAGTTCGACCCGCTCACGCAGCGCGAGTTCTACGAACTCTTCGCGTTCTTCAACAACATCGAAGAGAACGCGATGGATCTCAACATCGCGACGCCGGTTCCGGTCGTCGTGGCGCCGACGCCGGACGATCAGGCGACGCTCGAGTCGATGCAGGCGCGCATCGATTCGCTCGAGACGACCTTTACAGCGCCCGACCCGGCGATCGACGCGGCTCAGTCGGACTGGGAAGCTGCGAACCACGACCGCGCGGCGCGCCGATGGCGAACACTCGATCCGATCACCGCGCTTTCCACCGAAGGCGCGACGCTGACCGAACTCGATGATCATTCGATTCTCGCCGAGGGATACAACCCGCCGACCGATCGGTACCTCATCGTCACGGAGACGGACGCGACGGACATCACCGCCGTGCGCGTCGAAGCGCTCACCCACGACTCGTTGCCCTACCACGGCCCGGGGCGCGCATACAACGCGAACTATGTGCTCAGCGAGTTCGAACTCCTCGCGATCTCGAAAGCGGACCTGACCGAAACCCAGCGCGTCGAGTTCGTCGCCGCGTACGCGGATCACGAGCAGATGAATGGCCCGTACCTCGTCGATTTCACGCTCGACGGCGTGATTGACTCGACAAACGGCTGGGCGGTGGATGGCGAATCGAAGCGCGAGCGACGCGTTGCGGTGTTCACACCCCGGGAGCCGTTCGGTTTCGAGGGTGGAACCGAGCTTCGATTCACGCTCATCCACGAAACGGGCTTCCCGCAACACGCGATCGGACGCGTGCGCCTCTCGATCAGCGAGGAAGACGCGCTGCATGCGACGCTCGGACCGATTCACTCCGGCGCCTGGTGGACGGCGGGACCGTTCACGGCGCCGGACGACTCGAACGCGTTCGATGCAGCTTTCGATCCCGAGCGCGCCTTCACACAGAATGGGAGCGTCAATCTCGAGACGACTTACCACGAGGGCGCCGTCGCGTGGATCGAGCGGACCGGCTTCGCCGACGGCGTGGTGAATGAACTCGAAGGCGAACAGTGCGCGACCTATGCGTATCGGGTCATCGAGTCGCCGGACGAGCGCACACTCGCTCTTTCCCTCGGCAGCGACGACGCGATCAAAGTGTGGTTGAACGGCGAACTCGTCCACGAGAACGAAGTCGCGCGTCCCGCGGCGCCGGGGCAGGATCGAATTACGGTCGAGCTCCGTCCGGGCGAGAACACGATTCTCATGAAGATCGTGAACTACGCCGGCGGATATGGATTCGCCTTCGAGGCGGAGAAGAACGAGGACGGCTTCGACGAAACGCTCGTCACCGACCTGCTCGTCAAGCCGGCGCATGATCGCGACGAGGACGAGCGCGCCGCGCTGCAGGCGCACTACCGCCGGCGTCATTCGCCGGAAATGCGGGCCCTCTACGAGGAACTCGAATCAGCGCGGGAAGAAGCGGCGGGGTTCGAATCGACGCTGCCGCGCACGCTCGTCATGCAGGAGCGACCGGCCGACCGCATGCGACCCGCGTTCGTCCTCAAGCGCGGTCAGTACGATCAGCCCGGCGACGAGGTCGCGCCCGGCACGCCGGCGTTCCTGCCGCCGCTGAAGCGCGAAGGTGAACGGGCGACGCGCCTCGACTTCGCGCGATGGCTCGTCAGCGGCGAACATCCGCTCACGGCGCGGGTCATCGTCAATCGCGTCTGGCAGCAGTACTTCGGCGTGGGCCTCGTCGCGAGTTCCGAAGACTTTGGCACGCGCGGCCGGTGGCCGAGCCACCCCGAACTGCTCGACTGGCTCGCCGTCGAATTCGTCGAGAGCGGATGGGACCTCAAGGCGCTCCATCGACTCATTGTCTCGTCCGCGACCTACCAGCAATCCTCGACCGTCTCACCCCGCAAGCTCGATCGTGATCCGCGCAACCGACTCCTTTCGCGCGGGCCGCGCTTCCGGCTCGACGCCGAGATGATCCGTGACCAGGCGCTCGCCGTAAGCGGACTGCTCGTCGAGCGGCTCGGTGGTCCGAGCGTGAGGCCGTACCAGCCGTCGGGCCTGTGGGAAGCGGTGGCGTACCCGGACAGTGACACGCGCACCTTCATGCCGGACGAGGGCGAGGCGCTCTATCGAAGAAGCCTCTACACCTTCTGGAAGCGCACGGCGCCGCCACCGAACATGGCCGTCTTCGACGCGCCGACGCGCGAGGCCTGCGTGGTTCGCCGAGCCCGCACGAACACGCCGCTCCAGGCGCTCACGCTCATGAACGATCCGCAGTTCGTCGAAGCGGCGAAGGCGCTCGCGCAACGCATTGTGACGCAAAGCCCGGACGCGGTGGACGAGCGTTCCGAACTCGCATTCCGACTCGTGACCGGCCGCCGGCCCGACGACGCCGAGCGCGACGCCGTGCTCGATCTCTACGAGAGCGAGCGGGCGCGCTTCGCGGCGAGTCCCGATGACGCCGCGGCGCTGCTCGAGGTCGGCTCTTTCGCCGTCGATTCGGCGCTCGATCCGGTCGAACTCGCCGCGTGGACGACGGTCGCGAATGTGCTGCTCAGTCTCGACGAGACGATTACGAAGGGGTGATCGCGCCGTGCATGACGATCCGTGTCTCGAATGTGGGCTGCTCGAAACGCGTCGCCAGTTCTTCGGCCGCGCCGCGGGCGGCATTGGCGTCGCAGCGCTTGCGTCGCTGCTCAATCCCTCGCTCTTCGCGTCCGGCGGCGAGACGCCGGGCGGCCTGAGCGCGACGGGCGGCGTCATGCCGGCGCCGCACTTCGCCCCGCGGGCGAAGCGCGTGATCTACCTCTTCCAGTCCGGCGCGCCCTCGCAGCTCGACCTCTTCGACTACAAGCCGAAGATGCGCGAGATGTTCGACGCCGACCTGCCCGAGTCGGTCCGCATGGGACAGCGCATCACGACGATGACCTCGGGACAGGAGCGTCTGCCCGTCGCACCGACGATGTTTGACTTCAAGCGGCATGGCCGGAGCGGCGCGTGGGTCAGCGATCTCATGCCGCATACCGCGCGCATCGTCGATGATCTCTGCTTCATCAAGTCAGTCCACACCGAGGCGATCAATCACGACCCGGGCATCACCTACATCCAGACCGGACATCAGGAGCCGGGTCGCCCGAGCATGGGCTCGTGGCTGAGTTACGGACTCGGCAGCGAGAACGGCGATCTGCCCGGTTTCGTCGTGCTCATCTCGGAGGGGAGTTCGCTCCGCCCGTCGCAGGCGCTCTTCTCGCGCCTGTGGGGCGCCGGATTCCTTCCCTCCGAACACCAGGGCGTGCAACTGCGCTCCGACGACGATCCGGTGCTCTATCTCTCCGATCCGCCGGGAGTCGATCGGGCGTCCCGCCGCCGCATGCTCGACGCGCTCGTGCGGCTCAACATGCGACAGCACGAGAAAGTCGGTGATCCAGAGACGATCGCGCGCATTCGCGCCGCCGAACTCGCCTATCGGATGCAGACCTCCGTGCCCGACCTCACCGACCTTTCAGAAGAGCCCGAGAGCGTCTTCAAGCTCTACGGCGAAGACGCGCGACGACCGGGAACCTTCGCGGCGAACTGCCTGCTCGCGCGCCGGCTCGCGGAGCGCGGCGTGCGCTTCATACAGCTCTTCCACCGTGGCTGGGATCAGCACGACAACCTCCCCCGCGACATCCGGCTCCAGTGCCAGGATGTGGACCAGGCGTCGGCGGCGCTCGTGCTCGACCTCAAACGCCGGGGCATGCTCGACGACACGCTCGTCATCTGGGGCGGTGAATTCGGTCGCACCATCTATTGCCAGGGCGATCTCACGAACACGAACTACGGTCGCGACCACCATCCGCGCTGCTTCACCGTCTGGATGGCCGGCGGCGGAATCAAGCCGGGCTTCACCTACGGACGCACGGACGACTTCAGTTACAACATCGTCGAGAACCCGGTGCACATTCACGACCTCAACGCCACCGTGCTGCACTGCCTCGGGATCGACCACGAGCGGCTGACCTACCGCTACGCCGGCCGCGACTTCCGCCTTACTGATGTGCACGGCCATGTCGTCCGCGACATCCTCGCGTGATCAGGGGACTCACCACCGAACCGAACTTCGAGCCAGGTCTTGCATCGATTCTCTCCATCCATTCCACCGATCCACACGGCCGCCCTGGTGATACGACGAGTTCTGGCCGTCGGCGCCGTGCTGGTGTCGACCGCCGCCGCCGCGCGGGCGGACACCGATCCGGTCGATTTCAATCGTGACATCCGACCGATTCTCGCAGACAACTGCTTCAAGTGCCACGGACCGGACGCGAACGCGCGCGAAGCGGGGTTGCGGCTCGATCTCCGTGACGCGGCGATTTCCGCGCGGACGAAGGACGGCGCCGCAGCGATTACGCCGGGTGATGCGAAGCGCAGTCTCGTACTGCATCGTGTGGCGCACAACGATCCCTCCGAGCGCATGCCGCCGCCCGACATCGGCGCCCGCCTGAGCGACGAAGAGATCGCGACGCTCGCCCAATGGATCGACGCGGGCGCCGAATACGAACCGCACTGGGCGTTTGTCGCGCCATCGCGGCCGACACCGCCGATCGTCGGCGCGACGGACTGGCCACGCAATACGATTGATCATTTTGTTCTCGCGCGACTCGACAGCGAGGGACTCACGCCCACGCCCGAGGCCGATCGATATACGCTCATCCGGCGACTTTCACTCGATCTCACCGGGCTGCCGCCGACGCCCGAACTCGCCGACACCTTCGTGAATGATGACTCGCCCAACGCGTACGAACGGCTCGTTGACCGCCTGCTCGCGAGCCCGGCGTTCGGCGAGCGTTGGGCGCGGGTGTGGCTCGACGCGGCGCGCTATGCGGACACAAAGGGCTACGAGGCGGACCGCCGGCGGACGATGTGGCCCTATCGCGACTGGGTCATCCGCGCGCTCAACGACGACATGCCCTTCGACGAGTTCACGCGGAAGCAGATCGCCGGCGATCTCCTCGAAGAACCGACGCGTGACGACCTCATCGCCACGGCTTTCCACCGCAACACGATGACGAACGACGAAGGCGGCACGGACGACGAAGAGTTTCGCGTCGCCGCCGTCGTTGATCGCGTGAACACGACGATGCAGACCTGGATGGGGCTTACGGCGGCGTGCGCGCAGTGCCACACGCACAAGTATGACCCGATCGACCACGAGGAGTACTTCGAGCTCTTCGCCTTCTTCAACCAGACCGCGGATACGGACGCGATGGACGAGTCGCCCACGCTCGCGCTCTACACCGATGAGCAGGAGCGGCGCCTTGCGGAGCTCGACGCGGCGCTCGACGAGTATCGGCGACAGCGGCGCACACTCGTCGAGTCGATCGCCTACGAGGACCCGTGGCCGCTCGAGTCGCCACGCGACCCGAAAGCGCCGGTCGACTTCGTGTGGATCGACGACGAGGTTCCTCTCGACGGGAACCCGCAGGGCTCGGGTCTCGAGCGGATTTGGGAATGGGTCGAGCCGGACTCGTTCAACTCGATTTCCGGCTCGAAGGTTCTCCGGGGCGCCGCGAACGCGGAGCACGCCGCGCAGAGCTACTTCACCGACGCCGATCCCATCGTCGTGCGTGAAGGCGACACACTCTTCGCGCATGTGCGAATCGATCCGGAGAATCCTCCGCGCGAACTCGTGCTCCAATGGCTGACCGCCGGACCGAACTGGGAGCATCGCGCCTACTGGGGCGAGAACCTCATTGATTGGGGAACCGACGGCTCGCCGTCACGCTTGCGCCAGGGTGATCTTCCAGCGCCGCGCGGCGAATGGATCCGACTCGAAGTCGACGCGGCGTCGGTCGGACTTCCGCCGGGGAGCGAGGTCATCGGCTGGGCGTTCTCGCAATTCGGCGGCCTTGTGCACTGGGACGCGGCGGGCGTCCGCTCGGCCTACGCCCGGGACGATCGCCACCTCATTTCGCAGCGCGCGTGGGAACTCCGGGTGCTCGAGCGCGAATCGGGCGGCGCGCCCGGTGAGGTCCGCGCCGCGGTCGCATTCGATCCGGCGGATCGGAGTGACGATGACGCCACGCTCATTCGCGACTACTACCTCGCCCGGGTACACCGCGACACGCGAGGGCGCTTCGACGAACTCAACGCCGCGGAGCGCGAGACCATTGACGAACGCGGTGGGATCGAATCCGAGACGACTCATCTGCCGATCATGCGCGAGCTCGCCGCCGATGAGCGCCGCACGACGCATGTGCACATTCGAGGGAACTTCCTCGAACACGGGCCAAGCGTCAGCGCGGGCACGCCGGCGTTTCTGCACGAGTTCCCGGATCAGGCGCCGCGCGATCGCCTCGGCCTCGCCGAGTGGCTCGTCGATTCGCGCAACCCGCTCACCGCCCGCGTTCAGGTGAATCGCGTCTGGCAGCAGCTGTTCGGCGTCGGACTCGTCGAAACGAGCGATGATTTCGGAATCCAGGGCGCCTGGCCGAGCCATCCGCAACTGCTCGACTGGCTCGCGCTCGAGTACGAAGCGCGCGGCTGGAGTCTGAAGGAACTCCTGCGGCTCGTCGTCACCTCGTCGACCTATCGACAGGCGGCCCGCGTGACGCCTGAACTCTTCGAGTATGATCCGTACAACCGGATGCTCGCGCGCGGGCCGCGGTTCCGGCTCGAAGCGGAAATGATTCGCGATCAGGCATTGGCGATCGGCGGGCTCCTGGACGCCTCGATGTACGGTCCACCCGTGTATCCGCCGCAGCCGGCGGGCGTGTGGGAGGTCGTGTACAGCGGCGAGGAGTGGCCCACGAGCGACGGCGCCGCGCGGTATCGCCGAGCGCTCTACACCTTCTGGCGCCGCACGAGCCCGTATCCGTCGATGACGACATTCGACGCGCCGAGCCGCGAGTTCTGCATCTCCCGCCGCATCCGCACGAACACGCCGCTCCAGGCGCTCGTGACGCTCAACGATCCCGTATATGTCGAGGCGGCGCAGGCGCTCGCGCGGCGGGCGATGGTCGAAGCCGCGGATGACAAGCCCGACTCGATTGCGCGACGCGCGTTCCGTCTCGCGCTCACACGCCCGCCGCGGCCGGACGAGCTCGCGCGGCTTATTGCGCTCTACGAAACGGAACGCGAGCATTTCACCTTGAATCTGGAGGAGGCGCGGGCCGCGGCGACCGATCCCATCGGCGAGTTGCCGGCGTCGCTCGACCCCGTCGACGCCGCCGCGTGGTCCATCGTGGCCTCGGTCATTCTCAATCTCGACGAGACTCTCACGAAAGGCTGAGCGAAGCGCGATGGATCCGTACCTCGAACGAATGCGCACGATCACCCGCCGGAGCTTTCTCGGGCAGTTGCGCATCGGTGTCGGCGGCGTCGCGCTCGCGGCGTTGCTCGCGGACGATCTCGCCGCATCGGCGCCGTCGCCGCAACGCGCCGCCGGGGCCGACCGACTCGCGCCGCGGCCGCCGATGTTCGCGCCAAAGGCAAAGCGGATCATTTACCTGCACATGGCCGGCTCGCCGCCGCAGCAGGATCTCTTCGATTTCAAGCCGAAACTCGCCGAGCTCGACGGCCAACCCTGCCCCAAGAGCCTGCTCGACGGCGAGCGCTTCGCGTTCATCGAAGGCCACCCGACCATCCTCGCTTCGCCCTACCAGTTTGCGCAGCACGGCGCGAACGGCGCGTGGGTGAGCGAACTCATGCCCCATTTCACCTCGATCGTCGACGATGTCACTTTCGTCCGCTCGGTGCAGACCGATCAGTTCAACCATGCGCCGGCGCAGCTCTTCCTCTACACGGGCTCGCCGCGACTCGGCCGGCCGTCGATGGGTTCGTGGGCGACCTACGGACTCGGCACGGAGAACCGCAATCTGCCGGGCTTCGTCGTGCTCGTCTCCGGCGGCAGCGCTCCGAGCGCGGGGAAAAGCGTGTGGGGCAGCGGGTTTCTGCCGACCGTGTTCCAGGGCGTGCAGTGCCGCGCGTCGGGCGATCCGGTGCTCTATGTGTCGAATCCGAACGGGATCGATCGCGGGGTACGCCGACGCGCGCTCGATGCGCTGCGCGAACTCAATGAGGCCGAGCATGCGCGGCACGGCGATCCGGAAACGCTCACGCGCGTTTCGCAATACGAACTCGCGTTCCGCATGCAGATGTCCGTGCCCGAGGTCATGGATATCTCGAAGGAGTCGCCGGACACGCTCGCGATGTACGGCGCCAGGCCGGGGGCGAACTCGTTCGCGAACAACTGCCTCCTCGCCCGGCGACTCTGTGAGCAGGGCGTTCGGTTCGTTCAGCTCTTCGACTGGGGCTGGGATACGCACGGCACGGGCGCGCACGACGACATCGTGACTCAGCTGCCCAGGAAGTGCCGCGAGACGGATAAGCCCGTCGCGGCGCTCGTACGCGATCTCAAGCGACGCGGGCTGCTCGACGAAACGCTTGTCATCTGGAGCGGCGAGTTCGGCCGCACCGCGATGAATGAGAAGCGAAACGGTTCAACCTTCCTCGGCCGCGACCATCATCCGCACTGCTTCACGATCTGGATGGCCGGCGCCGGACTCAAGCCGGGGTTCGTCTACGGGGCGACGGACGAGCTCGGGTATCGGGTGACGAAGGATCCGGTTCATGTACACGATCTGCAGGCGACGATCATGCACCTCATGGGCCTCGATCATGAGAAGCTGACCTACCGATTCCAGGGTCGCGATTTCCGCCTTACCGATGTCCACGGCCGCGTCGTGCACGACCTTCTGGCATGAGGGGAAAGCGAACACCACAGAGGCGCAGAGGCACAGAGGAGACAGGAATATAGAATTGGTATTCTAAATGACGCCTCGGAATCAGAAGTATGGATTCTCGTCGCCGTGTGGCTGAATCGGAGCAAGAGGCCCGTGATCCACTCACGGCGGAAATCATTGACGCCGCGATCGAAGTTCATCGACACCTCGGACCCGGGCTTCTCGAATCGGCCTATGAGGAATGCCTTGCGTATGAACTCACCGTTCGGGACTGCAAGGTTCAGCGCCAAGCGCCGCTGCCCGTTGTGTACAAGGAGATCCAGCTCGACTTGGGCTATCGAATGGACCTTGTCGTCAATCGATCAGTGGTCGTTGAGATCAAGACCGTTCAATCGATCGCTCCAATTCATGAGGCTCAGTTGCTCACCTATCTGCGGCTCAGTGGAATCTTAACCGGGCTGCTTCTGAACTTTCACTCCGCTATTCTGCGTGACGGGATCAAGAGAGTCGTGCGATAATCAACTCTTTGATTGACCGCTCTGTGCCTCTGCGCCTCTGTGGTTCTTCCGATCGAAGCGAGGATGGATATGCGCAACCTGAGCCGCCGGACATTTGTTCAACTGACGACCGCCACATCAATGTCGTTCATCGCCGCGCCGGCCATCTGCGCCTCGGCGAAGTGGCGTCCGGACGATCCGATCGTCGGTGAGGGCGAGCACACCTATGAGGCGGTGCATGACTGGCTCGCGCCGCCTTCGAAGGCGTTCGCGTTTGGCGATACGCACGGGCTGTGTCAGGACTCGGCCGGTCGGATCTACCTTGCGCAAACCGTGCATGCGTCAAGCGAGAAGCCCGACGCGGTGCTCGTCTTCGATGACGCGGGAAAGTTCATCACCTCATGGGGCGCCGAGTTCCGCGGCGGGGCGCACGGCCTCGACCTTCGTCGCGAGGGCGCCGATGAGTTCCTCTACCACTGCGACACGAACCGCCGCCTCGTCGTGAAGACGACGCTCGACGGCGAGGTCGTCTGGGAGCGCGGCGTCCCGACCGAGTCCGGAAAGTACGCCGACCCGAATCGATGGCGACCGACGAATGTCGCCTTCGCGCCGAACGGCGATCTCTTCGTCGGCGACGGGTACGGCTCGAGCTACATCCACCGTTACGACAAGGACGGCAAGTACCTCCGGACGATCGGTGAGCCGGGTTCGGGCGAAGGTCAGATGAGCTGTCCGCACGGCCTCTGGGTCGATGACCGTGACGCGTCGAATCCGATGCTCGTCGTCGCCGACCGTTCGAACAACCGCCTGCAGTACTTCACGCTCGACGGCGCGCACAATCGATTCGTCACGACCGACATCCGTCAGCCCTGCCATTTCAAGCTGCGCGGCGACCTCATGCTCATTCCCGATCTCGCAAGCGTGGTCATGCTGCTCGACCGGGAGAACCGGGTTGTCGCGAAACTCGGCGACGGACAGCCGTCGAATCTGCGCGGCGCCGCGCGCGACCAGTTCGTTCCCGGGAAGTTCATTCACCCGCACGACGCCATTTTCCTCGCGAACGGCCGCGACATCCTCGTCGCGGAATGGGTGCCGATCGGGCGCGTCACGCTGCTGCGGAAGGTGTCCTGATCAATGGGGATCGCGGCAGATCTGGTCATACGCAACGCCCGCGTAGCCACCGTCGCCGGCGGGCCGCGCCGGGGACGGGAGGCGATGCGCGAGCTCCGGATTCTTGAGCGCGGCGACATTGCGGCGCGCGGCGACACGATCGTCGGCGTCGGAGCGAATCTCGAGATCGAGTCGGGTGTGAACACGATCGACGCGGGCGGCCGCGTCGTGCTGCCGGGCTTCGTCGACTGCCACACCCACGCATGCTGGGCGGGCGATCGTCTCGATGAGTTCGAACAGAAGCTCGAGGGCGCCGACTACCTTTCGATTCTCAAGGCCGGCGGGGGCATCATGTCGACGGTGCGCGCCACCCGTCGCGCGACAATGGAGGAGTTGCGCGATCGAACCGTCGCGCGCCTCGACCGGATGCTCACCTTCGGCACGACGACCGCGGAAGTAAAGACCGGATACGGGCTGAACACGGAGACCGAACTGCGCATGCTCGAAGCGATTCGTGCCGCTGGACGGGCGTCGGCCGTCATGGTGACGCCGACCTTCCTCGGCGCCCATGCGATCGATCGTGAACAGGACGACTTCGTGTACCGCGTCATTCACGAAACGCTCCCCGCCATCGTCGAGGCGCACCCGGGAATCACCTGCGACGCGTACTGCGAGGAGGGGGCGTGGTCGCTCGCCGAGACGACGGCGCTCTTCAGGGAGGCGCAGTCGCGCGGCTGCCCGCTGCGAATTCACACGGATCAGTTCCATTCACTCGGCGCGACGGGCATAGCGATCGACCTGGGAGCGCGGACGGTCGATCATCTCGAAGCGACGACGGAGGACGACACCGAGCGCATCGCCGGGTCGAAGACGATCGCGGTCGCGCTGCCGATCTCGGGGTTTCAGGTGGATGACCGTTACGCGCCGGCGCGGGCGCTCATTGACGCGGGCGCCACGCTCGCCATCGCGACGAACTACAACCCGGGTTCGGCGCCGTCGCCAGCCATGCCGTTCGCGATCGCGCTCGCCTGCCGCAAACTTGGCCTGACGCCGGCGGAGGCGATCACCGCGTCGACGATCAACGCGGCCGCGGCGGTCGGGCTCGCAGACCAGGTGGGATCGATCGAAGTCGACAAGCGGGCCGACCTCACGATCTGGGACGAAACGGACGAGCGGGCGATCGCGTACGAGTTCGCGACCGTCCCGCCCTGCGTCGTCATCGCCGGCGGCCGCGTCGTGAAGTGATCGCACGACACGAACGGCGAATGGTGGCTCGAGCGCACGACAAAAAACGGCCCGCCGCGCGTTTCCGGCGACGGGCCGAGGATGCAAGGAGTTCGATGCGGTCTACGGTCGGTCAGTCGATCAAACGATCGATCGATTCATCAAGTTCGATCAGTCCGATCCCTCGGCGTGCGGGCCACTCTGCCCGCGGTTCTGGCGTTCGAGCAACGAACGCAGGTGCGCATTCTCACGGCGCGTCGCTTCGAGATCGAAGACGAGGTACTTCACGCTCAGGCGCAGATGATCGAGGCTCTCGGCGAGCTCCTGGATCGTCCGGCGCATCTTCTCGTGACGCGCCCGCGCCTGTTGCGCGACTTCGGTCAGGCGTTCGCGTTCGTTGACCGGCAGTTCATTGAGGTCGTCGACAAGCTCGGCGAGCTTGTCATGGAAGGCTCGTTCGTCCATGATCACCGTCTCCCATCAGATCTTCAGTTGTGGCCCGGTCGCCGGCGCGGCGCCGTCGATGGGCGGCGTGTGTCTGAGAGACGGAAGTGGCAACCCGCGCGCCCCGCGTCGACCCGGATTCGAAGCCGACCGATAAGAACGGCGAATGCCGCGTTGCGCCGGCGATCTCGAGTGGGAAGTCGAAAAGAAAAGACGCGGCCGATCGGTTTCGGCCGCGTTTCGACACGCAGGCTGTATCAGGTGTGGCGGATTGTCAACGCCGGTTGTTGACGCGGTTCAACGCCTGTCGCGCGTCCGCGTCGGCCGCCTTGAGCAGGTCACGGACGCGCTGCGGATCCTGCTTCTTCGCTTCGTCGACCAACCGGGCGAGGTGCTGGTCGCGGGTTCGCGCCCAGCGGTCGAAGAACTGCTCGAGTTCGTGGCGGGTGAACTGGCTGAGCGGATCGATGAGGCCGGTCTGCGCGATCGCCCATTCGGTCATCGACTTTGCGTCGCGCTTGAATCGGTACAGCTTGAGCGTGAACTCGAGACGCTGCCACAGCGTGCGAAACGGATCGAGCGCCGGTTCGGCGAGTTCGATGATCGTCTCGGTCGGATCCTTCTTTTCGAGGTCGGCGAGCCAGCCGGCGCCGGCTCCGTTCGACTCCGCCACGCCGTTCGGTGGCGCCTCGTCGGCGGAGCGCACCTCGGCGAACGCGGTATTGAGCACCTTCATGCCGATTCCGTTCGGGAAGCGCACATGGAGGCGCTGCGCTGGCCGCGCGTCATGTCGGATCGACTCGACGCGCGTGATGACGCCCGGGCCCCATTCGGGTTTCCCGGCATGTACGACCGATTGACCGAACTTGAAAGATCGATCACCGGCCACAACGGTGGCTTGAGTGTCCTTGCTCATCGCTTCTCAGTTGTCGCACTTCTTCGTTCGACCGGCCGCCGACCGAATACTTCGGTCAAAGTTCCGCGGACCTGTGGGCCCCGCGCCGCGGTCGGTCAGTGAGTGGACCCCATCCTGGGGATCACGATCATGTTATCGGTTCAGCGGCGCCTGGTCACCCAAACTTTCCTCAGGAAAAGACCCGACTTGACGCGAAGCGCGACGCAGCGCCGCGCGCGTGCGCTCGAGATCGAATGGTTCGTCGAACAATGAGCGTTCGCTCATCCCGCCGCACTCCGGGCAGCGCACGGCGTCGCGCCCCGGCTCGCGCAGGTGCGCCGTGAGTCGGTGGCCGCAATGCGGACAGGCGATCCGGCAGGTCGAATGGACGCGTCGAAGATGCGGTCGCATGAGGTCACCGCCCCAGGTAATCGAAAGTACGATCCACACGATCGCCGCGCCGAACGGAAAGACGAATCGAACCCACTGCACGAACGCGGCGTTCGCGACGAGTCCGGAGAGCGCGAGGTTCGCGAGTCCGGCCGCGACGGTCACCGCCGCTCCGGTGGCGAAGAGCGCCCAAAGCCGCCAGTCGCGAGTCGCCGAAAGAAACGCGCGCCACCAGATGAGATGGCGCGTCCATCCGCGCGGCGCCTCGCGAAGTTCCGGATAGGAGTCGTTCGACAGATAGAAACGCATCAGGACGAATCCGCCCGACGCGAACCTAGAGCATCCGTCGTCCGACCTGGCGTCATCGTGGACATCCCCCGAGGCACAATACGCGAATTCGCGTCGCCGGGTTCCACGGATTCGAAACGGCGTTCGGTCAACGGGCCCGAAGCGGGCTGAACTCGAGGCCGTGCGCCTGGGCGACCGGTTCGTTCGTGAGTCGCCCGTGGTCCGTGTTGATCGCGTCGGCGAAACCGGGGTCCATCTTCGCGAGCTTGTGCGGTCCGTGCTCGGCGAGCTTGAGGACGAAGGGCAGCGTCGCATTGCAGAGGCCCATCGTGCTCGTGCGCGCCACGGCGCCCGGCATGTTCGCGACGCAGTAGTGGACGACGCCATCGACGGTGTAGATCGGGTCGTGGTGGGTCGTCGGCTTCGTCGTCTCGACGCACCCGCCCTGGTCGACGGCGACATCGACGATGACCGACCCGGGCCGCATGAGCGAAAGATCTTCGCGCTTGATGAGCTTCGGCGCCGCGGCGCCGGGAATGAGCACGGCGCCGACGACGAGGTCCGCCCACGCGAGGTATTCGCGGACCGTGTGCGCGTCGGAATAGAGCAGCGTCACATTCGCGGGCATCCATTCGTCGAGCTGGCGCAGTTTGTCGAGGCTGATATCGAGCAGCGCGACCTTCGCGCCGAGGCCCGCCGCCATACGCGCCGCGCACGAGCCGACGGTGCCTCCGCCGAGGATGAGCACATGCCCCGGCTCGACGCCGGGGATGCCGCCGAGCAACACGCCGCGGCCGCCCTGCGGTCGTTCGAGATACTTCGCGCCCTCCTGCACGGACATCTTGCCGGCGACTTCGCTCATCGGCGTGAGGAGCGGCAGCCGGCCGTGCTTGTCGGTGTAGGTCTCGTAGGCGACGCCGACGCAACCGCTCTCGATCACGCCGGTCGTGAGTTCCTTCGACGCGGCGAGGTGGAGGTAGGTGAAGAGCGTCTGCCCCTCGCGGAGCATTTCGATTTCGCTCGACTGTGGCTCTTTCACCTTGACGACGAGTTCGGCGCGGGCGAAGACCTCTTCCGCGGTGTCGACGATTTCGCCTCCGGCGGTCTCGTACAGATCGTCGGTGAAGCCGCACCCGTCGCCGGCGCCCCGTTCGACGAGGACGGTGTGTCCGCGGGCCGTGAGCAGTTCAGCCGCGACGGGCAGCATCCCGACGCGGTATTCATCGGACTTGATCTCTCTGGGAACGCCGACGATCATCGCCTCTCTCCGCTCGACAGGGCCGGTGCAAGGCGCCAGTGTAGCGTCGCGGAGAGGGGGCGAAAACTCGGGCCGGCACCGCGTTTGCGTCGCGTCGGGCGGTCGCGTCCGACGGCTCGGCCGCTACCATGGTTGGAGATCGACGCCCGGCCCCCCGCGGCCGGCCGCCCGATCGCCTCGCCTTCCCGTGTGGATTGTCCAGTCTCGGAGATTCGAATGATGATGCGCGACCGAGCGTATTCGCTGACAGCGCGGCGCCGCCGTCCGAACGGCCTCCTGACCCTGCTCACCGCCGCCGCATGTGTTCTTCTCCTCACCGGTCCCGAAAGTCGCGGACAGAACCGCGACTACCTCGCGGCGCTCAACGGGCCGATGGAGCGCGTCTCCGCGTCGAACAAGTCGTACGAGCGGCTCTTCGAAGCGCGGATGCTCATGGACATCACCGGCGCCCCGGCCGGGGTGAAGGATCTCTTCATCGGCACGCCGACTTTCTCCATGGCCGTCGACTGGATCTCCCAGCCCGATCAGCAGGACGCAATCGAGACACTCCTGGCGCCCGATGACCGTCGACACAATGTCGCCTACCGGGAAATCTTCGGTCTGCCCTACGGCGAGGACAAAGTCACCGACGACATGCTCCTCGAGGACTGGGTCGTCTATGTCGATCCGGCCAAGCTCCGCGCGACCGACTTCGCGTACATGAATGGATTCCAGGCGCTCACGCTCGGGCTCATCGCCGAGGGTCATCGCGCGCTCGAAGTCGATGGCGACGGCGAGCGGGCGGTCGAGGCCTACGCGACCGCGATGTTCCTCGCTCGACAGCTCGCCGACCGGCAGTATGTGCAGGAAGCGGCGCAGGGCTATGTGATGCTCTACCACGGGCTGCAGATCATTCGCGAGGCGATGTGGCACTATCGCGAAGCGCTCACCATCGACAATTACCGCTACCTCGCCGACGAACTCGACCTCATGGGAATGGACCGCATTCAACTTCCCATCGCGACGCTCTATGTCGGCGAGCAGCTCGTGAACGAAGTCTTCGGCGCCGACAATCGGCCGGCGGCCGATTCATTCCCGCTCGTCATGGCGAAATTCGAAGCGGGCGACGACCCGTTCGATCGCTTCGCCGCGTCCGCGAAGTGGAACGAACTCCGCTCGCGGCACGCGCCGCGACTCGACACCGATCGCATGATCCAGAATGTGGACGGCGACTACCGCCGACGCTGGCGTCTGCGCCGCTACGACCCGGCGCTCACGATTGATCCGCTGTTCGATCAGATTGACCCGATCGAATATGCGATCGTGAAGGAACTTTACGATCTGATCGACATGCTCTTCAGTGGACGATTCGCGGTGGAAACCGAGTTACACGCGACGATTGCGTCCGCCGGAATCGCCGCGTTCCAGAAGCGTGACGGCGTCGCGCCGCTCTCGCTCGACCAGGTGCAGCCGACCTTCGTCCGTACGCGCGAATCGATCGTGGACACCTTTGATGTGAACTACGACATCCTCCGGTATGTCGTCGTCCGTCGTCGGAACCCAAACGCCGTAGGCCAGGGGTTCACGGTGCAGACGCGCATGGGTCGGATTGACCTCCCGGAGAATTCGCCGCTGCTCTACAGCATCGCGTGGGACGGTGACGACGATTACGGCGGTGAACACGCCTATGTCGACAACCCCTTCATTCGCGACGCCGATCTGCCGGGCGACCTCGTCTTCTGGCCGCCGGTCGATCTGCTCGCTCGCACGGGGGAGAGCGCGAAGTTCTGATTTTCCTTCGAGCGCTACGCTCAGGACGCGGGACGGCAGGGCGCGATCGATGATCGCGCGCCGGCCACATGACAACGAGACCGAAACGAGATTGAGCGCACTCCATGACTGAGACGAGAAACGGCGACCGCGTCGAGAAAGTGGTCATCATCGGATCGGGCCCCGCGGGCTGGACGGCTGCGGTCTATGCCGCCCGCGCGAACCTGCAGCCGATCTGCTATGTCGGCGTGCCGAAGCAGAATCCGGCGCCCGTGCTCCCGGGCGGCCAGCTCATGCTGACGACCGAGGTTGAGAACTATCCGGGCTTCCCGGACGGTGTCACCGGGCCGGAGATGATGAGTCTCTTTCAGAAGCAGGCCGAGCGGTTCGGCACGCGGGTGGTCGGCGAAGACATCGTGAAATGCGACTTCGAGTCGCGCCCGTTTCGCCTCACCGCGTCGTCGGGCGACGAGGTCCGCGCCCAGTCGGTCATCATCTCGACCGGCGCCACGGCGAACTGGCTCGGTCTCGAGAACGAACTGCGCCTTGCGACGAGCGGAGGCGGAGTGTCGGCCTGCGCCGTGTGCGACGGGGCGCTGCCGATCTTTCGTGATCAGCCCCTCGCCGTCGTCGGCGGCGGGGACACCGCGATGGAAGAGGCGTCGTACCTCTCCAAGTTCGCGAGCCATGTCTATATCATCCACCGCCGCGACGAGTTCCGCGCGAGTCGCGTGATGCAGGAGCGCGTGCTCGTCGACCCGAAGATCGAGGTCTGCTGGAACAAGGTCGTCACCGATGTGCTCGGCGACGAGAAGGTGACCGGCGTCACCCTTGAAGATACGAAGACGGGCGACCATTCCGAACTCGAGGTGAAGGGGCTCTTCATCGCCATTGGTCACACGCCGGCGACGAAGTTTCTCGAAGGGTCAGGCGTCGATCTCGACAGCGCCGGGTATGTGAAGCTCCCCGTGCCGCACCGGTCGATGACGAACATCGAAGGCGTCTTCGCGGCCGGCGATGTCGCCGACTCGGTGTACCGCCAGGCCGTGACCGCGGCCGGGATGGGCTGTCGCGCCGCGATCGACGCTGAGCGCTGGCTCGGCGCGCAGGGCGTCCACTGACTCGACGCGAGTGACGCGTCACACCCGGAAGAGCGCGAGGCTCGCCGTAAATCCGTGAATGTAGGAGACGGGCCCGACCGGGCCGATCTCGCCCGCCGCGAAGAATCCGGCGAGCGGTATGTCATTCAACATCGACCGAATCGTCTTCGCGTCGTTCGGCCCGTCGTCCTCGAAGAGGTTCGATCCACGACCATTGCAGGTGAAGAGCAAACCGCCGAGCGGCGGCTCATCGAGCTGCTGCGCCGCGAGCAGCATCTCGAGATCCTCGAGGGCCGATGCGGCGTCGCGCACATGGAACTGCACCGTCTGACCGACGCGGGCGATGTCGCTCACCGCGAGTACACCCTTTTTGTCGTCCACACCGACGACATTGCGGATGAGGAAGTCACCGCGGCCGAAACGGTCCTGGTACTCGTTCACGACGAAGCCGACGAAGAGGCCCTTGCGCAGGAGATCGCGATCCTCGTCATCGAGTTCGACGACCATCTCCTGGAACGCCTGCAACGACGGGCGACCGCCCAGAGTTTCGATGATGTTGTGTCGCGACTTCGTGACGACGAACGGCTTGCCGATCGGGCGGCAGCCCTGGCTCACGACGGTATCGACCCGTACGGAACCGCTGATCGTGACGCCGAGAATGCCGCCGGTGCGCACCGTGTCGTTGAAGATGTAGCGGTTCTCGCCCGCGGTTTGTCCGGCCGATGCGACGCCCCCGATGAGCGGGGCCGGTGGGGCGTCGAGCGAGCGATCGAGTGACTTTGAAAGCGCGGGCACGAGCCGGGCGAGCGGCGTGAACGGGTCGGCGAGCAGGATGACGGCGCGAAGATCGTCGACATGCGCCCCGATTGATTCACGGAGCGCCGCTTCGTCGTTCTCGTGCTCGGGCCAGTTGAGATCGGCCTCGGTGAACGCGCTGATCTTCGCTCCCGGAAGCGACGCGGCGAACAACGAGATGCCTGGGCGCTTCTCGACCTCATGCTCGTTCGACACGACTCCCGCGGCGCTCAGGCCGAGCAGCGCCCCGGGCGCCAGCGAATCGAGCAGCGCCGACGCGATCTCGTTCGCGTGTTCGCGATGATGCGGGCTGAACATGACGACGGCGAGATCGGTCGTACCGCGCATTTGCGGCGCGACCGATTCGACGATCTCGGCGATCGCCGACTCGGTGTCCTCGCGTTCACTCAATCCGCACGCGATCCGCGCTTCCGGTTTCGTCGACGGCATACCCTGGCTTTCGCCGTGAGAGTGGGACAAGCACGCGGGAGAGTGTAGCGCCCGCGGCGCCGGGTCGCGTCAGGGTTCAGCGTCCTTCGGGCGGATCGACGCGGCCGCGCCGTGACTTGATCTCTCCCCGCTGCTTCTTCTCCGCGAGGCGCCGCTCGACCGACCCGCGCGAGGGTCGCGTCTTGCGTCGGCGCTTCGGCCGCGCGAGCGCCACGACGAGCATCTCGCGCAACCGTTCGAGGCAATGCTGGCGATTCCGGTGTTGCGAGCGGCTCTCGGACGAGGTGATGATGAGTTCATCCGCCTTCGTGATGCGCCCCGGCTCCGCGTCGCGCAAACGCTCGATTGCCGCGTCGGGCATGCCGGCGGCGCGGAGGTCGTTCAGATCGATCCGGAGTTCGACCTGCGTCGCAACCTTGTTCACATTCTGTCCGCCCGGGCCGCCGGATCGGCTGAACGAATACTGGAGCGCGGCGTCGGGGAGGCGCAACCCGGGCGCGACCTCGACTCCGTGCCCCTCGTTCGACCCTCCGCTTGACGCCACGAAACCGCCCTTTCCCGTTACCGCACGCCGACGCCCGTCTACGATGATCGGCGAACAACTCTAGAGGGTGGAACACGAATGCATGTGTACGAGAGCATCTTCGCCGCGGGCGTGGCCCTGGCGATCGGTTTGACGGCGCCGGCGGCCGGCCAGGAGGCCGAGTCCCCCGAAGCGGAGACGGGCGAGTTCGACTCGCTCGTCCGCGGCGACCGGTCCTGGTCGATCCAGGGCCGCCCACTCGTCTGGTTTCCGGCCATGTCAGGCGACGCGCAGTTCGGCGGCGCCGCGGCGAACACCTCGCTCAGCGTCTCGCGCGATCTCGGACTCGATGACAACGAACCGACTTTTCTCGGTGAATTCATCTGGCGGCGTGATCGGTGGATGGTCCTCGTCGAGGCGTTTGATTTCGACACCGAGTCGACCGGCCCCGCCCGCGCCACCTTCACCGTGAACGGAACGCCGGTCTCCGCGGGAACGCCGCTTACCCACGACTTCGGCATGACGAGCGTGAGCGCGCATCTCGGGTATGACTTCTTCGGTGACCTGCTCGAGCCCGACCCGACCGACCCGCAGGACATGCGCGCCGACCTGCATCTTTCCGGACTCATCGGCGGCCGCGCGGTCGGCCTCGACCAGCGCTTCGCCGCGGCGGGCGGACCCACGGTGTCGTTCGACGAGTGGGCGGGCGCGATCGAGGCTGGGTTGCGCCTCGATCTCTTCGTCGATCCGGAATGGGACGGCGGCGGCGTGTGGGATGTCGCGGTCACCGTGCTCGGCGGCGTCGGCGAATACGACTCGGTCGAGACCGCGACGCTCGGCGTGACTTTTTCGATGACCTACATGCCGGCTGAGAACATTGGTATCACTTTCGGATACCGGCAGCTCGACCTCATCATCGAGCGCGACGAGCCGGGATCGAACTACGAGTTCGACGGCCGGCTCGCCGGACTCTTCGTCGGCGCCACGGTTCGCTTCTGATCGGAAGGGGCGAAGGGAGGACGAGCATGATGCGCAACGACCGAAGGCCACGAATCGGTTCGCGACACAGCGCCCTCATCACGCTGTTCCTCGCGATCATGCTGGGTGTCGCGGGCTGGAGCGCCGGAACGGAATCGAGCCGCCCCGAGCCGCATGTCGTCCGCCTCATCGTCGATTACGACGACGGCGTGCGCAAGGTGTTCGACGCGCTCGAATGGTCAAAGGAGATGACGGCGCTCGACGCCCTCATCGCCGCCGATCGACATGCGCGCGGGATCGAACTCGAATACCGCGGCTCCGGCGCCACGGCGTTCGTCGTTCGAATCGACGATCTCGAGAACGAGGGAGGCGGCGGCTCGAGCCGGAACTGGCTCTTCTGGGTCAATACCGAGGTCGCTGACCGCGGGGCCGGGTCGCTCCGACTCCAGCCCGACGATGTCATCCTCTGGAAGTACACCGCGCAGCCGGATAAAAAATAGTTGCGACACGCCGACGCCCGATGGGTGTCGAGAGTGACGAATGGATCGAACGAAGAACGAACGAACGGAGCGCCATCGTGCCCCGAACCCTGCTCAACGGAACACTCATTATCCTCGCCCTCATCGGCGCCTGCGTCGCCGGGCGGTTGATTCCGCACTGGCCGAACGCGGCGCCGGTGCTCTCGGCGGCGCTCTTCGCCGGGTTCATTCTCCGCTCGCGCTGGGCGGCGCTCGCCGTGCCCGTCGTCGCGATGCTCGTGACCGACCTCATCTGGTTCGGGACTTACACGACCGGCGAGATGGCGGTGAACTATCTCGCGCTCTCGCTGCCGATTCTGCTCGGCCCGGCGTTGCGCGGCGACAAGCGCACGGCGTGGCGTGTCGGCGGACTGTCGCTCGGCGCGGCGCTGCTCTTCTTCGCCGTAAGCAATTTCGGCGTGTGGCTCTTCGGATCGATGTACGGACGCAGCGTCGCCGGTCTCATCGAGTGCTATGTCCTCGCGCTGCCGTTCCTGAAGTACACCATCGCGGGCGCCGTCGCCTGGTCGGCGGTCTTCTTCGGCTCGTACGAACTCGCGACGCGGGGCGCGCCGGCGATCGGTCGAACGGTCCGCCGACTCGCGCCCGTCTCCTGACGCCGAACCGCGACGCCATCTGAACGGTCCGAAACGGAACGGAGAGCCAGGCCCGCATGCTCGACGCGATCAAGCAATGGATTCTGTTCATCATCGCGGTCGCGCTCGCGGTCCCGGTCGCAAACTGGGCGCTGGCCGGGTTTGAAGGTCCGCACGGCCGTGACGGCGTGCCGATGCTTCTCGCTGCGTCTCCGTTCGGCGCCATCATCCGCATGCTCGTCGCGAGCGCGTGGTTCGGTTTGCTCGCCGTCGTGACCGGTGTTCTCAGCCATCGCTACACCGGGGCGTTCGTCTTCGGATTCCTCTGGATCGTCATCGCGTATCGCACGGCGACCGTCGAAGATGTACTCCGCCTTCTCGATGGCGTGGATCGGGGCGTGCGCGGCTCGTTCATTCTGCTCGCGGTCGAGTGCTTCATCTGGGCGCTGCCCGCAGCCGTGGTGACGCTCGCTCTCGGACGCCTAGCCCCGAACCGCTATCCCGACGAGAAGGGGCCGCTCGCCCCGGTGTCGCTTCAGGCGTTCGGCGGCGCGTGCCTCCTCGGACTCGGACTCGTCTGGCTCATCGCGCGGACGAACCTCAAGGGACAGGCCCTCGGCGCGGTCATCGTGGGTCTTGCGCTCGCGGTCATGATTGTGCGCCTCGCGAGGCCGCGCGCGAATGGATTGCTCCTCTTCGCGACGCCCCTCGTCGTCGGCGTCGTGGGATACCTCATCGGCGCGTTCGTCATGAGCGGGGGCGGGGCGCGAATCATCGCGGAGCAGCGCGTGTGGGCGCTCGCCCGACCGTTGCCCATCGACTTCATCGGCGCCGGAATCGCCGGGGTTTCGCTCGGCATCTTCCTCGCCCGGAGCTTCGGGCCCGAAGAAGACGCCCCGCCGATCTCGACGAAGCCGGCGGCGCCGCCCGCGTCGACCGCAAGCGCCTGAACGGGGCGCCCTTCGAACCGGCCGCCACTCCTACTACGATGACGCGTGTCCGTACCGATGGATTCGCTCTGGCCGATCGTCCTCATCGCGTTCAGCGCCACGCTGTTCGCGACGCTTCTGCGCTGGTCGGGCGTTCAGCGACCGGCCACGATCGCCGGGCTTCTCGCCGGCGCGCTTGCGGGTCCGACGATCTTCGGCCGCGTCATGCCGGATCTTTACGAACGCTGGTACGAAGGCGGGGTGACACAGCGGCTCGCGCTCGAAGAGCTCGACCAGCGACAAGCCGCCGATCGCGCGGCGCTCGGATCGATCGGCGACATGAGTCCGCAGGCTTTCGTCGAACTCGAAGAGCGTCACCGTCTCGAGCGTGAGCCGCTCGTTGAAGCATGGAGCGAAGCGCGCGCCGCGCACCGTGAGCCGGTCCTCTGGTTCGGCGCCGTGCTCGCCGGGCTCATCCTGGGCTGGGCTGGTCCGGGCGCCCGACGGAGCCTTATGCCGTCCGCCGGCGAAGGGTTGTTCGTCTCACTCTGGACGATCGTGCTTTCGGTCGGCGTCGTCGGGGTCACGGCGGTGTACCTTGTCGGCGCTGAAGCGACGGAGGGAATCGCGCTCGGGTTCTGCTTCGCGGTGACTGGTCGGGTCATGGCGCCGGAGCTTCGCTCGCTATGGCGCGAGGCGCAGACCGCCGGCGTCGACGCGGATGAGCGTTCGGAGACGCAGCGCGAACTGCTCTACCGCATCCGGGCGGTCGGCGTCGCCGAGGCGACCTCCATACTCCTGTGGATGGTCGCGCTCTTCGGACTCGTATTCGCGGTCGTTCGACCGGAGCCATCGGACTTCATGCTGCCCGCGCTCTTCGTCGGCGGAATGTTCTGCGGCAAGACGCTCGCCGGCGCACGGCCGGAATCAAAGTCAGGACTCAACGCGTTCATCGAGGTCGGCCCGCTGCCCGCGCTCGCCGGCCTGCTCATCGCGTCGGTCGACCTGTGGTCGGCGGCGCTCATCGCGCCGGCGCTGCTCGGCCTCATCATCGGCGCCGATGCGCGCTGGCTCGGCGCCGCGACGGGCGCGCGGCTCGTGGGGGTGCGCTGGCGCGAGGCGTGGCGGCTCACGACGCCGCTCGTGGATGCGGGCGCGGTGCAGCTCGCGACCGCGACGCTCCTCGTCGCCGCCGGATGGCTCTCGACGACCCTGATGATCGGCGCGTACGCCGGCGCTGCGATGTGCGATCTCACGCTCGGCTGGCGCGACCGACTCCTGCGCCTCGCGGACGAAGCGACCGATCTTGATCCCGAATCGTCGCGTGACGACGAGGCCTGAACGACTGGCTCCCGGAGGGAAGACATGGCTACGAACGCGATCGTGCTCGGCGCCGGACTCGTCGGCGCGATCATGGCCCGCGACCTCGCGGACGATCCCGAGTTTCGCGTCACCGTCGCGGACATTCGACCGGAGGCGCTCGCGAAGGCGAAGGAGCGGGCGCCGAAGATCAAGACCGTCGAGGCCGATCTCGGCGATGAGGGCCGCGTGCGCGACCTCGTCGGGAACTACGACCTCGCGCTCGGCGCGCTCGCGAGTCCCATCGGCTTTCAGACGCTCCGCGCGGTGATCGACGCCGGCGTGAACTTCTGCGACATCTGTTTCATGCCCGAGGACGCGCTCGATCTCGACGAGATTGCCCGCGAACGCGGCGTCACGGCCGTCGTCGACTGCGGCGTCGCGCCCGGAATGTCGAACATGCTCGTCGGATACGCCGAGGCGCAGTTCGACCGGCTCACGAACGCCGAGATCTATGTCGGTGGATTGCCGATCGAGCGACACTGGCCATTCCACTACAAGGCCGGGTTCTCCCCGTTCGATGTCATCGAGGAATACACCCGACCCTCGCGACTCGTCGAGAACGGAGAGATCGTCGTGCGCGAAGCGCTCTCCGAGCCGGAACTCATGGAGTTTCCCGGCGTCGGAACGCTCGAGGCGTTCAACACCGACGGCCTGCGCAGCCTCGCCACGACCATCGACTGCCCGAGCATGAAGGAGAAGACGCTCCGCTATCCGGGCCACATCGAACTCATGCGCGTGCTCCGCGCGATGGGCCTCTTCTCGCACGAAGAGATCGAAGTCGGGCGCGATCGCGTCCGCGTGCGGCCGATCGATGTGACTTCGGCGCTGCTCTTCCCCATGTGGAAGTATGAGCCGGGCGAGCCCGATCTCACGATCATGCGCGTCATCGCGGACGGCGAGCAGGGGGGCGAACGCGTGCGGGTCCAGTGGGATCTGCTCGATGCGCACGACCCGGAGTCGGATGAATCGAGCATGGCGCGTACGACGGCGTTTCCGTGTGCGATCGTCGCGCGGCTCGTGGCGCGCGGTGAATTCCGCCGACCCGGAGTGAACCCGCCCGAATTTCTCGGCCGCGAAGATGGCGTACTCGATCGCGTTCTCGCCGAGCTTGAAACACGAGGTATCCGCTACCTGCGGCGTAACGCGAAGCTGGAGGATGCGCCCTGACGGCCGAAGATGCGAACCCGTCGCCCGCACACACGCCGATCGATCTCGATCGACTCGGCGACCTCTACCTCGTCGCGCAGACGATCGTCGAGGGGTTGTACCACGGGCGGCACGCGGCGGTCGATCTCGGCGCGTCGACCGAATTCTTCGATTACCGCCCGTATACGCCGGGCGACGAGGTGTCGCGCATCGACTGGAAGCACTATGCGAAATCGGATCGCCTCTATGTGCGACGGCATCGTCACTTCTCCGACCTGACCGTGCATCTTGTGCTCGACGCGTCGGCGTCGATGGACTTCGCGAGCGCCGAATCCGATTCCAAAGCCATCACAAAGTACGACTACGCCCGGCGGATCGCGGCGTCGCTCGCCTTTCTCGCCGTGCGCCAGAGCGACCGCGTCGCGCTCACAATTGCACGCGACACGATCGTCGCGGCCGAGCCGATCGGCGGATCCTGGCCGCATCTGCGGCGGATCGTTCATGCGCTCGAGAGCGTCGGCGCCGAAGGCCGCTCCGATCTCGGCGAAGCGCTCACCCTCGCCGCCGAACAGGTTCGCCAGCGTCGTCTCGTCATCGTGCTGAGCGATTTCCTCGACGACACGGCGAGCGTGCTCGACGCGACGGCGCGGCTGCGACACGCGGGCAACGATGTCATGGCGATGCAGATCATCACCCGCGCCGAGCTCGACCTGACCGGCGTCGGTAAAGCGGAACTCATCGACCGCGAGAGCGGAGAACGACGACGCGTCGACGCGAATCGCGCCCGCGACGCGTATCGCGACCGTGTGGTCAGGCACATCGAGCGCTTGCGTTCCGGGCTCGTGTCGCTCGGCGCGGAGCATCGCGTCGTGCTCACCGAGACGCCGCCGATCGAAGCGTTGCGCGACCTGCTCCGCCGCCGGTCGGCGACGAGCTTCGGCTAGCGGATCGACGGCTCCGGTTCCTTTGCGTCCTCACCGGCGTCCGGCGCGCCGCGCGAGCCACGAAGCGGTCGGATACGAATGTCGCGAAACTCGACGCGGTCACCGTGCCCCATGAATCCGATATGCCCGCTCGTTCGCTCGAGGCCGGGATGTTCGTTCCCATCCATCGGCGTCTCGATCTCGTCGAGGTCGACCTCGGTGATCGTCGTGCCGTTGAGACGCACGATGACCTTTGAACCGTCGAGCGTCACTTCCTGGAAGTTCCACTCGCCGACGGGGCGCAGGTAGCCGCGATGCGCCGCCGCGACTCCGTAGATCGAACCGTGGTACTGGTACGGCTGCAACATGGCGTACTTCGGGCTCGTATTGTCGAGAATCTGCAGCTCCATACCGTCGTACGCGGGATTGCCCTGAAGCGGCGCGCGGACGGCGAGACCGTTGTTCCCGCCCGGCGGCAGCTTGAACTGGAAGGCCAGGACGAAGTCGCCGAATTCTTCTTCGGTGAGCAGCGTCCCGCCGCGCTCGGGGTCGCAGATGAGCGCGCCGTTCTCGACGAGATACCCGTCGACCGATCCCGTCCAGCCGTCAAGATCGCGCCCGTTGAACAGAGGCTTGAAGTCGCGGGGCGGACCGCTCCGCGCGGTGAGCCATTCGTTCGCCTCATCGACGGAAATCTCGCGAATGAAGATATTGCGGAACGCGATCTCGCCGCCGTGCGTCTGGAGTTCGATCTGCTCGCGCGGATAGATCGGTCGCGAGCGGTCCCAGTAGTTCTCCATGACAACCTCGT
The DNA here is from genome assembly GCA_043101845.1 of Phycisphaerales bacterium. Taxonomy (GTDB): domain Bacteria; phylum Planctomycetota; class Phycisphaerae; order Phycisphaerales; family UBA5793; genus JBICHN01. Next base: position 210,790 of record JBICHN010000004.1, on the reverse strand, counting down.
CGACGACGAGTGCGTCGTTGAGTTCGACGCGCACGATCTCGCCGATCATGCGAATTCGGAAGGTGTTCCACTCGCCCGCCGGGTTGTCTGCGACGACGAGCGGCCGGCTCGGATGGTTCTGGTTGTTGTAGAGTCCGCCCGAGCCGACTCTCGCCTGGTCGATACCGTTCACCGGATCCCAGATCTGCACCTGCGGGGCGCCGCGCAGGTAGATGCCGCTGTCGGCGCCGGGTGAGATCTTCCAGTCGATGAGCAATTCGAAGTCGCCGTACTGCTTTTCCGTGCAGAGATGCGGCCCGTGCCCGTCATTGATGAGCACGCCCTCTTCGACGCGCCAATGTTCGGCGATCGCCGCGTTCGCGTCGGCCTGCGCGTTCGCAAGTTCCTCCGGCGCCATGGCGGCGCGCGTCTCGGGATTTCCCACGAGCCCCTTCCATCCGGCGAGGTCTTCACCGTTGAAGAGCGCGGTGAACCCGTCGGGCGGCGAATCCATTTGAGCCGCGGCGTTCGTGGCGAATCCGACGAGCGCTGCGACGAGCGTCATGGCGAGAACAGGTCGCATCCGATTCCTCCTCAATCATGCGTGACCCGGCGTCCCAGCATAGCGGTTCGCGGTCATTCTGGTACGATGCCGCTTCGGAAACGAAAGGACCGCCGATGCGACCTACTGACCGTTCCAGGATCACTCGTCCGACTCGCCGCGCCTTTCTCAAGACGACCGCGGGCGCGGCCGCCGTCGGGGTCTTCGGCTTTCCAAACATCCTTCGCGCCGGCGCCGGTGAGAGACTCAACATCGCCGTCGTCGGGACCATGAACCAGGCGTGGTGGAACATCCAGCAGATCAAGGGTGAGAACATCGTCGCGCTCTGCGATGTCGACGCGAACGGACTCGCCCGCGCGGCCGAGGCGTTCCCGGGCGCGAAGACCTACCGCGACTTCCGCGTCATGCTCGAGCGACAGAAGGACATCGACGCGGTGCTCGTCGCAACGCCCGATCACATTCACGGCCCTGCCGCGGCGATGGCGTTGCGCACGGGTCGCCATTGCTACTGCGAGAAACCACTCGCGCACTCGGTCCACGAGACGCGCGTGCTCACGAAGCTCGCGAAGGAGACCGGTCTCGCGACGCAGATGGGGACGCAGATTCACGCGGGCGACAACTATCGACGCGTCGTCGAACTCATCCAGGCGGGGACGATCGGACCCGTGCGCGAGGCGTATGTCTGGTGCGGAAAGAGTTGGTCCGGCGGACGCTTCGGCCCCGCCGTCGATCCGCCCGCCCACCTCGACTGGGACCTCTGGCTCGGCCCCGCGCGCGAGCGACCCTACTCCGAGGGACTGCACCCCGCGAACTGGCGGAGCTTCTGGGAATACGGCACGGGCACGCTCGGCGACATGGCGTGCCACTACATGGACCTCGTGCACTGGGCGCTCGACCTCGGCCGACCGACGCGCGTCGAAGTCGAAGGGCCCGAGCCGCATTCCGTCGGCACGCCGGCATGGCTCATCGTGCGCTGTGACCATCCGGAGAAGGACGGCCGTCCGCCGGTGACCACGACCTGGTACGACGGTGGGAAGCGACCGGCGCTCTTCGATGAACTGCGCAATGCCGACGAGACGAAACTCGAATGGGGCGACGGCCACCTCTTCGTCGGTGACACCGGCATGATCATCTCCGACTACGGCCGCCACTTTGTGCTGCGCGACGGAAAGGTGAGCGACGATTTCGAGCGGCCGGAGCCGACGATTCCGCGCTCGATCGGTCATCACGCCGAGTGGATCGAGGCGTGCAAAGCCGGCACGCCCACGACTTGTCACTTTGGATACTCAGGCCCGCTGACGGAGGCGGTGCTTCTCGGCAATGTCGCGTTCCGCGCCGGGGTGTCGATCGATCTCGATCCGGCGAGAGCCGGCGGACCGTCGTCGGAGTCAGCCGTAGAGGAACTTATTCGACCGCCGATGCGCGCGGGCTGGGAAGTGTGATCCGTGGCGCCGACATCGAACGCTCCGACTCCGGAGACTGCGCACGCGACGCCCGTCATCCGGACGCGCGGCCTGTCGCGGTGGTACGGGGGGAAGCATCGGCGGCGGGGCATCGTTGAGGTCGACCTCGAGGCGCCGCGGGGTGTCGTATACGGATTCATCGGCCCGAACGGCGCCGGTAAGACGACGACCATTCGCACACTCCTCGGTTTCCTGCGCCCGAGCGCCGGCGAGGCCTCGGTCTTCGGCCTCGACTGCTGGAGTGAGAGTCACCGCATCAAGGCCCGCGTCGGCTATCTGCCGGGCGACCTGCGTCTCTATCCCTGGCTGACCCTCGAACGGGCGCTCGAGTTCGTCGGCCGCGTGCGCGGCATGGATCTGCGCGACCCGGGTCGAACGCTCGCCGAACGCCTCGGACTCGAGCCGGATCTTCCCGCCCGCCGCATGTCGCGGGGCAATCGGCAGAAGCTCGGGCTCATCATGACGCTCGCGCCCGATCCCGATCTGCTCGTTCTCGATGAACCGACGAGCGCGCTCGACCCGCTCGTGCAGATCGCCACGCTCGATCTTCTCGCCGAGCGGGCGGAGCGCGGGCGCACGGTGTTTCTCTCGAGCCATTCGCTGAGCGAGGTCGAGCAGGTGTGTTCGCGCGTGGCGATCGTGCGCGGTGGGCGCATCATCGTGGACGAAGCGATGGACTCGCTTCGCGCCCGGGCGCGGCGACTCGTGCGCCTCGAGTTCGCGAACGAGGATGACGCGAAGCGTCACCCGCCGCCCGACTCCTTTCACGGCGCTTCGAGGCACGGCCGCGAGTGGACCTTCGAACTCGACGGCCATGCCCGCGACCTCATCGAATGGGCCGCCGGACGCCCGGTGATCGATCTCTCGATCGGTCAGCCGGATCTGCAAACCGTCTTTCGGCGGTTCTACGAGGAGGGCGGAAGGGTGGCGCCGTCGTGATCGGACTCACGCTCCGAGTGGCGCGCGAAACGCGGACCGCGGCGATCCTCTTCGTCGTCGGCATGTCGGCCGTGCTCGGCGCGCTCACGCTGGTCATCCCGCAGATCCTCGACGGGATGGAGTCGATCTGGGAGCAGATGCCGTTCATTCGACAGTTCGTCGCGGGACTGCTCGGCGTGAACATGGACGAGGAACTCACCGGGGAGATCACGCAGGCGTTTCTCTGGGTCCACCCCGCGCCGCTCGCGCTGCTCTGGGCGATCGCGATCATGCACGGCACGCGTCTGCCCGCGGGCGAGATCGACCGCGGCACGATCGACCTCCTGCTCGGACTGCCGGTGAAACGAAGTCAGGCCTACCTCGCGGAGACGATCGTCGTGCTCGCCGTGATGGCGCTGACGCTTGTGACGGGCGCGCTCACCCATGTGATCTGCGGCGCCATCGTCGCGGCCGACTTCACGCCCTCCATCGGTGACCTCGCGCGCATCATTGTGAACTTCTTCGCGATTGGCGCAGCGGTCGCCGGGCTCGCATTCTTTGTCTCTTCGCTGTGTGAGCGCCGCGGCGTTGCAGTGGGGATCGCCTTCGCGATCGTGCTCTTCTCCTTCATCATCAACTTCATCGCGCAGTTCTGGGAAGCCGCGGAACCGATCGCGTTCCTCAGCCTGCTCACCTATTACCGGCCGGCGGCGATCGTGCGCGACCATACCTGGCCGCTGGCGCATCTCATCACCCTCGGCGGTATCGCGCTCATCGCCTGGCTCGCGGGCCTCGCGATCTTCGCCCGGCGCGACATCAGCGTGACCTGACTCCGCGACGAAAGGCGAACGAGCGGGCGCCCGTTCCGGACGCCCGCTCGGCACCACGATTACACAAGTTCAACCAAGCCTAGAGGCCGACCACATTCGACTTCGTGCAGGTCGCGAGCTCGACCGCCTGCACAATGACCCGGCCGCACGCGACGGGTGGGATGTCTCCGGTAATGCACGCCTGGCCGCTCGCGTTCGCGACGGCGGACCCGCCCACCTTCGCGTTGTTGATGTCAACCGACAAGCCGGGGCATCCCGGGACGGCGGTCGCGCCGGCCGAGAATCCGTACGCGAAGTACACCGTGTTCCTCGGCGTCGCGCCGGTGACGCATGCGGTGTTGAATCCCGGGCAGCGTCCTTCGATGGTGAGTGTCAGGCCGCCCGCGTAGCTCAGATCGTCGATAAAGACGAAGTCATCGACCCAGTCGCGAATGACGACCTCGTCGAAGTCGTTGTTCGACACGAGACCGGCGAAGAATCCCGTGCCCGAGCCGGCGAAGTCGCTGCTTACATAGAGAAGGGACCCGTTCGAGTAGAGTTCGATCGTCACCGCGCCGGGGAAGTCGACCCCAATCGCGAATTGCGGAGCGTCGAACTCAATATTGATCCGCCCGTTCCCGTTGCATCCGATCCCATCGAGGACGAAGGCGCCGTTCGCCGCGATGGTGTCGTTGCCGTCGACAAAGAGCAGGCCGATGTACTGCGCTCCGAGCACCGTGCCGGTGGGGTGCTCGGTAAAACGAATCGTGTCGAACGAGCTGACCGCGTTCTCCCAGGCGCCGCGCGAGGTGTACTCGGTCACCCCGTCCGGCGTGACTTCCCAGGTGAACGGTTGCGGCGCGCGGGCGCCTTCATTCGTAACCGGGTCATGGGACTGGGCGTGCGCCATTCCGGCGCTCAGGAATACCACCCCGGCGAGACAAAGACGCTTGAGCATGACTTTCCCCTTCTTCAGACAAACCACAGGTCGAGATCGGGAACTCGCGCGAGAAGGGCGCGAGTGGAAGCCAATTTGATTCTTCCAGAGTAATGATTCGCCGTGCCGCCGCAATGCTCGAATTCGCGTTTCGAGGCGCTCTGATCGGACCCGAGCGGGTCGGGTGGCTCCCGGAGGCCGGATTTTCCTTGACCGGGCGAGCTTCGACGGGCAGCATGGAGGGCCGCGGCTCAGGGGGATACCGCGAAGCCAGCATTCACGATGGATTGGAGCGGGACGAATGGGATTAGGACGCCCGAAGGGCGCCGGCCGCCGGCGCCGCCTGGTCAGCGGACTGACGCTGTTCATCACGGCCATCATCGCCGGTGGAGTGAGCGCCGGCGAGCGAAGCGCTGAGAGCCTCACCGCGCTGAGTGAGCGCCTCGCGCCGGTCGACTCGCTTGAGCTCATCGAGGTCGGATCACCGGTCGCGCGCCACGGCGAACTCTTCATTTCGACGCCGATCGAAGGCGAGCCGCTCACTCTTCGTCTCACGCCTTCAACCGTTCGATCGCCCGAGTTCCGGGTGACGCAGATCGACGCGACCGGCGCCCCGCGTAATGCGCCGACGCCCGAAGGTACGACTTATCGAGGCTGGGTCGAAGGCGACCCGTCGCGCGCCGTCGCGGCGAGTGTCACCGAACGAGGTCTCACCGCGATCATCGTCGATCCCGCCACGCCCGGCGCCGTCTGGACGATCGAGCCCGCGGCGCGCTACGGCGGCCCGGACGATCGCCATGTCGCGTACTACCGCTCCGATTCGACGATGTCCCCGGCGGCGTGTGGCGTCGATCACGACCACTTCGACATTCCTTCCGCCACCGTTCCACCCGGCGCGGGTCTCGACGATGGAAGCTGCATGCGCCTCGCCGAGATCGCCTTCGATGTTGATTTCGAGTACTACCAGCGCGTCGGCTCGTCGGTGAACGCTGTCGTGGCGGATGTCGAAGCCGTGATGAACGCAATGGAGGTTCTCTTCGCGCGCGACCTCATGGTTCAGCACGAGATCACGGAGATCATCGTCCGCACGGGAGAGCCCGATCCGTATACGACGAACGACCCGGGCGGACTGCTCAACGCGTTCCGCGCCGAGTGGAACACGAATCAGTCGCACATTCCCCGCGACATGGCGCACTTCATCACCGGGCGCGAGATGGACGGGGGAATCATCGGCCTCGCCTATGTCGGCGTCGTATGCAACACGCCCTGGGCGTACGGGCTGTCACAGTTCAACTTCGACTTCACGACGCATCTCCACATCGCCCGACACGAGCTCGGCCACAACTGGGGATCCGGACACTGCCACGACGCGATGTGCGATGTCATGTGCGGCAACTGCGAAGATCGCTTCAGTCCGAACGCGATCCGCATCATGATGGACTACCGGAACGCGATCGGCTGCCTCGACGATCCAGGGCCGTATCCCTCGCCGATCGCGCCCCGCGTGTTCCCGAAGTCGGGGACCACGCTCGCGAGCGAGCCGCTCCGCTTCGATGTGCTCGATGAAGCGCACGACGCGAATTGCGAACCGCTCGACATTCAGACCTGGGACGCGACGAGCGTCAACGGCGGGACGATCGCACTTTCGCCGGGCACGGGTCCGAACGGACGCGACGAACTCGAGTATGTCGCGGCCCCGGGTTTCGAAGGAACCGATTCGTTCACCTACACGATCGAAGACACCGGCGGGCTCATTGACACCGAGACGGTCACCGTCGAGGTGCTCCAGTATCGCGCGCCCGATGAACCGACCTATGCCGTCGCGGGACTTCATGCCTCGTACTACCACCTCGGGCCGATCGTGAGCGTGCTGCCGGACTTTGACACGCTGACGCCCTACGACCGCCATGTCGTCGGCGCCGTGAACTGGCCGTCCTCGAACGGCGAGTTCGCGACAAGCGGCGAAGTCGACTATGTCGGCGCCGTCTTCGAGGGATACCTCGAGGTCCCGGCGGACGACATCTACACGCTTTCGCTCGAGTCGGACGACGGCTCGGCGCTGGTCATCGACGGTCGCCGCGTCGTCGACAACGACGGGCTCCACGGCATGCGCGAGGTCTCCGGACTCGCAGCGCTTCGGGCCGGTCTGCACTTCGTGCGCATCGAGTTCTTCGAGTCGGTCGGCACGGCCGGGCTCATCGCGCGGATCGAAGGCGGCGGACTCGCGCGGCAGATCATCCCCGCTGAACGCTGGCTTCGTCTCCCCGAACTCGACCTCCTCGTTGAACCGCTCGTCGCCGGACGGCGGTCAACCATATGGACGATCGACGCTCCGCCGGACGAACGCGTCTACTTTGCGTACAGCCGCACCGGCGAGGGGTCGACCTACATTCCCGAACTCGATGTCACGCTCGACCTCGACGACCCGCGCCTGCTCGGCTCCGCGGTCGCGTCGAACGATGGACTCGCGCGGCTGAGCGTGCGCCCGCCGTCAAACGCGCGGAACACGGTCGTCTGGCTGCAGTCCACCGTGCGCGGCCTCGCGTCCGATGTCGAACTCGAGCAGATCAACTGAACCAATCACGCCCCGGATCTCTTCATCATGGCGCGCATCGCGCCGACGCTCGAGAAGGTCGAGACCAGGTACGGGACCGTCACGGTCAATCCCATTTTGAGCCAGCGGTCCGGCGTGACCTCGCCGCGCAGGATCGCGTCGCCGTGGTTGATCGTGATGAGAATCGCCCCGACGACGATCGCGTAGCCGATCGCCCGGCGGACGACGCGCGGCCCGAGGGCGAGGCGGATCCATTCGCGGGCGATCGAAGTCGAAGAATCCATCGCAAGGGCTCCGGAAGTCGGTCGGCGGAGACGCCGGGCGCCGAGGATAGCCCAGTCGACCCGACCCGCCCATCGACCGGACCTCGCGCCCTCCCGTTACAATCGACCGATGTCGGACCTCTGGGAAGAAAAACGCGCCGAAGCTCGGCGAGCGGTCGAACCCCTCCCGTCGCGCATGCGGCCGCGCTCGCTCGATGAGTTCGCCGGCCAGGAGCATTTCCTCGGCGAAGGCAAGCTGCTCCGGCGCATGCTCGAGGCCGACCGGCTCACCTCGCTCATCTTCTTCGGTCCGCCGGGCACCGGAAAGACGACGCTCGCGGAACTCATCGCGCGGCATTCGGAGAGTCACTTCGAGCGGGCGAACGCGGCGTCGATCGGTGTGAAGGATGTCCGTCGCGTGATCGACGAGGCGACCCGGCGCGTCGAACTCAATGGCCGGCGTACGGTCTTCTTTCTCGATGAGATTCACCGCTTCAACCGCGCGCAGCAGGACACACTGCTCGGCGATGTCGAGCGCGGCATCATCACGCTCATCGGCGCCACGACGGAGAATCCGTACTTCTCCGTGAACTCCGCGCTGCTCAGCCGGAGCACGGTCTTCCGCTTCGAACCGCTCTCGGTCGACGAGGTGAGGCGCGTCATCCGCGCGGCGATTGACGATCCGGAGCGCGGCTACGGCGGCTGCGACATCACGATCGAAGACGCCGCAGTCGAACTCTGGTCGACGATGAGCGACGGGGACGCCCGCCGTGCGCTCGGCGCGCTCGAGGTCGCCGTCATGTCCGGCGGCCGCGACCGCGCGACCGACGGACCGATCGTCATCGATCTCGAGGTCGCGCAGGAGTCGATCCAGCGCAAGGCAATCGTCTACGACGGGACCGGCGACGAGCATTACGATGTCGTGAGCGCGTTCATCAAGTCGATGCGCGGCAGCGATCCCGACGCGTCCGTCTACTGGCTCGCCCGCATGCTCGAAGCGGGGGAGGATCCGCGCTTCATCGCCCGGCGGATCGCCATTCTCGCGAGCGAAGATGTGGGAAATGCGGACCCCCGCGCGATCTCTGTCGCCGCGGCTGCGTATGAGATTACGGAGCGCATCGGAATGCCCGAATGCCAGCTCACCCTCGCCCAGGCCGCCATATACATGGCGGTCGCGCCAAAGAGCAACGCTTCGGCGAAAGCGATCTGGGACGCGATGAAGGATGTCCGGGAGGGTCGGACCATCGCCGTGCCGGAAAGCCTGCGGGACACCCATTACGCGGGGTCGAAGAAGCTGGGGCATGGCGAGGGGTACGAGTACGCCCACGCCGCCGAGGGCGGCGTCGTCGAGGGACAGGACCTCGGCATTAATAAGCGATACTACCACCCCGTTGACCGTGGCCTCGAGGCTACCATCAAGGAGCGCCTGGCCGAGATTCGCCGGCGCCACGCGCCGCGAAGTTCGCCGCGCGATGAGGGGTCCTGCCCAAGCGAATGACAATGGTGCAGCCTGCGTCCGGGCCTGTCCGATAAGAATCCGACCGATGTTTCGGCGCGGTTCTTCATCGAGACGCCATAGATCCCCGGAATAAAAGCATGATGAACTGGATCATGTACACAGGCTCATCCGTATGGAAAGGTGTTGGGCCCGAGGGGATTGAAGGATCGGAGTGGAGAAGCGAGACGATCGTCGCGAGTCGCCCGTCGAATGACGGCAGGCCTCGTTCGCCTGTCGCTGTGATGTGTCGTGCGATAGTGTCCGCGGCGTGCTGACCAAGATCGTCAGTTTCCGACCGGGAAGGTCGGGGAGGTAACCATGGATCAGGTCGCCGTTGCCAAGAAAGGCATCCGAGACCAGCTCCGACGCCAGCTCGCCGAAATGACGCCGGACGATATTCAGGCTCGATCGACGCTCGCCGTCGCCAATCTCTTTTCCACCGAACTCTTCCGCCACGCCTCGACGGTCATGCTCTACATGCCGATCGCGGGCGAAGTCGATACGACCCGCGTCTTCCTTCGCTGCTTCCAGTCGAGCCGCGCCGTCTGCGTGCCCAAGGTCGACTGGGAACACCATCGCATGTGGCCGGTGCTCGTCCGCAAGTTCAACGACCGAAGCTTCGTCACCGATCGCCACGGCCTTCGCATGCCCGACGAGGATGCGCCGACGCCGCTCGACGCGATCGACCTCGTCATCGTCCCAGGCCTCGGATTCGACACCGACGGCGGTCGCCTCGGTCGAGGCGGGGGCTACTACGACCGATTCCTGGCCGCGCTTGGCCCGACCTGCCGAAAAGTAGGGCTGTGTTTCGACTCGCAGGTCGTTGACCGGATCCCTCGCGCGGCGCACGATCAACTCCTGGATGTCATCGTGACCGATCGACGCGTCATTCGCGTCGAGCCGAAGGTCGCCGAGTCATCCGGCTGATTGATCGATCGAACGACAGCTTGCCGATCATTGATCATGCGGCCGTGACGCGCTTCCGTGTCACGACCGGTGGTCGCTCATCGCTTCGAATGGACGAACGAGCGAGCGAGCGGACCGGACGACCGATCGAATTTGACTGATTGAGAGCCCCCTGACCCCGGGAGCAACGAATGGTCCTCGCGTCCCAGCAGGCCCGCAGCGGCACGCAGCGATCCTACATGTACGCCCGACGACGCCCGCGCCGGGTCCAGCCCTGGTGGTTCGTCGCCGGCGGCGCCGTCCTCGTCATCGGCTGGTACGCCTGGCCCGACGCCTCGTCGGGCGGCCCGAACGATACGGGCGCCGCCGGACTCGTAGCGGAGAATGACGACGACGAGTCGTCCGCTCCGACGCCCGGCGCGCGGGAGACGGCCACGACCAGCCTCCTCCCGAATGGGACGGCGACGCCGATCCGGCGGGACCGCGAGACTCCTGCGGAGAGGGGCGAAGAGCGAGTCGAATCAACGCCGACGAACGCCATCACGATGGGCGAGTCGTCGACGAAGTCGGTCGATGAGGTCAACCCGCCGAAGGCCGTCGAGCCGGCGCTCAAGGATCCGACGCCCGTCACGACGGCGCCGCTCGACCCCGCCCCGAACCGGGCGACCATTACGAACGCGAACGCGCAGGTCGCCGATCTCATCGTCCGGGCCGAGAAGCTCGAACGCCAGAATCGACTCGTCGAAGCGCGGCAGGCGTACAACGACGCCCTGCATCACGCCCGCGTCGGCGACGCCGCTCCCGCGATCCGCGCGGCCCTCTCCCGGATCAACCAGACCCTCGTCTTCAGCCCCACGGTCGTATCGGGCGATCCCTTCGCCGATTCGTACACGATCAAGTCCGGCGACCGCCTCTCCAAGGTCGCGGCGCCGTACGACATCGACTGGCGCTTTCTCACGCGCATCAACGGCATCGAGGACGCCCGCAAGATCCGCGCGGGGCAGACCATCAAAGTCGTGCGCGGCCCGTTCCACGCGGTGATCGACAAGAGCGAATACCGAATGGATCTCTTCATCGGCGCGCCCGACTCGCTCGGCCGTCGCGTCTTCGTCCGCTCGTTCCCGGTCGGTCTCGGCGAATTCGACTCGACCCCGACCGGCGCCTGGATGGTGCGCGAACAGAGCAAGCTCATCAATCCACCGTGGGCGAATCCGCGGACCGGCGAGCAGTTCGCCGCCGACGATCCGAAGAACCCGATCGGCGAGCGCTGGATCGGACTCAAAGGCGTCGACGAAGACACACGCAACCTCTCGGGCTACGGCATTCACGGTACGATCGAGCCCGACTCCATCGGCCGACAGGCGTCGATGGGATGTGTGCGCATGCGGGCGGACGATGTCGCGATCATCTACGAGATGCTCGTCGAGGGCGAGAGCACCGTCTTCATTCACGACTGAGCGGCGTCGAATTTCTCACGCACGACGAGTTCGGCGAGCGCTTCGAGTGCTTCGGCGGGCGACGCCATGGCGCGAGATTCACTCCAACCGAGCGTGTCGGTGACGCTGTAGAACGCTTCGAGGGGGCCGCCGTGGCGCCGGAGTGATCGCTTCGCGTCCGGGCCGGTCGATCCCACGAGCGCCACGGTCGGGACGCCGAGCGCGAGACCGCGCCACGCGACACCACCGATCGCCTTTCCCTCCACGGATTGTCCATCGAGTCGACCTTCGCCGGTGAGGATGAGCGTCGCCCCCTCGGCCCGTTCATCGAAGCGCACCGCGTCGAGCACGAGGTCAATACCCGGTCGTAACGCCGCGTTGAACCAGGCGCTCAGTCCGAAGCCGAGACCGCCCGCAGCGCCGGCGCCGGGCTCGTCCGGGTCGGCCGCGTCTCCGACGAGTTCCGCGAGCCACTGCAACCCTTCGTCGAGACGCACGATCTGGTCGGGACTCGCGCCCTTCTGAGGTCCGAAGACGAAGGCGGCGCCGTCCGGACCGAAGAGCGGATTGCGCACATCACACGCGACTTCAATCGTCAACGCGTTCGCATGGCGGGGCGCCTCGATGATCTCGATGAGTTCGAGATCGCCCCCGGTCACCGGTCGCGTCGACGCGTCGAGCGTCTCGCCCCCCGTGAGGACGAAGCGAACGCCGAGCGCCTGCGCGCATCCGCATCCTCCGTCGCAGGTCGCCGAGCCGCCGACTCCGACGATGATTCGCCGGGCGCCCGCCTCGCGCGCGGCGATGATCAGCTCGCCGACGCCGAAGGTCGTCGTCCACTCAGGATCGCGCTGGTCGCGGGGAGTGAGGGCGAGCCCGGCGGCGCGGGCCATTTCGATGACGGCGACCCGTCCGCCTCCAAGCAGCGCCCATTCCGCGTCCACGGGGTCGCCGAGGGGCCCCGTCACGCGGGACGAACGGCGTTCACCGCCTCGCGTCGCGGTGAGCGCGTCGAGCGTGCCGTCGCCGCCGTCCGCGATCGGAACGAGTTCGAACTCGAGCGCCGAGTCGGCGCGAGCGGCGCCGGCGCGGATCGCCTCGGCCGCCTCGGCGGCGGTGAGGGTTTCCTTGAACGCGTTGGGCGCGATCACGAGGCGCCGCGTCGAACTCCCGGCGGCATTCATCGTCGTTCATCGGGCATGAAGCCGCCCAGATCCCAGACATGGTCCCATTCGATTAACTCGACATCGAACTCGCGCTCGGCGCCGTCGCGCCATACCTGAATGCGCACCGTCGAGCCGGGCGCCTGTGTGTGCACGACCGAGCGAAGCTGCGAGGTGCGCTCGATGCGCACGCCGTTCACCGCCGTAATGACATCGGCGGCCTGAATGCCCGCGTCTTCCGCGGGGAGACCCGGCAGGACCGATTCGACCCACACACCGCTCCCGTCGAACTCGATCATCTCGCGGAAGCTCCGGTCGAGTTCACCGACTTCGTAGCCGTGATTCGCTCGACCGTTCGTCGCGGGAAGCGTGAATTCGTAGCTCCGCCCATCGCGCCGGACGCGCAGCCGCACGGCCTCGTCCGTCGATTCGCCGACGGCCCGCGCGAATTCGCTCAGTCCGTCGACCCGTTCATCGTTCACGGCGATGACGACATCGTTGCGCCGCAGCCCGGCGTCGTGCGCGACTTCGTCGGGAGTGACCGTTCGCACCCATACGCCCGGACCGTAGTACCCGATGGCGCCGCGCGGTGAATCGTCGAGATTGCGCAGCGTCACCCCGAGCCCGCCGTTGCGCACGCGACCGGTCCGGATGAGCTGGTCGACGATGAACTCGACGATGTCGAGCGGAATCGCGAGCCCGACCGACCCCGTGCGTCCGCCGGACCCGCGGTCGGCGGCGTGCACGGTAATTGCGGTGTTCATTCCGACGACTTCGCCGTAGACATTCGTGAGCGGGCCCCCCGAGTTGCCGGGATGAATGTCGGCGTCGGTCTGGATGAAGTTCTCGTAGACCTGCATGGCCTGCGTCTGTCGGCCCTGGCCGGCGACGATGCCCGAGGACATCGAGAACTCGAATCCGAATGGCGAGCCGAAGGCGAAGACGAGGTCGCCCTGCTCGAGGATCTGTCCCGTGGCCCGGACGGCCGGCACAAGCGGGGGCGGATTCCGCGTCTGAATGACCGCGATGTCCGTGCGCGGGTCGGCCCCGATGAGTTCGGCCGCGCGATGCGTGCCGTCGTGTAAGCGCACCTCGATCGCGCCCGCGTCACGGACGACATGTTCGTTTGTCACGATGCGACCGTCGTCGTCGTAGATCCAGCCGCTTCCCGTCGAGATTTCGCTCAGCGCCGAGATCGTGTCCGTCGCCCGCTGTACGGTGATGTGCACCACACTCGGTTCAACCGCCCGCGCCACGGCGCGGACCGAATCGTTCAACTGGCTCAGCGCGTCCGACGCGGCGAGTTCCGACCGCGCGCTCTGGACCTGCGCCACGGTTCCGGCGAAGGAAAGCCGTCGCACGATCTCCGGCCCGAGCAGCAGCGTCGCCACGGCGCAGATGAGCGCGAGCAGACTCGGGGCGTATCGACGGAATTCATTCATAAGTCACGGTCTCGCGCCGTTGTGTCCAGGACCATCGGCGGCCGCCCGCCTCGTTCGTCATCGGCTCGCCGCGGGGGTAACTGAGGGCCGCTCGGGCGTATCGCTCGAGATCGATCCTTCGCGCCAGCCGGGCCTCGTCTCACCCTTCTTCGCGGGCGGCGCCGCTTCGGATCCTCCGGATCGCGCGGTCGACTCGCCCACCATGTGGTAGGGGTGCTCGCCGAGGTCGTTTCGGGCCACGCGATCGATCCAGGTCTTCGCGGCGTCGACGATCTGCTCGCCGAAGTTCGTCACGGGCGGAGCGAACCGGGGCTGCCAGTCGGTCAGGCCGAGCAGGTCGTTGAGCACGATGACCTGCCCGTGACACGCCGGCCCGGCGCCGCAGCCGATGACGGGGACCTTCGCCTGGGCGACGATCGCTTCGCTCACTTCGGCCGGGGTCGCCTCGACGAGGAGCATGACGGCGCCGGCGTCTTCGAGCGCCCGGGCGTCGTCGACGAGCCGCTTCGCATCGTCCGGCGTCCGACCCGAGGCGCGATACCCGCCCGCGATCTTCGTGTGCTGCGGCCGCGAACCGATGTGCGCGACCACCGGGATCCCGGCCCGCGTCATCTTTCTAACGAGCGGCGCGAAGGAGCCGTCAAGCTCGATCTTCACGAGGTCGGCGCCGGCTTCGGTCATGAAACGCGCCGCGTTGCGCAATCCCTCGGCGTCGTCCGCCTGGTAGCTCATGAAGGGCATGTCGGCCATGAGGAGCACATTCGGCGCCCCCCGCCGCACCGCCGCGGTCAGCGCGACCATGAGGTCCATCGGCGCGTAAATCGTCTGGTCGTACCCGAGCGTCATCTCCGCGAGCGTGTCGCCCACGAGGATGAGCGGCAGCCCGGCGCGCTCGAGCCACCGCGCCGTGGTCGCGTCGTAGCTCGTGAGGCACGCGAACCGCTCGCCCTTCGAGACGAGGCGGCGGATGTCGCGGAGCGTCACGCGTTTCGATTCGCCGGGACTGCTCATGAGAAGATTCTACGCGAACGACGCCGGGGACGCCGTTTTCGCGGCCCCGTTCAGTCGGACCGCTCCCAGAGCATCTCGGGCAACGATCCGCGATGATCAAGGTGGAAGACGAGCATCGCGAGGGCGGAGGTCGCCGAGCGGCGGCGAATCATGTCGCGATCGCCGCTGAATTCGAAACGACGCACCGTGACGCCATCCTCATCGCGGCCGTCAACCCGGCGATAGGCGAGGCCGAGGTAGACCGTGCCGACCGGCTTCTCCTCCGATCCGCCTTCCGGACCCGCCACGCCGGTGATCGAGAGGGCGAAATCGGCGCCGCCGCGTTCGAGCGCTCCCTGCGCCATCGCCTCGGCGACTTCGGCCGACACGGCGCCGCGCGATCGGATGAGCTTCGCCGGCACGCCGAGCTGGCTCGTCTTCATTGCGTTCGCGTAGGTCTGCCATCCGCCGAGGTACGCCTCACTCGCGCCGGGCGAATCGGTGATCATGGCCCCGAGCATGCCGCCGGTACACGATTCGGCGGTCACGAGCGTCGCCTGGTCGGCGACGAGTCGGCGCAGAACCGAGACCGCGAGCGGCTCGTCATCGGCGCCGTAGACATACGGGCCGAGTCGCTCGCGAATGGTCGCGCTCGTCGCGCACACACGCTCGTCGACCTCCGTGGCCGATCCCTCGTGCCGGATGCGCACGCTGAGCACGCCGTCGCTTACGAGTGTCCCGACGAGCGGCGGCTCGCGCCGGTCGAGCAGGTCCTTGAGCAGATCGGCGACGCGACTCTCCGCGATGCTCACCGCCTGCACCGTCGCCGCGCGGACGACCCGGGCGCCGGCCGACGGATCGAGCGTCTCGAGCGCCGGCGCGACCTGCTCGTCGTACATCTTCATCATCTCGGGCGGCACACCGGGGAGAAAAAACATCCGCGCCCCGCGCTCGGCGTCGAGCCCCTGCGCCGTGCCGAGCGGGTTCGGCAGAAACCGCGCCGACGGCGGACGCAGCGCCTGGACACGATTCGACTCGGCCATTTCCATGCCCCGACGGTCGAACCTGGCGCGCAAGGTCGCGAGCGCCTCTTCATCGTTCTCGAGATCTTCCCCGAGCACATCGGCGAGCGCGAAACGCGTGAGGTCGTCGCCCGTCGGGCCGAGCCCGCCTGTCGCGACGACGACTTCGACGGCGCCGATGGTCGAGCGCAGCGCCGCCGCGATGATCGCGCGATCATCGGGAAGCGACAGCTGCCGCGTCACGCGAACCCCGCGGGCCGACAACCGCCGCGCGATCCACGCCGAGTTCGTGTCGACGCGATCGCCGCACGCAATCTCGTCACCAATGCTGATCACCGCGGCGTTCATCGGCGAAGTCTAGCTCGAGCGCCCGATCGCACGCCTGCTCACTCGAAAGTCCAGCAGCTCACATTACTCCGCGCGCAGCTTTCGCGTTCGACCGCCTGTGTGTAGAGCGTGTCGCCACGGAAACTCCGCGGCACGAAGCCATCGATGCACGCGACGCCGTCGGCGCCGACGATCGCTTCGCCCGCCACGATCGGCGCGCGAATCCCGAGCGTCCCGCACGCCGTGTTCGTCGAACCGAGCTGTGTGCTGTAGACGAAGACGACGGTGGACCCCGGTTCGCCGTTGCTCGCGCAGAGCGTGTTCGTCTCGCCCGCGATTCCCGGCGTCGGCGCGGCGAGCTGGAACTCGTCCGGCGGCATTTCGATCCGCAACTCGGGATCGGGCGCAATCGTCACCGGACGAACGCCGTCGTCGACTTGAATGCGGAACTCATCGAGCCCCGTGCACACCCCCGCAGTAACCTCAAACTCGTACATGCCGCCGCCCAGATCGACGACCGGGCCGATGTCGCAGATTCCCGCGCTCTCCGGCCCGTGTTCGACGGTGATCGATTGAATCGGCGCCGTGATGGCGGCGCCTTCCCAGTCGAGCAATTCGAACGAGATCGTCGCGATCGACTGTCCGTCCGGCCGCAGCGTCTCGACGGTCTGCCGCGTGGTCGACTGCACGCCATCGGGCCGGCCCTGCAGTTCGACGCGCCAGTCGTCGAACCAGTCACGCAGCGTGAACACCGGATCGGGATCACCGAAGTTCGCGTTCGCGATGTTGAAGTCCATGAAGTAGTCGCCGGTCGCGCAGCCCTGCCCGCTCGTGCAGTTCCCGTCCGAGTCGCCCGGCCGCGCGATGAGCATGTACGCGATGTGCGCTGACTTCGTGAACTGGTCGGGCGGTGACCCGCACCCCGTCGGGTCCTGCGGCGAACAGGAGCAGCGCCCGTCGCCGCCCATCTCACGCGCCGCTTCCATCGCGGCCATGAGTTTCTCGGGGATATCGCCCGGCGTGTTCAGGATCGCCGCCTCGGCTTCGAGGACGACCGGCTCGCCGGTGAGAATGTTGCCCTGCACCGCGTACACGAGCGTGCCGGTCGACCCGGTCACGCCGCCCGCCCAGTCGAGCGTGTTGAAGCCGGAGAAAGTCAGCGCGCGGCCCTGCGTATCGACGATGCCGTATTGCCGGCTCTGGTGCGCGCCGTCGATGAGTTTGAGCACATCGAGAATCTCGATCGGATCGACGCCGAACTGGAGGTTCGACCAGATGACCGAACGGTTCCGCGCGCCGCCGTCCACGAGCGCCTGCGCCGTGGCGCCGCCCTTCTCGACGACGAGCACCGGCGTGCCCTCCTTGAGATCGAAGAAGGTGAGGCAGGTCGCCGAGCCGATCGCGATCTCCTTCGTCTCCGTATCGATGATGATGATGGACCAGGTCGCGTCGGCGTCGGACGCGGTGGTGAAGGTCGCGGCGCCGAGCGAAAGCGCCGAAGCGGCGAGCAGGCCGCGCGTCGGGGCGGAGCGGATCATCGTCGTTCTCCCGTCGATCGTTGTCGCTGATTCACGCGGCTGGCGACGGTTCGAACGACCGGCCCCGTCCCGCGTTTCCCACCTCACTTACCTTACCACACGCGTCGAAATGCGTGGCGCCCCGGTCAACAAAACGACCGCCGGCGCCCCGTAGAAGAGGCGCCGGCGTCTCGATCCACGATCATGCAGACGGTTACTGGACCGTCGAGTCGACCACATTCGTCGTATTCTCGAACTGCGCCGCCTGGAGCCAGACGCGACGCCCGGACGAGTTCGCCGGGATGCGCAGCACCCACTGCCCGTCGCCGTTCGCGTCGGTGAAGATGCGACCACCCGCCTGACGCGGGCTTGACAGATCGAGCGTGACATTCAACGCCGGCACGAAGGTCGAGCCCGGGCCGACGAGGCTGTACACGAGGTAGCTCGCCTCGTTCGGCGTGCCCTCGGTGATGTTGAAGGTCGCATCCTGTCCGGCCACGAGGTTCGACACGGCCAGGGTGAACTCGCCGCCCGAATCGCAGGACAGCTTCAGGATCTCGACCGCGTCGAGGCCCGCCTCGGTGATCGAGTCGTTCGGATTGTCCGACGCGGAGAAGCGCAGGCGCATCGTCGAGGTCGGCGCGAGGTAATCGCTCACGCGGATCTCGTTCGGAACCCAGCCGCCGCGTCCGCCGACCGATTCGACCTCGGTCCAGGTCGAGCCGTTGTTGTTCGAGAGTTCGACGACGAGCCGGTCGGCGTCGCCGTCGTCGTTGTAGAACCAGCGGGCGTAGCGGATGACCGAATCGAACGCGCCGTCGAGATCGAAGCTCGGCGAAGTGACGCGGGTCGGTCCGCCATCCACATCAGAGTTCCCCTGGCGATTGCCGGTGAGGTACGCGCGGCCGGAGCCGTCGTAATCGCTCGTCGGGTCGCCGCGCGTGCCGTCACCCGCCGGTACGCCGCGCTCCCACGCGCCGTCGTCGAGCTGAATGTTCACCACGCTCCAGCCGAGGTCACTCTCGAAGTTGTCGGCGAGGACGGTCTCGCTGTTCGCGGCGAGCGTCGAGAAAACCGCATTCGGCGCGTCCTCCGGGAAGTGGGCGAAGGTGCCGTCGTCCGCCTGCGCTTCGAAGTAGAACTCGACGAGGTCGCCGCAGTCCGCCGGCGGAACCATGCCCTCGAACTCGCCGCCGCCCAGGTTCGTCATCGTGTCGGGCGTGAACGATCCGCTCGAGCCGAGGCGCGAATAGATCTTCGCCGACCCGGCCTGGTACGAGTATCCGTTGACCTCCTCGATGGCGATCCGAACCGGCGCCGCGACATTCGGCGTAACCGCGACCGGCAGCGGCTCGGGCAGCGAGAAGGCGAGGCGCGTGCGCACCCAGTCGGCGAGCACCATGGCGCCGGCGAAGCACTCTTCCGACGCCGGGATGATCTGCTCGGGCGGCAGGAGAAATCCGTACTGACCCTCGTCACGGAGTTCGAAGGTGAACCCCCAGGCGCCCTGGTCGCCGTAGGTCCAGTCCGGGGCGACGCCCGACGCGGGATAGATCGTCGTGTACGACGGGCCGTGGACCCAGTTCGTGCCGTAGAGCGAAGCCATCGCCTCCTGCATGTCGGCGCCGAGGACCTCGAAGCGGTCATGGTCCGGGGGCAGGTTGATCGTCCAGCCCCACGGCTGCAGGATGAGCTGCGAGTAGCTGTGAATGTCGATGTGCCCGTTGATGTTCGGGTTCGCGATCATGAAGTCGCGAAGGTTCTGCGTCTCCGGTTCGCTGAACGCGCTCGGCCCGCGGTAGATCTGGCTGTTCGGATCCCCGCTCGATCCTTCACCACCCCAGCCGTACGCCCAGTTGCGGTTGAGGTCGACGCCGTACGACCCGCCGCCGTTATTGCGCCGGTTCTTCCGCCACATGCGATCGGTGAGGCGTGAGTACTCGTAGCCGTCGGGGTTCACGACGGGGACGACATAGATCTCGACCTCGTCGACGAGTTCGGTGAGGTACGGATCGGTCCCGTAGTTCCGTACGAGCTGGTCCGCGATGTAGGTCGAGCCCATCGTCGTGATCCATTCCCGCGCGTGCTGACATCCGTGGTAGAGCACGCCCGGCTTCGAACCGCCGGTGTCGCCCGTGATCTTGAGGCCGTAGATCGTGCGCCCTTCAAGCGAAGTCCCGAGGACGAAACGCTCGGCGATGTCGGGGCGTAGCGCCTCGAGATCGGCGAGGTAGGTCATGATCTCGTCAAAGGTGTGGTACGAGTCGAACCACGGTCCATCACCACCGCCCGCCGCGGCGACCGACTCGGCGTCGATGAGCGGCTGAATGTCCGGGATGAGGGTTTCGAACTCAAGGCCCGAATCTTCGAGGACCGGCATCATCTCCGGCGCGACCCGGTAATCGACCGGCCCGATGCCCTCGCCATGCGACCAGACATCATCCGAGATCTTCGCCATCGTGACGAGGTCGTTCGTCGAGGTGATCTGCACGCGCACGACCGCGTGTCCGTCATAGCGGATCGGCTCGGCGGGCTGGGGAATCTTGCCGTGGTCGCCCGGGTCGGCCTGGCCGAACGCGGGGGTGGTGGTGAACGCGAAGAGCGCCGACACGGTCGCGACCGCGGTCAGCGCACAGGTCGTCGCGCGCCGTCGGCGCCGCGTCATCGTCGTCGTCATCATCAATCCGTCTCCATGAGCGGTCGTGGATCGTGGCGTCGGTCGCCCGACGCGGAGAATTCATCCGTCGATCAATCGATCGCCCGGGCCGCAGGTGGTGGGGGGTCCGGGCGGGAGGGTGGTCGGGCGGCGGAACCAGCATACCGACCGCCGCGGCGCCCTCGCGAGACCCAACCGGCCCAATCCGTCGGATATTCCCCGAATCGAGCGGCCGGTCGACCCGCCGGACCCGCCGGCGCCGGGGAAAGGGCGTCTCATCCCCGCTTTTCCGGGTTGACCTCGCAAAGTGCTGTCGCCACAATAGTTCCGCCTCTCAAGTGTGGTGAAGTGGGATTTCTGTAGTTCAGTTGCAGTCTGTGAGACTGGGGAGAAAGACAACGATGTTCGTACCACCGCGGAAGGTCCGCGCGCCCCGCGCGCTCGGAGCCATGGCCATTGCGGCGCTTATCGGGGGAGGGACGATGACGGGCGCCGCCGACGCCGATCTCATCGTCTTCAACGATCCTTCGGGACTCGCCGCCGAGGCGGAGTTCACCCTGCTCAACGCGACGACGCTCGAAGTTCGTTTGCGCAATATCTCGACTGGCGCCCCCGTCGGCTTCGACAACAGCGATCAGATCCTGACCGGCGTCTCGTGGAGCTTCAGCGATCCGACCGTCTTCATCACTGGCGGTTCGGTCGTCATTGGCGACGACAGCGAATCCGTCAACTTCGACACCGGGTATTACGGCCCGGGCTCCGATGTGAGCGGCGAGTGGGGCTACGGCAACGGCGGCACGACGAACATGTTCGATCACTTCTTCTCGTGCATGCAGGCGGGGACGACGCCCTTCGGCGGACCGAACCTTGATGGGCCGAGCAGCTTGAACGGTCCGCAGGGAGGGCTCATCGCCGACCCCGAACTCATTCCCGTCGGCGGGCTCGGGGCCATTCAGGACGAGGTCGTCGCGACGCTGACACTCAGTGGACCGGTGGCGAACCTCGCGTTTCTTCGCGACGGCGTGACGGCCGAGTTCGGCTCAGACGCGGCGTTCATCACGATCCCGACCCCCGGCGCCGCGGCGCTGCTCGTGTTCGGCGGAATCAGCTTTCTTCTTCGACGACGCGGCGCGGCGGCCTGAGCCGACGAATCGTCCGCATCACATCCAGTCCTGACGCATGGCCGGGCGATCAAGGGGAGACGCCCGGCCATGTTCTTTCTTGAACGCGGGCTACCCCGTCTCGAGCACGCTCCGCAGCGGCGTCACCGCCCAGAGCCATTCGTCACGCTTCGGCGGCGACTCGGCGAGGTCGATCGTGACGACGGCGCCCGACTCATGGTCGCTGTTCAACACGAGCCCCCGGGATCCGACCGGTTCGTACCCTGTCTCCGCCGGCTCATGGCCGAGGATGAACGCCTCGACGCCGAAGAGTTCCGCGAGTCGGTCGAGGTGCGCGCCCGAATGGTTGCGTCCCCACACCATGAGGTACGCCGAGCCGTCGGGCGACTGAAAGTCGGCGTCCGTGAGATTGCGCTCGAGCAGCTTCGCGTCGAAGCGGTCGAGCGCATGCGTCGCCGGTACGCTGTGTGAGCAGAGAATGCCCGACGCGGTCACGAGGGCGATCGGCCAGGACCGGATGAACGCGTTGATGGCGCTGCGCACATCCTCGGCGTGGTCGCCGTACACCTGGTCGACCGCGTCGTTGAAGAGCGCGGTGCAGTCGCCCGCGCCCTTCGACACGCCGGCGCCGGTCATCTGCGCAATCTCATGGTTCGCGAGGATGAGATGCACCTGGTCGGGGTACTTCGCCTTGAGTTCGGCGACCTTGATGAGCATGCGATGCGAGTAGTCGAGCCCGTTGATGAAGTTCTCGCCGTGAATGAGCTCGTGAAAGTAGACATGATGGTCGGTCGACGCGTCGAGCTTCGCGAGCTTGAGAATCGCGTCGAGGTGGAACGGGTTGTCGTGGAGATCACCCGTCGCGAGCAGCCGCCCCTTGTCCGGCAGGCGGACGACGGACTTGTCGCGGTACGCCTCACCGAGGCAGTATTCCCCGGCGCGGTTGAGCACATTGACGACCTGTTCCGCGTTTTGAAAGTCCGTCGTGAATTGCACGGCGATCAACAATAGCCGTATTACCGGACGCAGGGCCGTGCGCCGCCGTTCTTCGTCGAGTTCCGCGCGCGACCGACCGATCAAGGACTATGAAGACTTCCCCGCCTTGGTTGCGCGGGCGCACGAACGGAAAGGACCGGCGATGGGTTTCTTGAGCGGTCTCTTCGGCGGCGGCATGAGTGAGTGGAACGCGCGCATGGGATGGCGCTATGTCGCCTGCGACACCGGCGCGTACCGCTTCGCCATGCTCATCGAACCCATGATGCGCGGCCCGGACCTCGTGTACACGCCCGACGAATCAATCTGGCGCGACACGGCGCCGCGCGCCGTGCGCGGCCGCCTCGACGACATCCTCGCGCGGCTCCGCTCGACGCCCTGGAACCGCCAGCTCGTCTGGCGCGCGACCGGGAACGTCGCGCCGATCTCCATTGAACGCCACCTGCTCCATGTGCGCCCGGGATCGCTCGAGTCGACGCCCGCCGGCCGCGAACTCGAGCACGAGTGGTACTTCGAGCCCGGCGGCACGATCCCCTTCGAGCAGGCCCGCAAGCTCTGGATCGAACTCGATCGCAAGTTCGTCTCGGCCGCGACCGGCGCCGTGACGATCGACGCCGAGAACGAAGGCGCCCCAGGCAGCGTCTTCCGTGAGGTCGAGCTCCCGCTTCTCAAGGCGAACCCAAAGGTCACCCTCGAGCGCGCGGCGTAAGTCGCGTTCGGCCCCCGCGCCGCCGCTACACTCGTGGCGTGCGCTACCAGCTTCGACGAGCTTCGTACGAGCCGCGGCTCGAGATCATGCCGCTCATCGATGTGGTGTTCCTGCTCGTCACCTTCTTCATCTATTCGATGACGCTCATGATCCGCGCCCAGGTCCTCCCCGTGGAACTGCCCGGCCTGTCCGAAGGGCGCGCGGCGCCGAATGTCGACGCGATCTCGATCACGCTCGATGAATCCGGCGCGCTCTTCGTCGATGCGCAGCCCACGCCGCTCGACGAGATCATCGCCCGCGTGCTCGCAGCGCGCGATGCGAAGCCGGAGGCGCGCATCTATGTCGCCGCGGCGCTCGAGGGCGACCAGGACCGCCTGCCGATCTTCATCGAACTCGTGAACCGCCTGCGCGGCTCGGGCGTCGACGAGTTCTTCATCGTCGGCCGCCCGCCCGACGACGCGGCGCCGACGCCCGGCGCGGATCCGTAACTCTTCTCAATCATTTCCGGTATAGTGGCGCCGATGTCTCCGAGGGCGCCCGAGCTTGAGCAACTCGACGACGCGTTCGAGCGCGCCGTGCTCGAATGCCCGCGCTGCGGGTACGACCAGCGCGGCTCGATCCGCGCGCAGATCGAACGCGCCGAAGACGGCGCCTGGCCGCTCGGTGGCCGCTGCGCCGAGTGCGGCCTCGACTACGAGACTCGCGAACTCCTCGACGAGACCGAGCACCCCTGGCTCTTCGAACGCCACTGGCGCCGCCGGCCGGTGCGCAGCGCGATCAAAACGCTCGCCATGACGCTCCGCCCCTGGCGCTTCTGGCGCGAAGTCGAGATGCGGCACGAGGGCGCGATCGGGCCCGTGCTCGCCCTGGCGCCGTTCGTGTTCGTGGTGGCGTTCTTGTGCTATGTGATCTTTATCGCGGCCGATCTTGCTTCCATACGACCACCGCCCCTCGCGGTCGATCTCTTCCGAGACTTCGGCGTGATCCTCTACGACCTGATCACCGATCTCATGGTCTCGCTTGAGGTCGCGATCCGACTCGCGATCGTTCTGAGTCTCTTCGTGGGATGGGTCGTCTTCCAGGCCGCCGCGTTCGCCGCCTGTCCGATCTCACTTCGACGGGCGAAGGCGCGCGCTTCGCACATCATTCGCATCGCCGCGTACGGACTGCTCAGCATCGCCCTCTTCTGGAGTGGCTACATTCTCGCGCGGACGGTGATCACTCTGGTGTTCGCGATGGCCGGAACGGAAATCCGTCTCTACGGCGCGGCCGACTGGCTCATGTGGCTTGGACCACCCGTCATCTGGGCCGCGGTCTGGTGGGGCTTCGCGTGCTCGCGCTATCTGCGCCTGCCGCGCCCCTGGCTCGTCGCGATCACGCTCACGGGCGTCGCCGACCTCGCGGCGTTCACGCTCGTGCTCTGGCTCTGGCTCACACTGATCTAAGCGATGCGGAGTTTGCGACCGGGATGATGACGACGACGCTCAGGCTTTCACTTCGAGCGCCGGGGCTTCCCACTTCGAAAGCGGCTTGCCCTTCTTGTCGACCTTGAGGCGCATCCACTCGTCGAGCGTCTCGCGCGCCTTGGGCAGCGCCGTCTCCGGATCCTCGAGCGAAGGCAGCCACGCCTTGTCCCACTCGAAGCAGATCCAGTCGTCGTACCCGATGCCGCGGAGCAGTTCGACGAAGCGCTCGACCTCGACCGTGCCCTCGCCGAGCGGCGTGAAGCCGGAGCCCTCGCCGACGATCGTATCCTTCACCTTCGCGTAACGGATGCGCGAGTTGAGCGTCGTGACGCTCACGCCCGGCCCCTCGCCGACCGACGCCGCGTACGCGACATTCCAGCACACGCCGACGAGCGGGTGGTCGGTGTAGTTCGTGAGCTGCCAGAGTTCCTTGCCGCGCGCGAACGAGCCGGCGTTCTCGATGAGCACTTCGACGCCCGCGTCTTCCGCGTGCTCGGCGAGGCGCTGGTACCGCTCGGCGATGCGGCGCACGCCGGTCGGCCACGGCTCGCCGGGGTAGATCTGGTAGCCGAAGCAGCGCACGCGTTCGCACCCGAGCGCCGCCGCGAGATCGATGTACGACTTGCCGCTCTCGAGCGCCTGCTCGGCCTCGCTCTTCCGCTTGTAATGGAGGGCGAGGCTCGTGGCGAGGCAGGCGATCGTGACGCCGCCCGCTTCGAACTTCGCCCGCACCTTGCCGGCGTCGCTCAGGGCGGGATCGCTCGCGAGGCGCGACGACCCGGCGCCGAAGGTACGGAGTTCGACGCCCTCGTATCCGTATTCCTTCGCCGCGGCGATGACCCGGTCGATGTCCCAGTCCGGGCAGGCCACGGTGCTGAACGCCAGCGGGTTCATATCGCTCATATCGTCCTCGGTCGGGCGCCTCGTATTCGCGTCGGTTCCCGCGCTCCGGGCACGGCCCGCGCGGCGGGTGAAAGGGACCGTATCGTAGGGAACCCGCCAACCCGGTCAACGCGACGACTTTACGCCCCATACCCGCGACCCACCTCGCCAATTTAGCCCCGGGTGAACACACCCGGGGGAGCGGCGCACGGAATCGCGCGTCGTTGATCGCGCACGAATCCCACGACTACGCCTCCCGGATCGTCTTCCTCGCGGCGAGGCGGATCGCGGCATAGCGGAGCGCGAGTGTGAAGTCGTCGATCAATGAGTCATCGAACCCCGCTCCCCCATGTGTATTCACATGGGGCGAAACGGGGGGGCGTGCGAGTGCGGGCGTCGGGGGCGCAACTTAGCCCCGGGTGAACACACCCGGGGGAGCGGCGCACGGAATCGCGCGCCGTTGATCTCGCACGAATCGCACGAACACGACAACGAACCTGTTTTCCTCGCGGAAAAGCGGCGCGCGGGTGTGAACCCGCCGATCCCCGAGTCGATCCACCCCGCTCCCCCATGTGTATTCACATGGGGCGAAATGGAGGGGGGAGGGGCGTGCGAATGCGGGCGCCGGGGGGGGGGCGCAACTTAGCCCCGGGTGAACACACCCGGGGGAGCGGCGCACGGAATCGCGCGCCGTTGATCTCACACAAATCCCCACGACTACGCCTCCCGGATCGTCTTCCTCGCGGCGAGGCGGATCGCGCGTTTGATTTTGTCGAACAACGAGTCGTCGTATCCCGCTCCCCCATGTGTATTCACATGGGGCTAACTTGTGGGCGTGCGACTCATCGAACCCCGCTCCCCCATGTGTGTTCACATGGGGCTAACTTGTGGGCGTGCGATTCGTCGAACCCGGCTTCTCCATGTGTATTCACATTCGGCGAAGTTCGCCCTCACTCCGCGCGGCGGATTGCGTCTTCGGGGATGTCGCGCAGTTTCCGCGCCACGACACCGAGATAAAAGAGCTTCTCGCCCGCGAGCGATTCGCGATGGAACATGCGGAGCTGACCCTCGAGGTTGATGATGCGCTCACGGAGCATCGTCTTCATCAGCCCCGAGAAGCCGGACTCGTCGCCATCGCTGAGGAAGTCCTCCTTGATCGTGAATGCGATCCAGCCCGGCGTCGACACATAGTTGAACGCGTTCGCGAACGCGCGCGGCGGAATGTCGCCGAAGCCGAGCGCCGCGACGGTTGTCAACGCGTTGAAGTTCGCTTCGCGGAGCGTGCGCTGTTGCCCCTCCGTGAGTTCCGTGAGATCGGCGATGAGGTACTCGTCGTACGCGTCGGGATAGTCGCGCACCGCGGCGGCCTTCGCTTCGGGAAGAATGTCGATCCCCACGACGGTCTTCGCGTTCGCCTCGCGGAGCCGCTCGCCGACGATGCCGTTCCCGGCGCCGAGGTCGAGCACGCGGAGATCGCCCGGACTCGTCGGCCAGTTGTCGAGCACTTCGCGGAGAAGCGCGACGAGCCGCCGCGGGCTGCGGCACTTGAGCGTGTCGTACACGAGCGCCTCGTAGAGACCGGGCGTCGCGAAGAGTTTGTCGTAGTCATGAATGCGCAGGCGCTCCCAGTCGGCGTCGGCGCCGTCCTCGTCACGCTGCAGTTCGAACCACTCCTGGTCCTGGTCGAGACCGTCGGGATCCGATGGAAAACGAAAGGTGAACCGGCCGTCCTGCGACTGAATGGTTCGACTGGCTTCGGCTTGCGCTCGCATGAGATCTCCTCCAGCATGTGCGAAATGGGATCGAGCGTGTGATCAGGTTCCGGGACAATGACAATGGGCATGACTGAGACGAACCGCGAATGAGCGATCGCGCGAGACGCCGGCGTCGGCGTCGCCGTACGAGTGAGGCCGTAGTCAGACGCGCGCGACACGCCCGCGCTCGCCCGAGCGCGGCGTTCACTCACTCCTGACTCCATCCACGCTTCACTGCGTCAGCGAAGCGCTGCGACTTGGTTGACCGCGCCAAGTCCGTCCGGACACACCGGCTCAGCCGCCCTCTGGCGAACCGGCGTCGGCGCCGCGAAGATCCCCCTCTTCCTTCCGTACCGATGCGGCGCCCGCGCGATCTGTTTCATCCTACGGGTGAGATCGGCGTCGACCACGAGAAAGTCGCGATCCGCAACCACGCGCGCCTCGATCGTGAGAAGAAAACGAAAACACCCGGGCCGAATACTGGCCCGGGTGTTCAGAGTTGTTCGTCAATTGGAACGAACCGAAGTCGGTCTTACGAACCGCGCCGCCGGCGTCCGTTCATGAAGAGACCCGCCGCGCCCGCGAAGAGCATGAGCGTGCCCGGCGCCGGAATGATGCGCAGGAGGACCGCCTCGAGCGAGCCGTCGTCGCGCAGCGCGGTCGCGCTGATCCAGCCGTCGGCGTTGATCTTCTCCATCTCGACCACGGTGTACCCGTCGCCGGTCGAGTCGATGAGCGTGTTCACATCGACCCAGCCACCGCCGAGCGTCCACACGGCGCCGACGCCGTCGCCGACTTCGGTGTTGAACGCCGTGCCGATGATGAGGGAGCCATCGTCGGTCAGGTCGTTCGCGCCCATCTTCGAATAGCCCGCGAGCAGGCCGAGGGCCGTCACTTCCGCATCGCCGGGGTTCCAGACCCACGGGTTGCGGCTGTCGAGGAAATCGCGGTCGTTCGCGCTGGCTCCGATGACCGTTCCCGCCTCGTTGATGTTCGAGGAGCGGTTGTAGGTGAAGCCGGCGAGGCCGGGGATGTCGCCGAGGGACACGCCGGTGGCCGCGTCCCAGCGCCGCGCCGTCGACCCGCCGCTCTCGAACCAGTGGCCGGCCGCGACATTCGAATCGTTGATGCCCTTCACGACCGTGTTGTTCGACACGCCCGGGCCGGAGAGCTGGGTCACCGTCGAGGTCGCGAAGTTGTACGCGAAGCCCTGCTCGGTCTGCCCGCCCGACGCGGGGGTCGTGCCGAGCCAGCCGACGCCGATGCCGTTGTTGTTCACCTGTCCGGCGCGCGACCACGCGATGTCGGGGTCGCCCGCGAACGGCTCGACGAAGCTCACGCCGTCGAAGTAGAAGACCTGGGTGTTGTCCTGGCCGCCGGGCGCGACGGTGGACTCACCGCTGATGAGGCCGCCGTTGTTGATGTCGACGGTCGTCGAGCTGAACGCGCCGTTGAGGTTCGCGTCGGCGTAGGTCTGCATGCCGCCGACTTCGTCCCAGAGAAACGCGCGCGGGCCGCTCGCGTTCTCACTCACGCCGCCCACCTGGCCGACATCGTTGAGCCCGCGGGCGCGACTGTCGAAGTCGCCGCCGGGCAGGTCGCCGAGCGGCGTCAGGAAATAGATCGGTCCATCCTGCGCGGCGACGCCGGCGCTGAGGGCGCCGACCGCGGCGAGGGTCGTCAAAGTCTTTACGCCAATACGACGCATCACAGAAACTCCTCCACTCACTCGAGTCTTCAGTCGTATCGCGGCCCCTGACCCGGGCCGGACATCCTCCCGAAGCCGTCCGACACATGAACGCGAGCGGGCGCGCGACACCGCACGCTCCCCGGTTCGCCATATTGAGTTGGCCGTCGGTTCGGCCCCACCGTTCTCCACACCGGCGCGAGAAGGCGCCGGCGACAGCCCGCATTGTCGCCGCCCACTGCCGCTTCGCAACCCGAAAAAGCAATTTCAGGGCGGGATTTACGCGTTTCGAACCGTCGCGAGGATCGCCGCGACGGCGTTGTCGATGGACCGGTCGTCGCCCGAGATGACCGCCGTGGCGAGGTCGCGGTACGCGGGTTCGCGGCGGGCGAGGACGGCTTCGATCTCGTCGAGCGGGTCCGCCCCGGTGAGCGAGGGCCGGTCCTCCGTCCCGCCCCGGAGTCGCGAACGAAGCGTTTCCGGCCGGCATTCGAGGTAGACGATTACCATGCGGCCGGACGCGGCCTCAGCCCGCATCCGGGCGCCGATCGCCGGGACGAGCGGCGCCCCGCCACCGAGCGCGAGCACGAGCGGGTCCTCGTCGCCCGCTGCGCCGTCAAGCGTCGCGGCGAACGCGGTCGTCTCGGCCTCGCGCCACGCGGCCTCGCCTCCCCGGTCCCACACCGCCCGCACGCTCGTCACCCCGGCGACCTCGAGCGCCGCCTCGTCAAGATCGACGAAGCGCCACCCGAGCGCCTCGGCCACGCGTCGGCCGAGCGTCGTCTTCCCGCTGCCGCGCGGTCCGATGAGCGCGACGATCGACGGCGACCCGCTCATGAGGGCTCCTCCGCCGGGCGCGCGAAGAGCGCTCCCGCGAGCGCGCGGAACCGGCGCCGCCGCGCCCGATCAATCACCGCGCGGGGACTCGGCTCGGGGAAACCGGCGCCGGAGAGACACTCGCGCGCCGCGCGCGACCACATGCCCGCATAGAGCGTCACGGTCCGCGCCACGCGCGGCTCGGCGCTCGTCAACGCCGTGAGCCCCCGACCGATCTCCTTCTCGAGTTGGTCGAGTTCCGCCTCGAGCGCCTCGCGCCAGGGCGCCTCCGCCGCGCCGAGCCGGGCGTCCTCATCATCGAACCATTCGGCGAGATCGAGCTCCGACATGCCGCGCAGGCGCAACTCGCGATGCGAGATCCAGACCCGGTCGCGTCGCCACTGGTCGCGCATTCCGACGAAGAGCCGCGCCCGCGCCACACCCCGTGCGAGCGCGTGCGCCGCTTGGTGTTCGTTCTCGTTGAGGCGCAGATCGAGCGTCGCCGCGAGAAGCCGGATGAACGGCGCGAAGATCGCGTCGAGACGGCGGTCGAGCGCGCCGGGCGTCGCGACACGGTTCGTCGCCGCCCACTCCAAGAGCCCGTCGATGAAGGCGCGCCAGTCGCCGCGGTCGAGACCGCGCCGGCGGATCGCGTGGACGACCGCGTCGAGTTCGACCCGGCCGGTTGATTGCTTCGGATCGGCCTCGTCGTAGAGGTAATCGATGATGTTGCGGGCGATCGTCGCCCGCCCGTCGGGTCCGTCGGCGCCGCAACCGCAGCCCGACGCGGCGTCTCCGTCGCCATCCTCGTTCTCGTCGAGGGGCGGCGTCGCCTGGACGACCTCGGCGAGCAGGCGGGCGAGTCCGGCGACGCCGTAGAGATCGTCGCGACGGTCCCGCTCGAGAAACCGGGCGGCGAAGGTGAGGTCCGGCGCCGCGGCCCCGACGCCACGCAGCAACTCCGCCGATCGCCGGCGCGGATCAATTTCGGGCGGTTGGGGAGAAGCGTCGGCGGGCATCCGAGGGGGCTCCGGAATGGACGTTCCGGGTCGTCACCGGCGATCGTAGGGGCGGTTTCCGGGTCCTGAGCGGGGGCGCCCGGCGTCGGGTCCGCCATGGCGCGTAGGTTACGGCTTGTCAACAATTAAGGGCGATTAATTCGACTTTCCCATTGCAAGCGGGCCGAGCCAATGTCATAGTATAAGGTGGTTCCTGAACTGGCGGAAGCGCTGGTGATCACAGGGACTTACAGGTATGCCATCCACCCGCCGCCGATTCGGAGTCTCTCCGGTCGGCGGTTTTGCTTTTTGTTAAGGCCCGAACGCCTCCACAGGTTGTCCACACTCCGGAACCCGGGTTATCCCCGGTGAATGGCGCCATTCTCGCTCCCCTCAGCCCCTATCCGCTACGAATCCGTATACTGGCGGCTCCGATGGGAATCCTGATCGTGGTGGACCGTCGAACCGACGGCGCGCACCATGGTGTGTTGGCGGGTGCGCGGCGCGCGCCCGGAACGGTGACAGGAGAGGGCGTTTCGCGATGGAGCATTTCGTGCAGCGGCATGTGCAGGCGGCGATCGCCGGCCTCGCCGACGACAATCGACCCCGCCGAGAGCGGCTCCATACCGCGCTCGGGCATATCCAGAAGCTGGAGCGGCGGAGCCTGAACGCGATCGAAGTCCGCGCGCTGTACGAAGCCGTCATGCGCCACTTCCATCTCCAGGGCCCGACCGAATCGCTCAGCGCCTATCTCGACCGACTCGATGAGGAGACGATCGACGGAATCGAGCGCGATGTGCTTCAGTTCGGCTGGACGATGCTCTCGGTCTCCGGACTGTCAGATGACGCGCGGCCGGACGAGCGCGGCGAGCCGGGGAACCCATGATCACGCGCCATTCCGAAGAATAACGCCGCATCAGCCGTCTTTCAGAGGTATCGTTGAGTTACATCGGGCACTCCTATCTCCTCGACATTTCAGTCGCCCCTGCGAGATTGTCTCCCGCATTCGCCCTGCCGTGTCGTCGCGATCGCTCCTGAGGAGCGTCGCCATGGTTCAGACTCCGGCGTCATGGCATTCGAAATCGAAGCGCCACTACTATCACAACAACACGAGCTGTGACGAGGGCATGGCCGACTACCTTCGCGACGGGTCGATCGGCGACGGTGGACTCCCGCTCTGTCCGCGCTGCGCCGAGTTGAATCGACGTCAGGCCGAGACCGATCGACTCGGCGGCCCGACGCGTTCCGCCCCGCAGCACGAGTAAGCGGAGCGAGCGCTTTCCGCTCATGTCGGGGCGCAGCGCCCGCCGATGGGCGGACTATGTCATCAACCACCACACCCGCGCCGGCGCCGCCCGCCGATCAGGCGGTTGCGATCGAATGGGTCGTCCGCGATGAAGGCGCCCAGGCGCTCATTCACCGGGCTCAATTCGATGTCGATTCGCTGGCGCCCGGCGATGAATGGCTCGAACGACTCCGCGCGCCGTTCGCGGTCATGCCCCGGCTCGCCGCGGTCGGCGCGAAGCGCGTGCGCGGCGACCGCGTTCGATCGATGGGGGAGTTCGTTTTGCATCCGAAAGGGTTTCATTCCCTCGGACAGGGCTATCCCGCGCTCGCCTACCGCTTTCCCGAGGAGGTCGACGCGATCGCCGAAGGCGTCGCGCTCGTTGATCGGAAGCGCTTCGACGACGCGGGCGGGCTCGACGCGTCGCTCGGCGCGCTCGCGCTGCTCGATCTCTGCCTGCGGCTGCGCGAACGGGACGGACGCTGTGTCGTCACGCCCGATGTCGTCGCGATCGAAGCGGAGGATCGGCCCGGCCGGATCGTCGTGAGCGATGCGGAATCGTCGCGCTTCCAGGCGAAGTGGGAGTTCGACTGGCGCGCGCCCGATCTCGACGAAGCGCGCCGCCGCTTCGCCGGCGCGGGGCTGCTCTGGAATCCTCGCTTCTGGGGCGCCCCGATGCCCTTCGAGAAGTACACGATGCGACCCGCGCTTCACTGGACGAGCTACCGCGAGAACTCGGACTACCGCGCCCGCGCCGATCATCTCGCGGCGATCGTCAAACGACTCACGCCCGCAGGGGTCGCGCTCGATCTCGGCTGCGGTGACGGTCTCTTCACCCATCTCGTCGCGCAGACCGGGATCATCGCCGCTGGCGTCGATGTCGAGCCCGACGCGATCGAACAGGCGCGGCGGTGCGTCGCCCAGGCGGGCCCGTACCCGTCCGAGTCGCCGCGTTTCGTCCAGTCCGACGGCGGCCCGCTGCCGTTTCCGGACGAGAGCTTCAACACCATCTTCATGTTCGATGTCATCGAGCATCTGCCGAACCCGATCGGCGTGCTCAAGGACGCGTCGCGCGTCCTGCGTCCGGGCGGACATCTTCTCGTGACGACGCCCGAGGCGCAGTACGGGCGCTGGAACGATCCGTTCTACCATGTGACCGAGTTCTCGCCGCGCGAACTCAAGTGGCTCATCAACGCGGCCCCGGGCCTCACCGTCGCCGACATGAGCCGCATCGGCGGCGTCTACCGCGACCTCGTCGTCGCCGCGGTTCGCTCCGGGTAGATGGCTTCACGCGGCGCGACTGAGTTCTTTGACGGCGCCGAGTCGCGCGATCGCGTCGACGAAATGTTCGATGCGCGTCGGAGTGAAGAGTCGCTCCGATGGCCCTGCATAGTGATCGAACTCGTCGAATTCGACACCCTGGGGCGCGAGAAGCACGACCGGAATCTGATCATGCCCATGATCTTGCGCGGCGAGCCGCTGCCACCGTTTGACCACGAGCCGCACGCTCTCCTGGTCCGGAGCATGCAGCACGCCGATCGGCTTCCCGTAGCGTGATTCGACACCGAACAGTCGATCGCAGAGCATTCGATACGAATCGAAATTCGGCGCACGACTCACGTATTGAATCTGCACGGGCTGACCGATCTTCTCGCGGAGCTCTCGGCCCCAGTCCGGCCAGGCCGTCCCACCTGCCTGCGCGACCATGGCGAACTTGACATCGTTCGTCCACTCCGCGGCCTGCTCCTCGATCCGGGCCACATCGAAGGCGCCGATTCCCAGGGCCTCGCACCACGCGTGGGTCGGCCGCAACGCCGTGTCACCCGAGTGTCCGAGAAGAAGCGCCTTGGACATCCGGTTCGCGAGGATGAGGATCGCCGCCTCGTCGAACCGATCATTAAGGCGACGCCGCAGTTTCTCCGGATCGTCATGATGGCCGGCGAGCGGAGCGACGAGTTCTTTCGCGAAGCGCCAGCGCTTCAGCGATTCGACAAGCACATCGGCGTGCGTGATCATGAGCATCCGCTGCTCGAGACGGTCGAGCGAAATCCCACTCTCCGCCCCCGCCTCCATCACCTGACGGTACAGTTTCGGCGCGGCCTGTGCGAGCAGAAGTCGCCCGATGTCGTGGAAGACGCCGAGCGTGAACGCGTGCTCGGGTTCGGCGCGCTCGGTGATCCGCGCGAGCTCCGCCGCAATGAGGCCGCACGCGATCGAGTGCTCCCAGAAGAGCAGGGGATT
Organism: Phycisphaerales bacterium; assembly: GCA_043101845.1. Taxonomy (GTDB): domain Bacteria; phylum Planctomycetota; class Phycisphaerae; order Phycisphaerales; family UBA5793; genus JBICHN01. The sequence continues at coordinate 176,396 of JBICHN010000004.1, read as the reverse complement.
CACTTTCCCCTCTTCGCCCGTGCGCCCGAAATGCTCGATGATCCGAACGGTCTGCAGCGTTGTTTTGAGCTGGCTGAGGCCGACGCACTTCACGGCCCCTTCAATCGTGTCGACCGGAACGGCCCGGCGATAAGCGGCCGAGTTCGCGAGCTTGAGTACTTTGATGGCGACCACCGGATCCTGGCGGATGAGCTTTGTTACACCGGCGATCGTCGAGTCGGGGCTGCTCAACTGTTTCATCAGCTGCGAAAGGGACGGCGAGAGCGGGGGCAGCTCCGCGGACTCGGCGACTTTTCGTTCGATCTCCGCCGCGCTAATGAGCGGTTGAAGGTCGCGGATGTACTCAGTCGGGTCGATGGCTTCGCGTCGATCCGGCGAATCTCCGGCGACTCCCGTCTCACCCCGCATGTTCGGCGGATCGACAATCGTGACACTGGGTTTCGAAACGGATTCGGGTTTGACCTCGACCTGATCCCGCGTCGGAGTCATCGGGATTTTCGGCGCAGCGCCGGTTTCACGCGTCTTTGCGATCGCGTCATTCGCCCGCGCGAGGAAATCGGCGAGTGTGAAGTGGCCTTTGAGAATGATCGACGAGGCGCCGAGCTTCAACGCGTTGAGCACCATGCGCTGTTCGGGACGCGAGGCGATCACCATGACCGGCACGCCCTTGAGCGTCGGCGTCGCCGCACGGTGGCGGAGAATCAGGAATCCCTGGTCGCGCTGGTGGTCGGCGTCGATCAGATAGAGATCGAACCGCGCTTGTGAAGCCGTCTCGACGAAACTTCGTTCATCCGTCGCCGTGGCGACTTCGAACGCGAATGGCTTGAGCGCGGCGGTCAGCGTTTCCCGCGTAAACTGACATTTTGAGATCACGAGCGCGCGGACCATCTCTCATCGCCTCGAGTTGAGAGTCATGGTGAGCCGGCGCCTGACCCCGCCGCTCACGGAACTCGAAAGTAAACGCGATGCCTGAACTGCTCGGCGTGTGACGAGACGCCGGACGAAAGCCGCCCGAGGACCGGACGGGGGGGAGCCGAACGCCCCGCGTTCATGACGGGACTTCGCGATCGCTCCAGAGGGCCGACGCCGCGTCCCGCAAAGATCCGCCACCATGCGGTCGAATCTTCCGGGACACGCAAGGCCCTTCGGCAAGATAGGGAATCGGCTCCAGTTCGATAAGCCGGAAGCTTGACCATCTTTTCGAGACGGGCGACTCGCACCGTGGAATGGGCGCCGCTTCTCGGACCTGGCTCAAGATAATCAGACCGACGGGCTGGGCGCCTCGAGGAACTCGAACGCCAGATCGCAGAAGTCCGAGGGGACCGGATTGAACTTTTCCCGGTCAATCGGCTCGAGATGCACGATGATGCCGGGAACGAGGCGTGCGACCTCGCCGTGGCAGTCGTTGTGATTGCTGAAGAGCAGGTGTCGGTCGTTGTAGAGCTCGCCCATGTACACGCCGCGGCGCATGACCATGCGCGTCGACTGCACGAGCCGGCCGTACCACTCGCCGTTCAGAAGATATACCTGATCGCCAAGCAACTCGGCGATGGCCTCGCCACGCGAGTTGATGAGTTCGATGCGGGACATCGGGACGGGCTCCACCTGACGCCGCTCCCTTGGCCTTGAGAATCAATTGGACGAAGCGGGATCCGCTCCGCTCAGAATAGTCCCTAACGCTCCACGCGTCGAGAGTTCACCCGATCCGATTCTCGCTCCGAACGCTCAAACGACTGCTCGTCCGAACTGATCCGGAAGACGGGCCGGTGACTTCGGCCCAGCGGATGTCCTTCCGCACGGTAAAGATGGTCGAGGCTGATTTCGTACCACGGCGTGAGCGCGTCGTTGCGCTCGGGGTGAAGCGCGGTCGGGTAAATCCAATCGCCCTCGATGCGGAACCACGCGTCGCCGGTCGGACCGCAGGGATGCCCGCGCTCCGGCATGATGAAGCGCCCCTCGATGCGGTACCACGGACGCCCCTGCGCGTCGTCCGATATCGACCGGACCCGCCGCTCGCGTCGACCGCCATCCGGAAAGAGATATTCAGCGCACACCAAAACCGACCTGCTTTCGATGCATGAGCGTCGCCGCCCCCGGAACGCCAGTGGTCCGCCCAGACCGGATCCGCCGGCCCGCGGGCGCCCTGCTGCGATACATACGAGAATATCCCCGGCCGGTTCCGATCCCAAAGTCCGTATCCGCCACCTGTTAAGCGCTGTTCATCTACACTTCGGTCCTCAGATCCGTCCCTCGCCCGGAGCGACGCCGTGATGGCATGCCGCCTCGTCCGTCCGATCGTACCGCTCGCGCTGGCCGCGCTGTTCGGCGCCGCGGCAGCGGCTCGCGCCGACGACTATCCGCGCGATCCCCGGATCGACCTCCTCCACTATGACTTCGCGCTCACGCTTGTCGACGAGCACGACACGATCGAGGGCGTGACGACGGCCCTCGTCCGATTCGTCGAGCCCGGAGTCGACGCCTTCACGCTCGATCTCATCGGTCGCAGCGAGGAGAAAGGGACGGGAATGGTCGTGCGCTCGGTCGAAGCCGCTGACGGCGCGCCGATCGACTTCACGCACAACGACGATCGTCTCACGATTCGACCGGGAGGCGCGAACGGAGCGAACGACGAGCGCGCCTTCATCATTCGATACGAAGGGACTCCCGCCGACGGGCTCATCATCTCCGAGAACAAGTACGGCGAGCGCACCTTTTTCGCGGACAACTTTCCGAACCGCGCGCGGCACTGGCTGCCGACGCTCGACCATCCACACGACAAGGCGACCTGCTCGTTCACGATCACCGCGCCCGATCGATTTCAGGTCGTCGCGAACGGGCGGCTCGTCGAAGAAACGGATGCGCCCGGCCCGGCGCCGCGCACGACCGTCTGGCGCGAGACGACGCCGATCTCGACCTACCTCATGGTCATCGGCGTCGCCGAGTTCGCCACGCGTCACGCCGGCGAGGTCGACGGTGTCCCCGTGCAGATCTGGGTGTACGCGCGCGACCGTGAACCCGGCTTCGTGGACTTCGGCGAGACCTGGAAACCGATGTCACTCTTCACCACGCACATCGGCCCGTTCCCCTTCGACAAGATTGCGCATGTGCAGTCGCGCACGCGCTACGGCGGCATGGAGAACGCGAGCGCGATCTTCTACTCCGAGAACGCCGTGACCGGCGGGCGTTCGATCGACAGCCTCATCGCGCACGAGCTCGCCCACCAGTGGTTCGGCGACGCGGTAACCGTCGCGGACTGGAACCATGTCTGGCTCAGTGAGGGCTTCGCGACCTACCTCGCGCATGTCTACTTCGAGTGGACCGAAGGGCGTGACCGCATGGTCGTGGGGCTCGAGCGCGATCGCGGCCGCATCGTCGGCTACGCGCGCCAGGCGCCGGGATTCGCCGTCGTCGACGAGCGGATCGGCGTGGATGACATTCTCTCGACGAACTCGTACCAGAAGGGGAGCTGGGTTCTCCACATGCTCCGGCGCGAGATCGGCGACGACACATTCTGGAGAGGGTTGCGCGAGTACTACGCGCGACACCGGAACGGATCGGTGCTCACCGACGACTTTCGGCGCGCGATGGAGCGTGCATCGGGCGAAGATCTTCGATGGTTCTTCGATCAGTGGATCTTCCAGGCCGGGCATCCGAAGCTCGAGATGGAATGGACCACGAACCCCGCGACGAACGAACTCGTGGTCACCGTTCGTCAGACGCAGGAGGAGCCGCCATTCCGCGCGACGCTCGAGATCGGCTGGACCGACGCGGACGGCCGTGCTCATGTCGAGACGATGACGCTCGACGGCCGATCGACGACGGTCTCCTTCGCCTGCGACACTCCGCCGGTCTCCGTGCGACTCGATCCGAACACATGGCTCCTCTACGAAGACGCCGCAATGAACGGCGGCGAAGACCGCTGACCGATTGAGCGGACGCCGCGCTGCACCGCATTCTGCAGTAGAATGGCGCGTGTCGCGGCGAGTTCGGCGACACGAGGTCTCCGCGAACGCCGCGACGCGGAGCGACTCCTCGAATGAATCGCATCGAGCCGCTTTCCGGGAGCGAGGGACGGCCGATCGGCGCGAGCCGGTTTCACGGCTTCGAATCGCTCATGCCGCATCGCGTGCGCGAGGTGCTCCTCGTCTCGAGCCTCTACGACTCGTTCATTCTCGAGGAGGATGGGCAGATTTCCGATCTGCTCCTCGAGGAGTACCAGCATCTCAACCTGTGGTACGCCCCGCGCATTACCCGCGTATCGACCGCGGACGAAGCCCTCGCCGCCCTGCGCTCGCGGCGCCGTTACGACCTTGTCGTGAGCACGATGCGCGTCGGCGAGATGGATCCGTTCGATTTCGCGAACGCGGTCTACGAAGAAGCGGGGGAACTCCCGGTCGCGCTCCTCGGCTACGACCATCACGACCTCGAACTCATCAAGAGCCGGCAATCGGAGATCCGCGCGCACAACGCGCTCGAGCGCGCGTTCATCTGGACGGGCGACTCGCGCATCCTCTTCGCGATCGTGAGCCTCGTCGAAGACGCGCGGAACGCCGACCACGACACCCGCGCCGCGGGCGTCGAGGTCATCCTCTTCGTCGACGACTCCATCCGCTTCACTTCGTCGTACCTGCCCATGCTCTACACCGAGCTCATGCTTCAGGCGCAGAGCACGATCACCGAGGGCGTCAACCTGTCGCAGAAGATGCTTCGGCTCCGTGCGCGGCCGAAGATCCTCTGGGCCGAGTCCTACGAGGAAGCGTGCGCGCTCTACGAGCGGTACCGACCGATGGTGCTCGGGGTGATTTCCGATGTGCGCTTCCTCCGCGACGGGCGACTCGACTCCGACGCCGGCCTCGCCCTCACCCGCTACATCCGCGCGTATCAGCCGGATCTTCCAATCCTCCTGCAATCGAACGACGAAACGAACGACGACCGGGCGCACGCGCTCAAAGCGTCGTTCGCCCACAAGCGCTCGCACATTCTCTCGCAGGAGCTGCGCGACTTCATGCTCGAGTACCTCGGCTTCGGATCGTTCGTGTTCCGCGATCCGGAGCGTGACGAGCGTGAACTCGCCCGCGCGGACGATCTCCGCGCGTTCGAAGAACTCCTCTCCTGCGTCGCCGACCGGTCGCTCGTCTACCACGCAACGCGCGGTCACTTCTCGAACTGGCTCAAGGCGCGGGCGGAGTTCCGGCTCGCGCAGATGATCAAGTCGATCTGCCAGTCGCATTCTCCGCGCCCCGACAAGCGTGCGGAGGTCGAGCGCCTCCGCGCCGCGCTCGTCGAAGCGATGCGCTCACACCGGCGCGAAGCGGTGCGCGGCATCGTCGCCGACTTCAACCCCGCGGCGTTCGACACGCAGACCGGCGTCGCCCGCGTGGGCGGGGGATCGATCGGCGGCAAGGCGCGCGGCCTCGCGTTCATCAACAGCATGCTCACCCATTACGATCGCGACCGGCCCGCGTGGCCGAATGTGCGCCTCGGCGTGCCGCCCGCGGTCGTCATCGGCACCGACTATTTCGACGAGTTCCTCAAGCAGAATCGACTCAAGGACGCGGCGAAGCGCGGCCTCGCCGACGAGGAGCTCCGCCGCGCCTTTCACCGCGCGGCCCTCCCGCGCGATCTGACCGCCCAGCTCCGCCAGGTCGTCGACATCATGGACTACCCGCTCGCCGTGCGCTCGTCGAGCCTGCTTGAAGACTCGCTCGACCAGCCGTTCGCCGGCATTTACGACACCTACATGCTGCCGAACCGCGATCGATCGAAGACGAAGCGCCTCGCCGAGTTGTCGTCCGCGATCAAGCTCGTGTACGCCTCTGCGTTTTCCGCGGATGCGAAGGCGTACCTCGACGCGGCGCCGCACCCGATCGAGTCGGACAAGATGGCGGTCATCGTGCAGCGCCTCGTCGGCCGCCCCCGCGGGCCGCGCTTCTACCCCAGCTTCGCCGGCGTCGCCCGGTCGTACAACTACTACCCGTTCGGACGCATGACGCCTGAAGACGGCGTGGCGTTCATCGCGGTCGGACTCGGCGGCATCGTCGTCGAAGGACGCGAGTCGCTCCGCTTCTGTCCGAAACGGCCGGAGATCCTGCCGCAGTTCTCCACCGTGCGCGACATTCTGCGTAACAGTCAAAGCGAGTTCGACGCGCTCCCGCTCGATCCGACCGACCGCGAGCCGGGTCGGCGCTTCGCACTCGTGCGCTATCCGATACACGAGGCGGACGAGGACGGCGCCATCGCGACGCTCGCGTCGACCTACTGCCCCGAGAACGAGTCGATCCACGACGGCGTCTCCCGCGAGGGGACGCGCGTCGTCACCTTTGCGAGCGTGCTCAAGCGCGGCCTCGTTCCCCTGCCGGAGATCCTGCGCCACCTGCTCGACCTCGGTAGCTGGGGGATGAGCGCGCCGGTCGAGATCGAGTTCGCCGTCGACCTCCCGGACACGCCCGACGAGCCCGCCGAGTTCGCGATCCTCCAGATGCGCCCGCTTGTCGTCTCGCGCGAGCCGGTGCGCCTGCCCCAGGAACTCGAAGACGACGCCGTGTTCTGTTCGAGCGATCATGCGCTCGGGAACGGTCGTTTCGCGGGCATCCGCGACATCGTCGCCGTTGATCCGGAACAGTTCGACGCGCGGCACAGCGTCGAGACCGGACAGCGCATCGGCGAACTCAACGCGTCGCTCCGCGCCGCCGAGCGTCCCTATCTGCTCATCGGGCCGGGCCGCTGGGGCTCGCGCGATCCGTGGCTCGGCATCCCCGTGACCTGGGGGCAGATCTCGGGCGTCCGCATCCTCATTGAGACTGAAATGCGCGGCCGCTCGGTCGAGCCGTCCGACGGCTCGCACTTCTTCCACAACATGACATCGTTTCGCGTCGGATACATGACCGTGAATCCGAACACCGGCGTCGGCGCGCTCGACTGGGAGTGGCTGCGCGGTCAGGCGTGGATCAAGCGGTACGACAACGGGCTCCTGTGGGCCCGACTCCGGGCGCCGCTCACCGCGCTCATTGACGGCCGGCGGAACGAAGGCCTCGTGCTCAAACCCGAGGGCGACGCCGGGTCGCCCAATTAATCCGGGGTTATCGGTCTCGCGATCCCCACTGATTTCGCCCACCGCGTCGGCCGATAAACCTCGATATGAGTACTTCTGCACCGAACGGCGCCCCGAGCGGCTTTGACTATGACCTCGTCTGCATTGGCAGCGGACCCGCGGGCGAGAAGGCGGCCACGCAGGCGGCCTACTTCAAGCGCCGGGTCGCAATCATCGAGAAGTCGCCCCATCCGGGCGGCGCCATGGTGAACACCGGGACGCTCCCTTCGAAGGCCCTCCGCGAGACCGCGCTCCTCTTCAGTTCGTTCCGGCGACGCACGGTTCCCGGCCTCGAGGTCAATCTCGCCGAGAATGTCTCAGTGCCGAAGCTCATGGCCCGTATGCGCGCCGTGCAGCAGATTGAGCACGATCGAATCGAGCGCGCCATGGAGCGGCATCACATCGATGTCCATCGCGGCCACGGGTTCATCATGGATGAGCACACCGTGCGCATAAGCGGGCCCGCGGGCGAGCACGAGATCACGACTTCGAACATCCTCATCGCCACCGGATCGAAGCCCGCCCGACCGAAGGACCTCGGCTACGACCACCCGCACATCGTCGACTCGGACGGCCTGCTCAACCTCCAGCGCCTTCCGGATTCGCTGCTCATCGTCGGCGGCGGCGTGATCGGGTGCGAGTATGCGTGCGTCTTCGCCGAACTCGGCCTGAGCGTCACGCTCATCGAGCCGCGCGCGACGATCCTGCCCTTCCTCGATCATGATCTGCGCGAAGTGCTGCTCGGCTGCATGGACGACATCGGCGTGCGCGTCCTCACCGGCCAGGTCGTGAGCGATCTGCGCGGCGGGGGATCGAGCCGTGACTGCGTTGTCGCCTCGCTCGAGGACGGATCGGTCGTCGAAGCGGAGTACGCCCTCTGGGCCGCGGGACGCAGCGGCGCCACGCGCGGGCTCGGGCTCGAAAATGTCGGCCTGCGACCGAACCATCGCGGCTATCTCGAAGTCGACGGGAACTTCCGCACGAGTTGTCCGTCGGTCTACGCGGCGGGCGATGTCATCGGTTTCCCCGCGCTCGCGTCGACTTCGATGGAGCAGGGCCGCGTCGCCGCGTGCCACATGTTCGGCATCGACTTCAAGACGCAGGTCTCGCCGATCACGCCGATCGGGCTCTACACCCTTCCGCCCGCGTCGATGGTCGGGCTCACGCTCGAAGACGCGAAGCGGGCGGGGATCGACGCGATGGCCGGCAAGGCGCTCCTCTCGCACAACGCGCGCGGCCGCATCCTCAATCGCGACGACACGACGCACTCGGGCCTCATCAAGATCGTCTTCGAGTATCCGACCCGCCGCATCCTCGGTGTCCAGATCGTCGGCGACGAGGCGACCGAACTCATCCATGTCGCCGCGACGATGCTTTCACTCGCCGAAGAGTTCGGCCAGGGCGCGACGCTCGATCACCTCATCCACATGGTCTTCAACTATCCGAGTCTCTCCGAGGCCTATCGCTACGCGGCGATCAACGGCCTGCAGAAGATCGCGGTGCGCGAAGGGCGACAGGATGAGCTCGCCGGCAAGGCGGCGGTCGCGTAGATCGGACGAATGGCGCGATGGCAGGGGCCGGGCGCTGATCAGCGCATCGGTTCGACGAGCACGCGCGGCCGGGTGAAGATCGCGACATCCTGAATCGGCCCGCGCTCACCTTCGGTGAGATGGAGCGTGAGCGATCCGGCGCCGCGCGGCAGATCGGTGAGAATGTCGATTGTCGGCTGGGCCGCGTTGATCCGGCGACGATCGAGTTCAACCCCGCCCGCCTCGACCACGACTTCATAATCCGCCCAGCCGATCGCGTCGAGCGGAAGCCGCGCCGTCGTCGCGAACCGCGTCGCTCCGGCGGGAAGTCGCCAGCGCACGGCGATCGGCCCGTGCAGTTCGAGATCGGTCAGGCCCCGCGGCGCGTGCGGATCGATGGCGCGCGGCGGCATGATCACGGTGTAATCTCCCGGCGCCGAAACTTCTTCGACCTCGAGATCGTCGAGCCCCACGAGCGTTTCGGTTTCGAAGATCACCGCACGCAGGAACTCGAGCCCGGCGAGCGACGGCTTCTCCTGATCCTTCAGCGTGATCGCGAGCGAATAGTCGTTCAAGCGCACGGCCTCGGACTCCACGACGCTGCCCTCTTCGGTCCATACCCGCAAGCCGACCGCCGGCTCACCCGGATTGAGCAGCGTCATCGACGCGAGACGATCGAGCGCGATCTCGACCGGCCCGTCGTCGGTTTCGAAGACGACCGGATCGCCGAGCTCGACCAGGAAGCCGGTCATCGTGTCGCCGTTGATGAGGCGGATGACATCGCCGATGGTCGACGCGTCGGTCACCGGAAAGGGCTCATCGCGCACGAGGCGCATGCGCCGAACCCGATCGAGGTTCACGGTGATCGTGCCGAGCGAATCGTTCGCCCACAGGACTTCGTCGCCGGCGCTCGCGGCCGGCTGCAACCGTCCCACCCAGCGCTGTCCGTCGACGAGTTCGAGTACGGGCTCGCCGTTGTCGGGCGTGAGGTCCTGTCGCCGAAGCAACGCGAGCGCGCGGTCGCGCGACAGGCTTCGCCGCACGCCGTCCTGTCGAAACGCGATGCGCCGATCGTCAATGTCGTCGAGCCAGATCGAGCGGGCGGACAGCTGGTCGTCGATGAGCAGGAACGACGCGATGCGATCCGGCGCCGGCTCGGCGGCGTAGACGGCCGCGGTCATCCCGAGCAGGGGTGCGAAACGAATCAGCGTGTGGAACAGTCGGCGCATGCGTTCACCACTCAGTCCTGAAGGCCGCGTCGATCCCGCGGCGCGAAGGGGTCACGCCCCCATCTATCTCTGGAAGATCGGCAGATACTGCTTCGGCATTTGCAGGATAATGAGCGCCATCGCGGTCGCATAGGGTCCACCGGCGTGATGATCGAGCCATCCGCCGCTCGGCGCGTCCTGGCGGCTGAGCACATCGTCTCGCGTCGCGGGCCACCATTTCCCCCAGTGCTCACCGCCCGCGAGGAACATGGCCTGCGACGCGTAGTAGTTGCCGTAGTAGTAGTGCGCCTGCTGACGCCGCACGCCCGGAAACGCGTTCTCGTGCAGGTACTGGATTCCGCGGTCGATCGCGTCGTCGTCGTAGACGCCCGCGTAGTAGAGCGTCGCAACGCCCGCGGCCGAGCGCGGCCAGGCCGAGGCGCCCTGGTTGAGCATGTACCGGAACCCGCCGTCCGCGTTCTGACAGTCGCGCACATATTGCACGGCGCGGTCGATCGTCTCCTTCGGCACCTTGATCCCTGCGTTGCGCGCCGAGCGCAACGCCATGACCTGGCAGATCGTCACGGACACATCCGCATCCTCGGGTACCGGGTTGTACCGCCAGCCGCCCTCACTGTTCTGCGTCTTCACGATGAGCTCGGTCGCCTTGACGAGCGCCTCGCGCAGGCGCGGCTCGTCGTGCGCGGCGCCCATGCCGTAGATCTCGCCGAGGAAGAGCGTCGCGAACCCGTGGCCGTACATCGGTCCGTGCGAGGTCTCGGCCATGATCATGCCGGTCTCGTTCGCGTGTTCGAGCACGAAGTCGAGCGTCGCCTGCACGACATCGCCGTACTCGCCGCGGTCCGGCATGTGCCCGTCGGAGATGAACGCGAGACCGCACAGCCCCGTGATTCCGACATTGTGGCCGTAGCGCGTGTTCTGGCCGAACGAACCGTCGTCGTTCTGCTGCGCCGCGAGGTAGGCGAGTCCGCGCGCCACCGCGTCGTTCAGGCGCGCATCGACCACGGGCGCCTCGGACGAGACGACGCGCGCCGGCTCCGGAGCGTTCTCCGGCTGGAGACGGTCGGTCGTCACGCCCATCAGGACCGCGAGGGCGCCCGCGACGCCGCACGATTGGAAGGCCGCGCGGAGGGTCATGGCTGCGCTCCCTGTTCCTCGTCGGCGAGTCGCTGGTAGTACCGCTCGGTCATGCGGCGGTACATCGCCGCGGGATTCTCACCGAGGCCCTGCATGATCATGTCGCGCACCCGCGCCGGGAGGCGACCCCACTCGGCGCGCGTTTCGTCGATTTCACCTTCGAGCCGCGGCTCCTGCGCCGGCGGACGACTGTCGACATCCTGATTCTCGCCCGCGCCCGACGCCTGCGACTGGCTCTGCTGCTGCGAACCCGGCTCGGGGCGCTGCTCCTGCTGACCCTGCGGCGGCGGTTGCTGTTGCTGCTGTTGTTGCTGCTGCTCGGCCATGCTGATGAGCGCGTCGAGTTTGCGGATCGCCTCTTCCTGCAACCGCTGCGTCGTGAGGCCGGCGTCGGCGAGGCGCTCGAGCCGATCGGCCGACGCGTCCATACTCCGTACGGCGTCCATGAACATGTCGGCGATCTGGCCCGCGCCGGCCGTGGCGCCGCCTTCGAGCACTTCGCGAATGTCGGGCAGGGTGTCGGCCGAGTCACGCTCGGCCTCTTCGAGGTTGAGCAGCTCGTCGAGTGACGGCGCCTCGTCGGGTTCGGTGTCCGCGGGTTCGGTTTCCGCCGGCTCGACCGGCGCCGGTTCGGGCTCCGGCTGCGGCTCACCCTGCGCGAAGGCGGCGGGCGCCGCCACCGCGGCGACGAACGCGGCCGCGAGCGAAGAAATGAAGAGTGATCGTCGCCTCGTCATGGCGCGTCTCCCGGGCCGGGTTCGACAGGCGGGACCGGCCCCTCTGGTTCTACGAGCGAAGGCGGCGGGGTGTTGCCTCCCGATTGCTGCATTTCCTGGATCAACGCGTCGGCCATCTCCACAAGTTCGGCCTGGTCGCGCGCAAGTTCTTCGAACCTGGCCTCGCGCGACTCGGGATCGAGAGCGCCGCCGATCTCGTCGAGCTGTCGCGTCGAGTCGTACACGGCCGACTGAATGCCGCGCAACAGCTTGAGCTGAGCGACGGGAGGAATGAGCGGCTGGGGCTGTCCGGCGCCCTGTCCGCCACCGCCGCCGCCGGACTGCGCTTCGCCTTCCTGTTGAAACTCCGAATCGTTCATCGAGTCGCGCAGCGCTTCGACGAGGGCCACAAGCTGGGCCTCGACATCGCGTTGCCACAACCCGACGAGCGGGGACGCCGATCCATCGCGCAACGCGGTGACCGCCTTGCCGGCGCGGTCGTCAATGCGCTCGTGGCTCGCGCGGAAGACGATCGCCTCGGCAAGGTCCTGCGTCTCGTCGAGCATGGCCGAGGCGTCGGCGCGGATCTCATCCTGCGTCTGGGCAAGGCGTCGCGCTTCCATCCGCCCGCGCCGGTCGAGAGGCGCCCCGTCGAGCACCGGCGCCGTCGCCTGGCGCAGCGCCACCTGCCGCGCGAGCAGCTCGACATACGCGGCGAGCAACTCCTGCTTCTTGCGCTGCTGCTCCTCATCCTGCATCTGCTCGAGCTGCTGCTCCGCGAGGTCCTTTGCTTCGATGAGCCGCGCGAGGCTGTTCTGTTCCGCCTCGAGGGCGTCGTCGACCCGCGCCGGCTCATCTCGGAGCGCGACAATCGCATCTTCCTGCGCCGATGCGGCGCTGTCGACGAGCGTCGCGACACCGGCCATCTCGCGGCCGCCTGCGAGTGCGAGATCGAACACCGCGTAGGTGTTGCGGTTGAGCTGAATCATCGGCTCGGACGGAATGATCGCGCCGACGGGAGCGCCGGTAAGCCGGTCGATCTCCCCCTCCTGATCTTCGATGAGCGCCTCGAGCGACGCAACAATGCTCGCGAGCTGACGCTGCAGGCGCTCGGCCCGGGCTCGCTCGGTCTGCTCGAGCTGATCGAGCATCTGACTCAGCGTGTCGAGCGCCGACTGCTGATTGCGCGATGCGTTGCGTCCCTGGTTCCGCTGAATCTCCTGCGACGCCTGCTGCATCTCCTGCTCAAGGCGTTCTTCCTCGGCCCGCTCGGCCGCCTGTTCGAGCGACTCGGCGAGCTCCGGATCCTCCTCGCGGGCCGCGTCGGCGCGGTCGCGCATTTCGTCCGACAGATCTCCCGCCCGGCGCGCGAGCTCCGCTTGGCGATCGGCGTTGTCGCGCAGCGCGTCGCGCTCGGCTTCGGAGAGTTCGTTGAGCTGGCGGCCCCGGGTCTGCTCCGTGAGCTCTTCCGTTTCCTCCATGAGGCGACGCTGATCTTCGGCGAGGCGCTCAATCTCGCGGCGCATCGCCCACGAGTCTTCGCCCCGATCGAGCGCATCGGCGAGCCGCGCGAGCGCGTTCTCGACTTCGCGCTGCCGCTCCGTCGCCTGCTCGGTGAGTTCGTCGGCCCGCGCCTCGTCCTCGGTCTGGTTCGCCGCGGCGAGCGACTCGGCGCTCTCGGTCGACGCTTCGCCCGCCTCGTCGACGGCGCGACGAGCCTGGTCGAGCGTGTTGAGCAGTTCCTCGTCTTCGAAACGGTTGCGGCGGAGGCGCGATTCGATGTCGTCGAGAATCTCACGCTGGCGGCCAATCCGCTGCGTGATTCGCGCCTGCTCACGATCATCGTTCGGTTGCAGGCCCTCCTCGCCGATTCGGGTGCGCAGTTCGCGCTGGTCCTCTTCCGAGCGGATGGCGCGGTCGCGAATCGCCGACAGATCACGGTACACCTGCTCGACGAACTCCGAATCAGTAATGATCCGGAGCCGTCGCGGCGTCGACGCGACGGGTTCGTGATCGGCGCCGTTGAGCTCGAAGATGTCGTCGGCTCGCGCGACGACTTCGATGACCTCGCCGGGCTGCGGATCGAACCGCGCGACCTCGAGCTCATGCGTGAGTTCGACGGTTGTCGTGTCCGACTCGACCCGCGCGAGCGTCTCGCTCACCCCCGGGTCGTCCGACGCCGGTCGCGTCACCGCGGCGTCGAGCCAGAGCGCTTCGACGCGCACATCGTCCCGCGCTTCGGCGTTGAACTCGACGACCGCCGTCGGCAGCACGGTGAGGTCGGACACGGGTTGCGTAATGGCGACCGCGGGCGGTTGATCGTCCACCACCACGACGCCGTAGGCGATCTGCTCGACCGCTGGAATGCCGTACTCGTCGATGAGCGGCAGCGCGAGACGGAGCGGCTCGTCGAGTCGCCAGCGAACAACCCACCGATCAGACTTGCCGCTTTCGTCGGGCGTCGCGTCGTACGCAAGATCCTGCGGCACGCGACGCTCACCTTCGGAAGTCCACTGGGCGAGGCGTGACCATTCCGTGGGCTCGGTCGGCGTGGGCAGTGGTTTGTTCAACGCGATTTCGAGCGTCGCCGTCGAACCGCGCAGCGCCGCCGGAGCGCTCACGGCTCGCTGATCGACGCCGGGCCCAAGGTCCGTCTCGATCGTCTTCATCGCGTCCGCCGCGTACGGCGGCGGCGTGACCGTGAGCGTGGCGCGCATCACGGCCGGCGGCGGCACGAGCGCGAGCGACTGCGTCGCCGTGCGATCGTCCGAGGTCGTGAACCAGACCTCGAGCTCCGAACCCTCGACTTCGATCATCCGCTCGAAGATCTGATCCCGCTGGTGTGTGAGCACGACCGATCGCGTGTCCTCGAACGACCCATCGTCCCGCACCCGATAGTGCGCCACGACGCGCATCGAGGGGTCGAACCCCTTGGTCACCTCGGCCCGGAGCGCGATCGGCCGACCGAGCGGATAGGCGCCGTCACTCGTCAGACTGTCGACGCCGGTTCGCTTCGGCCACTGCGCATCGGAGAGGGGGGCGAACACGCGTTGCGCGGCGATCGACGCGTGCGTCGGCGCGACCGTCGCGAAGATGACGACGACCGCGACGGCGACGAGCATCACCGCGACATCGAACACCGTGCGCTTCGGCGCGAGGCTCGCCGCGAGTTTCTCGCGTCCGACCCGACGCTCCGCGTCGGCGACGGCGCGTGCCGCCATGCCGGACGACCGGTCGGCGCCGGCGAGCGCAAATTCGACGCCCGAGGCGAGCCTGCCCGCCAGCGTGGGGCTCAACCGCTCGACGCGCAACGCGAGGTCGACGAGCGACGGGCTGAACGCGATCGCCGGCCATACGAGCCGCCAGAGCGCGATCATCACGGCGACGATGATGCCGATGAGGAGGACCATGCGCGCGGTCGACGGAACGCGAACCATGTAATCGAACGCCGCGACCGCCGCCGCGACCGCGATGAGCCCGGTCAGAACGAGCGACAGCCCCTGGGCGAAGAGCATGAGCCGCGCTCGACGCCGGATCGCCGTCAACTGCTGGATGACCTCGCGCATGCCGGTTCGGCCTTTCGTTCGAACGGACGCGCCCCGCGCGCGGCGTCCTTTCGCATCTTGATTCTAATCGGTCATCCCGGCCGCGCGACCCACGAAACGGGTCCCCGGCGACCGCGAAAACCTCATACCAGCCGTATGAACTTACGACCGATCCACTCGATCGTGAGCAGAATCACGAAGATCGCAAGACACAACGGCGTGTCCCAGAGCGGTTCGGTGATGTCCATCGGCGTCCGCACGCTCCGGTTCGGGAGCATGTCGGGTAATTCGGCGAAGTCGTCGGGCGTCAACACGCGGCCGCCGGTGAGGTCGGAGAGCTGCGCGAGACCTTCGTGATCCGTCTGCGGCTGGCGCAGCTCGTCGTCGGGCCGCGCGACGGAGATCGGGGCCGCGAGTTCGAGTCCGCGCAGCGCCGGATCGTCGACCCGCACGCGCCATTCGCCCGGACGATCGAGCGTGACCGTCGTCGTGAACCGGGCGGGATCCTCCGACGACGGGGTGAGTTCGAGCGGCGTCTCGACCCCTTCGTCATCGACGAGCAGGGCGCCCATCGACGACAGCGCCCGGTCGAGCAGCGCCGCGTCGCGCACATCGACCTCGACGATCACCGGCTGATCGAGTTCGACCCGGCGCGGCGTGACATTGAGCACCGCGTCGCGCCCCGCGTGCGCGAGTCGATCGCGCCCGAGCAGACGCACGAGTTGCAGCCAGAGTTGCTCGGGCAGGTAATCGCCCTGACCGAAACGCCAGCGCCAGATCTCGTCCGTCGCGACGAGAATGCTCCGCCCGGCGCCGTAGCGCAGGTTGATGATGACGGGCAGCGCCTCGCCGTCGGCGCCGAAGGTCTGCGCCGTGACGGCGATCGGCTCGGCCGTCGGCTTGAGGAGCGACGGATCGATGCGCCACGCCCAGCGCAGCGTGTTCCACCCCGTTTGCGGATCGGCGAGGAACGACCAGGCGCTCTGGTCGCCCTGCATGAGACGGAGGACGCCGAGACGCTCGGCGAGCGGCGTCGGCTCGATGGTGATCGATTCCCCGATCGCCGGCAGCGCGCCGAGCAGACGGATCGGCGCAAGGCCGGCGAGCGCGGTCCCCGTGTACGACTGCGGGTTCGCGCGCGGCCCGGCGATCCAGAGCAGCCCCGCGCCCCGGTCCGCGACATGATCGCGCATCATTTCGAGCTGCCGGGGCGTGAAGTACGACGCCGGCACATCGCCGAGCACGATGACATCGTACGGCTCGAACTCTTCCGGACTGTTGGGAAGGCGCGTGATCGGTGAGTCGCCCTCCTGGGCGAAATCACGATCGGCGGAAACGAGATAGACACTGAGATCGACCGAACGCTCGCGCAGGAGAAGGTCCTTCAACCACCGGTACTCCCACCGCGGATAGCCCTCGATGTAGAGGAGGCGCAACGGCCGATCGACGAGGTCGACGAGCATCTCGCGCTCGTTGTTGAGTTCGACGAGATCCGGATCGTCCGGATCGACCCGCACGAGCCAGCGCCGCTCGCCTTCGCCCGACGGCTCGGCGACGAGCGTGACCTGATCGAGATCTTCGCCCGGTTCGACGCGTCGCGTGTCAAGCGTTTCGCCCGTCGCCGCGTCGACGAGTTCGACGGTCAGGCCGCCGAGCGCGTCGCCCGCGCTGCCGACGCGGTCGATGCGCACATCGACCGGAACCCGGTCGTGCGTAAACGCCCGGTCCGGCGCCGTGATGCGGTCAATCGCGAAGTCGCCGATCGGGTCGGGCGAGCCGAGCGGCACGGTGAACACCGGCGCCGCCTCGGCCTGGAGTCGGCGAAGCACGCCGCGATCGGGCGGATCGGTCGTGCGGCCATCGCTGAAGAGGACGATACCACTGATCGGTCGCGCCGCGAGTCGCCGCGTCGTCTGCGCCAGCGCCGAGCCGATCGAAGTGCGCTGCCCGCTGGGATCGTCAAGCTCGAGCGCCCCGTTCTCCCCGGCGCTCAACTCATACGCGCCGACATCGAAGCCGAGCCAGAGGATGTTGTGGTCCGCTGCGATCGACGCGACCGACGGGTCGAGCGTCTCGAGGGCGCGACGCAGTTGCGCGTCGCGCGAGAGTCGTTCGCCCGTGTCGGGATCGACCCGGTCCTCGATCCGCAACGACTCCGACCGGTCGAGGAGCATGACGACCCAGTCGCGCTCAATGCGTTCGCGCGGCACGATGAGCGTCGGACCGGCGAGGAGAATCGCGAGACCGAAGAGCAACAGGAACCGCGCCCCCGCGAGCGCCCCTCGCGTGACACGCCGTCCGGTGAGCCCGCTGTAGCTCCAGAACGCGTAGAGCCCGGGCAGGAAGATGGCGAGCGCCCAGATCCACGCGGGAAAGGGTCGCTCCCAACCGACCGTGATGTTCTGCGCGTCGACCGGAATCTGCTGGAGGTCGAGCAGCGCGCGCCAGAATTCGCTCACGCGGTCGTCCCTCCTTCCGCATCCGGAGCGGCGCGGCGGCCCGCCGTGTCGGCCGTCGACTCGAGGCCGCGATCGTCCGACGCGCCGGCGACGCCCGTTCGATACGCGTGACTGAACCATCGCGCGAGCGCTGTCTCCGCGACACCGATGAGCACCGCGATCGCGAGGAGCCAGAGACTCACTTCGGCCTGTCGCGTCGCCTGGGCGAGGACCGCGGCCGGCTCGTCGGGCTCGAAATAGCGCCAATCACCACTCGCAAGCAACCATTGCAGCGCCTCGCTCGGCCCAACGGTCTCCGTGCGTCCGGCCGAAGGGTTGACATTCGCCACGAGCGTCGCGACACGCCGTCCAGCGCCGTCGATCGCGCGGTACACGCCCGCGGTCGTGATCGCTTCGGTCGGCCGCAATCCGTTCTCGACGGTTTCGAGCGCGATCGATCCGCCGGGGCCGACGAGCGTCACGGCGCTGACCGGAAGCTGCAGCAGGGGGCGCGAGCCGACGATGATTTCATCCCTCCGCGCGACGCCGAGGCCCTGGCGGACGACTTCCTGCGCGAGCGCGACCATGATCGGTTTCGCCGGGAGCGAAGTCCATTGAAGCGTCGGAGCCGACGCGAGGTACACCACCGCGCCGCGCGCGTCGTCCGGCGCCGTGTGGAGGAGAAACGGAGTGTCGTCTTCGAGCCTGAGCGCGACGGCGCTCGCGTCGACGCCCTCGACGACCGGCAACGCCCGGAACACGCGCACCTGCGCCGCGAGCCGGTCGAGTTCGCCCGACAACATGCTGAAGAGTGGGCTCGACGGCTGCTCGCTCGCGAGCGCGAGGCCGAGCGAATCCGGATCGTTCTCATCGAGGTATTCGACCGCCTCGCGCGACCAGCGCCAGGGAAGGTCGAGCGCCTCGGCGGCGCGATCCGTCCAGAGCGCCGCGGTCGTCTGCTCGGCCGGCATGAGCCAGAGCAGCCCGCCGCCGTCGACGAACTCACGCAAGGACCGCCAGCCCGCGTCGTTGAGAAGATCCGGACGCGTGAGCGCGACCGCGTCGAATCGGCGGAGCGAAGGCCCGTCGAGCGCGAGCGGATCGACGACTTCGACCTCGATCGGCGAAGGTCCGCCGGGATTGAGCGCCACGCGCACCCATTCTCCGCTCGAAAACGACGCGATGCCGGCTCCATCGCCGAACTCGAGTCGATCCGCGACGGCGACGCGCAACGACCGCCGCGCGTCGAGCGCGGCGTAGCGTCGGTTGTCCGCGGCGAGCGCGTCGCGGTCGATCGACGCGGTGATCGTCGTCGCGCCGGGCGGCAGCGAGCCGAGCGGAAGCCGCGCGTCGATCGTCGTCTCCGACTCGCCCGGATCGAATCGCGCGACCGCGTTCGCGATGGCCTGGCCCTCGCCCGCCTCGAGGCGCACGGCGACCACACCGGCGTCGCCCACGGCGCCGACGCGCCGCAGCGCGATTGACACCTGTTCCGATTCGCCGCCCGATCCGATGAGCACGAGCGGGCGGTCCGGCGCCACCGCGAGCACCTGCGTCTGCGAAATCGGCTCGTCGCGCGGCGGCGCGGCGAGCAGCGCGAGCGTCCGTTCGCGCGTCGCCGGCAGATCGGGCAGCGCCGCGTTCAAGTCGACCGAGCCCGCGTAGAGATCGCTCAGGAGATACACGACCACCGGCCCCGTCTCGTCGGACCCGGCTTCGAGCGACTCGCGCAGTCGCTCGAGCGCCGCGGGTATGTTCGTCGCCGAGTCGAGCGGGCGCAGCTCTTCGATCATGCGGCCGACCGACGAGTGGTCGACCACCGGAGGATCGATGAGCGCCTCGACCGGTTCGCCGAGCGCGAAGAGCGCGACATGATCCGACGGTCCAAGCGCCGCGAGGATCGACTTCGCCATCGCGCGATGCCGCTCGAGCGCCACGACGCCGTCCGCGTTCTCGGCGGCCGACGCAAGCCCGTTGTCGACGAGAAGGTACACATGCCGCCCGCCCTGCGCGAGACGCCAGTCGATGTCCTGGAGAATCGGCCGCGCGAGCGCGGCGCCGATGAGGGCGATGAGCAGGCAGCGGAGGGCAAGCAGCAGCCACTGTTCGAGCCGCACGCGCCGGCGCGACTTGCGATACGCCTCGAGCAGAAAGCGCATGGCGCCCCACTCGACGGGCCTCCGCCGGCGGCGGAAGAAGAGGTGGATGATGATCGGGATCGCGACCGCGGCGAATCCGGCGACGGCGAGGCCGACATGCACGAAGGTCATCGACGCCGCCCCTTTCGCATCGACGACACCCGCCGCGCGAGAAAGTGGCTCAGCGTCGGGCCGATCGGCTCGTGCGTGTCCAAACGCTGGTAGTCGAAGCCGAACGACCGCGCCACGCTCTCGAGGCCACGGCAGTGCTCGCGCAACGCGGCGAGGTACTCCTTGCGAATCGAGCGCGGATCGAGATTGACGCGGCCCTCGGACTCGAGCCCTTCGAACGGCGCCGCGTTCCGAAAGTCGAACCGCATCTCCTGCCGGTCGAGCGTCTGGAGCGCGATGATGTCGTGTCCGCGATGGCGCGCCCGCGCGAACGCGGTGCGCACGAGGCCGAGGTCATCGAAGAAGTCGCTTACGATGACCATGAGCACGCGGTTCGACACCTTGCCGAGTGTCTGGTCGACGCAGCGGGCGAGATTCGTCGGATGTTCGACGGTGTGCGTGTTGAGCGCGCTCACGAGCTGGCGCCAGTGCCCCCGCGCGCTCGAACGCGCGACGATCGTGCGGATCCCGTCGGCGAAGACGACCATGCCCACGCGGTCCTGCTGCTGAACGGCGAGGTACGAGATCGCCGCGGCCGTGCTCGTCGCGTGATCGAACTTCGTCCAGGTCCGCTCGCCGCCTTCGACCTCGACCTTGAGCGAACCGAACGACATCGACCCCGACGAGTCGACGAGGAGCACGACATCGAGGTTCGTCTCCTGCTCGAACTGCTTGAGGTGGAGCTTGTCGGAGCGGCCGAAGACCTTCCAGTCGAGGTGGCGGAGGTCATCGCCCTGCACATACGGGCGGTGCTGCGCGAACTCGACGCTCACGCCGTGGTACGGACTCTCGTGCATGCCCGAGCGGATGCCCTCGACGATCATCTTCGCGCGGAGATC
The DNA here is from genome assembly GCA_043101845.1 of Phycisphaerales bacterium. GTDB lineage: Bacteria > Planctomycetota > Phycisphaerae > Phycisphaerales > UBA5793 > JBICHN01. The sequence goes on along the minus strand of JBICHN010000004.1, from coordinate 155,564 downwards.
GAACGAGCCGAGTCGGGCGAGCGACTCGGGGTCGAGGTAGCGCTCCGCGGTGATCGCGTCGGACCGGGCCATCTTCGTTCGCCGCTCCTGTGTCTGGTCGGCGGGTCGGGTTCGATGAGGACGACCGGTCGCGCGCGCAGGGCGCCCGTCCGGTCGGACGATCGTCGTTACTTCATCACCGCGGCCATGCGCTGCGAGTCACCCGCGTTCGCGCCGTCCACCGGCGTGTGCTGGAGCAGCTCGTAGACGACATCGTCGGTCGTCACGCCGTCCGCCTCGGCGTTGAAGTTCGTGATGAGTCGATGGCGGAGCACCGGCGCCGCCACCGCCTGAATGTGCTCGGGCATGACATGCGTCGCGCCGGTGAGAATCGCCTTCGCCTTCGCGGCGAGCACGAGATACTGGCTCGCCCGCGGCCCGGCGCCCCAGCTGATGTAATCCTGCACGACCTTTGGACGCTCGACCGACTGGTCGCGCACGCGCGTCGAGCGCACGAGCCGCAGCGCGTAGCGTCCGACATGGTCGGCGATCGGCACATCGCGCACGAGCTCCTGCACCTCCTGCACCTCTTCGCCGGTCATGACCGCGTCGACCTGGGCCTCGTGGCAGGTCGTCGTGCGCTTGACGACCTCGAGCTCCTGCTCGGCGTTCGGATAGGTGATGCGGATCATGAACATGAAGCGGTCGAGCTGCGCCTCGGGCAGCGGATAGGTGCCTTCCTGTTCGATCGGGTTCTGCGTCGCGAGGACGAAGAAGGGTTCGGGCAGGTGGTGCTGCATGCCGCCCGCGGTGACCTGGTGCTCCTGCATCGCTTCGAGGAGCGCCGACTGCGTCTTCGGCGGCGTGCGGTTGATCTCGTCCGCGAGAATGATGTTCGCGAAGATCGGCCCCTTCACGAAACGAAGCGTCCGCGTCCCCGAAGTGCGGTCCTCTTCGATGACTTCGGTGCCCGTGATGTCCGACGGCATGAGGTCGGGCGTGAACTGGATGCGGCTGAACTGCAGGTTGAGCGAACGCGAGATCGTCGAAATGAGCAGCGTCTTCGCGAGGCCCGGCACACCCTCGACGATCGCATGGCCGCGACAGAAGAGCGCGATGAGCATCTCCTCCACGACCTCGTCCTGACCCACGACGACCTTGCTGATCTCGTTGCGCAGACGCTGAAAGGCGTCCTGCACCTGGCGGGCCGCGCGTTCGGCTTCTTCCGCGTTGATCGTCCGGGGGGCGTCTCCATTCGGCGAACCCGACATGCGCTGCTCCTTGCCTGGCGCTCTTCGCGTGCGTTCCGACGCCGCGTCGCGGCGTAACGAAGTATACCGACGGCGCCCCGCGCCCTTCGCCGCGGGCGACCGTCCGCGCCGCCCGGCTACCATCCGGGCTCGAAGGAAGCCGCGCGGCTCACTCCTTGAAACGATTGAACCATGCCCGAGTTGCCCGAAATCGAACATCTTCGACGATCGCTCGAGCCCGGACTCCTCGGCGCCCGCTTCGCCGACCTGCGCATTCACCGGGCCGATGTCTTCCGCAACCTGCGATCCGAGGCCTGGTCGTCACGGTCGCCACGGCTGAGACGATCCGCCCTGCTCGGCCTTCGGGTCGAATCGCTCCGCCGCCACGGCAAGCGGCTCGTCATCGTGACGGAAGGGGAAGGCCCCACGCTCATCGTGCATCTCGGCATGTCCGGCCAGCTCACGCTGCTCCCGCCCGGGGCCCGGCCCGAGCGACGCGACCATGTGCATGTCATGTGGAGGGTCGACACAAAGGGATGTGACGACCCCGCGCGTCGGATGCGGCTGCTCTTTCGCGATCCGCGACGCTTCGGAGGGCTCTTCGCCTATCCCTCCTTCGAGACGGCCCGCGACACCGATCTCAACCGACTCGGCCCCGATGCGCTCTCGATCTCATCCTCCGAGCTCGCCGACGCGCTGACAAAGACGCGGAGAGCGATCAAGACCGCTCTTCTCGATCAGTTCATCATCGCCGGCGTGGGGAACATCTACGCCGACGAAGCGCTCTACACGGCCCGTGTGTCGCCGCTCAGGCCCGCGTGTTCGCTCTCGCGCGATGAAGTCGACCGCATCCTCGTTCGACTGCGCGAACGCCTCCTGGCGTCGATCGAGGCGGGCGGGACCTCGTTCAGCGATTACCGTGACGGCGCCGGCCGACGCGGCGACTTTCAGCGACGCCTCGAGGTCTACGGCCGCGCGGGGGAGCCGTGCTATCGATGTGGCGAACGACTCGCGTCCTTCACGCTCGCCCAGCGGACGACCGTTTTCTGCCCGAACTGTCAACCGCGGCCGAACGGACTTATCCACACACAACCCACAGACGGGGTTCGCGCCATCGGCGTTCATTCGGCGCGCCCTGACCGGCCTGTCGCCAGGCGCCGTACTGATAAGAAGAGTTAAAGAGAAAACTCCTCCTCTCAGGGTTAAGCGCTGTTAATCTGTGGATGGAACGGTCCTTGGCCATCTAACCAGTTTCACCACAGTGACTTTCAGGCGATGTGATTTGTTCTCAACCTGTCGCGCGGAAGATTCGGGGCGCCGGCGGCGCTGACATTCGCGACTTGAGCCGTTCGGCCGCGGTTCGGTTCAGGTCGATCGGCGCGTGTCCCGCCGGCCGGAGCGTCCACGCCGGCGCCATTGATCAGACAGTTTGTCCACACGAAATCCGGCGCGCATGAGTCACCGATTCGGGCGTTCATGCTCGTAAGGCGCCGTTCGCAAAACCGGTTAACTGTTCAGGACCGATTCGATCGCCTTGATCACACGATCGAGACTCTCATCCTCGCCACGCTTCGTCTTGATCTTCGACACCGCGTGGAGCACCGTCGTGTGGTCGCGGCCGCCGAAGTAGGCGCCGACCTCCTGGAGACTGTGGTTCGTGTGCTCGCGCGCGAGGTACATCGCGACCTGCCGCGGGTGGGCGATGGATTTGTGTCGACGCTTCGAGAGGAGCTCGGACGGCTTGATGTCGTACTGCTGGCTCACGGCGCCGATGATGTTCTGAATCGTGACGACGGCCGGCCGCGCGCCGGCGTCCTGGTCGCCGAGCGCTTCCTTCGCGAGTTCGAGATCGATGGCGCGGCTCGTCGCCATCGACAGGCCCTGCAACTGCGTGAGCGCCCCTTCGAGTTCGCGGATGTTCGAGTCGATCCGGTGGGCGATGTAGCAGAGGACCTCGTCGTCGGCCTTCAGCCCCCGCATCTCGGACTTATTGCGCAGGATCGTGAGGCGCGTCTCGTAGCCCGGCTTGTCGATCGCCGCGACGAGACCCGACTTGAAGCGGCTGAGCAGCCGGTCCTCGAGCGTCGGAATCTCCTCCGGCGCCGCGTCGGAGCTCAGGACGATCTGCTTCCGGTTCTGGAAGAGCGTGTTGAAAGTGTGAAAGAACTCTTCCTGGGTGCGGTCATGACCGGCGAGGAAGTGGATGTCATCGACCATGAGAATGTCGATGTCCCGGAAACGATGCCGGAAGTCGTTCATCTGTCCGGCCTGCACGGCCTCGATGAACTGATTCGTAAAGCTCTCGCAGGACACATAGTAAATCCGCGTGCCGGGATCGGCTTCGAGGAGGCACTGGCAGATGGCCTGGAGAAGATGGGTCTTCCCGAGCCCGACGCCGCCGTGGATGAAGAACGGGTTGTACGCCTCGGCGGGCTGACGCGCCACGGCGATCGCGGCGGCATGGGCGAGGCGATTGTTCGGACCGACGACGAAGTTCTCGAAGGTGTAGTCCGGGTTGAGCACCATGTCGTCGTAGGGCGGCTGGGAGAACGAGACCGGAGCCGGATCTCCGGCGCGGGCGCGGATCACATTGCCGCCGTCGCGACGCGCCGTCGCGGTCGTCGCCGCGCCCGGTTCGTCTTCCGCTTCTCGAGCGGCCGACGCCGCGTGATGTCCGTCATTCATCGAAGGCGCGGCCGCGTGTGACGCGCGTCCCGCGCCGTTCGGCGTCGCGACGACCCCGTCCGCGGCGATGAAGCGCACCGCGACGAGTCGACCCGTCACCGTCTGCGCCGCGTCGTTGAACATCTCGCGGCAGTCGCGTTCGAGATAACTGCGATGGAACGGCTGCGGCACGGAGATCGTGAGCACACCCTGACCGAGATCGACGACCTCGAGGTTCTCGAACCACTGTCGACAGCGCGCCGCATGATGCTGGCGCAGGTGCGCAAGGATATCAGTCCAGATCGAGGGATCCGGTCGGGACATTGAGTGACCTCAGTCCGTCAAGAAGCCGGCGCCACGACCGCGCCGGAGTGAATCGTTCATCCGTCTTCCGTCAGCCGCCGCGTCGCGCCCGAACACGGTCCCACCCGGCGCGATGCGGAGCATGGTGAAAATAAAGCGGTGGGGATGGAATGTCAACTGAGGGTTCACTTCCAGAGGCCCGTTTGCGTGTCATCGATCAATTTTCCGAATCGACCGGAGCGTCGGACGCGGTCGCGGCGGCTTCCGCTTCGGCGAGTTGCGCTTCGTAGCGCTGACGGTTCGTCCGGTGATCCATGAGCAGGTGCACGCGCTCGGTCGCTTCGGCGCCGAGCCGCTCGACGAGGCGCTTCCGCGCGAATCCAAGATTCGTCCGCCGCGAGACATGCGTGAGCACGAGCGCTTCGCATTCGAGATGCGGATACAACTCCGCGATGTCGTCGAGATGCACATGCTTGCCGACGACGGCGCGCTCCCGATGATCGTCGTCGAAGAAGGTGCACTCCATGATGAGCACCTTCGTCTTGAGAATCTCATCGCGAAAGAGATGCGCGCCGGGCAGCGTGTCCCCGATGTAGGTCACGAGCGGGACGCGCAGCTCACGCGTGATTTCCACTCCGTCCTGCTTGAGCTTCCGCAACGCGTCCTGCGGCAGATTGTGGTACTCCTCGCGGAGCTTCGTCCGTCGCTCCGAAAGTCCGTACGCGATCGCGGGCACCGTGTGGTCGACCTCGAAGGCGCGGAGGAAGATGTTGTTCTTGATCTCGAGTTCTCCGCCGTCGCCGAGCCCGATGATTTCGTGACTCGTCCGCTGCTGCTCGAGTTCGACCCATCCCTCCATCATCTGCTTCACCGCGGGTTCGATGCGCGCGTCGCAGACGCACACGCCGGTGCCCATGCCCTGGAACCAGCGCTGGCTGAAGTAGTACGGGAGGCCGGCGACATGATCCATGTGCCCGTGCGTGATCGCGACATACTTCGCCGCGAGCATCGGCCGGTGGCACGCGCCGATGTCGAAGCAGATGTCGTACTCGGGAATCATGACCGCGGTGTTCTCACCGGCGACGCTGACGCCCTGCACGCGGATCGGCGGAATGTAGAGGAAACCCAGCTGACCCAGCCGGGCGGGGGGCTTCGGAAGCATGGCCTAATCCTTTCGCCGGGCTTTCGCCCGGTCGAGAAGTCTCGTTCCGGCGATCATATCCGGAGCCGTCGGCGGGGGACAACGCGATCACGCGATTGAAAGGAAACCGGGCGCGGCGCGCGCAAACGAAACGCGGTCAGTCCGCTGTCTCGACGAAGAGTTGCGAACGCAATCGGTCCGCCCGGGCGCGGCGACGGCCGATCATCGCCGCGGCGTAGTGGTCGAACGCGCCGCGACCGAGCAGGAGCCCCGCGCCGTTGAGGAGGCCGCCCCGCCGCGCGAGGCGATCGATCCACAGCGCATCCCACCGCGACAGCCCGACTTCGCGCGCGAGGCGCCGGTAGTCCGGACCGTGCCGCGCGAGGTCGTGTCGACGCCAGACGAATGCCGCGCCGGCGAGCAGGATCACGAGCGCCGCGCCGCCGCCGCCGATGAGCCAGGTTGAAGTCATCCCCAGGTCGATCATCCTCGTTCCCTTCCCCCGGTCGCGATTTTCGCGTCCGTCCGGTCGCCCATCCGCGCGAGCAGGCGACGCGCCGTGCGACCGGCGCGGCGGCGCACTTCGAGATTGAAGTCGCGCGCCACGATCCGCGCGACCTCCGCGGCGCATTCGCTCGCCCCGAGTCGCTCGACCGCCCAGAGCCCGGCGACGCGATGCATCGGCCGGTCATCCTTGAGCAACGCCGCGAGTTGACGCGCCGCCGCCCGTGGATCCGTCTTCGCGAGCGCGACGATCGTGTTCGCCCGCACGCGGTGATGCTGCGATTTCGCCGTGAGCGCCGACCCGCGCGAAGCGGCGAGCGGTTCGCCTCGCCGCGCCAGCGCCTCCACGGCGTTCGCCCTTGCGCGCGGGTCGCCGTGCTCAAGCGCCGCTTCGATGAGTTGTCGCGACGCGCTGGTGTCGAGGCCGGCGATCGCCCGGATCGCCGTCGCGGCGATTCGTGAGTCGCTTCCCGCCGCGGCGGCGAGGAGTTCGAGTTCAAGCGACGCCGCAAGCTCGGCGCGCTCCGCGAATCGGATCGCCGCGATGACGGAATCGCGCTCCGCGCTCGTCAACTCGGCGCGGAGATGCGGCATGAGCGCCGCGCGACCTTCCACCCGCCAGAATTCCGCCGCCCGGCGGAGCGCGAGCGATCGACCTTCGACCGGCGTCTCGACCCAGCGCCGCCAGAAGGCGTCCAGATCACTCGTGAGGCGAGCCCGATCCGCGTGGTCGCGAACCAACGACTGATTCGATCGACTCAACGCGTCGAGCAGGCCGTGGGGATCGCTCCGCTCGCCCCCGCGGAGCAGTCGCCGGGCCGCGAGCCGCGCGATCGTCGGGTCGTCGTCGAAGGCGAACGCCGCGAGCGCGCGGTCGGCGCCGTCGCCGCCCGCTTCGCTCTCGAGCAGCCGGCGCAGGGCCGCGAGCCGGTTCACCGGGTCCGGATCGGCCGCATAGCGGGCGAGCGTCGATCGCCGCTCGACGGGGCGATTTCGAGTGAGATCGATCCAGCGGAGCCAGGCGAGCCGCCCGTCGGCGTCGAGCCGATCGATCGGCGCCATCGAGACCGTCCCCGGCTTCGCGAGCGGGGCCTGCCGGAGCCGCCGCCGGGCGACCGGTCGCGTCGCGAGATGAATCCGCTCAAGCGCCGGACGCAGGCGCTCCGGGTCGACCGCGAACTCACGGAGCCGCGTGAGCGCTTGCCCCGCGAGCGGCTCAACCTCAAGCCATTCGAAGGCGTGACGGAGAAAGGCGTCGTCGCGTATCGACTTAAGTGCAGTACGCAACGCGAGATGGCTCGGGTGTCCCGCGTCTTCGAGCCAGGCGCGGAGCCGTGGACCGGGGTCGAGCGCGAGCCAGACCGCGGCGACGAGGGCTTCACGTCGACGATGATCGGGGTACCGGTCCGCCGCGTCGGTGATCGCGTCGTCGAGCCGCGCGCGGGCAGCGTCTGAGATGCGGGCCGTGTCGCCCTCGGCGGCGACGCGGGCGATCGCGACGAGAGCCTCCCCGGCCGCCCGGGCGAGACGATCATCCTCGTGATCGAGCGAGGCGCGGGCGGCCTCGACGCCGCGCCCGTCGGCGCGGTGTCGGATGAGTTTGAGCGCCCGCAGGCGCAGTTCGAAGTCGTCGCCCATCGCGAGCCGGGCGAGGCACACGGACATTTTTTCACCGAGATTCAGGATTTCGCCGCGTACGGCCGCCGACAATCGGTGATAATGCCGCACGAGCGCTTCACCGCCAACTCCCGTGGGATTCGGCAGAAGCGCTCGCGCGAGCGCGTCGACTTCGAGTGGTTCGGCGTGTTCGATGGCATCCGCCAGCGACTGAGTGGCTGCAGCGCTGGACAGTTGGTGGACGATCCGAAGACCGTGCGATCGGAGAGCCATCAATGAGGCCTCGCGGGTTGGAAGCCGGTTCGGGCGGCGTCATGTGTTCGGCCGCCCTGAGTCCTTCGGCGAGCGGGGCGCGGAATCTTCAATAGGAGGGGGCGGTCGCGTGGGAGCGCGACCGCGTCTTGGGGTCTCTGTTCGTGGAGGAGGAGAGACGACGCTTGAGGTGCGTCGGCGCATCGCCCGGGAGGGAAGAAAGCGAGCCGTCGATGAGGTGTCGGCGCTCGACTGTCCCGGCGAACGAGGTAAGGAAACGAATGAGCTCTTCACCCAAGATCGTCCCCTCTCTCCAGGCGTACCGGCTCATGGTGTACCGGCGCTCGCTCCACCCCGAGTTCTTCCGCATCTCGGATCGGCGCGCCGTGCGCTCCGGCGAGTACGAACTCGAAGCGTGGCTCGCGCCCGGCGCGCACATGCTCCGCTTCCAGCACGGCGGCCAGTGCGTCGTCGAAGTCGTCACCCCGACCGATTCAATGCCCGAAGCCGGCCGCCTCACCGCGTTTCCCTGCGCGGGCGAGCGCGACCATGAAGAACGCGTCGGCGAGCGCGTCCGGTACATGACCGCCGTGCAGACCGAGCTCACGAGCGACAACATCTACCGCTCGACCCTCCAGGAGATGGAGGATTACGCGGACGAGATGGACGCGATGCGCTACCGGTGGACCGAGCCCGGCTCGCGTCTCGACAACCTTTCGGTGGTCGACATGCAGCGCTTCCACCGCGAAGTGCACGCCCAGACCTGGCACCTCGACGCCGCGGGCGGCCTCGTCCTCCGCACGCAGGCGATCTTCGAAGTCACCGAGCCGGCGGAGAAGAAGAACGGCGAGGTCGGCGACACGCGGCGGGGCTGATCCGCCGAAGATTCACCCGGATTCGGCCGATAGGGCCTCCATCGTCCCGGCGCCGGCGCTTGATCGCCCCCGGCGCGCCGATTACTGTTGGGCCGACGACGAGGTGTCAGGATTGAACCACATGCATACCCGCAGCCGCGCCATCGCGATCATTCGAATTACCTCGCCCCTCTAGGGCGGGACTGGGATCGCTGCGGCTGAATCGACCGACCACAGATGACCCGGCCTCGCCCTTGGCGGGGCCGCTTTTTGTTTGCCCTTGATGACCCGGCGGCGACGCCGCCGCGGCGCCCGATCATCGGTCGATGCGACGCGTTCGAAACGCACGAGAACTGAGGCCACGACATGAGCCAGACCACTCCCCAGCCGACGGCCGGCCGCGCGGATGAGCAGTCGAAGCCGGGCAAGAACCGCTACAAGGACACGCTCAATCTTCCGAAGACGAGCTTCCCGATGCGCGCAAACCTCGTCCAGAACGAGCCCGCGAGCCGCAAACGCTGGGACAAGCTCAAGCTCTATAAGGAAGTCCGCGCGTCGCGACAGGCGACCGATCGATCCTCCAACCGCGGCGCCTGGTCGTTCCACGACGGCCCGCCGTATGCGAACGGATCGATCCACCTTGGCCACCTGCTCAACAAGGTGCTCAAGGACTTCGTCGTCCGCACGAAGACGATGGCCGGCTTCGATGTCGACTATGTGCCCGGGTGGGACTGCCACGGCCTGCCGATCGAGCACAAGGTCATGACCGAACTCGTCGAGTCCGGCAAGATCGAGAAGATCAACAGTCTCACCGAAGACCAGCGCCGTATGGCCGTGCGCCGGGAATGCCAGAAGTACGCCGAGAAGTTCGTGAAGCTCCAGGCCGACCAGATGCAGCGCCTGCTCACGCTCGCGAACTACGACAAGCCGTACCTCACGATGGCGCCTGAGTACGAGGCGGCGACGCTCGAGGTCTTCGCCGACATGGTCGGCCAGGGTCTCGTCTACCGCGACCTCAAGCCCGTGCACTGGTCGATCGAGAACCAGACCGCGCTCGCGGACGCCGAACTCGAGTACTACGACCGTGAAGATATCTCGGTCTATGTCATGTTCGACGCGGTCGACCCGGCGTCGCTCGCGAAGGCGTTCGGCGTTCCCGGGACGGCGCTCGGCGACGGCGCCGCGTTCATGATCTGGACGACGACCCCCTGGACGCTGCCCGCGAACCTCGCGATCGCCCTGCACCCGCGGTTCACCTACGCGCTCGTCGAACTGAACGGCCGCGCCGTCGTGCTCGCGGAAGATCTCGTCGAGCCGGTGGCGAAGGCCGCGGGCGTCGACCCCGGGCGCGTGCTCGGAACCTGCGCGGGCGAAGCGCTCGCGGGCGTGCGGTACCGTCACCCGTTCGCCGATCGTGAATCGGCCGTCGTCCTCGCCGAGTATGTCACGCTCGAAGACGGCACGGGCCTCGTCCATACCGCGCCCGGTCATGGCGCCGAAGACTACCAGACCGGACTCGCGAACGGCCTCGACATCTACTGCCCCGTGCGCGGCGACGGAACCTACGACGACTCCGTGCCCGAGTGGTTGCGCGGCATGTCGATCTGGGACGCGAACCCGAAGATCGTCGATCGCCTTCGCGAAAGCGGACACCTGTTCTACCACCACACCTTCACCCATTCGTACCCGCACGACTGGCGCGGTAAGACGCCCGTCATCTTCCGTGCGACCGAGCAGTGGTTCGTCGGCGTCGACAAGGCGACCCATCGCGACCGGAAATCGCTGCGCGATCTCGCGCTCGCGCAGGCCGGCGAGGTCGCGTTCTATCCCGAGTGGGGACGCAACCGCATGCGCGGCATGCTCGAGAGCCGGCCCGACTGGTGCCTCAGCCGCCAGCGTTCGTGGGGGCTTCCGATCCCGGCGTTCGAAACGCCGGACGGCGAGATCGTGCTCAGCGAAGATCTCGTCCGCGCCGTCGCGAAGAAGGTGCGGGAGAAGGGATCGGACATCTGGTTCACCGGCTCGTCGGAAGAGATCCTCGAATACTGGAATCCGAAGAGCGACCCGATCGTCGACGACGACACGGACAAGGCGGCGCTCGTGAAGCGCCACGACATCGTCGATGTGTGGTTCGAGTCGGGCTCGTCCTGGAACGCGGTCATGCGCGAGCGCGACCTCGGATATCCCGTCGATCTCTATCTCGAAGGGTCGGACCAGCATCGCGGCTGGTTCCAGTCGTCGCTGCTCTGCGGCCTCGGGTCGACGGGCGAGTCGCCGTTCCGCGCGCTGCTCACGCACGGATTCATGGTTGACAAGGACGGCCGCAAGATGAGCAAGTCGATCGGCAACACGCTCGAGGTCGACGATCTGCTCAAGGACTTCGGCGCCGATGTGTGCCGCTGGTGGGTCGCGAGCCTGAACTACGAGAACGACATCAAGGTCGATCGCTCGTTCTTCGAGGTCGCGGGCGAGTCGTACCGGAAGGTGCGCAACACGCTGCGCTTCCTGCTGAGCAACCTGAGTGACTTCGAGGCGCCCGCGTCGGGTCGCCGCGCCACGGCGTCGGTCACGGTCGAGCCGACTTCGCTCGAGGCCTGGGCGCTCGACGCGTACAACGACACCGCGAAGCGCGTGCTCGAGGCGTACGACGACTACGACTTCCGTGTGGCGCACAACGCGCTCTACGACTTCTGCAATGAAACGCTGAGCGCCGTGTACTGCGCCGCGGTGAAGGATCGTCTCTACTGCGACAAGGCCGATGGCCGCCGGCGCCGCCGCACGCAGGCGGCGATGTACGATCTCGTCGACGGGCTCGCGCGGCTGCTCGCGCCGATCATGCCCCACACCGCCGACGAAACCTTCCGCGCCCTCCGCGGCGCCGAGCCGAAGGACACCTCGGTCTGCGTCCACCTCGAGACCTATCTCGACATGATCCCCGTGTCGGTCGACCCGTCATGGACGACGGTCATGGAGGTGCGCGACGACGCGATGCGCGAACTCGAATCGACGCGCCAGGCGCGCGAGATCGATAATCCGCTCGACCTCGGCGTGACCGTGCGCACCGGCGGCGACACGCTCGTCGACCTCAAGCGCATCGACCCGGCCGACTTCGCCGACCTCTGCGGCGTGAGCCGCGCGTCGTTCGAACGGCGCGGCGACGGAACGGACGCGAAAACAGTCGAGTTCGACATCACCGACCTCCGCGACGAACCCCGCTGCGAACGCTCCTGGAAACGCGACGGCACGGTCAAGCAACGCACCGACGGCGCCCTCCTCTCCGACCGCGACGCCCGAGCGGTGGGGGTCGTGTAAGGGACGGGATCAGTCTTGTGCGCTATCGAAAAAAGAGCGTGAGGCGGGAACCGTGGCTCCCGCCTCACTCGCTCGCGCCCTCGTAGCCGGCGCATCTGCTGAGAAATCTTCGCACTACGGGACGAGTTCCGTCGAGACGCTGTTCGTCACAAGTTCGAACTGGACCGCTTGAAACCAGACGGGAGTGACTCGGGCCACCGTGGGCATGGCGCCACGCCATGTTGTGGTCCCTTCACCATCCGCGCGGCGTGGACCAGCGGCGATCCGGGGCTGGTCGAGATCGACGACAACATTCAGCGCTGGAATGAAAGTGGGGTCCGGGCCGTCAAGGCTGAACAGGAGCCAGGTAAGTGCGCCCGAATTCCCATTCGTGATGGTGAATTCTCCGTACGCGCCACTCACGAGAGGGTGAGGTTCCACGGTCAGTCGCGGCGAGGCGCCGATGTCAAAGACGAACACCTGCCCAGATTTTTCCGTGGACTCGGCCACTGCGCCAGTGGCGAGCCAGCCGGAATCCGTTACGACTGGGGCGCCGTAGTTGTCTTCTGGAAGTACATCGTCTGGTTGCAGAACCGCCGACTCTGTCCAACTCACGCCATCCCAGTCAAACCGATAGACCGCGCCATATTGCTCAAACTGAGGGAATCCTCGAGCGCCGACGAGAATCGAGTCCCCATGGATTGCGACCGACGCTCTACCCACTGGATTATCTGAGGGAACGAGCTTGGTCGACTCCTCCCAGCCGTTCGTCCCCAGGGTGTAGACATACGCGGCCGTTTCCGACCATCTTGCGCCGTCCGTCCATCCGGCGCCGACGACGATGTGATCACTGGTCACCGCCACATGTTGTCCGAACCAGAGTTCATCATCCGAGAGGGCGGCGTCCGATGGTACGAGTTTCGTTGTTTCAATCCACTGCTCGGAGGACGGGTCGAACTCGAAGACATACGCGGCGCCGGCGTTTGACACTGCTGCATCGTGGCGCGGCGCTCCGACGACAAGCCGGTGACCGTCGGTGGCCAGGCTCATGCCGAACCAATCTTCCGCGGCGCCGTCGCTGGCACTGATTTTCTGGCCGAAGATCCATTCGTCGTTCTTGGGGCTCAGCCAGTACACCGAACCGCTTTGTGGCCCAAGGTCGTCGTCGAGCAAGCTGGACCCGAAGAAATGATCCCCACACATCGCGATTCGGCTTGAGAAGTAGTCGTAACCCGACGCGTCTTCCGGAACAAAGTGCTGACTCTCTACCCAACCGAGCGTGGAGTCATACCGGAAGAAGTACACGGCGCCGGAGTCGACGCCCTGGAGGTCGGACCCACCGGCGCCCACGGCGATCCAACCATCCGCGATGGCCACGGCGTCACCGGCGGTCGGGGCGCCATTGCCATCGGTCATCGAGAGCTTCTGGACGAAACCCCACTCATAGCCATCGTACTGATAGACATAGGCCGCTCCGGCGTTGTTTCCGTTCAAGTCATGGCGCGGCGCCCCGACGACGAGTTGTTCGCCCTTCGTCGCGATGGAATGCCCGAAGAGATCGCCCGGTCCACCGTCGTCCGGACGAAGTGCCGACACTCCCGAGTTCTGTCCGACCGCCGGGGAGATGAACGCGAGTGCTAGTCCGATCGTCGCGCAACCAAGGGTCTTTTGGTAATCGTGCGTCACCTCGTATCTCCTTCTGTCACTCTTCTCGTGAAGCAGGAGTACTACGGGATGAGGCAGCGGATCGAGCAGCGACCCATCAGTTTATTGTGATGGGAAAGGGCCAGAACCAGACACGGCCGGCGGTTCGGCCGCTGTGGTCCGGCTCGCCGATGAAGACCCCTCGATCATCGACCCGCAGCGGGAATCCAAGATTCGTGTCCGTTCGCTTCGTTGGCGGGTCCAAACGGAGTGTCTCCGTCCAGTCATTCGCCGTGTATTCGAACCGATGGATGGAGTTCATCTGATCTAATTCGGTTCGAGCGATCACGCTCATCCACACGGCGCCCTCATGTATCGCGAGTCCCACTCCCCGGGAATCGCCGATGAGCGGTTCGGAAGGGGCCAGCTTCGCCTCTTCGATGTACTGACCCTCTTGCTTACGGTAGACGAAGGCGCACGCTTCACTGTTCACGCCTCTTCCGTTTCCAGAGCCACCGCTGACGACCACAAGATCGCCGGACGCCTCAATCTGACGACCGAAACAGAGGTGACGCGTTTGAGCATGCTCTCCCTGTGGTTCAATTGACGCCACTTGTTCCCACTCCGCTTCGCCGCCGCCGCGCTCGAACACAAAGACTGTTCCCCGGTTCGTAATGTCGCCCGCATCGCGTCGCGGCGCTCCCACGAAGAGTCTCCCGTTGCTGTATGCGAGACTAATACCGAACCAATCCTCTGTGTGCGACTCTTCAGGCGTGATGACGCCGGTCTGTAACCATTCGTCCCCGCGTCGTTCGAACACATACACCTTGCCGGACTGCGGCTCCGGCGCATCAGCAAGATGAGCGCCGACGAAGAGAAGGCCGTCACGCAAGCAGACGGCGGCTCCAAAGTAGTCGTTGTCGGCGGCGTCCTCAGGGAGAACCATGACGAGTGGATTCCAGCTGGAGCCATTGAATTCATAGATCCACACGGCGCCGCCATTGATCCAAGGGGTATCGAGTCCCGGGGCGCCCACCGCGAGCAAGTCGCCATCGACCGAACTCGCTCTTCCAAACTCCGGTCCATGGTCTTCTGGCGCGAGGGAATTGAACGGCGTATTCCGTTGGAGCTGATCGAAGTCGTGCGAAGGGTCCCGCTTATGAACCACAATCGCCCCGTGGTCCGTAGTGGATTTGCGGGCCGGCGGTTCGTCCCGCGGGGCGCCGGTAATCACACCCGACTCGTGAAGAGAGATCGATGTCCCGAACTGGTCGCCCGGCGCGCCGTTGTCATCCTCAATGAGAATCCACTCTCCGTTCGATCCCGCCGTCATAACACCGAAGGCCACGAGCACGGTCGCCGCCGCAAGGCTCGCCGCGCCCGCGAGCAGCAATCGCCTTTTCGATCGCCGCGTTGTGAGTTCGAGCGCGCTGTTCAGGTCCTTCGCGAACGCGGTGGCGTCAGGATGACGCTCGGCGGGGTCAGCCGCGGAGCCGCGCCGGAGAACGGTTCGCCAGGGCGAGGACTCGTTCAAGCGACGGGATGGGCTCGACCGCAGACGACTCGACGACTTGGACGCGCCCCTCGGAAGAAGCGCCAGCGCCAGAACCGCCAGCGAATAGACATCCGAACTCGGGGTGGCCGATTCACCTCGCGCCTGTTCGGGCGCCATGTAGGCCGGCGTGCCGAGAACGCCGCCGGTCACCGTTTGTTCGTGGCGCAATCCCGGAGCGTCTCCTGTTACGATTCCGAAGTCAACGACGACCGGCTGGCCGTCGCGGCGCACAATAATGTTGCCGGGCTTGAGATCGCGATGAACCAGCCCGGCCTGGTGAGCCCGGCCGACAATCGCCGCCACTTTCGCGATGAGCCTCAGGATCGAGTCCTCGTCGAGTTCCTGACGCTCGACGAACGCATCGAGCCGTTCGCCCTCGATGTATTCCTGCACGATGTACGAAACGCCGCTCTGTTCCCCGCAGTCGATGATTCGCGGAAAGCCTTCGTGTTGAAGAGTGGCGAGCGCCGCCACCTCTCGACGAAAGCGTTCGTCCCGGCCCGAATCCCATGGATGAGACTTGAAGAGCTTGATGGCGACCGCGGATCCGGTGCGCTCCTGTATGGCGCGAACAACCACGCCGGATGCGCCTTCGCCGAGCAGTTCTCCGATCTCGTAGCCTGGCAACTCGATGAGTTCGGAGTCGATCGAGTCCACAGAATCGTCGGCGCCGAGAAGATCGTCCAGCGCCGCATCAAGTTGATCGGAACGAAATTCTCTCATGCAGTACCTGAAGACTGCTATTATCCGACCTAGTGGAAGAATGCAAGGGCGCCCGTCTATGACCGGACCTCGTCAGTCCGATCGATTTCAAACCACTGTCTGGAGCCAGATTCGCGCCGCCCGCAGCGATGAAGCAGCCATACACGCGCTCGTGCTGACCTATTGGACGCCGGTCTACGCGTTTTTGAGGCGGTCCGGGTTAAGTGACGAGGATGCGATCGAATCGACCCAGGCGTTTGTTTGCGACCGGCTCTTGAATCGACGACTCATCGAACACGCCGATGAGCGGCGCGGACGGTTTCGAAATCTTCTGCTGCGGTCTCTCAAGAACTATTTGATCGATCAGAAGGCGAAGGAACGCGATGGCGCTCACCAGACACTTCTCGACGCGCGAACTCCGCGTCCGCCACTCGGCCGGGAATCGAGCAGTCCGGAAGAATCATTCGAACGAGAATGGGCTCGTTTTCTCTTTCAGGAAACGCTTCGACGCACGGAGCAGCAGTGCCACTCCGCGGGCCAGACGATCCACTGGACGGCCTTCGAGCGAGCGCATCCCGAATTGTTCTCCCACGGTCTGAGCCGACGGCCGGCGAATGATGAAATCGCACAGGAGGTCGGGGCGCGCGACGCGGCTCATGTTTCCATACTGCTCAACACGGTACGGCGAAAATACAAGCGCATTCTCTGTGAATTGATCTCCGAGACGCTCGAAGACGGGGAATCCGTCGAATCCGAGATCGAACGCCTGCGCGCGGCGCTCTAGCGTGAAGAGTTGTCGTCTTCCCCGTCGTTTGTCACCGCCACCTCCGGCATCGCCTTGAAGCCGATGGCGGTTTCGACCTTGTTCGCGATGACGATGAGGTCGCCGACGACGCGTTCGTAGAGTGCGAAGAGGTTGTCGACGACGCGGTCGGCGGCGCGGACGCCGTCGTGCGGATCATCGAGATTCACCGCGGTCTGCAACGCGTAGGCGCCGATCGTGATGCCGGCGAAGGAATGTTCGTACGGATACGGCGCGCCGCTGAGTTGCGCTGCGATGGCCTGCGCCCGCTCGCCGCACTCCTTTGCGAGCTTCGTCAGGCGCTCGCCGATGAGCGGCTTGTCCGGGTTGTGTTGAAACGCTTCGAGAAGCGAGTCGAATTGGTAGTGATCGTCACGAAGTGAGCGCACCGAGTCCCACGCGCGCTCGAGCGTTCCGAGCGTCTCATTGAGTTCGCGCGCTCGTCGACGGAGCGGCGCCGCGGGCTCGTTCAGCCGCGCTGCGATCTTGTCGACCTCGAGCAGTCCGAGCGCCGTCGAGAGCCGCGTCGCGGCCGCCCGGCGGTAGCGTTCAAGTCCATTCGCCGCCCCTGCGCTTTCCGCGGCGACGGCCTGGCGAACCTCGGCGTGATCCGCCTTGAGATCGGCCCGCGAGATTCCCACGGGAAGTGAGGTCACTTCGGCCCGCCGCAGGACGGAGACCAGGCGCTCCTTCACCCGCTCCTGCTCCGCGTGACGGAGCCGCTCCATCGGCGCCGGCCCGTCGCAGTACTCGGCGTATTGAGCGCGCCGCGCGGAGCGCAATCGCTCGAGCCCTTTCCGAGGATCGCGTGGCGCCCTGATCGGATCAGTGTTGAGAAAGAAGGGCATGAAGGCGAGCACGCCCGACCACGCGAAGAAGCGATCGATCCGCTGGCGACCCTCGGCGCGCTGACGCTGCTCTTCGAGCAACTCGTCCGTGGAGTACAGACTCTCCGCCGTTACCGATTCGTCGATCGACTCCCGGTAATACTGGAGCGTGACAGCTCTTGAGAGCGCCGCGTAGTCGCGGAACAGAATCGTCGCCGGCGCGCGGAGTTGATAGACGCCGGGCGCGTCCTCGCGTTTGCAGTTCGCGATGCGCTGGGCCGCCGAGGGATGCGACGCGAACCAGCCCGCCCGCTCATTCTCGATGTCACGGGACAGGTTCAAGAGCGTCTCGCGCTGCTTCTTCGAGAGCGCACGCAGCGTGCCGCCGAGGTACGCGGGGTAATCGTCGGCGAGCCGTCCGGCCCGCCACGAATCCTGCAGATCGAAGCTCGCCTTCCACGAACCGATCGAGAGGAGATTGAGCTTCCGCATCGTCCGCGCGAAGGTGGCCGAGCCCGCGATCTGCGCCTCGATGCGATCGGCGTCGTACTCCATTTCCCGCATGAGCCGTGCGCAGAGAATGTCGGCGATCGTCATGAACACCCAGAGGACGCGCCGGGTGAACCAGACGCCGAGCCGTACTAGCCCGAAGGTGACCTGAACAAACCCGATCCGCACATTGGAGAACGCGACGAGCCGCTCGTCCCAGGAATCGCGCTCGTACACCGCCCGGCGGAACCAGAGATTCACCCGCGCGACGAACGCGGTCATGAACATCGCCGCGCCCTGCGAGAAGTGCCCGAGTTCGTGCGCCATGACACCGGCGAATTCGCGGAGTGTCAGTCCGTTGACGAGCGTGAGCCCGATCGTGAGTTCGAGTTCGCCGCGCAGTGTGCTCACGAGGCCGCGCCGGAATCCCGCCGAGGCGTTCGGGTGGGCGTCGACATAGATGGCGCAGGGTTCGGGCGCGTCGACCGCCCTGGAGAGCGCCTCGACGAACGCGAACACTTCGGGTTGCGCGTCGCGATCGAGTTCGATGCGTTCGTCGGTTCCGCCACGCCGCGCGAAGATCGGTTTCAGCATGAAGAGCACGACGACGACGCCGACCAGGATGAGCGCCACATAGCCGATGATGCGCGAAAGAGGCCCCCCCGCCTCGCCGGTGACCCAGGTGTAGTTCGTACTCGCGTGCATCCAAGTCGCCCAGCCGATGACGCCGATGAGCGCGACATAGAGCAGCGGCAGGACGCACATCACGAGCGCGACGAACCCCATCGCGACCTGGTACCCGATCGAAGTCTCGGGAAGACGGATCGGCGCCTCGAACGGGGCAAGGAGTTCATCAAGCGAACGCGCCTGCTCGGACCGCGTCGCGTCGCGCAGCGCCTTCGAAGGTGAATCGGTGACGGTGACCGTCGGCGCGACGGCGCCGTTCACACCGGACGGTGGCGCCTCCGGCCGCTTCGCGTTCGATCGCGCGGCTGATCGCATGTCGAATCTCCGGGCACGGCCGCCGCGCGATCCGCCATCCGGCGCGAAGGCGCACGAAGAATGGAAAGGCGATGGCGGGGGCTTGCCGCGAGGGTAC
Source organism: Phycisphaerales bacterium (assembly GCA_043101845.1). Taxonomy (GTDB): domain Bacteria; phylum Planctomycetota; class Phycisphaerae; order Phycisphaerales; family UBA5793; genus JBICHN01. The sequence goes on along the minus strand of JBICHN010000004.1, from coordinate 136,591 downwards.
CACACCGACCCCCGGCGCGCCAACCCCATGACGGCGACGGACTCGGTCCCCGCGCTATCGTCCGGCGGCGGGAACCCTCAATGAAAACGGCGTTCAAACGCGTGATCGGGCCGATCGTCGGCGTCGTCCTCTTCGCGGCCGCGGCGTGGACGATCTGGCGCGCGCTCCGCGAGCACGGCGTCGACGAGATCATCGATGCCGTGCGCGGTCTTCCGCCCGCGCGGCTCCTCGCCGCCGGCGGCGTCGCCGTCCTGTGCTACGCGTTGCTCGCCGCGTACGACGCGCTCGGGTTCCGCTACCTCCGCCGCCGCCCGCCGCTCGGCCGCGTCCTGCTCGGCGGCTTCGTCGGCTACGCGATGAGCAACAGCGTCGGCTCGTCGGTCATCAGCGGCGGCGCCGCGCGCCAGCGCCTCTACGCGCCGCTCGGTCTCTCGCTCGTCGAGCTCAGCGCGCTTGTCGCGTTCTGTTCACTCACCTACTGGCTGGGCTTCTCGACGCTCGCCGGACTCGCCCTCGTGATCGATCCGCCGCCGCTTCCCGACGAAGTCGGACTCCCGCGCGACACGCTTCGACTCGTCGGCGCCGGCGTCTGGGTCCCGCTCCTCGTCTGGGGGACCTGGAGTTTCATCGGGCACAAGCCCGTGCACTTTGGCGGCGTCGACTTTCGCGTGCCGCCGTTTCGCATCACGCTCGCGCAGATTCTCATCGCGACCGTCGAGCTCGCGATCTCCGGCTACCTCTTCTATCTCATCATGCCGCCCGCGCCCGGCTGGGGGTATTTCCAGATCCTCGGCCTCTTCCTCGTCGCGCAGATTGCGGGCTTTCTGAGTTTCATTCCGGGCGGGCTCGGCGTGTTCGACACGATCATCCTGCTCGCGCTCGGACCGGCCGCGGGTGAGCCCCAGGTCGTCGCGGGCCTTCTCGCGTACCGCGTGATCTACCACCTCATTCCGCTCGCGCTCGGCGCGGCCGCGCTCATCACGCATGAATGGCACGCGCGTCGTCGCGGGCGGCGTCAGGCCGTCGTCGCGTCGAGCCGCGCCTGAATCGCGCGGAGCGTCGGCTTCGCCTGCGCGCGGGCGTCGCGCAGACTTCGGCGCGGCCAGCGCCACGCGATCCAGATCGTCGACACCGCCGTGAGCGGCGCGAGCCAGTACCACGAATAAAGCGGCCAGGGCGAGAATCGCTCGGTCAACCAGGGACCCGCGACGATCGAGATCGCCGAGATCCAGACATACGCGTGGTACTGCACGCGGTTGAGTTCGAGCGCGAAGTCGATCGCGGCGCCGTTCGTCTCGTCGCGCACGCGACCGATGAGCCGCGCGAGCAGCGGATGCGAATTGATCGTGATACGGAACCGGTCACGCGCGGGCCAGTGGACCTCGGGGATGACGCCGCGCCGGTTCGCCGCGATGAGGCGTTCACGCACTTCATCCGGCGCGCAGGGCGTGCGCAATGAAGTGAAGCCGGCGCCGGGTTCGTGCGGATCGGGCATGGCAGGCGTGGACCATAGGCGGCGCCGCGGGCGCCCGTCCGGCGATTCAGGCCGGTACCCTCCGCCGGATCGCCCCTCCCGCGCCTTTAATCCCCCCGATGAAGCCCGATCCGACGACCTTCGACCATCCACCCGCGTCCCCCGGCCCCCTCTTCGGCGCCTGGCTCGACTATGCCCGCACGAAGACCGAGGCGCCGAACTGGAACGCAATGGCCCTCGCCACCGCCACGGACGACGGCGCCCCGTCCGTCCGCATGGTGCTCCTCAAGGAGTGGGACCTCGACGCGATGGCGATCACCTTCTACACGAACTACGAGAGCCGTAAGGCCTCGGAACTCGACGCGAACCCGCGGCTCGCGGTCGTGCTCCACTGGGATGACCTCGAGCGACAGCTGCGCGTGCGCGGCGTTGCGGAGAGAGCGGACGACGAAACCTCGGACCGCTATTTCGCGTCGCGCGACCGGTTGAGCCAGCTCGGCGCCTGGGCGAGCGCGCAATCGCACGAAGTCGAGAAGCGCGAGGAGCTCGAGCAGCGCCTGCGCGAATTCGAAGAGCGCCATCCGCCGGGCGAGCCCGTGCCCCGACCGCCGCACTGGGGCGGATATGTCATTACGGCGCTGGAGGTTGAATTCTGGCTCGGCAAGCCGGGGCGCCTGCACGAGCGCCTGCGCTACGACCGCGACACGCCCGATCGCGAGGAATGGCGCCGGCGATTTTTGCAGCCGTAAGTCCCTTTCCTCACGGCGTTCCCGCATTGGGATGAATCCGAATTCACGGCGCGTTCCGGCGGCGCGTGGTATGCTGGACACAACACCCGATGCGAATCGCACTCGTGACATGCTCCAACCTCCCGGACTGGGAGGTCGACGACATCCCCCTGCACGGGGCGCTCGCCTCGCTCGGCGTCGATGTCGAAACGCCCTGCTGGGATGACCCGCAGGTCGAGTGGGGGCGCTACGAAGGCTGCCTCATCCGCACGACCTGGGATTACATGGAGAAGCGCGACGACTATGTCGACTGGGCCGAGCGCGTCGGCCGGACGACGCCGCTCTTCAATCCGTCGTCGATCGTCGCATGGAACACGAAGAAGACTTATCTTCGCGATCTCGAAGAGCGGGGGGCCCCGACCGTCCCCACGGTGTGGATCGAGAACGGGTGCTCGTTCTCGCTGCGCGAGGCGCTGCGCGAACGCGAGTGGAAGAAGGCCTTTCTCAAGCCGGTCATCGGCGCGACGGCGCGTGAGACGATGCGCTTCGACGCGTCGGATGACGAGCAGGTCGAAGAGGCCGAGCGGCACCTCGAACGCATGCGCGGCCGCGGCGAAGACATGATGCTCCAGCCGTACCTCGACCGCGTCGAGACCGAGGGGGAGATCTCCGCCATCGTCATCGACGGCGCCATCACGCACACCGTGCGCAAGATTCCCGTCCCCGGCGACTACCGCGTGCAGGATGACTTCGGCGCGAGCGACGAGCCGACGACCTTCTCCGGGACCGAACTCGGGATCGTGTGCGAGGTGCTCGACTCGATCGAGGGAGACCTGCTCTACGCCCGCGCCGATTTCCTGCGCGATCACGAAGGCAAAGCGCGCCTGACGGAACTCGAACTCGTCGAGCCGTCGCTCTTCTTCCGTCACGGCCCCTACGCCGCCGAACGCCTCGCCGAGGCGCTCTGCGACCGCGTGCGGAATGGGGCGTAGGGGGCGGTCGTGAGTTCGAACCGGACCTCCGCGGCCGACGCTTCGCGTCGTCGCGCTCCAGTCCGGCTTGGCGCACGAGGGTCCTGGAAACGCGTCCCGCGGTAGATCGCGCGCCGACCGTTCATCAAGCCGGACTGGAGCGAAGTCGAAGCGCAGCGCCGACGAGCGGAGGTCCGGTGCGGAGCGTCGAGCGGCCCTCAATCTTTTGGAGGAGTCGGATCGCGACAGGTCCACACCCACGCGCCCTCGGCCTGATGTCGCGCGATGTATTGAAAGGTACGACGCTGATGCGCGCGATTCCGAATCTCCCGGAACCCGCCACCGTCCGCCCAGACGCGACCGGGAATGAATTCGCGAATCGCGTTGGAGGCGGTCGCTTTCGCCTCACCAATGAGTCGCCTGGTTTCCTCCAGATCGACGGGCGTGGTCGCCAGCAGGTGCGTGTGCGTTGGAGCGACCGCGATAATGGCGACCTGCTGAGAACATGTGTCCACTAAGTAGTCGATGAACTCAATGCCGACTCGTCGACGAATCTCGACCGACTCGAAGACGATCCGTGCTGCTCCGCCCGCGAGACGAAGGGCGTGTGCCCGGAGTCCGGCGTGCTCGTCGGCCGGCGGCGGATGTCGATAGTCGCCGGTCGAGTGAACCCGGTGTCGACGGCTGCGAAAGCCGCGAGGGTCTCCGGGCATCCACGCCCGGCGGGTCGTCAGAACGATGTGTCGCCAGCATTGACCGGGCGCGGGCATGAAAGGCGCCTCAATGAGAGCCGCGTCATCATCGAAAGATTCATTATTCGCATTTTGCTTCAAGCGGCAACCCGGCCTCTGGGGGAGCGACGCCCCTCGACGCGCGGAACCGGACCTCCGCGGCCGACGCTTCGCGTCGTCGCGCTCCAGTCCGGCTTGGCGCACGAGGATCCTGGAAACGCGTCCCGCGGTAGATCGCGCGCCGATCGTTCAGCAAGCCGGACTGGAGCGAAGTCGAGGCGCAGCGCCGACGAGCGGAGGTCCGGTTCGGTTCGGAGTCGGCGTCCGTCGCGCCCGCCCCCCCTCAATTCTCCACTCCCACCCCGACAAACGCCGACAAGGGGAATTCACGCGTGGAGCCTGTCTGTTTCCGTTCGAATCGCGACATGCGACGCGTCGGAATCATCGGGTAAGCTACCGTCGCCGCGTTCCGGTCTGGTCTGCCAGTCGGCCGGGCCGGCGTTTGTCCCGGATTCGTGGTTTCTGGCAGGGAGTCATTCCTGATGAACATGACGCTGCCGATCATCCTCGTGGTCGCGGTGCTCGCGATCGTCGGCCTCGGGCTGATCATGTATGTCGTGGGTGTGTTCAACACACTCGTGCAGATGAAGGAGCGCACGCTCAACGGATTCGCCCAGATCGAGGTGCAGCTCAAGCGACGGCACGATCTCATCCCGAACCTCGTCGAGGTCGCGAAGGGCTACATGGCGCATGAGCGCGACACGCTCGAAGCCGTCATCGCAGCCCGAAACCAGGCGGTGAGCGGACTCGACAAGGCCCACGCCGACCCGGGCAATCCGAACAACATCCAGCAGCTCGCCGGCGCCGAATCGGCGCTCACCGGCGCCATGGGCCGACTCTTCGCCGTCATGGAGGCCTACCCGGACCTCAAAGCGAATCAGAACATGCTCGAAGTGAGCGAAGAGCTCACGACCACGGAGAACAAGATCTCGTTCGCCCGCCAGGCGTACAACGACCAGGCCACGGCGTACAACATCTACAAGAAGCAGTTTCCGCCGGTCATCTTCGCGGGCATGTTCGGTCATTCGCAGGACGCGGCGCTCCTCGAGTTCGAAGACGCCGCCGAAATCGCGAAGGCCCCCAAGGTCTCCTTCACCTGATCGATCCCGAAGGCAAAGGACCAAACTGGACCGACGCGCGGGGACCGGCTCGCCCTCCCCGCTCGCTCGGTGTTCACCGGGTCCCCTCGTGGTGAATCTTCATGGCCACTGATTTCTTCGCCCGACAGGACGCCGCCCGCAAGCAGACGGGACGACTCGTCGTCCTGTTCATCCTCGCGGTCATCGCGATCATGGTCATGGTCTACCTCGTCATCGCGGGCGTGGTCGTGTGGGGGTCGACGCAGAGCGACCTGCGTCCCGACGAGATTCTCCTCAACCCCGCGCTCCTCCTTGGCGTCGGGGCGGGCACGATCGTCATCGTCGGCGGCGCGAGCCTCTTCAAGATCATGGAGCTGCGCGGCGGCGGGCGTGTCATCGCCGAGCGCCTCGGCGGGCAACTCATTCACCCCGATACAACCGACCTCGACGAACGAAAGATCCTCAATGTCGTTGAGGAGATGGCGATCGCGTCGGGCACGCCCGTGCCGCCCGTGTACATCATGAACCGCGAGGAGGGCGTGAACGCCTTCGCTGCGGGCTACTCACCGAACGATGCGGTCATCGGCATCACGCGCGGCGCCGTGCGGAGTCTGTCACGCGATGAACTCCAGGGCGTCGTCGCGCACGAGTTCAGCCACATTCTGAACGGCGACATGCGCCTCAACATCCACCTCATCGGATGGCTCTTCGGCATCCTCGTCATCGGCGTCATCGGATACTACCTGCTCCGCGCATCGTTCTACGCGGGCGGCGGCGGTCGCCGGCGGAGCAAGGAGGAGGGCGGCGGCGCCGCGGCGATCCTCATGATCGGCCTCGGCCTTCTCGTCGTCGGCGGCGTGGGCACCTTCTTCGGCAACCTCATCAAGGCCGCGGTGAGTCGCCAGCGCGAATACCTCGCCGACGCCTCGGCCGTGCAGTTCACGCGGAACCCGGAGGGCATCGCCGGCGCGCTCAAGAAGATCGGCGGCTCCGTGCACGGCGCCGAGATCGATCATCCGAACGCGCCCGAAGCGAGCCACATGTATTTCGGCGCCGGCGTGACGAGCGGGCTCCACGGCCTCTTCGCGACGCACCCGCCGCTCCAGAAGCGCATCCGCGCGATCGACCCGCAATGGGACGGCAAGTTCATCAAGGTCGAAGCGAAGCCTGAGCGCGAACCGACAAGCGAGGGCGAATCGGCCTCCGACCGCAAGCGACGCCGCGACCTGTTCGGCGCCGTCGTCGCCGGCGGCGTCATCACCGGCGGACTCGAAGACGCAGTCACCGCGGCACGAACGCGCGGCGCCACCGCAAGCTCGCCGTCCGGTTCGACCGCCGCCGACCGACCCGCGATCGAACTCATCGGCGAGCCGACACCCGAGCATCTCGAATACGCCCGGCAGCTCATCGAATCGCTCCCCGACGACATGGTCTCCGCGGCGCACGAGCCCTACGACGCGCGAGCGCTCATCTTCGCCATGCTCCTCGATTCCGATGAGACGGTGCGCGACCGCCAGTACGAGGCAATCGCGGCGACGGGCGACACGGGCGTGCTCGACATGACGCGTAAGCTCGCGCCGATCGCCGAGGCCCTCGAGCGGCGTCAGCGCCTGCCGCTCATCGAAATGGCGACGCCGGCGCTTCGCGATCTTTCGCGGGCGCAGTATGAGACCTTCAAGCGGGCCGTCGCGGCGCTCGTCGCGGCGGACGAGAAGATCACCCTCTTCGAATGGGCGCTGCAGCGCCTGCTCATGAAGAGCGTGGCGCCGCAGTTCGAGGAAGTGAAGCCCCCGCGCACGCACTACTACGCGATCGCGCGACTCACGAAGGAGCTCGAGATGCTCCTCTCGACGCTCGCCTGGGCGGGCAACCGCGAGGAGGCGGACGCAGCGCGTTCGTTCGACGCGGGCAAGCGGCAGTTGCAGCTCACGAACCTCGAGCTGTGTCCGCCGGCGCAGTGTCGGCCGCAGGATCTCGACCGGGCGATCGACGAACTCGTGAAGGTCTCGGCCCCCCTCAAGCAGCGGATCATCCGCGCCGCCGCGGTGTGCGTCGCCGCCGATCGCGTCGTCACGCCGAATGAGGCGGAGATGCTCCGGGCAATTGCGGAGACGCTCGAGTGTCCGATGCCGCCGCTCCTGCCGGGCCAGAAACTCGTGTAGACTCGTCCGATGGACGAGACCGCAACCTACATCTGCCCGACCTGCGGCGAAGAGATCCTCCTCGGAGTCGATCCGACGGGCGGCGCGTCCCAGTCCTACATCGAAGATTGCCCCGTGTGCTGTCGGCCGAACGCGATCCGCGTCGAATTCGATGAAACCGGCTTAATCGCATCCCTCGAAGTAACATCAAGTTGAGCGATCCCGTTCCGCGTGTTCGTTTCGCGCGGGGTCCGGGCCCGCAACGGGGCCGACACACAAGGGAGTGTGCATTGGGGGACGCGCCAGGACCAACGGTCGCCGAACCGAAAGTGGCGACCATCGCGGCGCCCGAGACCGAAGAGCCGACGAAGTCCACGACGCCACCGACTCCGCGTCCGCGTGAGATTCGGTCATGGGTCGTCACGGGGCTGTTCGTGCTCGCGGTCATCGCCGCGCTGCGCATCGGCGCGCCGCTGCTCATGCCGATTGCGCTCGCGAGCCTGCTCTCGCTTCTGCTCGCGCCGCTCGTGCGCCTGCTCGAGCGCTTTTACATCCCGGCGGGCCTCGGCGCCGCGCTTACGCTCGTCGGCTTCGGCGTCGTCATCGTCGCGGGAATGCTCTACCTCGTCGATCCCGCGACGGACTGGCTCGACCGCGCGCCCGAAACCTTCGCCGAGGTCGAGTACAAGCTGCGCAACATTCGCGAGCCGATCGAGAAGGTCACGCAGGCGACCGAACAGGTGAGCGAACTCGCGGAGGCGGCGGGCGGGGGACCGCCGGAAGTGCAGGTCCAGGAGCAGAGCATGGTGAACTGGCTCTTCGACCGCACGAGCGTCTTCCTTGCGAACCTCGTGTTCGTCGTCGTCCTGCTCTACTTTCTTCTCGCGACGGGCGATCACCTCATCTCGAAGTTCGTGCGCCTCCAGCCCGACGCCGACCACCGCCATAACACGATCGAGATCATCCGCCGCGTGCGGAACGATGTGTCGATCTACCTCTTTACGATCACGATGATCAACTTTGGCCTTGGCGTCGCGGTGGGCATCAGCATGTGGCTCCTCGGCATGCCGAACCCGATCCTATGGGGCGTCATGGCGACCGTGCTCAACTACATTCCCTATGTCGGCGCGATCATCGGCATGGCGACGATCGCCTTCGTGGCCATGGTGTCGTTTGACGATCCGCTCCACATCATGATGGCGCCCCTTATCTTCGCGATGCTCACCACCGCCGAGGGCTATGTGATTACACCGACCGTGCTCGGCGCGCGGCTCACGCTGAGCCCGATCGTCATCTTCGTCGGGCTCATGTTCTGGAGTTGGGTCTGGGGCATCCCCGGCGCCCTCATGGCCGTGCCGCTTCTCGCGGTCATCAAGATCATCTGCGACCGCATCGACCGCCTGAAGCCCGTGGGCGAAATGCTGAACGCCTGACCGCGTGAAGTCAGGATCTCCGCGCGCTCACTTCGTCGCGCGGGTCACCCATTTCGCGATCCGGTCCGCTTCAAGGTTGATCATGACCATGAGACCGAGATGCCCGACGGGGTACGACCACTGCTCCGGCTTGCCGAGCCGCTCGTAAAGCGTGCGCCCGGTTGACGCCGGAACGATCGCATCGAACTGCGCGTGAAGTTGCAGCGTGGGAATGCGCCGAAGCTGCGGCGCGAGGTGGTAGGGGTCGAGCTGCGCATTGCGCACCGCCTGGCGTTCGAGGAGTCGATGCTCCGCAGCCGACGGCGCGCGATTGCGATACTCGACGGCGCCGTTCTCGTCGGGTTCGCCGTCGGCCTCGGCGATGCGCACATCAAACCGCGCCCGCCCAACCGGGCTCTCGCGCATGATCCGGTAGAAGGGCGCGCCGCCGCCGATGAGCACCGCCGCGTCGATCGAATCGCCAAGCCGCGCCGCGACCGCGGGCGCTGCGATCGCTCCCGCGCTCACCCCGACGACCGCCACCCGATCGCGCGGGATCGTCGGGTACGCGAGCCGCGCGTAGTTCAACCCCGCCTGGGCCGCGTACACCCGGTCGGCGAGATGCTCGTCGATCATGCGGGCGATCGACGCGTTCGAATCATCCTCGAGACGGTCGGCGAGCGCCGCGACGAGGCGCCGCACATAGATGTCGGTCGACGCGGTGACCGCCACCGCCGCCCACCCGCGCTTGCGCAACGCGGTGAGCAGACGCTCGTCCGGGCCGCGCAGCCCGTCGACGCCGCAGAGATAGACGACCCAGCCGCGCGCCTTCTTCTCGAGCGGCGGCGCGACATACACGATCGACGCGGACTGCCGCGGCTGCAGCGTGAGCGACGCTTCCGAAGACTCGTCCGTGCTCGAGATGAAGCGCAGCGTCGGCCCGCTCTTCGCGCTGAGCCCGGGCGTGGCCCGCCCGCTCACATGCACGAGCGTGCGCGGCTCACCCTTCTTCCGAGAGAGACGGTCGACGATGTAGAGCCGGCCGTTCTCGTCCCAGTAGGGCGCCCGGAAGCGCAGGTCATCACCCTTCGTTTCGAGCCGCGCCACTTCGTGCGGCCCGTCACGCTCGGGCCAGATCGACTCCGAAACTGGAGTCGCGTCGAGAAGATATCGATGGCGATCCGCCTGGGTGCGCGTCGCGCACCCCGACAGCGTCGGGACCGCCAGGGTCGCCGCCGTCACGAACAGGAGAAGTCGTCTGAACATGCGCAACCTCTTCATTTCGAGGGTACGCGTCGATCACGCGTCCGGTTCCATTACGCCTTGAGCGCCTCCGGATTGAGGCCCTTCAAATCATTCACCACGAACTGCCCGTCGCGGCGGATGACCTCGTCGTCGAAGATGATCTCTCCGCCGCCGTACTCGGGTCGCTGAATGAGCACGAGGTCCCAGTGGATCTCCGACTTGTTCCCGTTGCTCGCGTCGTCGTAGCAGTTGCCGGGCGTGAAATGGAGCGAGCCGGCGATCTTCTCGTCAAAGAGGATGTCCTTCATCGGCTCGAGAATGTAGGGGTTGAAGCCGATCGCGAACTCGCCGACATACCGCGCGCCCTCGTCGGTGTCGAAGATTGAGTTGAGTTTCTCGTCGTCGCCGTCCGCGGTCGCTTCGACGATCTTTCCGTCACGGAAGGTGAGGCGGATGTTCTTGAACGACACGCCCTGGTAGACGGTCGGCGTGTTGTAGTGAATGACTCCGTTCACGCTCTCGCGGACGGGGGCGGTGAAGCACTCGCCGTCGGGAATGTTGTGCGATCCGGAGCAGGGGATCGCCGGGATGTCCTTGATCGAGAACTGGAGATCCGTGTCGCCCGGCCCCTTGATGCGCACGCGGTCGGTCCGCTCCATGCGCTTCTTGAGATGGTCGACCGCGTCGGCCATCTTCGCATAATCGAGCGTGCAGACATCGAAGTAGAAGTCCTCGAACGCCTCGGTGCTCATCTCGGCGAGCTGCGCCATGCTCGGCGTCGGCCAGCGGAGGACGCACCACTTCGTATGGTTCACCCGCTGGTCGAAATGGACGGGCTTCGTGTACTTCCGCGCGATCTTCTGCATGAGCTTCGAATCGATGTCGGACGACTCGCTCACATTCCCGGCGCCGCGCAGGCCGAGATACGCGTCCATCTTCTTCATGCGGTAGAGGTCGTAGTCCGACCACGCGTCGAGCTGCTCGTCGCTCGCGTCGATGTTGAGCGCCCGCATGACGCGGTTGCTGCGCAGGGCGACATGCGGATGAGCGCCGGCCTTCCGCGCGGCGCGCACGCATTCGATGATCATCTCGTCCGGGAGGTCGAACGCCTCGATGAGGATGTGCTCGCCCTTCTGCAGCGAGGTCGAGAAGTTGATGAGTAGCTCGGCGAGCTTCGTGACGCGGGGATCGACCATGACGGAGTCTCTTTCTTCCTTCACCTCTCGGCGTCGCCGCGATGGGTGGTCGCGGGCCGATTCGGGCTTCAGTCGTTCAGGATGAGGGTCTGCGAGCGGTCCGGTCCGACGCTGACGATATCGATCTCGACCCCCGTGAGTTCGCGGACGCGATCGAGGTACGCCCGCGCCGCCTTCGGCAGATCCTCGATCTTCCGCGCGTCGACGATCTCCTCGGAGAATCCGGGCAGTGTCTCGTAGACCGGCTTCACGCGTTCGAGGTCGTGCGCGTCAGGTGGAAAGCGGTCGGTCCGCTCGCCGTCGATCTCGTATGCGACGCAGATCTTGAGTTCATCAAGGCCGGCGACGACATCGAAGAGCATGATCGCGAGGCTCGTCGCGCCGCACAGGGTCGCGGAATAGCGCACCGCGACGAGGTCGAGCCAGCCGCACCGGCGCGGCCGGCCAGTCGTCGTGCCGTACTCGCGCCCGCGGTCGCGGATGCGGTCGCCGACCGCGTCGGTGAGTTCGGTCGGAAACGGCCCGGCGCCCACGCGCGTCGAGTACGCCTTCATGATGCCGACCACGCGCTCGACCGTCCGCCCCGGCAGCCCGGTCCCCGCGGGAATGCCGAGCGCCGAGCAGTTGCTGCTCGTCACGAACGGAAAGGTGCCGTGGTCGATGTCGAGCAGGCACGCGTTCGCGCCTTCGAAGAGGAGCTTCTTCCCCTTCGCGATTTCGTCGTGGAGGAGCCACATCGTGTCGCAGACATGTGGCCGGAGCCGTTCGCCGAACGCGTGGTACTGCTCGATGAGCGTGTTGGCGTCGAAGGTCTCCGCGTCGGGGTCGAACGCCTTGAGCTGCGCGTTCTTCACATCGCACGCGAGGGCGAGGCGCGTCGCGAGCCGTTCGCGATCGAGCAGATCGCCGATGCGGATCGCCGTGGCGCGGGTGATCTTGTCCGCGTACGCCGGACCGATGCCGCGCAGCGTCGTGCCAATCGAATGGTCGCGTCCGGCGCGGCGGGCGAGAAGCGTCTCGAGCGCCTGGTCGAGCCGCTTGTGCCAGGGCATGACGACATGGGCGCGGCTCGACACACGGAGGTTGTCGTCGATCGCGATGTCGCGCGCCCGGAGCTGGTCGATCTCCTTGAGGAGTTGCTCGGGATCGACGACGACCCCGTTGCCGATCACGCTCGTCACGCCGCCGGAAAGGATGCCCGACGGGATGAGATGGAGGGCGTACTTCTGTCCCTCGATGACGATCGTGTGGCCGGCGTTCGCCCCGCCGTTGTATCGGACCACGAAATCGTGACGCCGGGTGAGCAGGTCGACGACCTTGCCCTTGCCTTCGTCGCCCCACTGGAGGCCGACGACGGCGGTATGGCGATCTGAGCGGGGGTTTTCAGGCACTCGGGGGTTCCTTCGCGGGGCGCGACCGGGGACGGTAAGTTTCGCCGCGGCGAGCGTCAAGCGGCGTTCCCGGCGTCAAGTCCGCCTTGCGAACGACCGAATATGGAGGTGGGTCGGCGTCGGGCCGGAGTCTCGACGCACGGGAGGATCCAACCGTGGCGGAACAGACCGTTCGCATCATGTGCCCCAACCTGACCTGCCGGCGTGTGTTGTCTGTTCCGATTACCGCCCGCGGCAAGGTCGTGCGCTGCGCCCACTGCAAGAGCAATATGCGCATCCCGGGTCACAAGACCCCGGGCGCGCCCGCGGCCCCGGCCGACGCGAAGGCCACCGCCGACGCGGACAAGGACGCCGCCTGATCAACCCAACTCACCGTTTGTTATGAACGACGCGCGACGCGAACGACCGCCCGCGCCTGATCTCCGCGCGCACTTCGAGCCCGGGCGCCGGACCACCGCTCGTCTCGCGGAATCAGATGTCGTCGTCGTCGAGGTCGAAACCGAAGAAGGAATCGATGTTTGAATCCTTCTCGTCCTTCGTGCCCTCGTCGGTCTTGGCGCCCGCGTTCACCGGAGTCGGCTTCGGCGCGGGGGCCGGGCTCGGCTCTTCACCCGTCGCGGTCGACTGATCGCCCGCCGCGTCCTCATCCTCGGGGCCCACGGCGCCGGCTTCGATCTTGATCGGCTCGACCTCCGCGGGATGCCCGTCGATCACGACCTGAAGCGGCACGGGGCCGATCGCGATGACATCGCCCGGGCAGAGCTCGACGCGCTCGACCTTCTCGTTGTTCACATAGGTACCATTCCGGGAGCCGAGATCCTCGATGACGAGTTCGTCTTCCTCTTCGTCAAAAAAGATCGCGGCATGTTCGCGCGAGACCGCCGAGAGCCCGATGCGGAGATCGCAGGTGTCGGCCCGGCCGATGGTGTAGCGTCGGTCGGGTTTGATCGCGAAGTCCTTGCGAGTTCCGTCCGGTTTGAAGGTGACGAGAAGTGCGTGCATATGGACCCTCGGAAACGAGTCGCGTCATGGCGCCGCCGAAGCGGCCCGGGTAGGAGCCTCCCGCTCGGCGAAAAGAATGGTATCCACAGCGTAGTCAATGGCTAGCGTCGCTACAACCCCCTCACTCGTCGAACCGCGGCTCCGCGCCGCGCTCGCCGCCCGCCCCCGCGAAGACCGGCCGCGCTCCCTGTACCTTCACATTCCCTTCTGCTTCCACAAGTGCCATTACTGCGATTTCTACAGCATCGTCGATCGCCGCGACCGCCAGGCCGCGTTCACCGATCGCCTCGTCGACGAGTTATCGGCGGTTGGCGAAACCGCCGGCGCCCCGTTGCGCACGATCTTCGTCGGAGGGGGCACGCCCACGCTCCTCGCCACCGACCTCTGGCGCCGGCTGCTCGACGCGCTGAACACCCGGTTCGAAGTCGACGGCGACACCGAGTTCACGGTCGAGGCGAACCCGGAGACTGTGACCGCCGAACTGCTCGAGATCCTCGTCGCGGGAGGCGTGAACCGCGTGAGCGTCGGCGCGCAATCCTTTAATGAGCGCCATCTCGAAACGCTCGAGCGCTGGCACGACCCGGCGAGCGTCGATCGCGCCGTCGCGCTCATCCGCGCCGCCGGGGTCCGCCGCCTCAACCTCGACCTCATCTTCGGCGTCCCGGGGCAGACACTCGACGAGTGGGGGGACGACCTCGAACGCGCGCTCGACCTCGAGCCCGAACACCTGAGCTGTTACTCGCTCACCTACGAGCCGAACACGCCGATGACCGAGCGCCTCCGGCGCGGCGAGTTTGAAGCGATCGACGAAGACCTCGAAGCGCGGCTCTTCGAATGGACCGGCGCGCGGCTCGCCGCCGCCGGCTTCAAGCGCTACGAGGTGAGCAACTACGCCCGGCCGGGCGAAGCGTGCCGGCACAATCTCGCGTACTGGCGCGATGAGGAGTGGCTCGCGCTCGGCCCGTCGGCGTCGGGGCATGCTGCGGGAATCCGCTGGAAGAACGCGCCGCGGCTCGGCGAATACCTTGAGAGCGGCGAAGGCTGGGCCCCCGTCGCGGAGATCGACGACGCGGCGCCCGCGACGCGACTCGCCGAGCGCCTCATGCTCGGCCTGCGCCTGTCCGAAGGTCTCGACGCGTCCTCGACACTCCGCCGCGCCGCCGAGCTCGGCGTCGCCGACGAGTTGAGCCACGCGATCAACGCCGCCGCGACGCGCGGCCACCTCGAAGCGACCGACGATCGCTGGCGACTCACGCCCGCCGGCGTTCTCCTCGCCGATCGCGTGATCGCGGAACTCATGGCGGCGGTCGATCCGTGAGCGGCGCGAGGCGCATGACCGCCGTGCTCATGGCGAAGCGTCCCGACCCCGGCGCCGTGAAGACGCGACTCATCGGCGATCGATTCGATGACCACGACGCGGCGGCGCTCTCGACCGCGATGATGCGCTGCGTCGCGACGCGCCTCGGCGAAATCTTCGACACGGTCATCCTCGCGGTGAGCCCCGACGACGCGGGCGCGCTCGACCTCGAACCCGACGACACGATTCCCCAGGGCGACGGCGACCTCGGCGCGCGGCTCACGCGCGTCTGGGAAACCGTGCGCGACCGGCGCGGCGCCGGTCCGGTCGCCTTCTTCGGCGTCGATTCTCCCGACGCGCCGCGCGCCGAGCTCCTCACGCTCCGCCGCTACTTCCGCACGGACACGGCGCCCATCGATGTCGCGATCGGTCCGACCTTCGACGGCGGCTACTGGACGATCGCCTCGCGCCGCTTCGAGCCGTCACTCTTCGAAGGAATCGAGTGGGGCGGCCCGACCGTCTGCGCCGCGACGAAGGCCCGCGCCGTCGCCGCGAATCGACGCGTGGCCACCCTCTCCCGCTGGTATGATGTGGACGAGCCCCCGGAGGTCGACGCTCTCGTCGATCGGCTCGCCCACGCGACCGAGCCGGCGCTCGTTCGTCTTCGTTCCGACCTCGCCGCCATCGTCCGGCGCCGCCCGAAGGATTGATCATGCCCTCCGAAACCCCGACGAACCCGATCACCGAAGAGGACGCGGCCGACCTCGACGGCTCACGCGTGCTCATCGTCGACGACAACCCGCAGAATGTCGAACTCCTCGAGGCGTACCTCGAAGCGCTCCCCTGCGAAACACTCGTCGCCCGCGACGGCGTCGAGGCGATCGAGAAAGTCGAACGCGAGAAGCCGGACATCATCCTCCTTGACATCATGATGCCCCGCATGTCCGGCTATGAGGTCTGCCAGAAGATCAAGTCCGACCCCGCGACGCGCGATATCCCCGTCCTCATGGTCACGGCGCTCAACGAAGTCGGCGATGTCGAGCGCGGCGTCGAGGCCGGCGCCGACGACTTCCTCTCGAAGCCGTTCCACAAGCTCGAATTCCTCACCCGGGTGCGCTCGCTGCTCAAGATGCGGCTGCTCAAAAAGCGTCTCGACGACGCCCGGGCGCGGGAGATCGGCGCGCCGCCTTCGATTCAGATCATCGCGCCGACGCCGGAAGAGCTCGACGAGGAAACGAGCATCGAGGACTGACCGCCTCACTCGGCGCGGCGCAGGACCATCAACGCGACATCGGGATGCGCGATCGGCGGCGCGAAGCCGGTCAATCGCGCGAGCAGTTCGAGCGCGCCCCGCGTCCATAAGCGGAAGCGCGTGTCGCCCGGTTCGAGCGTGTCGCGGTCCGGATCCACATCAGGACCGGCGCGGAGCGTGAACACCGCGTCGTCGTGCGCCCAGACGAACTGGCTCGACTCGTCTTCGCTTACGCCCGTCACCCAGGCGCCGTACATCACGCTCGGCCAGAGTTCGCCGGGAATGTCGTCGAGGATGAACAGGCCGTGCGGCTTGAGTGACGCGGCGAGCCGTTGCGCCGTCGCGACCGCCTGGTTGATCTCGGCGAGCAGCATCCAGGTATGACCGAGGCAGACGACCGCGTCGTACTTCCCGAAGGGCGCCGGCAGTTCGTCGTCGCCGTTCACGAAGTCGTACTCGAACGCTTTCCACTCGGCGACTTCCGGCAGGGCGGCGCGGACCCGCTCGACCGCCTCCGGATCGCGATCGACGCCGACCACCCGGTGTCCCGCCTCGACGAGCGGGACCATGACGCGCCCGGCGCCGCAGCCGAGATCGAGAATCGTCGCGGGGTTCGTCGCGTCGAAGCCGGCGTCCTCGAGCCATTCGAGCAGCCCGTCGCGCTGCCGGCGATCCTCTTCTTCCTCGAGCGGGGTCCAGTCCGGGTTGTCGTGGTTGTCGATCTCGCTCATGGCGGGGAGCGTACCAGAATCATCGACGCGGCGCCGCTTCGGCGAAATACCGATCGGTCGCGCGCCCGGTTTCGCTAGAGTTCGGAATGACGATCATGCTCAACTTCGTTCCAACCCGCGGCCGGCGGCGTCGCCCGCGCGTCGGCGCCGCGCTCGCGCTGGCGCTCGTCGCCATGACGGGATCGAACCGCGCGGCCGCATGGCAGGACGAGGCCGCCACGAATCCTCCCGATGACTCGACAAGTGAGGACCCCATGAACGGTCACGCGACCGAACACACGAACCGGCTCGTGAACGAGACGAGCCCGTACCTTCTGCAACACGCGCACAACCCGGTCGACTGGTATCCATGGGGCGAAGAGGCCTTCGAAGCGGCGCGACGCGAACAGAAGCCGATCTTTCTCTCGATCGGCTACTCGACCTGCTACTGGTGTCATGTCATGGAGCGCGAGAGCTTCGAAGACGAAGCGACCGCGGCGATCATGAACGAGAGCTTCATCAACATTAAAGTCGATCGTGAAGAGCGGCCGGATGTCGACGATCTCTACATGACCGCGACGCAGCTCATGACGGGCGCGGGCGGTTGGCCGATGAGCGTCTTCCTTACCCCGCCGCCCCCCGGCGATCTTCCGCCGGACGAAGCGTGGACCGGCCTTCAGCCCTTCTGGACCGGCACTTACTTTCCGCCCGAGCCCGCGGCGGGGCGACCGAGCTTCAAGCAGGTGCTCGGCGGCATCGCCGGCGCGTGGGAGAGCCAGCGCGGCGAGGTCGTCGAGCAGGCCGACCGCGTCGCCGAAGCCGTGACGCAGCAGCTCGCAGCGCAACAGGCGCCCGCGCCTGTCGGACAGGAAGATGTGAGCCTGGCGGTCTCGCATCTGTTGCGCATCTACGACTCGACGCACGGCGGCTTCGGTCGCGCGCCGAAGTTCCCCCAGCCCGTCTTCATCGAGTTCCTCATGGATGTGCGCGACGCGTCGAACATCGAGGCGCAACGCGAACAGATCGACCAGGCGATCCGTCACACGCTCGATCGCATGGCGACCGGCGGCATGTACGACCAGATCGGCGGCGGTTTCCACCGCTACTCGACGGACGGCCAGTGGCTCGTGCCGCACTTCGAGAAGATGCTCTACGACAACGGCCAGCTCATGGCGCTCTACGCCCGCGCGGCGAAGACCTGGGACGATCCGTACTACCGCGAGATCGCGAACGAGATCGGCGGCTATGTGCGGCAGGAAATGACCGGCGCGACCGGCGTCTTCTACTCGGCCCAGGACGCCGAGGTCGATCACCGCGAAGGACTCAACTACCTCTGGCTGCCGAACGAGATCGAGGCGGCGCTCGAGTCGGCCGGCGCCGCGGCGCTCGCGCCGATCGTGCTCGAGGTCTACGGCTTGAACACGGGGACGAACTTTCAGGACCCGCATCACCCGGACGATCCGCGACGCAATGTCATTCACCTGCTCGGGCGACCGGAGAAGATGGCGGCGCGCGTCAATCTCTCGCTCGCGGAGTTCAACGAGCGCCTCGCGCAGGCGAACGAGATTCTCTACGAAGCGCGGCAGCAGCGCGAGCAGCCCGGACTCGACGACAAGACGCTCGCCGGCTGGAACGGGCTCATGATCGAGGGCTTCGCCGTCGCCGGCCGCGCATTCGAGCGGCCGCGATTCATCGACGCCGCGTCACGCGCGTGGAAGGCGATCGATTCGACGATGCGCGATGAGCAGGGGGGGCTCCTCCGCGTCTCGCGCAAGGGGTCGTCGAAGGTGCCCGCGTTCGCCGAAGACTACGCCTATCTCACTCGGGGCCTCATCGAGCTGCATCGCGCTACCGGCGACGCCGCTCACCTCGACTCGGCGCGCGAACTCGTCGACGCCGCCCGGGAACGATTCTGGGACGCCGAGCGCGGCGGCTACTTCGACACGCTCGACAACCAGCGCGACCTCTTCGTCCGCGCCCGATCGAGTTACGACGGCGCCACGCCGAGCGCGAACAGCGTCATGCTCAACAACCTCATCAGCCTCTATGAACTCACGAACGAGTCGCGCTACCTCGACGACGCGATCGCGACGCTCACGTCGCTCTCGAGCGCGATCACCCAGAACCCCGTCGGGCCGATCAACGCGACGCGCGGCCTTCATCGACTGCTCGAAATCGCGCCCGACCGCGTGCGGTCGATCGGCGCCGCCGCCGCCGGCGGCGCGGCGCCGACGCGAACTGTCGACGAAGCGGAAGGTCCTGTGCAGTTCGCCGTCGAACCACGCGTCGCCACGCTTTCGCCGGGTGAGTCGGTCGAGGTCGAAGTGACGCTCACCGTCGACGAGGGGTACCACCTCAACGCGCACGATCCCGGCGATGAGTCGCTGCAGGGGGTCACGGTGCGACTCGTCAACGCGCCCGGCGGTCTGTCGCTTTCCGCCGAGTATCCCGAAGGGGATCCGTTCACGCTCGGCGATCAGGCGATCCGCGTGTATGAAGACTCGGTGACGATCCCGGTCCGCCTCAAGCTCACGGCCGACGCGTCGGTCTCGCCCGGCGCGCCGAGCGGCGTCGAACTGCTCGTCGAGTACCAGGTCTGCACGGACGAAATCTGCCTCGCGCCGGCGCAAGCAGCGCTGCCGGTCGCGATCAAGTTCGAGTAACTTCGCCCCGGGTGAAAACACCCGCGGGGAGCGGCGCCCGCAAATCCCGCGTCGTTGATCTCGCGCGGGTCCCCAAATGGGCGTTAAGGCACATCCCAAGTTAGCCCCGGGTGAGTACACCCGTGGGGAGCGGCGCCCGCAAATCCCGCGTCGTTGATCTCGCGCGAATCCCGCGGCCGCACTTTGCGGATCGTCCTCCTCGCGGCAACGCGGCGGGCCGTCGACACTCGCACGATCCACGAGCCGTCGTACCCCGCTCCCCCAGGTGTATTCACATGGGGCTAAGTGCCCGTTGAGGCACTCCCCAGATTAGCCCCGGGTGAACACACCCGCGGGGAGCGGCGCCCGCAAGTCACGCGTCGTTGATCCCGCACAAATCTCCCGACCAGTGAACGAATCATCTTCCTCGCGGAGATGCGGACCGCGAGTGTGAATTCGTGCATCCACGAGCCGTCGTACCCCGCTCCCCCATGTGTATTCACAAGGGGCTAAATGCCCGTTAAGGCACTCCCCAAATTAGCCCCGGGTGAATACACCCGCGGGGAGCGGCGCCCGCAAGTCACGCGTCGTTGATCCCGCACGAATCCCGCGACCGCACTTTGCGGATCGTCTTCCTCGCGGCAAGGCGGCGGGCCGTCGACACTCGCACGATCCACGAGCCGTCGTACCCCGCTCCCCCATGTGTATTCACATGGGGCGAAATGGAGGCGCGCGAGCTCCCGCGCCGGGGACGCGATTTAGCCCCGGGTGAATACACCCGCGGGGAGCGGCGCCCGCAATTGCGCGTCGTGGATTTCGCATAAATCTCGCGGCCGCACTTTGCGGATCGTCTTCCTCGCGGCAAGGCCACGGCCCCTTCAAACTCGCACGATCCACGAGTCGTCGTACCCCGCTCCCCCATGTGTATTCACATGGGGCGAAATGGAGGCGCGCGAGCTCCCGCGCCGGGGACGCGATTTAGCCCCGGGTGAACACACCCGCGGGGAGCGGCGCCCGCAAATCACGCGTCGTTGATCTCGCACGAGTCCCGCGACCGCACTTTCCGGATCGTCTTCCTCGCGGCAAGGCCACGGCCCCTTCAAACTCGCACGATCCACAAGCCGTCGTACCCCGCTCCCCCATGTGTATTCACATGGGGCGAAACCTCGTTCGACACACTGGGTAGTTCGCGAACTTGGGTGAGACGGCGCCGGTTGCGCCTGACCGATAACTCGGACCCGTCGTCCTGGGTGGTCTTCGATCATGCATTCGCTCGCGGCGAATGTCATGGTTGAAGTGTCGCGGCGCGCCTCTTCGCGCGGCGTGACTCGACATCCAACCTTGCGATCAACCGGAGATTCGTCATGCCCCGTCGCCTTCGATTCGAAATGCTTCCCGCGCTCGGCGCCATCGCCGCCGCCGGACTCTTCGCCGCGACCGCGCCGGCCGACCTCATCGAGATCGCCGACGATCCGGCGAGCGCCACCGAAGGCCTCGGCCACTTCACCGGCACACTCGATTACCGACTCCAGGGCGGCGCGTGGATCCTCTCCGTCGACCTCACAAACACGAGCGACCCTTCGAACGGCGGATACATCACCGGATTTCTCTTCAACATCGACAGCCGCGACGATGACGCCGAGGCCGAGCTCTTCTCCGCGAGCCACGGCTTCTTCGAAGACGCCGAGGGCGAGAGTGGTCAGCCCTTCGGATCGGACTATGACGCGGGCGCGGCGCTGAACGGCAACTGGCTCGGCGGCGGGAAGCCGAGCCGCGGTATCGCGGTCGGCGATACGGGATCGTTCCAGTTCGAAATCGAAGCGGATGACGCGTCCTTCCTCACCGCGTCGAGCTTCATGAACGGGCCGTACGAGTACGATTTCGTGGTCCGCTTCCGCGGTTTCGAAGACGGCGGATCCGATAAAGTCGGCGGCGCGGTCGTGCCCGCGCCCGGCGCGGCGGCGCTCCTGCTTGCGGGCTCCGGCCTCATCGTCACGGGTCGTCGCCGGCGGCCGCGCGACTGAACGAACCGCCATGGTGAGCAGACGGTCTGATCCGGCTCTGATAGGTTTCAAGGGGCCACCCGTTGTCCGGACCGCTTGATACGACACCCCGATGCAGTTCCGAACGGACTCGTCACCCGGAGGCGAGTCCGTTCGCGCATGCGCTCGTCGTCGGAGGGACCGGCATGTTGCGCGGCGTGAGCCGGTGGCTCGCCGCGCGCTCGGCTGCGGTCACGGTGACCGGGCGGCGCGCCGAGCGACTCGTTCCGCTTGCGGACGAGTTCGCGAACCTCGCGCCCGTCGCGTTCGACTGGCGCGACGCCGACGCGGCCCGGCGGTCCGTCGAACACGCGCTCAAGACGCGCGGCCCCTGCGACCTTGCCGTCCTGTGGGTCCATGATTCCGGCGCGAGAGCATTGGACGCGATCGTCGAGACGCTTGTCGCGCACGCCGACGCCGCCTCGTCGACGGTCCGCCTCGTGCATGTGCTCGGCTCCAGCGCGGACGATCCGAACGCGTTCGCGGATGACGCGAAGCCGGAGCTCTTGCGTCGCGAGGCGCCGCCGCGCTCCGTCCGCTACGAGCAGGTCGTGCTCGGCTTCATGATCGAAGACCCGCCGCGTGGCGGCGGCGGGAGCGGCGTGTCGCGCTGGCTCACGAATGACGAGATCAGCGCCGGCGTCATCGACGCCATCGAACGCCCGTCGATCCGCACGACCGTCGGCCTCACGCGACCATGGGGACGACGACCGGGGATGTGAACGGGGACCACTCGAGTCGACGCGTGCCACGCCACTCTCCTCCACGCCGGAGCAGAGCGAAGGCGGACCTCCGGTCCGCCGAGCGATGCTCCGGATTCGACCTCCGCACACCCCACGCTTGACGACACCACAAAACTACGCTAATTCATACTCGATTCTTCTCTCGCATCGAGGTTCGCCCATGCCGCGTCCCGGAATGCGCTGGCGGCACGCGACGCTCTCCACGCGCCGATCGTGGATGCCCGGTGATCCACGAGGCTTTCGAAATCGCAAACATCGGATCCACTCATCCGGCGACTACCGAAACCCGCCGCCGGAGCAGGAGCACATCGGCCTGCGCTGGTACAACGCGAACCGACTCGTCCGCGAGCCCCCGGTCGAGTTCGGCGCCGCGCTTCGTCCGATCGTGGGCGCCACACTGCTGCGCGATCTTGTTACGACTTCGGACTGTCGCGTCGCCGCGCTCGCAGTGGCGGGCACGCACCTCCATGTGCTCGTCGAGGGTCCGGCTGACGACGCGTCGTTTCGTCGCGTGATCGGCGTTGCGAAGCGCGCCGCATCCATGCGCGTGCGCGACGAACTGCCCGGACGCATCTGGGCCGACGGAGGCCACTTCAAGAATGTCGATTCGGACGCGTATCAGCGGGAGGTCTTCGCGTACATCGTGAACCATCGCGCCGAAGGCGCGTGGGTGTGGACCTACCGCGATGAGTTTCCAGCGGACGCGATGTGAAGTTTCCGCGTCGAATCCGGAGATTCGCCGAGCCTCATCACCGGCGTGAGGAGCGCACCTCCTCAAGCGGACGGCGCGCTATTCTCCTCCACGCCGGAGCAGAGCGAAGGCGGACCTCCGGTCCGCCGAGCGATGCTCCGGATTCGGCGCCCAAACCACGCGCGGCGCTCCTTGCATCCCCCGCGCTCGCGCCCCGACTCACCCCTCCACCCGCTCCGCAAGAAACTCCTCGACGCGATCGATGTTGATCCGCTCCTGTTCGGTCGAGTCGCGATGGCGCACGGTGACCGTGCCGTCGCTCAGCGTGTCGGAGTCGATGGTAAAGCAGTAGGGCGCGCCGGCTTCGTCCATCCGCGCGTACCGCTTGCCGATGTTCTGCTTCACATCGAACTGCGTGGCGTACTTGCGCCGGAGCTGCTTGTAGAGCGCCTCGGCCTTCTCGGGCATGCCGTCCTTGTTCACGAGGGGGAACACCGCCGCCTTGATCGGGGCGAGCGACGGGTGGAACTTCATGTACATCCTGCTCGGCCGCGAATCGTCGGGCGTATACGCCTCGCAGAGCAGGACGAGCGCGCCGCGCGTGAGCCCCGCCGCGGGCTCGATGACATGCGGCAGGTAGCGGGTCTTCTCCTTCGGCTCGCCCGCCTGCTGCCGC
Organism: Phycisphaerales bacterium; assembly: GCA_043101845.1. GTDB lineage: Bacteria > Planctomycetota > Phycisphaerae > Phycisphaerales > UBA5793 > JBICHN01. The sequence continues at coordinate 113,108 of JBICHN010000004.1, read as the reverse complement.
TCCTGGTCGAAGTACTCGAGCTTCGTTCCCGAATGTTCCTGATGCTGCGCGAGGTCGAAGCAGCCGCGGTGGGCGATGCCCTCGAGTTCGCCGTACCCCGGCGCCGTGAACGGATAGCGGTACTCCACATCAGCGCACGCGGTCGAATAGTGCGCGAGCTCATCCTCATCGTGCTCGCGCCTCTGGAGGTTCGACGCGTCGACGCCGAGCGAGGCCCACCACTTCGTCCGCTGGTCGACCCAGAATTCGTACCACTCGCGCGCATCATCCGGATGGCAGAACCACTCCATCTCCATCTGCTCGAACTCGCGCGAGCGGAAGATGAAGTTGCGCGGCGTGACCTCGTTCCGGAACGACTTCCCGATCTGCGCGATGCCGAACGGAACCTTCACCCGCATCGTGTCGAGCACATTCTTGTAGTTCGTGAAGATGCCCTGCGCCGTCTCGGGGCGGAGGTACGCGACCGAATCCTCATCCTGCACGGCGCCGACATAGGTCTTGAACATGAGGTTGAACTGACGCGGCTCGGTGAGTGTGCCCGGGTTCTTCGCGTCCGGACCGATCACACGCTCGAACTGCGCGACGGCGATGTCGAGCAGCGAGATCACCTCAAAGTCGTCGAGCGACGCGTTCTTGACCTTCTCGACCTTCTTCTGCGTTGGCTCGGGATTTCCCTCGACGAATGCGAACATCGGGAGTTCCTCGCGTTCGCGATGTCGATAGACAAAGAGCTGATCGGCGCGGTACCGCGCTTTCGTCTCCCGGCAGTCCACCATCGGATCGTTGAACCCGCCGACATGCCCGCTCGCCTCCCACACCTTCGGGTTCTGAATGATCGCGGTGTCGACGCCGACGATGGAGAGCGGGTGGCCGTCCGGGCCGTCCGGCGGGCACTCGACCATGTCGCGCCACCAACGGTCGCGGAGGTTGTTCTTGAGCGCGACGCCGAGCGGGCCGTAATCCCAGAACCCGTTGATGCCGCCGTAGATCTCCGACGCGGGATAGACGAATCCGCGGCGCTTGCAGAGCGCAACGATCTCGTCCATGGACTTCGAGGAGGCGGAGTGAGTGGGGGCGTTGGCGGTCTTCGCGTCGCTCATCGGAATGAATCCCGTCGGATCGGTTCGGATCAGTCTGGATCGATCAATTCGGTCAGTCGCTGGGCGTTCGGCACAATAGTGGTCAAAAGACGGCGATCGTAGTGGCCGCCCCGCGGCGCCTCAACCGCCGGACGCCGCAACGCCAGGCCGCGAAACGCCCTCCAGACCCCGTTCAACGCGAACGCGGCGCCGGGGCGCTGGGGGATTCACGAGTCCGGCGCCCGAAGCTCCACAAAGAATGCGTTGACGGGTTCCCAAATCGTGTCGACCCGGGTATCTTCGGGGAGGCCGGGCGCTCGCCCGACATCGCGTTCGCGCTCGTTTAGCGCCGGCGTGACATCAATCGGATACCGGGAGGCACACGATGCGGCACATCACCACCATCCTGATTATTGTGTGTACGGCGCTGGGCGCCGCCGCCCCGACCTTCGCGCAGGTCGGCGAGCTCGATCAGGTCAGCCCGCTCGGGCATTGGGCCTTTCCGCATAATGGTCCATGGCAGGAGTGGCAGCAGCAGGTCCGCGCCGGAATGAGCGGCCAGCTCGAGGGCGTTGAATTGCGTCTCCACGGGAGCGTGGGCGATCAACTCTTCGTCGAAATTCGCCGCGGCGAAACCTGGACGAACGAGCCGCCTCTCTATTCAGGTTCCTACACGAAAACGACCTACCTCCACGAACGCGTGTTCTTCGACATGACGGACGCGGATATTCGGCTGGACGCCGGAGAGGTCTTCGTCATTCACACCCACGGCATCAGCCTGAGCCTCAATGGGAATCGTCCCGAACCCGGGGAGCCGCCTCTTTACCCCGAACCCCTCTACTTGAACGGCGAACCCCATCCACATTCCAACGGCCTGGGACGATTCGAGTTCTACACCTACATGCTTGAGACGGACGATCGCATGTCGCTCACCGTCAACGGGACCTGTCCCGGTGAGATGGCGGCCTATGTCACAGACGCCCCGCCGAACAGTCGCGTCGCGCTCCTCTACGCGAATAACGAGGGGAACGCCACGATGTACGGCCTCTGCCCCGGACTCGTGCTCGGCCTCGATCGCAGTGTGCGCGTCGTCGATGTTCAGGATACGAACGCGAACGGCGAGGTCGGGTTCGGCGGCCGGGCGTCGTCGCGCGCCTGCGGTGGATACCTGCAGGCCTGGGATTACAACGAGTGCCTGCTCTCGAATGTCGTTCCGCTGCCCTGATCAACCGATCGCCTGCGGGTCATTCCGAGCCAAAACCCGGATTGGAGGGTTCCCAAGCGGCGGCGCTCCCGGGTAAGGTGGGCGTTGCGGAGGCCGTGGGAGTCTCCGTTCGCGCCATCCGGGGGGGCGCCCCGGCGGCGCCTGCACGCACGCATGCCTCACGCAGGCTCGAAGGAGAAGGAAGCCATGATCATGACGAAGAAGAACGCCTTGACGGCGGCGGGCCTCGCCGCCGCGTTCGTGTTCGGCGCCGCGGCGACGACCGCGACCGCCCAGTCCGGCACGCTCGACCAGCAGAGCCCGATGTCGAACGCCTCGTACAACCTGAGCGCCTCGACGCTCGTCTGGCAGCAGCAGATCCGCGCCGGAATCGACGGCCAGCTTGAAGGCTTCGAGCTCACCTTCTCCGGCCCGACCGGCGCCCAGATCTTCATCGAGATCCGCATGGGTGACGCGTGGTCCTACCTGAGCCCCGTCTACACGACGAGTTATACGAAGACGACTTCTGCGAACGAACTCGTCTACTTCGACACGACCGGCGCCGGCATCTTCATGAACGCCGGTGACACCTTCAGCCTCCACACCTACGGCAACGACACGGGGATGAACCTCATCGGCAACTATGTCGACCCGACGGTCGGCCCGCCGCTCTACGACGAGCCGCTCTGGCTCAACGAGTCCGTCTTCGTCGACGGATGGCGTCACGGCTTCAACACCTATGTTCTCGCCGGAGGCGGCGGCGTGTCGCTCACCGTGAACGGGACCTGCCCGGGACAACTCTCGGCGGATGTGACCGGCGCCACGCCGAACGGCAATGTCGCGCTCATCTACGCCCGCAACACCGGAAGCGTGACGATCCCGAGCGGCGTCTGCGCCGGAACCCAGCTCGGCCTCGACAACTCGGCCATGCTCGTCGACACGGCCCGCGCCGACGCGAACGGCGAGGTCACCTTCAGCGGCAACGCGCCGTCCGGCGCGTGCGGCGGCTATGTCCAGGCCCTCGACCTCTCGTCCTGCGACCCGTCGAATGTCGAGCAGCTCTGAGCTCTGAGCTCTGAGATCGTGAATCGATCTCCGGACTGATCTCCGGATTGACGCGACGCGGCGGCCGACGGGCCGCCGAGTCGCATTTTCGACCGTCGGGCCCGCCTCGGGTCCGTGCTCACCGAAGCCCTTTCCGCTTGCCCTTTTCGGCGATCGCGCTATTCTCCCCTCGCTTTCATCCGAGCGAGGCGCCGCTGCGCCCCGGCCGCGCGGCCGGGCCGTCGAAGGGGACCGATCGGCGGCGTTTCGCGCGCGAGTGACTGATTTCCCTCGCGCTCACCAACCAGGGGACCGCCGTCATGGCCACCACCACCGAACCGGCCGAGCTCACGCTCGGTTCCGTCACCGTCGAGGACGCCGGCGCCGCGACGAAAAAGATCACGATCGAAATTCCCGCCGAGGTCGTCCACGACCGCGTCGAGTCCTCCTTCGGCCAGGTCTCCGCGAATGTGCGGCTCCCCGGCTTCCGCGCCGGCAAGGCGCCCCGATCCCTCATCGAGCGTCGCTTCGGCAAGGGGCTCCGCGACGAGGCGAAGCAGGAGCTCGTCCGCGACGCCCTCTCGAAGGCGATCGAGGAGAAGGGCCTTCGGCCGATCGGCCAGCCGATCATCAAGGACGGCGACAAGATCGAGATCAAGGAAGGCAAGCCCCTCACCTTCACCGCCGAGATGGAAGTCGTCCCCGAGTTCGAGATGCCCTCGCTCGAAGGCGTCGACATCACGAAGCCGGTCCTCGAAGTGACCGACGAGATGGTCGACGAGGAACTCGACAACCAGCTCAAGCGCGCCGGGCGGCTCGAAGACCTCAACGACGACGCGAAGCCCGAAGCGGGTGACCTCTTCATCGGGCGCGTCGAAGTCTTCAACGCCGAGTCCGACGAGATCGTCGCGAAGACGAACGACGCGGTGACCCGCTTCCCGGGCCCCGATGACGACGGCGCCGGTGCCGTCGGCGGCCTGCAGATCGAGAAGCTCGACGACCTCCTGAAGGACAAGAAGGCCGGCGACACGCTCACGCACAAGATGAAGGGCCCCGAGAACCACGAGATCGAGGCCATCCGCGACGCCGACATCCGCATCGAGTTCCACATCGACCGCGTCGCGAAGCTCATTCCGGCGGAGATCGAGGAAGTCACGCAGCGCTACAACCTCGAGAGCGCCGACGAGTTCCGCGACCAGATCCGCGACGCCCTCCAGCGCCGCGTCGAGTTCGAGCAGCAGGACGCGATGCGCCGCCAGGTCGCGAAGAAACTTCTCGACGACATCGAGTTCGACCTCCCGGCCCGCGCGAGCGCGGCCCAGGCCCAGCGCATTCTCGAAACAACTCGCATGCGACTCCTCCAGCGCGGCGTGCCCGACTACATGGTCGAAGAGCACATGGCCGAGCTTCGCAGCAGCTCGGAGGAGCAGGCGAACCGCGAGCTCAAGATCAACTTCGTCATGGAGAAGGTCGCCGAGACTTTCGATGTCGAAGTGACCGAGCAGGAAGTGAACATGCGGATCGCGATGATCGCGCGGCAGCAGAATGTGCGGCCGGAGCAGCTCCGCTCGCAGCTCATTCAGTCCGGCCGCGCGGCGATGATCTTCAACGAGATCCGCCACGAGAAGGCCGCGGACATGGTCATCTCGAAGGCGAACATCTCCGAGGTCTCCGCCGACGAGTGGAACAAGATGATGGAGGCCGAAGCCGACGGCAAGTCCGGCGGAAGCGCCGCCGCGTCGAAGAAGAAGACCACGAAGAAGAAGTCGTCTTCGTCATCGGCCTCATCATCGAAGAAGACCTCCTCGAAGAAGAAGACGACGAAGAAGAAGTCGTCGTCGTCGAAAAAGACGGGCAAGAAGAAATCGGACGGCGGGGAGGAGGAATAAAACCTCCCGGACGCCGTTTGGCTGTGTGACCGACTTCACGACCCGCCGCGCCTTCGGACGCGGCGGGTTTTTGTTTGGCCGGCGCATCCGTTAGGATGACCGCGGCGCCGAGGCCCGTCGAACGCGACGACACGACCCGCGCCCGGACTTGTCCTGGAGTTCCGGACATGAAGCTGCGTCGGATCATCCTGCGGATCCTGCTCGCGTCGCTCGGCGCCGCGGCGGCGATGGGCGTCCTCGCCGTGCTCATCCCGCAGTTCGACATCGCCGACCGCGCCGCGTGGACCGGCGTGCTTACCGCGCTGCTCGCCGGCGTCGCGATGGGTATGACGAAATTCATGGACCGCGACGCGACGCGCGTCGCGGGACTCACCGGCGTCGCCGTCGTCATCGTCGAGTTCCTCCTCTGGCTCGCGTACATCTGGCTCGAGCCCGTGCTCCGCTGGCAGTTGTCCCAGCCGATTGTGGCCATGGCGGGATTCATGATTCCGCTTGGCGGCGGCGTGATCGGCGCCGTGGCGCTCCTGCGCTGGAAGTTCTCCCGAGTCGCGGGCATCGTGGGATGTGCGAGCGCCGCCGCGGCGATCATCGCGCTCGTAAGCGCCTCGTGGTACGAGGTCGTCATCACGAACTCCCGCTGGCAGACCGAGATGAGTCTCTGGTCGACCGGGTGGTCGATCGCCTCGGCGGGACTGCTCGCGACCGCGGCGCTCGTCGGGCTCTTCGGTGGCGAGCGGCAGTGGCTCAACATCATCGGCGCCGTCGCGTCGGCGGTCGCGCTGCTCGTCTCGCTCGTCGCGATCTGGGACGACGCGACGGACACGATCGTTGTCGCGGCATGGTCGCTCGCCGCGTTCGCCGCGTACATGAACCTTGCGCTCCTCGCGCCGTTGCGCGAAGGGCAGAGCTGGGTGCGCTTCGGCTCGATCGCCGCCGCGGCGGTCTGCGCCGTCTCGTTCGTCATCATGATGTATCACGACGAGTTCGGCGATCAGTCGAACGACTTCCTCGAGCGCCTTTCCGCCGCGAGCGGCATCGTGAGCGCGTGCGGCGCCATGGCGCTGCTCGTCCTCATGGCGCTCAATCGCCGCGCGAACGCCGGCTTCCTCGCGGAGGGCGAGTCGGCCGTTGAACTCACCTGCCCGCGCTGCAAGCTTTCGCAGGAACTCCCGAACGGCGACTCGGCGTGCCGGTCCTGCGGCCTGCGCTTCCACATCCGCGTCGAGGAGCCGCGTTGTCCCGAATGCGAGTATCTCCTCTACGACCTCGCGTCCGATCGCTGCCCGGAGTGCGGCACGCTCATTCGCAGACCGGTCGACGAGCCCGCCGCGACGGCCCCGTCGTCCTGAGATGACCCGGGCGCCCGACGCATCCCCGCCGCTGCGTTTCACCGTGGCGACCTGGAACATTCACCGCCTCATGCCGGGCGCCAAAGCGACGCGCGACCGCCTGCTCGCGCTCGACGCGGACTTCATCGCGCTGCAGGAGACGACGCCGGCGTGGGAGGCGTTTCTCCGTCCGGCGGTTGACGAGCGTTTCGCGCATGTCGAGTTTCGTCACTGGGTGCGCGCGGGCGGGCTCGCGATCCTCGCGCGGCGACCATTCGAAACAATCGCGTACATCGAATCGGCCGCGGGCAAGTACCCGGCGTGGCTCGTCGAAGCGCGAACGCCGCTCGGTCCGGTTGATGTCGCGGTGGTCCATCTCCATCCGCCGGCGGGCGATGATCTCGACTTCTCGATCTGGGGCTGGCTCACGCGCGGCCGGGATCGGGCGCTCGAAATGGAACGCCTCATCGAACACCGGCGCCCGGACCGTCCGACGATCGTCCTCGGCGACTTCAACGAAACGAAGCGCGGCCGCGCGATGCGGCGACTCGTGCGCGCGGGCTTTCGCAACACGGCGGACCTCGACGGGCATGCGCCGAGTTGGCGATTGCATCCGCGGGCGCCGTTTGTTGGCGCCAGGCTCGATCACCTCATGTTTTCACCGCGCCTCGCGTGCGCCGACTCGCGCGTCCTCGACCACGCCGGCTCCGACCACGCCCCCCTCCACGCCGCGTTCACCCACGCCTCCCCCTCTCCCCCAACTTAGCCCCGGGTGAATACACCCGAGGGGAGCGGCGCACGCAATAGCGCATCGTTGATCTCGCACGAATCCCGCGACCACTCTTCGCGAATCCTTTTCCTCGCGGACATGCGGAGCGCAAGTGTGAGGTCGTCGATCAATGAGTCGTCGGATCCCGCTCCCCCATGTGTATTCACATGGGGCTAAGTAAGCGCCGTCGCCACCTACCCCAACTTAGCCCCGGGTGAACACACCCGTGGGGAGCGGCGCACGCAATCGCGCGTCGTTGATTTCGCACGAATCGCACGACCACGATGCTCGAATCGTCTTCCTCGCGGTAACGCGGAGCGCAAGTGTGAATCCGCCAACACACGAGTCGATCAACCCCGCTCCCCCCGGTGTATTCACCGGGGGCGAAGGGGGCCTCACATGCACTCGAAACACTCCCCCTCATGGCCCAAGCGCGAGGAGCCGCGCGTTTAACTCGACGCACCGCGGGTCGTCCGCCCCGTGCGTCGCCGCGATCGCGGCGCGCCATCCGGTAAGAAGCGCACGCGCCTCGTCGAACTCGCCGCGCGATTGATGCGTCGCGATCAACCGGTTGAGCGGCGTCGCCGCGTCATCGAACCGCCCGAGCCGCAGGAGCGTTGACGCGTCGAGCTTCACCGCCATGAGCGTCTGCGCATGATCGGCGCCGAGCCGCGTCGTCCAGCACGCGCTCGCGAGCGCAAAGAGCGGCTGCGCCTCCTCGTGCCGCGCCTGCGCCCGCCGCACGAGCCCGAGGTTGAACGCGACCGCGGCCGTATCCGGGTGGGAGGCGCCCTGCCGCGCCCGCCGCGCCGCGAGCGTCTGCTCCATGTACGCCGCGGCGCCGTCGAGATCATTCCGCTGCCGGAGCGTCATCGCGAGGTTGTCGAGCGACTCGAGCGCCGGCAACTCATCCTCGCCGAACACGCGCGAGCGCAGCTCCCAGGTCTCGCGGAATTCGCGCTCGGCTTCGTCGTAGCGCTGCGTCGCGAAGAGCAACACGCCGAGGTTGTTCCGCGCGCGGAGCGTGTACGGGTCGTCCGGCCCGCTCACGCGGGTGAGACCGGCGACCGCGTCGCGCAGCATCGGCTCGGCCTCGTCGGCCCGGCCCGCGTCGCGCAGCGTCACCGCGAGATCATGCATCGACTCGAAGGTATCGCGATGCTCCGTCCCGAGCGTCGCCCGCCGGCCGTCGAACGCTTCGCGAAACAGGCGCTCCGCATCGTCATACCGCTGCTGGTAGAAGTGCGCCGTCGCGAGCTCGTTGAGCGTCGCGAGCGTCGCCGGATCGCGATCGCCGAGTTCGCTCCGCCGGAGTTCGAGCGCGCGCTCGAGCTGCGTCTGCGCCGCCGGATAGGCGCCGAGCGCGCGATAGGTGGACCCCACCGTGTGCCGCATCCGTCCTTCCACCGCCGGCCGATCGGCGAACGACGAACCAAGCGACGCGGCCGACTCGTCGAGCACATCGACCACGAGCACTTCGCGCCCAAGCTCCTCCGGATTCACCGACGCGAGCATCGACTCGAGAAACGCGGTGACCGCTTCGGCCTCGGCGCGCCCGGCCTCGGCTTCACGGTACCCGACGCTCAGCGCGATGAGCGTGACGACGAGCGCGATCGCGGCCGCGACCGCGCCGGTCACGAGCGCCCGGTGCCGCCGGGCGAACTTCGACAGGTGGTACGCCGCGCTCGGCGGCCGCGCCTCGATCGGCTCATGCCGCAGGTACCGCCGAATGTCGTCGCCGAGCGCCGCGGCCGACTGGTACCGCCGGTCGCGACTCTTCTCGAGCGCCTTCATGACGATCGTCTCGATGTCGCCGCGCAACGAGCGGTCGATCGAACTCGGGCGCGGCGCCTCGGCGTCCGTGATCCGCCGCGTCGCCTGGACGACGCTCGCGTCGCGCAGGTCATACGGCGGCCGATTCGTCAGCACCTCATAGAGCGTCACACCGAGCGAGTACACATCGCTGCGGATGTCGAGGTCGTGCGGATCGCCCGCGCACTGTTCCGGACTCATGTACTGGACCGTGCCCACGAGCTGGCCGAGGTTCGTCTGCATCGTCGTGATCGCAAGATCGGAATCGGTCGCCCGCGCCACGCCGAAGTCGATGACCTTCACGCGGCCGGACGAGTCGACGAGGATGTTCGCCGGCTTGAGATCGCGATGGATGATCCCCTGGCGATGGCCGCACTCGACCGCGTCGCACACCTGCGCGAAGAGTTCGAGCCGCGCGCGGGTCGTGAGCTTTTTTGATTGCACATACTCCACGATCGTCTGCGCGCCGGCGATGTACTCCATGACAAAGTAGGGGAGCCCCTCGCCGTCTTCGCGCGGCGACTCGTCGTAGTGCACGCCCGCTTCGAAGATCTGCGCGACGCCCGGGTGCTTGAGCCGGCCGAGAATCTCGGCTTCGTACTGGAACCGTCGGAGCGCCGAGCGCGACGCGATGCCGGCGCGCATGACCTTCAGCGCGACGACGCGCTTCGGATGTTCCTGCGTCGCTTCGTAGACCGTGCCCATGCCGCCCGACGCGATCGCGGTGCGAATGTGGTATCCGCCGATGACGCGCCCGATGAGCGGGTCGTGTGTTCGCCGCTCCTCCTGCTCGGCCGCGGCGTCCTGATCGAGGAGCGCCTCGATGCACCGGCGCAACTCGGGATCGCGGGCGCCGAGCATCTCGAGCCGCGCGCGTCGCTCGGCGGGCGACCGGTCCACAAGTTCGAGGAAAATCTCTTTCGCCCGCGCGTAGAGGTCTTCGGTGGGCGTGTCGCGCGCGGTCATGATGACGGTCCTTCGCCCGAGGCGCCGCCGCCCTCGCCGCCGAGCTCACCCATGAGCCAGGCTCGCGCCCAGCGCCATTCGTTCTTCACCGTGCCGATCGAGATGTCGAGCGCCGCCGCCGTCTCTTCGATCGTGAGGCCCGAGAGGTAGCGCAGCTCGACGACGCGCGCCGCCCGCGCGTCGCGCTCGCCGAGCCGGCGGAGCGCCTCGTCGAGCGCGGCAAGATCGACTTCGTCGTCGCCCGGCCCGCCGGCGCCGTCGGCGGCGCTCAGCGTGACGCGATGCCGCCCGCCGCCACGCTTCTGCGCGTTCCGTTCGCGCGCGTAATCCGCGACGACCCAGCGCATCGCCTGCGCCGCCACGGCGAAGAAGTGCGTCCGTGTCTCCGGCGCCACCGTGCCCCGATCGAGCAGCTTGAGATACGCCTCGTGCACGACCGCCGTCGGCTGCAGCGTGCGCACGCCCGGCCGGTCGCGAAGATACCGCCCGGCGAGCCGCCGCAGTTCGTCGTAGATCACCGGCAGGAGATCGGGCTCGCTCGCCGCGTCCGGCGTCGATTTCGACGCGTCGGTGGGTGGGTTATCGGGGCTCGCGCACATACGCCCTCGATTCGGCGACGACGAAAGAGAGAACGACCGGAACCGTCCTTCCCCATCTTCCCAGAAACGAGCGGGATTGTCGAGCGATTGAATCGTTGACCCCGAACGCGCCGCGCGGTACGGTGGCGCTTGCCCGCCGCGTGCGACGCGTGTTCGATCGCGCGTCGCGAGGCGTTCCCATCACGGAGGCCGGACATGCGTTCCTCCGGCGTTCAGCTCTCGACACTCCTGCTCGCGTTCGTCGCCGCCGTCGCGCTCGACGCGAAGGTCGCCGCGCAGATCGTGACCGTCGATGTGTTCTGCGTCGACAAGCTCGGAAACTGCGAAGAGATTCTCAACCCCGACCCCGTCTTCATCAATGTCGGCGAGCAGGTCGACTGGAACCTCGATCTCTCGTGTGGGATCGCGCCGTGCAGCGGACGCTGCGAAATCAATGTCCCGCCCGGCCCCGGCTTTCCCGGCTACAACCAGGTCGTGAACGCGGGTAATCTGTCGCCGCCGACCGATCCGTTTCTCGCGCCCGGCGTCTTTCCGTATCGACTCGAATGTTCGCCGCCCATCATCAGCACGATCATCGTCGGCGACCCCGGCGACATCGAACTCTTCGCGAGCGGCAACTGTCCCGGCATGATGACCGCGACCGCGACCGACGCGACGCCGGGTGACACCGTGTACTTCATCTATGGATTCAGCGCCGGTTCGACGGCCGTGCCCGGTTGCGGCGGCTTGAGTGTTGATCTGAACAACCCGAAGATCATCGACTCGATCGTGGCCGATGAGAATGGTAATGCGAGCATTACCGGCTTCGCTCCGCCCGCCGCGTGTGGGGCCGCAATCGTGCAAGCCGTCGAAACCGGCGCCTGTCGCAAGAGCAACACCTTCCTCATACCTGACAACTGACGGCCGGCCCGCGAAAGGCGTCCTCACATTTCATTCGTTCCATTCCCCGACGGATCGCGATCGGCTCCGCATCGCGATCCGTCGCTGGGTTAATGGAATCCTCGACCCCACACTTCCGTTGCGCCCCCACGCCGGCGATGAGGCTTGGCGAATCTCCGGATTCGACGCGGGATTGAGAGGCGACGCGCGCCGTCCCCGTTCCGAACCGGACCTTCGCTCGTCGGCGCTGCGCTTCGACTTCGCTCCGGTCCGGCTTGATGAACGATTCGCGACGAAACGCGCCCCGCTCCGCCCCGCGCGTTAACCGTTGACCAAGCCGGACTGGAGCCCGACGACGCGAAGCATCGTCAGCGGAGGTCCGGTTCCGCGCGTCCATGGTCGCCCGGTCGGAGTAATTGACCGCCCAGTCCGCACATGTCCCGGATTCCATGTCCGCGCGCGAGGCGATCCGCGAGATCACGGTCAGCCAGCCGCGCGTCGGCGCGTTCGATGGTCGACGGCCGGATCAGCGGGGCGGCCTCTTTCAAGACTGGAGTGTGCGTCATGACATCGCGTACGAACTTCAATTCGATGGTCTCCGGACGGCTCGTCGCCATCGGCCTCGTCCTGCTCTGCGGCGCCTCGGCCGCCGACGCCGGACGACGCGTCATCCGCTTCACGAACAACACCGGTCAGGCCTGCGACGACCTTCACATCGAAACGGCGCAGGGAACCACCGTGGTCTGGGATCGGACCACGCCCTTCGACAGCGAACGCGGCGGGGCCGATACGAAAAAGCACAACCTCTACAACGCGACCGTCGCGAACGGCGCCTCGGCCACCGTCGCCATGGATTGCGACGAAGAGACCTTCATCATCAATCGCTGGTGGTGGACGAGCGGCGGGAACGCCTTCGCCGACGGCGCCCGCGTCGACGACATCAAGGGTGACAACGGCTCGAACCGGCTCTCATTCCTCGACGGCCCCGCGACTGGAGACGGCCTCGTACTCGTGAGCGTTGGCGGCGCCCGCGCCGTCTGGAACACTTCGCCCGGCATGTCGCCCGAGCATTCCGCGGTCGAGTTCCTCGCGTTCCTCGATCGGTTCGACGACGGCGAGTTCGACTCGATCTCGTCGGTGCTCGAGCAGCCGATCACGGTGCTCTTCGTCGGCAACTGGCTCGGCGATGAGAGCACGAACCTCCATTGCGAAGTGCTGCAGCCCGACAGCAGCCAGCGCCTCGACCTCGACCCCGTGCCCGCCGGTCTCGCGCTCGAAGTCGCCGGTCGGTGCCCGGGCCAGGTAATCGCGACCGCGTACAACGCGTTCCCGTTCAGCCAGGTCGCGTTCTACTACAGCCTGCGCGACGGGCAGAGCCCGCTCCCGGGTTGCCGCGGCGTGAGCCTCGATCTCGGAAGCCCGACGCTCGCCGGCGTGATCGACGCGGACATGAATGGCGTCGCGATTCTGCAGGGAAACGCGCCGCGTCCCGCATGCGGTCGTGTGCGGCTCCAGGCCGCGGATCTCCAGCGCTGTGAAACGAGCAATGTCGAACGCTTGTAACCGCTCCGAACCGGTGTTCGTCACCGCACTCGCGCGAGGTCCCGGCGTTCATCGCCGGGACCTCTTCGCGTTCCCGTGGAGCGCCGCGATTCGTCATAGGCGCACCGGGCGGCCCGCCGTACAATGCCGGTCTCTCGACGGAGAAGGAGATCCCCCATGTCCCGGTCCGCCCTCGCGCGATGCGCCCGCGCGTTCGTGTTCGTTCTCGTCGCGTCGCTCATCGCGCATGGTCCAGCCCGCGCCGATGTCAACCTCTACGAAGTCGTCTGCTTCGGGGACAGCCTCACCGACAACCAGTCAATCCTGCCGATCTACTCCGGTCTGCCGTCGACGCTCTACGGCCACGATCCGATGGAGCTGCTCTGGGAGAAGAACCGCGGCTCGCGGAGTGAATTGAGCAATTACGCGGTCGCCGGTTTCACGAGCGACCTCGTCGATCTCCAGGTCGAGCTGTACGAGTTCAACACCTTCTTCTGGTACCAGCCGCACGCGACGCTCTTTCAGCTCGAGATGGGCGGGAACGATGTCCTCAACAACGACTTCCTTCTCGCGAACCACGCGGTCGGCGTGAACGGCGCCGCCGACGCGGTGATCGACACGATCATTCGCAACTTCGACGATTACATTCAGGACCTGCGCGAAGATGCGCGCCGCGACGCGAAGGCCGTGCTCTGGACAATCCCGCACATCGGCGTCACCCCGCGCTACTTCAATCAGTTCACCGCGACACAGCTCGCGAACCTCGAAGCGCACATCGAGCGGGCGAACAATTACATCCGCTCCTACGGCCGCTTCGGCAATGTCGTCGTGCTCGATCTCTTCGAGATCGTCGTCGAGTGGGCGAACGAGCCGCCGGTGGTGAACGGCCTCGAGCTCGGCGCGCCGCCGAACCACGGCGAAACGACCGACCTCTTCGCCGACGAGATTCACCCGACCGCGGTAAGCAACGGCCTCATCGCGAACGAGCTCATCGCGCTCATGAACGACAAGTGGGACGCGAACTTCGACTTCTACTCCGAACTCGAGCTCTACGACTTTGCGATCAACGGCGGCTGGAACCCGGCCCCGGGAACCGCGGCGGTCCTCCTCATCTTCGCCGGCGCCGCGACGACGCGGCGCCGGTTCCGCGCGTAGCGCGGCGCCGTCCCCGGTCCGAACCGGACCTCCCCTCGTCGGCGCTGCGCTTCGACTTCGCTCCAGTCCGGCTTGATGAACGGTTCGCGACGAAACGCGCCCCGCCCCGGACCCCGCGCCAATCGTTGACCAAGCCGGACTGAAGCGCGACGACGCGAAGCGTCGTCAGCGCAGGTCCGGTTCCGCGTGTCGCCCAGCGCCGTGTCCGGTTCGCGACACGCGCCGCGCCCGAATAAGCCTTAATTCATCAACCTCCCAAGAATAAGACGCTTACGATCCATCGAGACGCGCGAGGCCAGGATCGCCTCGCGCTGCGACCCGCCGGGACGGCGCTCCCCCAACCCACCAGATCGACGGCCCTGGAGCCGTCGCCCCGAAACGCCATGCACGCCCTGCTCGAGTGAGGTCGAGTTGTCGCCATCGAAATCCAGCCCGCCGCCGCCACCACCCGCCGGATCGATCCGGATCCGCACGGCGCTGGAAATGAGCCGCATCGTGGAAGCCGATGAATGGCCTCCACTTACGATCGCCGACCTCAGCCCTGACGCCCTCAAGCTCTGGAGCCGCGTCTGGTCCGCCTGCGAGCGCGAGGTCCGCGCGGTCGTCGACGCGGACGAGGTGCGGCGGCTTTCGCAGTGGGCGACGGATCGAATGGATCGCTACCGTCCGCCGCCGACCTTCGACGGCGTCCTGCTCCAGCCCATCTCCCGCGATCCCGCGGGTGACCGGATCACCCTCGCGTCGATCGTCGATGCGCTCCCTTCGCACAGCCCGCTCGTGAAGCGGCGGCTCGTCGTTTTTCTCCTCGCGCGCGAGTCGACGAAGGCGATCGAAGAGGCGATCGTGACCATTCGCGGCGAAGTCCTCGAATGAACCCGACGCCCATTCCGGGTCGCCCACGATTTCGGATGAACGAATTCGGACCCGAAGCCATCGCGGGAGAAGGCCTTAGCGGCCCGGAGAGCAGTCTGGGGGGCCGGGTCCGCCCGGTTATCCGCGTCTCGCGCCAAATCCGCCCTTGTTCAATCGAATTGCCGGTTTAGACTTGGTTTGATGAGGATCGTCCTCGCTCAAACGACCACGGAGGCTTCGGATCCGGGGGCGCTGCTCTTCTGGATTCTGGCCACGCTCGTGGGGCTGGCGATCCTCGGGATCACGGCCTTCGTCACGCGGAAGAAGTGGCTGCATCCCGGAGAGGACGAGATACCGGGGTTCACGCTCGAGGACCTGCGTCTCATGCGCGAGCGCGGCGAGTTGAGCGAGGAAGAATATCGGGCGGCCCGGCAAGTGACGATCGGGTCGATGAGGCCCGATTCCCGGGCGTAAAGGGCGGACTGGGGGGAGAAAGGTCCGCGAATTGCAGGCTCGGAGGGTGAAGACGGAAATTCGCCTCGACGATAATGCGGATGACGGGCGGGAGCGCCCAACATCGGCCGAGACGCCAAGACCACGACAGGACCACTGAATGGCCAAGAACCGGGACGGAAACTCCAACGACACCGACCGGCCGCGCGGAGGCGGCTCGGAGAATGGACCCGGCTTTCGCGGGCGACGCGTGACGACCTGCTCCTTCTGCGGCAAGACCTCGCGCGAGGTCGGGCCGATGGTGGAGGGTCCGAACGATGTCTATGTCTGCTCGAACTGCACGGACCTCTGTCAGAACATCTTCCGCCAGGAGCGCCGCCGCATGGCCGCGGGCCGGCCGCTCTTTTCGGTCATCCCCGCGCCGCGTCAGATCAAGGAGTTCCTCGATCAGTATGTGATCGGTCAGGATGACGCGAAGAAGGCGCTCTCGGTCAGCGTGCACAACCACTACAAACGCCTCACGCAGATCGACAAGGACACGGGCATCGAGCTCGACAAGTCGAATGTCCTGCTCATCGGTCCGACCGGGTCGGGCAAGACGCTTCTCGCGCGGACCCTCGCGCGCATGCTCAATGTTCCGTTCGCGATCGGCGACGCGACGACGCTCACCGAGGCCGGCTATGTCGGCGAAGATGTCGAGAACCTGTTGCTCAAGCTGCTCCAGTCCGCCGACTACGACATCGAAGCGGCGCAGCGGGGCATCATCTACATCGACGAAATCGACAAGATCGGCAAGACCTCGAACAATGTCTCGATCACCCGCGATGTGTCGGGCGAAGGCGTGCAGCAGTCGCTGCTCAAGATGATCGAGGGCACGGTCGCGAATGTCCCGCCGCAGGGCGGTCGCAAGCATCCCGAGCAGCAGTACATTCAGATCGACACGACGCACATTCTCTTCATCGTCGGCGGCACCTTCGTCGGCATCGACGAGATCATCAAGCGTCGCCTCGGCCAGGCGCGGATCGGCTTCGGCTCGAAGTCGTCGCCTTCCGGCGCCGCGTCGAAGATCGAAATGGGTGAGAAGGCGGAGCTGCTCCGGAAGATCACGCCGGACGATGTGCTCGAGTTCGGTCTTATTCCGGAACTCGTCGGTCGCCTCCCGGTGATCACGCCGCTCATGCCGCTCGACACGAGCGCGCTCGTGCAGATCCTCACCGAGCCGAAGAACGCGCTCATCAAGCAGTACCAGCACCTCTTCTCGCTCGAAGGCGCGACGCTCGAGTTCACCGACGACGCGCTCGAACTCCTCGCCGACCGCGCCCTCAAGCGCGACACCGGCGCCCGCGCTCTTCGCGCGGTCATGGAAGAGTTCATGCTCGAACTCATGTACGACCTGCCCGAGGCGAATTCGCAGGGCATGACCTACATCGTCGATCGTGACGCGGTCGAGAACCGCGCCACCCTCGACCAGCTCACGACGAAGAAGCAGAAGGAATCGGCGTAACGCCGGGCGGGCCGGACGCTTCCGGAATCGACCTTGATCGCGACGCCTCGCGCTCCCGGCGCGGGGCGTCGTTCATTTAATTAACGGCTCATGTGAGTGGTGATCGTGGGTCTGCCGCGAGATCAACCCTTCGAGAGATCGTGCGCCCTCTTAGCCCCCGGTGAACACACCGGGGGGAGCGGCGCCCCACGACTCGTTGATGTGGGAATTGACAGAAGACCCCCGCGCTGCCGCGAGGAAAACAATCCGGAAGGTGTGGCGCAGGTCTCTCGCGAATTCAACGACTCGGAATGGCGTGCGCCGCTCCCCACGGGTGTGTTCACCCGGGGCGAAGTTGGACATGGGCGTCGCCGCGCTTTCGCCCCATGTGAATACACATGGGGGAGCGGCGCGCCACGACTCGCTGATGTGGGAATTGACAGGAGTCCCCCGTTTCGCCGCGAGGAAAACAATCCGAAAGGTGTGGTCAAAGGTCTCTCGCGAGATCAACGACTCGGGAGGTCGTGCCCCGCTCCCCACGGGTGTGTTCACCCGGGGCGAAGTTGGACATGGGCGTCGCCGCGCTTTCGCCCCATGTGAATACACATGGGGGAGCGGCGCGCCACGACTCGCTGATGTGGGAATTGACAGGAGTCCCCCGCTTCGCCGCGAGGAAAATAATCCGGAAGGTGGGGTCGCAGGTCTCTCGCGAATTGAGCGCCCCGGGATGGCGAGCGCCGCTCCCCACGGGTGTGTTCACCCGGGGCGAATGGAGAGGGTGTATTCACCCGGGGCGAATGGAGAGGGTGTATTCACCCGGGGCGAATGGAGAGGGTGTATTCACCCGGGGCGAATGGAGAGGGTGTGTTCACCCGGGGCGAATGGAAGAGGGTGTGTTCACCCGGGGCGAAGTTGCTCTACACTTCCGAACCCGCCTGATTCCGACCACGCCACGGCCGCGTTCGGTACCGGTAGGTAGACGAAGAGAACGGACGCGGCGTCGCCCGGCGCGTCCCTCAGCCCGCCCACCCGCCCGCCCGTCCTCGATGGAGTCGATCGATCATGTCTCGAATTGCCCCGGCGCTTCTCATCCCGCTCGCGCTCGCGCTGGCCCTCGTCGTGCACGCGGCGCCCGCCGTCGCGCAGGGCGGTCCGCCCGCGACCCCGGTCCGCGCCGACGCGGCGCGGCTCGAATCGACCCAGCGCATGTTCACGGTGGTCGGAAATGTCCAGCCCCGCCGCCGCGCCGTCGTCGCGAGTGAAGAGGAAGGCCTCACGCTCGAAGTCGCGGTTGAGGAAGGCGACACGGTGAGCGCCGGCGCCCTGCTCGCGCAGATCGATTCGGATCTCATCGAACTTCAGATCGAAGCGGCCCGGGCCTCGCTCGCCGAGGCGCACGCGGCGGTCGACGAGGCCATCGTGGAAGTCGAACAGGCCGAGCGCGATCTCAACTCGCTCGTCGACCTTTCGCAGTCGAACGCGGCGCGGCCGAAGGAAGTCGAAGACGCGCGCAGCGCCCTCAAGCTCGAAGAGACGAAGCTCGAACGCGCCCGCAAGTCCGTCGCCGTGCAGGAGGCGGAGATCAAGCGCTGGGAGCGCCGCCTCGCCGGCCACACGATCCGCGCGCCGTTCAACGGCGTCGTGGTCGACAAGCGCATCGAGATCGGCGAATGGATCCCCGCCGGCGGCGCGGTCGTCGATCTCATCGAGACCGGTCGCGTCGACGCCGTGCTCGATGTGCCCGAGGGCATCGTGAACGCGCTCGCGGTGGGGGACGAGATCGAAGTGCGCCTCCGCGCCCTCGATGATCCGGTGACCGGCCGCGTCCGCGCCATCGTCCCCGTCGCGAACGAGCAGGCGCGAAGCTACCCGGTGCGCGTCGCGCTCGACGACCAGGGCGGCGCCATCAAGCCCGGCATGTCGCTCACCGCGTTCGCTCCAACCGGCGAGATGGTGCAGTCGATCACGGTGAGCAAGGACGCGGTCATGCGCTCGCCCACCGGCGCCTATGTGTTCGTCGTGCGCGACGGCATGGCGATGCAGATGTCGATCGAAACCGGGTCGAGCGCCGGCGTCGACCGGGTCATCGTGAACGGACCGATCGGCCCCGGCGACCTCATCGTCGTCGAAGGAAACGAACGCCTCTATCCCGGTGCGCCCGTGAGACCCATGGAGACCGGCGCCGAAGCGCCGATCGCGAACGGCGGGTGAGCGCGACGCGTCCAGATTTGAATCGCGTCAGGCGTCGTGTCGCGCGAGAGTCGTTCATCAAGCCGGACTGGAGCGAAGTCGAAGCGCAGCGCCGACGAGCGGAGGTCCGGTTCCGACCGTCCAATCGCGCCCGACCCTCTGAACCCCTCGTGTATCCCCCCGCATCGGAGCGAGGTCCGCAACTCGCTCGTCGCCGCTCCCTAGGATAGAGGACGCGTCCCGGGAGGAACCGCCGCGACGCGCGGGCCCGGTGGGTGGGACAACCTCGTTCAGGCAGAAACGAGACCAGATGGACCTCATTCGCGCTTCGATCCAGAAGCCCGTGGCCGTCGCCGTCGGGGTGATCCTCATCATCCTCTTCGGTGTCCTCGCGCTCACGCGCATTCCGATCCAGCTCACGCCGAATGTCGACAGCACGGTCATCACGGTCTCCACCTTCTGGGAGGGCGCGAACCCGCAGGAGGTCGAGCGCGACATCATCGAGAAGCAGGAGGAGAAGCTCAAGGGCGTCACCGGCCTCAAGCGCATGGTGAGCGAGAGCAGCTACTCGATGGGCTCGATCACGCTCGAGTTCAATGTCGGTGTCGACAAGGACGCGGCGCTGCGCGAAGTCTCCGACAAGCTCCGCGAAGTGCCCGACTACCCGGACACGGTCGACGAGCCGGTCATCACCGACGGCGACCCGCGCGACAAGGACTATATCGCCTGGATCATCTTTGAGACGACCGACGACGACTTCGACATGCGCGCGCTCCAGGACTTCGCCGAAGATCGGGTGAAGCCGTCGCTCGAGCGTGTCGTCGGCGTGTCCGAAGTGAATGTGCTCGGCGGCTGGGAACGCGAAGTGCAGATCCGCGTCGATCCGGTGCGCCTCGCGCAGCACGGGTTGACCTACGGCGAGGTCGCGACGGCGCTGCGCCGTGAGAATGTGAATGTCTCCGCCGGCGCCGTGCAGGAGGGCAAGCTCGATGTCGCCGTGCGCACCGTCGGCCGCTACGGGTCGGTCGACGAAGTGAACGAGACGATCATCGTACAGACGCCGGGCGGACCGGTCCGCGTCGGCGATGTCGCCGAGGTGCGCTTGTCGCATAAAGAGCCCTTCAGCTTCGTGCGCAACAAGGGCCGCACGGTGCTCGCGCTCAATGTGCAGCGCGAGGTCGGGTCGAATGTCATCGCGGTCATGGAAGGCGTGAACGAGGAGCTCGGAAGCCTTAACGGGCCGGGCGGACTCCTCGAAGCGAAGGCCCGCGAGATCAACCTCAACGGCGACCTCAAGCTCCGCAAGGTCTACGACCAGACGATCTACATCGACCAGGCGATCAACCTCGTCATCTCGAACATCTACATCGGCGGCGCGCTCGCGGTCATCACGCTGCTCCTCTTCCTCCGCTCGCTCCGGTCGGTCGGCATCATCGCGCTCGCGATTCCGATTTCCGTCGTCGGCACTTTCGTCGCGATGGTCGGACTCGGGCGCAATCTCAATGTGATCAGTCTCGCCGGACTTGCGTTCGCGATCGGCATGGTCGTCGACAACTCGATCGTCGTGCTCGAGAACATCTTCCGGCGGCTCGAACTCGGCGAGCGGCCGATGCACGCCGCCTACGGCGCCACGCGCGAAGTGTGGGGCGCCATTCTCGCGTCGACCCTCACGACCGTCGCCGTGTTCGTCCCGATCCTCTTCCTCGAGGAAGAAGCGGGGCAGTTGTTCCGCGACATCTCGCTCGCGATCTGCGCGTCGGTGCTCCTCTCGCTTGTCGTGTCAATTACGGTGATCCCGTGCGCGGCGCGCGGCTGGCTGCGCCTCACGGCGCGGAACGACAAGGCGCGCAAGGAGCACACGCGAACCGACTGGCTCGAGCACGGCCGCTCGCCGTCCGCCCTCGTCGGCCGGCTCATCTACTGGCTGTGCGGCAGCGTGATCGCGAGAGCCGCGCTCGTCGCGATCTTCGCTGCGGGCGCCATCTTCGGCTCGCTCCTGCTCATGCCGCCGGCCGACTACCTGCCGACGGGCAATCGCAACCTCGTGTTCGGGTTCATGATCCCGCCGCCCGGGTACAACCTCGACACGATGGAGCGCATCGCGAAGCGCGTCGAGGAAGATCTCGCGCCCTACTGGGAAGTGCTCGAACTCCGTGACGATCCGGCCGCGTACGAGAAGGCCGTCGCGAATCTGCCGGCGATTCAGATTCCGGACGGGCGCGGCGGAATGATGGACATCCAGCCGCCGCCCATCAACAACTACTTCTTCGTCGGGCTGAGCAGCGGACAGATGTTCCACGGCGCCGTGAGCGAAGAAGACCAGCGCGTCGCCGACACGCTGGCGCTCATGACGCACGCGACGCGCTCCGAGAAGATGCCCGGCACCTTCGCGTTCAGCTTCCAGGCGCCGCTCTTTCGCGTCGGCGGTTCGACCGGCGCGTCGATCGAAATCGAATTCGTCGGCGACAACCTCGGCGAAGTCACGCAGGCGGCGCAGGGCGCCATGATGGCGCTCGGCGGCAAGTACGGGTACTCCGGTCTCCGGCCCGACCCGGGCAACTTCAATGTGCCCGGACCGGAAGTGCAGTTGCAGCTCAACCGTCGCCGCGCGACCGAGCTCGGCCTCACGACGCAGGACCTCGGCGCCGCGCTTCAGGCGCTCGGTGACGGCTTGTTCGTCGGCGAGTACCGGGCCGAGGGCGAATCGATCGACATCAAGGTCGTCGATACGAACGGCGTGAGCGAAAGCGGCGCGCCGCTTCAGCGCGACATCGATCAGCTCGCCCAGGCGCCCATCGCGACACCCGAGGGATTCGTCGTCCCGCTCGGCGAAGTCGCCCGCCTCGTGCGCACCACGGCGCCGACGCAGATCAACCGCGTCGAAGAGCGGCGCGCGGTCACCATCGAGTTCAGCCCGCCGCGCGACCTCGCGCTCGAAGAGGCGATGGAGGAGATCGACGCCATCCTCTCCGGCATGCGCCAGTCCGGTCAGATCGCGCCGAGCGTCGATACGCGGCTCGCCGGCTCGGCGGACAAGCTCACCGCGGTGCGCGCCGCGATGCTCGGTGACGGCACGCTCACGGGACTGCTCGGCAGCCGCATGTTTCTCGCGCTGCTCATCGTGTACCTCCTCATGTGCGTGCTCTTCGAGTCGTTCCTCTACCCGCTCGTCATTCTGCTCAGCGTGCCGCTCGCGACGCTCGGCGGCTTCATCGGCCTGCGCGTCGTCCACGAGTGGAGCACCTTCAATCGCTACCTGCCCGAGCAGAAGATGGATGTCCTCGCGATGCTCGGCTTCGTCATCCTTATTGGCGTCGTCGTGAACAACGCGATCCTCCTCGTCCACCAGGCGCTCAACTTCATGCGCGGCGAAGGCGAGACCGGGCTCAACCAGGCCGAGAAACTTCCGCCGCGCCGCGCGATCGCGGAGAGCGCGCGGACGCGTCTCCGTCCGATCATGATGAGCACGATGACTTCGGTCGGCGGCATGCTTCCGCTCGTCGTCATGCCGGGCTCGGGGTCCGAGCTCTATCGCGGGCTTGGCAGTGTGGTCGTCGGCGGGCTGCTCGTGAGCACGATCTTTACGCTCTTCCTCGTGCCGCTCCTCTTCAGCCTCGTCCTCGATCTGCGGCTCGTGGTCGGCGGGTGGTTCGGAAGTTCGGTCGACGATGTCGTAGGCGGCGTGACGGAAGATGTGACGCCATCGCCGGCGCCGGCGCCAGGGTCATCATCGAAACCCGGCGCGCCATCGACCACGCCGAAACCGACGCCGGCGAAGAAGCCCACCACCACGCCCACCCGCGAACCCGAACCCGCCCCAGTCGTCGGCGCCTCACGAAAGCGGTGAACGCTTAGAGCCCCAGGTGAACACCCCAACTTAGCCCCATGTGAATACACATGGGGGAGCGGCGTCCAAAATCGCGCGTGGTCCGTTGCGCGCGCGACCCGCGAAGACAAGAGGCCGATTCGTCTTCCTCGCGGTCATGCAACGCGTCACTCAATCTCGCGACACCAACGAGCCGACGCGCCCCGCTCCCCCGGGTGTATTCACCCGGGGCTAAACCTCTTCACCCGGGGCTAAATGCGTGGCCTCGCACATTCGTGCGCAAGTGCGCACGACCCAACTTAGCCCCATGTGAATACACATGGGGGAGCGGCGTTCAAAATCGCGCGTGGTCCGTTGCGCACTCGACCCACGACGACAAGCGACCGGATCGTCTTCCTCGCGTGATGCAACGCGTCACTCAATCTCGCGACACCAACGACTCGACGCGCCCCGCTCCCCCGGGTGTGTTCACCCGGGGCTAAATCTTCGGCACATACTTCTCGATCATCTCCGGATTCACCCGCATCGGTTTGCGCGTTTTGATTGAGACGAGCACCCAGATCGTCGTGCCGCGCAGGATCTTCGTCGAGTCCGACGGCCGATACACGAGGTACTCGCGATGCGAACGCGACTTCTCCATGCGGCTCACCCAGGTCGCGATCGCGATCGTATCCCCCTCGAACACCTCGCCGAGGTAGTCGATCTCGTGCCGGCGCACGAACCACATGACGCCGTTCTCTTTGTGGTAGTCCCGCGTATAGCCGAGCGCCGCGCTGTGGCTGACCGCGGCGATCTCCATCCAGCGCACATACTCGACATTCGGCACATGCCGGATCGCGCGACCCATGTGCGACTCGTTCACCTCGAGCCCGAGCGTAAACGGTCGCGCGATGTCACAGCCGACGGCCTTCCAGTCGACCTCGGGAAACTCGACGGGAATCGGATCCGTCGGCGGACCCGCCGTGCGGTACACACTCATGATTTCGTTCCACCCTCTCCTTCTTCTTCCACCTCGCGGCGCCACGCGGCGCCGTCGGGGTCGACGCCGTCCGCGTCCGCGCCGCGCGGCCGCTTCGGCCCGCGCGACGAACCCGCCTTACCGTCGCCGCCGCCGCGCGCCGCCTTCCGCGCTTCGATCATCTGCGGATCGATCTCGCGCAAGTACTCCCACGAGTAGATCCCCGTGTCGTGCCCGTCGCTGAAGCTGAACTTGATCGCATAATGCCCGACGAACTCCGCGTTCGCGATCGTGAGCGGCTTCTCCCCGGACTGGGCGCTCGCGGGGAGCACAGTAAGCGGATTCTTCGCGATTTCCTCGCGCATGTGCCGCGCCTCGGCCGAGGGCGACCATTTGCGGAGATAGCGCACGGAGTAATAGCTCGTCCGGCCGTCGGGCCAGAGGATCGTGACGCCGCGGTCGCGCTTCACATCGATGTGTTTCGGGGCGTGTCCGGGTCCGCTCATGTCGGGCGATTGTATCGCTCCGCCGCGCCGGCGCGCCCGGGCGCCTGTTCGCGCTCCATTCCCGCGAATACCCTCTCCCGATGACGACCCCATCGCCGACCGTCGCCCCTTCGTCCTCCACTCGTGACTCGACGGACCTGCCGATGACCACGACGACGACCGCGCGCTTCTCCGACCGACTCCTCACCGCGATCGACCGCAAGGGCGGCGCGCCGGTCTGCGTCGGACTCGACCCGGTCTACGAGCGCCTGCCCGACGCGCTCAAGCGCGACACCGGCGAGCCGGGCGACGAAGTCACCGCGATCTTCCAGTTCGGCGTCGAGGTCATCGACGCCGTCGCCGACAGCGTCCCCGCGATCAAGATTCAATCCGCCTGCTTCGAACGCTACCGCGAAGACGGCGTCGAAACGCTCTACTCCCTCGTGCAGGAGGCGATCGACCGCGAACTCGTCGTCATCCTCGACGCGAAGCGCGGCGACATCGGGATCAGCGCCGAGCATTACGCGGCCGCGACCTTCGATCCGCCCCGCCCGCCGAGCGACATCGTCACGCCGCACGACCGGCCCGACGCGATCACGATCAACGCGTACCTCGGCGCCGACGGGATCACGCCCTTCCTCCGCGACGGCCACGGCGCGTTCGCCCTCGTGCGCACGAGCAACCCGGGCGGAGATGAGCTCCAGACCGCGCGGCTCGAGTCGGGCGACACCGTCGCCGAACACCTCGCGCGGATCATCGACCGCCTCGGCGCCGATCATCTCGGCGAGATGGGCTACAGCGATCTCGGCGCCGTCGTCGGCGCGACGAAGACGGACGAGATCGCCCGCCTCCGCGAACTCATGCCCCGCGCGATCTTCCTCGTCCCCGGCTACGGCGCCCAGGGCGCCGGCGCCGACGATGTCCGCGCCTGCTTCCGTCCCGACGGGCGCGGCGCCATCGTCACCGCGAGCCGCTCGGTCATCTTCGCCTACGAAGACGACGCGTCGGACGACTGGATCGAGTCGATCGGCGTCGCGGCCCGCCGCTTCGCCGACGAGGTCGGCGCTATCCTCTAAGCCCGTTTCATCGCTCCACGGCGGCGCCCATGCGATTCCTCGACGGCCCGAAAATCGGCATCCTGCTCGGACTCCTCGTCGTACTCGGCGTGCCCTTCGCCTTTCGCCCGGACGACGCGCGACCCGGCGACGACGCCGACCTCTCGCTCGTCATCATCTCGCCGCACAACGAGCAGATTCGCTACGAGTTCTCCCGCGCGTTCGACGACTGGCATCGCGAACACTACGGCCAGAGCGTCAAGCTCGACTGGCGCGTGCCGGGCGGGACCTCCGAGATCCGCAAGCAGGTCTTCGCCGAGTACGAAGCCGCGATCCGTCGCGGGCCGATCGAACCCGGCTCGATGAGTTATGATCTTCTCTTCGGCGGCGGGTCGTACGAGCACGGCCAGATGAAGCGCGAAGTCTCCGCCATCGGCGAAGACGGCGTCGAACGGTCCGCGACCATCGCCGTGCCCATCGACTTCACCGACGAACAGCTCGCCGCGTGGTACGGCGACAACCGGATCGGGCGCAACACGCTCTACGACCCGGACCGCTACTGGTTCGGCACGGCGCTCAGCGCGTTCGGCGTCGTGTACAACCGCGATGTGCTCGAGCGCCTGCGCGTGCCCGAGCCGCGCACCTGGGCCGACCTCACGAACCCGCGCCTCGCCGGCTGGATCGCGCTCGCCGATCCCGGCCAGAGCGGATCGATCTGCACAACCTTCGAAGTCATTCTCAATCTTAAAGGGTGGAGCGAGGGCTGGGCGATCCTCCGCGAGGCCGCCGCGAACAGCCGCTACTTCTCGAATTCGTCGAGCAAGGTGCCCATCGATGTGAGCCTCGGCGAAGCGGCCGCGGGAATGTGCATCGACTTCTACGGCCGGTCGCAGGCGCAATCGATCGCCGACGCAGGCGATCCGGACCGCCTCGGGTTCATCGCGCCCGTCGGCGTGACCGACATCGATCCCGATCCGGTCACGATGCTCCGCGGCGGACCGAACCCGGAACTCGCGCGGCGTTTCGTCGAGTTCACGCTCACCCCCGAGGCGCAGGCGCTCTGGCAGTTTCCCGCCCGCGGCGACGACGCGTCGGGCGACGGCCTCGGGCCCGTACGATTCGAGTTGCGCCGCCTGCCGATTCGCCCCGACTTCTACGGCGCCTACGCCGAGCGGCTCATCGACAAGGTGAACCCGTTCGACACGGCGCAGCCGATCGAAGCGTGGAACTTCGACATTCGCCGCAACATCGCCCCGCTCTTCAGCGCCATGGCGATCGACAACCATCGGCCGCTCGAGGAGGCCTGGGTCGCCATGAACGCCGCGGGCCCCGAGCATCCGGACTGGGTCGAGATGCGGCGGCTCTTCCACGCGATGCCCGTCATCGTGCTCCAAGGCGAGGACGATGATCCGTCGAATGATCGGACGATCTCTCTCGATTCGACCGAAGGTCTGGCCGATCTCAAGGAACGGTGGGGGGGTCCGAGCGGGGCTCAGCTCAAGGAGCTCGACCGGATCCGCTGGACCGAATTCTTCCGCGAGAACTATCGCGCCATCATCGAACTCGCCGAAGCCGACGGGAACTGACGGCATGTCCGACCACGAGCGCACGCGCCCCATGCTGACGAAGATCGTCGCGACGATCGGCACGCCGGGCACGGCGAGCGCGTCGCCGCCGATGCTCGAGCGCCTCGTCGAGGCCGGCGCCTCCGTCTTCCGACTCAACTTCAGCCACGGCAAACTCGACGATCACGCGGAGACGCTCGCGATGATCCGCGAGGTCGAGCGCAAGCTCAATCGACCGGTCGGCGTGCTCGGCGACCTGTCCGGTCCGAAGATTCGCGTCGGCCCCGTCGTCGCGGGAGGCGTCGAAGTTGTCGCCGGTCAGGATGTCGTCTTCGTGCGCGGCGAAGTCGTCGGCGGGGCGAATCTCGATGACGACGAACGAGCGCCCTCGAAGTCGAATGACGACGACGATGATTCCGCCGACCCACGCGAGATCGACCCTCTCGGCGCGCATCCATCGTTCAGTTGCACCTATGAAGGACTCGTCGACGATGTCGAGGTCGGCCAGCGCCTGCTCGTGAACGACGGCGCCATCCGCATGCTCATCGTCGACAAGTCGAGCGTCTCGATTACCTGCCGCGTCCTCATCGGCGGCCTCATCACGACGGGCAAGGGCATCAATCTTCCCGAGACGCGCCTCCGCGTCGACTCGATCACGGAGAAGGACTGGCGCTGTCTCGAATGGGCGATCGAACACCAGCTCGACTTCGTCGCGCTCAGCTTTGTGCGCCGGGCCGACGAGATCAACCGGCTCCGCGCGCGGATGATCGAACTCGTCGAAGCGAACGAGGATGATGCGCGCGAAGTTCCGATCATCGCGAAGATCGAGAAACCCGAAGCGCTCGAGAACATCAGCGAGATTCTCGCCGCCGTCGACGGCGTCATGGTCGCGCGGGGCGACCTCGGCGTCGAGATGGATCTCGCCGAGGTCCCGACGATCCAGAAGTGGCTCGTCGACCTCGCGCACGATTACGGCCGGCCGGTCATTGTCGCGACGCAGATGCTCGAGTCGATGATCGAGAGCCCTGTGCCCACCCGCGCCGAAGCGAGCGATGTCGCGAACGCGATCCTCGACGGCGCCGACGCGATCATGCTTTCCGGCGAAACCGCGGTCGGCAAGTACCCGGGCGTGACCGTCGACACGATGGCCCGCATCGCCCGTTCGACCGAGAACTACCAGCACACGAGCCAGGCCGAGCTCCGTTCACCCGCGCGCCTCCGCCGCGAGGCCGCGTGGACGAGCGCGCTCGCCCAGGGCGCGTGGACCGTCGCGAACGATCTGCAGGCGCAGTACATCGTGACCTACTCGACGACGGGGCTCACGGCGCTGCATCTCAGCCAGCACCGCTTCCGCCAGCCGATCATCGCATTTTCGGATGATGTGCGCACCCTCCGCCGGCTGTGCCTGCTCGCCGGCGTCACGCCCGCGTTCATGGAGAAGCCGGTGCGCCTGAGCGCGTTCACGGAGATGGCCGATCGCTGGATGCTCGAGCGCGAACTCGTCGCCGAGGGCGCCACGATCATCATCGTCGCCGGTTATCCGATCGGTCAGGTCGGCGGCACGAACTCCCTCGCCGTCCACTATGTCGGTGACCCGATGACCGGATACAAAGGGCACGCGTAAGTCGGAGAGACGGAGAGACGGAGAGACGAAGTGCGCGAGCATTTTTCACGCCGGAGATGAGGCTCGGGGAATCTCCGGATTCGGCGCTCGTGGCGCGAACCCGCCCCCCTCACTCCTCCGACTTCGCATGCTCTGGATTCCCCAC
Organism: Phycisphaerales bacterium; assembly: GCA_043101845.1. Lineage (GTDB taxonomy): Bacteria > Planctomycetota > Phycisphaerae > Phycisphaerales > UBA5793 > JBICHN01. The sequence continues at coordinate 84,206 of JBICHN010000004.1, read as the reverse complement.
GACCCACACCGTCATGCCGCGACAGTAATGGACGAGGCGTTCGCCCGTCGATTTGAGCAGCGCCTCGTGGAGCATGCCGTGCTTCGATCGCCCGACGACGACGACATCGGCGTGGAGCTGTTTCGCCTGTTCGGCGAGGACATCGGCGACGGCCGCGTGGGTGAGTCCGCCGATCGCCGCGTGCCGTTCGATGCGCTTCTCATCCCAGCCCGCATCGTTCAACGCGTCGACGAACGGCTCCATCTTCTTCTTCGCGCGGTCCTTCCACATATCGATGTCTTCGGGCTCGAACGCGACGGGCAGCGCCGGCATGGCGCCGGCGTCGAGCGCCATCGCGCTTGCCGCGGCTTCGTATCCCGTCGGCGCCGGGTGATCGATGACATGGAGCAGGATGATCTGCGGCCGCTCGCTCGACGACGCGAACATGCCGACGACATGATCAATCGCCGCCCGCGTGGACTGGGTGTCGTCCACCCCGATGAGAACGCGCTCGATACGGCGGCCGCCATTCGTCTGCGTCACGGCGAATCTCCTTCGAGGGCACACGGGCGTCCCAGCCCGCCACGGTCCAGCGCCTCATTCTAACGACTCAATCGCGTCTTCCGCATCGGGTGAAGTTCCGAAGCGTGCTCGATGAACTCCACGAGCCGGGGCGCGCCGCCCCGGTTAGCGCTTGATTATCGACGACCGTTCGCCAGCGCCCCGACCCCCGCACGCCTTCACCCGTCTCCCCCGACCCGCGATTCGATCTGCGTCTCATCGTCAGGATCGATCGGCGTGGAATGGGTGAACTCGTAGGCGCCGGGTTTCTTCTCGCGCCATCCGGCGCTGCGCGTAAGGCGCTGCGCGGCCCGCCGGCCCGCGTCGAGCGAACGCTGATCACCGCCGCCGCCACCGCCGCCCGTCGTCGCGGCGCCGGGCGACTCGTCGTCGTCCTCATCTTCACCGTCGCGCTTGAGGTAGAGCGTCTGCGTCGGGAACGCGAACTCGACCTCGAGCTCGCGCGCGAGCCGCATGATGTCGAGCATGAGCCGGTGCCGCTCGCGCAGCTCCGTCGACCAGTCCGGCGCCTCGAAGAACATGTAGACGAGCACATCGATGCTCGACGCGCTGAACTGATGCAGCCAGACCTGGTAGTAGTCCTTCCGCGTGTACGGGTGCAGGCGGATGATCTCGCGGATCCCCTCGGCGAACGCGTCGACGCGCTCGGGCGGCGTGTCGTAGGTCACGCTCACATGCGTCTTCCACCGCCGGTACTTCCGCCGGCCGTAGTTGTCGACGACGGCGCGCACGAGGTTCGCGTTTGGAAGCGTGATCTCCGAGTTGTAGAAGGTGCGCACGCGCGTCGAACGGAACCCCATCGTCTCGACGGTCCCCTCGGTGTCGCCGATGACGACCCAGTCGCCGACCTCGAACGGCCGGTCGACGATCACCGCGATCGAGCCGAAGAAGTTCTCGACCGTGTCCTTCGACGCGAACGCGAGCGCGGCGCCGCCGATGCCGAGGCCCGTCAACAGCGGCAGAATCTCGATGTCGAAGCTGTCCGCGATGTAGATGAGCCCGAACGCCGCGATGAAGACCTTGAGCGTCTTGCGCACGAGCGGCACGAGCAGGTCGTCGAACTTCGTGTCCGTGTGCAGCGCCTTGCTCGCGAGCACCTCGCCCGCGAGATCGGTAAGGCGGAACGCGGCCCACACGCCGGCGACCATCGTGATGAGCCGCACCGCGACGAGGAGCGCCACGAACGCAAGGTCGGGCAGCGCGAGCGCGCGAATCGCCCAGAGCCAGAACACGCCCGCGACGACGAGTCCGATCGGCCGCGCGAGCTTCGCAATCGATTCGTCCGACGCCTCACCCCGCTGCCGCGCGATGACACGCCGGGAGACGACCGCCATGACCGCCCGCGTAAGAAAGTCGATGAGCACGCCGAGAAAGATGACGACGAGCAGGCCGATCCACTGCCAGTACTCGAGCGCGAGAAACTCATTGTTTCGCAGTGACGCCGGCATCTGGCTGCGCAGCCAGAGCGCGAAGCTGAGCTGCCGCTCGTCGAAGTCGCCGTAGACCGGGTCGAGATCTTCAACGGCGCGGTAGAACGAGGTCACGCCGGCGATCGTGTCGGCGCTGAAGCGCCACTCGCCGGTCGCGGCGTCGCGGGTGAAGACGACGCGCTCGTCGACGCCGGCGCGATCGAAGTCGCGCGACTTCGCGAACCCGTTCTCCTCAAACATGCCGAGCGGCGGATAGTCCATGTCCACCGCGCTCATATCGAGCGGGTAGTACGAGAAGCGTTCGAGTTCGCGGGCCGCGACCAGCGCGCGGTCGGGAAGGAACTCGGGCCGCACTTCGCCGATGCGGTTGAGAATGCCCCAGAGCTGGATCGCGATCTCGTCGGCGCGCTCCTCGGCGACTTCGCTGAGGTTCATCGTCGAGACGGCGCGCTCGAGCGCGTCATCGTCGTCGGCGCCGCTCTCGTTGTAGGCGCCGATCGCTTCGAGAAAGGTGAACATCGTCGCCCGCGGGCTCGCAAGCTCCCGCCTCGGGTCGGGGCGGCTCGTCGCCGGCGCCGCGTTGCCTTCGGACGGCTGGTTCGTCGGTGTGTCGGCCCCGTCCTGTGCGAACGCCGGCGCGCTGGTCACGAGCGCGATCATGGCCACGAGAACCGGAGAGAGCCACCACCATCGGCGGCGGTGATGGCGGACGACGCGTGCTCGAGTGCTCATCATGATGCGCGGGCCTCGCGGGACGGACGAGGAAGATTGATTCGATTCGGGACAAAAACGACGGGACCGGACACGCGACAGCCTACCGCGCCCCGCGCGCATCTCAAGTGACGCGCCCGGTCGTCATCGGGCGCCGCCGACCGTTCCCGCCGCGTGCCGCTCGAGAATCTCGGGCAGCGGCTGGAGTTTGCCCTCGGTGTCGAGGCACGCGAGCGTTGTCTTCGCCGTCGCGAGAATCTCATACTCCCGCTTGAGTTCGTACTCGTGGATGATCTTCACGCGGCTCGTCTCCACGAGGCGCGTCGTGAGTTCGAGCAGCTCGTCATAGCGCGCCGGCCGCTTGTACTTCACCTCGATCGATACGACCGCAAGCCGCACGCCCCCCTCGCGCTCGAGCGACGCGTACGAGACGCCGTCGGAGCGCAGAAGCTCCGTGCGCCCCATCTCGAACCAGGGGAGATACGCCGAATGATGCGCGACATTCATCGGATCGCACTCGGCGTAGCGGACGCGAATCGTCGTCGTGTGCGAACGCATGGAACGAGTCTAGGGAAGAGACGGAGAGACGGAGAGACGGAGAGACGAAGTGCGAGTGTGCGAGCCGGGCCGCGTCGGCCCGTTCAACGCCCGATCAACACGAGATGTCCGTCAACGCGACGATCGTCCGCCAAGCCGGACTGGAGCGCCGACCAGCGCCGCGCCGTCGAGCGGAGATCCGGTTCCGCGCGTCGAGGGGCGCCCCTCCGTCAACCGCCCCCTCCGCCCCTCTCCACTCAGGGAATCCCCCGGTCTCATCGCCCGTCCGCTCTGCTATCCTTGGCATATCTCGGGACCGTTTGACCGGGGGACGGTGTCACCGGGCGCCTTGGGCGTCCCGGGTGACCATGATTGATGGGTTCAAGGGTCTTCACTTCAGGAGCGAGCGAGGCCGCCGACCCACCCGCCGGACACTTCACGCATGACAACCATTTCCAGCGACGAGTCGGAAAGTAGATCGGCGACGGCGCCCACGCCGGAGCATCTCCGCATGGCGAAGCTGACCGTCGTGGCGGGCGTGGCCGGTGTCGCGCTGGGGCTCGCGGTGCTCGTCGGCTGGGCGTTCGACATCGACAGGCTCAAGAGCGTCGCGCCGGCGTTCGTCACGATGAAGGCGAACACGGCGCTCGCGTTCGCGCTCTCCGGCGTTGCGCTGCTGCTGCTCCGCCCGCTCCCGTCCGATCTCTCGACGGCGCGGCGGACGACGGGTCTCGCCACAGCGGGGCTCGTCCTGCTCATCGGCGCCGTCACGCTGAGCCAGGATCTCTTCGGCTTCGACCTCGGGATCGACGAGTTGCTCTTCGTCGACTCCGCTGTGGCGCCGCGCACCGGCGCGCCCGGCCGCATGGCGCCGAACTCGGCGCTCTGCTTCGCGGTGCTCGGCGCCTCGCTCCTGCTCCTCGCGGCTCGTTCGCGCCGTCTCGCGAATCTCGCCCAGGCCGCCGCGGCGTTCGTCCTCGCCGCCGGCCTCCTCGCCCTCATGGGGTATCTCTACGGCGTGCAGGAACTGCACCATCTCGTGCAGGACGCAACCGCGATGGCGTTGCACACTTCGACCGGGTTCATCGTGCTCGGGCTCGGGGCGATTCTCGCTCATGCCCAGGACGGATGGATGGCGATCTTCACGAGCCGCACGCTCGGAGGCGTCGTAGCGCGACGACTCGTCCCCGCCCTCGTCATCGTCATCATGGTCATCGGCGGCCTGCGCGTTCTCGGTGAAGCGCAGGGTCTCTACAGTTCCCGCTACGGCGCCGCGCTCTTCGCGCTCGCCACGATGGCGCTCCTCGGTGTCGTCGTGTGGCGGACCGCCCTCGCAGTCGCGCGGCTCGATGAGGCCCGCCGCCGCGCCGAGCGCGAAGTCTACGAGCAGCGCAACTGGCTCGAAACAACCCTCATCTCCATCGGCGACGCCGTCATCACGACCGATACGCGCGGCCGCGTCGTCTTCCTCAACCGCGTCGCCGAGCAGCTCACCGCGTGGACGACGAACGAAGCCGCCGGACGACCGCTCGATGAAGTCTTCCCCATCGTGCACGAGATGACCGGGGAGACGGTCGACAACCCGGTCGGCCGCGTTCTCCGCGAAGGGCGCGTCGTCGGGCTCGCGAACCACACCGTGCTCGAGGGGCGCGACGGGCGCCGCACGCCGATTGAAGACAGCGCGGCGCCGATTCGCGACGAGGACGGGCGCATCATCGGCGTCGTCCTCGTCTTCCGCGATGTCACGAAGGAGCGGGCCGCCGAGAACGAGCTTCGCGCAAGCGAGGCCCTCAAGGGCGCCATCATCGAGAGCGCCATCGACGGGCTCATCACGATGGACCACGAGGGGCGCATCGTCGAGTTCAACCCCGCCGCCGAACGCATGTTCGGCTACAGCCGCGAGGAAATCATCGGCCAGCCCCTCGCCGAACTCATCATCCCGCCCGAACTCCGCGCGAAACATTACGAAGGTCTGCGGCACTTTCTCGATACGGGCGAGGGGCCCGTCCTCGGCCGGCGCATCGAGGTCCCCGCGCTTCGCGCGAACGGGGAGGAGTTCCCGGTCGAGATCGCCATCGTGCGCATTCCCACCGCCGGGCCGCCGGTCTTCACCGGCCACATTCAGGACATCTCCGAACGGAAGCGCGCCGAAGAGAAGATGCGCACGATCATGGCCGAGCTCAACCATCGCGTGAAGAACACGCTTGCGGTCATTCAGTCGATCGCGCAACAGACGATGCGCCGCTCGCCGGACTACGACACCTTCCAGACCGCGTTCATCTCGCGTCTGCGGGCGCTCGCCGCGGCGCACAGTCTCATCACGCAGACGCAGTGGGAGGGGGCGTCGCTTCATGACATCATCGACAGCGAACTCGTCGCGCGCGTCGACACGAAGGACCAGTACGCGGTGGACGGGCCGGAGATTTCACTTCGCCCGAAGATGGCGCTCGCGATGCACATGGTCGTGCACGAACTCGTGACGAACGCGGTGAAGTACGGCGCGCTCAAGTCGGCGGATGGACGCGTCGTCGTGCAGTGGACGGCGCCGAACGGCTCGACCGCCGACGCGCGGCTCGCGCTCGAATGGACCGAGTCGACGCCGCACAAAATTTCCCCGCCGCGCGAGGACGGCTACGGCAGCCGCCTCATCGCCCGTCTCGTCGAGTACGACCTCCAGGGCGTCATCGAGCGCGAATTCCACGAGTCGGGACTCCGGTGTCGCATCAACATCCCGCTTGTCGAGTCCGACGCCGAACGCGATGAGGAGTTGAGCGGGGCGGTGTGAGGGGGGCCGTCGTCGGTCCGGAACCGGACCTCCGCTCGTCGGCGCTGCGCTTCGACTTCGCTCCAGTCCGGCTTGGCGCACGATTCATGACGAAACACCCGTCGCGCCGGATCGCGCAAAGGTCGTTCATCAAGCCGGACTGAAGCCCGACGACGCGAAGCGTCGTCAGCGGAGGTCCGGTTCCGACCGTCGAGCGGCGCTCGCAGCGCATTCTTTCATTAACGAGCAAAGCCCCAACCCCTCACCCCAGCGCCACCACCCCGCGCCAGACGAGAAGGAGCATCACCGCGCTCAGGATGAGCCGGTAGACTCCGAACACGGCGAGGCCGTGCCGGTTGAGGAAGTGGATGAGCCACTTGATCGCGAGCGCCGCGGAGATCGTCGCGACGCCCACACCAACAAGGATCGGCGTCCACCCGAGCGTCTCGAACATCGACAACGACGCCGCATCACCCGCCTCGCCACCGGCCGCCGACGACGCCATGACATCCTTGAGCAGCCGATAGACGCACGCCCCGCCGAGCGTCGGCAACCCGAGCAGGAACGAGAACTCGGCCGCGGCCTTCGGGCGCAGTCCGAGCATCACGCCGCCGCCGATCGTCATCATCGAGCGGCTCGTGCCCGGCCACATCGCGACGCACTGAAAGAGCCCGATCGCGAGCGCCTGCCAGGGCGAGAGCGAATCGATCGACCCGCCCACATCGGCGACCGTCGCGTCTTCGGGCAGTCGCTCGAGATCCACGACGCGCCGGTGGTAGAGGTCGAGCCCGATCATCCACACGCCGCCGAGCGCGAGCGCCGCGACGACGGGGCCGACGAAGAAGAGCTTCTCCTCGATGAGGTCGTTGAGCAGCACGCCGAGAATCGCCGCGGGGAAGAACGCGATCATGATGTTGATGGCGAGCCGCAGCCCGACGACATCGCGCCCGACGAGGCCGCGCAGCATCTGAATGACGCGGGCCCGGTACAGCCCGAGCACCGCGAGGATGGCGCCGCCCTGCACGACGATCGCGAACACATCGACGGCGCCTTTCAGCTCCGGCGTATCGAGCCCGAGCAGCGCCGCGGCGATGATGAGATGCCCCGTCGACGAAATCGGCAGGTATTCCGTGATGCCTTCGACGAGGCCGAGGATGATGGCGTCGAGCAGAGTCATAAAGAGTGGGGGCGGCGGCGCGACGAGATCAGTGCGGGTCAATCCGGAGACATATCGAGCAGGTCCGCGGCGGAGGAGCGACCGTATCGGCTCCATCGGCTCGACCGGCGTCCGGATTCACGCCCGATTCGCCGATTCCGGCCCCGCCGATCGCTCATCCTAGACGCGGAGCCCCGTCGCGTTCGTTCATTAAGCGTTGTGAATGAGCGTGCCGACCGACTCGCCGTGCGCCGCCCGGCGGATGTTGCCCGACTTCGCGAAGTCGAAGACGACGATCGGCACCCGCTGCTCCATACACATCGAGAACGCGGTGAGATCCATGATGCGCAGTTGTTTCTCGAGCGCCTCGGTAAAGGTGATCGATTCGTACCGCGTCGCGCTCCGGTCCTTCTTCGGGTCGGCGGTGTACACGCCGTCGACCTTCGTCGCCTTGAGGATGACGGCGCAGTTGAGTTCGGTCGCGCGGAGGGCCGCGGCGGTATCCGTCGTGCAGAACGGGTTCCCCGTCCCGCCCGCGAGGATGATGACGCGCCCCTTCTCGAAGTGCCGCAGGGCCCGGCCGCGGATGAATGGCTCAGCGACGGCGGTGATGTTGATCGCCGACATGAGCCGGGCCGGCTTGCCGTGGTGCTCGAGGGCCTCCTTGAGCGCCACGCCGTTGATGATCGTCCCGAGCATCCCCATGTAGTCGGCCGACGCCTGGGGGATGAGGCCGTCCTGGGCGAGCGCGGCGCCGCGGATGATGTTCCCGCCCCCCACGACGACCGCGACCTCGCAGCCCGCGTTCGTCGCGTCGATGATCTCGCGGGCGAGATGGTTGAGGGCGTCCGAGTCGATGCCGAGCTCCCCGGCCTTCGCGAGGCTCTCGCCGGAGACCTTGAGGAGGATGCGGTCGAACTTCGGCCGGCCGTCGGAGCCGGATCGGGCGGAGTCTGCCATGTGGCGCCTTTCGGGTTCGTCGGCGGCATTGGTCCCTTCGGGGCGGGTCGAGTCAAGTCTTGAGCAAATAAGCCCCGGTTATCGGCCGAATTGTTGTATAATGCCCGATAGACGAAGGGCCGCAACGGCCGCTTCCGATGAGATGAGATGGTCGGGCCCGGCGAACGCGGCTCGACCGGGCCCAGCCGAGCCGGCGCGATCGACGAGACGGACGCTCGTTCTTCGCGCCCCTGCCTGCCCGGCTTCACCGGCGCGAAAGCGCCCTGACGGATCGGTTCGACAACCCATGCCGCACGCCGGCGCCTGATGCACAGGTCCCCATGAGTCAACGCGAATCGAAGACGGAACAACCGAGCGGCCCCGCGACGACGCCGCCTCCGAACTCCGCCGAACCCGGCCCCGATCACTCCGCGGCCGACGAACTGTTCGAGCGCATCCGCCGCAAGCCCGAGCGCGTCATCGGCCCCGCAGGCTCGCTCGTCCTTCATGCGATCCTGCTCATCGTCGCCGCGGCGCTCGTCATCAACCCGCCGATCCGCGAAGGCGAAGGCCCGGGCGAAGTCCCCGTCGAATTCGCCATGATGAACGACGAGCAGCTCTCCGAAATGGAGACCGAGTTCGACACCGCCGTCTCGCCGATCGACCTTTCCGAAACCGAAGTTGTCGAGCCCGAAGAGCTCGCCTTCGACGCCGACGCGACCGAGACCGAATTCGAACCCGCGGAGACCGAACTCAGCCCCCTCGGCGGCGCCGGCGACGCGATCGACTCCGAATCGGTGCTCGGCGGGGGCGGCGGCGGCACGCGCTTCTTCGGCGTCGAGGCGCGCGGCAAGCGCTTCCTCTACATCGTCGATGTCTCCGGATCCATGTTCAACGAAGGGCGCCTCACCACGCTCAAGGACAACCTGCTCGACTCGGTGAACATGCTCGAGTCGCACACAATGTACTATGCCATCGCGTTCAGCAGCGGCGCCCAGCCGATGGACGACCGGGGCTGGATCAAGGCGAACAACTCGGGCAAGGCGAAGATGCGCGCCTGGGTCCGCACCCTCGCCGCCGCGGGGAGCACGAACCCCGCGACCGCGTTCGAGATCGCCTTCGAGCTCGAGCCGCGCCCCGACATCATCTACTTTATGACCGACGGCGACATTCACAAGGGTGAATCCGTCGCGACGATGATCGAGCAGCTCAACTCGAAGGGTCGCAAGACACGCATCCACACGATCGGCTTCGGCTACCAGGGCAGTGAAGATCTGCTCCGCCGTATCGCCCGCGAGTCGGGCGGCCGCTACCGCTATGTGCCGAGCGGGGGTGACGGATGACGCGGCGCCGACGGCGAGCCATTCGAGTTCGAGTTCACGCCGCGACGGCGCTGCTCGTCGCGTCGATCGCGCTTCCAGGCGCGCTGCACGCCGATGAGCTTCAACTCCGCCGAGAGGCGACGACCGTCGTCGGGACCACCGTCGCGGTCGGCGACGCCGGCGTCCAGTTCCAGCCGCGCGGGAGCGAGCCGATCCTTTATACATGGGACCGCGTCCGTTCCCTCGCCTCGACCGACGCCGATGAACAGGCGGCGTTCGACGCGTACCGCGAATTCGCCGACGCGGCGTGGCGGGCCCGGACCCGCGTCGAGCGCGGCGACTTCGCCATGGCCGAGCCGCTCCTCGTCGATCTCTTCGAGAAAACGCGCGGCCGCACCGACGCGACGGCCCTCGTCGTCGCCGAGGGCCTGCTCCGCGCGCGGCTCGCCCGCTCGGAATACACCGAAGCGATCATCCCCTGGCTCGAAACCTTCCGACTCCTCGACGCCGGCTTCGAGCGCGTCGCGTACCGCGAGCGGCCTGGCGCGCTCGACGAGCGCACCGGCCTCTGCCCGAGTCTGCCCCCAATGTGGTCGCCGAGCCCGTCGCTCGACGAGTTGATCGCGCGGCTCGACGCGTACGAGCCGATGGGCTCACCCGCGACGATCAGTCTCGCCACGCTGTACCTCGCCGGCGCCCGACAGGCGTCGGGCGAGTCGATCGAACTCCCGGCGCTCGCGCGCCTCGCCGACGAGACGATGGACGGCCGCGACGCGGTCGCGATCGTCTGGTCCTTCCTCGTCGGCGTCGGGGGCGATGAATTTGAAGGCGTCGACTCGAGCGCGCGCGACGCGGCGATTCGATCGCTCGACCGGCTCGTCCGCGCCGACGGCGACCTGCCGTCGTGGCGGCTCTTCGCCCGCGGCTCGTCGCTCGCGCGGAGCCCGGAAGACGATGTCGCGAAGGATGGACTGCTCGACCTGCTCACGATTCCCGCCTCGCTCGGCGAGGTCGATCCGTACCTCGCGGGGTATGCGCTCTCGATCGCGGCCGCGCGGCTCGAAGCGCTCGGCGAACCTGACGCCGCCGCGTCGCTCCGGCGCGAACTCGGCCGCCGCTACCCGAACCATCCGGCCCGACCCGCGAACGCCCGGGCCGACCAGACGACGCCCGCGTCCTCGACGCTGGCCACGAACGACCGACTTTCGGAGACCGATTCATGACGATCCTGTCCCACGCGACGCCGCTCGTCCTCTTCGCCCAGGCCGACGCGGGCGACGACTCCGGCGTGACGCTCTTCGAGCAGATCCAGTACGGCGGATTGACCGGGTACTTCATCCTCGCGTTGAGCGTCGTCGCGTTGTCGCTCGTCGTGGTGCACTTCATCGCGATCCGCCCCGAACGACTCATGCCGCGCGAACTCGCGCAACAACTCGCGAACGCGCTCGCCGACCGGAACATCGAAGAGGCGGCGCGGCTCTGCGCGTTGCCCGACAACGACTGCTTCCTCACCCGCGTGCTCGGGCGCGGACTCCAGCGGTACCGCCGCAGCGCCTTCGGCCCGTTCGAGTTCAAGGACGCGATCGAAGAGGCCGGCGCCGAACAGGTCGCCCGCCTGTACCGCGCGACGGACGCGCTCGGCCTCATCGGCGCCGTCGCGCCGATGCTCGGTCTCCTCGGCACGGTCATCGGCATGGTCGGCGCGTTCGACACGATCTCGAGCGAGAGCGCCCGCGCCGAACTGCTCGCCGGTGACATCTCGAAGGCGCTCGTCACGACGCTCATGGGCCTCATGCTCGCGATTCCGACGATGGCCGCGTTCACCTTCCTCCGCAACCGCATCGACGCGTACGCGGCGGAGGCGGCGCACGAGATCGAGGAGATGACCGTGCCGCTCGAACCCGCCCCGGGCTCCGCGGCGCCGAACCGCCCGGCGGGCGCCGCCACCGGCGCCGGCGCGCCGACGCCCGGTCCGACGACCACCGCGCGGCCGACCGCGACGCCGACGACCGCGGCGAAGGGAGCCGGCGCCCCATGAGGTTCCGTCCCCCTGCGAAGCCGCACCTCGTTCGTCTCGAACTCACCGCGATGATCGATGTGATCTTCCTGCTCATCATCTTCTTCATGACGACGGCGCAGTTCGTCCAGCGGGCCCGCGCCGAGGTCGAGTTGCCCGAAGAGCAGGGCGAAGAACAGGCGCGACTCGAGAACCCGCCGCTCGTGATCAACATACTGAGTGAAGGCGCCGCGCCATTCCAGATCGGCGAGACGCGCCTCACGATGACCGGCGCCCTCGCGCTCATCGACCGCGAGATCCGCCGCCTCCAGGAGGACGGCAAGAACGCCGAGGACCTCGAACTGACCATCCGCGCCGACCGGCGCGGCCTGAGCCGCGTCCTGAACGAACTCGGCGCCGAACTTCGTGACCGCGGCGTGACCCGCTGGCGACTCGCGACGCAACCGACCGGCTGAGCCGGCCCGCCGCGTCGATGAGCGGCGCGCAGGAGAATGACTCGACATGCGCTTCCGATCACCGGGAGATTTCGACCGCTTCGGCCGACTCGAGCTCAACCTCGCGAGCATGATCGATGTCGTGTTCCTGTTGCTCATCTTCTTTCTCGCCACGGCCACGATCACGCTCCCGGAGTCGAAGTTGAGTCCAAACCTGCAGACGCGGAACGAAGACGCGCCGGCCGCGACGCAGGACTACACGCCGCAGGTCGTGCGCGTCGAAGTCGAGGCCGGCCGCCCGGTGTACCGCGTCGGCGGGCGGACGCTGACCGATCGGCGCACGCTGCTGACGCTGCTCGAAGAATTGCCGAAGGATGTCGGCGTCTTCGTCGAAGTGGCGGACGAGGCGCCGGTCGGCGCCGCGGCGACGGCCATCCAGACCGCGCGCGACGCCGGATTCGACAAGGTGACCTATGTCCCGGGAACGAGGAATTGACCACGGCGTGAACCCGCGACGCTTCACAATTCGACGCGCTTCCTTCGGCGCCGCGCTCGCCGCGATCATCCTCGCGCTCGCGACGCCCGCGCCCGCCGCGGCGCAGAAGACCGAAAGCGAAAACCTCGAGGCGTACCTCGTCCAGCACGGGCTCGACCACCTCGTCGTCTCGCTCGTCGAGCGCGACCTGCGCCGGGCGCTCGGGGAAGATCGCGTGCCGATCGCCGAGCGTCTCGCCATGCTCTACGGCGAAATGATCGACCAGGCCGCGGACGACGACGAGCGCGCCATGTGGGAGCGCAAGAGCCGCGAACTCCTCGACCGCGTCCCCCAGGCCGACTCGAACACACTTCGCATGAACATCTGGAAGGCGAGCTACCTTCGCGCCGAGCGACTCGCAGAACTCTGGCGGCTTCGCGCGACCGATCGCGAGTCGATGCTCGAGGCGCGGCGGATCATGTCGGATCTGTCGCCCGTGCTCACGAAGGCGTACCACGAATTCGACGCCCGGGTCGAGCGGCTCGCCGATCTCGAGGTCGGCGGCGATCCGCTCCGCGCCGATCGGGTCGACCGCGAACTCCTCGAACTCGAAGCGCTCGCGTCGCAGGCCGCGTACTACGGCGCCTGGGCGTCGTACTACGAGGCGTGGCTCTCCGATTCGGCGCGGCCGATCGACCAGGCGCTCGAAATGTTCGGCCACATCCTCCAGTCCGACCGGACGGAGCCGTCGCTTCAGGAACTGCCCGATTCGCTCCTCGGGTTTGAACATGTCGCGCGGGCGGCGCTCGGCGTCGCCATGTCCTACGGCATGACGGGGCGGCCGAACATCGGACTCGATTGGATCGCCGCGATCGATTTCGAAGAGACGAACCCGAATGTGCGCGAGGTCCTGCCCCTCTACCGCATGGTGCTCCTCTTTGACGCGGAGAACTACCGGCAGATCGAATCGGACATTTCGCTCTACGCCGAGACCGACACGCTCTCGCCGACGATGGCGCGACTCATCGCGACCGAAGCGCTCGAGACGCTCACGCGCACGACGCGGTCCGAGCCGCGCAAGCTCGCGGCCCTCGCGATCGCGGCGCTCTCGAACGCGGGCGAGCTCGGCCAGGTGCTCGAAATCGCCGAGGCGTTCGACCTCACCCGGCTCGGCGCGAACGACTTCGTCGTCGCGTATGTCCTCGCGCTCAAGGCCCACGAGCGCGCCCGGCAGGCGCACGGCTCGGACGAACCGACGACCGATCCTGAACTCATCGATCTCTACCTCGCCGCGGCGGAGCGACTCCGCGAAGCCGTCGCGCGCGGTGACGCGGCCGACTATCCGGACGCGGCGCGCCATGCCCGCCAACTCCTCGCGTGGTCCTACTACTACCGCTCGCGCTTCCTCGAAGCCGCGGAGGCGTTCCGCCAGTTCGCCCTCGAAGCGCCGTTCGAACAGGCCGAGACCGCGGAGTGGATGCAGATCGTGAGTCTCGACCAGGCGTGGCGGCAGACCCGCGATCCGGAGATCAAGCAGATCCTCAAGCAGGCGATGGATGATTTCGTGCACCATCGCCCGTCGAGTCAGCGCTCGTACCGCATTCAGCTTCGCCAGGTGTCGACGGACGACGACGCGTCGCGCCAGGCCGTCGACATGCTCCGCGATATCCCGCAGTCGAGCGATGTGTACCGCGAAGCGCAGGTCGAAGCGGAGCGACAGCTCTTCAAGTTGTTCCACGACGCGTCCGGGCTCGACAAGATCGACCTTGGCCGCGAATACCTCGAAGTCGCCGAGCCGCTCTACCGCGACGACGAGCGACTCGCGTTCTCGACCGAAGGCACGACGGAATCGCGCGAGCGCTATGTCACGCGGGCGCGACGACTGCTCGATGTGCAGCTCACGCGCGGCATCGCGCGGTTGCGCGAGGCGCGGCAGGTGCTCGATCGACTCTCCGCGGCCGGCTCGTCGGGGCTCGTGAACATTGAGCCGTTGCGCGATGAGATCGACTACCGTCGCTTCCAGATTCAGGTGCTCGGCGGCGAATTCGAAGCCGCGGCGCAGTGGGTTGAGGAATTGTGGGCCGCGAACCCGTCGAGCCCGTTCGCCCGCGCCGCGGCGCAGGACCTGTTCGTCTACGCCGTGCAGGACTGGCGGGCCTTTCCCCTCGCCGAAGACCTCGACCAGACGCTCGAGCGCGTCATCCGCTTTGGACAGCGCCTCGTCGCGCCGGACGGGCCGCTCGACTCGGTCGAAGGCGATCTCGCGATCAGTCAGGCGGCGACCGTCGCCGAGGCGGCGCGGCTGCTCGGAAAGCGCACGAGTCGCACCGGGCCCGCGACGCTCGCGCTCGACTGGTACGGCAAGCTGCTCGAGGCGGCGCCGAACTACTACCCGGTCGTGAAGGCGAACGCCGAGATCGCCGAGGAGCAGGGACGACGCGAAGACGCGCTCGATCTCTGGCGCACCGCGGCGGCCGGGCTCGATTCGAACGACACCGAATGGTTCGAGGCGAAGTACCATCAGATGCGCCTGCTCGCCGAGGTCGACCTCGAACGCGCCCGACTCGTCATGCGTCAATTTGAACTGCTCCATCCGAACTACGGCCCGTACCCCTGGCACGACCCGCTCGTCGAACTCGCCGAGCGGCTCAACGCGGCGCGGCCGACGGACTCGAGCGGCGGAGGAGGCGGACGCGGATGAGCGGCGAACGACTCGATCATCCCTATCGCATCCTCGGCATCGACTCGCCGTCGGTCGGGCCGTTCGTGCTCCTCGGGCTTTCGCCGGACGAATGCGAGCCGGACCGCGTGCGCGGCGCGCTGAAGACGCAGCTTGCGCGGGTCGACGCGAGTCCGCACGCCGGCACGGCGGACGCCGACGCGTTGCGCCTCGAGCTTCAGGTCGCGGCCGAGATGTTGCTCGATCCGACTTCACTCGCTCAGCTCCGTGATGAGTTCGAACGGGAGCGGCGCCGGCGCGAGCCGGTGCGCTACGCGGCGCCGAAGCCGAAACCGCGGCGACCGGTCGCCCCGCGCGGCGCCGCGCCGCGCTCGACGGCGCCGGCGGCCCGCGGGCGCGGGCGCCTCAAGCCGGCCGCGGCGAAGCGGCCGACGCTCTCGCCCGTCGAGAAGGATGTCATCGGCGCGCTCGTCACCGCGGGCGGCTGGAACACGCGGGCCCGCCAGCGCATCGCCGCGGTCGGCGCGAACTACGGACTCGACGCCGAGTCGCTCGCGACGACGGTCACCACGGCCGTCGCGCGCTGGACCGAACCCGCCGCGGGCGCCGCGGCCGTCGAAGAGCCCACCGACGAAGTCCCCTGGAGCGAAGCGGACGCGCGGGCGGCGATTTCCGCGACCACGCGCACGAACGGCGCTGCGGCCCGCGCGCGACTTTCCGCCGGCGCGCCGAGCGGACCGGTCATTCCCGCCGCGCCCGTCCAGCGCCGCGTCGTGATCAACGAAGAAGAGGCCGCGGCGCGAAACCTCGCCGCCGCCGTCGTGACCTTCATCGTCGGCGCGCTCGCGATGATTCCCCTTGCGATCTGGGTCGTCACTTCGTTTATCTCGCTCGGGACGGAGGGCGAAGACATCATCGTGTCGCCGCCCGCAGCGACCGCCTCGACCACGAACGGATCGAGCGCCGCGACGCCGTCCGTCGCGCCCGACGCGGCGACGCCCATCGATCTCCTCGTAACGCGCATGAATGTCGCCGAGACGCTCACGCCCGAACTGCTCGGCCAGTTCGAGAGCGTCGTCGCCACGCTGGCGCCGAAGTGGACGATGCTCAACGAAGACGAGCGGCTCGCGATTCGCTCGGCGATCGTCTCGTCCCTCTATGAGCGGGGTGACGACGAGGGCGAAGCCGCGATGCTCATCGATCGCATGGCGCCGCGCAATCTCGAGCCACGAACGAAGTCCGAGACCATCCACTTCGTGTGGTCGCAGGCGATGCTCGGCCTTCTTGCGTCGGAGCCGAAGCTTCCGGCGCCGGCGCGGTCGATCGTCACGCGTCGCGCGGGTGACGCGATGCCCCGCTTCACCCCGGCGACGGGCGCCTCGTTCAACGAGGTCGCCGCGTTCGCGCTCGACGGGATGATCGAACGGCTCGTCGTGGGTATTCCCAACCTGGAGGATCCGGTCGATCCCTGGCTCGGGTGGATTGAATCGGTGAACGCGAGCACGCGCGGCGAGGCGCGTATTCAGCTTCTGCTCGCCGCATCGCAGCGGCTGCTCGCGAACGGCCCGGCGCTCGAGGGGTCGGACGACGCGCGGCAGATTGCGATGGCGCTCTTCGACGCGGTCGACTGGACGCGTTCGCCCGCGGCGAAGCGGCTCGCGCTCGGCTGGTTCGACGACGCGTGGATCAGCGCGTCCGACCTCGCGGTCTTCACCGCGTACCTCGTCGAGCATTCCGACATTCCCGGCCTTGAGATCAGTCATGTTCTGAAGTCGAACGCGACGGCCGAGGAGCGCGCGCTCGCGCGGGAAGATCTCGCGGCGATCTGGGCGCTGGACGACACGGTTGTCGATCCCGGCGACGACATCGGCCCGCTGTGGGCGGAAGTGACCGACTGGATCGTGCGCGCCGACCGCGAGATCGACCAGGCGACGGCGCAGACGCTCGAAGACCTGCATACGCAATTCGCGCGACTCGTCGTGCTCAACGAGTCCGCGGCGCTCTTCGGCGCGAATCGACCCGATGACGCCGCCTATGCGCTCGAGCAGATCGAGAGCCGCTACGCCCAGGCGATCGTCGATGTCGGCGGACCCGTCTCGACGCCGGCGTCGAACACGATCGCGGACCGCGTCGCCCGCGCGGCGCTCGCGCGCGATGGCCGCTTCGCGACGCAGTACTACGAGCGGCAGCGGTTGAACGACCGGCAGGGGATGGTCGAAGTCATCCGCACGCTGCCCGCCGACGCCGAAGGGCGGCTCGGCCCCGCGGACGCGGGAACGCTCGTGCTCGCGGCGCTCGCCGGTCCGACGAAGGAAGTCCGCGTCGCCGCGTTGCAGGCGATCGAATCGTTCTCCGATGACGCCATCACGCTGCTCACTTTCGCGGATCATCTGTCCCCCGATCGTCGCGACGCCCGCATTTCGCAGGCGATCATGAAGATGACGAATACGACGCTGCCCGAGCCGGACGCGCCGGACTGGTATCGCCAGGCGCGGCTCGCGCTGCTCAACGCCGTGGTCGACGCGCGGCTGGGTATGGCGTTCGACAGCGCGCGCGTTGTCGCGCTTACGAACCTCATCGCCGATTCGTACCGCGCGCGGAGTGAGGCCGACGCGTCATCCGCGTTCCGCCCGGGAATCGACCCGGCGACCGGATCGACCCCCGCCTTCGAGGCGCAGCGCCTGTACGAGCGGTGGCTCCGTGCCGCGCGGCCGATGGCGCCGACCGACCCCACGCCCGCGCCGTTGCGCGACATCGAGCGTCGCGCCGAAGCGCGGCTCGCGCTCGCGCACGACCCGATCGGCGCCTTCGCCGCGTCGCAGCTCGGCGTGCTCGAACTCGCGGCGTATGTCACCGCGGCCGAGCGTCCCGAGGTTCGCGAGGACATCCTGCTCATCCTCGCCGAGGCGACCGAGGCGCGGGCCCGCGCCACGAGCGTGTTCGCCCAGCTCATCGCGGTCGAACGGGCGCTCGCGCGCATCTGGAAACTCAGACTCGAACCCCTCGCGAAGGGGGCGCCATCATGATGACGACACGGCACGAACTTCGGCGCGCGATGGTCGGTGTGGCCGCGCTGCTTCTCATACTGATCACGGCGCCGGCCGTCGCCCAGTCGAACTCGCTCGACGCGAGGCTCACCGAACTGAGCCCCGAAGAACCGCTCGAGTACTTCCGACTCGGCGAGGAGGCGGCCGACCTCGGACGCGTCGGGCTCGCCCGGGAGCTCTTCACGCTCGCCGCGACGCTCGACCCCGATGGACTCGGGCGCAGCTCGGCGATGGCGCTCGCCGCGATCGCCCGCGACGAGGGCGACACCGATTCGGAATCCCGCCTGCTCGGCATGGCCGAGATGTTTCCGGCGCCGAATGTGAGTGATGCGCGCTCGACGCGCGACGAGCGGCTCATCGCGCAGCGCGATGCGCGGCGTGAAGCGGCGGGCGCCGTGTCGAATCTGCTCGGCTACTACCGGCTCGGCGCCGGCGCCGCGGCGCTCAAGACGCTCGAAGAGAACCCCGGCGCCGAGACGCTGCTCACCGAGTACGGCCGCGAACTCGGCTCGATCGGTTCGATCATCGCGTACTGCCGCGACCATCCACGGTGCCCGACCTGCCGCAACGAGCGCATCATCAAGTGCCCGTCGTGCCGGGGCGGCGCCGATCCGGGTCGCTGCGCCGTGTGTCACGATCGGCGGCATCTCGTCTGCACGCTCTGCGATGGACACCCCGGGCCCGACCTCGACGATGACGAACTCAACGCGATGCTCAACTTCGAGACGGCCTTGCTCTCCGAGGTGAACGCGTCGTGGGAGGCGCAGCTCGATCTCGACGGCGGCCGGCCGCGCCCCGTGCTCGATCCCGCGAGTCTGCCACAGATGATGGGCGTCGACCCGTTCGCGACGGTCTACCGCGGCGGCGAATGGCGGGCGCCCTGATCGGACGAGGGCGCCACGCGACTCGATCGAAATCGGATTAGTCGAGACGGCCGAGGAATTCGCGTCGCGCGTCGCGGAGCGCGCCGAACGCTTCGCGCCACGCGGGCGCCGCGTCCGGATCGATCTCGGCGCGGAGGACGATGGATGATTCATCGTCCGCCTCCGCGAGCGTGCGTCCCTTCGGATCGACGATCTTCGACCGGCCGGGATATTCGAGGAAGGGATCGGCGCCGCTCCGGTTCACGCCGCAGACATACGCCTGGTTCTCGATGGCGCGGGCGGTGAGGAGCGTCGACCAGTGATCGGCCCGCGCGCTCGGCCAGTTCGCGCCGATCGTGAAGAGTTCGGCGCCGAGGTCGAGCGCCGCGAGACGCCAGATCTCCGGGAAGCGGAGGTCGTAGCAGACGAGCGGACACACGGTGACGCCGCGCCAGTCGAAGGTTGAGAGCGCGCGGCCGCCGCGGTACCACTCCGGCTCGCGTCCGCCGCTGAACGGAAAGACCTTCTCGTAGCGGCAGACGAGTGCGCCGTTCGGGTCGAAGACGACCGCGTTGTTCGTGCCCTTGTCGTCCGCGTCGCGCCGGCGGATCGACGCGGCCTGGACGAAGAGTCCGCGACGCTTCGCGAAATCGGCGGCCCAGCGCTCGCTCGCGTGATCGGTCGCCTCTTCGCTCAGCTTGCTCACCTTCATGCTGAAGCCGGTGTCGAACATTTCGGGCAGCACGAGGAGCGAACCCTCGGGCGGCGCTTCGCGCTCGACGAGTTCTTCGACGAGCCGATGGTTCGCGGCCTTGTCTTCCCAGACGATGTCGTACTGCGCGGCGAGGATGGTGGGCATAGGTGGTCATGATATCGGAAGGCACGAAGGCACGAAGGCACGAAGGCACGAAGTCACGAAGGCACGAAGGCACGAAGGCGCGAAGGCACGGAGGCACGAAGGGGGCGAGGGAGCGAGCCGGGGCGTGCCGCCCCGCTTAACGCGCGAACAACGAGACGCGTTCGATCCGCTCGAGGATCGTCCACCAAGCCGGACTGGAGCGCCGACAAGCGCAGCGCCGTCGAGCGGAGGTCCGGTTCCGAGTGTCGAGCGGCGCAACATGCACACAGCCGAGCCTCGAACAGGCACAGAGGCCTGTTCCACCCGAAGTGGGAGCGCCGACCGTCGTTCGACCGTCCAATCCGGAGATTCGCCGAGCCTCATCTTCGGTGGGTGCGGGGCGCCGGGCGTGGATTCGATCGATCGCCATTCGTTCACCGGCTTCCTTTCGTCGCGATGTACGACCGGAAGCGTGTCGCGCCCCGGCGGCGGCCGTCGAGGTTGGTGATGAGGTAGCGGAGCGCGTCGCAGGCGTGGTCCGGGCCGTCCTTGACGGGCGTCTCCGATCGTTCGTCGTCGACGGCGAAGTGGTACTCGGTGAGCGCTTCGATGAGGGCGCGGCAACGGGGGTCGATGAAGAGGCGCACGGCGCCGTCCGCGGCGCGGAGGCGGGCGCGGACGAGGTCGATGCTCGTGAAGAGGTCCATCCGGCGCGCGCGGACGACATGACCGGCGTCGCAGAGGCGCGAGATCGTCGACACGCCGGTCTGGTCGCTGCGCTGGCGCCCGGCCGGATCGACGCCGAGCCATTCGGGCCGCGGCCGGCCGCGCCGCGCGATGTGCTCGAGGTGCGTGTCGATCGTGCGTTCGGTCTCGACATATTCGTCGACGATGTGCAGCGTGTCCGCGACCTCGTCGTACGCTGCCCAGAGAAACACGGTCGGCGCCCGAAAGCCGAAGTCCATGCCGCCGAGCCAGCGGATTCGCGCGGGCGAGCGTTCGTTCGCGCGGAACGGGCGGACATGGACCGCCTCGTCGAATTCGGGATAGACGCAGTCGCTTCGCGTGGGCGTTTCGCAGAGCATTTCGGAGCGCCACGCCGGCGTCGAGGCGCGGCGGCGCTGCTGGATCGCGTCGTCGATGTGGAAGAATCCGCGGCCGCGCTTCGCGCGACCGTCGCATTCAACTTCGAGCGGGCACTCGCCGCAGAGGCGCGACTTCGGACAGCGCTCGAGGGTCTCAAGGACGCCCCAGCGGAAGAGGGCGCGGCGGCCTGCGCCGTCCGGGTCGTCGACGAGGCGGCGCATGAGCCCGAAGGGGCGGTGCATCGTGCTCAACGCTTCGACGGCGCCGCGGACGAAGACTTCGCCGCACTGTTTCGAACGGGTGACGAACTGGGCGGCGTCCCAGACGCCGGGCTCGAAGAGTTCGACCTCGTCGCAGCGGAGTTTCTGCACCCGCACGCCGCGCACCGAGCGTTCGGACTGGGCGAGGACTTCGACCGCCGAGCGATTGACGAGTCGCGCGCCGCGGTCGGTCACGCGTCCGTCGACGAGGTTGCGCAGTTCGCGTCGCTCAAGGAGCTCGCGGAGGTAGGTGTGCATCTTGTCGGACTGTTCGAGCGATCCGCCGAGGATGCGGATTTCGATGCCGGGTTTGAAGATGAGGTCGAGGAGTGTCGCGACGGCGCCGAGTTGCGTCTTTCCGCCGCCGCGATTCGCCCACACGATGCAGTCGCGCGGCCCGTCGGTCGACTCGAAGAACGCATGGGCGAGGTAGTCGAACGGCGCCGACATGCCGGGTGTGCGCGGCCGGCGCGGCACGACATAGCCGAGGGCGAGGCGACAGAATCCGTCGAGCTCGTCAGGTGTCTCGGGACGAATGTGCAGCATCGCGCGGCGGGCGCGGGCGAGCGCCGGGCTCGTCGTGCGAATCGTGGGCGCGGTCGTGCCGGTCGTCATGAGGGATCCGCTCCGTTCGCTTCGGTCACGCCGAGTTCGCCGTCGTCGTCGTGGTCGTCCTCGTCTTCGTCATCCAGATCAGAGTCGCCGGCGGCGCGCATGAGGTCGCGGAGCTCGTCGAGCACGCCGAGATCGAACGCGAGTTCGGGGGCCGACGCGTCTTCGCCACCGCCCGTGGCGGCGAGGAGCGACGCGACCGGCTCGATGACGGAGAGCTTGAGCAGATCGACGCAGGCCTTGCGGACGATCTCGCGGCTCGCGTCAGGCTCGCCCGAGAGTTCGAAGAGCTTCGCCGCGGCGAGCGTGCGGTAGCGGCTGAGCAGCACCTGGGCCTTCGCGTCATGGAGTCGACAGAGTCCGTCGAGCGTCGCGGCCGTGACGGGCTCGTTCGCCCAGCGCGCGAGATCGCGGAGCGTGAGGCCTTCGCTTCGCGCGACCTCGGCGAGGTCTTCGTTCGCCTCGTAGATCGCATCGAGCAGGCGTTCGGCGCGGGCGCGGGTGACGCGGTTCGAGCGCTTGCGCCGTCGGCGGCGTGTTTTCTTTTTCCGGTCATCGGAGTGCCGCGGCGGGCGCTCGTCGTGGGATTCGATCGTCACGGGTGCACTCCTTCATCGTCGAGGTCGAGCAGGGCGACGAGCCGCTTCGAGCGCGAGCCGTCGAACTCGGCGAGGCGGAGTTCGAGGAGCGCGCGCTGGTCGCGCGTGAGGAAGAAGGTGATCGGCTCGGGAATCGATTCGGGGCGCGGCGGCCGCGCCGGCGCGGGGGGCGCCGTCGACGCGAGACGCGCGAGCTTCTCGACGGCGCGCTTCGATTCGGGCAGGCGCTCGGCGACGCGCGCGGCGCCGAGTCGAATTGTGAGTTCCGCGATGAGGGCCGTGCGCTTCGCCGGATCATCGCGCCCTTCGAGACGGTTGAGCGTCGTGAGGAGCGTGAGCGCCTCGGCGTCGTCGACGGGCCAGACTTCGCAGCGGGCCGTCGCCGCGCGGCCGATCGCGCGCAGCGCCTTCACGCGATGATGGCCATCGAGGATTTCGTACGCGTCCGGCTCGTCGGGGCAGGGGCGCACGATGATCGGCGGGTAGCGGCCGGTGCGGTCGAGGTGCGCGACGAGTTTGCGGAAGGCGGCGCGGGGCATCGCGTTCGCGTTGTCGGCCCGGCCGCGCAGGGCGTCGAGCGGGAGGTCGACGCGTTCGATCTGGGTCGTAGTCGCGGTCGTCATGCGGTGGTCTCCGGTTCGGCGGGGAGGGATGCGTCGGAGGCGCGGTGGAGGTAGTAGACGGGACGGCCGAAGAGTCGGCGGGCGGCGAGGCGGGCCGCGTCGTCGAGCGATGCGCGGTCGGCGCGTCGCGTCTCGAGGAAGCGGGCGCTCGCGGCCCAGTGGATGAGTTCGTGTTCGATGAGCGTGCGCGCCGTCGGATCGAGGCGCGCGAGGCGGGCGCGAAGGAGCGAGGTCTCGAGCAGCAGTGCGCGCCGGTCGAGGCCGGTCTCGTCGAGCGCTTCGAGCAGTCGATCATCCGCGGCACGGCGCGGGGCGTCGTAGCGCGTCATGCCGGCGCGTTCGAAGAACGGACTCACGCGACCCATCGCGGCGATCGCTTCGGTGTAGATCGTTTCGGGGTGGTCGAGCGCATGCTGTACGAGGCGCGTCGCGACGCCGAGGCCGCGGTAGCGCGGACTCACGATAACGCGCGCGATGACGCGGAGTTCGGCGTTGATCGCGTGCGCGCGCGCGGCGGGGGTGAGGCCGACATATCGGCCGCGCGTCGCGAAGTCGCGAAGCGTGTTCGTGAGCGCGGGACGCGCGCGGACGAGGACGCCGGCGAGTTCGCGCGGCGGCGCGGGGCGGTCGAGGTATTTGTCCAGAGGATCGCCGGCGAAGTGATCGGGACGCGGCGCCCAGGCGGCGAAGACGGTCGCGCCGACACCGGGTCGCGTCCCGCCGCCGGCTCCACCGTCGCGGTAGTGGAAACGCTTCAGCGCGTCGTATGCGTCGAGGGTCGCCGGTTCGATCGTGAGCGCGATCGGTCGCCGGACGGGCTTGGTCGCGCCGGTGTGCGCGCGCTCATGAACGGCGACGCGGACCGGCGCGCGCACGGGCGTGGTCGAGGTCGATGTGGGCGGACCCGGAGCGGGTCGGCGCTGCGCACGCTCCCGTGCGACGCGGTGAATGCGGACGGGTTCGACCGCGCCGGCGCGCGCGGGTGGCCGCGGCGGCGCGGAGATCTGGTCGTGTCGGTCGGACATGCGAAGCGCTCCGTCGGGTCATGCTGCGGCGGCGGTTCGGATGTCCTTCCTCCCTTGCGGGTCCTCGGTGGCGTTTGGGATGCGCGGTCGGCGCTGCGGGCGCCGCTCGACGGTCGGAACCGGACCTGCGCTCGACGGCGCGGAGCTTGTCGGCGCTTCAGTCCGGCTTGGGGGGACGGTTCTCGTAATGACGGACGATATGGGAGATTCGCGGGTTGAACGGGGCGGCGCGCCCCGGCTCGCGTATTCGCGCACTCCGTCTCTTCGTGACTCCGTCTCTCCGTCTCTTCCGACCTCACTTCTTGCCGTTCGATTTCGCCTTCGACTTGTCGTCCTTCTCGGCGGCCTCGACTTCGGGCTTCGGCGCGTTCGGGCCGGCGATGCCGTTCTTCTCGAGGACCTTCGCGTGGATCTCGGTGAAGAGGTCGGGGTTCTCGCGGAGGAACTGCTTCGAGTTCTCGCGTCCCTGGCCGAGGCGGATGTCGCCGTAGCTGAACCAGGCGCCGGACTTCTGGACGATGCCGTCGTTCACGGCGAGGTCGAGGAGGTCGCCCGACGCGGAGATGCCCTCGTTGAACATGATGTCGAACTCGGCGTCGCGGAAGGGCGGGGCGACCTTGTTCTTCACGACGCGGGCGCGGACGCGGTTGCCGACATTCGTATCGCCATCCTTGATCGAGCTGATGCGCCGGATGTCGATGCGCACGGACGAGTAGAACTTGAGCGCGCGTCCGCCGGGGGTCGTTTCGGGCGAGCCGAACATGACGCCGATCTTCTCGCGGATCTGGTTGATGAAGATGACGGTGGTGCGCGACTTCGAGATGGCGCCGGTGAGCTTGCGCATGGCCTGGCTCATGAGGCGCGCCTGGAGGCCGACATGGCTGTCGCCCATCTCGCCTTCGATTTCGGCGCGGGGGATGAGCGCCGCGACCGAGTCGACGACGACGACATCGACCGCGTTCGAACGGACGAGGAGTTCGCAGATCTCCATCGCCTGCTCGCCGGTGTCGGGCTGGCTCACGAGGAGCTCATCGATGTTCACGCCGAGGCGGCGGGCCCAGGAGGGGTCGAGCGCGTGCTCGGCGTCGATGAAGGCGGCGACGCCGCCGTTCTTCTGGGTCGACGCGATGACATGGAGGGCGAGCGTCGTCTTGCCGGACGACTCCGGGCCGTAGAACTCGGCGATGCGGCCGCGGGGGACGCCGCGCCCGCCGAGCGCGAGGTCGAGCGAGATGGCGCCGGTCGAGATGCCCTCGACGGGCTGGAGGGTTTCGCCGTCGAGTTTCATGATGGCGCCCTTGCCGAAGGAGCGCTCGATCTGGGTGATCGTGCGTTCGAGCATCTGGGCGCGGGCCTGCTGGTCGGCCTTCGGGGCGGCGGAGGAAGTCGTGGTGCTGGTGCTGCTGCTGGCCATGGTGGGGCTCATCCTTGCTGCTGCTGCTGCTGCTGCGTCTGCGGCGGTCGGGGTCGTCCGTGTCCGTGTCCGTTTCGTCGTCGTCGAATTCGGCCGGCCGGGGGCGATGGCGGCGGGCGTCGTGGGGGCCGAGGCCGCGGGCCGGGGCGAAGTTCCGTTCATCTTAGCGGTCAACGCGGCGCGCGCGGCGGTGGAAACGGGCATCGGAGGCCTCATTTCGAACGGGTCTCGTGCGGGATCTGTTCGGTATCAATGAGGATCGCCGATGTTCGGGGTTTGTCAACTGGCAAGTGAACTTTTTTGGGGATTTGTTTGGGAATCTGTTCGTGCCATCGAGCCGCGTGCTGTGCACGGGGTCGCGGCGCCGGGGGTGATCCCGCGGAGCCCCGATCGCTGCGCAGCGGGCGTCGAGCTTCGAGGCTCCGCCCCCGTTGGGGGGCTGCGCCTCGACCCCGGCGGCACGCCGCGGCTCTAAGAAGGCTGATGGCGCCATGACGATCGTCGTGATTTGAGCGTGCGCGGCGCGATCGAACCGGACCTCCGCTCGACGGCGCGGCGCTTGTCGGCGCTTCAGTCCGGCTTGGGGGACGATTTTCGAGTGGATGGGCGGGTTTTCCTCGCGAGTCGAACGGACGACGCGCGGTAGGCTGGTCGCATGGGGAATCATCGTCGCGTCGTCGTGTGCGTCTCTTCCCTTCTCCTCGTTCTCGCGGCCATCACGAATGCCGCGTTCGGGCGGCAGGGGGCGTGTCCGCCGGGGTGGGGGCCGGCGTTTGTGGTTGATCCGGCCGAGTATCCGTTCGCGCACCAGTGCGTCGAGCTCGAGCACGGCGTCGTGCATTACCTCGACGAGGGGCCGCGCGTGGATCCGGTCGGAACCGCGATCCTCTTTCACGGCAACCCGACCTGGTCGTTCATGTATCGCGAGGTCGTGGCCGACCTCGTCGCGGACGGATGGCGCGTCATCGCGCCCGATCTCTACGGCTTCGGCTTGTCGGACAAGCCCGATCCCGATTCGTTCGCGTACTCGGCGCGATCGCACGCGGACGCGATGACCGCGTTCGTGCAGGCGCTCGAGGTGCGCGACGCGGTGCTCGTGGTCCACGACTGGGGCGGGCCGATCGGGTTCACGGTCGCGGGGCGCGAGGCGTCGCGGTTCCGCGGCGTCGTCGTACTGAACACCTGGGCGTGGCCGATCACGCCGGAGAACGCGGCGTTGTTTCACGATTCGCTCGACTGGGTGAACACGAATGTGACGCGAAGCGAGGCGATGATCGCGAGCGGCGTCCTGCCGCGCCGCGTGGGCGAGTCGCTTGCGCTTCTCCATGGGCCGCGCGGGTCGGCGGCGTACGACGCGGTCCGCGACGCGTACTGGGCGCCGTTTCTCGAAGTCGACACGGGGCGGCCGCGAAGCGACGACCACATGCAGCCGACGAATCGGCCGTACCACTTTCTGTCGAGCGATCCGGCGCTCATGCTCGAGGCCGAGGCGGGCGTCATCGCGATGTCGGACCGGCCGGTGTTCTTCGTGATCGGCGCGCGCGATGCGCTCCTCGGCGCGCTGCGCTGCGACGCGTCGGCGGCGCAGGTCTGTCCGGACGCGTCGTTCTGTCGCGTGGTCGACGGGCTCGAGGTGTGCATCGACGAGCGTTCGCGCCAGGCGCGGTTCCCGGCGCTCGAAGAGTTTCTCTCGCGCTGGGACGCCGGCCTCGTGCGCGGCGTCACGATCGCCCGGGACGCGAGCCACTTCGTCGCGGAATACGAGCCGGAGGCGATCGCCGACGCGGTGCGGGCGGTGGGCGGTGGGTGAGGAGGCGCTCGCGTCGTTCATCGCGCGCCGAAAGCGCTCCCGGCGGTCGAGGCGAAGGGGTGGAATGAAGTCGCGTGTTTTTGTGTATGCTGGTGGCTCCTGAACGGGTGAGTTTCGAGGGCGACCAGCGCATGTCGAGCGTGTCCGGGATTGAACAGGAACTCTTCTGCGCGCGTTGTGGGTATGACCAGCGCGGGGCGTTGCTGACGACGGACGGCGCGTGGCCGCTCGAAGTGCAGTGCGCGGAGTGCGGCGAGCGAAGTTCGATGCGAGCGCTCGTGACGGCCGGCGGCGGTGTGCATCCGTGGTTGTTCGAGCACGCATGGATGCGGGGCGGGGGCTGGGCGTCGGCCGCGCGAAGCCTGCTCCGGACGCTCTTCGAGTTACTCCTGCCGTGGCGATTCTGGCGAGAGGTAGGGCGCGGGCATGCGGTCCGGCTCGGGCCGCTTGTGTTGATCGCACTGTTCGGACTCGTCCTATTCCTCGTCAGCGAGGCGATGGCGCGCGCGAGCGAAATCATCGTGTGGAACCGCATGGCCGCTGCCGTCATTGTGAACCCGGGGGCGTCCGGACCAGCGCACATCGCGCGCCGGTTCGTCGAGTGGATGCAATTGAGCGTCCATGAACTCATCGGACTGGCCGCGTTCCCGGCGTTCTCGGGCGTGTGGCCGATTCTCTTCTGGTTCGCCGCTCAGTTTCTTCTCGCGAAATTCGTCGTATTCCAGTTCGCTCATCGAACGCCCGCAGTCTCGAACGGGGATCTCGTTCGAGTGTGCGTGTACGGGTTCGTGTCGCTCACGGCTCTCCTGGCGGTGATCTTTGTTCTTGCGGGGATGATTCAGGTTGTTCTCAATTACCCGATCGGTTGGTATGGGATCGATCTCATGTGGCGAATCTGCTTTCTCGCGCTGGCGCCGCTCTGGCTCGTGGTCTGGTGGTGGATCGCCACGAAGCGGTACCTTCATCAGTCGTGGCCGGGCGCGCGGGCGATCGGGCTCATTCTGGCGTCGGCCGCGATCGGCGCGCCGCTCTCGTTCTTTTTCGTCGGGATGTTCACGGTCATCGTCGCGGGGATCGAATGAGGGCGCGCGGCGCGCCCGGGGGAGGCGGAAGCGCTCCCGGCGGTCGCGGCGAAGGGAATCCGGTGTCTTGACGCCTCCTTATCTTCCGGATCGTCTCGGCGTCTCTGCGTCTCTGTGGTGATTCTGTTTCGAAGGGGCGCGACGCGCCGGGGTGGGCGTCGGATCCGGAGATTCGCCGGGCCTCATCTCCGGCGTGGGCGGAGGTGACGCGTGCGTGCGCTTGCTCTTCGTTGATCGAGCTTCGAACAGGCGCCGAGGCCTGTTCCACCCCGGGATCGCGCGCCGATCGTCAGAAACGGAAGGTCCAGCCGAGTTTCGTCGTGATCTCGCTCGTCGTCGCGCGGAAGGATCCGTTGTCGACATCGAAGCCGCTGTTCACGACGACGAAGAGTTCGTTGCCCGGCTCGATCTCCCAGCGCACGCGGCTGTTCACGCCGAACGACTCCGAGACATTGTCGTACTGGGCGATCGTGTTCCACGAGAGGTCGGGCGTGAACATGACATTCACGCGGCCGCGGATGATGCGGGTGATGAAGTCGCCCTGGGGCAGATCGATGTCGTTCATCTCGTACCCGGCCGAGGCGAAGAAGTGCTCGGAGGCGCGCCATTCGAGCTCGGCCTCGTAGTCGGTGCGCGACCCGGTGAAGAAGTCGCCGAACTCGACGCCGACGCCGACACCGAACGGGCGGCCGCTCGAAGTGCGCATCGAGGTTTCGAGGCGGGCGAAGTCGTAGACGCCGACGGGGATGATCACGCCGTCCGCGATCTCGAAGGGTTCGAAGAGTTGCTCGCGGTTGAACTCGGGGTCGATTTCGAACTCGTCGCCCGCGTTGTTCTCGAACTCGACGCCCGGCGCCGTGATCGAAAGCGTTTCGATCTCGTTGTCGAGCGTGGTGACGAGGAAGAAGCGGCTTCCGAGGTCGAAGCGTCGCATCCAGGAATCTTCGGGTCGCCAGCGATAGCGGTAGGAGCCGCCGTACTCGCGGATGCCGCGCCGACTCACGAATCCGAGGGCCGGGTTGTAGCCCTCATCGATCTGGGCGAAGAAGAGGTCCCAGTTCACGCGGTCGTTCGGATAGAGGATCGACCCGCCCCACGCGAACTCGCGTCCGCCGTCGGCGTCGCTCGAATCGGTCGACTGGAGCCAGGCGTGCCCTTCGAGCGCGTTCGAGCCGTCGAAGTTGCTGTCGCGGAGGTTGAGGTCGAGTCCGACGAGGTTGTTGTCGCCGTTCGTGCGCGGGTCGCCGGAGGTGAAGATGGCGCCGACGGTCGACTCGTCGCCGATCTGGTACGCGACGCGGCCGACGCTCAGGTTCTTCTCTTCGACGCCCGCGGCGGCTTCGGTCATCACGCTGAGCACGCCGATGTTCCAGCGGTCCGCGTTGCCGGTGAGCTTCACGCCGACATCGATCGGGACTTCCTGGCCGCCGGGTCCGATGCCGATGCGCCGCGAGAAGAACGGGAGCGGCGTGCGCCGGATGCCGCCGAAGTTGAACACATACGCGTCCTGCAGGAAGAAGTCGCGCTTCTCGGGGAAGAAGAGCGGGAAGCGCGTGAGGTTCACGCGGCGCTCGTCGACTTCGGTCTCGGCGAAGTCGGTGTTCACCGTGAGCGCCGCGGTGAGCGACGGCGTGATCTTCCAGAAGAGGTCGAAGCCGGGCTCGAGTTCGAACTCCTCATCGCGGCCTTCGTTGTTCTCGAGCTGATAGGTTCCGACGATGAACGGCTTGAAGTCGAGGCCGAGGCCCTGGTCGATCTCTTCGATGCCTTCGAGGTTGCCGAAGTCGGCGACCGTGCGCAGGGACTTGTTCGGTGACGCGGCGGTCCAGCGCACGATCTCGTTCCGCCGGCGGATGAAGCGCTCGAAGTTGAAGCCCCACGCGGGCGCGTTCGGGTCGAAGTTGATCGTCTTGAAGGGGATCGCGATCTCGGCGGTCCAGCCCGTGTCGTCGACGCGCGACTTCGCGTACCAGATGCCGTCCCAGTCCTCGCGGATGTTGCGGTTGTCTTCGATGAGGCCGTCGAGGCGCGCGCCGTTTGGGTTCACCTGGAAGAAGAAGCCGTTGCGGCGATCGAGGAACGGGTCGACGCCGAAGAGGATGTGGTCGTCGGAGTCCTGGTCGCCGTCGCGGAGCATCTGCTTCGCGATGATCTTCGACGGTTCGGCGTCGAACGCGCGGACGCCGACATAGAGGAAGTCGCGATCGTAGAGGAGGCGGACCTCGGTGCGCTCGCTCGGCGCCGCGCCCTCGACCGGGGTGACCTGGGTGAAGTCGTCGAGGACCGCGGCGGCGTCCCAGGCGGGGTCGTCGAGGCGGCCGTCGATTTCGGGGGGCGCGTCGGTCCGGATCATGACGACTTCCGGCCGCGTCGCGGGTTCGAGGCGGGCGAGGTCGACGGGATCGGGCGGTTCACTGTCCTGCGGGCGGGCGCTCACCGCCGGCGCGGCGGCGATGACGGCCGCGGCGATCAAGGCGCCGGTCGCGAAGCGGGCGCGGCGCCGGGTCCGGATCCGGATTGCGGAGGGGGCGGTTTCGGGCATGGCTCCGAGAAGCAGCGGGGCTTGAGTCGTGCGGATGGCGAAGCGCCGCCGCGGGGCCGGTGAAGCGCGAGCGGCGTGCGATGAAAGCGTCTTTCGCGGCGGACCTTAGACGCCTCGCGCGCCCGATGCGACCCCTCGCCGGGCGCCGTAGCGCGCCAAGTTCAGGCCGCGTGAATTCGATCATTTCATCGGAACCGGGCGGCGCCTCGCCGCGAATCTTTCCATGCGACTCGTTCGTGTCCTGATGTCCTCGGGGAGTTCTCCCCGTTCGTCAGGGCGTACGGGTCGGTCGGTCGGTTGGTTGATTCGTTCTCGGTTTCGCGACTCGGGTGGAGGGTCTTGTTCGTTCTGAATCGCGAAGAAGTGAATGACTGAATAAGAGAGACGGGGGCGGGGCGGAGCGAGTGGAGTGACGCGCCCGCGGTCGTCGTGACGGCCGTCGATGTATGGGTTGGAGTTGTGTGAGAACTCCCCGGGACGAGTTTTGAGTTCGGGGTTCGAGCGCGGAGTGGAGGAGGAGGCTCGATTCGGCGGGCTCGTGCGCGGGTTCGTGGAGTCGGGCGCCCAACGGCCGGGCTGAGCAGGCATGTGGACGGGCGTGCGTGGAGTCCTGAGCGGCCTGTGGAGGAGACTCAGCTCGGCCGCTTCGAGTCACCCACGGAGGGAAGCGTCGGCGGGAGACGGAGATTTGATGGGGGTCAGTCGGTCGGGGTAGAGGGTGGATGATCGGGGAGCGGGTCCAAGACACGCCGGGGCCGTATCGGGGCGGCCCCGGCGATTGTATTTTTCGCGGGCGTGTCTTTTCGATTTTCCGCCAGAATAAAGGCTTCGGCGCACATGTTATCGGGAGGGAGGAATGGCTCGGGAGCGGCTTCGGGGCCGTTTTTCCGTGCCCTGGACTTCAGGGTTGACCCCTCGCGCGCGATCGTGGATACTCCCTTGAGCGACGCGATCGTGGTGGGGGTTGTGGTTGCGTCCACTCAACAGGGTGAGTTCCATCAGTTCCGTTCGTCAAATCGCACTCAACGCGATGCGTGCTCGGCGAGGCGGCGTGACCCGCGCTTCCATGGCCGATGGCGGGCTCCAGCTACCGGAGGATTGAACCAGATGAAGAAGATCAAGACACTGTTCGGCGGCGTGGCGGCCCTCGGCGTCGCGGCGCTGCTCGGCGGCATGCAGGTCGAGCCCGTCGCCGTGAACGAAGGCATGGACGGCCCCGGCCGCGACGACGACGGCCCGGACATGAAGTTCTGCCAGCTCTACGACCTCGAGCAGTACGGCCGGGTCGGCGACATCGTCGGCCTGTCGATCGCCACGACCTCGTGGAATGTCGGCAACCGCGACCTCATGTGGTTCGCGAGCCCCGACAACCGCCACCCGTTCATCGTGGGCAATATGTACCGCCTCAAGAACGACCGCTTCGAGCAGATCGGGCAGTCGTGGATCAAGCACGGCTTCTACGCGCTCGGCAACACGCAGTGCGGCGGCCAGTGCATCTATGAGCCGGGCCACTACACCGGCGACTGGCTCGGCCAGAACTGCACGGACACCTACAGCTCGAGCCTCAACGCGTCGCAGAGCGGCCTCGGCCCGCGCTACGAAGTGAACCCGTGGACCGGCGAGTGGAACTACCAGGGCTCCGTCTTCCAGCGCGGCGTGCGGGCCGAAGACGCCGTCGACCGCCGCATCCAGGTCCATGACGACGACCTCGACCCGGCGCTCAACCAGGGCGCGCAGTATTTCGGCGAGGGGTACTATGTCATCCTCGACGACATCAATGTCATGAACAGCGCTTCGTGGAAGCCCGTCACGCCGAACGGTCAGCCCGGCGGCTGGTGGAACTTCTCGATGAGCGGCTCGGGCACGCGGCCGAACGACGGCTTCGCGATCGACGCCTGGACCGGCGCGCGGCAGACGATGATCGCGCAGGAGCTCCCGGTCATCGAATTCGTCTCGCCCGACGGCCGCGCGATCATCGCGGCGAAGGCGAATGATCTCGGCGGCGGGGCGTGGCATTACGAGTACGCGGTGCTCAACATCGACATGGATCGCAAGATCTCGTCGTTCTCGATTCCGCTGCCCGACGGCGTCGATGTCGCGAACATCGGCTTCCACGCGGTCGAACACCGCAACGAGCCGGACTACACGAACGAGCAGTGGGACGCGACGGTCGAGTCCGGCGCGATCACCTGGTCGACCGACAGCAACCCGATCCGCTGGGGCACGCTCTACAACTTCCGCTTCAACGCGAACCGCGGGCCCGGCGATGTCGTCGCGACCGCGGGGCTCTACGAGCCCGGCGCCCCGACCTCGGTGAGCGGCGTCACCTGGGGCCCGGCCGGCGGGTATGACCTCGACATGACGGTGAGCGGAACCTGCCCGGGCACGGTCACCGTGACGGTGTCGGGCGGCGCTCCGGGGACGCAGGTCGCGCTCGCGTACGCGAACAACCTCGGCTCGCAGGCGATCCCGCCGGGGCTGCCCTGCGGCGGCACGGTGCTCGACCTCGACCATACGGCGCGCCAGGTCGGCACGCCGCGCACCTTCGACGCGAACGGCGAAGCGGTCTTCACCGGACCGGCGCCGCAGAGCGTGTGCGGCGGCTTCCTCCAGGCCGTGGGCGTGGACGGATGCCTCCTGAGCAACCCGGCCCTGCTCCAGTAAGTGAGGAGCGGCTCGGTCGCGTGGTGTTGAATTCATCCGAAACGCCCCGGAGTCGAAAGACCCCGGGGCGTCTTTCGTTCGTATAGAACGCTGAGTGGTGGTGAGCGAGCGCGTGAGTCGTCCCGGCGGTCACGGGCTCGAGCGAACTTCCCGGCTGTTCCTCATGACGGCGTGATGACGACGCCGCGAATGGACCGACTGAAAGCGATATGACGCCGACGGAACCCCCTTCGACGAGCGATGCGGCGAAGCGGCGCTGTGCGCCGGACGCCGGGGGTGCGCCCGCGCCGTCGCAGAAGAATCCGAAGAAGGGGCGGAGCGTTTCGCTGCCCGTCGCGAACGGGTCGTCCGGCGAATCGAGACCCGAAGGGATCCGGCCGTCGAAGAACGCGAAGCGGCGGGCGATCGTGCTCGGCGCCGTGCAGCTGCTCATCTTCGCGCACATCGGACTCTGGCTCGCCTCGAAGAAGTTCGGATGGTTCGGCGGGTACACGCTCACGCCGGTCGAGCCGTCCGAGGCGATGGAGACGCTCGAGTACGGGTACATCAACGCGGGGTTCATCTTCTTCGCGCTCGCGCTCGCGAGCACGCTCATCGTCGGGCGCTTCTTCTGCGGCTGGGGATGTCATGTCGTGCTCCTGCAGGACGCGTGCGGATGGATGATGAAGAAGGTCGGCGTGCGGCCGAAGGCGTTCCGCTCGCGGCTGCTCATCCTGTTTCCGCTCGGGCTCGCGCTCTACATGTTCGTGTGGCCGAACTTCAAGCGCTTCGCGCTCTTTCCGGCGCTCGAGAAGATCTCGCCGGAGCTGCACACGAAGGTCGCGGCGTGGCTCAAGCCGGTCGTCGCGTTCGAGGGATGGTCGACCGAGCATCTGCTCACGACGGGGTTCTGGGACACCTTCCCGACGGTGCTCATCGCGATTCCGTTTCTCTTCATCTGCGGCTTCGCCGCGGTGTACTTTCTCGGCGCGAAGGGGTTCTGTACCTACGGCTGTCCGTACGGCGGCTTCTTCGCGCCGCTCGACAAACTCTCGCCCGTGCGCATCCGCGTGACCGATGCGTGCGAGGGCTGCGGGCACTGCACCGCGGTGTGCACTTCGAATGTGCGCGTGAGCGAAGAGGTGCGCGCCTACGGCATGGTGGTCGACCCGGGCTGCATGAAGTGCATGGACTGCGTGAGCGTGTGCCCGAAGGAGGCGCTCTATCTCGGCGTCGGCGCGCCGGCGGTCATGAAGGGCGCGCCGAAGCGCGGCGGCAAGGCGCCGAAGCGGAAGTATGACCTCACCTGGCCCGAGGAGTTCGCGCTCGCGGGCGTGTTCCTGCTCAGCTTCTTCGCGTTCCGCGGGTTGTACGGCGTGATTCCGATGCTCATGGCGGTCGGCGTCGCGGGGTGCCTCACCTTCATTCTGTGGAAGGCGTGGCGGGCGGTGAACGAGGCGGATGTGCGCTTTCACAAGTTTCAACTCAAGCGCGCCGGGTCGCTCCGGCCGGTCGGCGTCGTGTGGCTCGTCGTCGCGGTCGGGCTCGGGGCGCTGCTCGTCGAAAGTGCGCTCGTCCAGTGGCATCGATGGCGCGGCGACTACTTCTACCGGCAGATGACGCAGACGCTCGCGTACGACGAGCTGTTCAATCCCGAGCTCGCGCTCGGCGCGGACACGGCGGAGCAGGTTGGTCGGGCGCTCGCGCATTACCATCGCGCCGATTCGTTCGCGTACGGCGGTCTCGGCCTCGCGCGCACGCCGCGCATGCTGCAGAACATGTCGCACGCGTTTCTCGCGCGGGGCGAGTACGGCCCGGCGCTCGGGGCCATGGTCGCCGCGATCGGCGACGAGACGCCGGGCGACCAGAACGCGGTGTACATCGGGCGCGTCATGATCCTCGACGACCGCGTGCGCGAAGCGATCGTGTACTGGAACTCGGTGCTGCAGAAGCATCCGGAGTACACGATGACCCGCGCGCAGCTCACGCGGTTGAATGCGATGCTGGGTGGAGGGTGAGGGGCGGGGCAGAGAGACGGAGTCACGGAGTCACGGAGAGACGAAGTGCGCGAGCGCGCGTGCGCGCGAGCCGGGGCGTGCCGCCCCGTTTAACGCGGGAGATCGCGCTGCGTTCGTTTTCCGTCGCGCGGAGCGTCCGTCCTCCATTCCGAACCGGACCTCCGCGGCCGACGCTTCGCGTCGTCGCGCTCCAGTCCGGCTTGGCGCACGATTCTCGTCGAAGACGACGCGTCGCGACGATTCGCGCGCCGACCGTCGGACGGCGCGCGAACACCTCGAGAATCGTCCCCAAGTCGGACTGGAGCGAGGTCGAAGCGCAGCGCCGACCCGCGGAGGTCCGGTTCCGAGCGTCGAGCGGCGCAGGCGCACGCACACGCACGCACGCAAGATCATCGTCGCCGAGCCTCGAACCTGTTCCACCCGACGAGAGCGTCGACGCCGCCAGCGCGTCGGGCAGGAACATCTGGTACACTCGCGAGATCATGTCGTCGCGATCGAGAGAAGCGTCGTACTGGTCGATCATCGCCGGGGTGACCATGACGGTCATCGGCGGCATGTTCGTCCTGCTCGGAGATGCGCTGCAGACGGAATCGTGGTTTTACGCGGGCTACGGAATGAGCCTGGCCGGTGGATGGATCACGAGCGGCTCAATCCTGCTGCATGCGTTCGATGTGCGGCTGCGAGCGCTCGGTTCGGCCAGGCCGCCTCACGAGGCGCGGGAACTCGATGAATTCGTCTGGGTCTTCGCGCCGGCGTCGCCGCGCAGGATGACCTCGGAGTTACGGCTCACGCCAGGCGAGCAGGCGATGGTCTGGGAACACGCGCAGTTCACTCGACATCTGGCGCTCGGTCTCGTGATCTTCGTGATCGCGACGCTGATGCCAATGGTCCTCGCGCCCGTCGTCGCCGCGGCGGTTGGTGTCGCGCTGTGGGATCGGTACGACGGACGACTCACTTCGCGGTATGAGCGGCGGCTGTTTCGGGCGATCGTCGACCTTGGCTTCGCCGAAGTCTGCCTGAAGTGCGGCTATCGGCTCGACACGATCGGCGAGGGATCGCCGCATTGTCCGGAGTGCGCGGCCGTCCGGACCACACGGAGTCTCGAGGTAGGAGATGAGGGGGCCGTCGTGGCTTCCGCGGATTGACGGCGGACGAAGCTGTTTCATCGCGGAGGCGCTCGGACGCCCATTCGGAGATCATGCGGCTTCATACTAACGACACACTCGTCTGGTCGTTCGCCGCCGGGGCGCTCCTCGTCGGCATGGCGGGCGTCCTGTTCGGGCTTGGCTGGGCGTTCGAGAGCACCGCCTGTTTGCTC
Organism: Phycisphaerales bacterium; assembly: GCA_043101845.1. Classification (GTDB taxonomy): domain Bacteria; phylum Planctomycetota; class Phycisphaerae; order Phycisphaerales; family UBA5793; genus JBICHN01. The sequence continues at coordinate 47,400 of JBICHN010000004.1, read as the reverse complement.
GCCGGGGCCGGGACGGGAGTCGTCGGCGCCGGCGTGCTCATCGGGTCCGCGATCGTGCACGGCGCCGCGACGCCGCCCGTGGCGTATGCCGAGGATGAACCGTCGAGGGAAATCGACCGATCCATATGGATCTTCGCGCCCGCTTCGGTGCGCGCGCTTGTCGCCGAACTCGAGCTGAACTCGGTCGAGCAGGCGATCCTGCGAGAGCGGGCGGGGAGCTTCCGTATGGCGGATTTCGAGGGATGGTGGAAGCCGGCGCTGACCGGCGGAGTCGTCATGGTTTTCGTGGTCGCTCTGCTCGGGCCGGAATGGGGAGCTTTCGCGGGCCCGCTCGGTGTCGTGGCCGTCTTTCTGGTGGTCCACTTCGGCCCCGGTGAACGCGGTCGCGCAACCTTGTATGAGCGGCAGGTGTGGCGGGCGATCAATGAACTCGGGTACGCGGAGATCTGCTGGCGCTGCGGCTATCGACTCGACACCATCGGCGGTGAATCGCTGCATTGCCCGGAGTGCGGCCAGTTGAGACAGGCGTCCAAGGATTGCCGTGATCGGGAGCGGGGAGAGGGAGGCGGCGGAGCGAGCTCGTCATGACGAGTTGACGATCGCCGCCATCGCGCGCGTGGCGTTGTGAGTCGCTCCGATCTTTGCAACTGAGTGCATGGGTTGTCTTCTCGTCGCGTATCGCGCCGGCGCCTGCGAGCCGGGGCGTGTCGCCCCGTTCAACGCGCGAGATCGCGCTGCGTTCGCTTTCCGTCGCGCGGAGCGTCCGTCCTCCATTCCGAACCGGACCTCCGCGGCCGACGCTTCGCGTCGTCGCGCTCCAGTCCGGCTTGGCGCACGATTGTCGTTGAATCGACGCGTCGCGTCGAATCGCACGACGATCGTCGGACGGCGCGCGAGCACCTCGAAGATCGTCCTCAAGCCGGACTGGAGCGAGGTCGAAGCGCAGCGCCGACCCGCGGAGGTCCGGTTCCGACCGTCGAGCGGCGCAGCGCACCCACAAGCGAGCGAGCCGGGGCGTGTCGACCCGTTTAGCGCGGGGAGTTCGTAAACACTCGTACGCCCAAGCCCCGCATGCGAATGCGGCGGCATGCTCGTCCAATCGTGAGCTGGCCTCCTTTGAGCGGGCAGGCCACCGGGTTCGCACCCGGGGCTTTTTCAAGCGGGCGCACGCGAAGGCGCGCATCCCGTAGAGCCGCGCTCTGTGAGCGGGGTCGCGGCGCCGGGGGGCAATCCCCCGGAGTCGCGAGGCGTGCGCGCGATCGACGCCGAACTTCGAGGCTCCGCCCCCGTTGGGGGAGCTGCGCCTCGACCCCGTGCAAAGCACGCGGCTCTATGGGTGAGACGAGGGGCGCTGCGCGATGGTCGGGCGCGTATCCGTCGAATCCGGAGATTCCCCGAGCCTCATCTCCGGCGTGTGAGGTGGGAGCAGGTCGGCGGCAGCGCTCGTGCGCCCTGTCGTCGTTCGCCGAGATTCGAACAGGCACGGAGGCCTGTTCCACCCGGGATGCGGACGCGAACGGCCACTCGGGCGCCGAATCCGGAGATTCGCCGAGTTTCATCTCCAGCGCAAGCGGGCGCGAAGGGTGATTCGCGCGCCGAATCCGGAGATTCGCCGAGCCTCATCTCCGGCGTGTTCTCGTTTTGGTTTTGATTCGTTCGTCGGTCGCTTCTCCTCTCACTCTTCCTTCCCTTTCATCATCATCTTCTTCTTCCCTCTTCTCTGTGCCTCGGCGCCTCTGTGGTTCATCCGATCCGCTCCGGTTCACTTCGCGTGTTCGTCTCGTGATCGACCGGCGGCGGAGGATGCGCCGCCGCCGGCGGCGCCGCCGTTCGGGACTCGGCGCATGACAAACACCGCGGCGTAGACGCCGGCGACCTGTTCGCGCCGGACGAGGCGGGCGCCGTAGGTCGGGTTGAGGGGCTGGAGGCGGATGAGGCCGCGATCGGCGCCCTCGAAGTAGACGCGTTTGAAGGTCGTCTCGTGGTCGGGCTCGAGCCGGACGAAGCAGTCGGCGCCGTCGGGCGTCGCGGCGTCGGGGGAGAAGACGACGAGGTCGCCCTCGCGGTAGTCGGGCTCCATTGAGTCGCCGACGACGCGGGCGGCGAAGGCCTGGGGGTCGGCGACATCGGGGCAGCCGATGTATTCATCCGCGACGCGGGCCGGGTAGTCGAGGTCGGTGAAGTGGCGCGGATAGCCCGCAGCGACCTGGTTGATGACGGGGATCGAATAGCGGAGCGGCGTCGGCGCGTCGATGTTCGCCGCCTGATCTTCGACGAGTCGGCGGAGTTCGCCGTTCGCGAGCAGGGCGTCGAGGTCGCGCCCCGCTTCGAGGAGCGACTTCGCGAGCGCGCGGGCGCGGCGGTCGCGGGCCTCCATCGCCTCGACGCGCTCGCGCACCTCGGGCGGCGTCGAGGCCCAGCGGGCCGACGCGACGAGCTGCCCGGCCTCGAGGAGCAGCGCCGACTCGAGCCGCGCGAGCATCTCCTCCGACGGCGCCGGGCGGCGGCCGGTTTCGATCATCGAGAGGTAGCCCTTCGCGCAGTCGACCCGGTCGGCGAGCTGCTGGAGCGTGAGGCCGAGTTCGTTGCGCCGGGCGCGGATGCGTTGTCCGATCATCACGATCACTCCGGGCGATCCCGTGGTTCCCCTTGCCTCCGCCGCCCCGATTCCGAGCCCACCCGTCCCACTCACGCAGCCACCCACCCGCCGGTCCGCCCCGCGGCGTGTTCACCAAAATGTGAACTCACCGCTTGACTCCCGTACGAAAACCTAACATATTCTCGGGGTCATGGCCATCCATCTCGAAGAAAAATCTGGATCGGTCGCCGAGTGCCGCCGGGAGGGCCTCGCGACCGGCCGCGTCGGCGCCCGCGACGAGGCCGAGCGGCTCCTGCCGAAGCTCGCCCATCTCACGCCCGAGGATGAGGCGCTGTGCCGGGGCGTATTCGAGAACGGGATGACGCCCGCCCAGCTCGCGCGGCTCACGGGGCTCCACCGTTCGACCGTCGCGAACCGCGTGAAGCGGATCAGCCGGCGGATGCGGAGCCCGGAGTTCGCGTTCGTCCTCGCGACGCGCGACGCCTGGGACGAGGAGCGGCGGCGGGTCGCGACGGCCCGGTTCCTCGAAGGCCGCCCGCTCCGCGAGACGGCGCGGGTGACCGGCGTGTCGGTCTTCCGCGTGCGGCGGCACTGCGACGCGATCCTCGCGCAGTTCGAACACTCACGGCTGTGAACAACAACGACAAAGGGAGCGCGAGGATGAGCAATTCCACGACGACCGAGGCTGCTACGCGCGACGCGTCGGCCGCGTCACGATCGCATTCGCGCGCGGCGCCGGTCACGCTCGTCGTCGAGCGACGCGTGCGCGCTTCGGCGCGTTCGCCGTCATCGCGCGCCGTCGCGCTCGCGACGATGTTCGGCGTGGCGCCGGATGGGTCCGGACCGCTTCGGCCGATCGAGGTTGAATCGGATGCGGCGCGTTCACGGGAACGCGAGATTCTGCCGCGCACGACGCTCGAATTTCGGCCGGGCGAGATCACGCTCGTGACCGGTCCGAGCGGCGCCGGGAAGTCGTCGCTCCTTCACGCGATCCGGGACGCGGCTTCTCTTTCGTCGTCGTCGCGGTCCTCACGGCCGCCGATCGTGGTCGAACTCGAGCACGCGCCCGGCGACGACGGCGCGGCCGGGATGAAAGCTGATGGTGATGTGGAGGAGAGCGATCGCGCGCTCGTCGATCTCGTCGGGTCGACGCTCGAGGACGCGACAAGGGCGCTCGCGCGGGCCGGGCTCGCCGACGCGTTCGTGATGCTCCGCTCGCCGCGCGAGGTGTCGGAGGGTCAGCGGCACCGCTTCGCGCTTGCGCGGCTCTACGACGCGGTCGAGTCGCGGATCGCGGAGACGGACGAAGCGGATTCGAAGTCGGGCGATGGAGGCCAGGAGCCGGGTGAGGCGCCGCCACCGCCGCTCATCCTCGCGCTCGCGGATGAATTCGGCGCAGCGCTCGATCGGGCGACCGCGGAGGTCGTCGCGATGAACCTGCGTCGCTGGCTCGACTCGCAGGTCGTGGCGTCGCGCGTGTGCGTCGTCCTCGCGACGCCGCGCGTGGAGCTCGTCGAGGCGCTCGAGCCGGAAGTGGTGGTGGAGGTGGGTGTTTCATCGTGCCGCAGTGACTGAGCGGAGTGGTGGACCGCGCCCGCGCGATCCATCTCGATCCTTAAGACCGTCTGTGCGGAACGAGAATGGGGTTGTACACCGGAATCTGTTCTGATAGTCTTGCTGCTGCGGCGCGAGTCGGGGGTTTCGGATCGGGCCGTGAGTCGAGTCGCCGATTCCAGGCGTCACTCGGCGACCGCGTTCCGCCTGACTCCGGTCATGAACGGGAGGAACCAATGCCACGATCATCGCTCAAGGCGTGTGTTGCCGCGGCAGCGCTCTTCACCCTTGTCGACCGAACCATGGCCGACATCGTGTACGGTCCGTGGGTGTTTTCGGACAATGCGTTCGCGGACACTGTGGAGCAACTGGAGGCGGGCCGGGTTTTCACCTACTGCTCGACAGGAAGTCTGGAAGCCGCGCTCACCGGGTTCAGTCCGAGTTCAATGCTCATCAACATCGGGTTGGAATACCAGTTCAAGCACTCGAATCGCTTTCGGCTTGGGTTTACGGATCTCATGGCGGTGAACCGAGAGGGACCGGACATCGTCTTCTTCGACGCGCGATTCAGCCCCGATCCCTATTCGATCGCGGTCCGTGTCGCGGAGACGGGTGAATCGACCTTCGACCTTGTGTATCCCGCGGAACAATTCATTGAATTGACCTCCGAGTGCTCCGACTCCACCGTATTCGGGGTCGAGATCGATCTGTCGGATTACGGTCTTCCGATTGGCGCGGTCGTCGACGCGATCGAATTCTCCGCGTTACGAAACTCGAGAGGTAATGTCGAGGGCGACCCGGTCATGGCGGGAGTCCTCACTCCGGAGGTGAGGATCGAGATTGACGGCGCGTGCCCGGGTTTCATCGACCTTGCCCTGCGGGGCGCTCCGGCGAACTCGCGCATTGCGATCGTGGCCGCGACCGCTGAGGGGAGTTACGAGATCCCCGCTGGACTCGTGTGCGCCGGGACGCAATTTGGTCTCGGATCGGAGGGACTGCAGCTCGTTCTCGTCGCGGACACGGACGCCGAGGGCGCCTTCAGCGAGCGCGTACGAGCGCCCCAGTCAAGCTGTGGCGCCTACCTGCAGGTCATCTCGCTCCTGACCTGCGAGACGAGCAATGTCGTGCAGATTCCGTAGTGGCTCGGTTCGTCGATGATCGCGTGTGGAACACGCGACAAGGGAAGACTCCGGTCTGGTCGCGGCTGACGAAGGGTGGAGCGCCTCGTCTTTCCGTCTCTCTCCGTCCTCCGCGCCGTACGATTCTCCATGGACCCCGAAGACCATGTCTGTCTCTGCTTCCATGTGTCGCAGAAGAAGATCGTGAACTTTCTGAAGCGCGAGGATCCGCCGGTCGCGTCGCTTCTGTCGGAGTGCCTCGGCGCCGGGACGGGGTGCCAGTGGTGCGTGCCGTTCCTCAAGAAGCTCCATGCGATGCACCAGGCGGGGCTCGAGCCGGACCTCCCCGTGAGCCCGGAGGAGTACGCGAAGCGGCGGAAGTCGTTCCACAAGACCGGCGCGCGCGAAGGATTCGACGAGGTCATCGGGGAGTCGGGGAGCGAGGGGTGACGCGCGCGCCGCTCGACGGCAAACGAGCGCAGCGCGAACTCCCGGCGTGAAACGGGGCGGCACGCCCCGGCTCGCTCTCACTCCCCACTTCGTCTCTTCGCGACTCCGTCTCTCCGTCTCTTCCGCGCCCTACATCCCCACCCAGCTCGCGAGTCGGGTTTCCCAGAGGACGCGGGCGACCGAGGCGAACTTGTCGCCGGCGGTCATGCCGACGAAGAGCGCGAAGAGCACCCAGGTCGAGACCATGACGAGGCGCAGGCGGCGCTGGAAGACCCAGATGAACGCGGAGGCGAAGACGCCGAAGCCGAGCATCGCGGCGAAGGCGATGACGAGCGTCGCGTGATCGTGCACCCACAGCCGCTCGAGGATGCCGCCCGACCATGGCGCCGGGCTCGGCTCGAGCGCATAGAGCAGAAGCGTGAGCGCCTGCGTCGTGATGAGCGCCGCGATCGGCGCGGCCGACCAGCGGCTCCACAGTCCGGCGCGGCGCCGCCGGCGAGAATGACGACTTGTCGTGAGCGCGATCAGGGCCATGACGCTTCTGTTGTACCATCCATTCGCGTCGCCGGGGCGAATCATCGCGCGTTTTCGCGTTCCCCGCCCGCGGTCGGCTTCTCCGACCGCCCCGCCTTGCCTGACCGGCGCAGATGGACCGGGCGGCGACACTCGAGCCTGGTCGCGGCGACAATGTTCGTTCACGCGCTCCGCTCGACGAGCAGCACGCCGGCGATGAGGAGAGCAAGACCGAGGAGGCGCGTGAGCGACGCGGGTCGAGCCGGGTAGCCGACGGCGCCGAAGTGGTCGAGGCCGACCGACGCGATGAGTTCACCGGTGACGAAGCAGCCGATGAGGAGCGCGGCGCCAAGCTTCGGCGCCGCGATGAGCATCGTGAGCACGATCGTGGCGCCGCACGCGCCTCCAGTGAGCGCCCACCACGGCGCCGCGCGCAACGCGGCGAGCGAGGGCGGCGGCAGACGGAAGACCGCGAGGGCGGCGAAGATCGTGAGCGCCGAGATGATCATGTTCCAGCTCGCCGCCTGAAGCGGATGATCGACATGCCGGCGAAGTTCGGCGTTTACGCCCGCCTGCACCGGCTGCAGCATCCCGGCGACCGCGGTGAGCACGATGAGAACGAGTCGCATGGGAGGAGGGGCCTTTCGGGGGGAGCGGGGATTACCACAGAGGCACAGAGGCGCAGAGACAACAAGAATGAGGATATGGAACGGAGGAAGGAGAGGAGAGAGGCATGATACGGTTCCGGAGCCGGCGTTCACGCCGGAGATGAGGTTCGGGGAATCTCCGGATTCGGCGCACGCGCGACTGACCATCGCGCAGCGCTCCTCGTCTCACGCATAGAGCCGCGTGCTGTGCACGGGGTCGAGGCGGAGTCCCCCCAACGGGGGCGGAGCCTCGAATTCCGGCGTCCGTCGCGCGCACGCTTCGCGGCTTGGGGGGGTTGACCCCCGGCGCCGCGACCCCGCTCACAGAGCGCGGCTCTACGGATTCGCGACTTCGCATGCGGGGCTTGGGCGTACGGGTGTTCTATGAACTCCCGGCGTTAAACGGGGCGGCACGCCCCGGCTCGCGCGCTCCTGTGTGAGCGCAGCGCCGTCCGACGCTCGGAACCGGACCTTCGCTCGACGGCGCGGGGCTTGTCGGCGCTTCGGTCCGGCTTGGGGACGATTTCTCAGGTGTGTGTGCGCCGGGCGTGGAACGGGTCGAGTCGGCTCAGAGTTTGAGCACGGTGACATTCGTGTTCGTGTACACACAGATCTCGCCGGCGATGGTGAGGGCGCGCTCGGCGATCGTTTCGGCGTCGAGTTCCGTGTTCTCGAGAAGCGCGCGGGCCGCGGCCTGGGCGTACGAGCCGCCGCTGCCGATCGCGATGATCCCGTCCGTCGGCTCGATGACATCGCCCTGGCCGGAGACGAGCAGGCTTGTGCGCTGGTCGGCCACGGCAAGAAGGCTCTCGAGACGGCGCAGCGCCCGGTCGGTGCGCCACTGTTTCGCGAGTTCGATCGCGGCCTTCATGAGGTTCTGCGGCGACGCTTTGAGCTTCGCTTCGAACCGCTCGAGGAGCGCGAACGCGTCGGCCGCGGACCCGGCGAATCCGACGAGCACGCCGGCGCCCTCGGCGCCGAACTCGTCGAGGCGGCGCACCTTCACCGCGTTCGACTTTGCGACGGTCTCGCCGATCGAGACCTGGCCGTCGCCGGCGATCGCGACTTCGTCGTCGCGGCGGACGGAGACGATCGTCGTCGCGTGAAAGACGCGCGGGTCGCGATTCGACGATGGCGGGTTCGACATGGGCGGCGCTCCTCGTTCGGTCCTCGTCGCTCGATCCTTCGACGATACGCGCGTCGGCTTCGCTCGTTTGCTCAGATGAGCGAGCCGAGCTTGAGGCCGACGAAGATGAGGGCGACGCCGAGCGCGTTCTGGCCGATGATGTTTCCGCCCGCGAGCAGCCAGGCGCCTTCGCGGAGGAGTTGCGTGTTCTCGAAGGCGAAGGTCGAGAAGGTCGTGAAGGCGCCCATGAAACCGGTGAGCGCGATGATCCGGAGTTCGGGCGCGAGGCCGAGCCGCGTTTCGGTCGCGGACCAGACGACGCCGAAGAGCAGACAGCCGAGCATGTTCACGGCGAAGGTTCCGATCGGAAACGCCTCGGGCGTGGCGCCGCGTTGCATAAGACCGGCGAGGCCGTGGCGGCACAGGGCGCCGAGCCCGCCGGCGAGTCCGATGAGCGCGAGCTTTCCGATCATGGCGGGGCCTCCGGGGGGGGAGAGAAAGGGGCTGATCGTACCGTACGCGACGGCGCTCGGATGAGAATGTCCACGCCGGAGATGAGGCCCGGCGAATCTCCGGATTCGACCGACGCGTGCACGCGCACCACGAGCGGCGCTCCCCGTCTCAGCCGTAGAGCCGCGTGCTGTGCACGGGGTCGAGGCGGAGCTCCCCCAACGGGGGCGGAGCCTCGAAGTTCGGCGTTCATCGCGCGCACGCCTCGCGGCTTGGGGGGGTTGACCCCCGGCGCCGCGACCCCGCTCACAGAGCGCGGCTCTACGGATTCGCGTTTTCGCGTGCGGGGCTTAGGCAAACGAGTGTTTATGAACTCCCCGCGTTAAACGGGGCGGCGCGCCCCGGCTCGCTCGCTTGTGGGTGCGCAGCGCCGCTCGACGCTCGGAACCGGACCTCCGCTCGACGGCGCGGAGCTTGTCGGCGCTTCAGTCCGGCTTGGGGGACGATTCTCGAGGTAACGGAAGAGTCGGGAGATTCGCGCGAAAAACAAGGCGGCACGCCCCGGCTCGCGGGCGCCGGCGCGCACTTCGTCTCTTCGTGACTTCCTCTCCCCGTCTCTTCCGCCTACTCCAGCGCTTCCTGGAGCGCGAGGACGACATACGCGGTGACGAGGTTCGGGTCGCCTTCCATCCAGCGGTCGGCGTCGTTCACGAATGAGCCGTCGGGGCGCTGAAGCGTCGCGACCTGGTCGATGAGGTCGTTCGCCCAGTAGCGCACGTCGCCCGAGTCGAGTCCCGTCTTCGGGTCGATCGTCGTGATCGTCGGCTCGCCCCACGCGCCAAGCGCGCGGCTGAACATGAGCAGGTAGTAGTAGTACCCCTGCTGACCGAGGCCCGGGTTCTCGTCGAGCGTGTAGTGGCGCCGCAGCCAGTCGTACGCGAGGCGCACGCGTTCGTCATCGCGATCGAGCTGGGCGTAGACATAACTCTTGAACCCGGCGTAGGTCATCGAGCCGTAGCAGCGGAAGCGCGACACGACGGTCCCGTCGTCGAGCGTCTCGTCGATCATGCCGGCCTTCGATTCGCCGACGCCGATCTCATCCTTGTTCGGGCTCGTCGCGTAAATGAATCCACCCTGAGAGGATCCGTCGGCGTAGGGCATGTCGTTCACGCGATCGTGCATCTGCGTGCGCTGGAGGAACTGCACGGCGCGCTGAATCGGCGGGGAGTCGCAGTCGTACCCGCTGTCGTAGAGGCCCTGAATCATGAGGTTGAGGTTCGAGTTGTCGGGCCGGCCGCTCGAGCCATACCCGGCGCCGCCGTACCAGGGGTGCTTCGGATCGATCGCGGCGCCGTTCGGATCGAGATCGCCTTCGTCCCACTGGAGGCCGACGACGAACTCCTGCGCGTCCCTGATGATTTCGTCGATGCCTTCGCGCTTCGTGAGGGCGAGCGCGCCGAGCGCGATCGAAGTGTTGTAGTTCGGGAGGAGTCGGTCGTAGATGCCGCCGTCGGGCTGACGCTTCGAGAGGAGGTAGTCGACGCCGCGCGCGATGACCGGGTCGTCCGGATCGGCGTTCGGCTCGGAGAGCATGGCCTGCACGACGAGCGCCGTGATCGCGGGGAAGGCGGGACCGTCGGGGTTGACAGACCAGCCGCCGGTTTCGGCGTCCTGGTTCGCGCGGAGGTACGCGATCGCCTTCTCGACGATGGCGCGGCCCTTCGCGTAGTGCTCGTCATCGACCTTCGGCGCGCCGGCGCTTGCGGTCAGCGGAGCGACGAGCAGGAGCGCGGCGAGAAGCGACAGCGGGAGCAGGCGATAGCGTGTGCGCACGGTGCGACTCCGATCGTTCTTCCGAGGCATGCTGACCAAACCCAACCGCCGACCGCCCGCAGGCGCCGCTCGATGATACCGGAGCGCGGCGGGGCGGTTCAGTTCTTCACTTCCCGGTCGGCGCCGAAGGATCGCCGCGGCTCAGGGGAAATCGGACTCGTCGTCGTCGTCGGGCGGGTAGAGCTCGTCGTCGTCATCTTCGACGCCGGGCCGGCGCGGCGCCGGCTCGGGCCACGGCTCGTCGTCTTCGACTTCGTCGCCGTCTTCGAGACTGCGCTCGAGCTCGTCGATCTCCTCGAGCTGGCGGCGGAGGCGCTCGCGTTTGCGGCGGATCTCGGCCTTGAGCGTGCCGTCACCGGTCCGATCGGCGGAGACCGAGAGGGGATCGGTGTAGGCCTCGGCGGGAATCGTACGGGGTCCGGGGTGGGGCGGCGGATGCACGAAGACTTCGACCATCGCAGTCGTCGTGAGCAGCGTGAGGCCGAGCGCGAGCATGGTGAGCGCCGTGGCGACGATGAAGGCGGGCCACTGGCCGCCGGCGCGGAAGAGCGTGAACGCGGCGACACCGTACACGCCGGTCATGACGAGCGTCGTGAGCGCGGCGCCGAAGGCGGGAATGCGCCCGCGGTCGGACTGGATGCCGACGCCGAATCCGACGAGGCAGAGCGAGCCGACGGCGGAGACGAGGAGGATCGCGGCCTGGGCCATGACGACGGGGTTCTCGGTCGGGCCGGCGGGGGGCGGACCGATGGACTCAGGGCCGGAGTGCCACATGCCGCCGCCGATGAACGCGGTGACGCAGCAGGTGCAGGTCGTGGCGAAGAAGGTCACGCCGCCGATCGCCTGAAGGAGGAGCCCGACGCCCTGCGCGAAGGCGCGGGGCGGCCAGGCGTCGGGCGGGCCGGAGCGCTCGCGACGCGGGCGTCGCTTCGGTTCGGTTGATCCGGTCGCGCTCGGCGGGTTCGCGTCGGCCATTACGCGTCCTCCCGTCCGCGCCAGAGCCAGCGCAGGACGAAGAGATGGATCGACGCGACGCTGCCGAAGAGGAGGACGCCCGCGGTCATCTGTCCCGGCTCGCCGACGCGGAGCGCTGCGATGATGAAGAGGATGGCGCAAACGATGAACACGAGCGCCTGGGTCGCGGCGGCGATGAGGCCGATCCACACGGCCGCGAGGTTTCCGCGGCGAATCGGCCAGGCCGCGGCAAGGTAGAGCGGTCCGGCGAGGAACGCGACGAGCGGCCACGACGCGTTCGTCCAGAACTCGGCGGACGAGCCGCTCGCGAACCAGATGACGAGAACGACGAGCGCCTGGGCGACGCCGATCGACGCGGCGACGCTCGAGGCGCGCTTCCGCGCCTCGGCCGGCGTGAGCGTGGGCTCGATCGGCGGCGCGGGGGCAGCTTCGGCGCTACGCGCGGGCGGCGCCGGAGGAGGCGGAGTCGGGGTCGTCGTTTCGGCCGGAGTCGTCGTCATCGTCGAGGTCGTCAGTCGTCGCGTCGATCATAGGCGGCGCCACGGTTTTGCCCGGCTCGCGGGGTCCCGGCGGGAAGAGACCGAGGAGCAGCGTGTAGCCGAGGTTGAGCGCGAACGCGGCTTCGATGCGACCCTCCGTCGGCAGATTCGCGAAGCGCGGCAGAATGAGCAGCGCCGCGACGAAGCCGAAGAGCGGCAGGATCGCATACGGTCCCGCGAGGCCGCTCAGGCGATTGATCGAGAGTGACGCGATGAGCGTCGGGATCGCGAGGAGCGCCGCGACGCCGCCGAGCGGATCGACGATGAGTCCGGCGACGCCGATGACGAAGAGGAGCGCGAGCGGAACGGCGCTCGGCGTCATGCGGTGCGCGTGGCCGGCCCGGCGGTCGATCGTGCGCCACACGACGAAGCGGGCGAACGACGCGGCGAGGATCGCGTACGCCGTCGCGTGAAAGATCGGCGGCGTCGTGGTCCCGAGCGCGAGCATGACGAGGCCGGCGATGAACGAGCCGACGATGAGCGCGCCGGCGAAGAGGTCGGGCGTCATGCGCAGCGCCGCGGTCGCGAGCAGCGCCTGGTAGATGACGGGCCAGCACGCCGCGATGATCGTCCAGCCGACGAGCGCCGCCTCGATCGTGCGCGGAATCGCCGTCGTGCCCATCGCGAGAAACGGCGTGAGGTAGTGGAGGCCGAGCGCCGGAAGAAGAAAGACGAGGCCCGTCGCGAAGCGGCTCGCCCACTCGTGGCGCACGCGGTCGCGAAGCTGGTCCGGCGCGAGCGTCGCGACGAACGAGGACCCGACGCGATCGCGCGGCTCGAGACCGAAGGCCCGGGCCTCGTGAATCACTTCGTCGGCGAGGTCTTCGGTGAAGCGGTCGGGCGACTCGACTTCGAGCGTGAGGGCCGCGGGATCGCTGCGGGCGCGGAGGCCGCCGGCCTTCGCGCTCACGGCGGCGGTGATCGCGCCCGCGACGGCTGGATCGCCGAGACCGTCGAGAAGAAAAGTGAAGGATGACGACGAAGACGAAGTGTCGGAGGACATGGGGATGGGGAGTGTAGGGGAGGCGTGGAGGGAAGAGACGGAGTCACGGAGAGACGGAGAAAGGAAGTGTGCGCGCGCGTTCGCGAGCCGGGGCGTGCCGCCCCGTTTAACGCGGGAGATCGCGCGGCGCTCGGTACCGTCGCGCGCCGCGCCCGTCCTTCGTTCCGAACCGGACCTCCGCGGCCGACGCTTCGCGTCGTCGCGCTCCAGTCCGGCTTGGCGCCCGATATTCGTCGAGTCACGCGTCTCGTGGAATCGCTCGATCTGGTACACTCATCCTGGTCGAAGTCGTTTCCGCTTGGGTACGCGATCGTGAGGTGTGGGTATGCCGCCGACCGAATCGACATCGTCCGGGTCGTCTTCGTCGTCGACCGCGTTGTTCGTTCGTCTGCTCTGGCTCGGGCCGCTCGTGATGGTCGCGGGCGTCTCGCTCGCGATGGTCGTCGCGTGGGGGCTCGGTCGGGCGTTCGGGTTCGCGGCGCCGCTCTCACTTGTCGCGGGGATCGCCGCGGCGGCGCTCGGAGCCGGGTTCGTCGCGTACATCTGGCGCGACCGGGCGCGAAGCAGCGCGGGACGCGGGTAGGCAGGTCAAGGCGTCTCGTCGTCGCGCGTGGTCATCACGCGCCTACGATCCCGACGCGATATGACCATTCCCGCTGAAGACATCGTGAAACTCGAAGCGCCGAAGCTTGGGCGGGCCGACGCGTCGTTCCTCCCCGCCGTGTTCAAGGGCGTGGGCGTGACGCTTCGTCACATGTTCGGCAACGCCGGGCGTGACGGGAAGGGCTCGTACCAGGACCGGGTACTCCAGTATCCGGAGGAGCGGCGCGAGCATTATCCGGTCACCGAGGGCGGGCTCGAGGTGAGCACCTTCCGGGGGGTACATCGGCTCAACAAGGATGAGGACGGCCGGGTGAAGTGTGTCGCGTGCTTCATGTGCTCGACCGCGTGCCCGGCGAACTGCATTCATATCGAGGCGGCCGAGTCGCCCTGGGATGACCGCGAGAAGTACCCGAAGAAGTTCGACATCGACGAGCTTCGCTGCATCTACTGCGGCATGTGCGAAGAGGCGTGCCCGGTCGACGCGATCGAGCTCACGCAGGAATACGCGATCGTCGGGCTCACGCGGAACGAGATGATCTTCGACAAGACGAAGCTCCTCGAGGTCTTCGACCAGACGGTCGGCGACAAGCCGATGTGACGCCCGTTCCGGGCATGGTCGTTCGAATCCAGACGAAGCGAATTGACGATCGGTCGACCCCGGCGGCTTGCTCATTGCGCGCCGATCGGCGATGCTGATGGCGATGAGGATCAAGATCCCGAAGAAAGTGATTCCCCGGCCGCACATTCGTCGGCGCAAGCCCCCGGTCGGCGCCCGGCCGGGCACGCTCGTCCTGAGCGACGACATGGTGAAGCCGAAGCTCCATGTCTACCGCTACGACCAGGAGACGGTCGAGGAGTTTCATCCGGAGACGGCGACGGGTCTCGACGACTACCTCGAGGAGGGCAAGGTCGTCTGGATCGATGTGCAGGGGCTCGGCGACGAGGCGACGCTCAAGTCGATCGCCGAGCAGTTCGAGATCCATCCGCTCGCGCTCGAAGATGTCGTGAACATTCCGTCGCGGCCGAAGTCGGAGCCGTACGACGAGCAGCTGCTCGTCATTACGCGCATGTTCCAGAAGAAGAACACGATCGACCTTGATGTCGAGCAGGTCTCGATCATCATCGGGCCGGACTATGTCCTCACTTTCCAGGAGCGCTATGGCGATGTGCTCGATCCGGTGCGGAAGCGCATCCGGACGCCCGGCGGGCTCATGCGCAAGAACGGGCCGGATTACCTCGGTTACGCGATTCTCGACACCATCATCGATGCGTATTACCCGTTGTTGACCACGCTCGGCGACTACCTCGAAGATTTTGAATCGGAAGTGCTCGAATCTGCGACGACCGAGACGCTCCGTCGACTCAACCAGGTGAAGAACACGCTCATCGTGATTCGCCGCGCGGTGTCGCCGCAGCGCGACGCGGTGAACTCACTCATCCGCGATCCGAACCCGCTCATCAGCGACAATGTGCGCATCTACCTGCGCGACACGCATGACCACTGCGTGCAGATGAACGAACTCGTCGAGAGTTACCGCGAGCTCGTGAGCGGGCTCATGAACACCTACCTCTCGGTCGTGAGCAACCGGATGAACGAAGTCATGAAGGTGCTCACGATCATGGCGAGCATCTTCGTGCCGCTCACCTTTCTCGCCGGCATCTACGGCATGAACTTCGAGTACATGCCGGAGCTGCACAGTCGCTGGGCGTATCCGATTCTGCTTATCGTCATGGCGGTGGTCGGGGTCGGCATGCTCGGCTTCTTCTACCTCAAGGGGTGGATCGGCGAGCCGCCGCGGCGACGCTCCGACGACGGGGGGCCGAACAAGTCCGGCTGAGCGGCCGCGTGATTTCGGGTCATCTGGACGAATCGTCGTAATCGGACCGTCGGATCGGGTCGATAGCGGGTGGGATGGAGACCACGAACCCATTGCCATTCGACGGGCCGAACTCCGCCGCGATGAACCCGGTCGCGGCGGAGGCGGACCCGTTGTCTCCCGAGCAGCGGGCGACGCTTCGTGAGGGGGAGCGGCGGAGCCGCCAGGTGCTGCGGGCGTGCAAGATCGCGACCTTCAACGCGTGGACGCTCGCGATCGCCGCGGCGCTGACGGCGCCGTCCGCGGTGTTCAGCGTCGGCGGCGCGGTCGTGACCGCGGCGCTCGTCGCCACCTGCTGGAACGAGTTCCGCGGGCGCAAGCTACTCCGGCGGTTCGAGGTCGCCGGCGCCCGAACGCTCGGGTGGAACCAGGTCATCCTGCTCGCGCTCGTGCTCGTCTATTGCGGCTGGAAGTCGTACGAGGCCGCGTACGGCCCGCCGCCGATGGCGTCGGTCGTCGAGGCGGGGCTCGACCCGTCGCTCGTGAGCGATGTCGAGCACATCGCGCGGACGCTCACCGTCGCCGTGTTCGTGACGGTGGCGTTCCTGAGCGTGATCATCCAGGGCCTCAACGCGTGGTACTACTTCTCGCGCGGCTCGGTCGTCGAGCGGTACCGGCGCGACACGCCCGGTTGGATTCTCGATCTGCAGCGTGATCGGCTGGGGTCGGAGACGCCGGACCGGGCGGCGGCGTGAGCGATTGTGATTCGTTGAGTGGCGCGGTGAGCGCCGCTCGACGCTCGAAACCGGACCTCCGCGGGTGGGTCGTGCGAGCACGACGCCACGCTCCAGTCCGGCTTGCGGGACGGGTTTGAGTCGATGAAGTGATCGCCTTCATTGCGCGATGAACGGGGCGGCGCGCCCCGGCTCGCTCGCTCTCCGTCTCTCCGTCTCTCCGTCTCTCCGTCTCTTCCGCCTCCACTTCTCGGACCTTCGGGAACCGGGAGCTTCGAGGCCGCGTAGAAGGTTTCCCCGCCCCGGGTGAGACGGATTTCATATAATGAACCCGGCGACACGGAGTCGTCGCGCGAACCTCCGCCGGCCGCTTGACTTAGGTGTGCGGTCGCCCGTCCGGCGCGAGGCTCATGAACGAACCCCGAGCCCGTCTGTTTGCGCGTGCGTGAACGCCGCTTCGTCGATGGACCGGATCATCGGACGACCACCGCGGCCTGACGCCCGGCGACGACGGGATGAAGGACACGCTCCATGGCCACCAGTTTCGGCGCTCTCTGCACCGACTTCTACATCAACCAGAAGCTTGCCCTCAAGATGGATCTGCCCTCGCAGCGCGAGACGGTGCTCGATCTCTTCGATCGCATCCGCCGCGCCGAGCCGCACATGGACCAGTTCCGTCGCTTCGAGGGTGAACTCGCCCTCGAATCGGTCGCGAAGGAAGGCGCGTACGACTGGGTCGCGCTGCGCCGGACCTCGGTGCGCTCGGGCACGGTGAATCCGGAGAGTCTCGCGTCGGCGTACAAGATTCACCGGATGGTGCTCGAGATTACGCCGTACTTCCTTTCGGTGAGCCCGCTCGACATCGACTATGTCGAACTCATGTTCGGCTTCGATCTCGAGGCGAAGGGGAACCACGACGAGATCGTCTGCGACGCGCTCTTCTCCGAGTCGCCGCTCGGACGCCTCGTCGACCATGACCGTACGACGACGCTCGACGCGCAGCCGTTCTTCACTTACGCGCTCGACGAGAAGCGCAAGCTCCAGGTGAACTTCGAGGTGAAGACGCGGACGAGCGAGCGCGAACTCGCCGAGGACAAGTACGACGACGAGCCGATCAGCGTGTTCATGAGTCTGCGCCGTCTCGGCCCGATCGACCAGGTCGACGACCTGCAGACGATCTTCGAGTCGCTCTCGTCGGAGGCGGAGCGCATCGCGGCCGATCGCGTCGTGCCGTATCTCATCAACCCGATCACGAAGGCGATCAGCTCGCGAAGCTGCTGACCGCGGGTGAGCGACGCGGCGCGATCCACGCGCGCTTCGCTCGAAGGATGCTCTCCATGCTGCTCGGGCGCGACTCTCCGGGAAAGGCGGCGCGGGTCGAACGCGTGCGCGAATGGGTGCACGCGCGGAGTCCCTTCGCGCTCGCGGCGGGCGGGCTCGGCGTCGTGGCGCCGATCGACGGCATCTTCATTCTTCCGGCCGTGGCGTCGATCGTCATGGGCGTCATCGGGTGGTCGCATCTCAACCGGACGCCGCATCTGCTCGGCCGCCGGCTGTGTGCGCTCGGCGTCGTCGGCGGAATCATCGGCCTCGGATTCGCCGCGTTTCTCCATACCTGGGACGGCGGCGTCGAGCCGCGCGAGACGACCGGCGCCCCGGTCGTCATGACGCCTCAGGGATAACCCTCCGTCTCTTCGTGACTCCGTCTCTCCGTCTCTTCCCCAACCATGTTCACCGAAACCGAAGCGTTCTACGACCGTTTCTACGCCGCGAAGGGCAAGGACTACGACGCCGAGTCGGCGAAGGTCCTCGATTTCATCGAGGCGCGCCGGAAGGGCGCCGGGCCGTTGCGCTCGCTGCTCGATGTCGCGTGCGGGACGGGTCAGCACCTTTCGAGGTTCGAGCGGCGGATCGAGTCGGTCGCCGGGGTCGATCTCGATCCGAAGATGATCGAGGTCGCACGCGCGCGGGCGCCGCGCGCCGAGTTCCGCGTCGGCGACATGCGCGACTTCGACTTCGACGGCCGGACCTTCGACGCGGTGACCTGCCTGTTCAGTTCGATCGGCTACCTCCTCTCGAACGAGGCGCTCGAGGACGCGATCGCGACGATGGCGCGACATCTCGCGCCGGGCGGCGTGCTCGTCGTCGAGCCGTGGATCGCGCCGGACCAGTACAAGGAGGGCGGGGTCTATTCGATCTTCATAGACGACGCTGACTTCAAGGCCGCGCGCCTCACGACGACCGAGCGCGACGGGCGCACGAGCATCCTCCACTTTCACTACCTCATCGGAACCGCGGAGGACGGTGTGAAGTACCTCACCGAGCGCCATGTCTCGACGCTCTTCACGCGGGCGGAGCACGAAGCGGCGTTTCGCGCGGCGGGGCTCGAGGTCGAGTACGACGAGGAAGGCCTCATCGGCCGCGGGCTCTATCTCGCGACGAAGGCTGATTGAGCGCGGGCGCGCTCACGCCGCGGCCGCGATACGGATGACATGGTCCCGGTCTGCGAGACGGAAGAGCCACGGCTCGACATTGCATCCCACCGCATGCGTGATCCACACGCCGGGCGTCTCCGCAAGGTTCATCGTCGCGTTCTGCTCGGAGTCCTTCGTCAACTGCGGCCCTTTATCGAGCGGGCGCACGAAGGGCCAGCACGGCTCGCTCGCGTTCGGCGCCACGACGACGGCGTCGCGTCCGTCGGAAAGGCGCACTTTGCTCCCCACGCCGAAGGGCATGATGCGCCGCAGCGCCACGGCGCGAACGACGGGGTCGAACCAGCCGTTGAAGCGCTCGCTCGCGAGATCGAAGAGGGCCGCGACCGCGGGGCGCGGCGAGCCGTCGACGCTGCGCATGAGATTGTCGAGCGTGTTCGCGACGGAGACGATGCGCGTGAAGATGTGAATCTTGTCGCCGGCCTGGCGTCGAGGATCGTCGCCCTCCGCCGCGGGACGGCGCTGGACCGGCCGGGCGCCCGACCATCCATTCCCGTCGAAGCGCTGGTGGTGGTTGAGGATCGCCTGTTTCGCGGAGGCGCTCAGCCGGCTCGCGCGGAGAAGATCGTACCCTTCGCGGGTGTGTCCTCGATAGCCCTCGGGCGCCTCGTCGTCATCGTCGAGATGCGCTTCGTGGACGCCGTCGAGCGCCCCGCCGGCGCCCGACTTGCCGATGTCGTGCATCATCGCGGCAAGCCCGAGCGAAACGAGGTCGAACGCGTCGGACGGCGCGAGGCGGCTCCGGCAGCGCACGATGTAGGTCTCGAGATCGAGGCCGAGCAGCACGGCGAGGTATGCGACATTCGCGCTGTGCGACATGATCGACGCGTCGCTTTGGAAGAGCGGATCGGTCAGGCTGCCGAGCAGCCGGCTCGACATCGCCTCGGTCACGAGCTCCATGATCGAGTTTCGAAAGCGCGACGCGTGCGACATGCAGAGCGTGCGCTCGTTCATGTCGCGGAACGAAGTCTTCATCTCCTCGAACATGCGCATCTTCGCGGCGGTGAGGCTTTCGTCGACGAAGTTGTCGAGGTCTTCCGAGAGACCGTCCGAGATCCAGAGCTGATGGACGCCGCGGTCGCGGAGCAGGCGCAGGATGGATGTGGTCAGTTCGGCGCCGGGCTTGAGCAGTGGTCGATCGGGCGAGCGCGGGCACAACACCGCCGCCCCGACGCGCATGCCGGGCGCCACCTCGTTCAGATTGCACAAGAGCAAGTCATGGCCCTCCGTGCGTGTGCCTCAGAAGGCCGATTCGGTCGAATTCATCGACGAGGCGCCCATTCGCCCGACGGTTGCTCGATATGCGATCGAGGCGGCGCGACAGGTCGCGCAATCGTCACAGATGGACCGGTGAGTGAGCGCCGCCCGCTCAGTCGCGCTCGTCGAGCCATGCGACGAGGCGGTCGAGAAACTCGCGCACCTCGTCCGCGTCGGCGAGGCGCCACGCGGCGGCGGATTCGTGCTCCGGATGGCCGACGAGAATGCTCACGCCCTGGGCGGGAAGCGCACGAAACGCGTCCTCGTCCGTGAGGTCATCGCCGATGTAGATCGGCGCCACCGTCTCGCCGGAAAGGTCGAGCGCGTCGAGGAGCCAGAGCACCGCGTGGCCCTTGTCCCAGTCGATCGCCGGCCGGAGTTCGAAGATCTTCTTCCCGCCCGTCTTCTCGAGCGACGAATAGTCGTCGGCGACGGCGTCGACGATCGACTCGAATCGCGCGACCTCCGACTCATCGACATTCCGGTAATGCGCCGCGATCGCGAACCGCTTCCGCTCGACCTCGGCGCCGGCGATTGGATCGAGCTGTTCACGCAGCGCCGCCTCGGCCGCGTCGAGGTCGGGCAGGAGCGCGAGCGCCGCGTCGCTCTGCCGGCGCGATCCGTCGGGTCCGACGAGGTCGAAGCCGTGACTCCCCGCGTAGCAGAGCGAGTCGAGTTCGACAAAGTCGCGCACGACATCGAGATCCCGCCCGGTGACGACCGCGACGGGGACGCGCCCGGCGAGACGGCGCAGTGTGTCCCGCGTCGCGTCGGGGAGATGCGCCTGCTCGGGCCGGTTCACGATCGGCGTGAGCGTCCCGTCGTAATCGAGAAAGATCGCCGGGGACCGTCCATCGAGGCGCGCGAAGATCTCATCCGCCGCGGCAAGGGCCGAGCGGAGCGCCGGGCGCGAGGATGACGGCGGTCGCGAAGTCATGCGGAGCGAAGTCCTTTCCGGTCCTCTTCCCTCGTCGGGCGTGGGCGTTGTCTACTTGAGCGCCGCGGCGAGTCGGATCGCGTTCTCGATGACGCCGAGATGTGAATACGCCTGCGGCGTGTTGCCGAGCGCGCGCTTCGACTTCGCGCCGTACTGCTCGGGCAGCATGCCCGTCGGCCCGGCGAGCGCGATCATCTCGTTGAAGAGCGAGCGCGCGTCGTCGACGCGACCCACGAGCAGATACGACTCGACGAGCCATGACGCGCAGATGTGGAAGCCGCCTTCGACGCCCGGCAATCCGTCATCGGACCGGTAGCGGTACACCGTGGGCCCTTCGAGGAGTTCGCGCTCGATCGCTTCGAGCGTGCCGAGGAAGCGCGGATCATCCGGTTCGACGAGGCCGGTGAGACCGATGTACAGCGCCGCCGCGTCGAGATCGACATCGTCGTACGCCGCGGTGAACGCGTGAACCTTCTCCTTGTAGCCGTGCTCGAGTACATCGTCGGCGATCTCGTCGCGGAGGCGCACCCAGTCGGGCCGGTCGCGGTCGAGGAAGCGATCGGAAATGCGGATGGCGCGGTCGACCGTCGTCCAGCACATGACCTTCGAGTGGACATGATGCCGGCGCGGCCGGCGGATTTCCCAGATGCCGTGGTCGGGCTCGCGCCAGCGCCGCTCGACCGCGCGGACCATTTCTTCGACGAGCCGCCAGTGGTTCGACGAGAGCGGCGCATCGCGATCGGCGAGCAGCGCGACGAGTTCGACGATCGGACCAAAGACATCGAGCTGCACCTGCCGCGACGCGCTGTTGCCCACGCGCACCGGACGGCTGCCGCGGTAGCCGGAGAGTTCGCTGATCTCGGCTTCGGAGCCGAGCGCTTCACCCTTGAGGCCGTAGAGCGGCTGGAGCCGCTCGGGTGATTCGCAATGGTCGACGACGCCGAGCACCCAGTCGAGGTATTCCATCGCTTCGGAGATGCTGCCGAGTTTCACGAGCGCGCCGGCCGTCATCGCCGCGTCGCGGAGCCAGCAGAAGCGATAGTCCCAGTTGCGCACGCCGCCGATGTGCTCGGGCAGGCTCGTCGTCGCCGCGGCGGCGATCGAACCGGCCGGTCCGTAACAGAGGCCCTTGAGCACGAGCGCGCAGCGCTGGACGAACTCGGGCTCGACCTCGGGCAGCGCGAGTTGTTCGGTCCACGATGACCAGTAACGGTCGGTGAGGCGCAGGCGGTCGAGCGCCGGCGTCGAGAACTGCCGCAGACTCCCCGTGCCGTAGCGGAGATCGAGCGCGATCGGTTCGTCGAGATCGACCTCGGCGACGGCGGTCTGGTGCTTCCCCTCCTGCGTGATCTCCCACTCGACGCCGGGCGAGTGGAGCACGATCGGGTCATGCGTATCTTCGACCACGACGCCGCCGTCGCGCTTCGTGAGGTTTGTCGCGATGCGGCCGAAGTCGAGCCGCGGGGCGAACTCGAGGCGCACGCGTCCGGCGCCCTCGATGAGTCGAATGAGATCGGTGCGCCCGGCGCGCTGGTTCGGCCGACCGGCGGAGCAGTCGAGGAAATCGGTCACCGTCATCGACGGCCACCGTGTTTCGAGAACGAGTGATCGATCGAGGTACCGCTGCCGCGTCGGCGCGGCGCCGTCGACCGGGCGAATCGAGAAGTATCCGGCGGTCGGCCCGCCGAGCAGTTCGGCGAAGATCGACGGCGAATCGAGTCGCGGCGCGCAGAACCAGGTCACGCGGGCGTCGGGCGTGACGAGCGCCGCGGTGCGTTGATCGGAGAGCATCGAGTGCCGCTCGATCGGCGTCGCCTCGGCGCCGGTGAGCCACTCGGCGCGGAGTTCGCTCAGCCGCGCGAGCAGCCGCGCGATGTCATCGGGGTTCTCGACGCGGAATCGCGCCCGACTGTCGCCCTGGCCGACCTTGATCGCGACATCGGGGCCGCGGAGCGTGGCGAACGCGTCTTCGTCCGTTTCATCGTCGCCGAAGAAGATCACCGCCGACGCCCCGGCGCGGTGGCGGATCGTCTCGAGCGCGGTCCCCTTGTTCTGCGAGAGGACGCTGAGTTCGACGACCTTCTTGCCGCGCTTCGTGAAGACGCCCTCGAGCGACGCGGGCCCATCGAGCAGGGCGCCGAGCGCGGCGTCGACCTCGTCGTCGTTCGCGTTGCGGTAGTGGAACGCGACGCTCGCAGGCTTTGTTTCGATCGTAAATCCGGCGCCGCGCGCCGCGATCGTCGACAACTCGTCGACGAGCCGGTTGCGGAGGCGCTGCGCTTCGGGGCCGAGCGAGCCTGCGAAGTCCGAGTCGAACTCCGAGCCGTGACTCCCGACGAGATGTACATCGTCGACCGGGCCGAGGAGATCGCAGAGATCATTGAGGGCGCGGCTCGAGATCACGGCGACATGGGTCTGCGACATCGTCGCGAGGTTGTTCAGCGCCACGACCGCTTCGCGGCGCGGCCGCGCCTGCGTCGGGTCATTCACGATCGGAGCGATCGTGCCGTCGTAGTCGGACGCGACGAGCAGGATCGGCGCCGTGGCGACCTCGGCGAGCGCGCGGCTGAGCTCGCGATCGTCGAGCGGATTCGCGGCGACCGTCTTCGAGTTCGCGTTCGCGTTCGTGGCGGCTTCGGTCATGCTTCGAGCGCTTCCAGGAATGAGTTCGCCCAGCGATAGACATCATTACGCTGCACACTGCGCCGCATCGACCGCATGCGTCGCCGCTGTTCGTCGACGGGCAGCTTGAGCGCCCGGTGAAGCACGCTCTGCAGGCCGTCGATGTCGTGGGGGTTCACGAGGAGGGCCGATGCGAGCTCGTGCGCCGATCCGGTGAATTCGCTGAGAATGAGCGACCCGGTGTCGTCGAGACGCGTCGCGCAGTACTCCTTCGCCACCAGGTTCATGCCGTCGCGGAGCGGCGTGACGAGCATGACCTCGGCCGCGAGGTAGAGCGCGACGAGCTGCTCGGGCGGCATGCTCCGGTGAAGGTAGTGGATCGGCGTGCGGCCGAGTTCGCCGAACTCGCCGTTGATCTGCCCGATGAGCTGCTCAACGCTCGCTTTCAGTTCGCGGTATTCGACGACGCGTTCGCGGCTCGGCACCGCGACCTGAACAAACACGCAGTCGTCGAGCGTCGCCTGTTTCGAACGGAGCAACTCCTGATAGGCGCGCAGGCGGATGTCGATGCCCTTCGTGTAGTCCATGCGGTCGACGCCGAGAATGACCTTGCGCTCATCCCCGAGCCGCGAGCGAAACCGCTGCATGCGCCGGCGGACGGTGTCCGATCCGGCGAGCGATTCGAACTTCTCCGTGTCGATCGAGATCGGATAGTCGTCCGCCCGGATGACGCGGTCCTTGTAGCGCAGCGCGTCGCGTCCGCCGCTTACCTCGAGAAACCGGCGCGCAAGCAGGGCGAAGTTCTGCGCCCCGACGCGCGTCTGGAACCCGACGACATCGGCGCCGAGCAGGCCTTCGAGAATCTGGCGCCGCCAGGGAATCTGCGCGAAGAGCTCCTGCGGCGGAAAGGGGATGTGCAGGAAGAAGCCGATGCGGATGTCCGGCCGCTTCTCGCGCAACATCGCGGGGACGAGTTGCAGGTGGTAGTCGTGCACCCAGACGAGGCCGCCCTCGCCGACGACTTCGGCCGCGGCGTCGGCGAAGCGTCGGTTCACATCGACATAAGGCCACCACCAGCGCCGGCGATACTCCGGCGGGCGCACGCAGTCGTGGTAGAGCGGCCAGAGCGTGCGGTTCGAGAAGCCTTCGTAGAACGCCTTGATCTCACTCGCGGAGAGGGCGACCGGCCGGTTGCGAATGCCGTCGTGTTCGAACGGGTCGGGCGCGTCGCCCGCGGCGCCGGTCCAGCCGATCCAGGTGCTCGGCCGCTGACGGAGAATGGGCGTAAGGGCTGAGACGAGCCCGCCCGGGCTCGTCTCCCAGCGCGTCTCGCCGTCTTCCTTGACCTCGTGGACCGGAAGTCGGTTCGAGACGATGACAATGTCGCTTCGCTCCGCCATGGCGCCTCGTCGTGGCGTTCGATAATTCCTTCGCTTCGCTCATCCGGGCGTCGCGGAACGCCTGCGGAGTCTCGCGGGCGTCGATCGCGGCGCTTCTGGTACACTCATGGTAGTCGCCATGGATCTCACACTGACCATCTTGTGCGCAATCGGCTTCGCGGGCGTCGCGCTTATCGTGCGCGGGTGGAAACACCGCGTCGTCGATGGCGGGCGATATTGCCGCGCCTGCGACTATCGCGTCGACCTGAGCGCGAGCGTCGTGTGTCCCGAGTGCGGCGCCGGGCTCGAGCGTCCGGGCGCCGTCTCGAAGGGGCGACGCGAGCCGCGACGGGGAGCGATGCTCGCGGGGTGCGCGCTCACGCTCATGGCCGCGACGGCGCTCGGCGTGCGCTATCTGCCGGACTGGCGCACGGTGAACCTCTACCCATACTACCCGGCGTGGTATCTCCTCCGCGCCGACTTCTCGGCCGAAGCGGGCTACGCCGACGAAGCCGTGCTTGAACTCCGCCGCCGCGTCGCGCTCGGCGATCTCGCCGACGACAAGCTCGATCGTTTCGCCGAGATGCTCACGCTCCGCGCGACCGCCCTCAACGAGGACCATCGCGGCGCCGGGTTCCAGCCGTTCACGGGAAGCACGCTCGAGATGCTCCGCACGCGCAAACCGCCCGACGCGATCCTCGATCCGCTGCTCGACGCGGTCGTCGAGCGGCTCCAGGCGAACCTCATCCACGGCAATGTCGCGCTCATTGCGCCGGGCGGCCGGGTGAGCCCGGTCCGCGCCGTGCTCATCGAGTTCGTCGATGTTCCGTTTACACCCTACCGCTACACCTTCGACAGCGGCCATGCGTATCCGACGATGTGGCTGCAGACCGAGTTCCTGTCGGCCTCGGTGAACGGCGCGCCGATCACACCGATCCAGGTTCAGCGCGAGAGTCGCGGCGCCACGACGGTGCTCCTCGCCGTGGACGAACGGCGCACCCCGATCGCGATCGATGTCCGCTACAACTGGATCATGGATCGAACGGACCCGACCCAGCGGGCGATGCCGACGATGGCCGGCGTCGTCGATCCGTTCGGCGGCTCGCTCACGAGCCCCGACCTCGCGATCAAGGACGAGAAGGTCGAACTGTGGCACACGCAGACCCGCACGCTGCTCATCGAGCCGCCCGCGGAGATCTCGCGTCTCAATCGCCTCCTCATGACGACCGATCGCGAAACCGGCGAAACGACGGTGATCATTCCAAACCCGGCGGGCGGCGGCTGAGCGACGACGGGGCGCTCGATCAGTCGATCGACTTCGGCGGCGTGAGCGACTCCGGTCCGATCGTCACGACGGTGAAGTCTTCGGCCGGGTGTTCGCGCAGGTAGTCGTTCACCGCGTCGAGCGAGGCGCCGTCGACCTCGTCGGCGCGTTCGTGGAGCGTACGGGCGCGGCCGAGCGTGAAGAAGTCGGCGGCGATCGCGTTGGCGCGGGCCGCGGTCGATTCACCCTGCATGACGAGTCGCGACTTAAGTCCGACGACGGCGCGATGAAACTCGCTCGCGTCGGCGCCATCACGGAGGCGCCGGAGTTCGGCGACGAGGACATCGAGCGTCTCCTGCGCGCGTTCCGGAGTCGTGCCGGAATACGCGAGCACGGCGCCGCGGTCGCGCCCGGCGGCGTAACTCGCGTGCACGGAGTAGCAGAGCGATCGTTTCTCGCGGACTTCGGTGAAGAGGCGGCCGCTCATGCCGCCGCTCAGGACGGCGACGGCGAGGCGCTGGAGCACGCTCCGCTCGTCGGTCTCGGGCGGCGCGGGGTGGGCGACACCGATGTGCACCTGGGCCGACTCGTCGGCTTCGTGGTGATAGCCGCGCTCGGGCTCGTCGGTGACCGTCGCTTCCGGCGCGGCGCCGCGCCAGTCGGCGAGCCGTTCGTTGAGTTGATCGACGAGGCGCTGCGGATCGACGGCGCCGGCGACGCCCATGATCGCGCCCTGCGGCTTCGCGCGCTCGCGCCAGAACGACCGCGCGCCGTCGGGCGTCATCGCGCGGAGGTCGGCGATCGTTCCCATGCCCGACCGGTTGAATGGCGTCGGGAAGTGGCGCTCCTTGAGCTTGAGCATCGAGCGCTGCTGCGGCTCATCCTTGAGTCCTTCGATCGCCTGGATCGAGAGATCGCGCACGGCCTCGAATGGCGCATCGTCGAAACGCGGCGCCGTGACGAGGTCGGTAAGAAGCGGCAGCGCATCGTCGAGGCGCGAGCCGATGAGCGTGGCGCCGATGCGGAGATGATGCGTCGTGATCTGGCTCGACCGCTGCACGCCGAGCGTGTCGAGCGCGTCAGAATGGGCTTTCGCGTCCCGCTCGCCCGCCCCGCGCCAGAGCCACTCGGCGAGCATCGTCGCGGCGCCCTGGCGACCCGGCGGGTCGACGCTCGAGCCGATCGGCAGCAGCCAGGTGAGGCCGACCGACTGCACATCGCCCATCGGCTCGACGAGGAGCCGCATGCCGCATTCGAGATCGAATCGTTCGATGGCGTGGCTCATCGGTCGGGACACTCCGCGGCGTTGGCGCGTTCGGGTCGAGCGAGCCGATTCTAGCGGGGGGCGGACGCGGCTCGGTCGCTCCGCCGGCCGGGACTATAGTTCGACCTTTCGACGGCGCGGGCGCCTCACGCCGGCGCCCCGACCGAAGCGACCGATTCGACTCGATCCGATCCGATCCGAAGACCACGACCCGGATGGCCTGAACCCATGAGCGCGAACCGAACTTCAACTCGACCGGCCGCGGGCTCGCTCGCGGCGATCGCCGGCGGGCTCGTCACGGCCGTGGCGGCGATCTTCGTGACGACCGGGTGCGACACGATGTCGGCCGATATCGAGGAGGCCTTCAAGTTCGACCAGCCCTCGCCGAGCGAAGCCGCGTCGTGGATGTTCCACCGCGACTCCGAGAAGCGGCGGCTGGGCATCAGCCTCATCGCGAACGCGCCCTTCGGCGGCGAGCCGCCGTACATGGAGGTCTACCGCGAGGCGGTGATCGACACCGACCCGATGGTTCGCGCCGCGGCGGCGCTCGCGCTCGGCCTGCACGGCGAACCCGTCGACGCCGAGCGGCTCGTCGCGCTCCTCACCGATGACTCGGCCATCGTCCGCGTCGAGGCGGCGCAGTCGCTTCAGCGGTTGCACAATCCCGTCGCGATCGGCCCGCTCCTCGACCGCTTGCGGAACGACACGGAGTCTGATGTGCGCATGGCCGCGGCGAACGCGCTCGGGCAGTACGCCGAGCCGCGCGTGGTCGAGGGACTCATCGCGGCGCTCGATGACGAGTCGCTCGCGGTGAACCATCACGCGCGGCGGTCGCTCCGCTTCCTTACCGGGAAGGAACTCGGCCTCGAGCCGGAAGAGTGGCTCGCGTGGTACCGGGCGTCGAGCGATCCCTTCGGCGAGCGCACCGCGTACACCTATCCGGTGTACCAGCGCGATCTCTCGTGGTTCGAGCAGATCTGGCCGTTCAGCCGGCCGTACTTCGAGGACCCGGCGCGACCGGTCGGCCTGCCCCCCGAACTCGCCGAGGCGAAGCCCTGACCGGGGTGCGCCACGCCTGAGCGCGTGGTTCTCGGACGGTCGGGGCGATGCGGACGACCCGCGGCGCCCCGTTCGCCTGACCGAGTCATTCCCGCCTGAACCCGCGCGGCGCCTTCGTCGATCTACGCGAATGGCTGGAGCGATGACCTGATGCGAGCCCTCGTCTTCGATGGAGAACGCGTCGCCCTCGACGCGCGGTATCCCGAGCCCGACCCGGCGCCGGGCGAGGCCGTCGTGCGCCCGACGCGCATGGGCGTCTGCTCGACCGATCTCGAAATCGTGCGCGGCTACATGGGGTTCCGGGGCGTGCTCGGTCACGAGTTCGTCGGCGTCGTCGAATCGGTGAACGGTCCGGACGAGCGCAAGCTCGTCGGGCGTCGCGTGGTGGGCGGCATCAACGCGGTGTGCGGGAAGTGCGATCTCTGCCGCCGCGGACTCACGACACATTGCCGCGAGCGCACGGTGCTCGGCATTCAGGGGCGCGACGGGTGCTTCGCCGACCGCTTCACGCTGCCGGTCATGAACCTCGTTCCGGTTCCCGACTCGATCGACGATGACGAGGCGGTCTTCGCCGAGCCGCTCGCCGCGGCGATTCACGCGGCGAAGCAGCTCCACTTCGAGGGCAAGGCGTATATCACCGTGCTCGGCGACGGCCGGCTCGGACTGCTCTGCGCGCAGGTGATGAGCCGGCTCAACGCGTCGGTCCGCGTCATCGGCCGTCATCCGCAGAAGATGAACCTCTGCGAGAAATGGGGCGTCGCGCACCGGCATGTCGACGACATCGGCCGTCGCGCCGACCAGGACATCGTCGTCGACTGCACCGGCTCGGCCGACGGGCTCGACCTCGCGCTCCGCCTCGTGCGGCCGCGCGGCAAGGTGCTGCTCAAGACGACCGTGGCGCCGGCGACGCGCGAGACCAATCTCGCGCCGATCGTCATCAATGAAATCGAGGTCATCGGCTCGCGCTGCGGCTCGATCCCCGACGCGGTCGCGGCGCTCGAACGCCGCCAGGTCGATGTGCTCAGCCTCATCAGCCGCCGCATGAAACTCGACGACGGGGCGAAAGCGCTCGACGCGGCGAAGGCGCCAGGTGTGATCAAAGTGGTGATGACGGGGTGAATTGTCCCCAGGCCGGACTGGAGCGCCGACAAGCTTCGCGCGTCGCTCGCTCATTAATCTCGCGCGTCACGCCCGTCCTCCGTTCCGAACCGGACCTCCGCGGGTCGGCGCTGCGCTTCGACCTCGCTCCAGTCCGGCTTGATCTACGAATGGTGCGCGATTCCACGAGCCGCGTGGTTCGACGAGAATCGTGCGCCCAAGCCGGACTGGAGCGCGACGACGCGAAGCGTCGGCCGCGGAGGTCCGGTTCCGAGCGTCGAGCGGGGCACGCGCGCACATCGCCGCGCCTCAAACAGGCTCAGAGGCCTGTTCCACCCGAGGAATGAGGAATCCATTCGTACCACGCGCGCCGCACGCATCCCGTAGAGCCGCGTTCTGTGAGCGGGGTCGCGGCGAAGGGGGTCGATCCCCCGGAGCCGCGAATCGGGCGCGCGATGGGCGCCGAACTTCGAGGCTTCGCCCCCGTTGGGGGGCTGCGCCTCGACCCCGTGCACAGCACGCGGCTCTACGCGTGAGACGGGGGGGCCGTCCGACGCGCCGAACCGGACCTCCGCCGCGGACGCTTTGCGTCCGGCTGCTCCAGTCCGGCTTGCGGCGCTCAATTCAGATGGGGTACGCGTTTACCCGTCCGATTCGGTCTTCGCCCGGAGGGTGAGGGCGCCGGGCTCGAAGTCGAGCGAGACGATGCGGATCGTTCGATCGTCGCCGCCGCCGAGGGGGATGACGGGGTCGATCGGCTCGGCGTCGAGGATCGCCGCGGCGAGCGCGTCGTCGAGGCGGGGGAGAATCTCGTCGAGCACCATCGTCGCGGGAAGAGGCAGCCGGCCGGCCGCGGCGTCTTCGATCTCGCCGACCACGCGACCGTCCTCGGTCATCATGAGACGCATCGCGATCGAGAGCGGCTGTCCCTCATCGCGCTCGCCGTACCGCGCGCCGAGGCGGATGACGCCTTCCTCCTCGATGCGCACATGCGTTTCGCTCAGCCGGTTGATGATCGATTCGCCGTCGAACTGGCTTTCGGCCCACTTCGGAAAGCGGGCGGCGAGCCACGCGTTCACCGCGTTCTCGTCGATGCGGATGCGCCAAGTCTCCGATTCGGGCCGCACGCGTCGCGTTTCGTTCACGATCCGGGTTTCGAACTGCTCGCCGGCGACTTCGACCTCCGGCGCCGCGGGATTCACGGGCGCCCACCACTCCGGCGTCTGACGGCTCTGGCGCCACGCCCAGGCGATCGAAATGACCATCGCTCCGGCCACGACGAGCAGAACGGTCGCAAACGCGCGGCGCATTCCCGTCATGTCAGGCGTCATCCTCGAAACGGCGCACGAGCAGGGTGTCGTTCTGACCGCCGAAGCCGAAACTGTTCGAGAGCGCGATGTCGACCTCGGCCTCGCGCGCCGCGTTCGGCACATAGTCGAGGTCGCAGACCGGGTCGCGGTGCTCGAGGTTCATCGTCGGCGGCAGCACGCGATCGCGAATCGCGAGGACGCAGGTGATGAGCTCGACGGCGCCCGCGGCCGCGATGAGATGCCCCATCATCGACTTGATCGAACTCACCGGGATCTCCGGCGCGAGGTCGCCGAAGACGCGCTTCATCGCCTTCGTCTCGATCGAATCGTTCTCCTTCGTGCCTGTGCCGTGCGCGGAGATGTACTGCACGGGCGGCCGACCATCAGGCAGACGCGTCTGCGGATGCATGCCGGCGTCGTTGAACGCTTCGAGCACGGCGGCGAAAGCGCCGAGGCCGTCGGGCTGAATGTCGGTGATGCGGAACGCGTCCGCGGAGGAGCCGAAGCCGATGAGTTCGGCGAGCACCGTGGCGCCGCGCTTCTTCGCGTGCTCGAGCGTCTCGAGGATGAGCATGCCGGCGCCTTCGCCCATGACGAAACCGTCGCGCGTCTGGTCGAAGGGGCGGGCCGCGGTGCGCGGCGAATCGTTCCGCGTGCTCAGCGCCGTAAGACGGTTGAACCCGGTCACGCCGAGGGGATGGAGCATCGTGTGCGCGCCGCCGGCGATCATGACTTCGGCGTCGCCGCGACGGATGATCTCCATCGCCTCGCCGACGGCCTGCGTGCTCGCGGCGCACGCGGTGAGGCAGTTGTACGCCGGGCCGGAGACGCCGAACTCATGCGCGAGATGCATGAGCGGCATGTTCGCCTCCTGCTCGATCTCGGCCCACTTCTGGACCTGCGTCGACGCGGACTCCCACCACGCGCTCGTGTTCACCGAGCGGCCGTCGCCCGCGTCCCAGCCGGCGAGGTTCGTGAGCGTGCAGGTCTCGAAATCGGGCGGACCTTCGCCGGCGCCGAGGTAGATGCCGACGCGGTCGCGCGCGAGGTCATCGAAGTCGGCGAGCCCGCTCTGCCGCCAGGCCTGCGCCGCGGCGCCGAGCGCGTACTGCGCGTTGAGCCGCGCGTGCGCGTGGAAGTCGGGGTCGCGCACGAAGTCGCGGAAGTCGTAGTCGCGCACTTCGGCGGCGAAGGTCGTGGGGAAGGTTTCCGCGTCGAACCGGGTAATCCGGTCCACGCCGGACTCACCCTTGCGCAGCCGTTCCCAGACCGTTTCGATCGAGTGACCGAGCGGCGTGACCCAGCCCATTCCCGTGATGACGACGCGCTTCTTCATGATTCGTGTTTCGTGAGTCCGTCAGTCAGTCAATCAATCAGTCATTTCATTCGTCGACCGTGGCCGTGGCCGTGGCCGTGGCCCGCGGGGTCAACCGCCGGAGGAAGGCGACCAGCGCTTGAGGATGACCGCGGCGTTCTGGCCGCCGAACCCGCTGCCGCAGCAGAGCACATGGCTGAGCCGGGCGTCGCGCGACTTCGTCGTTCCGGCGTCGAGTCCGTCACGCGGCGACTCGCCGTTGATCCGCGCCGGGAGCGTCTGGTGGTGCAGGCACAAGGCGCCGACCGCGAGGTCGATCGCGCTCGACGCCGCGGCGGTGAGGCCGACATTCGGCTTCGTCGTGACGAGCGGAATCCTGGCGAGTCGGTCGCCGAAGATCGTGCGCAGCGCGTTCGCTTCGAATTCGTCGTACTCTGGCGCGCCGGCGCCGAAGGGGACGATCGCGTCGATCGCGTCGGCTTCGACCTCGGCGTCGCGGAGCGCCTGGCGGATCGCCGCGGCGAGCCCGGCGCCGCTTGCGCCCGGCTGGAGGCCGTGCGCGGCGAGGTCGCTCGACTGGCTCGCGCCGAAGCCGGCGATCTCGGCGTAGACGCGGGCGTCGCGCTTCGTCGCGGCGTCGGCGCCCTCGACGAGCAGGATCGCCGCGCCTTCGCCGGGGGCCGAGCCGCGGGCGTCGGTCCCGAACGGCCGCACGACGCGGGAGCCGTCGTTCGCGTCGCCGTTGAGTTCGCGGGCGTCCGCGAACATGCCGGTGTGCCACTGGCGCAGGAGGCCGAGGGGGTTGATCTTCGATTCGGCGCCGCCGGTGAAA
Organism: Phycisphaerales bacterium; assembly: GCA_043101845.1. Taxonomy (GTDB): domain Bacteria; phylum Planctomycetota; class Phycisphaerae; order Phycisphaerales; family UBA5793; genus JBICHN01. Next base: position 14,610 of record JBICHN010000004.1, on the reverse strand, counting down.
CAGAGGTCCGCGTCGCCGCGCTCGATGACGCGCATCGATTCGCCGACGCTCAGCGCGCCCGACGACTCGGCGCAGGTGATCGTGTTGCTCGGTCCCTGGCAGTCGTGCACGATCGTGACATGGCACGCGAGCATGTTCGGCAGGTACTTGAGGAGCCAGAGGGGCGTGAGGTTCTGCATGCCCGTCTCGCCCCAGCGCTTGAGGTCGAACGGGCTCGACTCGTTCTCCCGCGCCGTCGCGAAGGCCGCGGTGAGTTCGTTCATCTCGGCGACGATGAGCCCGGCGCCGATCTGGCATCCCATCCGATTCGGCGCGTAGGTCGGCGCATCGCCATTCTCGACCGACCCGGCCGTGCGGATGCCGGCGTCGCCGACGGCCTTCGCCGCGGCGGCGACCGCGAGTTCGATGTCGCGGCACATGACCTTCGTCGCCTTGCGGTACGACTTCGGCACGAAATCGCGGATCTTGAAGCCCTCTTCGACCTCGCCCGCGAAGCGCAGCGGAAAGGCGGCCGCATCGAACTGGCGGATCGGTTTAATCGCCGATCGACCCTCGAGAAGCCCGTCCCAGAGGGCCTCGACGCCGATACCGAGGCCGCTCGCGACCCCAAGTCCCGTGATGACCACGCGTCGTCTGTCCATATCGGCGAAGTGTAGGGAAGAAGAGACGGAGAGACGGAGTCACGAAGAGACGAAGTGGGTGCGAGCGAGCGAGCCGGGGCGTGCCGCCCCGTTTAACGCCGGAAGTCCACAGAACGCCCGTACGCCCAAGCCCCGCATGCGAATGCGGCGGCCTGCCCGTCGAATCGTGAGCCGGCCTCCTTTGAGCGGGCAGGCCACCGGATTCGCATCCGGGGCTTCTTCAAGCGGGCGCACTCGGAAGCGCGCTGCGCATAGAGCCGCGCTCTGTGAGCGGGGTCGCGGCGCCGGGGGTCAACGCCCCCAAGCCGCGAAGCGGGCGCGCGACGGGCGCACGCCGAACTTCGAGGCTCCGCCCCCGTGGGGGGGGCTGCGCCTCGACCCCGGCGACACGCCGCGGCTCTACGGGTTCGTGAGCGGGCGCCGTCCGAGGCGCCGAACCGGACCTCCGCCGCGGACGCTTCGCGTCCGGCTGCTCCAGTCCGGCTTGGACGACGCCATCATTCTTAACGATCCCCCGCCGCTCAGAGGTAATCGCCCATGTCGAGGTCGTCGACATCGATGAGGCCGTCGTCTTCCTCGTCGTCCATGTCCTCGTCGACGGGTCGCGCTTCCGGCGGCGGGATCGTCGGCGACGGCGACGGCGTCGGCCCGGGCTCCGGCGCCGGGGCGGGCGGTGGTGGTTCGCGCGGCCCCGCGCTCGGGATCGTCGCGATCGGGTCGTCGGACTCGAGCGCGAAGTAGCCGAGCCAGAAGTCGATCGACCCGGGGTCGAGCGGGATGTCGTACACGAGCGTCGGCGCGGCGGCGCGGCCGCGGTCGCGCCGGTCGGCGCGCTCGCGGTCGACGACGAGCCGCGCGAGAAACGCTTCGCTCGTCATCGACCGGGCGCCGCGCCGTGTCGCGGCCCGGCGCACGCGCTGGTCGGTCGAGACGACGATGAGGCGCTTCGGCGCCGAGTCGGCGCGGATCATCTTCTCGATGAGCGTGTCCGCGTCGCGCCCGGGCCCGGCGTAGCGGACGACGAGGTCCGGCCGCACGACGCGCTCGACCACGCCGCGCTCGACCATCGACCCGGGCGCGGCGCCGTCGGCGACGAGGATGATCGGCATGTGGCGGTAGCGGCTTCGATCAATGAGATCACACAGCTCGTCGAGATCGAGCCCCGCAAGGTCCGGCGGCAACGCCCCGGTCGCGTTCGTCGCGTTGTACGCGTCGACAATGAGCGGCATGAGCGCGGCAGTGTAGCGAACGCGGCGACTGCGCGTTCGAATGATCAGTTCCCGGACTCGCTCACGCCGATTCCGCTCGTGTCGAAGATGATGAGCGTGTGTTCGCGATTTGGGGCGAAGCGAACGAACTCGTCGCCAGCGGCCGAGATCTCGACGATGAGGCGCCGGCCATCGGGTGAGGCGGCGAGCGATTCGACACGCGATTCGTAGATCGTCTCCAGGCGACGCCGCTGCGAGGCGGGGATGCCCGGCGGCCCGGGCGTCTCCGCCGGCAGCACGGCGCGGAGATCGAGCTCGGCGAGTTTCGATCCGTCGCGCGGGTCGTACACGACGACGAATCGGTCGTCGGGCGGTTCGGGCGCGTCGGGTCGCCGGAACGGATCAAATCTCGGCGCCACAAAGACCAGGGGCGGCGCGCGGCTCGCCGTGACGACCGCTGAGAACATGGCGTCGAGATCGCCCGGATGAACCGGCTCGAACTCGGTCGCGTCGCCGGTCTCCAGGTCGATCGACCAGAGCCGGCCCGCCGGAGCGTCCACGCCGATCACGAATCCGTCCGGATGCGGCGAGCCGATTGGCGACCTCGGCGCATTCGTTCGAGCGAACTCGTTCGCCGGGCCGGTATCAAGCGGCATGGTCCCCGATCGTCGCAGCGGCTCCGGCGAATCGCCGTCGAGCGGGGTGATCTGCACGCTTCGCCCGTTTGGACCGTCCGGGTGTTCGGAGACGAGGAGCCGCGGATTGCCCTTCGGGATGAGGCGTGCACGCCGCGTCTCGATCGAGCCGAAGAGGGACAGGCCGGCTTCCTTCTTCGGCGCCGGGTCGTCGGGCGTCCGGATGACGCGGCGCTGCGCTATCGCGCCCGTGCGCAGGTCGCATTCGTAGAGCCAGTATTCTGTGGTCGGACCGAACGGCTGCACGCGCCACACGACGAGGGCCGTGTCGCCGTCGTTCGTGAAGCCGGCGAAGTGGTCGATGACGAGTTCGGCGACCATTCCGGCGGGCGGCGCGTCGGGATGGAGCGGCGGCTCGGGGCATTCGAAGACATGCGTCCACGCGCCGTCCGCGAGGTTGATGAGGACGAGGTCGTCCCGGTGCGCCGCACGATGTTCGCCGCGTCGCGCGACGAGCGCCGCGGCGCCGTCGGGCGTCACGACGGGTCCGATTCCGCCGCCGAAGAATTCGTAGGCGCCGACGGGGCGGAACGCGGGCCCGCTCGCGGCGGTAAGGTCGACTTCGAAGAGCCGCTCGGGTGGCGAATCCCCCTGAGCGAGCCGGACATAGAGGCGGTCGCCGTCGGGCGCGAAGCCGACGCCGCGCATCGTGGTGAGGTAATCGACGCCGGCGATCTCCGCCGCGGTGATGATGCGCGCCGGAGCGAGCGTGGGGAAGCGGCGGTCGTGATCGTCGCGCCCGTCTGCGGCGCGCGCGACGGGCGGCGCCGCGCTCGGCGCGAACACGAGCGTCAACCAGACGAAGGCGACGATGAATCGGCGGGCGTTCCCTTGCACGGACGCAGGATACCACGAACCGCTTGCGACGCTCAAGTGTCCGGATGAGGAGTCGATCCCGGGTCGATCGATTCGGTTCGAGATGATTCGTGAACTTCGTTCTGTGAAGCGTTCACCACGGGGGATGTATCGAACACGACGAGTGTGCGGCGCCGATTGAGAACGGTGGCCCGCGGTGAGTCGTCCGGATGCGAGATCTCGACCACCACGGCGTCGCCGCGTAGCGTGGTCGCGATGCTTTCGACTTGTGGCGGCGACGAGGGTCTTCTGATTTTGCGGCCCTTTGCGGGAGACTCGGCGAGCGCCTCGTGGAGCGAGAGCGAGCCACATTGAAAGCCGGTGGCGCCGTCGAAGATAACTATCCGTCGCGAGTCGAATTCAAACGCTCGCCCCCAAGCGGTCTTGACGCGGGGCAGGGCGAAGACCCACGCGGGGTCATGACTCGACGCCGCGATCGGATTCATCCATTCGACCGTGTCATCGTTCGTGAAGCGTTCGAATTCGCACACACCCCCGGTCGTGAGATCAAGCGTCCAGAGCCGAAGGGCGCTGATATCGGCCCTGACGATCCGACCGCGCGGCTGGGCGATTGGCCCCGGGCGATTGTCGCGCGCGGCCATCGTCCCCTCTCGGAACAGCGCGACATGGGACGGAAACACACCCGTGCGTCGGGTGGGAGCATTGAGGCGATCGAACGGGACGATGGTCACATCCGGGCTCGGAATCGGCCCCGGCTCGGCGCCGTCAGCGACGAGGACAATCGGCATGTGGCGGTAGCGGCTTCGATCAATGAGATCACACAGCTCGTCGAGATCGAGCCCCGCAAGGTCCGGCGGCAACGCCCCGGTCGCGTTCGTCGCGTTGTACGCGTCGACAATGAGCGGCATGAGCGCCGCAGTGTAGCGGACGCGGCGACAGGCTGACCTCATCCAATCAGTCGAGCCGGTAGAGGTAGACCCTTTCCGTCGCGCGACCCTGGTTGGTAAGCCAGTCCTGCACGAGAACCGCACAGCGCCGGCCGTCATCGCTCACCGAAATCGTGAGCACCGAGAGATGAGACCCGGGGATCATGAGTCGGGTAGTCCAGTCGGTGACTCCAGAATCGGTGACCAGAACCATCAATCCGCTGATCATGGGGGACGACGACGAGTCCGCGCGTCCAAGCGAATCTGATCGCCGGTCAAGCATGAATAGTTGGTCCGCGTCTGGAGCATGCGCGAGGAGTCCGGTTGACGGACGCCCTCCTCCCAGGGCGAAGTCAGGGATTCGGAGCTCTCGAATCTGACCCGGGTTCGCGAGGTCGACGCAGTTGACGACGGATGAGCGGTACCGTATCGCGAATAGTCGACCGTCGGCCGTGATGAGTGACCTTGGTTTGGGTAACCATGGCCCGGCGTCGGGCGGTGCATGGATATCTTCGAGATCGGATCCGAGGTCGCCATCGATTGATCTCACTTGGATGGTGAGGTCGCCCGTCGCTCGAGAACCCGCGAGCGCGGGAGCTTTGATCACGGGGAGTTGGATCATGCGCGGGCGCTCGGGCGCGGGATGCACGAGAAGCTCCGTCGAGTACCCCGGGCGACCACGACCTCGACCGAACATTTCTCCCGAATTCGCGAGATATCGAACGCCCTGATCGTCGAGGTTGAGTTCGTAGAGGGCGGTCGATGCTCGTCCACTCCATCCTTCGGCCCAGGCGCGTCGTCCCGCTGGATCGATGCCGATGATCGACCACAGCGTGATCGCGGATCTTCCCTGACCGGCGCCCGCGTCGAATCGGGCCACGACACGACCGGTCCGTACATCGATGCGCTTGATCTCGGTGGAGACCTTTTCCACCCCGGTCCAGATGCGCTGATTACCGGCCAGGAAGAGCAAGAACGATCCATCCACCGAGATCCGAAGGTCCCGAGGACCCCCGTCGGCGCGACAGGTGTGGAGGGTTCGTGTGCGATCGCCCGAGTCGGGATCGACCGTATGAATCTGGACGACGGGTTCGACCAGTGCGGTGAGCCACGCGATGTTGCTGGATAGCGCAAACTCGGCGAGACCTGTGGACCACCAGGCGAACTCCCCCGTCGAGGGCGCGGGGGGCGCCGGATTCAGCCTGACATAGACGCCGGCGCCGAGGAAGAGTGCGAATATCGCGGCCACCGGGGCAAGCCGGAACGACCAGTGGCGCCCGGTGCGCGTCGGCCGGCGACGCCTCAGATCGGCGCCGCATTCCGCGCAGCGATCTCGGTCGACACCCCGAAGGCAATGGCCGCACCGCCGGCAACACGGTTCGCCGGGCGTGTGGGGTGTGCGACGAATGTGTCGAACGCTCAGGAGAAGTACGAAGAATGCGATGGCAAACAGCGCGACGACAATCTCGAAGCGGTGCTGCGACACCATCTCCAGTAGATTGATCGCGTTCGATTCTTCGACGAGGTAAAGCGCCGTGCCGTCCGGCGCCATCGCGATCTGTGGCGTCCCGAACCCTTCGGTCGGGAGGTCGGTGACAGAAGTCGGTTGCAGTGTTCTGAGATCCTGCATGAATCGACGCTCGACATACGGCGCCAGGTTGACGCTCGACGGTCACTGGTTGAAACGGTCGCCTTCGACGACCACGCTCAATTCGACGATGACGATCGCGCCGTCGCCGGTCGGACGGGCGGTACGCGGGCTCATTCCTGCTGGTCCACGATCTCTCGGGTATCGAACACGAGGAGCGACTGGGTTCGTGTGTACGGCGGGTCGACTTCGCGCGTGTCGAGCAGCGCGGCGACGAAGCGACCGTCGGGCGCCGTGACGAGCCGCCGGAGATGGATCGGGTTCTCCCCCGGCGCCTGGTCCGGGCCGTATTCGAGGGCCGCGCGGGGCACGCCCGCCTGCGCGTCGAAGAAGTAGAGCCGTCGCCGGGTCACGAAGTCGGTCGGATTCTCATGGTCGGTGTCGAACGCGTTGAGATCGACGGCAAGCCATCGACCATCACGACTCGGCGCGAAGCTCGGCGCAACGCTCACTATCCGCTCGTCCGCTGGCCAGCGCGGCCATGCCGTGACCTCGTCGTCCTGGAAACGAAGCGTCGAGATCCGCTGGGTCTCGTTGGCGAAGAAGAAGAGCGTGGGGGGATCCGGCGTGAGGACGAGTGAAGTCTCGCGAGAATCCGCCCTCGGGATGTGTCCATCGATACGACTCCACCGGTCAGGGCCCGACGGCGTGTGAAGTTCAAGCCCGAGCCGGCCCCGGTAGGTCCAGTGGATCCCCGACCGCGCCGAACGAGCGATCCGCGTTTCGCCGTCCAATTTGGTCACGACATAATGAAGGTCCTCGGCCGGATGGCTGACTCCGCCAATTTCGCAGGACTCGGCGTCGCGCGTCGACTCGAAGATGACCTCGGTCCCGCCCTCGGCGAGATCGTGCGCACAGAGCCAGAGTCGACCGTCCACGCTCGTCCACGCGCCCCAGATCGTGTCGCCATCGGCCGACGCGCCGGCGATGTAACGGAATCGCAAGTTCTGGTCCGATGGCCTGAACTCGCGCACGATCCGCTCGGTCCGAAGATCGATGTGAACGAGGCGCGATTCACGGGTCCGGTCTCCGCGCCTCGCGCACAATACGGAGGCGCCATCGTCGACCGCAAAGATATCCGGTTCCCAGCGCCCTTCGAACAGAGGCGTGACGCGCTCGACGGCTCCGGCGCCCGCCGAGAGTACGGCGATCCGGACGCCCGGCTCGCTCCCACGACGGGTCAGGACGACGACGGACGCTCCAATCGACGCGGCGTCGATGCCGTAGATCACCGACGCGTTGTCGTCCGGGAAGACATCTCGCAGGAGCGAAGCGCCCTCGAGAATGTGCGCGGGACGCAGAAGCGGGAGTTCATCCGGCGCCGCGCCGGTCGCGGCCGGCCCGTCGGCGCGCACACCGGCCGCCGTCGCGACGACCAGAATGGCGAGCGCGAAGACCTTCAGTCGAAGGGGAACAAATCGTCGGGTTCTCCCGTGCACGGGGGCAATATACCGCGCCTGGCGGCGGGGCCTCAAGCCGCCGCCAAGAGGGATCGAGTGGCCGCGCTCCTCAAAACCCCCGGTTTTCGGTGGTCGAGTTGCAAAGAGCGGGGAAGTGGCCTTCAATAGGCGGTCCCGGGCGGCGGGGGATTTCGTGTTTTTGGCCGCCGGGGGCCGGTTTGGCCGACGATTCGGCTCGAACCGGGTCGGTTTCTTCGTCGACTTCATGCGGGCGAGCCCGTGTGGATCGACTGGTAACCTCGGACCACGAGACGAGTTAGGGTAGACAGTTCAGGCGCCTCGGCGCCGGCCCGAGTGCGGCCGGAAGCGGCGGGCGTCGGATCGCTGGGGAACGGAACGAACAGACCATGTCCATTCGCATCAAGTCACGCAGCGGCGAGTCGGTCGAGCAAATGCTTCGCCGCTTCAAGAAGCTCTGTGAAAAAGAAGGGCTCACCAAGGACATCAAGCGCAAGCAGTATTACGAGAAGCCCTCGGAGCGCCGCAACCGCGCGAAGCGGAAGAGCCAGAAGCGCGCCGAGCGCAAGTAAGCAGTAACGAATCGTCGTTCGATCGATCGCCGGATCGACGGACGCGCGCCGCTCCGCGGGCGAGGCGAAGTGACGCCCCGGCCGCGTCGAGCGCGACGGCGAAGACGGCGGATGGATGGACCGACCGACGCGCGCCCCGAGGTTCGGGCGCCGGCCGACGGGCGGTGAAGTTGAAGGCGGCCGCGACGCCGCGCCGACGAAGAAGTAGAGATCGAGGCCGACACAATCAGCAGTCAGACCGGCTGACGCCGATCCGGGCTCCCGGATGTCTCGACGCGTCGCCCGAGCCGCGGGGCGCGGCGGCGAATCGAGGTCAGCCCTTCACACGCGAAGCAAAGCGAAGCAGAGCAAGCAGAGCAGAGCAAAGCGAAGCAACCAAACCCCATTTCTCAATTCGACCCGACCATTGACCCGTGGGTGGAGGTCGATCGCGAGGTCCCCAGACATGATGGAATCGTTCAACGCCGTGGCGCCGGCCGGGCTGTGGTCGCCGATCACGCTCGCCGCCTTCTCCGACATCCCGCCGATCTGGTTCATCGCCCCGGTGGGCGCGGTCGCCGCGCTCGTCATGGCGTTCGTCTTCTTCGGCTGGATGAAGAAGCAGAGCGAGGGTGACGAAGGCATGATCGAGATCGCCGAGGCCGTCCGCCAGGGCGCCATGGCGTACCTCACCCGACAGTACAAGGTCGTCGGGATCGTGTTCGTCATCCTCATCGCGGTCCTTGCCGTGCTCGCGTTCGCCCTCAACCTGCAGCCGACCTGGTCGGTCATCGGCGTGCCGATCGCCGGGTTCTTCTCGGGGCTCTGCGGCTGGTTCGGCATGAAGACCGCGACCTACGCGTCGGCGCGCACGACGCACGCGGCGAAGCACTCGCTCAACGACGGCCTCAAGGTCGCGTTCCGCTCGGGCGCCGTCATGGGTCTCGTCGTCGTCGGCTTCGCGCTGCTCGACATCTCGATCTGGTTCTTCCTGTTCAACGCCGTGTTCACCGGCATGTCGCTCCAGATGCTCACGATCGTCATGCTGAGCTACGGCATGGGCGCCTCGACGCAGGCGCTCTTCGCCCGCGTGGGCGGCGGCATCTACACGAAGGCGGCCGATGTCGGCGCCGACCTCGTCGGCAAGGTCGAGGCGGGCATCCCCGAAGACGACCCCCGCAATCCGGCGACCATCGCGGACAATGTCGGCGACAATGTCGGCGATGTCGCGGGCATGGGCGCCGACCTCTACGAGTCGTACTACGGCTCGATCCTCTCGTCGACCGCGCTCGCCGCGGCGGCGTCGCTTTCGCTCGGCCTCTCCGCGGGCGACGCGATGCGCCTCACCGTCACGCCGATGTGCCTCGCCGGTCTCGGCATCCTCTGCTCGATCCTCGGCATCTTCACCGTGAAGGCGAAGGAAGGCGCAAGCTTCAGCCAGCTCCTCAAGAGCCTCCACATGGGCGTCTGGGCGAGCTCGGCGCTCATCATCCTCGCCGGCGCCGGACTGCTCTTCTTCCTCGTCGGCGGCATGGAGTCCGACGCGGTGAGCTGGCTCGGCCTGCTCGGCTCGATCGCGTCGGGTCTGCTCGCGGGACTCATCATCGCGTGGGGCACCGAGTACTACACGAGCTACGAGCACAAGCCGACGCAACGCATCGCCGAGCAGGCGAACACGGGTCCGGCGACGGTCATCATCGCCGGCATCGCCGAGGGCATGATGTCGACCTGGATTCCCCTCGTCGTCATCGTCGTCGCGATCCTCTGCGCCTTCGGCTTCGCCGGCGGCAACGACGACTTCGTGCTCGGCCTCTTCGGCGTCGGCATCGCCGCCGTCGGCATGCTCTCGACGCTCGGCATCACGCTCGCGACCGACGCGTACGGCCCGATCGCGGACAACGCCGGCGGCAATGCGGAAATGACCGGACAGCCGCCGCATGTGCGCGAGCGCACCGACATGCTCGACTCGCTCGGCAACACGACCGCGGCGACGGGCAAGGGCTTCGCGATCGGCTCGGCGGCGCTTACGGCGCTCGCCCTGCTCGCCGCGTATGTGCAGGTCGTCCAGCAGCAGCAGACGACGCAGGCGCAGGACTGGGTGAACGGCGCCGGGATCGCCGAGGTCACGAATGTCGACCGCGTCACCGCGTACTACGCGGGCTACGGCAAGTGGGCGATCGTCGGTCCGGACGGCTCGCTCCTCGACGACGCCGATGATGAAGTCGATGTCGTCGGCGGCCTGCCGATCGTGAGCGCCTACCAGGCCGGCTTCGTCGACGACCTCGCCGAGGTCGCGGACGGCGGCCAGCTCGCCGCGGCGACGACGGACTGGAACGACATCGAGAAGTCGTGGAGCGTGCAACTCGGCGAAGGCGTCGACTCGACGCGCTTCCGCATGGTTCGCGCCGACCAGGCGTCGATCCGCAATCTCATGATCTATTACGATGTCTCGCTCATGAACCCGCGCGTGCTCGGCGGACTCTTCTTCGGCGTGCTCCTCGCGTTCGTGTTCTGCGCGTTGACGATGAACGCGGTCGGCCGCGCGGCGTACGCGATGATGAACGAGTGCCGCCGCCAGTTCGGCAAGATGCGCGAGGCGTTCCGCAGCCAGGGCATGTCCGAAGCCGACATGGCCGATCCGATGAAGTGGCCGAAGAAGGTCGAGCACGAGGGCGTGAAGTACCCGCAGTACGCGGAGTGCGTCGCGATCTCGACCGCGGGCGCGCAGCGCGAAATGGTGCTGCCCTCACTCCTCGCGATCGTCGTCCCGGTGCTCGTGGGTCTCGTGCTCGGCGTCGCCGGCGTGATCGGCCTGCTCATGGGCGGCCTCTCGTCGGGCTTCGCGATCGCGATCTTCATGGCGAACGCGGGCGGCGCCTGGGACAACGCGAAGAAGTACATCGAAGCGGGTCACCACGGCGGCAAGGGTTCGTCAGCCCACAAGGCCGGCGTCGTCGGCGACACCGTCGGCGATCCCTTCAAGGACACCTCCGGCCCGTCGCTCAACATCCTCATCAAGCTCATCTCGATCGTCTCGGTCGTCTTCGCCGGCCTCGTCGTGAAGTACGGCCCGATCGTCGGCGCCATGCTCCACCTGCGGTAAACGCCGCGGCGATCGATGACTCAGGAAACGAGAGAGCCCCCGACGGAATCGTTCGTCGGGGGCTCTTTCTCATTCGGGCCGCTCGTCAGCGCAGCGCCGCTCGACACTCGGAACCGGACCTGCGCTCGACGGCGGAGCTTGTCGGCGCTCCAGTCCCGGGTGATTGACGAACCGTGCGTGACGCGTAGATTCACGAAAACCGTGCGCCAAGCCGGACTGGAGCACAGTCGAAGCGCAGCGCCGACGAGCGGAGGTCCGGTTCCGTACGGAGGATGGGCGCAGCGCGGCGCGAACTCCGGGCGTGGCACGGCCCGGCTCGCTCCCACTTCGTCTCTTCGTGACTCCGTCTCTCCGTCTCTTCCGCTTCAGAGAAACACATGCTCGACGACATCGCTCACGCGGCAGGTCGCGGGCTCGACGACCTGAACGAAGACGCGTCGCCCGCGCGCCGCCGGCGGGACCGAGGCGCTGATCGACGCGTCGCCGTGCCGGTCGACCGTGCCGGTTCCGGCGATGGTCGGGTTGCGCACGCCCGCGTCGAGGCCCGGGCAGTTCGGCACGGGCGTCGATCCGGACGCGAAGCCGTAGATGAAGTACGCGACTTCATCGGGCGTGCCGCCGTCGACCGTGAGCGTGTTCACCTCGCCGGCGACGCCGGGGTCGGGGCCTTCGAGGTCGAGCCGCGGCCGCAGAAGATAGCCGTGCGTTTCGATTCCGATCTGCCCGGAGCCGACGATGTAGCCCGCGTCGCTGATGTCCGCGGCGACGAGGAGTGAATCCCATCCCGAGTTCGGCGGAATGCGCGAGTTGAGGTCGATGACCTCGCCGTTCTTCCAGAGCGCTGCGACGAAGACACCGCCTTCATGCTGGGCGATGCCCACGATCTCTTCGCTCATGTTGATCTCGCGGGCTTCGCTGTGCAGACCGCCGAGCGTGCCGAGGTCGGTCATGACGCCGTTCTCCCAGCGGAACGCATGACTTCCGCCGCCGGGCGTGATCGACGCGCCGACGATGACGCCGGCGTTGTTGATGCCGTGCGCGACGCTCGTCCCCCGCGCGCCGCCGAGCGTGCCGAGATCCTCCATCTCGCCGTTCTCCCAGAGGAAGGCGTGCGAGTCGCCGCCTGGGATGCGGCTGAAGCCGACGACCTGGTCGACATCGTTGAGCGCCTTCGCTTCGCTGCTGAATCCGCCGAGCGTGCCGAGGTTGATGATCTCGAGGTCGGTCCAGAGCGCGGCGCGGAGTTCGTTGTTCACCGTGCGCGAGCGTCCGGCGACATGGCCGGCCTCGTTGATGTCGTCGCCGAAGCCGCTCGCGTCGTCGCCGCCGAGCGAGCCGAGACTCTTCACGAGTCCGTTCCGGAAGATGACCGCATGATCGTGCGCGCCCGGCGCGATCTGCGACCATCCGCCGACGAGGGCGCGGTCGTTGACGCCGCGGCCGGAGCTCCAGTCGCCGCCGAGCGTGCCGAGATCGGTGAGGACACCGTCGTCCCAGAGAATCGCCCGCGTCGGCGAGCCGGGCGAGGTCTCGGCGCTCCCGACGACCTGGGCGTGGTTGTTCACGCCGAAGGCGGAGCTCAGGTTCCCGCCGAGGTCGTCGATTTCGAAGATGTCGTACTCGGGTTGCGGGCCGGCCGCGTGCAGCATCGGCGCGGCGAGGAGACCGGTGGCGACCGCGCCCGCGGCGGCGGAAGCGCGACGAAGAGAAGAGCGGGGCATGAGGCGGTCCTTTCCCGGCGAGGCTCGAATGGCCAGCCTACCCCGCGGCGCCGGGAGTCACAATGACGAATCACGAAGGACGCGTGGCGACCACGGCGGGAAAAGGAACAGGCCTCCGAGAAACTCGGAGGCCTGGTTCCGCATGTGAAAGCTCGTCAGCGCCGCCGTCTGGTTCGTTCCCCCGTTTTCCTCCTCCCCCAACCGCCGTAGCGATGCACGAAGGTCGCCGGCGAGTCTCTCTCTCCCCAACCTTGCAACACACTGCGGGTTCGCTGAGCGTCGCGGAACGGCGCTGACGAGACCTTGCCTGGGCGGCGCCGCGAAACAGGGGGCGTCCGGCGCAAGGCCGGACGCCGACCCGGTTCGGGACGAACGCCCGCGTCAAACCGAAATCACATCTTCTTCGGGTTGCCCTCGGGCTTGTGGCCCGGGGTCGTCTTCGGCGACTGGGCGGGCTTGCCCTGGCCGGGTTCCTTCTTCGGTTCGTTCGTCTTCTTGGTGGCCATTTCCGGCTTCTTCGGCTGCGTAGCCATGGCAACGATCTCCCTCTAACTGGTTGACGCCAATCTGACGCGTTCGTCTCGTCAAAAAGGTTTTCGGTTGGAAACTTCCCAGCGGGCGTCACGCTGCGACACGGTCACGGGCGCGCGTCGGCGCCAGTCTCGCGCCGTGTCGATACCGCACCAAGTGTTTCGCCGATTCATCCGACCGCCAATTTTTCCGCGGCCCATTTCCGGACACGCTGCATCTCGGCCCGCCGTCGCGAGATGCGCGATGAATGTTTCGTCATGAGAACGATTCGTCGGCGGCGCGAGGCGCGGCGCGACGCAGCGCGCGAACTCGAACTCGATCGGCGCGCCGCTACCATTCGCGCGCCGAACATTCGGCGGAGGGCTGAACCACATGAACGATCCCGTGAAGAACAAGAGCGACGCGTCGTCTACGACGCCGGAGCGCCGCACGCTGCGCTTCGAGTCGCTCGACGAGATGATGCGCGATGTCGACGCCTGGGCGGCCGCCGGCGGCGCCGGCTACGCGACCACCGGAAACTGGACGGCGAGCCAGATCGTCCAGCACCTCGCCGACACCATCAACGGCTCGATCGACGGCATCCCCGTCCAGGGTGAGATCACGAACAAGATCGACCCGCGCATGAAGAAGATGATTCTCCGCCGCGGACTCCAGCCGGGCTTCGAGGTGAGCGAAGGCATGCGCGCCTGGCTGCCGAAGGCCGACGCCGAGCTCGACGCGGCGGTCGAGAACCTACGACAGGCCGTCGCGCGGCTCGAGAACGAGAAGATGACTGCGATGCAGCCCTACCTCGATCAGCTCACCCATGACGAGTGGATGCAGTTCCACCTGCGGCACGCGGAACTCCACCTCGGGTTCGTCAAACCGGCGTAGTCGTTATCGAATCAGGTGTGCCACGGGATTCCAGGCCGTGCGAGTGGAACGCGGGTGGGCGTGACGCTGAAGGCGCTCGTTGACTCGCGCGCCGTCCGCCGCTCCGCAGCACTGCCGACACGGCAGTGGCACACGGGGAGCGACTCTTCGTCACGGACCCGCTCGTTCCATTCGCTGTGGGTTCCGCTGCGCTCCAACCACAGCCACCCCTTCGTAGCTCGCGCTCGCCGGGTGGCTGTGGCTGAGGTTCGGGGAAGCCACAGGGCGGACGGCGCGTGATCCAGGAGATTTGAAATCTCAGATTTGAGATTTCAAATCATTCCGGTAGGTCAGGCTATTGCCTGCCGGTTCGGCGTGCGGATACACGCGCGCCGTCCGATCAACCCGAACCCCCCTCGACCACGAACGCCCAACCGTTCGGCAACAGCCGAACCTACTAAAGCCAACCCCAGTGTGCCACGGCCTTCCAGGCCGTGCGG
>JBICHN010000003.1:0-31653 GCA_043101845.1 Phycisphaerales bacterium | reverse complement strand
GTTCAACACGACGCACGCCTCCGACTTGCTCGTCGCCGCCCTCGCCTTCGGCTCCGGCAAACAGGTCATCGGCGGAACTCTGACGATCACCTGGGATGCGTCCAACGGAATATTTGTAGTGACCGTGTGACCCTCGCCGCCACGCCGGCGAGCTCGAGCTCGCCCGCCTCGAGCTCGCCGGCACTCTCCCCGAAAGGCGGCTAGGTCATGCCCACGGCCAACAGCGGCGACATTGTCGCCCTCGACGACAGTTACGGCCAGGACAACGGCGCCGGCAACTGGACTAACGACGGCTCCGGCACTATCTGGTTTCGCCGTCACGTCGGGACCCTCCAGTATTGGCCCGCGTGGCGATTCAAGATCAGCGGCGCCATCCGCGACGCCGTCGTCGCCGGCACCGGCGTTAGCTCCGCCACCCTCACCGTCGGCATCAGTCACGACCAGAGCGGCGGGAACGCGATCACCGGCCAGGTCTACATCGGCCCCGACCAGGGCGCCTTTAGCACGACCGTCGACTCCCTCGCGATCCGCACCCAATTCGTCTCGGACGGCTACACGCCTGTCCCCTGGCTATTCGCCGCCGGCCTCGGATTCGGCGACCAGGACTCTCCCGACCTCTCCGCCGCCCTCGACGCCGCAATCACCGACGCCGTCGACGACGGCAACGGTGACTACATCGTCACGATGGTCCTAGTGGACCCGACCGGCTCCGGCAACGTCGGCAACGCGTACCGCTTCAAGTGTCTCGAGACGTCCCTATGGGCCACCCTCTCCTACTCGACGCTCAACTTTGACTACGACGCACCGGCGACCAACGCGTCCGCCTCACCGGCCGCGGCGACGGCCTCCGCCGAGGGCGGAGTGGGCTACTGGAACACCCAAAACGTCAACTACGACCGCGACAACTCGAGGACCGGCAACAGGTTCCGCCGCTACCTCGACATCTACGAGCCCTGGACCGTCGACTATGACGATTCCGCCGGCCGCCGCGTCGGCGTCTACGTCCACGGCGGCGCATTCTTCGAGGGCTCCGAGGACACCATCAGCGTTGCCCACCGCGACTACCTACTCCGCCGCGGCTACACCGTCATCGCCGTCCGCTACTCCCTAACGGACCTCAACACGTCGAACAGTCCGCCCACCGAGGGCAACGACAACGATTACAGCCACCCGATGCCCGTGCAGGACCTCGGCATGGCCCTCACCTGGCTCACCGACTCCGACGGCGGCAACACGCCGGCCGGTAAACCCGCCGAGCTCCAGGCCGCCCTCGACCCTGACTTCATTACCCTCCAGGGTTACAGCGCCGGAGCCCACATAGCCCTCGAGTACGCCCTGGTCTATGACGACCAACGGACCCATCAGTGGGCCTACACCAACCCCGACGGCTCCGTCACCCGACGCGCCGCCGAGCCCTCGAGCTCCCCCGACTTCGTCTACACGCAAGGCCGCACCGTCCAGCCGCGACCCCGCGGCGTGTTTATGTGGGACGGCCCCACAAGCATCACCCTCACCGTCGCCTACAACGGCAATATGTTCGTCGCCCACCGCGCCTACGCCGGCGGCAACACCGACCCGACCGGCTACGCGACCTCGGAGCCCCTCGGCGAGTTCGACATCGACGACATGCTCGAGGGCACCGCCGGCCGCCTCTACGACGGCGACACCTACTTCGCGAGCCAGCTTCACGGCATGGCCCTCGGCTACGTCGAGGCGCGTTGGGGAGCCGGCCGATGGGCGCCCCCGATCCGCAACTACGGCGACGGCGGCGAGACAGTCAACTACAACGCCGGTATCAAGGCCCTCGAGGACGCCCTCGACGTCATCGGCTACCCACACAACGGCACCGGCACCGGCGTCTACCAAACAGCCATCAACGTCGACGGCCTACTCTCCGACTCGGCGCCTGTCCAGGCCGGCCTACACCCGAGCGGCCTCTCACACTGGCAGCGGCCGACCTACACGACAATCCCGAGCTACCCACACGACACCGTTTACGTCTACGACAACTTCGCCACCCTCGAGGCCTGGCTCGACCAACTCGAGGCCTCGGCGCAGGCCTACCCCGCCGCCGCTAACGCCGGCGCCACCGGCGCAACCCCGGTAGTCACCACCGAGGGCGGAGGCAACAACTCGGCGACACCCGCCGCCGCTAACGCCCAAGCCCAGGGCGGCCCCGAGGTCGGCAACGAGGGCCTCTACGAATGGACTTCGATTGTCGACGGCGCCGACGAGGCCGCGATCAACGCCGGCGACTACTACTTCGACGCCGTCGACACTTCGGGCCTCGCCTTCTCATCCGTCACCGTCGACGAGCCCTCAGTATTCGGCGGAGGCGGCCCCTGGCCCGCACCTGGCGCTAACAAGTGGGTTCGCCATGACCACGGCTCCGGCGGCTCTAGCTCCGCCCAGGTGTCCGTCTCCCTCGACAACTCGCCGGCGCCGCCGTCGCACCCTGGCGGCTACTACCCCGTCGTCATCTACGGCCGTTTCTACTTCCGTTTCAATCAGCTACCCGGCGCCAACGCTCAGATCGCGCACCTACCCGGCGCGTTCGCGCCGAACCGCGGGCTATGGGAGCTCAAAACCGACGGCCACCTATGGGTAAAGGACGACCAGGCCGCCGACTCCACCGACCTCGGCCTACTCACCGCCGGCACGACCTACCGCCTCGAGTGGCATTACAGCGCGGACGGCTCCCTCGGCCCTGGCCCCGACGAGCTAGAAACGCGGCTCTACGAGCTCCACAGCACGACGCCGCTCGCCACATCAGTCGACGACACCGGCGCCGACTACATCCGCGACGCAGAGTTTGGCCCGTTCGTCACCGCCGACCCCGGCACGCCCTGGCAATTCTGGACCGCCGAGCACGCCCTCCAGTCCTCACAGCTTGGATGGATTGGCCCCGTCGACCTGGAGGCCGGCGGCGACGACGCCGTAACCCTCACCGCCGCCACAGCCGCCGCTACCGCCCACGGCTCCGCCACGGCCGTCACCAACGCCGCTACGGCGCCCTCGGCCGCCACGGCCGCCGCGACGGCGCACGGCACCGCGGAGGCCGTCTCCGAGGCCGAGGCGACACCGAGCTCGGCACCGGCCACCGCTACGGCCGGCACCGTCACCGTCGCCGCCGTCACCGACGACCAGGCCGCCCCGAGCTCGGCGACGGCCGCCGCGACGGCGCACGGCTCCGCCACGGCAGTCACCAACGACGCCGTCACCCTCACCGCCGCCGACGCCGTCGTCACCGCCACCGCTGGCACCGTCGAGGCCGGCTCCGACCGCGAGGCGACACCGGCCGCCGCCATCGGCTCGAGCTCCGCCACCGCGGGCAACGTAACCGCCGAGTCTGCCGGCCAGGCCGCCCCGGCGGCCGCCGAGGCCACGGCCATCGCCGGCATCGTCTCCGTTACCAACGTCTCTAGCGCCACCGTCTCGCCACCGGCCGCCATCGGCGACGCCGACCCGCCGCCGTCAATCGACCCCGAGGTCACCGTCGACGACGCCGTCACCCTCACCGCGGCGACCTCGAGCGCCCTCGGAGGCACCACCGAGGCCACGGCCGGCAGCAACGCCGACGCCGACCCGACGGCCGCTACGGCCGCCGCTACCGGCCGGCCGCCCGCGGTGGACACCGATAGCGACGCCGAGGCCGCCCCTGGCGGCGCCCTGGCGGCCGCTAGCGGCCAGGCCGCACTAGTCACCGTCGACGACGCCACGACGCCCCTAGCGGCCTCTGCGGCCGCCTCCGGCGCCGTCCCGGCCGTCGCCGCGAGCTCCGATAACGCCGTCACTCTCACCGCGGCGACCTCGAGCGCCCTCGGCGAGGCCCCGACAGTCGACACCGATAGCGACGCCGAGGCCCGCCCCGACACCGCCACCGCGGCCGCCACGGCCGGCCCGGTCACCGTCGAGCTCGAGCAAGACGCCGCCAGCACCCTCATCCGAGCCCTCGGCGACGCCGAGGGCGGCCTGGTCACCGTCACCGTCGACGACGCCGTCACGCCCTCGGCCGCCTCGGCCGCCGCCACGGCCATCGCCCCGGCCGTCGACGCCGGCTCGAGCTCGGAGGCGACCCCGGCCGCCGCGGTTGCCATCGCCGTCGCCCTCGACGCCGCCGTCGAGCTCATTCAGGACGCCGAGGCCACGCCGGCCGCCGCCGTCGCCGTCGCCTCCGGCGGCACCGTCGTCGCCTCGACCATCTTGCTCTCGATCCTCCGCAGGTTCCCGAGGCCGACGATGCACTCCCGCAACCCCGAGCCCGGTAGGTCCTAATGCGCTACACCACCCTCACCCGCCACCTAGTTCTACCGGCCGGCGAGCGGCCCGCCGCCCTGTCGGCCGAGTTCACCGAGGATGACGAGGCCACGATCCTCGACCTGTCGGGATTCACCGGCGAGCTCGGTTGGCTCCGCCAGGCCGACGGCGCCAACGGCACCGTCCCCGCCGCGGTCGACGGCCCGGCCGGCACCGTCTCCGCCGAGCTCCCCGACGCCGTCCTCGACAACGTCGGCGTCTACGAGCTCGCCCTATGGGCCATCAGCGGCGATGCCAAGTACGCCTCGACCTGGCGCCTGGTCGTGGTGCCGGCCCTCGGCGTTACGGCGCCCGTCTAGCGGCGGCCGTCCGCACCCTCTCACCGGAGAGGTCGACGACCTCGCCGAGGCCTCGGAGGCTCCAACCCTCGTCGAGCGCCTCACCGAACGCCTCGCCGCGCTCGAGGCGCGCCGCCTCGAGCTCCGCCTCGAGTTTCGTTACGCGCTTGTGCGCGCGCACCGCTCGCAACGCCGCCCGCTTCTTCGGTGAGTACGCCATAGGCCCACGGTAGCGGCCCTCGTCGCGGAATCCGTCGGAAATGTCACGCCCCCATGACAACTCTGCTACTATGAGCCCTGGCGCACATAGCCAGCACCTACCGAAAGGCCATAGCCATGAGCAACACCACCACCCGCACCTACCGCATCCTGGTCCCGAGCACCGCCCGCAACGCCGTCAACGGCTGGGCGCCCTTCGAGGCCCGCACCCACAACGATCCCGAGGCCGCCGTCACCGAGTTCCCCGAGGACGCCGCCGACGCCAACGCCAGGTTCCTCGAGTCCGTCGGGACCCCCACCTGGGTCCGCCGCACCGACCTCGACGAGGCGACGTTCTACCCCCGAGGCATCGAGGTCCGCTACGGCAACCCCGACCGCCCCGGCTCCCGCCGGTGGACCCGCGTTGACTCGTTCGAGGCCGACGCCGAGCTCCGCAACGCCGAGCTCGCCGACGCCCGCGACCGCGGCTACCGCGTCACGTTCCACTACCACGCCGCACGCCGGTCGGCCGTCAACGCGACGGCCTGACCGGCTACCGTCCCCGACCAACGCACCTACCTACGAAAGGCTCCACCATGACCAACGCAACCCGCACCGGCCAGACAGTCCGCTACACCGGCGACAAGGCCCGCCTCGGCGGCCTCTACGCCGTCCAGCGCGTGAACGAGGCGAGCATCACGGCCGTCGCCTACTACGACCTCTCCGTCCACTACCTCGAGCACGGCGACTACCTCGTCCGCGACGAGGGCGGCTCGATGGCCGCCAACTACGCCGCCGAGCTCGAGCTACTCAACGTCGGCGGCGCCACCGCCACCAACATCGAGGCCGCCCGCCGCAACACCACCGACGGCCAATTCCGCCGCCTCGTCATCGTCCCCTGTGGAGCCGACAAGGCCGACGAGCCCGAGCTCGCCGCCATGCTCTACACCGGCGCCCTCTACCGCTCGGCCTGGAAGGCGGCCGACGCCCTCCGCAACGCCGACATCGCCGACACCCTCGTCCTCATCCTCTCCGCCAAGTACGGCCTCATTCACCCCTACACCCGAGTCGCCCCTTACGACCTCCGCGTCGGCGACGACGGCGCCGTCGGCGTCCGCGAGGTCCGCGACCAGGTCCTCGACCTCGACCTCGGTGATATCTCCGAGGTCGTGGTCCTCGGCTCCGGCGACTACGCCGAGCTCGTCGAGGCCGCCTTCGAGCTCCAGGCCATCGACGGCACGCCGATCCCCTACGGCGTCCGCACGCCTGTCGCAGGCCTCGGCGGCCTCGGCTACATGAGGTCAAAGTTGGCCGCCATCGCCGACCAGGCCGTCGTCGAGCCCGCCCCTGGCACCTACAAGGCCAAGGCTCCGGCACCGGCCGAGGCGCCCGAGCTCGAGGACGGCGGCAACGAGCTCACCACCGACGGCGTCGGCGCCCCCATCGCCTACGGCTCCGACCTCCGCCTCGAGGCGCCCGCCGAGGCGCCCGAGTGCTGGCATCGCCGTATCTTGTTCCCCCGCCGAGACGGCAACCCGACGGCCTACTACCGATGCGAGGATTGCGGCCTCGAGTGGGATGGGTTCCCCCACCGGCCCGCCCTCGACGCCTGGCGCCGTTCACCGGCGACGCCCTACCGATGCTCCCGAGGCCATGAGTGGACCTACCGCCCCGGCGGCCCCTCATGGGCTCCAGGCCGTACATGCTGCCCGACCTGTGGCGACCTCGAGGTCCAGGCCGTCGAGGCGCCCACCGAGGCGCCCGACGGCTACATCCACGGCGGAGAGTTCCAGGTCGATCCCGGCACCCCGAGGACGAGCTCGAGGCGCCTCGAGGACCGCATCGCCGAGCTCGCCTCGCCAACGTGCGCCGACGGCATGACCGAGGACGAGCTCGTCGATCACTTCGCCAACGAGCTCGGCCTATGAGGCTCGCCATCGCCGACCCGCCCTATCCGCCCTTCACCGGCTCCGGCGGCCGCAAGAATCGAGCGAGCCGATGGTACGGCGACGGCCAACGCTCGGCCAAGGATCACCGCGACGTCGCCGACCGGCACCCCGAGGCGGCCCGCTGGGATGACCCGGCCGAGCACCGCCGCCTACTCGAGCGCCTCGTCGCCGACTTCGACGGCTGGGCCATCGCCACTAGCCCCGACGGCCTCGCCGCCTACCACCCTCTCCCCGCCGAGTGTCGGATCATGGCCTGGATACGCCCCAACTCCCCGCCTGGCGCCCATCGCATCCTCAATCGGTGGGAGGCCGTCGTGGTCTACCCACCGGCAGGCCGTCGGAGCAACCGCCAGGTCGGCGGAGTCCCCGACGTACTCACCTGCCCCGCTCCCCGCGTCGGGTTCACCGGCGCCAAACCGGCCGAGTGGGTCCTATGGGTCCTCGAGGCCCTCAGCTACACCGACGGCGACGAGCTCGTCGACTTGTTCCCCGGCTCCGGCGCCGTAGAGGGCGCCCTCGCACAGCTACGCCTAGACCTGGAGGCCTAATGCGTCGACTCCCCCTACCCCTCACCCTCGCCATCCTGGCGGCCGTCGTGGCCATCCTGGCCCTCGCGTGCGTTCACCCGCACAACGGCGACCCTCGCCTCCGGTGCATCCGCGCCCATGAGTCCGACACGGCCGGCGGCTACCTGGCGGAGAATCCGACGAGCTCGGCCTCCGGCGCGTACCAATTCCTAGACGGCACCTGGCGCGCCATGACCCGCCTATCGGGAATGGGCCGAGAGTTTGCTCGAGCGAGCCACGCGCCGCCCATCGTCCAGGACGCCGTCGCCCTATGGGCACTCGACAACGGCCACGGCTCCGCCTGGCGCGGAACCGGCTGCCCCGGCACCTACTGATCGCACCTACCAACGAAAGGCTCCACCCATGACCTACCTAGCCCTCGCCCTCGCCGTCGGCCTCTCCGCCTACGGCCTCGGCTACGTCCACGGCAACCGCTACGCCTGGAGGATGGCTCGATGGTTCCTCGAGCACTACGGCCGCCTCCCCCTCGAGGGCTCCACCGTCCTCGAGCGCCGCCGAGCTCGCCGACGCGAGCCCTCCGACCGGCTCTACACCATCGTCGGCGCCGCCCTCATCGCCCTCGTCCTCACCGCCGGAGCCTTCGCCGATTGGTTCGCCTCCGCCCTCGGAGAGGTCGCCCGATGACCGGCCGGCCCGACATAGACCCCCGCCTCGTCGACGAGCTCAACGCCGTCGAGGACGCCCTCATGGACGAGCTCATCGGCGACCTCTCCGACCACCTGGAGGGCTACGTCGTCGAGTGTCTCGAGGACAACGACGGCGACGTCGAGGCGGCCCGCTACTACCTCGGCGCCCGCCTCGTCCTATTCGCCCTCGGCGGCGGCCCCAACGCCTCCGACGCACAACGGCACCTACGCGAGCTCGGCGACCACTTCACCGACGCCGACCTGGACGCCATGACCGTCGGCGAGGCCGTCGCCGCCTACACCCTCGAGGCCGGCCAGGCCGCCCTCGAGCTCGTCAACCTCGACGAGCTCGCCGTCGACGCCTTCGCTAGGTCCGTCGCCGACCAGGCCGACACGATCCTCAACAACAGCTACGAGGACCTCCCGCCCGAGCTCGAGCCACCCCTGTCCTACGAGGTCGCCCCGCCCTTCGGCTGGATCATGGTGGCCCTCGGCCGCTACGGCGACTCCCTGGAGGCCCACAAATGATGATTCAAGCCACCAACGACCTCACCGCCGAGGTCCTCGACTCGGCCCGCCAGGCCGCCCTCTGGAGCCTCCGAGGCCCCTGGCGCCTCCACCTGGACACCGGCACCCGCGTCACCGTCTACGACCTACCGGACCCCGAGCACGACGCCGACGGCCTTGTCTGGCCCGACGGCTGGCCCGAGCTCAAGTTCCGCCACGGCACCGTCGGAGCTCTCACCGCCGGCGACCGCCGCATCGTCGACATTCGCGTCACCGGCCTCGAGGTCGACGACCCCGAGGTCACCCTCAACTACCCCGCACCGATGACCGTAGGACTGTTGCCATGACCGACTCGCTATTCCCCGAGCCCGAGCCCGAGCTCGAGCTATTCCCCGAGCCCGAGCCCGACCTCTCCCCCGGCCAAGAATGGCTACGCGACCAGGCCGCCGAACGCGCCGAGGCCGCCCTCGACCGGCCGCCAACCCTGGAGACGGCCCGCCAGGCCCGCGACGCCGGCATGGCCCTCGTCGACGGCGCCACCGACGAGGACTGGAAAGCCGAGGCCGCCGACGCCATCGAGCGCCTCGCCGCCTCCGGCCGGCCCTTTATGTCCGATGATGTCTGGCCGGCCATCGGCCGAGACGCCGACCCGCCCGCCAATATGCGAGCCCTCGGCCCGATCATGATGCGAGCGGCCCGAGCCGGCCGCATCGTCAAGACCGGCGACTACCGGCCCTCAGTCCGCTCCCGCCTCGCACCGAAACCCCTTTGGATCGGCTCGGAGCACCGGCCATGAGGTTCGGCGAGCGCCTCGAGCACGGCATCGGCCCGCCGGTCGGCTACCGATGGGCGCGCCTGGCGCCCTCCGCCCTCGTTCACCTGGCCGACGCCCGCAACCTCGCCGTCAGTCTGTGCGACGTCCCCGTCGAGGCGGCCGTCTCCGAGGTCCCCGAGGCCGGCGGCGAGCTCTGTGAACGATGCCGGCGAGGATGCGACGAGCTCTACCGAGGCGGCCGATGACCTGGCAGGACTCCGCCGCGTGCCGCGAGCTCCCCCTGGCCTGGTTCTTCCCCGAACCTGGCCAACGGCCCGAACCTCGAGCCATCGCCGCCTGTCAGACCTGTCCCGTCCGAGCTCAATGCGGCCGCCACGCCGACCGCTACGCCGAGGTCGGCGTATGGGCCGGCCTGTCGGAGAATGCCCGCAACGAGCGCCGACGAGCTCGCCGTCTCCCGAAACCGCCGCCGGTGCAACGCGCCGCCCTCCGCGACCTCGAGCTCGAGCTCGCACCGCTACCCAAGGACCCGCGCCACCGCGCCTACCGAGCTCGGCGACGCACCGAACAGCTAGAAAGGCCTCCAGCATGACCGCCGACGAGCACCCCGCAGGCCGTCCACCGGCCACCGTCGCCGAGCGTTGCCTAGTCAACGCCCTCCAGGCCGCCCGCAGAGGCGCCGACGAGCTCGCCGAGCTCGAGGCCGATGCCGACACCCTTGGCTATGCCCTCGAGGCCGTAGAGGACCTCGAGGCGGCCCTGGAGCTCCACCGAGGCCGCCGATGACCGCCACCGGCGGCCGCTCGAGCCGCGAGAAAGGCGCCAAGGCCGAGCGCGCCCTGGTCGCCTACCTCGTCGAGCTCGGCCTCGAGGCGAAGCGCACCGCCTCCGGCTATCACCAGGACGGCGGCGACATCTACTGGCCCTCGAGCCCCTACGTCGTCGACGTCAAGCACCAGGAACGCGTCAGACTCCCCGAATGGTGGCGCGAGGTCGCCGACGAGGCCCTCGAGCTCCACCGGCGGCCGGTCCTCGTTCTACGCCGCCCCAACGCCCCCAACCCGGCAGGATGGGCGGCCCTCGAGCTCGCCGAGGCGCCCTCGGAGGCCGACGCCGTCGTCGAGTCTCAGCGCGTCCGTTTCTGGCATGAGTGGAACCGCACCGACGCGGCCGCCTTGCTCATCGCCCTCGAGGACGGCGCCACCTGGCTCCGCGCCGTCTCCGTCGAGGCCTGGATCACAACGCACCTAGCCACACTGGAGGCCCCTAATGAATGACTCCCCCCCCTCTACCGTCGAGGACCTCGTCGAGGACCTCTCCGAGCGCCTGGCGGCCCTCTACGCCGCCTGGAGCTCGCCGCCGCCGGAGCTCATCGGTCAAAAACCGGCCGGCCGAGGTTTCGAGGCCGACTACCTAGGCCACGCCGAGACGACGCGCGCCTTGCTCGAGGCCGACCCCCTCTGGACACTCGAGCCGGCCCGCATCGACCCCGACACCGGCGGCCCGACCGTCACGCACACCGCCGACGGCCGCCTGGTCGCGTGGTGGAGGCTCCAGGTATGCGGCCACGAACGCCTATGCGTCGGAACGTGTGCCGATAATGCGCCGGAGCCCGAAAAACAGCTCATCGGCGACGCCATCCGTAACGGCGCCATGAGGTTCGGCGTCGCCCTGGCCCTCTGGAGTCGCCAGGAATGGGCGGAGGCCGCCGAGGCGCCCGAGCCCCGCGAACGCCGCCGCATCCCCGTCGAGGACGACCCGCAGGCCGTCAGACACGCCGAGCTAACCGCCGAGCTCCAGGCCACCGTCGCCGAGCTCGACGAGGACGCCCGCCAGGCCTTTCGCACCGTCCTCGGAGGCGCCGAGCTCCCCGATAGGCCCTCGAGGATGTCCGTGGAGCAACTCGAGCAAGCCAAGGCCCTACTCACCGAGCTCCAGGAGGCCGACAAGTGAGCACCACGCCCCAACACCGTCGAGCTCGCCGCCTAGGCGCCGCCACCACATTCCAGACAGTCCGCCGCGCCGACGGCGAGCTCGTAAGCGCCGGAGGCCTCGGAAACGTCGAGCGCCTCGAGCTCGACGCACAGCTACCGCTCGACGAGGCCCAACGCCTCAATCCTGGCGCCGAGCTCGTCGTCGAAACCTGGCACAAGATCAACTCCCGGCACCTGGCCCCGCCGGAGCCCGAGGACGAGCTCGAGGACGGCCCTGGCGGCGACGAGCTCGACGACCGCATCCTC
Organism: Phycisphaerales bacterium; assembly: GCA_043101845.1. Taxonomy (GTDB): domain Bacteria; phylum Planctomycetota; class Phycisphaerae; order Phycisphaerales; family UBA5793; genus JBICHN01. The sequence continues at coordinate 20,176 of JBICHN010000003.1, read as the reverse complement.
CAGGCCATCGGAGTCGACCCGATGCCGGCCGCCGCCCTCGCCGAGGCCCTCGGCATCGACGACGGCACCGCTCGAGGCCGCCTCCAGGCCCTCCGCGACGCCGGCCTGGTCGAGCCGGCCGGAAACCGCGGATGGCGCCTAGCATGACGCACCCCAAAAACGAGCTCCGCCTCTACCTCGACGCCTGGCGCCTGGCCGGCCTCGGCACCGCCGAGCTCGCCGTCATGGTCCGCACCTGGAGCCACACCGACGCCGAGGGCGCCACCTTCGTCAGTACCAGCACCATCGCCGAGGCCCTCGAGCTCTCCGACCGGCGAGTCCGCGAGGTCCTGGCGCACGCCGACGAGCTCGGCCTACTCGACGCCGCACCGGCCGGCCGTCGCACCCTCCGCAGGTTCCGACGGCCGAGGATTGCGGAACCTCACCCGCCGGAGTCCCCTGTGGACGAGCAAGGCCCCCCACCTGTGGACAGTCGAGGACTGCGGAACCCTGGCCGCCATGACTGCGGAACCTCACCCGCCGCTATTGCGGAACCTCACCCGCCGCATAAGTACCCAGGAAGGACCCAGGAAGAAGCGAGCGGCGCGGCGCCTGTGGACAAGACAACGGCCGAGCTCGTCGAGGACCACCTACGCCGACACCTAGCCCACCGAGCCGACGCCATCCGCAACCCCGTCGCCTACGCTCAGTCGCAGCGAGACGAGCTCGCCGAGGCCGCTCGAGCCGGCCAGGACCTCGAGGACCGATGGCCAACCCGCACCGCCGGCGGCGAGCACGCCGGCAGGTTTCTCCCCGGTACAGGATGGATCGCATGAGCCGACCTACACCGCCGCACGCAGCCCTCGCCCTGGTCGACGAGGACGAGCTCGACCGCTACTACCAACACGCCGCCGCCCACCTACTCCAGGCCGCCGACGAGCTCATCCGAGCTCGCCGCACCCTGGCCGCCCTCGGCCTAGACCATGAGCTCGTCGAGTGGCTCATCGAGGACGCCGTCAACCTCTCCGACCTCGCCGAGGACATCCGCCACCCTGGCGGCCGCATCGAGCTCACCCTCTACCACGCCGACGGCACCGTCGAGACGAGGCGGCCAGCATGACCGCCGCCCAACCTCGCCTCGAGGTCGTCGACGTCCCCGAGGGCTACACCCTGACCTGGCGCGAACGCCGCACCCGCAACGCTCGAGGCCGGCCCGCCACCGCCGCCTATCCCGTCGCCGAACGCTCCCACGGCTCGGCCGAGGCCGGCCTGGCCTCAGTCCGCACCGGAGTCACCGGCGCCGGCCTGGTCATCATCGACCGCTACTACCGCGACGCCGACGAGGACCTCGACCCGCCGGCCGATGTCCTCGAGGCTCGAGCCCTCGGCATATCCCTCGCCGAGCTCCGAGGATGGCGCTAGGTGCCTAAGCGCGTCGCACCTATTCGCACGCCGCCGCCTTGCCCTCGAGTCTGTTGGGAATGGCTCGGCCGAGGACGAGGCGGCGACCTGGCCTGGCGCTACATATCCAGCGCGACAGGATGCGGCCACTACCACAGCACCGAGGGCGGCCGATGGGAATGGCCGAACCGCCCCGAGCTCGAGGACTCCCCCTAGCCTGGCGAGCATGGCCCGCCGGAAACGCCCCGCCCCCTCCGCTAGGTCCTGCCCCCGAGTCGACTGCCCCCTACTGATTACCCCGCCCTCCGACCGATGCCCCGCCGGTCATGGCCCCGCCGGAGGATGGGAGCCCGACGTATCCCGCGGCACGCCGGCCCAACGAGGCTACGGCGCAGCATGGCGCAAGGTCCGCGCCAGGATCATCCGCCGCGACGGCGGCCGATGCCGGCAGTGTGGCTCGGCCCGCCCACCGCTCACCGTCGACCACCGCCGCCCCCGCTGGGCCGGCGGCGGCGAGGATGATGACAACCTCGTCACCCTCTGCCGCCGGTGCCACGCGCGCAAGACCGCGGCCGAGGCGGCCGAGGTCCGACGCCTCCGGCGCGGCGGAGGGTAGGGGTATGACCCCGAGCCCCTAGGCCTCTAACCCTATGGCGACTAGTCCTCGGACTCTGTACGGGTAACGGCACCCCGCCCCCCCCTCGAGCTCGCCGCCGGCCTCGAGCTCGAGCTCCGCCGAGGCCTCCGAGGCCGCCGGTACGATGGTCCCCATGCTCGCATCGGCCGCCGGAGACGCTATCGCCGCCTGGTCCCTGGCCGTCGCCGTCATCCTCGGCGCCACAATCCTCGCCGCCCTCGGCCGTCGCCGCCCATGATCCCCGACGCCCTCCAGGACCTCGGCCGCGAGGTCGCCGCCGTCTGGCCCCTCGTCGTCGCCCTCGGCGCCGCCGTCTCCGGCTACCTGGCCCTCCGCCGACCCGTCAAAGCCTGGCTCCGGTCCGTCGAGGACGAGCGAGAGGCCGCCCAGGCCGCCCGCGAGCGCGACGAGCTCGCCCACGGCCGCATCGACGGCAAGCTAGACACCGTCGTCGCCATGCTCGGCCGCCACGACGCCGCCCTTACGACGCTATGGGAGACGGCCCCCGAGGCCCTCTACGTCTCAGGCCCCGACGGCCGCCTCGATGATTGCAACACCGCCTACCTCCGCCTCTGGAGGTTCCAGACCAAAGACGAGGCCCGCGGCGATGACTGGATGCACAAGTTGGCCGACGGCGAGGCCGAGCTCGCCCGCGAACGCGTCGCCCGAGTGTTCGCCGAGCCCCAGGTCTGGACCTTCGACAACAACCTCCGAGACGGCCGCCGCATCCGAATCACCGGCCACCCCTACTACGGCGACGACGGCGCCTTCGCGGGCTACGTCGGCGCCGTAATCGACCTCACCGACGGCTAGGGCGCCCTCGGCCGCTACCGTGGCCCCTATGAGCTCGTCCGCCGGAACCTCGGTAGGTGCAACTCCAGGAGCCTCCGGCGGCGAGCTCGCCCTCTCCCCTGCCGAGGCGGAGGCTATGGCCGCCGCTATCACCGGCGGCGCCGTCACCCGCACCGACGACCCCGAGCTCGCCGAGCTCGTCCGCGTCAATGTCCTCGGCGACCTGGTCGCCGTCGCCGAGGCCCTCGATGACGCCCTCACAGAGGCCCGAGGCGCCCTCGAGCGCCTCGACCGCATCATCGAGGGCGCCGGAGTCCGCCGTAGTGGGTAGCCGCGGCCCTATGCCGAAACCCGACGCAGCGCGCCGCCGCCGGAACGCCCCGACGACGGCCCGCAAGGCCGTCCCGAGCTCCGGCCGTCGAGCTCGAGCTCCGCAACCGGCCAAGAAACTCCCGCAGGGCGCCGCCCGATTCTGGCGCCGCTACTGGAAACTCCCCATCGCCGAGCTCTGGACCGACGCCGATATCCCCGCCGTTACCCGCCTCTGTTGGCTCCAGGACGCCGTTTACAGCGTCGGCGCCCTTGACGCCGGCAAGCTACTCACCGAGGTCCGACAACTCGAGGACCGGCTCGGCCTCAACCTCCAGGCCCGCGAGCGCCTCGGCGTCTACGAGGTCGACGACGCGCCGGAACCGCCAGGCCAGGCACCGGCCGAGGGCGCCGCCGCGGCGCCTGGCGCCTCGAGGTTCGGCGAGCTCCGCGTAGTGGAGTAGGCCAGTGGCCGCCCTCGAGCTCCCCCGCCTCTCGCTCGGCTGGGTCCTCTGGCCCTGGATCGAGCGCCGCCTCGCCCTCGAGCTCACCCGCGACCAGGTCCTACGCCTATTCGACCTCTACGCCGTCGACGAGGACGGCCGCCGCCTCGTCCGCCGCGCAGGCCTCCGCCGCCCCAAGGGCGCCGGCAAGTCCCCCGAGGGCGGCTACCTGGCCCTCGCCGAGCTCGCCGGCCCCGTCGTATTCGCCGGCCTGGACACCGACGGCCGCCCTATGGGCCACCCGCACCCCGACCCGCTAGTCCAGGTCGCCGCCGTCTCCGAGGACCAGACCGACAACGTCTACCGATGGCTCTACGACCAACTCATCGAGCACCAGGACCTCGTCGCCGACCTCCACCTGGACATCGGCCTAACCCGCATCAACAAACTCGGCGGCCGCCGCGGCGTCCTCGAGCCCGTCACCGCCTCGGCACCGTCCCGCGAGGGCGCCCGCCTCACCTTCGGCGTCCTCGACCAGACCGAGGCCTGGGACCGCTCTAACGGCGGCCGCAAGCTGGCCGACGTGATGCGCCGCAACGCCGGCAAGGTCGGAGGATGGACCTACGAGCTCCAAAACGCCCCCGAGCCTGGAGACGGCACCGTCGCCGACGCAACGGCGCAGGCCGGCGAGAAACAAGCCCGCGGCGTCCTCTACGACGGCGGCTACGAGGCCGGCGAGGCCGTCAACCTGGCCGACCGCGTCGAGCTCCGCACCGCCCTCGAGCTCTGCTACGGCGACTCCGCCGCCGACGCCGGAGGATGGGTAGACCTCGACCGCCTGGTCGACGAGGTCCAGGACCCCGACACCGACCCGGCCGACGCCCGCCGCTTCTACCTCAACACCGTCACGACCTCGAGCGAGCGCGCCTTCGACGCCGCCGGCATCGGCCGCCTCGAGGTCGGCGACCCGCCGGAGCCTGGCGAGCTCGTCGTCGCAGGTTTCGACGGCTCCAGGTTCGACGACAGTACGGCCCTCGTCGGCTGCGGAGTCGACACCGGCCGCCTATGGCTCGCCGGCCTATGGGAACGCCCTAGCGACCGTCACGGCGAGTGGGAGGTCCCCAAAGCCGACGTCGACCTCGCCCTCGGCGAGCTCTTTGACCGTTGGACCGTCTGGCGCGTCAACGCCGACCCGGCCTACTGGGAGACGGAGCTCAACGAGTGGGCGGAGAGGTTCGGCCCCGGCGCCGGCAAGTACCGGCGAGACGGCCCTCGCGTGGTGCATTGGTACACGAACCGATGGCGCCAGGTCGGCACCGCCAACAAGGCCCTCGCCACCGCCATCCGCACCGGCGCCGCCTCATGGGACGGCTCGGCAGACTTCGGCCGTCACCTACGCAACGCCGTCCGCTCCCCGGTAGGCGCCCTCGACGAGGACGGCCGCCGCCTATGGAAGCTGGCCAAGCCCTCGCCCTCGCGCAAGATCGACGCCGCTATGGCCGCCGTCCTCGCCTGGCAGGCCAGGAATGACTACCGCGCCACCTACGCCCGCCGCACTAAGCGCCCGGCCGGCGAAACGCCGCGTGTCGCAGGGTTCCGGTAGCGTCCCCGGTAGGTCGGAGGACCGCGTCGGGCTATCTGTCGGAGGAAGCGCCGCCGCCGTCCTCCGACCTTGCAACACCGCCCGGTAGCCTTGCCCCTATGGCCGAACGCATCGACGAGCTCGTCGCAGACCTCCAGGACCAGCGGCACGCCTACAACGGCAACGAGGTCTACTACCGCCACGGCGGAGGCGACCCATACATGCCGGCCGGAGCTCGAGCGGAGTACCAGCGCCTCGTACAAGAGGCCGCCGCGAATTGGTGCGAGCTCATCATCGACGTCGTCGTCGAGCGTCTCGTCGTCGAGGGTTTCCGCACCGCCGGCAGCACCGAGGCCGTCGGCGAGCTCTGGTCGTGGTGGCAGGCCAACAAGCTCGACGGCCGCCAGTCCGCCCTCTACACCGACGCCCTCGTTGGCGGAGTGTCCTACGTCGGAGTCTGGCCGGCCGAGGACGCCTCGAGCTCGCCGCCCAAAATCACCGTCGAGACTCCCCGCGCCGTCCTCGTTGTGCATGACGAGGCCGACCCGACAATGGCCCTCGAGGCCGTCAAGGTCGGCCCCGACCAGACCTGGCACTACACCCCCGACACCGTCACCATCTACGAGGCACGGCACGGCGGCGGCGGCCTGGTCATGGTCGAGGACTTCGCCAACCCGCTCGGCGAGGTCCCCTTCGTCGCGTTCAAGACCAAGCCGAACGGCGCCGGCGTCCCGACCTCCGACCTCGAGAGTGCTCGGCCTATCCAGGACCGCATAACCACCACGACATTCGACCGGCTCATCGCCCAAAAGTACGCCGCCTTTCGGCAGCGTTGGGTAACCGGCATGGCCATCCCCGTCGATGACGACGGCGAGGCCATTGAGCCATTCCAGGCCGCCGTCGACCGCCTCTGGATGTCCGAGGACCCCGATACCTCGTTTGGCGAGTTCCAGGAATCCAACCTCGCCGGCTACATCGCCGCCGTCGACCAGGACATCCAGACCCTCGCCTCGACGACACGCACGCCGCCCCACTACCTACTCGGCAAGATCGTCAACCTCTCCGCCGACGCCCTCAAGGCCGCCGAGACAGGCCTCACCAGCAAGGTCCGACGCCGCCAGGTCGAGTACGGCGAGGCCTGGGAGGCCGTCGTCAACCTGGCGGCCATCGCCGCAGGCCAACCCGAGCTCGTCGACGACGGCCTCGAGACGATATGGGCCAACACCGAGGCACAATCGGAGGCTCAGGTCGTCGACGCCGCCCTCAAGCTCGACGCCCTCGGCGTCCCCCGCGAGGCCATATGGGAGAGGATCGGCGCCTCGCCGCAACAGATCGACGCCTGGCGCCGGCAGAGGATGCGCGAGGCCCTCCGCTCGGCCGTCTCCGCCCCCATCGACCTCGGCGGCGGCCGCCCACCGGCCACGGCCGTCCTCGCCGGCCAGGCTCCGCCCACGGGCTCCACACCGGCCGCTAACGGCTCGGAGCCCGCCCCGGCACAGTGAGCGAGCTCGGCGACGTCCCCGGCTGGAAAACGGTCATTGTGGACGCCTACATGCAAGACCAGGCCGTCCTCCGCCAGGCCACCATCGACACCGTCATCCGCCTAAGCCGCGCCGCCACCAACCTCGCCGACGAGGCCCTCGTCGCCGAGCTCGTCGAGGTCGTCATGGGCGCCCAACTCGAGGCCGGCGCCTACGGCGTCGAGTACGTCTCCACAATGGCCCTCGACGACGACATCGTCGTCGACTCCGCCAAGTACGTCGGCAAGGCCACCCGCGGCGACACGTTGCTCGAGACTGTCTACCAACGGCCCGCCAAGGTCGAGGCGGAGGCCCTCGAGGCCGGCCTGGACGCCGCCGACGCTCGAGCCAAGGCCGAGCGCGAGCTCGCCAAGCTGGCCGACACCGACGTCGCCGTAGCAACGAGGACGGCGGAGACTGAAGCCATGACCGCCTCGAGCAACGTGATTGGCTACAACCGTTCACCGGAGGCCAACGCGTGTGAGTTCTGTTGGCTCATCGCCGACCGGCACTACAACACCGACGCCCTCGCACCGGCGCACAACTTCTGTCGATGCGGCACCGTCCCCATCCTCGCCGACGAGGCCGCCGACCTCTCCGCCACGGCCCGCGTCGAGCTCGGTATCGGCACCGACGAGGACCGCGCCATCCGCGACGCCGAGCTCGTCCCGTTCTAGGCCGACGAGCTCGGCGCGCCTCGGTGCCAGACTGTCCGCGTCCCCACGACACAGGAGGCCTAACCTATGGGCACAGAGGACAACGCCGACACGGCCGAGGACTCGACCGCCGGAGACGCCGACACGGCTACCGGCACCGCTCCCACCGACACCGGCGCCGCCGACACGGCCGACGCCGGAGACACCGGACAGGACACCGACGGCGCCACGCCCGACGAGCTCCAGGCCGAGGTCGACAAGTGGAAAGCGATGGCGAGGAAGCACGAAAAGGCCGCCAAGGCCTTCGAGGCCGCCGAGGCCGAACGAGCTCAGGCCGAAATGACCGAGCTCGACAAGGCCAACGCTCGAGCCGACGAGGCCGCCGGTGAGGTCCTCGAGCTCCGCCGCCGCCTGGTCGCCGCCGAGCAAGGCCTACCGCCGGAGCTCGGCTCGAGGCTCCAGGGCTCAACCGAGGACGAGCTCGTCGAGGACGCGAAGCGCCTGGCCGAGCTCATGCCCACCAAGGCGCCAACCCCGTCGGCCGCCAAAGCCGGCATCGGAACCGCCGCCGGTGAACCGGCACAGGACCCGATGGCCCTACATCGACAATTCACCGGCGGAGGCCCCAACCCTCCCCCCAACTAGCAACAGGAGTAGCCAGTCATGGCCAACGCATTCGTCAACGGCACACAGGTCGCATCCGCGATGATCGGCGGCCTCGTCGACGCCGGCATCCTCATCAACACCGTCTGGCGCGACGCCAACAGCCAGCTCCAGGCCGGCAAGGGTGACACCATCAACATCCGACGGCCCGCCACCGGCACCGCCACGAACTTCTCCGGCACCGCCTCGACGACGGACCACACCACCAACACCGTCGCCGTCACCCTCGACCACCAGCCCTACGAACAGGTCCAGGTCGGCACCGCCGACAAGGCCCTCAAGGTCGAGGACTTCTACGGCGAGATCGTCGCCCCTCGCGTGGCCGGCATCGCCGAGTACCTCGAGGACCAGATCGCGGCGACCCTCCAGGGCACCAGCACCGGCGAGGTCAGTGGCTCCGACGCCGCCGCCGCCGTCCAGGAGGCCTACAAGGCCGCCGGAGAGGCGAAGTGGCCCTCGACCGGCCGCTACCTCGCGTGCTCGCCGGCGTTCGCCGCCAAGTTGCTCGGCCCGACGCTGTCGGCCGCCGACGTCCGCGGCGACGGCGGCGCCGCCCTCCAGGGCGCCGTCCTCGGCAACCTGTTCGGGTTCACCGTCATCGCCTCCAGCCACATCGACGACCAGGCCACGACCTTCGAGCCCCAGGCCGTCGCCTACCACCGCACCGCCGTCGCGGCCGCGTTCCGCACGCCGCCGGCACCGGAGGGCGGCGCGATGGCCGCCACGGCCTCGGCCTACGGCATGAGCGCCCGAGTGGTCATGGACTGGAGCAACTCGAGCCTCGCCGACGTACTGACGGCGGACACCCTGGCAGGGTTCACCCTCTCCGAGGACGCTCGAGCCATCCCCGTCCAGATCGGCTAGGCCTCGGCCTAGTCCCCAGGTAGGACCGGCAGGATGACGCACCCCGCTCCCTGGAACCGTGGAGGCCGGCGAGCACGGCCGCCGGCCTCCACGGCCCCCCCGCCCTAGACCAGGAGGACCTCGATGCACGCTTCTACCGCCGACCTCGAGGCAATCCTCGGCCGCGACCTCGAGGGCTCCGAGGCCGTCCGCGCGGTAACCATGCTCGAGGTCGCCACCCGCGCCATCGACGCCTACCTCGACGGCCGCACCGTCGACCCCGAGGTCCTCCGTACCGTCTGCCAGCTAGCGACCCGCCGCCTACTCGAGCGGCCCGACGGCGTCACGCAGGAACAGCTAGGCGACTTTCTGACGAGCTACACCGCCGACGGCATCCTCTCCGCCGACGATCGGCTCATGCTCGACCAGGCCGGCGCCGCCGGAGTCCGCCGCCGCACCTACGGCTCGCCTCGCCTCTCGCACGGCACCACCTACCTCACCAACGCCGACAGGGCGGCCGCTAACCCATGAGCTACGCCGGTCTATTGACCCTCGAGGCCGAGCTCGGCGTCCCGAGCTCCGGCGCCGTCGACGAGTACGGCAACCCCTCCGAGGTCCTCGAGTGGACGCCGGTGCGTTGCCACCTGGCCCGCCAGACCTCCACCGAGGCGACGGCCGGCAACATCGCCGCGGACACGTTCACCGCCTACCTCGAGGACAAGGCCCTCGAGCTCGGCCTCGATGCGGCCTCGAGGCTCCGAGTCGCCGGCGTCGAGTGGGAGGCCGCCGGTGAGCCCATCGTCGCCCGCAACCCGCGCACCTGGCGCACCACCATCGCCGTCACCGTCCGCCGAGCCGAGGTCGCCTAATGGCATTCCGCACGGCCTACGCCTACATCCCGCCGGTCGACGGCGGCGACTCCGTCATGGCCGAGCTCGCCGCCACCACCTTGCTCGAGGTCGCCGAGGCCGTCGTCGACGAGGTCGACGTCCAGGCCGGCAACCTCCGACGGCGGCGCGCCATGCTCGAGAACGCCTACGCCGAGGCCGGCGAGCTCCAGGCCTACGCCGGCACAACCTGGCCCCTCTCCCACCTATGGGAGTTCGGCTCCGCCAACACTCCCGCGGAGGCATGGTGGAGCAACGCCGCCGAGGCCGTCGCCTCCGAGGTCGGACGCTATGAGTCTCCGTAGCCTCGTCGCCCTCGACTGGCTCGGCCCTCGAGCTCTGTGGGCCGGCCTATTCGCCATCGCCCTCGTCGCCGCCATCGTCGCCGATGCTGGAGGCCGCCCATGATCGTCGGAACCGACGCCGAGGCCCTCGTCTCCGCCCACCTACGCGCCTCCGTGGCCATCCAGGCCCTCATCGGCGAGCGTGTCTACACCGAGGTCCCCAAGCGCGCCGAGTGGCCGCTACTGCGCCTCCAGCGCATCGGCGGCGGCCCGGTAGCGTCCCCGGCCGTCCTCGACGGCGCCCGCCTCCAGTTCGACGCCTTCGGTGGCAGCAAGGCTCAGGCCCGCGAGCTCGCCGCCACCGTCGTCGCCGAGCTCGACGCCAACCTGGCCGGCGTCCACGCCGCCTATGCGTCCACCGTCACCGCCACCCGCGCCGGTACGCTTCGTTACAGCCCCGACACGACCTTCGACCCACCGAAACCCCGCTACCTGGTCGACGTCACCGTCTACGTCCGTCCCAACCCCTAGGCCGGCCGCCCCGGCCTAGACCAACCCATCAGGAGGCCCCTAATGGCTCAAGACTCAGGAGAGGTCAGGATCGCCGGCAACGGCGGCCTCTACCTTGCACCGCTCGGCACCGCGCTCCCGACCGACCCGACCTCGGCCCTCGACGCCGCCTTCGTCGACCTCGGCTACTTCTCCGAGGAAGGCGTGGTCATCACACCGGAGCGCACCGTCGAAAAGTTCCGCGCCTGGCAGTCCCGCAAGCCTGTCCGCCAGAGCATCACCGCCGAGGACATCACCATCGGCGGCGCCCTCATCCAGTGGAACAACGACACCCTCCCCGTATTCTTCGGCGGCGGCACCGTCGTCGACAACACGACACACTGGACCTACACGCCTCCGGCGTCGGGCAGCATCGACGAGCGCGCGATGGTCCTGGAGTGGATCGACGGCAGCTACACCTACCGCCTCGCGGCGGCCAGGTCCGTCAACGGCGAGCTCGGCGAAATCACCCTCACCGGCACCGCCCTCGGCGAGCTCCCCATCAACGTCGAAATCCTCGAGCCCTCCGGCGGCGGCGACTCGTTCGTCATCATCACCGACGATCCCGCCTTCGACACGCCGTAGGCTCGGTCGCCATGAGCAACCGAACCATCGCGGTGATAACCGCCCCCGACGGCACCGTCTCACGGCGCCCCATCGGCCTCGGCCAGATTCGACGCTGGGAACGCGAGCACAAGCAAGGCCTCCAGTCCCTCGTCGAGGACGGCTACACCGGCTGGGTCGCCGAGGCGGCCTACCTCGACTGGCGCCGCCGCGAGAACGGCGACGAGGACTACGAAAACGAGCTCGGCGCCGGAGTCGACGCCTGGCTCGATGACTACGACGTAGAGGTCGAAAAGCTCGACGAGGACGACGCCGAAAACCCTACGGCTGGGCAGGCCTCCACGGCTCCGCCCACAGACTGATCGGCGACCTCGTCATGGCTACCGGCCTCGCACCTGGCGAGCTCGGCGAGCTCGAGGACGAGGACCCCGACACGTTCGCCGCCCTCCAGGCCTCCGCCGAGTGGAACATCGACCGCGAGCTCGCCGCCGCCAACCTCGAGCTCCAGGTCCTCATCCTCCGCGCCATCGCCGGCCTCGCCGGAGTGAAGGGCAAAGACCTCCCCAAACCTCTCGACATCGACCGGCCGCCATCCTGGAGGGCGGCCCGCGGTAAGGCCCCGCCGAGCTCCCCGATGCTCACCGGCGCCGGTCTGGCCGCCTGGGTGAAAGGACGCCGCTAATGGCAGGAGACGCCGGAACCGTAGTAGTCGACGTCGTCGGCGACCTCTCAACCCTCCAAGGCCAGCTCGCCGCCACCGGCGCCAAGGGCAAAGGGCTCAGCAAAACCGCGCTCGGCGTCGCGGGTATCGGCGCCGCCGCGGTCGCCGCCGGTGCCGGCCTCATCAGTCTCGGCGGAGAGTTCGACCAGGCCTACGACACCATCCGCGTCGGCACCGGCGCCACCGGCGACGCCCTCGACGCCCTAAAGGATGACTTCAAGGCCGTCGCCAAGACAGGCCCCGAGGGTTTCGACCAGGTCGGCACCGCCGTCGCCGACCTCAACACTCGGCTCGGCCTCACCGGCCAACCCCTCCAGGATGTCTCCCGCCAGATTCTCGACCTCTCGAGGATCACCGACACCGACCTCAATACCAACATCGAGAAACTCACCAGGTTTCTCGGCGACGCCGGTGTCGCCTCCGAGGACTTCGGCGACGCTATCGACGCCGTATTCCGAGCCAGCCAGGCCACCGGCCCCTCGGTCGCCGAGCTCTCCGACTTGCTCGTCCGCTACGGCGCGCCGCTACGCCAATTCGGGTTCGGGTTCGAGGAATCCGCCGCCCTACTCGGCAAGTTCCAAAAGGAAGGCGTCAATACCGAGCTCGTCATGGGCTCGCTCCGCATCGCCCTCGGCAAGTTCAGCAAGGCCGGCAAAGACCCGGTCGAAGGGCTCATCGAGACGACCGAGGCAATCAAGAACGCAGGCTCGCAGGCCGACGCCAACGCCCTCGCCTTCGAGACGTTCGGCGCCCGCGCCGGTGCCGATATGGCCGCCGCCATCCGCGAGGGCAGATTCGACATCGAGGCCCTATTCGAGCAAGTCAAGAACGGCACCGAGACAATCGAGACGGCCTCCGAGGACACGAAAAGCTGGCAAGAGTCCCTCGCCGAGCTCGGCAACAAAGCCAAGGTCGCCCTCGAGCCCGCCGCCGTCGCGCTATTCGAGGACTTCGGCGACATCCTCGAGGCCGCCGCGCCGGTCATCGAGACAGTCGCCACCGGCGTCGGCCTACTGGCTCAGGTATTCACGTCGCTCCCCGGCCCCGTCCAGGCCATCATCCTCGGCATCGGCGCCCTACTCGCCGTCATGGCCGCCCTCTCCCTCATCGGCGGCCCCGTCGGCGCCGCCATAGGCGCCGTCAACACCGCCCTCACCTTTCTCGCCGCCAACCCCATCGTCCTCATCATCGCCGCCATCGTCGCCGCCATCGCCGGCCTCGCCTATGTCATCTACCGGAATTGGGACACCATCAAGGAGTACCTCTCCGCTACTTGGGAGTTCATCAAGAACGTCGCGAGCACCGTCTGGCAGGCCATCCAGGACGCCATCGCCGCCGTCGCCGACTGGATCATCAACACCGTCCTCCCAAAGTGGGAGCAATTCACCGGCTGGCTCGGCGACGTCTGGAACGCCCTAAAGTTCGCCGCCGTCACCACCTGGAACACGATTCGAGACGCCATCGGCGGCGCCGCCGAGTGGATCGCCGACAAAGTCGAGCGATACCTCATCAACCCCGTCCAGTGGGTAATCGGCCTATTCACCGGCCTCCCCGCCACGGCCCGCCGCACCTGGGACGCCGTCGGCGACGCCATCAGCAACGCCGTCGACTGGCTCATCCGCCAATTCCGACGGCTCCGAGACTCCGCCCTCGACGCCCTCGGCCCCGTCGGCGACATTCTCGAGTTCGGCGGCGGCCTCATCGGCGGCCTCATTCCAGGATTCGACACCGGCGGAGTAGTGCCAGGCCCTCGAGGCGCCCCTCGCCTGGTCATGGCGCACGGCGGCGAGACAATCCTCCCGACGCACAAGACCGGCGGCATGGCCGCCCTCCAGGGCGCCGGAGGCGGCCGCCCCATCGTCCTCAACGTGAACCTCCACGACGCCACCATCCGCAACGAGGACGACATCACGCGCCTCGCCCGGTCCCTCTCCGACGAGACGGCCGCCGAGCTCCGCGCCGCCGGCGTCGTGGTCCAGGACAGGTAGGGCTCCCATGACCATCACAACGGCAAGCCTCGACGGCGTCGACTCCACCACCATCGCCGACCTCATCATCACCGGCGTCCGCCGCCAGGCCACCCCCTCGGTCCGCGACGTCTACCTCGACGTCCCCGGCCGGCCTGGCGCCTGGCACTTCGGCGAGGCGCCCGGCGACCGCGAGCTCACCCTCGGCGTCCTCATCGGCTCGAGCACCCTGGCGGCCCGCCGGAGCTCCGTGCGCGAGCTCGGCCGATGGCTCTGGCCCGGTGTCGGCGTCGACGGCGAACGCGAGCTCATCCTCTCCGACGAGCCCGACCGCTACGAGCTCGTCACCCTCACCGACGCCCTCGAGGTCGACGAGCTCATGGAAACCGGCGAGGGCGCCGTCACGTTCCGCACCGCCCCCTACGCCCTCGACGTCAACGAGGACACCGCCAACCTCGTCCTCTCCCCCGGCGGCCCCTCTGACACCGTCACCGTCACGCCCTCGGCCGACCTCGCCAACGAGGTCCCCTTCGTCGCCACAATCACCCCGCAGGCCGCCATCGGAGGTTTCGACCTGGTCGTCAACTCCGGCACCGCCCTCAGCTACTCGAGCAACGTGGCCGGCGGCGAGACAGTCACCGTCGACACCGAAACCCTCTCAGTCCTCCACAACGGCCAGGCCGCCCTAACGGCAACCTCCGGCGCCTTCGCCAAGCTCGCCCCCGGCGACAACATCGTCGAGGTCATCACCGACGACACCGTCGACGTCGCCGTCACCTGGCGGAGGCGGTACGTCTAGCCATGCCCGACCGCGAGACACCAGGCCCCTACCTCTGGCTCTACGACCTCTCCGGCGACCAGGTCGGCGTCCTCGAGGATGTCCTCGAGCTCGAGCTCGAGCAACGCCTCCAGTCGACCGACGAGCTCCGCTTCGCCGTCCGCGGCGACCACCCCTACGCCGCCGCCCTCAAGCCTGGCACCGTCATCCGCTACGCCGAGGACGGCCAGGCCGACCTCTACTACCGAGTCCGCGAGCTCGACCAGGAACGCACCGGCGCCCGCGGCGTCTTGTTCTATGTCCTCGCCGAGGCCCTCTGGTACGAGCTCGGCGACCTCTACAAAATCGGCGTATTCAACCTCGAGGCGGAGACACCGGCGTCGGCCCTCTACTGGATACTCACCGACACCGCCTGGACTGCCGCGGTTGACCAGCCGGCCGACTCGACGCCGCACACGCTCGAGACGGCCGACGAGACAGTCCTCGCCGTCCTCCGCCGATGGGCCGGCATCACCGGCTACGAGCTCGCCTTCGACACCGAGGCGCGCACCGTCCAACTCACCGCCGCCGTCGGCGAGGACCGCGGCGCAGGTTTCATCTACGGCCGCAACGTAACGAGCATCAAGCGCCGCGCCGAACCTCCCAAAGCCACCGTCCTCTACCCCTTCGGCGCCAACGAGCTCACCATCGAGAGTGCCAACCCGGCCGGCGTCCAGTACGTCGAGAACTTCGATTGGTACACCGACCAAGGCCTCTCGCTCGCCGAGGCCCGCGCCTTGCATACCCGCGTCCAGGTATGGGTCGACGAGCGATTCTTGGGCGCCGTCGCCCTCTATGACCGCGCCGTCGAGCGCCTCGCCGAGCTCGCCATCCCGACCATCAGCTACGAGGCCGCCGTCGTCGACATCGCCCACCACGGCACCATCCCCGAAACCGTCGGCATCGGCGACCCGGTCCGCGTCATCGACGAGCTACTCGAGGTCGACCTCGTTACTCGCGTCGTTCGCCTGGTCCACCGGCCCCTCGACCCGGCCGGCGACGACATCGAGCTCGCATTCTTGCGGAAGATTGCGCCGATGGCCGGCGAGGGCTCGAGCTCCGGCCGCACCATCGACTACGGAAACCTCGCCGTCCTCGTCGACAACTCCGCCGAGCAAACCATCGCCGACACCGTCACCCCTTGGGGCAGCATCCAGCTATCCGTCGCCGGCACTACCACCATCGTCACCGGCGCCACCCTCGTCGGCCTGGCGAGCGGCTCCGGCACCCTCCGCAACGAGCTCACCGTCGACGGCGTCACCGTCGGCGAGCCCATCGACGTCGCCTTCACCGACGGCCAACAGGTCGAGGCATCTTGGCCCTCATTCTCCGCCGACCTCCCCGAGGGCTCCCATCTAGTCCAGTGGCGCGCCTACACCGTCGCCGGCGTCGGCACCGTCGACCTCGAGGACGGCGGCGCCCGCGCCTGGCTACTCACCCAGGGCGCCTACGGCGTCGGGTTTGCCGGCGGTGCGTCTCAGTTCATCACCGAGGGCGCCCCGGCCATCGTCCCGGCCGCCGTCACCGACACCCTCCAGCTAACCGACATCGGCGCCCCCGACCAGCAACCGGCGCCCTCGGAGACGGCCCCGGCGATAACGCCCGCCTCCGCGACGGCCGCCTTTACGATTGGCCTAAACGTGATTCCGTCGGCCACCGCGGCCGCCTCCGGCGGCACCCCGCTAGTCACCACGACCTAGAGGTCCCCCATGAGCTCCACCGCATCCGAACGCCTACAACGAGTCAACGACCTCGAGGTCCCCGAGGGCGCCTACACCGTCGAGCTCGTCGACGCCGCCACCGGCCGCACCGTCGAGCGCCTCGAGGCCGACAACTACGTCTCGCCCGCCTACGAGCGTTGGGTGCGTTGGGCGCAGGGCGGAGGGTTCACCGACGGCTACCAGGCCATCGGCAACAACACCGTCAGTACCTACGGTGCCGGCCCGCTCGGCCTCGGCCTCACCGACGTCGACTGGCTCAACCCTCCACGCCTCAACGCCGACGCCGTCGTCCTCACCGACTCCGCCATCGCCGAATCCTCGACCTCGGAATGGGGCACCGGCCGCACCATCGCCTACGGCACCCGCTGGAAACTCACCATTCCAGCGGCCGGCAAGCGCGGCCAGATCAACGAGGCACAATCGACCATCGGCGACGACCTCGTCCGCCTGGTCTGGGATTTCAACGAGACGCAAGGCAACGGCACATTCCAGTCGCTCAACCTCGCCGACGTCGACGCCGACGGAAACCTCACCTGCCCCCTCCAGGGCTACCACTACCGCTACGACAACCCGAGCGGCGGCGGCGACCTCACCATCGACCTCCAGGTCGGAGGCATGAACTCCGCCGGCACCGAGGCCTACGGCGTCGCCGTCGAGCCCTCGAGCGGCGGCGGAGTCTCCGGCGACCCCGTCGCCCTCTACCGCATCCCCCTCACCGGCGGCACCGACAACGGCGACTACTACCAATGCTCGAGCCCGGTGAAGCTATGCACCCTGGCGAGCCTCGCCTACTCGACGAGCTCCGGCGCCGGCACCCTCACGACCGTCGCCGGCTCGCGCATCCTCGGCGTCGCACCCGTCGGCGCCGACTACCTCATCGCCTGGCCTGGAGACGACGGCAAGCTCTACCTCGCCCGCTACACCGCCGCCGGCGCCCGGTCATGGGCCATCGAGGTCATCGCCGACCTCGGCACCACGACCAGCCAGAGCACCGCCGCCACCGTCGCCACCGACGGCACCAAGGCCTACGTCGGACAGTCTCCGACCTCCACCTGGCTCGGACAGTCCCCCGAATACACCGAGGTCCACCGCGTCGACCTCGCAACGCAGACAGTCGACGCCACCGTCGACCTCGGCACCAAGGCCGCCAGCACCGTCCAGCTACTCGGCTCAGACTTGCTCATCGGCTGCGCCGCCTCCCTCTCCGGCACCACCGGCGACCCAATCACCGACGCCCTCGGTATCCACCGCATCAGCACCGGCGGAGTATTCCAGGAGTACCTCGGCAACCCGTTCGCCACGACCCGCACCGATGTCCTCGTCTCCCCCTGGCCTAGCGGAACCTCGACCGCTCAGTCCATCGACCTCAACTCGGAACGCCGAGCCGGCCGCCGCACCGAATACGCCGGCACCGCCAACGAGCTCTACAACGGCGGCTGGAACACCGCCGCCCGCGCCGACCATCCCAACACCACCTACGGCGTCGGCCCCTACGTCGGCAACGGCAAGCTCTACCGAGCCCACTACCTCGGCTCCGGCCAGCACCGCCTATGGCAGCTAGGCGGCTCCAACATCTTCTCGCGCACCGTCCTCGGCGCCGCCATATCCAAGTCCTCGAGCCAAACCATGCAAGTCACCTACGAGCTCACCCTCCCCGCATCCTGGCGAGGCCGCCCAACCTTCGTAGCCCCACCGAGCTAGCAACGACGCCCGGTAGCGTCTCCACCATGACCGACGAGCCCGAACAGACAGGCCGACCGCTCGACGAGCTCCGCCAGGCCAACGCCGCCGAGGCCGCCGCCGCGGACCCCGACGGCTACGCCGAGGACGAGCTCGACGCGTGCGGCTCCGCCGGCCGCCTCGACATCCCCGAACAAAACACGCCCGACGACGACGTCGCCGCCCTCGTCCTATTCGCCGACGTCGACTGGACCGACGAGGACGCCGTCGCCGCCCGCGAGGCGGAATGGGCCGAGCTACTGGAGGCGCCGGCATGATGGACCTAGGCATCGCCGACCGTCTCCGCTTCGGAGGCCTCACCGTCGTCGAGGTCGCCGGCTGGCAGACCCGAGGACGGCCTGGAGCGTTCAACCCCGCGGGCTCGGTCAATCACCACACCGCCGGCGCCGCCGTCGGCAACTCCCCGAGCCTGGCCACCGTCATCTACGGCCGCCCCGGCCTCGCCGGCCCGCTCGCCAACGTATTCCAAGCCCGCGACAACACCGTCTACGTCGTGGCCGCCGGCCGAGCCAACCACGCCGGCCGAGGCGGCTGGGCCGGCCTCCGAGGCAACTCGACCGTCTACGGCCTCGAGGTCGAAAACGTCGGCACCACGGCCGAGCCTTGGCGGCCCGACCAGGTCGAGGTCATGCACAAGGTCCACGCCCTACTCGTCGCCCCCGTCGGCGCCGACGCCGGCCGAGTCTGCCAACACAAAGAATGGGCACCAGGCCGCAAGATCGACGCCCATAGCCTCAACGGCGACCGCTTCCGCGCCGCCGTCGGCGTCTACCTGGCGCCGGTCGACGGCTCCGAACCGGCCCCGCCCGAGCTCCCCGACCATCCGGCCGGCAACGCCTGGCTCGCCGAGGTCCTCCGCATCATCGCCGACGTCTCGACCCGCACGCAGTACCCCGGCGACCGCGGCCACGACGTCAAGGTCCTGCAACGCGTCCTCAATCACAAGGCCGGAGGCCTCAACGGCGTCCCCCTCGAGCCCGACGGCATCTACGGCCCCAAGACCGAGGCCGCCGTTCGCAACGTCCAGGCCTGGACAGGCCAGGCCGTCGACGGCATCGCCGGCCCGAACACCTGGCACGCCCTCAAGCAATAGGAGCCCCTCTATGTCCCTCCAGTGGAACGAACAGACCCGCGCCTGGCTCTACCGCATCGCCCTCGCCCTCGGCGCCGTAGCCATCGCCTACGGCTGGATCACCGACGACCAGGCCGACGTCTGGCTCCAGGTCATCGCCGCGGTCCTATTGGTCGGCCCGGCCGGCCTGGCGGCCGCCAATACCAGCACCAGCAACCCCGACAAGTAGCTCGAGCTCGAGGTCCTCGAGGGCTCCGCCTCGAGGCCGTAACCTAGGACAGGCATGGCACGATTCGACCCCGTCACCGGCAAGCTCGTCGCACCGCTCGACGACATCCAGGTCCAACCCGCGGGCTCGAGCGCGCCTCGCCCTCGGCGCACCGCCGACGGTAAGCGCATCACCGACACCGTCGACCAGGACGGCAAGGTCGACGGCTACATCACCGAGCACAAGGACGGCCGCCAGGATTGCGACGTCTTTGCGCCCGCCGTCGTGGTCGCCGGCGAGGTCGGCGGCGCCGAAACCCCCCAACACCCCTAGGAGAGTCCCGTGGCATTCCCAGCTACCTACGTCAACGCCTACACCCTCAGCCAGGCCGTCGTCGGCACCGCCGTCGACTACGACACCCACACGCACGAGGTCGAGCTCTACACGTCGGCATTCGACGGCGCGAGCATCAACAAGACCGCCCTCGAGGGTTTGGGCTCGACCCCCTGGTCGGCCAACAAGGTCGACTACACCGGCGCATCCCCGGCCGGCCGCAACACCCTCACCACGCCGGCCATCGACCTCATCACCACGCCCGCGGATGCCATGAGGTTCCGTGACGCCGGCGCCGCGACCTCCGTGTGGACCAACGGCACATTCACCGCCGACGGCTGCGGAGTGTTCAACACGACGCACGCCTCCGACTTGCTCGTCGCCGCCCTCGCCTTCGGCTCCGGCAAACAGGTCATCGGCGGAACTCTGACGATCACCTGGGATGCGTCCAACGGAATATTTGTAGTGACCGTGTGACCCTCGCCGCC
>JBICHN010000002.1:0-955394 GCA_043101845.1 Phycisphaerales bacterium | reverse complement strand
GTCGGAACTTACCCGACAAGGAACTTCGCTACCTTAGGACCGTCATAGTTACGGCCGCCGTTTACCGGCGCTTAGGTCGTGAGCTTCGCCGAAGCTAACCCACTTCCGTGACGTTCCGGCACCGGGCAAGCGTCACACTGTATACGTCCTCTTTTGGAGTTAGCACAGTGCTGTGTTTTTGATAAACAGTCGCCAGAGCCTTTTCTCTGCGCCCTCTCTTGCGAGGAGGGCCCCCTTATCGCGAACTTACGGGGTCAATTTGCCTAGTTCCTTCACGGCCATTATCTCGAGCGCCTGAGGTTATTCACCACACCCACCTGTGTCAGTTTTGGTACGGGATCCGCTTTGCCCCCGGAGCTTTTCTCGGAACCCGGTCCGCCGACATCGGCCTCAAGGGCCTGGACGCTTCTAGCAGTCCCGTCGACCTTCCAGATTCGCACTCCGGTTTGATCTCCACGGATGCGCAGGAATATTAACCTGCTGTCCATCGACTACGCCTTTCGGCCTCACCTTAGGTCCCGGCTAACCCTGGGCGGATATACCTTCCCCAGGAATCCTTGGGTTTTCGGCGAGCAGGATTTTCACCTGCTTTATCGTTACTCAAGCCGGCATATTCACTTCCTGCCGCTCCAGCGACCCTTTCGGGACGCCTTCACAGCCGACAGGAACGCTCTCCTACCGCTCGCTTGCGCGAGCCCGCAGCTTCGGCTTTCTGCTTATTCCCGATCATTATCGGCGCCGGACTCCTCGACCAGTGAGCTGTTACGCACTCTTTAAATGGTGGCTGCTTCTAAGCCAACATCCTGGCTGTCATCGCAATCCGACTTCCTTAAGAACTGAGCAGAAATCAGGGGCCTTAGCTGGCGGTCTGGATTGTTTTCCTTTTGTCCACGAAAATTGTCTCCCGTGGACTGACTCCCACACCTTGGCTGACGGTATTCGGAGTTTGGTTGCCCCGGGTACCCTTGCGGGCCCCAAAGGCATCCAGTCGCTCTACCCCCGTCAGTTGCTGTGTGAGGCTAGCCCGAAAGCTATTTCGGAGAGAACGAGCTATCTCCCAGTTTGATTAGACTTTCACTCCTCCCCACAGGTCATCGCCCATCTTTTCAACGATGGTGCGTTCGGTCCTCCAGGCGGTGTTACCCGCCCTTCAACCTGCCCATGGGTAGATCACAAGGTTTCGCGTCTGCCCCGTACGACTCAACGCCCGTTTCGGACTCGCTTTCGCTCCGGCTCCGGTCCGATAGACCTTAACCTCGCCGTACAGAGCAACTCGCCGGCTCATTATGCAAAAGGCACGCCGTCACCCCGAAGGGCTCCGACCGCTTGTAAGCGTATGGTTTCAGCTACTATTTCACTCCCCTTATAGGGGTAGTTTTCACCATTCAGTCGCCTTACTGATTCACTATCGGTCGTTGAGGAGTATTTAGCCTTACGGGGTGGACCCCGCATGTTCACGCCGAGTTTCACGAGCTCGACGCTACTCTCTGGACCCTCGCCGCGTTCCTACTACTACAGGACTGTCACCTTCTTTGGTCGCTCTTTCCAAAGCATTCACAGTCGGTTCGCTTTGATTATGGTCCCCCGGTCCGAAGACCGGTTCGGGCTGTTCCGCTTTCGCTCGCCGCTACTGACGGAATCGCGTTTGCTTTCTTTTCCTCCGGTTACTGAGATGTTTCAGTTCACCGGGTTCGCCTCATGGTCCTATGCATTCAGACCATGATGACCCGCAAGCGGGCCGGGTTTCCCCATTCGGACATCTTCGGATCGCAGCCTGGTTGCCGGCTCCCCGAAGCTTATCGCAGGCTCCAACGTCCTTCATCGCCTCTCAACGCCAAGGCATTCACCATACGCCCTTAGTGGCTTAGTCACGCCGACCTGAACCCGTCCCGCTCGAACCTGCGCCCGAACGACACGAACCCTCAGTCGACGACAACCTCGCGGACGCTTTTGCGGACGCCCGCGAACCCCGGCCGTTCACCCTCCGCGACGGACTTAGGCGATCCGCCGCGACCAGTGAACTCCCGAGGCAGCCCAAAACATCAGGCCTCTGAGTATCTCTCGGTGACGCGTCACGAGTGGAAAAAACTCGTGACACGACCCTTGGTCATCTAACAACATTGCTCACTTGTCAAAGAGCGGGACGGAAAAGACCAACGCCTCTTCCGTCCTCAAATGCCCTCGTCGGGCAGCGGTGATCGTAGCCCGGCGCCTCTCCTCGTCAAGGTCGCCGGGCTATTTTCACCCCGCGATTTTTCACGGCCGGGCCGCCAGCTCACGCAGGCGTCCACGCTCCGCGTCCGATCGCTCTTCTTCCGGGTCGACCGACACAATCGAACCGTCCGGCATCCCCACCAGCACCTTCGTGCGGCGGTTCAGCGTCTGGTCCCCCGCGCTCACATCGACCACATCGAGCAGGACCGCGCCGGTCGCGAAATCGACCGCCACGGGCTCGCCCGCGTCATTCCGGATCGTCTTGATCTCGCCGATCGGGTCGCCCGGCTTCGCGGTCACCGTCGTCACGCGGTACTCACCGCTCGTGAAGGTGTAGACCTCGAAGGTCGCGCTCCGATCCTCGATCGAATCCCGGTACCGACCCTCGATCGCAAAGTACTGCGTCTGGTCGGTAATCCGGACCGGCTCGGACCACTCGGTCGGCTCCGATTCGATGGTCACCGAATCGGCCCACTCGCGCTGGCCCTCGCTCAGCCGATCGCCCCGTCCGAAGAACGGGTTGTACATCGCTACGCGGAGTCGGTACCGATAGGTCGCGCCCGGGTCGAGATTAATGTCGTGGGCCCAGACCTTGACGCTCTCCTGCTCGAAGAGCGTCGGCTCGGCGCTCCGCCGGCCGCCGCGCTCGCCGCCCCGCTCGCCGGTCCCCCGGCCGCGCGGCGTGGCGCCTTCGCCGCCGAGTCCCGGGGCGCCTTCGCCACCGAGGCCGGGGCCGCCACCTTCGCCGGTAAACTCGCTCGGCGCCTCGCGGCCTTCACCACCGGGCAGGCCCCGCTCGCCGCCCCGACCGCCACGCTGCAACTCGGTCGCGTCGGCGTCGGGGAAGTCGGTGAAATCGGGATCGAGGGCGAGGACCTCATCCTTCATCTGGTTGTAGAGGTCGCGCTCGGCCTGAAGGTCGTCCTCGAGTTTGCCCTGCACGGTGGCCGCGCGATCTTCGCGGGACCGATCAGGATCCTGCCCGCGTCCGCCGGCGCCTTCGCCGCCGCCGCCCTCGGTTCCGCCGCCGCGCCCCTCGCCGCCGCCCCGCTCCATTTCACGGTTCCGGTCCCGCTCGCGGTCCTGCGAACGAAGGAAGCGATCGAGCGACTCTTCGGCGCGCTCGACCCGGGCCCAGGCGCGCTGCATGCGGAGCACGGCCTCCTCGACTTCGGGATCCATCGGACCCGCTTCTTCGAGGATCTTCACGCTCCACTCGTCGCCCGTCGACAGACGGAAGAAGCCGGGACGGTAGACCTGGTCTCCCGCGGCGTAGACATTGCTGATGAACTCGCTCACCTCGGTCGAGCGCAGGTCGCCGAACTCATCACGGAAGGTGACCTGACCGGGAATGGTCTGGACGATTTCGATGTCGCCCCAGTCGCCGTCGGACTGGCGCTTCTGCCGCTCGACGACGATGTCGAGCATCGCCATTTCGCGCTCCCACCAGGCGGAGGGAATGGCGCGCAGCTCCTGCTGCGGCGTCATGAGCGCATCACGGATCGCCGTGCCGTCGATCTCCGCCATGACATGCACGGCGGTGAGGTCGTAGGGCGGCTCGTTCGGAAGCATCGCCGCGAGATCGGGCGTCTCGGAGACGATCTCCGGATCGAGCGTGTAGCTGTGCTTCGTAACGACGAGGTCGGTCGGCGTCGGGGGCACGAACGCGGCGTATTCCCCGCCGCCCGTGACGCTGATGTCTTCGTTGCCGACCTTGAGCAGCGCCGGTCGAACGAGCGCGACCTCGGACCGGTCATCGACGACCGGGTCGGTGAGCCGGCGGTCGAACCAGTCGGAGACGAGCGCGACTTCCTCGATCTCGAGGCGCCGGCCGCTGTCGAGGTTCGACTTGAGGCGGTCCGCCTTCTCCTCGAGCACTTCGTCGACCTCGCCGGGCGAGACGGTGCGGCCATCGATCGTCACGGCGTTCGGATCGGTGAGCAACTGCCGGGCGACCAGCCCGACCACGATGAGCCCCGCCACGCCGAGCACGATCTTCTCGACATGGAGCTCGATGAAATTGATTCCCTTGGGTGTCATAGCGATACACCTCGCATTTCTGCGTAAGGCTTTCTCCGGCGCGTCGCCGGAGTCAGTTGTCTTCCTTGTTCGCGTCGTCCTCGTCAACCGGCACGCCGAGCGTCTTCTTGACCTCGTCGGGCATGAGCGGCGTGGTCCATTCGCGGAGCCACAGCGTCTCGAGGCTGATCGTCGCGAGCACGACCGGATCGGGTCCGTAGTAGTAGCCCTGGGCGAGATCGCTCAGGAGTTGAACCTGCGCGATGTTCACGCCGGTGACCGTCATGAAGTTCTGACGGCTGAACGCGTCGAGCACTTCCTGCAGCCGACGGCTGTCGACGACGAGTTTCATCTCGACGGTGCGCACATCGTACAGGCCGCTGCGGTCGCGCCCGGTCATCGACTTCGCGTAGTCGTAGGTGAAGGGCTGGGTGGGATCGGAGTTCGGAACTTCCTCGGGCTTCTCGGGCTCGGGGTTGTAGCCGACATACTCGCCGCCCCCGCCGCCGCCGCGTCCGGCGAAGCCTTCGCCGCGGCCGACGAACCCCTCGCCGCCTTCACCGCCCTCGCCGCCGCGCGGCGAGTAGACCTGGATCGAGTTGTCATCCCGGCCGCCGCGCGAACGCCGCCCGGCCTTGTCGCCGGTCAGCGTGCCGCGGTTGATCTCGACGATCCGCTTCACCGGGTTGTCGAGAATGCCGTCCGATCCGCCGTTCACGCCGGCGACCGCGTCGACGATGTCGGCGTGGAGCCAGGTCGTGTGCTGCCAGTCGTACATCTCATCGGCCTTCGGCTTCCCGCTTTCGGGGCTCCAGAAGTCGAGACCGAACACATCGAGGTCGGCGTACACGCCAAGGTCCGCCGCCCGCTGGCGGTACAGGGCGAGACGCTGCTTCGTCATCGCCTCGTCGAGCTTCTTCTGCTCCTCGTCGGTGAGGGACATGTCCGGCTCGACATTGAGCTGCGTCCGCCGGTAGTTCCGGTCGTAATCGACGAGGCGCTGCTGCACCTCGACGACTTCTTCAGGCGTGCCGGCGTCGAGTTCGTCGAGCATCTCCTCGTGCGCCGCCATGTACGCGTCGTGCACCCGGAACGGGAGCACTTCCGCCTGCTGCGGCGTCGGCTGCGGGAGCAATCCCGGAACGAGCAGCGACTCGTGCCGGTTGATCTCGAGCGCGCGGTTCACGAGGTTCTCCGCGTCGGACTTGATGCGCTCGCGCGTCTCGCGGTACTGCTCGAGAATCTCCTCGTTGAGCGTGACATCTTCCTCGATCCGCGGCGCGTCGGGCGCGAGCGGCTCGATGACGAGCGTCGTGCGCTCCACGCTCTTGAGATCGCGGTCCTGCTTCTGCACACGGTTCGTGATCGATTCGCGGGCGCTCGAGTTCATCATTTCGCTGACGAAGAAGAAGGTCGGCAGCGCGATGAGCATGACGGCGCAGAGCGTCACGATCAGCCAGTTTCGTTTGACCCAGTTGAGTACGGCAGTCATGGAATCAGCCCTCCGATCCGTCGACGCCCGCGTCGTCGGCCGGCGCGTCGGGCGGCAGGAGTTCAATGGTGAATTCGATCGTTACGCGGTAGTAGCGGCTGCCCGGCGGGAGGAACTCGGCCGGAGTCGGAAGCGGGGCGAGCCGGTCGATGTCGGCGTTGCCGCCGCCCATCGGGTTGAACCCGCCGCGTTCACCGCCGCCGCGCCCGGGGGCGAAGCCCTCGCCGGCGAACCCTTCGCCGCCACCACCCCCCTCGAAGCCGCCGCCTCGTCCGCCGCGACCCGCGGGCGCCCGCCCGCCGCGACCGCTCGTCGAGCCAGCCTGGCCCGAATCGTCGGCCTTCGGAATGTCGATCGTCTCGTACCGGAGCGTCTTCGCGCGATCGCCGGTCATGACATACGGCACGCCGTCACGCCGCTGGTTGAGGTGCTCGTTGAGCCACTGGATCGCCGTGCGGCTCACGAAGGCGACGCCCTCGCCGTTCGGCGTTTCGACCTGCATCTCAATGCGGATCTTCGGCCGCGCGCCTTCGGTCGCCTTGTCCGGCGGCACATAGGTGTGCTGGAGGCTCACGAGTTCGATGATCCGCCGCTCGGCGGGCGGTATGTCCTTAAACGCCTCGGCGTCGAGGCTGTAAAGCTCGGGCTGCGGGTTCGTCGCCGCGATCGCCGTCTCGATGTCCTCGAGCAGTTGCGGCCAAACCTCGCGGTAATCGAGCATGTCCGCGACATTCTTCGGCCGCGCCGTGATCTGCGTGTTCTCCGTAATCTCGTTGAACTCGCTCTGCAGACCCTTCGCCTGCGAGATCACGCCGCCGATGAACCGCGCCTTCTCCGGCGACTGGTCCGTGTAGCGGCCGTCGACGACCGGGCGGGTGAAGCTCACTGCGCTGCCGAGCACGACGAGCGCCGCCGCGGCGCCGAACCACTTGATCTTCTGACCCCAGAGCCGGTCACGAATGACATTCACCGGCACGAGGTTCACATTAAGCTCGGCGAGATCAACGCCCTGAAGCGCGAGGCCGTACGCCGTCGCGTAATTCACCGCGTGCTCGCTGAACTGCGCCTCGCTCCGGCCGCTCGCCTTGATCTTCTGGTACTCGTCGAGGCGAACGACATCCATCTGAAGCTGCTGGCTCAGGAACTTTCGCAGGCCGGGCAGCTTGAAGGTCGAGCCGACCCCGATGAGCTTCGTGAGGTTCGCCTCCCGATGGAGCGACTGGTAGTAGCCGATCGATCGCTGCACATCCTGGGCGAGGTCGGCGAAGACCGGACGCATCGCCGAGAGGATCTGCCGGCGGTACTTGCTCGTCTGCGCCTCGCTCTTGAGCTTCTCCGCCTTCGAGTAGGTGAGCTTGAAGGCGCTGATGAGCGCTTCGGTGAAGTTGTGGCCGCCGATCGGGAAGGTGCGCACCCACGCGCGGCCCTGCTCGGCGATGATGAGATCGGTGCTCGAAGTGCCGATATCGAGCACGATGATTCCCGGCGACGACTCATCGAGACCGAGGTCATACGAAATCGCGTTGTAGAGCGCGACCGGGCTGAGCGTGATCCCGTCGGGATAGAGCCCGAGTTCGCCGTAGAGCCCGAGCTTCGCCTGCACGCTCGCCTTCGTGATGGCGAAGATGCCGACTTCGACCTCGGGCATGTCGTCGCGCATGAAAGTGGCGTAGTCCCATTCGACCTCGTCGATCGGGAAGGGAATCTGCTGCACCGCCTCGAACTTGACGATGTCGGGGACCTTCTTCGCCTCGACGGGCGGGAGCTTCGCGAACCGCGCGAACGCCGCGTTGCCGGGCACGGACACGACGACCGGCTCGGCGCCGAGGTCGCGCTGCTGGCTCACGAACTGACCGAGGACGAGACGGGTCGCCTCGTCCGAGTCGATGTCGGGCGTGGACAGAACCTTCTTATGCGGGATGTAGACGAAATCGGCGAGTTCAACCTCGTCGCCGCTTCGCTCGAGTCGGACGGCTTTGAGCGCCGACGATCCGATCTCGACTCCCCAGGCGGACTTCGATGCTGCCATAACGGCTGCTCCTTGGGTGGGCAGTGCGTGTGAAAGCGCGGGCGCACGACACGCGCTCTCCATGGCCCGGCATCTGGCCACGACGCGGGGTTCTGTTTTC
This sequence comes from Phycisphaerales bacterium, assembly GCA_043101845.1. Lineage (GTDB taxonomy): Bacteria > Planctomycetota > Phycisphaerae > Phycisphaerales > UBA5793 > JBICHN01. Next base: position 947,540 of record JBICHN010000002.1, on the reverse strand, counting down.
GAATGACGAAACCGTCGATTCGCTCCTATCAGGGGTCCTCGGCGAAACCAGCGGGTTGGCTGGGCGTGGTCTCGGCTCGCCGGGCAGCTTCATTCGCCGGGGGTCGTCTCATTCGCAACGGAATGAGTCCGACCGGCGGCGGAGCGGCTGGGCGACGAGCGCTCCGTAACCACGGGCAGCGCGCCATCTGGCGCCTTCGGAGGCCTGAATGCCGGGGAGCGATCTACCGGTGAGCGGGCCCGGAACAAACACCGGGGGCGCCCAGTAGGGGTGATCATCTCCTTGGTTCGATGATCCGAAACACTCCTTATCCTGTCGCGGCCCAACGGTCATGCCGCGCGGTTGGTGTTCCTCACGCCGGCCGTGGAATTGGGACAGGCCGGCTCGCAGGGTAGGTAGGCGGTCGATCCGGGAAAACCCCGATTCGACCCTCCCTCATGTTAAACCTATTAGACCGGTCCGTCTTAGGTGATGCAACCAATCCGGGGATCAAAAAAGAAAATTCCTCCCGCCAGGCGCCCGCCTCGCCTCAAAGGCCGGCCCGGAGGTCCGGTTGCGGATCGCGACCCGCTCCCTCCTGCGTCAACCTCCAAAAAAGACAGCGGCGCCAAGCGTTCGCTCGACGCCGCGATCAGATCCGGCGGCGCGACACTGCCGGACCGATTTGGGTCGACCCACCCCGACGCGGACCTCGAGGGCGCAAGTGTCCGCGCGCCGAGGGAGACCACCTGCACAGAGGATCGCCTCTCGACGCCCACCCCGCCATCGGAATCTCGCCCGAGTTTCGCCGGCGGATTCACCACAGAGGCTCAGAGGCACAGAGAAGAAGAAGAGCATGAGCGGGTGGAACAGGCCTCTGTGCCTGTTCGAGGCTCGGCGCTCGTAGCTCAGGAGCGCCGCTCGACGCTCGGAACCGGACCTCCGCTCGTCGGCGCTGCGCTTCGACTCGCTCCAGTCCGGCTTGGGGGACGATTCTCGCGCAGATTGAACGCGTCTCGTTGATCGCGCGTCAAACGGTGCGGCACACCCCGGCTCGCGCGCGCGCTCGCGCTCTCCGTCTCTTCGTGACTCCGTCTCTCCGTCTCTCCGTCTCTTCCTCCGTGCCTCCGTGCCTTCGTGCCTTCGTGCCTCCGTGCCTCCGTGCCTCCGTGCCTTCGTGCCTTCGTGCCTTCGTGCCTTCGTGCCTTCGTCCCTCCGTGCCTCCCCACTCACATCAACGGACTCGTCAGCTTCGCGAGGTTGTCGCCCATCCGCTGATGCCAGCCGCGCTTCTTCCACGCGATATGCGTGAGCGGCTCGGACTGTTCCATGTAGTACTGCTGCAGGTACCGCAGCTCCGACGAGAAGTTGTCGTCGTAGATGAGGAGCCCAAGTTCGAAGTTAAGCAAGAAGGAGCGGATGTCGAGGTTCGCCGAGCCGATGAGGGCAAAGTCGTTGTCGACGGTGAGCGTCTTCGAATGGAGCAGCCCGCCGTCGAACTCATGAATGACGACGCCCGAGTCGAGCAGTTCGCCGTAGTACGACCGTCCCGCCGCCTGGGCGAACCAGTTGTCGCTCTTCTTCGGCACGACGAGATGGACCTCGATCCCCCGCCGCGCCGCCGAGCGCAGCGCTGCGATCGTCGCGTCGTCCGGCACGAAATATGGCGTCGTAAACACCGCCTCGTTCCGCGCCGAGTGAAGCGCCTCGAGAATGATCGACGGCAGCGGCGCCGCTTCGGTGAGCGGCCCCATTGGGAGGAGCTGCGCCGTGATCCCCGGATTCGACCACTGCGACTCGAACCCCTCGATCGGCGGCTCGTGCACGAAATCGTCGGTGTCGAGGTACCAGTCCTGCACGAAGAGTTGCTCGAGTTGTGCGACGATCGGTCCCGTCACGCGCACCGACGCGTCGTGCCAGGCGCCGAACTGCTTCTTCCCCGGGTAGTACGGCGACGAAATGTTCTGGCTGCCCGTATACGCGACGACGCCGTCAATCACGGCGACCTTGCGGTGATTGCGCAGATCAAGCCGCTCGACGCGCGCCCGTAACGACTTGACGGGCAGCGCCTCGGTCACCGCGACGCCCGCCTCGCGCAGATCCTTCGAAAGATCATCCTGCAGGAACGGCCGCGATCCGGCGCCGTCGACGAGCAGGCGACAATGCACGCCCCGCTTCTGCGCGCGGCGAAGCGCGTCCGCGACAAGCTTGCCCATCTCGTCCACATTGAAGATGTAGTAGAGCAGGTGGACCGAACGCTGCGACGCGTCAATGTCCGCCACGAGAGCTTCGATCATCTCCTGCGGCTCGTTCGTGAGCGAAAAGTCGTTTCGACCGAGCGGAGGACAGGCGCCGTACGCCTCGGCGAGCAGCGCGATCTGCCGGTATCGGTCGTCGATCTCCGGATTGATCACCGACGGGTCCGGCACGACGCCGCACGCGCTTTGCGCGTCGATCTGTTCGAGGCAGTTCCGGTACGATTTGATGCGCCGCCGCCCGAGCGTGACCTCGCCGATCATGAAGTACGCGATCGCGCCGATCACCGGCTGAAAGAAGATGAGCAGGAGCCACGCGATCGCAGCCGACGGCGTGCGTTTCCGCGCAAGCACGACGATCGACAGCCCGATGCGGAGCAGCCATTCCGCGATGAGGTACGCTTCGAGAAACGAAACGCCCCAGCCGTCCGGTATTTCCGTGGGGATATCCATCCGGGTTCGCCGGATGGTAGGACGCGCCGCCGGCGATCAACGGTCGTCGAGCATTCCGGCCGCTCCGCCGGCGCCGCTCCGGCTCCGCGCGTTCTCCGCCGCGCCCCGCGGGTCGGCCCCGCCCGCGGCGATCGCCTCGTCGATGAGTTCCGGGTCGACCGGCGCGAACGCGTTGTACTCGAACTCCGATCCGCTCGCCCGCCAGTTCATCATCGAAGGCCCGATCATCTCGCGCACGAACTGGCTGCTCAACACCTTGATGTGGTCGCCGTCGTACCCGGTCCGCTCTTCCCACGCCGGGTCGAACTCCCACTGCTCGAAGCGCGGGTGCTGGTAGAGAAACCCGACCCGACCCGCCGCGTCACCGTACACGCGATCGGAGTTTCCGAACAGGCGCGTGCCGAGCCCGAGAATGAGCCAGTCCTCATCGGAAGTGATCGCGACCACCCGGCCGACACGATCGAGCGTCGGCGCGAGATCGTACTGCGGGCTCAGCGACGGCGCGAGCAGCCACAACTGCTCGACGAGCGGATCACCCGGCTGCAAGCGGTCGAGCGCGAGCAGCGCGATGCGCCCCCCGCCGCTGTGCGCGGTGATCACGAGCCGTCCATCCGGATGCATCTCCCGGTACTCGCGCAACTCCTCGAGCAGCGCCTCCGCCTGGCGTTCCTGCCACTCGAGATCCATCAGGTTCGTGAAGATGAACGGAAAGGTCCAGTCGACGAGGCGCACTTCCTGCGCGCCGGCGACGAGGAGGCCGTACGCGAAATCCTTGTCGTGCGGGATCGGCCCCATGATGCCCGGCAGATGGAGGACATACACGCCGTCCGGCCGCACGATGCCCTCGCGCTGCGGCCAGTTCGCGGCGCACCCGCCCGAGGCGCACACGAACAGACACAGCCCAACGACCGCCGCCACCCATGACACCGTCCGTCGTTCTGTTGTCCGTCGCCGTCCGCTTCGTTCGGCCGTCCTGATCATGCGGCGCCTGCCGGCTCGTCGAACTCGTCTCCGCGGAACATCGATCCGAGATACGACTCGCGCACCTTCGGATCGCGAATGAGCTCCCCCGGGGTACCTTCGGCCAGAATCTGCCCGTCATTAAGGATGTACGCCCGATCACACACCCGGAGCGTCTGCTGCACATTGTGGTCCGTAATGAGCATCGCGATGTTCCGCTCGGCCCGCAAGCGCAGAATCTCCCGCTGAAGGTCTTCCACCGCGAGCGGATCGACGCCCGAGAACGGCTCATCGAGCAGAATGAGATCCGGGTTCTTAATAAGGCATCGGGCGATCTCGAGCTTTCGTCGTTCACCGCCCGAGAGCGTGCTCGCGAGCTGCTTCCGTGTCTTCCCGAGGTCGAACTGCCGGAGCAGTTCCTCGTTGCGCTTCACCCGCTCCGACCGCGCGAGCGGCTGCATTTCGAGAAACGCCATGAGGTTCTGCTCGACCGACGCGCGGCGGAGGATGCTCGGCTCCTGGCTCAGATAGCCCATACCCGCGTTCGCCCGCTTGTACATCGGCAGCTTCGTGACATCGCGGCCGTCGAAGAGCACCTGCCCCCCGTCCGGCGTCGCCATGCCGATCGTCATGCGGAAGGTCGTCGTCTTTCCCGCGCCGTTGCGGCCGAGGAGGCCGACGATCTCGGCCCGATTCACATGGAACGAGACCTTGCGCACCACTTCGCGATGGCCGTAGCGCTTGACGAGGTTGTTCACTTTGAGGAGGTACACGGGTCGAAAGGATAGCCGCGGCTGGGCGGGGGGACGAAATCAGGCGCCCGGCGCGTCCGGCTCCGCCGCCGTCGAGGGACGACGCCGCGCGCGGCCGCGCTCGATCGACTCGCGAATCGACCGCGTGACCGCTTCCGGATCGTCGGCGCCGCACACCGCGGAGCTCACCGCGACGCCCTCGACGCCCGCTTCGACGAGACGCTCGATGTTCGATTCATTGATCCCGCCGATCGCGAGGTGCGGCAGCGGAATCTTCTCGATGAACTCGCGCAGATACTCTGGCCCGGCGAGCACCGGCTTCTCCTTCGTCGTCGTCGCGAACATTGGCCCGACGCCGCAGTAGTCGGCGCCGCTTCGCCGCGCCGCCTCGGCCTGCACGAGGTTCGCGGTCGAGACACCGACGATGAGCCGCCGACCGGCGAGCCGCCGCACATGACCCGCGGGCAGATCGGTCTGGCCGAGATGCACGCCGTCCGCCCGCGCGAGGAGCGCAAGGTCAGGCCGATCGTTGATGATCGCCGCGACGCCGGCGTCGTGGCAGGTGTTCACGACCGCGGTCGCGCGGCCGAGAAGTTTGCCGTCGGGAAGGTCCTTCTCGCGCAGCTGGATGCAGTCCGCCCCGCCCGCGATCGCCGCCTCGACCGTTTCGAGCCACGACCGCTTCGTGCACAGGCGCTCGCTCACGAGGACGCAGACCGTCCACTGCGCGCGCCGACCCGACCCGAAGCGCGCCTGCAGCGCGCTCTCCAGCGCGTAGCCGCGATAACGAATCGCCTCGATCGCGGCGCCGAACTCGGGGTCCACCGTCTTGCCGTATTCCTCGAGCGAGCGGAGCGCTTCACTCAACCGCTTTCCCGCCGCGATGATCACCGCGTTCGCGTCCGTCCGCTCGCGCTCGGCCTCGACCGAGATTTGAACGCCGACATCGCCCGGCGTGTCACGGTTCGCCTCAAGCCATCCGTCGGGCAGGCGCTCGAGCGCGTCGCGGAGGTCGTGCCGCGCGCGCTTGAGCGCTTCGCTCAGTTCCGCGTCATCGAGGAGGAAGCGGGCCGCGTCTTCGAGCACGCGCAGCGCCTCCCGCGCCCGGTTCGCGTTCGCGTCGAGGAGTCGCGCGACTTCATGACGGCTCGTGGACATCGGTGGCGTTCGCTCGCTTCACTTCGTAGGGCCTCGCTGCGCGTCGAATCAATCAGAACGGGCGGCGCATCGGGTTCATCGTGAGGTTGTCGCGCCCGAGAATGAGCACATCGGCGATCTCGATCGCCTCGCGGAACGACTCCTGCGCCGTTTCGAGGTCATAGCAGTCCGGCAGGAGCCGACCGGCCTCGAGATGCTCGATCGTCGGAATGAGATCGCCCGTGATGAGCGTCGTCGACTGCGGCTGCGCGATGAGCAGGCCGCAACTCCCAGGCGTGCGCCCGGGCAATGGAAAGAGGTCGACATGAGGCGCCACCTGGTCGGGCGCCGCGCGAAACCGCTTGAGGAGTGCGATCTCCTCGCGCAACGCCGCGGCGAGGTCGGGGTCCTCCGCCTCCTCCGCCCGTTGAAACTCGGCGACGAGGCGGCCGCCGACTTCCTCGCGCTCGCGCTCGGCGACGAGCCATCGCGCTTCCGGAAAGAGCGGCAATCCGCGGCGCAGCTCCGGACGGAAGTCAGTCACGAAGACATCAGTGATCCGTTCGGGCCCGTAGCCGCAGCGCTCGCGGAGTCGCGCGTCGAGAATCTCGCCGGGCAGCGACGGATCGACGAGGATGACCTGGTCGCCCGATTCGATGACGACGGTCGTCGCGTGCCCCGGCCGCACCGGCGCGGGTTCACCCCACAACTCGTTCGCCGCGAGCGCGCCGATGCTCACGACGCGATACGCGACGGCCGACGACGCCCCCGGTGCTTTCTTCTTCTGCTCGAGTCCCACAGCCCGGGATGGTAGTGAATAAGCGGGAGATGAACCATGCCGGGGAGAGCGGAATCACCACAGAGGCGCCGAGGCATAGAGAAGAAGAAATGAAAGAGAAAGAAGAAGAATACGGGGACGCGTTGGCTTGAGTGAGAAGGAGTGAAGAACGAGATCGGATTGCGGGATGGTCGTCTCAAGCCGGACTGGAGCGCCGACAAGCTTCGCGCCGTCGAGCGGAGGTCCGGTTCACCCCCGAACGCGAACAACGCCCCCCGTACATCGGAAAAACACGCAGCGCGCACCACCACGCCGGAGATGAGGCCCGGCGAATCTCCGGATTCGACGCGCGAATCACCATTCGCGCCCGTGTACAAACTCGTAGAGCCGCGTGCTGTGCACGGGGTCGAGGCGCAGCCCCCCCAACGGGGGCGGAGCCTCGAAGTCCGGCGTCCCTCGCGCGTTCGCCTCGCGGCTCCGGGGGGTTGACCCCCTCCGCCGCGACCCCGCTCACAGAGCGCGGCTCTACGAGGGGACAAACGCCAGATGCGCATTCATTGATTGACGCTCGACGACCACCGGGTGGAACAGGCCTCTGTGCCTGTTCGATGCTCGGCGCTCGTGAAGATGAGCGCCGCTCGACGCGCGGAACCGGACCTCCGCTCGTCGGCGCTGCGCTTCGACGCGCTCCAGTCCGGCTTGGGGGACGGTTCTCGAGCGGATTGAACGCGTCTCGTTGATCGCGCGTTAAACGGGGCGGCACGCCCCGGCTCGCGCGCTCGCGCACTCCGTCTCTCCGTCTCTTCCTCCGTGCCTCCGTGCCTCCGTGCCTCCGTGCCTCCGTCCCTCCGTCCCTCCGTGCCTCCGTCCCTCCGTCCCTCCGTGCCTCCGTGCCTCCGTGCCTCAAAACCTTCCCCTATCATCCCCCCTCATCCCAGATCGTTTCCCTGGGGAGCCCACTCTGTTCATGGGGTCCATGTGTTGAAGGGAGTCGATTCGAAATGGCGACCACGAGTTTCCATCACCTCGGCGACATCTTCTCGATCATGCCGGGCGTCACGCACCACTGGAAATGGAACAACGCGGCGACCGAACGCGTCTGGACCTTCAGCGTCGACGCGTATGTGCCGCTCATGCTCGCGTTCCCCGGCGCCGAAACGCGCCTCGAAGTCCTCAAGACCGAGTACCGGCAGAACTACGACGGCGACCGGTTCGAACATGAGATCCACTTCTGGGTGAAGAATGTCGGCACGATGCGCGCCGATTACTACATCCACATGGCCGTCGTGCGCGAATGAACCGCGCCTCCGGCGGCGCCGTGTCTCGAACGAACGAACAAGCGAGCGATGCATCAATCCACGCCGGGGATGACCACCCCCGGCGATCGAAGCGGAGAACCACCAATGAGCAAGCGATCCACCACGGATAACACCCCGGGCAAAGGCGGCCAGAGCCGCGGGAGCTCGACGACGAAGACCACGAAGAAGAATAAGAACAAAAAGGGCTCGAATGTCTTCGCGATCCTGAACAATCGCGGCGAGGTCGAGTCCGTCGCCGTGCTCGACCCGAAGGTCGCCGGCCAGCTCACCTTCGTCGGCGAGGAAGGCCGCGTCGCGAGGCCGGTCGACTCGAAGGACCGCGCCGTCACCGACCCGAAGATCCTCCGCGGCGAAAAGGGCGAGAAGGCCCGCGACGACGCGTTCGCGACGATCACGAAGATCGTCCAGCGCGACAATCTGACGGACTGATCCCGAGCGGGGCGGCGCGGAGCGGAATCACCACAGAGGCGCAGAGGCGCCGAGAAGAAGTGAGAGAGAAGAAGAAGAAAGTAGATGAATGACGGGGCCGCATCGGATTGAGTGGGAAGGAGCGACCAAAGGGGTCGGATTCCACAAGACTCGTCGCAAGCCGGACTGAAGCGCCGACAAGCTCCGCGCCGTCGAGCGGAGGTCCGGTTCACGCCCATTCGCGAACAAGTCCCCCGCGCAACCGAAAATCAACGCAACGCCACCACGCCGGAGATGAGGCCCGGCGAGTCTCCGGATTCCACTATGAGATCCACTCGCTCGCGCTATTCCTAGCACGTGTCACAAAGTCAGAGTTGAATGAACACGGTGCTACGCAGGGCTAGAGGATGCTTAGTGCGGATTCGACCACGCCTTCGTGTGGTGCCAGATCACGCCACCCTGCAAGACTGCAACGAGTGTCTGGCCATTCGGACGCGTCCGAACCGGCAAGAATGGCGGCATTCCAATACTCTCACTGATTGACACTACCCTGTGGGCCGGTAGCCCGTTCTCCGCGGCCTTCAATCTCATGGCGAGCGGAAGGGCCATCGTCGAACGCGCGATCTAGCGCCTTGTGGCCAGCACGCGAAACCGATCGGAATACATGATCACTCAGAAAGCCTGATAGGACGCCGAGCAGCGCCGTCACATAGGGATTGAAGAGTGGAACGGAACCGATGGGCTGCTGTCCGGACTCGATTACGATGACACTTCGTCCACTTCGGATCAACAAGAAGGTTATGTATCCGGCAGCGACGCCAAGGGCCGCTCGAGTCAAGAGACCGAGAATTCCGATCGCTCGTTGCCGCCACAGAAGGTGGGTCAGTGCGCCAACTACGCCCGCCCAGAGAGTAATGGTCAATAGCAACTCGTCCGTACTAAGGCAACGGCAGTCAAGAGTCAGAGTCTTCCAGAACGAGAGTCGACTCCTCGATCGCTCCGGTGCAGTAAGCACCGGAGCTTCGCTTGAGCCGGCGGCTCGAATGCGCAATTGTCGGAGGTTTTCGTCGTCACCTCGCGCCCCCGTCGCAATCAGAGCTAAGAGGTCCATTCGTAGTTCCATGAGAAGCAACTGGTTTCGGCGACGCGATTCGATGCTCTTTACAGCATCTGCTGAATGGTCGCGATCGGGATCCGATGTCTTTGCATTCGCGAGTTCTGCTCTTGCGATCATTTCCCCAAGTTCATCGATGTGGTGTGTGAGGAGCAATGAGAAATGATTGCGCGCTGTGAGTTCGACAATCGCGATCGTCGATGCTGGTATTGCGACGATGAGGATCACAATCGCGGCGAGCTTGGTCCCCCAACTTGCACCAAGCGATCCAGTAGAATCATCCGGATGATTCGTCCCGGGTGGAACCTGATCTGCGTCACTTGTCATCTGTACCCTCACAAAGTTGATTATTGTTTTTTGGTAAGATTACAACAGGACTGCTCATGTTGCAATATTGCGATTGCTAGAATTGGTCGGTCATGAGCGCCTCCCCGCCTCCAGCCCGCGTCCACATACTTCTTGCGCGCGAAGCGCCGGTCGGACTCGTGATTCGGCGTGGCCCGACGAAGCGCGTCGCGACGCTCCTCTGGGATCGTGAGCGGGATGAGTTCACGCTCGGACAATGGCTCAAGGGACGCATCTACGAGCGGCGGAGTGACCTCTCGCCTGACGGTCGATATTGGATCTACTTCGCCATGAACGGCGACTGGGCGGGCGAGTCCCGCGGTTCATGGACCGCGGTGGCCCCGGCGCCCTGGTTGAAAGCGATCGCGTTCTATCCGAAAGGCGACTGTTGGAACGGCGGCGGGCTCTGGACGACGGACCGCACCTATTGGGTCAACGATCCGCCGGAGTGCAGCGCTCCCCTCGGCGACGCACTCGATGCCGTTCGAGAGTCCACCGAGGTCGCGCGCGACGAGAAACACGAGGTGGATCAGCGGTTCGGCAACGAGTGCCTCAGCGTGTATCTGCCGCGACTCCTGCGCGACGGCTGGCGGCGCGGCGTTGATCGAACCCGTCCGTTCGACACGCTCGAGAAGCCGCTGCCGCACGGATGGATTCTGCGCAAGTTCCTCCACGCCGGTCCGCCCGGGGTGAGACACGGGTGTTACTGGGACGAGCATGCGATCGTGCACGAACCGTCGAGTCGCCTCACCTCAAAGCGCGATTGGGAATGGGCGGAAGTCGACCGTGACCGCGTGGTCTGGTGCGCCGACGGCCGGCTCTACGCCGGTTCGATCACGCCTGATGGTCTCGCCGACGAACGGGAACTCCACGACTTCAATCCGCTCGAGTTCGAGGCGATTCCCGCCCCGTACTGATGCGAGTGCTCTGAGTTCGACGCCGGTATCACGAGTCGCGTCCGCTCACAGCACCGTAGAGCCGCGTGCTGTGCACGGGGTCGAGGCGCAGCCCCCCAACGGGGGCGGAGCCTCGAAGTCCGGGCGTTCCTCGCGCGATGAATTCGCGGCTCCGGGGGGGGTGACCCCCTCCGCCGCGACCCCGCTCACAGAGCGCGGCTCTACGAGGGGACAAACGCCAGATGCGCATCATTGATCGACGCTCGAGAACCACCGGGTGGAACAGGCCTCTGTGCCTGTTCGGTGCTCGGCCCTCGTGAAGAGGAGCGCCGCTCGACGCTCGGAACCGGACCTCCGCTCGTCGGCGCTGCGCTTCGACGCGCTCCAGCCCGGCTTGGGAGACGGTTCTCGCGCGGATTGAACGCGTCTCGTTGATCGCGCGTCAAACGGGGCGGCACGCCCCGGCTCGCGCGCGCGCACTTCGACTCTTCTTCTCTCCGCCTCTTCCTCCGTGCCTTCGTGCCTTCGTGCCTTCCGCCTCCGTGCCTTCCGCCCTCAATCCTGCTTGAGGTCCTCTTCGATCCCGATCCCCCACTGCCACGCCGCCGCGGCCGCGGCGGCGCCGAGAATCGGTGCGATCCAGTACATGTACTGCATCTCCCACACACCCCCCGCGAGCGCCGGGCCGAAACTCCGCGCCGGGTTCATCGAGGCGCCGGTGAGCGGGCCGAAGAAGAGGATGTTCGCTGCGACGGTGAGGCCGATCGCGAACCCGCCGACCATCGGGCCCTTGCCGACGCCCCGCGGGTCGACCGCCGAGCCGATGATCACGAACATGAGGAAGAAGGTCGCGATGAACTCGAAGAGCAGCGTGAGCATCGCGGACTGCGCTTCGCCCGCGGCGCTGAACGCGCCGAGCGTGGCGCCGAGGCTCGTCGTCTCGATCTGCGTCGACCAGCCCGACATGAGCCCGACCTTGAGGACGCCCGCCGCGGCGACGGCGCCCGCGAGCTGCGCGACGATGAACGCCGCCGTGCGCGGCCCGCTCTGACGGCCGATCATCGAAAGCGCGAGCGACACCGCCGGGTTGATCTGCCCGCCCGAAATGTGCATCGTCGCGGTGACCATGCACGAGAGAATGAGCCCGTGCGCGAGCGCGATCGCGACGAGGTTCTCGCCGTTCGACAGGATGATCGCCCCGCCGCCGACGAACATGAGGGCGAAGGTCCCCACGAACTCGGCGATCACGCCGGAATAGATGCTTCGCATCGCCTGGTCTCCATCCACCACAGAATTGAGCCGGTTCGGTTGAGAGAAATCGGGAATCGTTCGTTCCAAGATCGGCCGGGTCGACGCTTCGCCATGAGATCGCGGCGAGATCGCCGCCCGATCGGGCGTCAGCATAGGCCCCGCGCCCCGTCCCGTCGGGCGAATGACCTCGCCCCGCCCCGGCCCTACAATCGCCGCCTATGAGCCTGACGCCCCAGCAGATCGCCACGAAACTCGCCGACGCGTTCGGCGACGCCATCCTCGAATCCCATCCCGGGGACAAGCACCCCCGCGTCCACATCGACGCGGCGCGCTGGCTCGAAGTCGCGGAATTCCTCGCGGTCGATGAGGAGCTCCGCTTCGACTACCTCCTCTGCGTCAGCGGCGTCGATTACCTCGTCGACGACAAGCTCTGCTGCGTCTACGACCTCCGCTCGATGACGCACGGCCACGAGTTCGCGGTGAAGGTCTACACCGATCGAGCGGAGCCCGTCGTGCCGAGCGTTGTACACATCTGGCCCGGCGCTGACTGGCACGAACGCGAGATCTTCGACCTCTTCGGCGTCGACTTCCCGGGGCACCCCGACCTCCGGCGCATTCTGCTGCCCGAAGACTGGGTCGGCCATCCACTCCGCAAGGACTACGAGTTCCCGCGCGAGTACCACGGCATCCCCGGCTCGTACGAGCTCGACTGGCAGCAGAAGCCGAATTATCCCGGCTGACCGTCTCGCCTCGTCGAGTCATCCTTCGCATTTCGAGATTGAATCGGCGCAACCCCGCCGGCGCGGTTACCGTTCTACACCGGAAGGCCGCGCGAGCGAGGCCGGCTGGCCCCGACATCTTGCGCCTCGCCCGGTCCGGCCGGTTGAAGTTCGACCCCGCCTGTCGAATGGATCGAGTCGCGGCGCCCGTGCGCCGGCAGGATCGCAACGACACGAACGAAGGGACGAACCACCATGTCGCTCAACGACAGGCAGCAGGCGCTCTGCGACGAGAACACGACCGATTTCTCCGACCTCCGCGCCGTCTTTCTGAACTGCACGCTCAAGAAGTCGCCGCGCACCTCGCACACCGATGGGCTCATGGGCGTGGCGAAGGCGATCATGGAAGCGAACGGCGTGACCGTCGAATCGATCCGCGTCGTCGATCATGAAGTCGCGAACGGCGTGTACCGCGACATGACCGAACACGGCTGGGAGAAGGACGGCTGGCCCGACCTCTACGAGAAGGTTGACGCGGCCGACATCATCGTCCTCGGCACGCCGATCTGGCTCGGCGAGAAGTCGTCCGTCTGCACGAAGGTCATCGAGCGGCTCTACGCGACCTCGAGCGAAACGAACGACCGCGGGCAGTACGCCTACTACGGCAAGGTCGGCGGTTGCGTCATCACGGGGAACGAAGACGGCATCAAGCATTGTGCGATGAACATCCTCTACTCACTCCAGCACATCGGCTGCACGATTCCGCCCCAGGCCGACGCGGGCTGGATCGGCGAGGCCGGTCCGGGCCCGTCGTACCTTGATGAAGATTCGGGCGGGCCGCAGAACGAATTCACGCAGCGCAACACGACCTTCATGGCATGGAACCTCATGCACCTCGCCCGCCTGCTCAAAGACGCCGGCGGCGTCCCGGCGCACGGCAACCAGAAATCGAAATGGGAAGCCGGCTGCCGCTTCGACCACCCGAACCCGGAGTTCCGGTGATCGGGGAGGAGTGCGCGCGGGCGCGGGCGTGCGGGCGCACATCTCACTTCGCCCCCGGTGAACACACTTGGGGGAGCGGGGTCCAACGACTCGAAGATCCCCCACTTCGCCCCCGGTGAACACACCGGGGGAGCGGCGTCCAACGACTCGAAGATCCCCTACTTCGCCCCCGGTGAACACACCGGGGGGAACGGCGCCCAACGACTCGAAGATCCCCTACTTCGCCCCCGGTGAACACACCGGGGGGAACGGCGCCCAACGACTCGTGGACCGACGGATTGACCATCGGTCCCCGCCTTGCCGCGAGGAAAACGATTCGGAATCGCGGTCGCGGGACTCGTGCGCGATCATCATCGCGCCATTACGCGCGCCGCTCCCCCGGGTGTAATCACCCGGGGCGAAATTGGGTTGCGCCGCGCGCGGGCCGTGTTTAGCCCCATGTGAATACACATGGGGGAGCCGGGTCCGATGACTCGTGGACCGACGAACTAACGACCCGCCCCCGCTTCACCGCGAGGAAAACGATTCGGAATCGCGGTCGCGGGATTCGTGCGGGATCATCATCGCACGAATACGAGCGCCGCTCCCCCGGGTGTAATCACCCGGGGCTAAATTTGGTCGCGCCGCGCCGGGGCTCAACGAATCGATGCTTCGCCCCCGGTGAACACACCGGGGGGAGCGGCGTCCAACGACTCGTAGACCGACCTCCCGCGGCCCCTGACTGCGGGAACGAAATTTCCGCCGATGCACAGCTTTCTTGCACAGAGTTTCAGAACAATGTATCCTCGCGATTCCGTCGTTCACGCGAAGGAGGCGCCGCATGGGATACTGGCTCCGCGCGTTCTGTGGGTCGGAGAGATGCCCGACGATCGACAATCTCTGCACGGCGCTTCGTGAGCGCGGCCGGGCGGTTCAGATTCTCATTCCGAAAACCACGGGCGGTCACGATCCGGACTGGTCCCAATGTCTCATCAAATACGACCCCGAGCGACTGCCGATCATCATCGACATCAACCGGGCGAACGATCCCAACGACGACACGGTGGAGGAGGAGATCAAGGAGTTCTTCGAGTTTCTCGAGGACGCCGCCGAAGGGCCGGCGAAGTCGCGTGTCATCGGGCACCTCAAGAAAACGCGATTCATTATCGCCGCCCAGATCCCTACCGCCGACATCGTGGACGCCGGGTACGAAGCGACCGACACCTTGTTCCAATGGCTCATCGATGAGTACGAAGCGCTCTCCCAGGCGGACTACGAAGGCTTCTACGACGAGAACGGCCTCATCCTCGAACTGGAGTAGGACCGATGACGGGTTCCGCCATGCAGATCGACATACTCGGGGCGCATCCCATCAAGGTCACGGATGACCTCGTGACGAATCAGGTCGAGGTCCTGTACGGCCCGGATGCGGACGACGAGGCCGCGACCCAGGTGCGGGCGCAGCTCGAGTCGGTGGCGCTCATCGAGGCGCGCGTCAAACATCCTGATCGGGAGTTTGATGTCGGAGACTTTCGACAGGGTGGGCCCACGCCGTCGGAGAATGATCAGGTCGCCTTCGACGAACGCTTTCTGGCGCCCGACGGAGAGCGCGAGATCGACGAGCCGCTCCACTTCGACGAGTGTGACGAACTACGCCTCGTGTTCTTTCTCCACGAGTACGACCCGGACGGCGTCATCCATTCGAGCGTTGGTCCGCGCCGTCCGCCGTCCCCCACTCCGATTCCGACGCGCCTCGAGCGACTGGCGAGCTACACCGGAACGGATTGACCCAAACCACACGGCGTAACTTCGCCCCCGGTGAATACACCGGGGGAAGCGGCGCCCAACGACTCGTTGACCGACGGATTGACAATCGGCCCCCGCCATGCCGCGAGGAAAAAGATTCGCCTCGTGTGGTCGCGGGATGAGTGCGCGATCATCGTCGCGCGAATACGAGCGCCGCTCCCCCGGGTGTGGTCACCCGGGGCTAACTTGGGCGCTCCGGGGCCGTGTTTAGCCCCATGTGAATACACATGGGGGAGCGGCGTCCGATGACTCATGGACCGATGAGTCGACCACCCGCTCTCGCCATGCCGCGAGGAAAAAGATTCGCCTCGTGTGGTCGCGGGATGAATGCGCGATCATCATCGCGCGAATACGAGCGCCGCTCCCCCGGGTGTAATCACCCGGGGCTAAATTTAGTCGCGCCGCGCCCGGGCCGTACTTAGCCCCATGTGAATACACAGGGGGGAGCGGCGTCCAACGACTCGTGGACCGACGAATTGACGACCCGCCCCCGCTTCACCGCGAGGAAAACGGTTCGGAATCGCGGTCACGGGATTCGCGCGCCATCATCATCGCGCGAATACGAGCGCCGCTCCCCCGGGTGTGGTCACCCGGGGCTAAATTGGGTCCCGGGGGACTTGTGCGCGATCATCGTCGCGCGAGTACGCGCGCCGCTCCCCGGGTGTAATCACCCGGGGCTAAATCTGGGAGCGCCGGGGCGAAACGCAACCGGGCGCCCGTTCGCAAAAACCCGAACCTGCCAACAGCCCCCCTACCATCCCCGCATGTTCTGGCGGCTCGTCGCGCAATTCGTTCTGAGTCTCGTCGCCGGCGTTGTGATCTGGGCGGCGTCGCCGATGGTGACCGGCGAGGTCGAACCGTGGGATTCCGCGAGCGTCTACTACCCCGGCGCCCTCTTCGCCGCGGGGTTTCTCTGCGGCTGGGTCGCGCCGGCGTCGCTCTTCTTCACCTTCCTCGGAATCTACCTCGGACAGTTCGGTTACCTTCTCATCGCCCTGCCCGACGGCCCGCTCTGGATCGTCGGCGTCTTCGTGCTTCTGATGTACACTTCAATTGCGTTCGCGGGCGCCCTTCTCACCTGGCTCCTCCACCGACTCTTCGCCCCGAGCTGGGCCGTCACGGCGACGCCCGAACCGTAAGAACGACGACGACGACGACGACCGGTCGCCTCATCACCACCATGATCCGCTACACGCACACGAACATCGTCGCGAAAGACTGGCGCCGCCTCGCGCGGTTCTATGTCGAGGTGTTCGACTGCGAGCTGCTCATGCCCGAACGCGATCTCGCCGAGCCCTGGGTCGCGGCCGCGTCGGGCGTGCCCGACGCCCACCTGCGCGGCGCCCATCTGCGCCTTCCCGGCTATGACGCGCTCGACGCGAACGAGGCGCCGACCCTCGAGATCTACGAATACGACGAGTCGCCGCGCCGGCCGAAACCCGTCGCCGCGAACCGGCCCGGCTTCGGCCACATCGCGTTCGCGGTCGACGATGTTCCCGCAGCGCTCCGCCGCCTCCTCGACCACGGCGGCGGACGACTCGGCGAACTCGTCACCGCCACCGTCCCCGGCAAGGGCGACATCACCTGGGTTTACGCGACCGATCCGGAAGGCAACATCATCGAGTTGCAGCGCTGGCACGACGATTGAGCGGGGACGGCGCCGCTCGTCGACGCTTCGCATTGTCTCGCTCCGGTCCGGCGAATCGATGACGCGCCCGCTCCTCCGGGTTGACAGACCGACCGCGACGCCGCATCCTGCCCCAGGGGGTCACCGTTCGTTTCACCGTACGCACCGGCGGAGGTCCTCCCATGAGTGACGGCGTGACCATCGCGCTCATCGGCGTCGGCGGCGCGATCCTCGGATCGCTCAGCACGATCGCCGGCCAGATCCTGCTCCAACTCATGCAGTTGCGCTCGGCCGAACGCGCCGACCGCGGCCGCAAGCGCATCCTCGCGAGCATGCTCAACCACCCGGACTATCCGTGGCGATCACTCGACCGCCTGCGCACGGTCATCGGCGCCGACGAACTGACGACGAAGCGCCTGCTGCTCGAAATCGGCGCGCGGGCGGCGGAGAACGACGCGAACCTGTGGGGACTCCTCGCGCGGAATCCGTTCGGCTACGATGCGCCGGAGGAAGGATGACGCATCTCCAGGCAGGGGGAGTCCGGCCGTGAACATCGTCGTGCGCAGTGTCCTCGGGTTGATCGCGCTCGCCGTCGCGGCGTTCGCCGTGTTCGGTCTCATGGCGACCTTCGAGCCGGCGCCGCTCGAGCGCGAGTGGCTCTGGCGGATCGTCTACATCGTGCTCATCATCATCGGCCTCGGCGCCCTCGCGGTCATCTACCGCGCCGGCGCGCCCGAGTGAACGGCGTGCCCTCAGCCGCCGCGCTCACGGCATGACGAACGGCCCCTCGCGCATCGACTCGACGCAGGAGATGTCGAGTTCCTCCACGCTCGCGCGCTCGAGAAACGCACGGGTGATCGACTCGATGCACGCTCCGCCGACGCCGTGCGATCCCGGCGCGACGACATGCAGCGCGTTCGGCAGATGCCGCGCCGTCTCGTCGCCCCAGCGCGGGCCGGTGACCGGGTCGAGCCGACCCGAGATGATGAGCGTCGGCGTGTCGACGGCGACCGGTTCGCCGTAGTCGTCGGGGACGACGCCGCGCGGCCAGAGATCGCAGATCGCGATCTGCCGCCGCACGCGCCCGTCGCCCATAAAGGTATCGCGCGTGAGTTCGTCGATCCGTTCGCGGTCGATGCGCGGAATGTCCTCGGCGCAGGTCACGCAGAGCAGCATGCCGAACGCGAGCGAATCGCGCAGCCCGCGATTGCTCTCGATCCCCCGCTGGGCGAAATACGCGAATTCGCCGCGATGCGCCCGCTCGATCAGGACCGGTATCGAGCGGCTGTCGTAGTACATGAGCACGCGGAACGCCTCGGCGAATCCCTCGCGCGTGAGCGTGACTTCAACCTCAACGCCCGTGTCCGGATGCGTGACGGTGACCCGCGCCGGCGCGGCCTCGAGCCGCGCGAGCGTCGCCTCGAACTTGTCACGCAAGTCAGGAAACGCTTCGGCGCACCGCGGATCGGCCGCGCACTCGTCGATGATCCGGTCGAGCGCCGCCTGCGCCTCCTCCGCATGGAAGAGCGGGTTCGTAAACGCGATCGGCGCGACGCCGTTCAGGATCGCCGAGCGCACGCGATCCGGATGCCGCCGCATGAACACGAGCGCCGCCCGGGTGCCGTAGGACCCGCCGAGGAGGTTGACCTGCTCATACCCGAGCAACCCGCAGAGCTCATCGAGATCATCCATCGCGACCGGCGTCGTGTACCAGCGGAGGTCGAACGCGCGGCTCAATCGATCGAGACATTCCCGCACCGCGTCCGGGTTGAAGCCGGGGTCGAGGTACCGCTGAAGATCGTCCGGATGGTCATCCGCGCCCGCTTCGCCGTCGAGTTCGCAGGTCAGCCGATTATTCCCGCCCGTGCCGCGCTGGCTGACGAAGAGGATGTCGCGGTCCTCGCGCATCCACGAATGCCGGTACCCGCCCCAGAGTTGAGCCGCGTTCTGACCCGGCCCGCCCGCGAGGTAGATCACCGGGTCCGGCTGCGGATCATCGCCCGTCGCCGGGAGCAGCATGATCTCGAGTTCGAGCGTGCGACCCTCGCGCGTTTCACGATTCTCCGGCACGCGGAAGGTCCCGACGAGCACGCGGCCACCCTCGGGGATGATCTCCTTCTCCTCGAGCGTGAGCGCCGGCGTGTCGCGCGGCTCCGGCGTCGCGCCGAGCGGACCGGCGATCAAACCGACGGCCACGACTCGAGCGAACCACAGTGCGCGAACCATCCATCGACTTCGCCTCATCATCCGATCACGCTCCCTCATTCTTCTACTGTCGCCGCGCCGAGATAGGTGAACCCGGCGAAGCGCGGCGCCCGCTCCATGTAGAACGCGTCGAGCCGCTCGAACCCGAACCCGGCGTCCGCGATGAGCGCATCGATCTTCCGATCAAGATGACACCCGACGCCGATGACCCGCTGAACCGGCGTCAACCGATGCTGCCACGCCTGCACCTTCGGCTCCGGCGCCAGGCCGTGCTCGACGAAGAGAAACCGCCCGCCGGGCGCGAGCGCGCGACGGATCTCGCCGAGCGCCGCGGCGACATCGGGTATGCTGCACAGCGTCCACGAGCTTACGACCGTATCGACCGACGCGTCGTCGAGCGGCAGCGCCTCGGCCGATCGCGCGATCGACTCGACGGCGATCGGCGAAGCGTCAATCCGCTCCGCCGCCCGCCGCGACATGCCGGCGTTGTCGTCCACGACGATGAGGCGCTCGACCTTCGCCGGATCGTAATGCGGCAGATTGAGTCCGGTTCCAAATCCGATCTCGAGTACCCGCCCCCGCGCCGCGCCGAGCGCCCGCCGACGCAGGCACGAGAACTCCTCGCGCCGCATGAACCGGTCCATCGCCCAGGGAAAGATTCGATCGCGGTACAACCCCATCGCCGCGGCATCATACAAGGAAGCGGGCACGGCGCGCCGGACCGGCTACCCCGGGCGCCGCTACACTCGACACGGGAGAGCACGCATGCCGGGACGAACGATCACCACTTCCATCACCACCGCGGGGCTCGCGACGCTCCTCGCGGCGCCGTTCGCCGGCGCGCAGACCTTTACCGCCGAGCCGGCGCCCGAATGGACCGCGCTCTTCGACCGGACCTCCGGCTGGACCGGCGCCGACGGCATCTATTCGATCCCGCTCTCTGGCAACGACGCGCACGGCGCCGCGTCGCGCACGCCCACGCTCTTTCTCTTCAGCGACACCGCGATCGGCGAGGTCGCTCCCGACGGCAGCCGCCGCCCGGGCGCCACGCTCGTGAACAACACGCTCGCGATCATGCGCGGCGACGAGCCGGATCCCGACCGCATCCGCTTCATCACCGCCGAGAACCTGAGCGGATCGCCGAAGGCGATCTTCGTCCCCGACACTCCGAACGCACAGCCCGACGACTGGTACTGGCTCGGCGACGGCGCCGTCGTCGATGGCGCCACGCGCCTTGTCGCGTACCGCATGCGCTCGAACGGACAGGGCGGCGTCTTCGGTTTCGAAACCGCCGGCGTGTCGATCATCACGCTCCCGCTCGACAGCCGCCCGCCCTTCGACGACCACACCCAGGTCGAGGCGCCCCTCTTCGTTCCAAGTGACGGCGAGCACGGCGACACGACCTACGGCGCCGGGATCTTCGTGAACACCGAAGCCGCCGGGGCGCCCGACCCCGACGGGTTCGTCTACATCTACGGCGTGCGGAACGACCTGAGCAAGAAGCTCCTCGTTGCGCGCGTGACGCCCGAAGCGTTCATGACCTTCGACGCCTGGCGTTTCTACGACGGCGCCGAATGGGTCGACGACCTTCACGCCGCGGCGCCGCTTACGAATCGCGTGTCGAACGAACTCAGCGTCTCACCGCTTCCGAACGGACAGTACATTCTCGTCTTCCAGACCGACGCGCTCGGCCACGATGTCGGCGTGCGTGTCGGCGAGACGCCCGTCGGCCCCTTCGGACCAGTCCGCCGCGTGTACACCGCGCCCGAGCCGTCGCGCGATCCGGAGATCTTCGTCTACAACGCGAAGGCGCATCCGCATCTCTCGGCGCCGGACGAACTGCTCATCAGTTACAATGTGAACACCCTCGACTTCTGGGGCGACTTCTTCCGCTACGCGGACATCTACCGCCCCCGCTTCATCCGACTCAAGTTCAACCCGTAATCGTCCCGCGGAATGGAACGCGACGCCATGTCGAATCCGACTCGTCTTCGCCGGTTGATCCTCTCGATCTTCGTGATTTCCGCCCTCGTCGCGTCCGGGTGCAAGTCGATGTACTACGGCGCCATGGAAGCGGTCGGCGTGCACAAGCGCGAAATCCTCGTCGACCGCGTCGAAGAAGCGCGCGACGAACAGGAAGAGGCGAAGGACCAGTTCCGCACCGCCCTCGTAGCGTTCACCGAAGTCACCGAGTTCGAAGGCGGCGAACTCGAAGCCGCGTACAAACGCCTCAACGCCGAGTACGAGCGCGCCGAATCCGAGGCCGAAGATGTCCGCGACCGCATCGACTCGATCGAATCCGTCGCCGAGGCGCTCTTCGACGAATGGGAGCGCGAACTCGACGAGTACGAGAGCGACAAGCTCCGCCGCTCGTCCGAACGCTCGCTCGAGGCGACGCGCGATCGCTACGAGAGCCTCATCCGCGCGATGCGCCGCGCCGAAGAGAAGATGGATCCCGTCCTCGCCGCGTTCCGCGACCAGACGCTCTTCCTCAAGCACAACCTGAATGCGCGGGCGATCGCGTCGCTCGAAGGCGATCTCGACGAGCTCGAAGACGACATCGACGCGCTCATCCGCGAGATGGAGGCGTCGATCGCCGAGGCGAACGAATTCATCGACGCCATGGGCGTCGCGCCGGTGGACGACGAAGACGAAAGCTGAACCACGACGCGCCCGGGCGCCGGCGAACCGGCGCCCGCGCCTCCTCGTTCGATATCCGGGAGAGGGAGATCACCCATGTCGGAGATCGCGTATACCGTGAAGTGTGCGTTCACCGATGAAGCCGTCGGCGAAGAGTGGGTCGCCTGGCTTCGCGGAGAGCACCTCGCCGAGGTGCTCGAAGCCGGCGCCGAGCACGCGTCGATCGTGAAACTCGACACCGACGAATCCGATGGCGACCGCGGCGCCCACTACGAAGTCCGCTACCGCTTCCCCTCACGCGAGATCTTCAACGCGTACGAGAAACAGCACGCGCCGCGACTCCGCGAAAAGGGCCTCGAACGCTTCCCGCTCGACCGCGGCCTCAAGTACGAACGCTCCACCGGCGAAATCATCGCCGAACGGCATTGAGGGCGGAAGAGACGGAGAGACGGAGAGACGGAGAGACGAAGTGCGCGAGCGCGCGAGCCGGGGCGTGCCGCCCCGTTTAACCTGCGATCTCCACCACGCCTCCACCCAACTCAAAAATCGTCCCCCAAGCCGGACTGGAGCGCCGACAAGCTTCGCGCCGACAAGCGGAGGTCCGGTTCCGATCAACAGCCGCCCCCCCGCCCCACTCACCCCAAAACGAAAACACGGGAGGCCACCCGGCCTCCCGTGCATTGAAATCAAGTCTGGACCAGACCGGCTTACTCGCCGCCCGACTCGTCCTTGTCCTTCGAGGTCGTCTTCTTCGACGAGCCCGCTCCCGCGCCGGCAAGCGCCTTCTCGGCGAACTCCTTGCGACGCGTGCGCTGACGACGCCGGCGCGACTCGCCGCCGCCGATCTCCGGCCCGAACTCATCACCTACGAGCTGCAGGACGACCAGATCGGTCCCGTCGCCGAGCCGCCGCTTCGCGAGCTTCACGATGCGGGTGTACCCGCCTTCGCGATCGCTGAAGTTCGGCGCGACATTCTCAAAGATGTGCCGCACGAGCTTCGGCCCTTTCGCGACTTCGCCGAACCGGTCGCGGGTGATCTGCTCCTCGTCGTCGCACATAATGCGATCCTGAAGCATCGAAATCACCAGACGCCGCGCGTGCAGGTCGCCGCGCTTCGCGAGCGTGATGATGCGCTCGACGAAGGGCTGCACGGCCTTCGCCTTCGGGAGAGTCGTCTCGATCTGTCCGTGCTCGAACAGACCGGCCGCGAGGTTCCGGAACATCGCCGTGCGATGCTCGGTGTCGCGGTTGAGCTTGTATCCATAAACGCGATGCCGCATGGCCGATCACTCCTCACGCCCGCGCCGGCTCGTCCGCCGGGCGGCCGTCATCGTATCCCCGCCTCCCCGGCGGGTCTCAGACAATATCCATCACCTCGAGGTCGAACCCTTCGGGCAGGTCCATCCCGAGGCTCAGCTCGAGTTCGTCGAGCTTCTTCTTCACTTCACGCAGCGAGGTCTTGCCGAACGAACGCACCTTGAGCAGTTCGCTCTCGGTCTTCGTCACGAGCTCGGCGACCGTGCGGATCCGCGCCGACTCGAGGCAGTTGCTCGCCCGCACCGACAGGTCGAGCTCGTTCACCGGCATCCGCAGCTTGCGGAGCAGTTCCTCGTCGACACCCGCCGCGGCCGACGCCTCGGGCGACACCCGCTCCTCGCCGATCTCCGCGTACTGCACGAACGGATTGAGGTGCTTGCGAAGAATCTTCGCCGCCTCGACGACCGCAAGCTGCGGCGTCACCGTGCCGTTCGTCCACACATCGAGCGTAAGCTTGTTGTAGTTCGTCTTCTGACCGACGCGCGTGTCCTCGACCTTGTACCGCACGCGGCGGACCGGCGAGTAGATCGCGTCGACCGGGATGATCCCGATCTCCGGCTCTTCCATCTCCTCGTAGATCTCCGACGCCGGCACATAGCCGCGCCCCTTCGAGACGGTGAGCTCCATCTCGAAGTCGACCTCCTCGGTCAGCGTCGCGAGGACGAGTTCCTTGTTGTGAATCGTGATCGCCGCGTCGGCCTCGATGAGGTCCGCCGTGACTTCGCCCGGGCCCGTGGCGCCGAGGTGCATCGTCTTCGGCTCGTCACCCTCGAGGCTCACCACGAGGTTCTTCACATTGAGGATGATGTCAGTGACATCCTCGAGCACGCCCGCGAGCGCGCTGAACTCGTGCTGCGCGCCGTGAATCCGCACCGCGGTGACCGCGGCGCCTTCGATGCTCGAAAGCAGGATGCGGCGGAGGCTGTTCCCCACCGTCGTGCCGAAGCCGCGTTCGAACGGCTCGACGAAAAAGCGACCAAAGGTGTCGTTCGTGAGTTGGTCGTCCACGACGACCCGGCCCGGAAGTTCGAGCCCCCGCCAGCGATAGCGACGAGTGGACATGGAAAAAGATCCTCGAATCTCAGCAGGGTGACTTCAACGCCACGGCCGACGGCTGATCGAGCGATCCGGCGCGCTGCTGATCCGCGCCGGGGCTCTGCTGAACCGCAGGCCCATACATTCATTCGTTCCGATTCGGTCCGGCGTTCGACGCGGGCGACCGAGCCCCCGACGAACGCAATTGATGCGATAGAGTGAACGATCAATCGATCAGACGCGACGACGCTTGCGCGGCCGGCAGCCGTTGTGCGGCACCGGCGTGTGGTCTTCGATCGCCGTCACCTTCAGGCCCGAGTGCGCGAGCGCCTGAATCGCCGGCTCGCGGCCGGCGCCCGGGCCCTTCACCCGCACTTCGATCTCCTTCATGCCGAACTTCCGCGCCTTCGCGGCGCACGACTCGGCGGCCCGCGTCGCCGCGAACGGCGTCGACTTGCGGGCGCCCTTGAAGCCGATCGTGCCCGCCGAGTCCCAGCAAAGGGTCTCGCCGTTCACATCGGTGATCGTCACCTGGGTGTTGTTGAAGGACGCGTTGATGTGGGCGATGCCCCGCGTCACATTCTTCCGAACCTTGCCGGTCTTCTTGGCCATGTCGCCGTGTCCTCAGTTCCAGGCGCCGCCTTCTCCCCACATCCGATCTTCGAAGTCGGGCAGGCGGCTCGCTGATGGAGTCTTCGTTCGTTCGTTCTTTTCTTCGTGCGCTCGTTCGTTGGTTCGTCGGACGCCCGGGCGGGCGATCGAGATCAACTCGATCGATCAGCCCTTGATGCCCTTCTTGCCCGCCACGGTCTTCTTCTTCCCCTTGCGGGTACGCGAGTTCGTCCGCGTGCGCTGGCCCCGCGTCGGCAGGCCCCGCCGATGGCGGTCGCCGCGATAGCTGCGGATGTCGCGCAGACGCTGGATGTTCTGCTGCACCTGGCGGCGGAGCGTACCTTCGACGATGTAGCTCGCGTCGATGATGCTCGCGATGCTGCTCACATCCTCGTTCGAGAGGTCCTTCGCCCGCTTCGTCGGATCGATCCCCGCCTCGGCGAGAATGTCGTCCGCGAACTTCGGACCGATCCCGTAGATGTAGCGGAGAGCGTACCGGATCGGCTTGCTCTCGGGAATGTCAACACCCGCGATACGAGGCATGGTCTACTCCTGCAAAACCGACACGCGGCCGGCCGGGAATCGCTTTGTCCCGTGACCGGTCGCGGCGCAAATCCATCGTAGCCCCGGGGCGGGGCTCGTCCATCACCCGTCTTACCCCTGACGCTGCTTCATCCGGGGGTTCTTCTTATTGATCACATACAGCTTCCCGCGCCGCCGCACGATCTGGCAGTCGAGGGTGCGCCGCTTGATGCTCGACTTGACTTTCATGGTCGTACCCTGCCTCAAACAGACATTCGTTTGCTCGTTCACTCAGCCAGCCGCCGCTCGATGAGGCGGCTCGACCACCTACCCGCTCCGGCGCCCGCCGGATCGGGCCTCGTCCCGCACACACACACACACGGGCCCGGCAGTCGTGAACGCTATTCTACCGCCCGGTTTCCACCGTTTCTCGCCCGCCGACCCGCGATTTCGCGCCCGAAACGCCGCCCGAACACCGGTCAGTGCCGGTAGACGATGCGGCCCTTCGTGAGGTCGTAAGGGCTCAACTCCACGGAGACCGTGTCCCCCGGGAGGATGCGGATGAAGAACTGCCGCATCTTGCCGGAGACATACGCCAGAATCTCGTGTCCATTCTCGAGGCGGACCTTGAACATCGCGTTCGGCAACGCGTCGATCACCTCGGCCTGCAACACGATCTTGTCTTCCTTGGCCATACGGGCTCCGGCAATACCGTTTCATCCCCTGTGAGTCGGCGATTGTAGCCCCAAATCCCCCCCGTTCTCCTCTTTCAGCCGGTTCGACGCACAATCCCCGATCGACCCCCGTTCGCCCTCGTGCGTGAAACGGGCTCACAGAGCCCGGCTCGCGCCCTCCCGCTAACTCCTGACATTTCAAATCTCAGATCTCAAATCTCAAATCCAAGATCGATCCCCGTTCGACCTCGTGCGTCAAACGGGCTCACAGAGCCCGGCTCGCGCCCACGCGCGATCGACCTCTCCCCACTCCGTCTCTCCGTCTCTCCGTCTCTCCGTCTCTCCGTCTCTCCGTCTCTCCGTCTCTCCGTCTCTCCGTCTCTCCGTCTCTCCGTCTCTCCGTCTCTCCGTCTCTTCCCTCCGTGCCTCCGTGCCTCCGTGCCTCCGTGCCTCCGTGCCTCCGTGCCTCCGTGCCTTCGTGCCTCCGTGCCTCCGTGCCTCAATGCCTTCCCCCCGTCAACACTTCCGCGCCCGCGCTCGTCACCGCGATCGTGTGCTCGACATGCGCTGCGAGCTTGCGGTCGCGCGTGACGACCGTCCACCGGTCGCGCAGCGTCTCCGTCGCGGGCGAGCCGAGCGTGAGCATCGGCTCGATCGCGAAGGTCATCCCCGGCTGCATGACGAAGTCATCGCGCATCGCGTCGGAGTCGACATAGTTCGGCACGCGCGGCGGCTCGTGGAGCTGTCGGCCAATGCCGTGCCCGACGAACTCGCGCACGATGCCGTACCCCCGGTCGACCGCGAGGCGCTGCATCCGCCGCGCGACCTCGCTCCACCGCCGGCCGGGGCGCACGAGTTCGATCGCGAGTTCGAGCGACGCGCGGGTCGTGTCGAGCAGCCCCTGCGCGTCGGGCGCGAGCGCGCCGACGCCGACGGTCACCGCCGAGTCGGCGCACCATCCTTCAAACCGCACGCCGCAGTCGATCGTGATGAGGTCGCCTTCGACGAGTTCGCGCTCGCCGGGAATCCCGTGGACGATCTCTTCGTTCACCGAGATGCAGGTATGGCCGGGAAACCCTTCGCCCGCGACATAGGTCGGGTACCAGCGAAAGAGCCCTTCGCCGCCCATGGATGAGAAGGTTCGATGGGCGAGCGCATCGAGGGCGCCGGTCGTCACGCCCGGCGCCACGGCGTCGACACAACTCGCGAGCGTCTGCGCGACGATGGCGCCGGCTTGGCGCATCTGCGCAAGGTCGCGCCCGCTTCGGATGAGAATGTCGGTCGATCGTCGAAGCACGCCGAATCACTCCACCCGACGCGTACGCGGTCTGTGCGGACTGAGGTTGACGCCGCTCGCGGAAGCGTCAGCCGCCCTGGAGTTCCTTCGCGTCGGGCAGGTCCTTGAGCGACGCGAGTCCGAACGCCTCGAGAAACTCCCGGGTCGTTCCGTACAACATCGGGCGTCCGACCTCTTCCGCTCGACCCGTGATCTTGATGAGGTGACGCTCGAGCAGGCTCCGCAGCACCTCGCCGCACGCGACGCCGCGGATCGCCTCGATGTCCGCCCGCGTGATCGGCTGGCGGTACGCGACGATCGCGAGCGTCTCGAGCGCCGCCTGGCTCAGCCGCGACGACGACCGGGACTCGCGGAACCGCTGCACGACGCCGCCGAATTCCGGCCGCGTCATCATGCGGTAGCCCCCCGCCACCCGCTCGACGCGGAACGCGCGGCCGCTCTCGTCGTACACCTCGTTGAGTTCCTCGATCGCGTCTTCGATCGACTTCGAGCCGCCGTCGTCGAGACCGATCTCGAGCGCCTCGCCGAGCCGCGCCGGTGAGAGCGGCTTTTCCGAGGTGATGAGCAGGGCCTCCACCCGGGACGCGAGCGACAACGCCTTCGCGTCGGACGAAGTCGAAGCCGAGGCGGATGATGATGATTTCGAATCGGCGGCGGGCACCGGCATCTGGGGTCTCCTCTCAATCAATCCTTCGATCGAGCGAGCGATCGCCACGCGAATCGTAGACCCCGGCGCGCGTTCAGGCGGAACCCGGCGCCATGACGCCGAACGCGCGAGCGCCGCTCAGTCGCGCACCATGAGCGCGTCCGACGCGCCCTGGTCCTCGTCGACTTCGAAGAGATGATCGCCGTTCGCGAGAATCGGACTGCCCATGAGTCGCTCGCTCGCGCCGTCACTGAAGAGGACATTCCAGTACCCCGGATCATCCTCTTCCGCCTGCACATTGCGGATCGACTGCGGCACGCTCGGGTCGTCGATCCATCGGTCCGACAACATCGCCGTGCGATTCCGCGCGTACTGGCCCCAGTTCGGATAGCGCTTCCAGCCGTCCGCGTCGTAGTCGAGCAGGCAGAAGCTGGTGTTCTCCGGCCCGAATCCGTCGGCGGTGTACGCCGGCGTGACTTCGAGGAACTCATTCGGGCTGATGAGTTGCTGGCCGGCGATGTACCCGTCCTGAAGAAGGATCGCGAAGACGGCGCTTGTCGAGTCCTCCTCCATCTCCGGACTCGTGCGCGTCGACGGGTACTTGCCGTCGGCGCCGGTCGCGTAGGTGACGAAGCCCTGGTAGAGGCTGTAGAAGTTGACCTCCTGGTGCGTGCGCTCGACCTTCTGCTTCACGCCGGGGTTCGTCGAAGTGCCGGTCATCATCGTTCCGAAGATCGCGACGAGTCCGACGATGACGGCGATGATGATGAGCAGTTCGATGAGCGAGGCGCCGCGCGAAGAAGGCCGGGCGACTCGCGACCGGGAGCAGTATCGGGACGATACGGATGGTGAGGGGTTCATGCGCCCAGTGTACCGCGCGCCGCCTCGGGCACAATGCGCCGCGGTCCGAACCGGCCTCAGGGAATCGTGGATCGCCGCTCTTCAGGCGACATCGAGGACATCGAACGCCCGCGCCGTCCCGCGCGGCGCCGCGCCGGCCGGCGGCTCGAAGTTGTCCCGCGTCACATCGGCGCCCTCGACCTCGGCGATCGCGAGTTGCGGCGCCTCGACGAGGTCGACGATGTCCACCGCATGCGGCTCTTCGATGACATACTCCTCGACCGGCCCCGTCATCGCCACCGCCGGGCGGCACGGACGATTCGGCTTCCAGTCGATGACCACCCCGTGACGCCCATCGGTCAGGCGCACGGGCGTGCCCGGCGGATAGGCCGGAACGACCTCGAGCAGCGCCTTGAGCACGACCGGGTCAATCCGCCGCGCCACGGCGCCGCTCACGACCTGCGCGAGCGCCCGAACATTGAGCATGCCGCGTCGCTCGATGCAACTCTTCACTTCGCTGAAGATGTCCGCCGCCGTCACGACCCGCGCAAAGACATGGATCTGATCGCCCGCCACGCCGACCTCGCGACCGTCCCACAGTTTCTTTCGCGGGAAGCCGGAGCCGTCGTAGTACTGGTGATGCTGGCGGATCGCGGCGCACACGACCGTGTCGACGACGCCGTTCACCCTCTGGTACCCGAGGTCGACATGCTGGCGCCAGGTCGCGTCGGTTTCGTCACGATCGAGCAGCCAGCGCTCCTGGGTCGACGCCGGGAGTTCGTACATGCCGAGGTCGTGGAGCAGTCCCGCGATCGCGAGGTTGGTGAGGTTCGACGCCTGCGTCGGGCTCAGGCGTCGGCGCTGCCGCACGAGATAACCCTGCGACCGCAGTCCGAGCAGCGTGCAGAGGTAGCAGACATCGACCGCGTGATCGAGCAGGAGGTTGTCGCGGCTCGCCGCCGGATCGGTGAACACGGCGCCGGCGGGGTTCGCGCTCATGTGCCGCACGAGCTCTTCGATGACAATCTCGAACTTGCGCCAGTTCTGGTTCCGCCGATCTTCGCGGCGGATCGCGTCGATGAGTTCGCCCCCGACGAGATGGAGCCGGTCGCGCGCCCGCTCGAGTTCCGGATCGATGTACTGGCGCACGAGGTCGAGGCCGGGCGCCTGGATGTAGAGGCGCTCGATGCCGAGCTGCTCGAGCCGACGGAGAATGTTCGCGTCGAGCACGACATCGCGTTCGATGAGAATCTGGTCCGGGCGCACCGGGTTCCAGATGGTCGAGGCGGTGACCATGCCGGGTCGAATCTTGTCGAGTCGCAGTCGGATCATGCGGATCTGGTCTCCGGGCCGCCGGCGATCGAAGTTGTCGGACACCACCACGACCGCCACCCATCGGCGCCCTCAGGCGGCGTCCACCCCGCGCGGCATCCCTCTCTCTCGTCGATTGTCGGCCATGCGGTGATCGGACTTTGAGCGATTCGAGAACGGGACACGCGAGAGAAGAAAGACGAGGGTTATCGGAGGGGGAAGAGACGGAGAGAAGAAGTGACGAAGAGACGAAGTGCGCGAGCCGGGGCGTGCCGCCCCGTCCCACGCCCGAACATCAAGACGCGCGCTGTGCACGGGGTCGCTTCCCTAAATCACAGGTTGACGAAACCGGCCACCGATGACATGCTGGGCCGGATACGCCGCGAGGAGCAATGAATGAATCGGGTACACCGACTCCGTCTCGTTTCGGGATCGATGACGCGCCGCAGCATACTGACGATCACCTTCGCCGGCGCCGTCGCGATGGCGCCCGGTGAATTCACAACCGCCCAATCCTCGCCGCGCTACGCGATCATCGCGATCGACCCGGTCGCGGGAAACCTCACCCAGGCCTGGTCGGTGAACGAATCAGGTGCAGTCGCTGGAACCACGGAGATCTCGTTCGGGAATTCGAACGATCAGGCCTACTTGTGGCGCGAGGGCGTCATCGAAGCGCTCGGCGCCCTGCCGGGCGGCTGCTGCAGCCTCGGCTTCGGCGTGAATGACCTCGGCCATGTAGTCGGGTGGTCTCGAACCTCCGTCTTCGGCGAGAACCACGCCTTCCTCTCGCGCGATGGCGAGATGATCAATCTCGGAACGCTCGGCGGCCCGGAGAGCACTGCTTATGCGATCAACAATCATGATCAGATCGTGGGCGGGTCCGAATACACCTATGACGATTCAGCCGATCACGCCTTCCTGTGGGACGACGGCGTCATTCTCGATCTTGGCGCCTTCAACGACACGCGATACAGCGTCGCGTACGACATCAACGACGCCGGCGAAGTCGTCGGCTGGTCCGACACAAGCTCGACCTGGCCGTATCTTCGGCACGCGTTTCTCTGGCGCGACGGCGCGCTGATTGATCTGGGGACGATGGGCGGAACGGACTCGCGTGCCGCGAGCATCAACGAGCTCGGAGTCGTCGTGGGTCGCGCCGGCGGACCGAACTTCAACCATCACGCCGCGGTCTGGCGCGACGGGATCATCCTCGACCTGCACGAGGCGAAGGATCCGGACATCAACGCGAGTCGATGTGTCGCGATCAACAACCTCGGCGAAATCATCGGGCACTTCTGGGACCAGAACTCCGGCTACGGCTATCCCGTCATCTGGGATTCCGACACGGCGCCGAGCCGGCGACTTGAAGACGACCTGCCGCCGAACCACGGGTGGGATCTCCTGTTCATGCAGGACCTCAACGACGCGGGCCAGATCGTCGGTGACGCGTACGACCGGCAAGGTCGACTCCGCGGTGTCCTCCTTACTCCCGTCGAGCACGCGCTCGACCTCTCGCCCGTTACGCCCGGACTCGCCGAGCAGGTGAACGGCGTCCGCGCGAGCGGCGCGGCGCCGGGCGAGCGCATTCACTTTGTGTACTCGACGCTTGGTGGTGGAACGCTCATCCCCGGGTGCGATGCGCAGGACGCCGCCCTTCAACTCGACACCCCGGCGCTCATCGGCAGCGCCCGGGCGGACGCGGACGGCGAAGCGACGCTCCGCTTCTTCGTCCCGGCCTGGGCGCGCGGCCGGTACGAATACTTCATCCAGGCCGTCGCCCGCGACTCCTGCCGCGTGAGCGGTATCACGAGCGTCCGCTTTCAATAGATTGGGCGAGGCGCCGGCGATTCGAATCAGCACGCCGAGTCGCGCGGCGGCCACGCCTCTTCTCGACCCGAGATCACATAAGACTCCCGCCCCCGTCCAAGCCCCGCATGCGAATGCGGCGGCCTGCTCGTCCAGTCGAAAGCTGGCCTCCGCCGCGCGAGCAGGCCCCGGATTCGCATCCGGGGCTTCTCCAATCGGGTCGGTCGCTCGCGTACATCGCCGCGCCCTCCGTAGAGCCGCGTTCTGTGAACGGGGTCGCGGCGCAGGGGGCCAACCCCCGAAGCCGCGAAGTCGCCGCGCGATGGTCGCCGAACTTCGAGACGCCGCCCCATCGAGGGGCTCCGTCCCGACCCCGGCGACACGCCGCGGCTCTACGAATGAGCATGGTTCCGAACGCGTTCTCGCAACCGGAAGTGTGCGCTCGCCTGTGCATCACGCGCGACGGGGTCCGGCGCTTCCCTCGTAGAGCCGCGTTCTGTGAACGGGGTCGCGGCGCAGGGGGTCAACCCCCCGAAGCCGCGAAGTCGTCGCGCGAACGGCGCCCGATCTTCACAGGCGCCAACGCTCACTGCTCTTCGTCCTGATGCGTCTCCTGCTCGAGCGCGGCGCGCATGCGGGTGATCGGCGCCGGCTGGCCGGTCCAGAGTTCGAACTGGGCCGCGGCCTGGCGGGCGAACATGTCGAGCCCGTCGCGCGTGCGGCAGCCGGCGTCGCGCGCGATTCTCAGGAACGGCGTCTCGCGCGGCGTGTAGATCGTGTCGAACACGAGCGTGTCGGCGCCCCAGCACGCGGGCGTCGCGTCGCGCAGGTTCGGGATCGGCAGCGCGTCGGCCGCATCGCCGCCGGCCATGCCCGCGGGCGTCGCGTTGATGATGATGTCGGCGCACGCGCGGTCGAACTTCTCGACCCGGGCCGCGACGACGCGGCGCGCCGGCCCGCCGTCGCGTTCATCAGTCGGCTTCGCGGCGAACTCCGCGGCGAGCGCTTCCGCCCGCTCGAAGGTCCGGTTGTACACGACGACCGTCGCGCCGAGACGCGAAAGCCCGGCGATCGCGGCCCGCGCCGCGCCGCCCGCGCCGATCACCGCGACCCGCCGCTCCGCGAGATCCGCCAAATCGACCTCGAGCGCTTCGGCGATCGACTCGACGAGCGCTGCGACATCGGTGTTCCGCGCCTCGAGCGCGCCGCCTTCGCAGTCGCCGTCGCGTCCATCGCCGCTCGCGCCCGATCGCACGACGAGCGTGTTCGCGGCGCCGACTTCGCGCGCGACCTCGTCGACGACGCCCCCCATCGCGTCGACGAACTCGAGCAGATGCGTCTTGTGCGGAAGGGTGACGCTCACGCCGCCAAAGTCGAGCGACGCGTCGCGCGCGAGCGCGTCGACCGTCGCCTTGAACGATTCATACGACGGCGCGACGGGCAGCGGCAGGTACACCGCGTCGAGCTCACGCTCGTCGAACGCTGCGTTGTGCACGAGCGGGCTGAGCGATTGGGCGACCGGCCAGCCGATCACGCCGAACACGCGCGTCGCCGGCGTGATCGCGTCGAACCGATAGCGATCGCGCAACGCGTCGATCGTCGGCTGCCCCGGCGCCGTCGCCGACTCGTCGCGCACCGAGGCGAAGGTGAGGAACCCGCCGAACTTCGGCGCGAGCACGCGGCTCATGAGTCCGAACTCCCCCATCGTGAGCGCGATCATCGGCTTCGCCCGCCGGCCGAGCAGTTCGAACGCCTCGAGGTTGTCGCGAACCGACCGGGCGCGCCACGCGACCTTGAGGATCGACGCGTCGTCGAACGCCGCCATCCGCTCGAGCCGCTGGTAGAGATCGCGCGGCCGGCCGTCGAAGTCGTGCGTCGAGACGATGAGCCGCGTGTCGCCTTCGCGCATCTGGTCGGGATGGGCGAGGATGTGCGGCAACCGCTCGCGCCAGGCCGGCGTGGCCTCGAGCGCTTCGAGTTCGAGGTCGATGTAGCGCGGCCGGGCGTGGACGCCGAGATACTCGAACAGCGCGATTCGATCGGACTCATCACCGTCGAAGGATCCGCCGTGCGCCGCCGGACGACAGGTCACGATGCACGGCGCCGGCGCGTCGTTCACGAGCCGCGCGACGGCGGAGTGATCATCGGCGATCTCGTCGACGCGCCATTCGATGAGCCTCGCGCCGCGCTGCACCGCGTCTTCGCCGTCGCTGAGCGCTGCGTGAATGTCCCGAACCATGATGGGCGCCGCGATGAGCGTCATGCCATCGAGCGTATCCGAACCCGCGCCCTCACGCCAACGCGGCGTCTTCACGACGACGCGGGAAAAAGATGAGTCGCGCTGAATCCGCCTCCGCGCGGCCCGCGAAGCTCGTACGGGGGCCGAGGCGTGCGACCGACGATCGCGCTCGCATTCCCGCTCGACCGCGCACGGGTCGAAGTTGGCGCCGTTCGGCGGGGGATCTGTTCGCGGCCTTCCGGGAGACCGGGAGGCCGCGCTTTCGTCTACGATGCGGCCATGGCGGAGCGTATCGAGGATCTTCATCTCGCAATCATCGGCGGCACGGGGCTCGAAGCGCGGCTCACCGACGCCGGGCTTCTGAGCGATGTCGAGGTCGTCACGCCCGCGACGCCCTTCGGCCCGCCCAGCGCGCCGATCCGCGTCGGTGTGGCGAAGAGTGGTGACCGCGACGGCGCAGGAAGCGTTCGCGAAGCCGCTGGCGGAGGCGATGGCGAACGCGTGGGCGACGGCGGCCGACCCGTGAAGGTCGCGCTCCTCGCGCGGCACGGCGAGGCGCACCGCATTCCACCTTCGAAAGTTCCGTACCGGGCGAACATCTTCGCCCTCAAGGCGCTCGGCGTGACGCATGTCATCGCGAGCGGCGCGACGGGCTCGCTGCGCGAATCGATCGCGCCGGGCGAGCTCGTCGTGCCCGACCAGCTCATCGACCGGACCGAAGGTCGGGCGCGATCGTTCTTCGAGCGCGCGGCCGTGCATGTCGAGTTCGCCGAGCCGTTCTGCCCGGTCACGCGGAAGTGGCTCCTCGCCGCGGCCCGCGACGCGGGCGTGACGGCGCACGACGGCGGCTGTTATGTCTGCATGGAAGGTCCGAGCTTTTCGACGAAGGCCGAGAGCCATCTCCACCGCGCCTGGGGCGGCGACCTCATCGGGATGACGGCGCTTCCCGAAGCGCGGCTCGCGCGCGAGGCCGAGCTTGCGTACGCCCTGCTCGCGCTGCCGACCGACTACGACTGCTGGCGCCCGCCACCGCCCGGCGCCGCCGCGGACCGACCGGCCGCGTCGCTCATCGAGGAGATCATCGGGAATCTCGAGCGCGCGACCGACGCGTCGATGCGCGTGCTCGAGCGGGCGCTGAGCGATTGCGCTGCCCTCCGCGCCGAGCCGAGCCCGGCGCACGAGGCGCTCAAACTCGCGATCTGGACGCCGAAGGACCAGATCGACCCCGACGAAATCTCGCGCCTCGCCCCGATCTGGGGCCGCCACTTCAGTTGATCGCGATCGCGGTCTCGATCGCAATCTCGATCGGGATTGAGATCGAGATCGAGATCGAGATTCAGATGGCGACCCAAGTCGAGTCCGACTCCACCACCGCCGGGCACGGATCCGGAACCGCGGCCAATCCCGGTACCGAAACGAGTACTGGGACCACAACAAATCCCGGCGCCACGGCCAGTCCGAGTCCAAGAACGAAAGCCGGGCCTTCGACCAAGCCCGGCGCCGCGCGCACTCCCGGCGCCGGAACGAAAGCCGAGTCCACGACCCATCCCGACGTTGCGAGCAATCCCGGTACCGGAACGAGAGCTGAGACCGCAACCCATCCCGGCGCCTGGACCAGGCTAGTGACCACAACCAATCCCGGAACCACGACCACTCCGGAAACCACGAACGACGCTGGGACCACGACCAATTCCGGGACCAGCGCGACCGCTCGAACCAGGACCAACCGCTCGTCGGTCCCGACCACCGGGACCCCGACCGGGGCCGAGCCCGGACGCCCGACCAGGGCCGCGATCGAGATCGAGACCAAGACCGAGGCCAAGGCCGCGCCGACGCCCGCCTTCGCGGCCGAGACGGCGCCGACTCCCGCGGCCGCGACTGCGAACGGGGCCGCGAGCAAGACTGACACCGCGACTGCGGCCGACACCGACGCCGACACCGACGCCGACGCCGCAAACTCGAACGCGAACCACATTGACGCTCGAGCTTCGTCGCGCGCCCGAGCCGCGAATCAATCGCTTCGAATCGAACCTGCATGGGCCGTACTCCCGGCCCTTCCTTCCCTTTCGCAATACGGGTCTCGAGTCATCTTCGAGTCTCGAGAGCGACGCCCGAACGACCGGTGGACCGACCGACCGGATGTCCGGATCGCCGCCCCCGTCAAGGTGTCAAACGCGGCCGGAGGAGATGGAGGAGTCCGGGGCGGCGGATGGCATCCGTATCCGCCTTGGTTGAGCGCCCCGGCGAGGGTCGCAGTGTCCTCCGGCCGCGGGCGTGAGGCCGAGGTCGAACAACAGCTGACCGGGCAGGTCGCCGGGCGGCAGCGTGTCGTCGAGGTTGTCGGGGACCGGCGGGTCGAAGCGCGGCTCGCGGTCCTCGAGGGGGACCTGGGCGAAGAGCGGCCGCGTGCCCGGCGCGCCGACCGGCGCCGCTTCCATTCCGGCGCGTGCCGGGCGCGGGTTCGGGCACGCGCGCGGACGCGAAGAGGTCGAGGTCGAGGTCGAGGTCGAGGGCCAGGCTTCGCGTCGCCGCGTGGTCGTCACGGGAGAGGGCTGATCCCGGACGCCCACCGCCCGTCCGCCGCAGGTCACCGGGTTCGGATCGTCATCGTGGTGGAGGTCGTGTTCTCGTGTGCAATCTTCGACGCCGTCGCGAGTCCGTTCGCGCATCGTCGCACCGGTCGGGATCGTCGCCGATCGTGAATTCTTCGTGTTATCCGCGTGCCGCATCGCTCGTTCCTTCCGGTGGTCCGGGTTCAGGTGTTCAGGTGTTCAGGTGTGTGCGCGCGCGTGCGCGACACGGCGCCGGCGTCCGTGCCGAGGCCCTGGTTCGATTGAGTACGATCCGCCGGGTGATGACCGCGGCCGGGCGCGCGGCCGCGCAGCGCGTCGGGCCCGCCATCGGCTCCATCCCCGTCGACCGGCGCGCCGGGAAAGACGCCCTTGTCCCGCTCGACACGGGCCCACCCTCGCGGCTCAATGAGGTTTCGCTCGTCTTGGGTCATGCGCGTTCCCGCTCGCTCTCTCGTATCGATGTTCCGGCGTCGTCGCGGTGGTCGTTCCCGTCGGTTTCCCATTCGTTCACGGTCTCTTCTGATCGCTGTCTCTCATACTTCAATGCACTGTCGTAACGGCGCGGGGCGACGCCGCGGGTGTTCGTCCGAGGCTCCGGCCCGTACGCTCGTCCGCATCGGGCTCGACCCACCCGACCGCGTCGTCGGGCGAGCCGCACGGCGCCGCCGGCTCGTCGGGCGGAGGCGGTTGTCGGTCGCGGCGCTTCTTCGCGGACGGGCCGAGCGTGACCGCGTCGAAGCCGAAGCGGGCGCGAATCGTGTCGGCGGTCGCGTAGAGGCGCGAGCGGCGCTCGAACTCGTCTTCCTCGCCGAAGCGGAGCTGGCGACCTCCTCCGGCGGTGAGCCGGGTGAGGCCGACGCCAATGAGGCGCACCGGCCGGCGGGCGCCGGCGCCTGCCGGACGCGCATCGCCGTAGAGATCTTCGAAGAGTGTGAGCGCGGTCTCGATGAGGTCGTCGTCGTGATCGGTCGCGCCGACCCCGCCGCGCGCGGCGCCGAGCGAACGGTCACGGTGGACCGTGCGGAAGTCGTCGTAGCGGAGCTTGAGCGACACGACGCCGGCGCGGAGGCCCGCGCGGCGAAGGCGCCACGCGGCGCTCTGCGTGAGCCGTCGAAGCGTCGACCGGAGAAAGGCGCGGTCGGTCGTGTCGGTCGAGAAGGTCGTTTCGCGGCTGATCGAGCGCCGGTCGTGGCCGGTCGAAACGATCGCGCTCGCCCGACCGTGGGCGCGGTCCCAGAGCCAGGCGCCGGTGTCATCGAGGGACGCGACGAGGGTTTCGAGGCCGAGGCGCCGGAGTTCGCGGATCGTCGTGACGCCGAGCCGCGCGAGGCGGCGCTGCATCGCCGGGCCGACGCCGGGGATCCGCGCGACGGGCAGGTCGATGAGAAAGTCGTCAAGCTGCTCGGGGCGGATGGAAAGGAGGCCGTCCGGCTTTCCTTCCTTCGAGGCGAGCTTCGCGACGAGCCGGTTCGGACCGATTCCGACGGAGACGACGAGACCGGTCGCGTCGAAGACGCGCTCCTTGAGCGCGTGGCCGGCGCGTTCGGTCCAGTGGCGGCCCGCGTGATCGTCGCCGTTCGGCGCCTTCGCGAAGCGGCGCTCGAGTCCGGTGAAGTCGAGGTAAGCCTCGTCGAGCGAGGCGACCTGCACGACGGGCGTGATGTCGCGACAGACTTCGAAGAGGCGCTGACTCAGTTCGCGGTAGCGGTCAAAGTTCGTGCGGAGGTAGACGCCGTGCGGGCAGAGGCGAACGGCCTTCGCGACGGGCATCGCGTTGCGGACGCCGAAGCGGCGGGCCTCGTAGGTGCAGGAGCAGACGACGCCGCGCCCGGTCCGTCCGTCGGGGGTGACGGTTCCGCCGACGATGACGGGGCGGCCGCGCAGTTCGGGTCGGTCGAGCTGCTCGGCCTGGGCGAAGAAGCAGTCGACATCGACATGAGCGACGGTGCGTGACGGGGGCTGGTCGTTCGTTCGGGGGTCGAATCCGGAGACTCGCGGCGCCTCATCACCTCCGGCGTGGGGAGACGGGTGGGGTGTTCCTGGCCGACGCGTGTCGGCGGGCGCGTGGTGTTCGTCGGGGGTGGGACGGGCCGGGGGCGGCGCGGCTCGCTTCGGGGTGGGCGCGGGCACGACGCCGCGCTCCAGTCCGGCTTGCGGACGATTCGTGCGTTGCTCGTCGGGCTCCGGGTCGATTGGCGACTTTCGAACAGGCTCGGAGGCCTGTTCCACCCGGGGATCGGGCGCGTGGTGTTTGTCGGGGGTGGGACGGGCCGGGGACGGCCCGGCTCGCTTCGGGGTGGGCGCGGGCGTGGGTTCGGAACCGGACCGGCGGTCGACGGCGCGGGGCGTGTCGGCGCTCCAGTCCGGCTTGACGGCCGAGTGGGGCGCGATGGGCGCGTGTTCCATCTTGTCGTCGTGTTCACGCACGGTTTGCACGGCTCGACCGCTCGCTTTCCTTCGCTTCCGTCGCGTCGCGTCGCCACGCGTCGCATTCCGATTCGATTCGTGTCGTCTCGTCTCGTCTCGTTCCGACTGGTCTCGTCCGCTTCCTTTCTGTTCGGCCGTCCGGTCAGGCGGCGAGGTCGAGGAGGGCCGGGGTGAGTTCATCGACGCGAAGATCGGCGTCCTCGACGGCGGCGGCGAGATCGGCGAGACGGAGCGCGGCGCCGATGCGCTCGCGCGCGTCGCCGGCCTGCGGCGCGCCGGCGCCCGCCCCCTGGAGCTGCCAGAGGACGATGACGGAGTCGATGTCGTCGCCGATGCGGCCGCTCGACACCTCCTGCCGGAGGGCGAGCCACCAGAGCGCGGCGTCGATCGCGGCGTCGAGGCGGCCCTGAATCCGCGCGGCGCCGGGGAGATCGCGAACCGCGAAGAGCGCCCGGACCGCGACGGCCGTCGCGGCGACGGTTCCGAAGCCGCCGTCGTTCGGATCGCCCGCGGGGTCCGACGCCGCCGACGACGACGACGCATTGCGGGACTCGAGGAGCCGGTCGACAAGGTTCTCGACGGCGGGGCTCAGCCGCCAGGTCAGTTCGGCGGCGCGCTGGAGGCCGAGGCCGATCGACGCGGCCGGCTGGCCGGAGGGATCGCTCAGGCGGACCTTCACCGGCATGCCGACGGGGCGGCCGTTCGCCACGATGTCGTCGAGAAGCTGATGGAAGTGAGCCGCGGAGACGAGTCGTTCGATTCGGTTCAAGCCAACCATGGCGGGAAACTCCTGTCCTCTCTGGACTTGCGGCCTACGGCCCCGGAGCGGCCGCGACGGCTGGTCGACAGCGGCCTGATCGGGGTTCGTTCGGTACGCCCAAACCTAACGGATGTTCGGGTGGGCGTCAAGGGGTTTTTGTGATTTGTTTGGGGAAGGCACGGGGGCACGAAGGCACGGGGGCACGAAGGGCGAGGAGGAGGGAGAGGTGGAGAGATGGAGAGACGGGGTGGGCGCGGGGGCGTCTGGTGTGCGGGGGTCGAATCCGGAGATTCGCGGAGCCTCATCTCCGGCGTGGGGAGGGGTGTGGGGCGCGGCGGGCGCCGGTCCTTCGATCGGAACCGGACCTCCGCTTGTGGGTCGTGCGGAGCACGACGCCACGCTCCAGTCCGGCTTGGGGGACGAATCGGGGCGCGGCGGGCGATGTCCCTCGTTCGGTACCGGACCTCCGCTTGTGGGTCGTGCGGGGCACGACGCCACGCTCCAGTCCGGCGTGGGGGACGAATCGGGGCGCGGCGGGCGCCGGTCCTTCGATCGGAACCGGACCTCCGCGGTTCACGCTTCGCGTCAACTTGCTCCAGTCCGGCTTGGGGGACGAATCGGGGCGCGGCGGGCGCTGGTCCTTCGTTCGGAACCGGACCTCCGCGGTTCACGCTTCGCGTCAACTTGCTCCAGTCCGGCTTGGGGGACGAATCGGGGCGCGGCGGGCGCTGGGGGCCATTTGGCATTTCTCCGCCGAGCGGACGCGTCCCGGATCGGATTGGCGGTCGGCGAGGCGATTCTGTATTCTTGGCGGACGAATGGCCGCGCCGGCTCGTCGGCCGGCCGGCTGGCCGGCTGGTTAGCTGGCTGCGGCGTCGGCTTCGCTTCGGGACGCGTCGCGGCGCCGGTCGAGGGCGATCCGGGTAGACATCTCATTCCTCCGTCCGACCGTTCGTTCGTTGTTCCGAAGGGTGGTGGCGCGATGATGTTCGAGGCTTCCGTTCGTGAGGCGATCCGCGGCCAGTTCGAGGCGGCGCTCAAGATGTTCGAGTTGTGCGTGCGGGCGTGCCCGTCGGCGCAATGGGATGAGCCGATCGCGAAGTACCCGTTCTGGCAGGTCGCGTACCACACGATCTCGTTCGCGGACCTCTACCTTTCGCCGGACGAGGAGGCGTTCGAACTCCGCGATGATCTGCACCCGGCCGGGTGGGACGAGTTCAACCTCGAGTACCCGAGCCGCCGCTTCGATCAGGATGAGATCCTCGGCTACATCGGACTCGTGCGCGACACGCTCCGCGAGCGGATCGAATCGGAGACGGCGGAGAGTCTTGAGGGCGGTTCGGGCCAGTCGCATCTCCCCTTCCGGCGGATCGAACTCTACCTCTACACCTTCCGGCACATTCAACACCACACGGGCCAGCTCAGCGCGCTGCTCCGACGCGCCGGCGTCGAGACGGGGTGGGTGAAGAGTGGGTGAAGGGGAAGGCACGGAGGCACGGAGGCACGAAGGCACGAAGGCACGAAGGCGCGGAAGAGGAGAGGGAGGGAGAAGAGACGGAGAGACGGAGAGAGCGAGAGACGGAGTGCGCGGAGCGACGGAGTGCGCGCGCGGAGTGAGCGGGCGCGGCGCGTGGTCGCTCGCTTGTCGTTCGTTCGTGTGGATTCGGCGTGATCGTGCGCGGGCGCGCGTGGTCCGAGTCTTGTCAGCCGCCGGCGCCCTGGGTCACTTTGCCGATGGTCGCGACGACGGGCGAGGGCCCTTCGTTCACGATCTGGTCGGCGACCTCGCGCCGGTGGACATCGATCTCGCGCGGGAACTCAAAGGCGACACGGACGCGGTCCCCCTTGATGCCGGCGATGCGGACGATCCCGATCGGGCGATGCGGATCCCCGATCACCACCTCTTCGCCCTCGCGTCGCGTGATGACCAGCATGGCGCTGACCTCCTGTCATTCCACCTCGAGCGACGGAGCGGGCTTGTCCCACCAATCCCACTCGGTCGCGGGGCATTCCTGCCTCTGAACCATTCAAGATAGCGAACGATACCCCTTCGCCAAGTGGAAAAGGGTGGTTCGTATCAAGTTTTCCACAATCCGGTCATCCAGCCGGGCGTATCCGGCGGAGTTCGAAGTCATGGCACGGCGACGACTTCGGCGACTTCGGGCACGCGCTCCTTCAGGTTCCGCTCGATGCCGGACTGGAGCGTGAGCCCGGCCGACGGGCAGCCGCAACAGGCGCCGTGGAAGCGGATCTCGACGACTCCGTCGCCGCGGACGCGGACGAGTTCGACATCGCCGCCGTCGGACTGCATGGCCGGGCGCATCAGATTGATGATGCGATCGACGCGGGCGTGGAGCGATTCGGATTCGGTCGACGAAGTGGGCATGCGCGGCGGATCTCGAGAAGCGTCGAGGCGCGACGCGGGCGGCGCGTCCGTCCGGTCGCGTGGGAATGGTATGGGTCGGGACCCGAACGGACCACAGACGGGCGGCGGTTAGAATGGCCCATGCGAGCGTACTCCCCCCACCGTCGCCGTCGTTTCATTCCGATTTCCGTGATCGTCGCGATCTTCGCCGCGTTGATGGTCGCGCCCGGCTGCGCCCACAAGCCGTACGAGGACCCGGTCGCGGCGATGTCGGACGAGGAGCTCAACGCGAAGGAGCAGATCCGGGCGATGCGCCAGGCGTCGGTCGACGACCCGGCGAACCCGGAGCGGATCCGGGCGCTCAAGCGGGTTCTGAGCACGCCGGGGCACACGCTGAGTCTGCGGAAGGAGGCGTTCGAACTCCTCTACCGGCATGACCCGGAGGATGCGCGGACGACGCTCATGTACCGCCTGCCTTCGTTGACCTCGTGGGACTTCATCGAGTTCGCGTGCGGCCGCGTGGCGGACGAGGGGTGGACGGAGTTCCGTCATGCGCTCGTGCGTTCGCTCGCGCGGCCGACGGCGCGGTACGCGCCGGAGGAGCGGCCGGAGCGGCGGGCGCTCGACGCGCTCTTTCCGGACCAGGATGTGCGGCAGACGGTTTTTGATGTCGTCGCCGAGCCGACGGACAACCCGGTGTTCATCCGGTGGCGCGACTCGGCGTGGGAGGCGCTCAACGACCTCGGCGACGCCGAGCCGTGGCGCGACCAACTGCTCGCGCTCGAGACGAGCGATCCTTTTCTCGTCGACATGCAGGCGGCGGCGCAGGACCTCGGCGTCATTCCGCGCACGGCCGAGGAGGTGAAGTGGGCGCGAACGCTGCGCGAGCCGCAGTATGCGGACTGGTGGTCGCAGGCGCGGGCGATCGTGTCGACGCTGCCCGAGGAGATTCAGCGCGAACTCGAGCTGCGTCATCTCGCGCCGCTCGTGCGCGTGAGCGAGGCGCATCCGGAGTGGCTCGACCGGTCGAAGGAGGAACTCTATTCGATCGTCACGGCGACGCTCGGCGGGCGGCGGCATATCACGCCGTCGCAACTCTCGGCGTCGTACCGGGCGCAGTCGCTCGACGACGCGCGCGAGCGGCTCAAGTGGGCCGACCTGGTCACGATCCGCCTCGCGAACGAACTCGCGTTTTCGCCGGCGATCCGGGCGGAGTTGTTCCGGCAGGCGGCGCATGACCAGGGGGACAAGTCGACGGAATACGGCGGGGTGCTCGATCTCGGGCCGGAGGGACCGATGGCGGAGATGTTCTCGCCGCGCATCCGCCAGCACGACATGAAGTTCTTCGCGACGAAACAGATGGTCATCCGCGGGTACACGGCGCCGTTCCATTACCACTTTCATGTGCAGGAAAAGAATAACCACGAGTACGCGGGGCCGGGGCTCGGCGACCTCGAGTACGCGAACGCGCTCGGGATCAACGGCGTCGTGTTCACGAGCGTGGGCGGCGGGAAGCTCAACGCCGACTTCTACACGGTCGACCAGATCGTCATCGACCTTGGGGTGATCGAGGACGAGTGAGCGGGAACGACTGACTGGCGGATGGCGGCGGTTGGCGCCGCTTCACTCACCCGGGCTCGAACGGAAGCGGCGTATTCATCGTGCAGATCGTG
Source organism: Phycisphaerales bacterium (assembly GCA_043101845.1). Classification (GTDB taxonomy): domain Bacteria; phylum Planctomycetota; class Phycisphaerae; order Phycisphaerales; family UBA5793; genus JBICHN01. The sequence goes on along the minus strand of JBICHN010000002.1, from coordinate 903,818 downwards.
CTCATACTCCTCGTGGCGCTCGTGTATGTGGCGGACGAGGCGGCGTCGTGGGCGCCCTGGCCGGCGGCGGAGTCGTGGTCGGCGGGAATGCGGATCGGCGTGACGATTGGCGCGATGGCGGGGCTCGCGGTCGCGGTGTCGGGCGCGCTCGTCGCGTGTCGGCGGCGGCTCGAGCGGCGCGGAAGCTGGCGGGCCGCGATGTTCGCCGAGCGCGCGGTGGCGCTCGGGGTCTGGACGCTGCTCGGGCTGCACGCGTTCGGCGTGATCGCGCTCGGCTTCGTCGGCGCGATCCGGGCGGTGACGGGTGATCTCATTCTCGTCGACGAGGTTCTCGCGCTCCTGCCGGCGCTCGTGACGATCGTGCTCTGGTGGTCGGGCCAGTATCCGATTCACCGTCGGGTGCGCGAGGCGGCGCTCATGCGCAACCTCGACCAGGGGAAGCCGGTCTATCCGATCTGGACGCGGGGGCAGTATCTGCTCACGCAGGCGCGGCTCCACTTCGTGCTCATTCTTGCGCCGGTGCTCGTCATCATGGGGTGGAGCGAAGTCGTCGAACGGTACTGGCCCTGGTCGACGCTCGGGCCGCTCGAAGAGGGCGCGGTCGAGTTCGCGGCGCTCGTCGTCGGCGCGGGGGTGGTGTTCCTCGTCGCGCCGGTGATGATCCGGATGCTCTGGGACACGGCGCCGCTCGCGCCGGGCGACCTGCGCGACCGGCTCGAGCGGCTGCTCGTCGCGCAGGGCGTGCGCGTGCGGCGGATTCTCGTGTGGAACACCTACGGCATGATGGTGAACGGCGCCGTGGTCGGAGCGATCGGCCCGTTGCGTTATGTCCTGTTGTCGGACGCGCTGCTCGACGGGCTCGATGACGACCAGGTCGAAGCGGTGACGGCGCACGAAGTCGCGCACATTCGGCGACGCCATCTGCCGTGGCTCGCGCTCTGCATCATCGCGATCTTCGGTGTAACGGGCGCCGCGGTCGACGCGGGACTCTCGTGGTGGTACCGCGACCTGCCGGCGCCGCCCGAGTCGATGGGCTGGGCGGACGGCGTCGCGGGGCTCGCGCTCATCGGGATCAGCCTTGTCGCGTTCGGATGGATCAGCCGGCGCTTCGAGCGGCAGGCGGACACCTTCGCGACGCAGGCGCTTTCGGGTATGACGCGGCGGACGCGCGAGCCGGTGACGATCAGCGCTGAGGCGGTCGAGACGATGTCGCGGGCGCTCGGGATCGTGTGCGATCTCAATCACGCGTCGCGCGAAGCGAAGAGCTGGCGGCACGGATCGATCGCGTGGCGTCAGCGGTATCTGCGGAGTCTCGTCGGCGCGCGGGCCGATCGCGTGTCGATCGATCGACTCGTGCGGTGGATCAAGCGCGGCGCGCTCGCGGCGCTTTTCGGGCTCATCGCGTGGTCGTGGTGGTGGTGAGGATCTCTGCGAGGCGCGCGACGCGTGTCTGGATCGCGGCGGAGCGGGTCATGCGAGCGCAGGCGAATTGATGTAGATTGACCCTGATGCGTTCTCTCCGGGCGATGCAGGGGTGGCGATGGCGGCGTGAGCCGGGCTGGCGATCGACGGCGCGGTGGTCGCTCCTCGTCGCGACGCTCGTGTTCGGTTCGCTCTTCGCGGCGAGCGCGGCGGCGATGCTCGAAATCGCGTTCACCCCGCGTCATGTCATGCGGCTCGACCGCGGGCGATTCAATTACGAGACGCGACGGATTCCGGGACGGACGGGGATGCGCGGCCGGGTTGAATGGACGGGCGTCGAGTGGGCGCCGGACTACCACTTCTACACAAACTGGTTCTTCGTGCGCGTGCCGTTGTGGATTCCGACGGTGTTGTGCGGCGTCGGCGCGGGGGCGCTCTGGGCGTGGCGACTCTTCGGCGTGACGCCGGGGTCGTGCGCGCGGTGCGGGTACTCGCTTCGCGGGCTCGATGCGGGCGACGACGGCGTCGTCGTGTGCCCGGAGTGCGGCGAGCGCGGCCTGCTCGAATCAACATACGGCGCGACGGTCACATCGAGCGGATGAGTCCTTCGCCGGGCATCGCCATGATCGCTTTCACATAGGCGAGTTGAAACCCGAGGCGCGCCGCGTTGCGTTCGGTCGGGATGCCGGGTTTCGAATGAATGACGCCGATCTTCGCGCCGCGCGCGCGGCCGCGCCGTAGTCGGGCGAGGATGAGGGCGGTCTGGGCGCCGCGCCGTCGGAAGGGCGGGAGGACGCTCGCGCCGAAGAGCGCGACGACGCCGTGGTTCGTTTCCATGCCGCCCCCGCCGGCGAGTTCTCCGTCGACGCGGGCGATGAAGGCGTCGCATTGTTCGAAGCGCGCGATCTGCTCGGCCTGGCGGTAGAGCGATTCGATGAACGCGTCGTCGGCGCCGGCGGGAACGAAGCCGGAGGTCGTCGTCACCGCGAAGGCGCGGATCGTCGCGTCGTCGTCGCGCGGCACCTCGTCGATCGAGACCGACGCGTCGATCGCCTGCTCGAGCGACGGGTCGAGGTTCGCTTCGTTGGTGAGGTCGAGCGCCCAGACATGTTCGAATTCGCGCAGGCCGAAGCCGCGTTGTTGAAGGCCGGCGATGAGCGATTCGTGCGCGAAGGACGCGACTTCGATCTTCGGCTCGACGCCGCGGCTCGTGAAGAAGTCGACGAGGCGGTCGAGATCGTCGTCGGAGATTTCGCCGTGCAGTCCGACGCCGGCGGTCTGGTTCGCCCAGTTGCCGGGACCGGCGAAGGTCATGGCGCCGTCGGCGATCCATTCGAAGGCGTAGTCGATGGACGGATCGGTTTCCATAAGGCGATCGATGAGCGCGACCGTGCCTCGGGCCTGGCGGGTTTCTTCGAGTCGGGCGACTTCGAGCGGGGTGAAGGAGCCGATCATGGCGCGGGTTCTTCCGGGGGACGGGCGGGGCGGAGCGGGGCGAACGGTGTTTATCGATTGGATGGTCGGTGCATTCTCGCGAGGTGGAGGGACGGTGTCGAGGCGTGGGGTGTGGTTGGGAGCTTGGCGTGGAGTGGTGGGGTTGGGTTGGCGCGGGCGGGCGCGCCGGGGTGGTGTTTCGCCCCATGTGAATACACATGGGGGAGCGGGGTTGACTGACTCGTGGGCTGACGGGTAGGCGAGTGGCGTTCGCCTCACCGCGAGGAAGAGGATTCGTAGATCATCGTCGGGGGATTCGTGCGAGGTCGGGATCGCGCGTGTGGTCGTGCGCCGCTCCCCCGGGTGTTTTCACCCGGGGCGAAGTGAGTCGAGGCGCGCCGGTGGGTCATCGGGGACCGTGATTCGCCCCATGTGAAAACACATGGGGGAGCGGGGTTGAACGACTCGTGGGGTGACGGATTGGCCCATGGCATCCGCCGTACCGCGAGGAAGACGATCCGTGGATTGTCGTCGCAAGATTCGTGTGACATTGAAGTCGCGTGTGTGGTCGGGCGCCGCTCCCCCGGGTGTATTCACCCGGGGCTAATCTGGGAGTCGTTGTGGGTTTTGTGCGGGTCCATCGTCGCGCGATGGCGAGAGCCGTTCCCCCGGGTGTGGGCGCCCGGGGCTAAGTGGGACGGGGGTCGAGGCGGGCGGCGTGGTCGCGGGCCGCTTCGACGATGCGCTCGGCGGTGCGGACGGCGGCGAAGCCGGCCCGGGCGTCGACCGTCGGGGACGAGCCGGAGCGCACGGCCGAAAGGAAGTCGCGGAGCTGCATGACGAGCTGGTCCTCGTCGTCGACCTCGAGCGGCTCGACATTCACGAGGTCGGTGTAGTCGACATCGGAGAGGTCGGTCCCCGCGGCGAGTTGTTCGCGCAGGCGCGCGAGCTCGGCTTCGTTCGCGGTGCGGCGGATCATGAGTCCCGTCTTGCGGCCGTAGTCGACGCTCACATATGCGTCGTCCGCGATGATGCGGATCTTGCGTTCGGTCTTGAGCGCAAGTCGGCTCGCGGTGACATTCGCGACGCAGCCCGAGGGAAACTCGAGCCGCGCGTTGCAGACATCTTCGGCGGCGCCGAGCACGGCGACGGCGCAGGCCTGAATGCGCTCCGGCTCGCCGCCCGCGAGCATGAGGAGCACATCGAGATCGTGAATCATCATGTCGAGCACGACGCCGACATCGACGCTTCGGAACGACATCGGGCTCACGCGGTGCACTTCGATGAAGCGCGGCCGCAGGTCGGTCTGCGTCGCGACGGCGCGCACGGCGGGGTTGTAGCGCTCGATGTGACCGACCTGGAGGATCGATCCGGTCTCGCTCGCGACCTGGGCGAGCGCTTCGGCGGCGCGGACATCGGGCGCGAGCGGCTTCTCGACGAGGCAGGCGACGCCGGCCTGGAGGAGCGGCGTCGCGATCTGGCGGTGGTAATTCGTCGGCACGGCGACGGTGACCGCGTCGACGCCGACCGCGAGAAGGTCCTCGACCGAGTTGAACACGGCGCCGCCGAATTCGTCGGTGATCGCGCGGGCGCGGGCCTCGTCAAGGTCGACGACGCCGACGAGCGTGGCGCCGTCCATCTGGCTGTAGACGCGCGCGTGGTGGCGGCCCATGCGGCCGACGCCCACGACGGCGCAACGAAGTTCAGTGGACGGTTCGCTCATTGAGGGAGTGTAGTCGCGGTCATCGGCCCGTCGCGCCGCCGCCGCCCCGCGAGTGGCGCCGGTCCGATTCCATGCGCGCCCGCAGGCGTTCGCTCTTGCCCGCGTCCTGGTAGTGGTAGCGCACGGCCCACGCGAAATTGCTCCGCAGGCCGAGGAGCGACCAGGCGATCATCCCTTCGACGACAAGATAGCCGAAGGGAAAGCACAACACGCCGAGACAGATCCAGAGGTTCCAGGTCACGGTCTGGTAGGCGAAGAGCGCGCCGAGCGGGCCGAAGAATCCGAGCGCGAACGCGAGCCCCCAGAAGCGGCGGCCGAGCGATTCGTCACCCGTCGCGTCGGCGAGGCGCTCGAGATGGACGAAGCTCGCGATGCGCGACGCGAACCAGAGGAGCAGCCCGATCGTGACGAGCGGGACGCCGGTCGCGGGTCCGATGAAGTACGCGACCATGCCGACGCCGATGTAGACCACGAGCGCGACCGCAAGCGCCGACGCGGCGCCGGCCGCGGTCTTCCAGCCGTGCGTGCGCAGGTTCGCGTCGCGCCGGGCGGTAAAGAGGCGCCAGTGCGCCGCGGCCTGGATTGCGGCGCCGAGAAGGGCGAGCGTGGACATCACGATCGGCTCCACGGAATTGATCGGGAATGTCACGAAGAGACTCATCGCGCCGAAGAGGACGAGCCACGCGAGGAACGCGAGCGAAAGGGCGCCGCGCAGGGCTTCGACCTCGGCCGTGTCCCAGGTCGTGCAGTCGGCCATGCCCGCGGCCTTCTTCGGCCCGTCGCGGTGGCCGCACTCGGGGCACGCGCGATCGAGCGGAAGGTCGCGCCGGTCGTAGCCGCATTTCGGGCAGAGGCGGGCGTTCGACTCGTCGCCGTCGGCGGGGCGGTTCAGCATGGAGGGAACGACAGGGCTCATGGTGCGTCGGTCGGTCGGTCGAATAGAGCGGCGCGCGGACGAATGGGCGCGCCGAGTCAGCGGACCTTTCCGGGCTGGCGGAGAATGGATGAATCGTGCCGGGGCTTGTCGCGGACGACCGCGTGGGCGAGCGCGGCGAGGCGCAACACATTCACGAGGTACCACACTTCGCCGACGAGCAGGCCGAAGCCGGCGAATAGCGCGAAACAGCCGAGGACAGGGATGATCATCGCGCCGGCGAGAACGAGCGCTCCGCCGCCGATGAGCAGGCTCACGATTTCGAAATGGCGCGCGAGGCTCTCGTCGTGCGCCCAGCTCGCGATGTCGCGGCAGGCGAAGCAGAGCATGCACTGCGCGAGCGTAACGCCCACCGTGACGAGCGTGATCGTGAGCATCGGGGCGATTGCGCCGGCGACCGGGCTGAGCAGGACGAGCGCCGGCGCCGCGATGAGCGTGATGCGCGTGAAGACCGGGATCGACCACCACACCCGCTCGGCGAGCGACTCGTCGGGCCGCGGTCGGGTGATGATCCACCCGCCGTACAGCGTGACGAGCTGCGCCGCGACGGTGATCGACACTTCGATCCATACCGGGCCGTCGTAGAAGAAGGACATGAGCACGGGCGCCCAGGCGGAGCCGGCGACGAGGAGCACGCCGAAGCGCAGAGTACGAAGGTAGTCGACCCCGCAGTCCATGAGGTGCTCGACCGTTTTGCGCCGGCCGATCATGGCGCCGCACTCGGGGCAGCGTCCGCCGACCTTGAGTCCGCGCAGGCTGTAGCCGCACTGGTGGCAGGCGCGATCGCCCTGGATCTCCTGCTCGGGCAGAGCGCCGCGGGCGCGAAGGTAGGCCTCGGTGTTGTAGTGGGACATAGGCGGGACGAAGCGGATTGTTCGGAAGTCATCGAATTGAGGAAGCGGCTACGCGCCGCCTGCGGCCGGAGTGTAACGATTTCGCGGCGCGCGGGGAAGAGTTCGTGTCGGCGTTTCAGTCTCTCCGTCTCCCCCACCTCCCCTACTATCCCGCAGCATGCAGGAACTCACGCCACGACAGATCGTCGCCGAGCTCGACAAGCACATCATCGGACAGGACGGCGCGAAGCGCGCCGTCGCGATCGCCGTGCGGAACCGGTGGCGGCGGCGACGGCTCGACGCCGACCTCGCCCGGGAGGTCGCGCCGAAGAACATCATCATGGTCGGCCCGACCGGCGTCGGCAAGACGGAGATCGCGCGGCGACTCGCGCGGCTCGTGAACGCCCCGTTCATCAAGGTCGAGGCGAGCAAGTACACCGAGGTCGGCTACCACGGCCGCGATGTCGAGTCGATGGTGCGCGACCTGCTCGACCTGGCGATCAACATGGTGCGCGGCGAACAGGCCGAGGAAGTGAAGGCGAAGGCCGAAGAGGCCGTCGAGCGACGGCTCGTCTCGATCCTCATGGGGCGGACGGACGATGAGGGAAGCGGCGGAGGCGGCGGCGGGTCGGGCGGAACGCGGGCGTTCGGGGCGCGCGGCGCCGGGTATGTCCCCGCGGAGTCATCCGAACTTGGCGGCGAAGAGGCGTCGGTCACGCGCGAGCGGCTGCGCGAGAAACTCCGCGAAGGGCTCTTCGACGACCGCGAGATCGAGATCACGATCCGCGAGCGCTCGACGATCCCGATGATCGGCGGCATGGGTCCGGACCAGCTCGACCCCGGCATGAGTTCGATGCTCGAGCAACTCATGCCCTCGAAGAGCCGCACGAAGAAGACGACCGTGCGCGAGGCGCGGCGGATTCTCATCGAGGACGAGACGGAGAAACTGCTCGATCGCGACCGCATGATCGAGACCGCGATCGAGCGCACCGAACAGTCGGGCATTATCTTTCTCGACGAGATCGACAAGATCGCGTCGTCGAGCGCCGACGGACGCGCCTCGGCCGATGTGTCGCGTCAGGGCGTGCAGCGCGACCTGCTGCCGATCGTCGAGGGCTCGACGGTCACGACGCGGCACGGCATCGTGCGCACGGACCACATTCTCTTCATCGCCGCGGGCGCGTTTCACTCGGCGTCGGTGAGCGATCTCATGCCGGAGCTGCAGGGCCGCTTCCCGATCCGCGTCGAACTCGACGGGTTGTCGAAGGACGACTTCATCCGGATTCTCCGCGAGCCGGACCATTCGCTGCTCAAGCAGCAGCAGGCGCTGCTCGGCGCCGAGGGGTTGAGCGTCGAGTACGAGGACGACGCGATCGTCGCGATGGCCGAGATCGCGGCGAAGGCGAACTCGACGATGGAGAACATCGGCGCGCGGCGGCTCATGACGATCGTCGAACGCCTCTTCGAACAGGTCAGCTTCGACGCCCCGGACATGGCCGAGCGCGGCGACACGACGGTCCGCGTCACCGCGTCACTCGTCCACCAGGAACTCGACGCGGTCGTCACGGATGAGGATCTGAGCCGGTTCGTGTTGTAGTCGGAGATTCAAGATCTCAGATTTGAGATTTGAGATTTGAGCTTTAGATGAGTCCGGGCTCAATTCCGGGTGGCTGTGGCTGAGGTTCGGGGAAGCCACAGGTGGGACGGCGCTCGGGCCGGAAGATTTGAGATTTCAAATCTGAGATTTCAAATCATTCCGGTAGGTCAGGCTGTTGCCTGACGGTTGGGCGCGCGATCTCATGCAGGTGGTTCGATCGGCACGAATGCCGTCCGATTGACGAGTCGCCCGCATCATGCGCCGCTTCGCGGGTGGCGCCGGATGACGCAGTGCGCTTCACCCTCCCCCGGCCCCTCTCTCGGAGGGAGGGGAGTTGATCGGCTTCAGCGAAGCTGAAGATAGAACTCCTCCCCCTCCGAGGGGGAGGCCGGGTGGGGGTAAAACCTGAGAAGTCGAGCGGCGCTTCACGCCGATGGCGCGTCGGTAGGTCAGGCTATTGCCTGACGGTTCGGCGCACGCGGGGCCGTGTGTGATCGAATCGCCGCTCGACCACGCACGCCCAACCGTTCGGCAAGAGCCGAACCTACCACGCGATCGTTTGGCAATATCCACACCTACTCAAACCGCACGACAAGGTACGGGCTCACGGCGCAGTTCGTGGCGTCGACGGCCTGGATGAGGATCTCGCCGAGGTCGCGCGCCGCGTCGGGGACGAACGCGGTGAAGGTCGCGACGCCGCTCGCGTCGGCCGTCGCGGCGCCGGCCCGCTGGGCGTTCTCGATCTGAAGCGCCGCCCGCTGGAGGTCGCAGCCGGGAATGATCGTCCCCCCGCCGTGGACGCCCCAGACGAAGTGGACGCGGTCGCCCGGCGTGAGCCCCGTCGCGCGGATCGTGTTCACCGCCCCGGCCTGCGCCGCGCCGACGAGTTCGAGATCGAACGCGGGGTACACGGGCGTCATGAGGAACGCGGCGATGTCGCTCCCACGACCGCCCGCGCCGACGATCTGCAGCGCGTCGTTGATGTCCTGCGGGAACGCGAGAAACGGATTGTGAAAGTTCCAGCGGTGGTTTGGAGGGAGAAAGTCGGATAGCTCGAACATCACCCGATCAATCCAAAGGACGAATGTTCGTTCATCACCGCCACAGTCGTCGTCGACCGTCCCGACCATATCACCTATCTCGTTCATCGCCCATATGCAGGACTGATCGCAGGTCCCAGCCTGGTGAAGATCGATCATCTGGCCATCGGCCCAGAGCGTCGCGTGAGCGCGACCGTTGCCGATGTCGGCGGTCCCTGCGACCCAGCCGAGCTCATTGATGTCGATCGCGGTCGAACCGGGTCCGCCGAAATCGCCGAGGTCAATCATGACACCATCACGCCATAAGAAGGCACGGTCACTGCCGCTGACCGGGCGCGCGCGTCCGACCACCTCATCCTGATTGTTGATTGCGTTCGCCTTGCTGTATCCGCCGCCGAAGTCGCCGAGGTCGGTCATAACACCGTTGCGCCAGAGAAACGCGTGGTTGCTCGAATTCCCTGACTCATATTGGGAGAACCCCACGATGCTGCCCAATTCATTTACGCCGAATGCGGTGGATTCATCGCCGCCGAGGGTGCCGAGGATCTGAACCGAACCGGGACAATCCCACGCTGCTGCGCGTTGAACAGAACTGTCGTCCATTAGGTACCCAACGATCACCGATCCCTCGCTGATATCAAACGCTCCCGCTTGTCGTGTATCAACTGGAGAATGAAGGAGCCGCTGGCGACCGTTCTGCCAGGCAAATGCAGGCCAGGGCAGTTCCGCTCGGCTGGTGGGACCAACCATTATGCCAGCCTCATTGATCCCTCTACCAATCGCTGTATCCCCACCCAGATCTGCAGCACGAATGATTGCATAGGTCGGTGGCGCCTGTGCAGATGCTCTACCACCGAAGCCTAATGCAAGAGCCGTGCCTAAAGCCGCCCACATGCACGAGATATCAACAAATCTTCTCATAATTATCTCGACCTACAGATCGCGAGACTTCCTTCTCGTCGGTTAATCACTCAAGTATTCAAGGGCAACTCGGGCAATTATCGGAGACCGGGTTCGGATGAGGATCCCATCCTGAAGTAATAACGAAATTCGCCGCCGCATTCTCGTAGTAAGGAGTGTGCCGTGTAAGCTCATTCGCTCCGACCATCGCAGTGGGAACGATGGATGCTAGATCAAAGTGATTCGGAGTCACCGAGTCACCAAACTGGGCGACATGTCCATAGCAGGCATAGTGGAATTGATAGGAATTCAACAAATCTAGAAGTTCGGAGCACCAAAGAGCATCATCAATCTGGTCGTCCATAAGCCATTCTTCCAGTTCCGCATTCCAATTTGCCAGCGTAGTTCCAACACTGTAGTAGGCTCGAATTGTTTCGAGATGTTCTTGATACCAGTCCCCCGATCCTAATTTCGGCTCCGGCCCCCACTCCAGGCTGACCATATCGTTCGGCACATCCCATTCTGGGTTGCCTTGGTTCATAATGTCCTCGACGGGACCGTAGATGTGCGTCGCCCAGTGGTTGTAGTGCAGGTGAATGTCGAGGGGAACACAATGGGCGTTCGCCCACAAAATCAGCTGCTGAACGGCATAGGCCGATTTCGCCGGAGCATCCGCCGTTCCACCATTTCCCCAAGATCCCAAATCTCCGTTGGCTCCGTCAGTCACCATACCATTCGTGAGCGCCGGCCCGATCACCCGCAACGGCCGTCCAGCCAGGGCTGACCCTTCGCGAACCGCCGCCGTTTGATCGGTCAGCCAGACGAGTATCGCCGCAGTCGCTTCTTCGAAACACTCCGTCCCGGCGATCGCGCTCCACTCGCCCACATAGCCTTGACAGGCGCCAAGCCCGAGCGCGTTGCTGTCGATGACCATATCGCCGGCGCCCCGGTAGATTTCGTTGCCGACTTGAACCGCGTCAATGTTGTACGCGAACCGCCGAACGAACTCGCGCATGTCATCCAGTTTCTCATCGCGTTCCGTGCCAACAGGGATCACATCATGGCCGGAATCCGTCGGGTGCGGGTTCCTCGTCATGAAGATGATCTCGTTGTCGTGTTCGACACCGACGCCATTGAAGAGGTTGCGCGCCCACTCGCACGCCGGACCGATCTCTGGATGCACCGTATTGCAAAGAATCATTTCGATTTCGTCGTAGTCACTGTGCATCCGGAGGGCCTGCACATTCGCGACGGTCATGGCCCCATTATTGTGCGCCGCCTTGCCTGCGCCGAAGAGACCCACCCTCATCTGCTCCACATCATCCGGAATCCAGTCGCCATCCGAGTCCGATTCCAAGCCAGCTTCAATCTCGCGATAATCTGGAGTCCCGTCGTTGTCGTCATCACGCGGGACGATCTTGACCACCGTCGGCGTATTTGAGGGCGTGTCGAATCGCTCCGCCCACGCCACCATCTGGCCGTCGTCATTGATTCCTCGGATCGACCAGGTTCCTGAATCGATCTGAACGGGGACATGGATGAAGCTCTCGACGGGAACGATGTGGTAGGGATCGACCGCTCCACCGTACCACGCGACAATCGAGCGCGCCACCGCGATCTCCGACGACGAATTGACATCGACCGGATGAAGCTCCGCGCCCAGGTCGTACCAGGTCCATCCACCCGCGCCGTCCGGTTCCCACACGGCGCCCGTGTCCGGGTTGAATGCGTTGTCCGTCACGCCGACGACAAGACCATCGTCGTTCACGGCGGCGGGCAGCCCGTCGATCGTGAGCATGTTGAAGGTACCATTCCTCCACACGCATCCATACATGCCCGCGTTCGGCGCGTTCAGTTTCTCCGCCTGCCCCGGAATGCGCTCGTCAAGACCGGGCGTCAGCGTCGGGTTGATCGCCACCGCGCAGTTCGCGTCCCATCCGGCGGGAACCTTGAGCGTTTGAATCATCTGGTCGTCGATGCGCCAACCAAAGGGGGCCGAGTTGTTCTGCCATCCAACGATCTTCTCTTCTTCATTGATGTCGGTCGGTTCCCGATTCGATCCAAAGGTCTGAAACGGAGTCGCATCGTGCCTGTCCCACAGGAATGCGACATCGTCGACGCCGTCGAAGTAGGTTCCCACGACCTGCTGGATGGAATTGAACGCGACCGCCACCGCGTCGTTGACCGGGGCGCCTCCGTTCTCCAACCGGTACCAGGTGAAGTCATTCTGGTCCCAGAGATAGACATGCGTCGTCGAGCCGACCTGATAGGTCGCGAGTACATCGCCGGCGTTGTTGATCCGGAGGGATGTGCCGCTCGCAACACCATCCACACCCCCGGGCGGATCAAGTTCGACCATGATGAACGCGGGCTCGGCCTGCGTCATGCGGGCGCCGGCGATCATCAAGCCTCCAATGGCTAGAGAGAGAGAGAGAGAGAGAGAGAGAGACGATCGGCGGGTCACGGAACACATCCCGACGGCGTGATTGGTCGTGATCGGCAGACTCATGGGCGAACGCTCCCTGTGCATGTATTCTGCCGCGCGGGGGCGGCGGGGACCAGTGAATTCCGCGGTCAGGCGCCGCGGAGCCGCCTTATCGGCCCTGCGCGGCCCGATCGGTGTGGGCGCCAGTTTGCGCGGAATGACGGGTTGACGCAAGCGGGAGGTGGAAAATGGGGAACGGCCGTGGAGCGGGATTCGGACCCGGATTTGAGATTTGAGATTTGAGATGAGCCGTCCACCCTGTGTGCCACGGCCGTGTCGGCCGTGCGGGGCGGCGGACGGCGCGCGAGTCATCCACGGCCGACCTCGTCAAACACGCCCTCGTTCCATTCGCACGGCCTGGAAGGCCGTGGCACACGCGCGGCGGGTCGCCAATCCGGTCGGTCAGGCTATTGCCTGCCGGTTGGGCGCACGACCATTCACGGGCTTCCCGTTCAACGCGAGCGCCTTTCGAACCACGAACCCCCAACCGTTCGGCAAGAGCCGAACCTACAGGGCGATCGTGCGCCTTCACTGAACCCGGCGCCGTCGTTTCATTCGCTGTGGTTTCCCTGCGGTCCAACCACAGCCACCCTTCGTAGTTCGCTCCGTTCCGGGTGGCTGTGGCTGAGGTTCGGGGAAGCCACAGGTGGGACGGCGCTCGGAGCGGAAGATCTGGAATCTGAGATTTGAGATTTGAGATTTGAGATGAACCGTCCAGTTCGTGTGCCACGGCCGTGTCGGCCGTGCGGGGCGGCGGACGGCGCGCGAGTCATCCACGGCCGACATCTTCGCGGACGCCCTCATTCCATTCGCACGGCCTGGAAGGCTGTTGCACACGCGCGGCGGGTCGCCAATCCGGTAGGTCAGGCTATTGCCTGACGGTTGGGCGCACGACCATTCACGGGCTTCCCGTTCAACGCGAACGCCTTTCGAACCATGAACGCCCAACCGTTCGGCAATAGCCGAACCTACCGCGCGACCGTTCGGCGACCGTCGAACCGGCGCCCTACCGCCCGACATTCGGGGTGGTGGATTGCGGGTAGATGAGGATGCGGTCGTGGACGATGAGGAGGAGGTCGTTCGCGCCGTCGCCGGTGACATCGGCGATGAGGGCGTTGCGGGGTTCGAACTCGCGCGAGTCGCCCCCTTCGAAGAGTTGCGACTGGTAAATCTCGAACTCGGTGACCGGGAGCAGGCGTCCGGCGCGGCTGATCGTCGCGATCTCGAGCATCTGCTCGCCCGCGTCGAGCGCGACGAGGTCGAGGAAGCCGTCGCCGTTGAGGTCGCCGGCGGTGAGTTCGTGCTCGAGCCGGTCCTCCTCATCGCTGCGCCAGCTCGCGAACTCGCGGAGCGTGAGGCCGCCGCCGGTGAGCTGGATGACGGCGAAGCCGTCGGCGCCGACGCCGAGCGCATCGACCGCGCCGTCTCCGGTGAAGTCGGCCGCGTGGACGGACTTGAGATCGAACCCGCTCACATCGAGGTCGTCCGTCTCGCGCCAGCCGCCGTCGTCGCCTTCGGCGTCGCGTTCGAGGAGGATGAGACGCCGGTTCGCGTTGTCCATCACGAACGCGCGGCGGTCGGCGATGGCGATCGCGGTGAGTTCGCTGCGCGGATCGTCGACATTGAACTGCTCGACGACCTGCCACCCGGCGCTGCCCCCCTCTTCGGGCGCTTCGGGCTCATATCGGAGCGCGCGGACGAAGTTCCGATCGGCGACGAGCAGTTCTGCGGCGCCGTCACCATCGACATCGAAGAACGCCGAGTTCGCGGCCGACGCGGCCTGGACGAGGCCGTATTGCCCCATGTCATCGCTTTCGAGCAGTTCGAAGTCGAGCGAACCGTCGCCGGTCGCGCGGAGCATCGTCATCGGCGAGCCCGGCGTGAGCAGCAGCAGGTCATTGCGCCCGTCCTGGTCGGCGTCCCAGGTCACGATCGACTCGGGACTCTTCGTCATGCCTTCGAGTTCGATGTCGACCGGCTCGCCTTCGAGCGGAATGAGGCGGAGCGTGTAGTCGCGGCGGTCCTTCGAAACGATCGCGACCGTCGGGCCGCCGAGGTTGGCGAGTTCGAGCGTGACGAGTTCGCCCTTCGTCGGAAGGGGCGCCGGGAAGGTGAACGCGTCGTCGGCGAAATCGCTCCGGCCGGCGACGGATTCCTCGACGCTGAGGACGAACGCCTCGGCCGCGGGGTCATCGTCGATCTGCCCGGTGGCCAGGACGGTCGGCTCGGCGAGGGAGGGATGGCGCTCGACGGCGCCGAGGCCGCGCCCGGGGCGCTGGCGGTAGAGGAGCAGCGCATTCGCGCCGCTGTCCGTCGCGAGCACATCGAGGCGCCCGTCGCCGTCGACATCGACGACGGCGACATCGCGCTGCGGCCCGCTCGTCTTCGGAAAGGCGTAGACGATCATCGGCGCGCGGTCGGCGTCGTCGGCCGACTCGTCTTCGACGAAGTAGAGCGTCCAGCGTTTCGAGGCGCGTTCGATCGTCGCGAATCCGGCGCGACCTTCCGCGAAGGGCAGCGGCTCGAGTTCGCGGAGCGCCGGCATCTCGAAGCGGTACTGCGCGCTCGCGGCGCCGCTCGTCGATTCCGCGGCGCCTGTGACCCAGAGACGCGCCGGCGTGCGCTCGTCGGGCGCCACGGCGAGCAGGTCGGCGCGGCCGTCGCCCGTGTAGTCGTTCGCGTAGAACGCGGACACCCGCGCGCCGACGGTGAGGATGCGCGGCTGACCGAGCGCGTCGGACTCGATCGGGAAGAGGTGAATCTCGTCGCCGACGAGGGCCGCGAGCTCCGGCCCGCCGGGCCGGCCGAAATCGACGATGCGCATTCCGTCGCGGTTCGCGGAGAGGTCGCGCACGCGGCGGCGACCGACGACGCTGAACACACCCGGACGCGTCTGCCCGAGCATGATGATCTCGGAGGGTGAGCCGCCATAGATGAGATCCATGCGGCCGTCGTCGTCGAAGTCGTGCGCGACGACCGCGTCGACGCGGTGCGACACGGTGACGATCTCGCGGCGGAAGCGCCAGAGCGGCTCGAGTTCGTTCACCTTGAGGTCGGATGCGGACTCGTCCGGGCGCTCGGCCCGCTGGTAATACAGTTCGAGGCGGCTTTTGCGGTTGTTCACGACGACGAGATCGTTGCGGCCGTCGTCGTTCAGATCGGCGATCGTCACCGGGCCGAACGAATCGTCGATGACGAGGATCTCCATCGGGTCGAAGCCGAAGTAGTCGGCGAGTTCGGCGTCCTGCGCCACGACGGGCGAGACGAGGCGGACGAGCGCGGCCGCGAGCGTCGCCGAGGCCGTCAGAACGGAACGAACCATGGAATCCTCCGTATCGAATGATCCGTGCAGGCGTTTGCAGGATTGGCTACACTCTAGCCGACTTCACGGAGACCCGCATGCGACTTCTTTTCCGACCCGTTTCGATCGTGACGGCGTCGCTGACCATGCTCGGCGTGATCGTCAGCGGCCCTTCCGCGACCGCCGATGTCGTCACGCTCAAGGACGGGCGCGTCATCGATGCGCCGATCCTCAAGCAGACGAGCACGACGCTCTGGCTCGACCTCGGATACACGGTGCTCGAGGTGCCGCGCAACGAGATCGAATCGATCGCGGCGACGGAGGAGGACGAGTCGGCCGAAGCGCAGGCGCGCGATCTCTTCTTCGTCGCGGACGACCCCCCGGAGCGGTCGCCCGAGGAGCACGCGCGGCGGATCGGCGACGCGGTCGTCAAGGTCTCGACGCCGTCCGGGCTCGGCAGCGGGTTCATCATTCATCCGGACGGCTATGTCGTCACGAACGCCCATGTCATCCAGGGCGAAACGAAGATCAAACTCACCGTGTGGTTCCGCCAGCCCGACGGGTCGAACCGGCGCGAGACGATCGAGGATGTGCGCATCGTCGCGGTGAACCATCATCTCGACCTCGCGCTCCTCAAGGCGGAGCCACTCGAGGATGAAACCTTTACGCATGTGCCGATCGAGCCCGAGGAAGACCTCGAGGTCGGCGAGGAAGTGTTCGCGATCGGCAACCCGCAGGGGCTCGAGCGGTCGCTCAGCCACGGCGTGGTGTCGACGACGCAGCGCAACTTCGACGGCATCTCGTACATCCAGATGACCGCGGAGATCAACCCCGGGAACTCGGGCGGGCCGCTCTTCAACCAGCGCGGCGAGGTCATCGGCGTGACGAACATGGGCTACATGTTCAGCGAGGGGCTCGGCTTCGCGATTCCGGCGCGCTATGTGCGCGACTTCATCAAGAACCGCGACGCGTTCGCGTACGACAAGGAAAACCCGAACTCGGGTCATGTGTACCACGAGCCGCCGCGCCGCCGGCGGGCGGGCGCCCCGCCGCAACTCGAAGACGCGACCGGCGCGGGGGACGAGCCGAAACGCTGAGCGCTTCGGCGGGTAGGAAAGACACACGGTGGACGGGTCGCCGTCCGCCCGGTTCAGGGAGATCAACGGCCGCGGGGCGAGACGCATCTCACCCGCGGCGATTTTTGTCCGCCTCGACAGGAGTTCTCATGACCGCTCACCCGCTTCTTCACCGCGCGATGACGCGAATCGCTTCGACGGCGACGGTCCTCGGTCTCTCGCTCGTCTCGCCGACGACGATGGAGGCGCAGGACCGGTTGCTCGAGATGTCGCCGGAATCGACGATGGCCGTCATCGGCTGCAACGACTTCGGCGACTTCGTCGCGGACTTCGAGCCGACGACGCTCGACGAGTTCATGGCGAGCGAGAAGGTGCAGGAAGTGCTCGGCCACCTGCTCGACCAGATGACCGAGGAGTTCGACAGTGAGTTCGGAGTCGGGTTCGATTTCGAAGAGCTCGGCTGGCCGAGCGGCCTCGTCGGCGCCGCGCTCTACGCGCCGACGGGCGAGGATGAACTGAGCGAGACGGACAACGGGTTCGTCTTCTTCGCGGAGTTCGACGAGTCGGCGGATTCGTTCGCCGAACTCTTCGATCTGCTCATCGAGAACGCCCACGAGGAGGATGAAGTCCCCGAAGTTGAAGAGATCGACTACGAAGGCCGCGTCATCTTCCGCCTCTTCGAGCCGGAGATTGATCGCGAAGCGAGGCTCGACGAGATTCGCGAGTGGTGGGACGGCGAGATCACCGAGGAAGACATCCGCATGTTCGAAGAGTCGGGCATGCTCGATTCGGACCCGATGTCGATCTTTCTCGTGAACGACGAGGGCATGCTCATCGTCGCGAACTCGGTCGCCGCGGTAAAGGAGGCGCTCGACCGGCGCGACGGGATCGACCTGCCGTCCGCAGCGACGAATGAGCGTCTCACGCGGGCGCTCGAGGTCGCGCGGGGGATCGATCGACGGGGCACGAACGATTTCTACCTCGCGGCCGGGCTGTCTGATGAGGCGATGGAGTTCATGCGCGGCCTCATGACGGGCGCCGGCGCCGGCCCCACGGATTTCGATGAGACGATGGCCGTGTTCGATACGCTCGGGATCGCCGATGTCGAAGGGTTCGGCATGGTGTTCCGCCCGGGCGACGGCGCCGTGTCGATCATGGAGACGCTTTTCGCGCTCACGATCGACGGCGAGCCGGACGGCGTGTTCAACCTCGTCGGCGCGCCGACGCCGTTCGAACCGCCGTCGTGGATCGGCGCGCAGGTGAGCGCCGCGTACCAGTTCGAGGTCGACTTCGAGGCGATCGTGCCGCTCATCCGCGATGTGCTCAAGACGATGCCGGAAGAGGTCGGCCCGCAGGCGAGCCAGATGTTCGAGACGCAGGCGGCTGAGACGATGACACTCGTCTTCGAGACGCTCGGGCCGTCGATCTACGCGGCCACGGGATCGATTGATCCGGAGACCGGCGAGGCGCGGTCGGAGACCGTCGTCGGCATCGAGTGCTCGGATGTGTTCGTCGTCGAGAATGTGATCAACCAGTTCGCGGCGATGACGGGATGGACGGCGCGCGACTTCACCGGATTCCGTCTGTTCGACAACGAGTTCGTGCCGGTCTCGATCGGGCTCGGTAAGGGGTTCGTCTTCATCGGCGGGACGGGCGGCGTCGAGCAGGCGCTCCGCGCCGATCCGGACACGCCGGGACTCGCCGACGAGGCGGCGTTCGATGAGGCGGCGGCGCTGCTTCCGGGCGAAGCGGTGATGTACGGATTTCAGCCGGCGCGGCAGATGGTCGAGTCGATCGTGTACGAGCTCAAGTCTTCGCTCGATCCGGAGCTGCAGAAGAACGAGATGCGGGAGATGTTCGACCAGTTCGAGATCGACTACACCGAAGAAGAGCTCGACGACATGGTCGCGACGCCGGAGTGGTACGACGAGGACATGATTCCGTCGGTCGACGAGCTGCTCCGCTACATCGGCGGCTCGATCACGGAGATGCACTTCACGCGTGATGGTCTCGTCGGGGTCGGGCGTACGCTCGCGCCGTCGGCGCGGGAGCGGTGAAGAAGCGGCGCGGGAGTTGAATCGCGGGGCGGCGACGCTCAGGCCGCGGTCATGAGCAGCGTCATGCCGACGACGACGGGGATCGACGCGATCGCGGCGCAGACGCCGGCGAGGCGTCGTCCGGTCGCGTCCTTCGCGCGGCCGACGATTTCGCAGAGCACGATGACGAGGAGCGTGAGGGCGAACTTGAAGGCGATCATGCCGTTCAGGCCCCAGTGCACGATGACCGCGTCGGCGACGGGGTTGAGCTCCGACCCGCCGAGGGCGAGGATGATCCAGGTGAACATGACATCGAGGGCGGAGACGGTGACGAGCCAGAGGTAGAACTGCTGGTAGCGGAGCGGGGGCTGGCGCCAGCCGAGGGCGCGAAGGGTTTCTTCGCCGGCGTTAATCGCGGCGTTCGCGTTCGTGCGGGCCATCGTCGCGGGATCGTGTGTCAGCATGTCGCGGCGCCTCCGAATCTGCGGCTTCGGGCGGCTCGCCCGACGCCTCCGCGCCGGCCGGGCTTTCCGGACTCCGCTCGTCCATACGACTCGAATCGGCCGGTGGTTCCTTCCCCTCCACCGTCAGACGGGCCGGGTGACCGAACCAGGACCGCGCGCCGTCGCCGTATTTCTCGGACATCACCCGAGCGACGGCGTCCATGTTCGCGGTGGCCGGGACCCAGCCTCCGTCGATATCGGGAAAATCGACGCGGCAGTTTGCGCATTTCCGCGGGTCATCGAAGCGAATGGGGCACCAGAAGGACTCCACATTGCGCAGCATCTCCGCCCCGAGGGCGTAGACGCCGGTCATCCAGTCGCAGTAGAGGCACCAGATGAGGTCGTGGCCGATGAGGCCGTCGAACTTGTGCCGGCTCACCGCGATCCATTCCCGGGTCCGGTACTTCGGGAAATCGAGCAGGCGGACGAGGAACGGGTAGAGCGCGATCTGCGCGAGACGGACAAGCAGGAACACGGGGACCGCGAGGGCCGTGACCCATAACGCGACATGGTTCGCGAACCAGCCGACCTCGCGATTGAGGAACTTGACGATGCGCGGCCCCTTGCGCTTCTTCCAGTGCATCGCCTCGTGCGTCCGGGTCCAGATCTGGAGCGCGACCCACTGGCCGAGCACCGACGCGAGGACGCCGAGCCAGCCGAAGATGAGCCCGGCGACGAGCCAGGGAATCCAGGTGAGGGCGGAGATCGCCGCGTCGAGGAGCGGCGCCTGCGCGATCGCCGCGGCGATGCGCTTCCCCGCCCCGCCGAACCGCGGCAGGAGCGTGAGCCCGAACGCGACCACGAGTTCGTACGCGGTCACGGACAGGATCATGAGTCCGAAGTTCTGCAGCTCATTCATGACGGACAGGATACCGGATCGACGCGACGCCGGGCGGCGACGCGTCGCGTCCGCGCCGAATCAGTCGTCGATATGGACGCGGTACACCGTGCCGTCGGCGCCGGCCTGGTACGCGTAGCCGTCGCCGGATGTGATGTAGAGCCAGTCGCCGTGGACGAGGAGGTTCTCGCTCTTCATCGTCGGGTTGCCGGTGAGCGCGGCCATGTCGGCCCAGGGTTCAACGCGATCGTCGCGCGCGTCGAAGACGCGCTTCGGGTCGGGTGTGAAGCGATAGACCCGCGCGGGCTGCGCCGAGATGACATAGAGCCGGCCGCGCTCGTCGAACGCCATGTCGGTGAGGTTCGCCGAGCGGCCGGTCGTCGGGTCGTACGGGTCGAAGCGCGCGACGAGTTCGCCCGTGATCGGGCGCTTTACGCGGCCATCGTCGTCGAGGGGGACGCGGACGATGACGCTCGAAGTGCGGTAGCCGATGTAGAGCCACCCGTCATTGTTGGCGAGGGCGCTCATGCCGTGGAACGAGCGCTCGCCGACGCCGCGAAGGTGAATGCGATCGGTGAGGATGACTTCGCTGTCGGGGTAACCGGCGTCGGGATCGTCAATGAGCGGGGCGAGGTCGTAGCGGACGAGGCGCGTGTTGTCCTTCGACACCGCGTAGAGGCCGTCGCCGACGGGGAGACAGTTGTCGGGTCCGTTGAGCCAGCCATGCGGCGGCGGCGCGTGATCGGGGTCGTGATGCGGATAGTTTCCGCCGGCTTCGATGTCGTGGCGCTCAATTTCGTACCACTTCGCCGTGCGCAGGTCGTAGCGGAAGAGCGCGTCGGAGAGGTTCTTGCTGAACGCGACGGGGTCGTCGGGGGTGCGGCGTTTGTCGACGCCGCTGAACGCGCAGAGGTAGAAACTCCGGGTCGCCTCGTGGTAGCGGAGCGTGCAGTAGGGTCGATCGGTTTCGCGATCGCGTTCGGGAGGATCGCTTGCGCGGTTCCACAACCGGAACGGCGGCGCCGTCGGGCGGGCGACGATGCGACCGTTCGCGCGGATCGCCTCCCCCACCGCTGCGCCGGGTCGGAGCGGCTCGGCGCCGTCGGGATCGACGGCGTAGATCGTGCCGGCCTGATCGTCGATCGCTGCGCTCACGCCGCCGACGCCGCGGACCCGGCCGCGACAGAGGACGAAGAGTTCGCCATCGACCATCGCGAGGCCGCGCGGATAGGGCGCGATGGTCGTGACGCGTTCGACGACGCGCGCCGCGGGCGGCGGCGACGCGGCGGCGAGAAGAATGAGAAGAAGGACGGCCGGAACGAGGCGCATCGGGAACTCCGGTCGGACGGGTGCGGGATCAGAATTATAGGGAAAACTGGCGGCGAGCTTGCGGCCGCGGCGCGTAACCGGCCCATGCGAATCCTTCCCACTAGAATCGGCGGATTTTTGAAAGGCGAAGCGCATGTCTCAGCGGTTCTCGGGTCGAGTGGTCTACCTCTTCGCGTACGACATCGCGTACGACATGGATCGCGCGCCGCTCAAGAAGCTGCTCGGCGAGAAGGCGACGCCCTTCGCGTGGGACCTCGACAAGCGGGCGCCCCGCGACATGTTCTTTCACCGGCCGGATCTCGTGCGTCTGGCGCCCGAGCGATGGGACGGCCCGCGGGGAGAAGCCGAGGTCGAACGGGTCGTGAAGGTGTTCCCCATCGGCGCCGTGAGCGTGGCGTTCCATGTCAAGTTCGAAGACTGCACGCTCGACGACCTCATCGCGTACCACGACTATGAGCACGCGTACCGCGAATCGCGCGTCGTCACGGCTCGCGTGCTCGACGAGTTGCGGCCGCGGCTCACGCGTCCGGCGCACGAGCTGCGCGATGAAGAGGCGTACACCGTATTCTGCCTCGATTGGACGGAAGGCCGCGGCCCGACGGAGGCGTGGCTCGCGTCGCAGCGGAGGTCGATCGCGGCGCTGCTCACGCAGGAGCCAAAGGGCGAAACGCTCTCCGATCAGGAAGTGATGCAGTCGACGAGCCGGGCGCACTCCTACTACGGCTACGACCTCACGGTCATCGACTGGGACGCAGCGCTCGTCGTCGATCGCGCCGCCGGGTTCGAGCCGACGCTTCATGTCATGGAGCTCGCGAATGTGCAGCTCGCGGAGATCGAGACCTACGACCGTATGCTCGACGAGCAACTTCACCATGCGTACCACGACCTCGAGAAGCGCAACCTGAAGGCGAACCGCGAGGTGAGCGGCGCGATCCGCGAGCTGCGCATCGATATGGCGCGGTTCAGTGACGAACTGTCGAACCTCACGAAGTTCTTCGGTGACTGGCACCTCGCGCGGATCTACGAGAGCCTCGTCGAGCGCTTTCACATCGCGGACTGGCAAAGGACGATCGACCGCAAGCTGCGCACGGTGGATGACCTCTACGGCATTCTCAAGCAGGACCAGATGAACCGCTGGATGGTCATCCTCGAAGCCACGATCGTCGTTCTGTTCATCATCGATCTTGCGCTCATCGCGGCGCTGGAGATGCACTGAGCGGTTCGTTCGGTCGCGCCGGCGTCAATGGCGGACGCCGTCGCGGGCCTCCTCGCCGAGCGTGCCGCCGATGACGATCGCGGCGAAGAAGAGAAGCGCATCCTTCACGAGGTACTGCCCCTCGGGCGTCGGAAGCCAAGGCGCCTGTTCGAAGCAGACCTCGGGGAGGAGCACGAGCGCGAGGAGCGTGCCCGGCAATCGCACGAGGAGGAGCAGGATCGCGATCCGGTTGAGGCGGCGGATGAGGAGCGTGATACCGATCGCGACCTCCCACCAGCCGAGCCAGATGACCACGGTTTCCGGGTCACCCCAGTAGACGGTGTGCGCGAGGAGCGAGGTCGCGGTCTTCAAGCCGGCGGTCTTGAGCAGACCGAACCAGACGAAGAGCGCGCCGAACGACACGCGGTGAAGCCGGTGCCCGTGGCGGGCCATCCAGCGGATGAGGCGCTGGTCGATCCGTTCGAGTATCGCGTGCATGACGGGCTCCGGGACTCGACGACTCTCGCCGTATTCTTCCGTGGCGCGGTACACTGAACGAGTCATGTTCGCGGTTATCTCGCTCTTTGTCGTCATCGTGGTGTCGCTGCTCGTCGTGCGGGTGGCGACGGTCGCGCTCGCGCTGACGGGCATTTCGAACGAGCTCGCGCGGTTTCAGGCGCGCTCGGCGTTTACCGGCGCGGGGTTCACGACGACCGAATCGGAGGAGGTCGTCCATCATCCGGTGCGCCGGCGGATCATCATGATGCTCATGCTCCTCGGGAACGCGGGCATCGTGACCGCGGTGTCGTCGCTCATTCTCTCGTTCGTCGGTCAGGACCCGGACGCCGGCTGGACGAGCGCGCTCTGGTTCAAGCTCCTCGTGCTCATCCTCGGATTGACGGCGCTCTGGATGGCGGCGCACAGCGAGTGGCTCGACCGGCGCCTCTCCCGCGCGATTCACTGGGCGCTCGACCGGTTCACCGATCTCGAAGTGCGCGACTACGCGGGGCTGCTGCACCTCACGGGCGGTTACACGGTTTCCGAACTCGCGGTCGAGGAAGGCGACTGGCTCGCCGGTCGATCGCTCCTCGAACTCGGCTTGTCGCGCGAGGGTGTCCTCGTGCTCGGCGTGAACCGCGCGAACGGCTCATTCGTAGGAGCTCCGAGAGGACAGACGATGGTGCACCCGCGCGACACGCTCATTCTCTACGGCCGGACGGAGACGCTCGTCGATCTCGACGACCGCCGCGCGGGCAGCGAAGGCAACCGTCGTCATGTCGAAGCGGTGTCGAAGCAGTTCGAGGAACTCGCGCGATCGGGCGAAGAGGACGAGAGCGCGTCGGCGGAACGGCGATCGGAAGCGTCGGCATGACGAAGACGAACGGCGCGGCCGAGATGAGCGCGACGCACGACGACGACCGCCTCATGAAGTGCATGGAGGTCTGGGGTGGGAACCAGGCCGCAAACGGCGGCGTGGTCATGGCGGGTCTCGACGCGTGGATCTACAGCCGGCCGTTCGAAGGATCGAAGACCGGCGGCGATGTGCACTATGTCTCGAGCTGCGCGACAGGTCGCGTCACGCGCCTACTCGTCGCCGATGTGAGCGGACACGGCGCCGCGGTGTCCGACACGGCGGACCGGTTGCGGAGTCTCATGCGCCGGTATGTGAACCACATTGATCAACGGCGGTTCGTCGAGGCGCTCAATCACGAGTTCATGGGCCTCGTGCGCGAGGGCGGGTTCGCGACCGCGGTGGTCGGCACCTTCTTCGGACCGATGAGCGAACTCTCGGTGACGATCGCCGGCCATCCACCGCCGCTCGTGTACCGGGCGAAGCGGAAGAGCTGGTCGTTCATCGAGTCGCCGCGTTCGCCCGACGAGCGCGAAGTGCGCAACCCGCCGCTCGGCGTGCTCGACGAGATCGGGTTCGACGATGTGGCGATTCGACTCGGCGTGGGCGATCTCGTGCTCTTCTACACCGACTCGCTCATGGAGGCGCGGACCGCGGACGGCGTGACGCTCGGGCTCGAGGGGTTGAAGCGGCTCGTCGAGTCGACGGCGCCCGAGCCGTCGAGCGAATTCGTCGAGCGGCTGCTCGCGCGGCTCGCCGAGGAGAGCGGGCGCGAGGTCGACGGCGACGATGTCACGGCGTTGCTCTTCCGACCGAACGGCCTGGCGCCGCGCGTTCCGCTGCGGGATCGCGCGCTTGCGCCGTTCCGGGTGGCGGGAGGCGTCCTGCGTGACGCCTGGCGGTCGCCGCGGTCGATGCCGTGGCCGGAGATGAGTATCGCAAGCCTGGGCGGAGCGATGTTCATGCCGCTCAACCGGTTGCGGCGTCGTTCGAGCCGCGCGCAACCGGCGCGGGAGGACGGATGAATCGGTTCCGATCGCGCGTTGATCCGACCGATTTGGCGTTGCGAAAAGTCGAGGTACAATAGGGGCGTGAGGTCGGCGACTGTGGCCGGCCCGGGATTCCTTTTGCCTTGCAGTCCGTGAAGACCACGCAGACCAGCTCTTCGGATGGGATCGTCGTGACTTCACTCTGCTCGGAGAGCTGATCGATGCGTATCTATGTCGGAAACATGAGCTTTGACACCACTGAAGATTCGCTGCGCGAATTGTTCGAGCAGCATGGACAGGTGGACGAGGTCGTCGTCGTGACCGATCGCGAAACCGGACGCCCCCGCGGGTTCGGCTTCGTGACGATGGCGAATGACGGGGACGCGAAGAACGCCATTGAGGCCCTTAACGGCCAGTCGTTCGAAGGCCGCACGCTCAATGTCAACGAGGCCCGTCCGCGGACGGGCGGCGGTGGCGGTGGCGGCGGCGGCGGGTACCGTGGTGGCGGCGGCGGCGGTGGCCGCGGCGGCTACGGCGGCGGTGGCGGCGGCGGTGGCAACCGTCGCGGCGGCTGGTAAGCCCCACGCGATCGACCCGCTCCTCCATGCGAGCGAGCGAGCGAAACAGACGAACACGCCCCGTCGATTCCGGTCGACGGGGCGTTTCGCGTTTTCGTCCCGAAGCGAATTCGCGGACGGGTCGCCGGCGCGGGAGATACACTCGGGTTGAAGGGCGGCGCGAGGAGTCGCGCCGCAGTGAGTCGTCACTCGAGGGAGCCAGGAACATGTTCGCCACGCTTCGAATCGTCCGGAACCACGCCCGCACCTTCGCGGTCGCGTGCGCCCTGCTCATGACCGTCGTCGGCGCCGGATGCGCCTTCGTCGCCGGCGCCGCGCTCGGCGCGGGCGCCGTCGCCTACAGCCGCGGCGATCTCACGGCGGTGAAGACTTCATCCGTCGAGGAAGTGCACGACGCCACGCTCGAGGCCCTCGACGAGCTGCAGTACGAAGTCGTCGAATCGTCGATGGATCTCTACTACGCCGAGATCCATGCGGAAACCGCCTCGGGCAAGGATGTGAAGATCGAGATCGAACGCCGCGAGGACAACCTCACCGAGATCGACATCCGCGTCGGGACCCTCGGCGACGAGACGACCTCACGCCGCATCCTCAAGCACATCAACGACCACCTGCCCGATGACGACGACGGCGAAGGCGACGACTACGACGACTTCGAAGATTCCTGATCGATAGCGCCCTGCGCGCGGCGCGGCGCCACGCGGCGACCTCGTCGTCGTTGACGCCGCGACCGTTCTCGAACGCGTCGGCCGCGGCGACCGGAAGTTCGCCGCGGGCGTCTCGACGGGTCAGGCCTTTGCGTCGGTGTCCGGCGCCACGGTGAACTTCGGCTGCCGCTGCTGCTTCGCGTACTGGCCGGTGATGTCGAGGTCGTCGCCGTGGAGCAGATCGCGGCCGTGGGCCATGAGCCACTTCTGCCCTTCGGCGAAGAGCGCGCCAAAGTCGGCGGCGCTCATCTCGACCGCTTCGAACGCGTCGCGGCGGAGGGGGACGAGGCGGCAGAGGCGCTCGCCTTCAGGGATGACGACTTCGTCAATCGGCGATTCTTCGATGCGCGGCAACTCAATGACCGTGTGCCACGGGTGCGCCGGGGCGTACCAGTCCGTCTCGACGATCGATTCGATGACGCTCCAGTCGCGCCGCCGGTTCGGGACGCCGCGAATCCAGAGGAGTTCATCCTCGTCGGTCTGCAGGTAGAGGAAGGTGCTCACTTTCACCTGGTGGCGAATCGCGAGGTAGACCTCGTCGGTGATGACATGGGGTCGCGTCTGCCCCTGCTCCCAGAACCACGCGTTGAGTTGCGGGTGGGGTGAGACTTCGCCGCCCTCGTCGAGGTCGATGTCGGAGTGGACCTCGACGGTCTCGTCAAGATCCCATTCGCCATCCGCGTCGCGCGTGAAGCGCATCTCGAACGGATTGATGACATCCCAGCCGTACGCGTTCGCGGCCCGGATCGGCGGACAGTGTTCGGGCCAGCCGCTCCCCCCTTTCGGGCGCTTCACATTCGTCGGCCGCGCGGGCGCCGGGTGCGGCAGGTCGGCGTTGAATCGGTAGTACCGGAGCATGGGCGGATTGTACGGGGGAGGGTGAAGCGAGCGGCGCGGAACGCACAGCGGTTGGAACGAGGGCGCGTAGGTTCGGCTCTTGCCGAACGTTTGGGCGTTCGTGGTTGAGCGGGATTCGCGTAGAACGGACGGCCCGCGTAGGATCGCACGCCGAATCATCAGGCAGTAGCCTGACCTACCGAACCAATCTCAAATCTCAAATCTCAGATCTCAGATCTCTGAATCGCGCGCCGTCCCCCCTGTGGCTTCCCCGAACCTCAGCCACAGCCACCCGGGGGCCGAGCGAACTACGGATGGGTGGCTGTGGTTGAAGCGCAGCGGAACCCACAGCGCATGGAACGAGTGTGTCCGTGACGAAGAGTGGATCCGTGTGTCACTGCCGTGCCGGCAGTGCGGAGCGGCGGACGGCGCGCGAGTTGGCGAGCGCTTCCGTCGTCAAGCGCACGGTCGTTCCATTCGTACGGCCTGGAAGGCCGTGGCCACGGGGTTGGTGTTCGTAGGTTCGGCTGTTGCCGAACGGTTGGGTGTGCGTGGTCGAGCGGGGTTCGGGTCGGGCGGACGGTGCATGTAAGAGCGTGCGCCCAACCGGCAGGCAGTAGCCTGACCTACCGAACCAATCTCAAATCTCGAATCTCAGATTTCAAATCTCTGAATCGCGCGATGTCCGACCTGTGGCTTCCCCGAGCCTCAGCCACAGCCACCCGGGGCATCGAGTCCTGCGGGCGCCCGACCGTCAGGCCAGAGCCTGACCTTCGCCGAGTGCGCGCGGTCGAAAATGAACAACCGCGGCCCGTGTTGGGCCGCGGTTGTTTTTTGGCTGGTCGATCCATCCATCGCGAGCGATGGCGCGGTCGTCGGTTTGTCAGTTTCCGCGTCCGAGCTCGGGGAAGATGATGAAGTACTCGGCGGTCCACGGCTTGATGAGGCCGGCGTTGTCGAACTGCAGGGCGAGCTGCTTCGCGTGGCCGTCGAAGAAGCTGACCGAGTGGCGGTTCACCGTGCCGTGGTGGGTGTACTCGGCCGGGGGCTGCTCGTGCTTGCCCATGGCGTAGTCGGCCGGGTCGTCGAAGAAGATGATGAACTGGCTCGCGTACTTTATGCGGGCGTTACGGAGGTAGCCGAGCGCCTCGCCACCGTCGCTGTTGTTCGGCACGCTGATCGGATCCGCGACATGCTGGAACGGGAAGTCGCGCTTCTTCGTCGTCGTCCACATGTCGTTGTAGAGGTAGCTCGTGCCGGTCGCGTGGTAGTTGCTCATGCCGACGAAGATCGCGGGGTCTTCACCGGATTCGTAGCGGGCCTGCCAGTTGTACGAGCGATCGGCCGGGCACTCGAAGATCGGGAAATCGAACTGGTTCGGATCATGCAGGTCGTTGTAGTTGAACCCGGCGTTGAACATGTTCTCGCTTCCCGCGGCGAGGTTCGGATGCGCGTAGCGGTTGAGCGGGCGCTTCCACGGGACGGGCGAGTGGGTGCGGGCGATCGGGCTTCCTTCGACCTGGAAGCGGCCGCCGTGGTTGAAGTTCTTCCACATGTGACCCCAGCCGCCGGCGGAGACGGTCGGGTCGATCGGAATCGCGTCGTTGAAGTCGTCGCCGTACATCTGGTTCGCGATGCTGATCTGGTGCAGGTTGCTCATGCACTGCGCCATGCGGGCGGCGTCGCGGGCGCGACTCAGCGCCGGCAGGAGCAGGCCGATGAGCAGCGCGATGATGGAAATGACGACAAGCAGTTCAATCAGTGTGAATCCGTCACGGCTTCTTGGTGCGCGCACGATGGACACTCCTCTGGCTGGCTCTCCGGGCGTTTCGTCTCGCTCGCTCCGGTGTGACTGACCGGTCCGGCCGGCGACCCGACGACACGGGTCCTCTTCGTTCGTCTCGCGCCCCGGACGACCTTTTCATGCCGTGCACGAACGAAGCCGCGCCCCGCGGGCCGCGAGCGCCGGTGTACCGAGTCTTCTCGGGCGAGCGACGCCTCTGGTACCACTTCTCCGGTTTTCGATCGAAACCGCGCCGAACACGGGCGCGGAGATACTCCGTCTCTGCACATCCCTGCGGCTTTCGGGGGCGCGAACCGCCCGAACACGACCCGAACCGAATGTTCGAATCGCGCCGAAAGCTCTCAATCACTATGCCACGGCCGTCGGCGCGAGTCAAGACGGTTCTCCCGTCCCGCCCGCGGCCTGCCCGGCCGAGCGGTCAACTCCCTCACCCTTACCGCAGCTGATTCTCGAACAGGATCGTGTACTCGGGCGCGAAGGCCTGCACTTCGCCGTCGGCGCCGACGATCTTCGTCTGGGTCGCGTGGCCGTCGAAGAACGCGAGCATGTGGCTGTCCGGATTGTTGTGGTGCGTGAAGTCCGACTCGACACGCTCGCGGAAGCCGAACATCCAGTCCGCCGGGTCATCCATGAAGAGGACCATGCGGCTGCCGTTCGTGAGTCGGGCGTGCTCGAACCGGCGGATGCCATCCTCGTTCTCGAGGAAGTTCGCGATGTCGTTCCACGCGAAGTCGCGCTTCTTCGACCACGACCAGTGGTCGTTGTAGAGGTAGCTCGTGCCGACGCCGTGGTAGCTGCTGCGGCCGTCGAGGCGCGTGCCATCCTCGTCGTAGTTCTCCTGCCAGTTGAAGCTGCGATCGCCGGGGCATTCGAAGGTCTGGAAGTTCCACTTCTCCGGGTCGGCGATCGCCTGGCGATCACGAATGACCTTCGTTGAAGCGGGGTTATTCGGCTCGGCATAAGGATTGAGCGGCTTCTGCCACGGGAAGGTGCGGAACTGACCCTGGATGCCTGTTCCGTCCACGGCATAACGACCGCCGTGCGTCCAGTTCGCGCTCAAATGAAGCTCACCGGAGACCATGTCGCGCTTCATCGCGATGCCGTCGTTGAAGTCGTCCATGTACATCGTGTTCGCCGTGGTGAGCTGCCGCAGGTTGCTCAGGCACTCGGCCGTGCGGGCCGCGTCGCGGGCGCGACTCAGCGCCGGCAGAAGCAGGCCGATGAGCAGCGCGATGATGGAGATGACGACAAGCAGTTCAATCAGGGTGAACCCACGAACCCGTCCGCCGCGATGCGACATGGCGATGACCTTCCCGTCTTCTTCTCTGCGCGGCCGTCGAACGGCGGCCGTCGATGAACATTCTGCGAAGATGATATGGCGGCGGGCGAGCCCTGGCTTGTTCGACCCCGACCGCCAGCCCACCATATCCTGACGCATATTGGGCTTCCCGTCAATGAAATCCTTCGCGGGGCCCCCTTCTCCCCGTCCGGTAAGGACCGCGGCATGACGCCTGAAGGCAAGTCGATCTGGGCCGGCCTCGAGTTCCGCCGGCCGTTGATGATGCGGAACCTCGAGCCGCTCTCGCCGAACCAGATGCGGTGGATCCCGGGCGAGGGCCGCGTGTCGATCGCGTGGCAGCTCTGGCATATCGCCGAGGTCGAGGACAACTGGGTCCGCGACCTCGTGCTCGAGGAGCCGCCGCGGTTTCCGTTCGGCGTGCAGATGCGCGAGGCGACGGCGGACCAGTTCCCGAGCAAGGCCGAGCTCATCTCGTACTTTCACGAAGTGCGCGAACAGAGCCGCGAGCGCCTCGAGTCGCTCGGCGAGGCCGAGTTCGACCGCGAAGTGGTCGACCATGACTACGGGCCGATCACGGTGCGCGAGGTCTGGGCCGGCGTCGTGACGAGCTTCGCGTGGCATGCGGGGCAGATCGCGCTCACGGCGAAGCTCATGCCGAACTCGCCGGTGCGGCCGATGAGCTTCAACTACTGGCAGCGCGGCGCGTGGGCGGACGCGTCGAAGACGCCGCCCGAGGAGCGGGATTGACCGCACGCATCGAGAGTCGTCGATCGATCTTCGGCAAAGGAGCGATTCATGTCCCGGTCCCGTCAGGAGACGCTCGCGGGCGCGATCCGCGCCACGAAGCCGCTCTTCGTCCGCTTCACGCGCGACTTCACGGATCACACGCGCACGCGCCAGTTCGAGCGGCTGCCGAACCATGTCGTGTGGTGCCTCGGTCATTGCGCGCTCACGATGCACCGGGTGGCGGAGCGGTTTGACGGCGCCCCGCTGCCGGAAGCGGATTTCAAATCGGGCGACGGGCGGAGCGGCGACGCGAAACGGTTCGACACCGAGTCGGTCTGTTTCGGATCGACCGCGGTCGACGAGCCCGCGATCTATCCGACGCTCGAACGAGCGGTCGAGGTGTATGAGGCGGCGTGCGATCGCTTCGCCGCAGCGGTCGAGAACGCGACGGACGCGAGACTCGACGAGGAGTTGCCGTGGCACGACGGGTCGATGACGCACGAAGATCTCGTGCTGCGCCTCTGCTTTCATAATGGATGTCACGCGGGGCAGATCACCGATCTGCGTCGGGCGTTCGAGATGCCGCCGGTGATCACGCCGCGGCGGTAGCGCAAGCGTGAGGCAAGAGCTTGACCTGCCGGAGTGATTTCAAATTTCAAATCTGAGATTTCAAATTTTTATCTTCGCGCGCCGTCCCACCTGTGGCTTCCCCGAACCTCAGCCACAGCCACCCGACGCATCGAGTCCTGCCGGCGCACAACCGTC
The DNA here is from genome assembly GCA_043101845.1 of Phycisphaerales bacterium. GTDB lineage: Bacteria > Planctomycetota > Phycisphaerae > Phycisphaerales > UBA5793 > JBICHN01. The sequence continues at coordinate 872,115 of JBICHN010000002.1, read as the reverse complement.
AGGCAATAGCCTGACCTACCGGCGTGATTTCAGATTTCAAATCTGAGATTTCAAATCTCTCACTCCGCGCGCTGTCCCACCTGTGGCTTCCCCGAGCGTCAGCCACAGCCACTCGACGCATCGAGTCCTGCGGTCGCCCAACCGGCAGGCAATAGCCTGACCTACCGGACTGATTTCAGATCTCAAATCTCAGATTTCAAATCTCTCGCTCCGCGCGCTGTCCCACCTGTGGCTTCCCCGAGCGTCAGCCACAGCCACCCGACGCATCGAGTCCTGCCGGCGCACAACCGTCAGGCAATAGCCTGACCTACCGGCGTGATTTCAGATCTCAAATCTCAGATTTCAAATCTCCTGCTTCAAGCGCCGTCCCCTCTGTGGCTTCCCCGCGCGTCAGCCACAGCCACCCCAACCTGTTCGGCGCCCGTGGCGACATGAGCGCGAATTCACCGGATCGGGGCGCGGACGCCTCTTAGTTTCTACTGGAGAGCGGCGTGTTTCACTTCACCGTGCAGCAGGGGTTGTGGATGGAGTACGCCACATCACCTGGCTCGCACCACACTGCACGAAGAAAAGGACACACGCATCATGACGAAGAACAACGACACGAAACAGAACAACAACGATGAGAGCGTCAAGGGCGCCCGCGTCGCCATTCTCGCGACCGACGGCTTTGAGCAGTCCGAGCTCTTCGAGCCGAAGAAGGCGCTCGATAACGCCGGCGCGAAGACCGAGGTCATCGCGCCGAAGTCCGGCTCGATCAAAGGATGGAACAGCGACGACTGGGGCGAGTCGATCAAGGTCGACAAGACACTCGACGACGCGAACCCGGACGACTACGACGGGCTCGTTCTGCCCGGCGGCGTCATGAATCCGGACACGCTTCGCATGAATGAGAAGGCGATCAAGTTCATCCGCGCGTTCTTCAAGGACGGCAAGCCGGTGAGCGCGATCTGCCATGGGCCGCAACTGCTCATCGAGGCCGAGGTCGTCGAGGGTCGCAAGATGACTTCGTATCCGTCGGTGAAGACGGACCTCATGAACGCCGGCGCGAACTGGGTCGACGAGGAAGTGGTCGTGGACGAGGGGCTCACGACGAGCCGCAGTCCGGACGATCTTCCCGCGTTCTGCCGGAAGACGATCGAAGAGATCGGCGAGGGCGTTCACCAGGGACAGAAGGCTTCGGTGTGACGGACCGCGGCGGGTACGCTCGCCGCAGGTTACAGGTCAGCGAAGCAGTTGTTGATGAACCACCACCACGGCACGAATCGCGTGCGCGGCGCCTGCGGGCGTCGCGCCGCGATTCGCTCGTGCGTACGCAGTGGTTCGTCATTCCCGGGTCGCGCCCGGCGCGGACCGTTCATCTGCGACGAATCTGCCCGGAACCCGTGAACCTCGACTCCCAATACGGGTAAGAGACATTGAGGAGAAAGCGAAGCCGGCGATCGGTGGCTGTCGTTTGGCCGAACGGTCGCCGGATTCTCCCAACCCACGCGCCGCCCGGCGGCTGTCGGATTTCGATTCGACCTGGCCGCCGGGCGACCTTTTTGCGCGAATCGGGCGGATATCCTGTACGGCCGGTCTCGCCTCATCGGGCGGCGTTCGCGACGATCGGATGGCCGGGTGAGATTGGGCGCCCAACCGGCAGGCAATAGCCTGACCTGCATCTGGCATCTCAGACTTCAGATCTGAAATCTCCAATCTCCTACTTCCTTCGCGCGCTGTCCTTCCTCTGGCTTCCCGGAGCATCAGCCACAACACCCGGACGCGATGCGAACGGCGAAGTTGGCCGCGGTTGAACACCCTCAATCGGATGCTATTTCGAACGAAGTTTCTGGCGCCTCGGGCCGCCGGCCCCATACTCCATGATCGCGCCGACTCCGGCTCTTCGCCCGAGCGTCGCGCCCAAGGAGTTCGCGATGCGTCAGACTTCGGTGTGGTGGATGGCGTTCGCAGGATGCGCGTTTCCGGTCACGGGGTACGCGGCGCCCTTCACCCCGGGTAATCTGCTCGTCACTCTGAACGAACAACTGATCGAGTACCGGGTGGACGGCACGCGCGTACAGACCCTCGACATCCCGTATCCGGGCGGGCGGCCGGGCTCCGAATTCGCGCGGGATGTCATCGTCGACCGGGACGGCCGCGCCGTCGTTCTCAACGGCACCTGGGAGCCGGTCGTCAGCGTCTACGACCCGGAACTCAACGCCTGGGGACACCACGGTCACCCGGAATGGGGCGTCGTCGCGAATGTGAGCTTCGGCGGGCTCGACCTGTACGGCGACTTCGTCTTCGTCACGGACCAGGATTTTGAAGGCGGCGTCGGCGCCATGCGGTTCGATACCGCGAACCAGCGCCAGGCCGTGGCGTTCGGCGAGACCTGGCAGGGGTACATCGACCTCACCGTCGGGCTCGACGGACTCGTGTATGCGCTCGACGGCGACGAGGTCACGGTCGATGTGTTCGATCCTGTCTCACTCGCGTTCGAGCGGCGGATTACGCTCGCGGCCGCCGTTCGGGCGCTCGGCGCGAACGCGGACGGCGACCTCTTCGGCGCCTCGTGGGACGGATCGATCGTCCGCTTTGATGAAACCGGGGCGCTCGTTGACCTTCTCGCGAGCGGAACTTCGAATCTGACGGATCTCAATGTCGATCCGACCGGACGAATCGTCGTCAGCGGGCGGTTCGGCGAGGTGATCCTTACGAATGAAGCGTTCGACGGCGTCCATTCGTTCGACGCCGGGGGGCTCGTCACCTTCGCCTGCGTGGTCCCCGAGTGCGTGACGCTCTCGGCGACGACGCTCGTCGCCGGGCGCCCGGCCATCATCACGGTGACGAACGCCCGACCGGGTTCGATGGTGGTGGTCGCCTTCTCGGATCGGGCGGCGCGTCCGACGCCGCTCGCGTTCGGTCCGTTCTGCGGCATGAGCGAACTTGGACCCTCGGCGGGCGTTCGGGTCGCCTGCGCCGGGCGGGCGGACGCGTTTGGTCATCTCCGCTGTGAGCTGACCACCCCCGATCTCGCGGGGCAGCGGGTGGTGTTCCAGGCGATCGAGGCCGGAAGCTGCCCGGAGTCATGCGACTCGCGGCCGATTCTCCGGACCATCGTCGCCGACGGTTGAGTTGACTCGAGGTGGACCGGCGCCGCGCTCGCTGCGCGGCGCCGGATGTCTACGATCACGCGTTCGATTCGCTCGGGGCGCGGCGGCCACTCGTTCGGCCATCGCTGAGACGCACCCGTTGAACCTGACCCGGTTCGTACCGGCGTAGGGAACGCGAGACCGCATGTGTTGAGCTCATTCCTGCCCGCCGGGCGTTCCTCACTCACCTCCTCCTCATCCGCGAGGGAGCGCCCAGATGATCCAGCGAGATGCGACGACGAAGACCGACGCCCGCTACGCGTACGCGCCGCCGTCGCGCGGCGCCGCGAACCCGGGAAGTGATGAGAACACGACGAACCCCGGGTCGTTCGCCAACGCAGCTGATCTCGGCGGAGCGCTCGCGTACTCGTCGCCCGACACGCCGGGCATGCCGGCGCCGTCGGAGAAGACGGCGTGGGATTTCCTCCCCGACGGGTGGTCGGCGGAGATTGTCGACGACCGGGCCGAGGAGCGATCATTCGAGGCCGGCGTCGGCGAGGTTCTATTCACTGATGCGCGCGGCGTGACGCGGCGGGTCGAGTATCCCGCCGACTTCGCGCCGGTCACGCAACTCGAGCAGGCGCGGCTCGGCGTGATCACGCGTGAGATGGAGCGCGTCGCCGAACGCGAGCCGCACCTCACCGAAGCGCAGGTGCGCGACGAGGTCGCGGCGGGGCGCATGGTCATCCCGGCGAACCGGGTTCATCTCGAGCACCGGCTTGATCCGATGGCGATCGGCCGCGCGTCGCGCACGAAGATCAACGCGAACATGGGCGCGTCGCCGGTCTCGTCGGGGACGGACGAGGAACTCGAGAAGCTCGACTGGGCGATCCGCTGGGGCGCGGACACCTGTATGGATCTGTCGACGGGCGGCGACCTCGACGCGTGTCGCGACGCGATCTGCCGGCATTCGACAGTCCCGATCGGCACGGTGCCGATCTATTCGATGATCATCGGCCGTCGTCTCGAAGACCTCACGGTCGAGATCATCCTCGAGCAGATCGAGCATCAGGCGCGGCAGGGCGTCGACTACATGACAATTCACGCCGGTGTGCTCAAGGAGCACCTGCCGCTCATCAAGCGGCGGCTCATCGGCATCGTGTCGCGCGGCGGATCGCTGCTCGCGAAATGGATGCTCGACCATAACGAGCAGAACCCGATGTACACGCACTGGGAGGACATCTGCGACATCCTCCGCCGGTACGATGTGACCTTTTCGATCGGTGACGGGCTGCGGCCCGGCGGACTCGCCGACGCGACGGATGAAGCACAGCTCGCCGAACTCGATACGCTCGGCGAACTCACCGAGCGCGCGTGGCGACGCGGCGTGCAGGTCATGATCGAGGGGCCGGGCCATGTGCCGTTCGATCAGATCGAATACAACATGAAGCTCGAGCGGCGGCTCTGTCACGGGGCGCCGTTCTATGTGCTCGGCCCACTCGTGACCGACATCTTCCCCGGATACGACCACATCACGAGTTGCATCGGCGCGACCGCGGCGGCGTACCACGGCGCGAGCATGCTCTGCTATGTCACGCCGAAGGAGCACCTCGGCCTGCCGAAGAAGGATGATGTCAAGCAGGGCTGCATCGCATACAAGATCGCGGCGCACGCGGCCGATGTCGCGCTCGGTATTCCGGGCGCCCGCGACGCCGATGACGAACTCACGAAGGCGCGGGCGGCGCTCAACTGGGAGAAGCATTTCGAGCTCTCGTTCGACCCGGACACGGCGCGGGCGTTCCACGATGAGGACCTCGATGTCGACACGGACTTCTGCGCCATGTGCGGGCACGACTGGTGCAGCGTGCGGATTTCGAAGGAGATCCAGGAGTTCGCGAGCGGCAAGGACGAGGCGTACGCGTGGGAGCGGCCGAAGATCTCCTCGGCGCTCACCGCGGAGCAGAAGTCGATCCTTGAACAGCGCGGCGTGCTTTCGCCCGATGAGATTCACCGGCTCGCGTCGAAGACGCGGAAGGCGGTCGGCGAGGACGCGGCGAAGACTGAAGGCGAGGAGTCGCAGGAGGACGCGAAGCCATCGTGCCATTCGGACTATGTCGACGCGGAGACCGCGAAGGCGATGCAGGCCGAGCGGCTCGTCCAGCTCAACACCGCTCCGGCGCACAATCTGCCGTCGGAGGACCGGTTGATCTGAGTCGAGCTGCGCGATGACGGCGGAGACCCCGCCGCGTACACTTCGGCCCTCATGACGAACTACGAGACGACGAATCTGACGGTCATCCGGATGTGGTGCGAGGCGAACGGATACTGGCCCGGCCATGTGCCGGGCGATCCGTCGCGGGTCCGGATCGGCGGGGGCGACTTCGCCCCGCCCGAAGAGCTCGAACTCATGGACTGGGACGACTGGTACAAGCAGTTCCAGAAGCGTCAGCTCAAGTTCGTGTACGACCCGATGCAGGGGTGGTACGACCTGCAGTCGCGGAACACGAAGCCGGACTGATCGACTCTTCCACCATTCATTCCGATCCGGCGCCTCGAGTGTCGCGTGCGGCGCCGGCGCCTCCTGCCGCCGTATGATGCCCCCGCCATGCTCGGCTGGTCACCTCAGGATCTTCCGCTTTTTCTCGTGATGCCGCCGCTGCTCGCCGCGAGCGCGTTCTTCAGCGGGTCGGAGACCGCGCTCTTCGGGCTGCAGGCGCACGAGCGGGCGGCGCTCGCCGGGCGCCAGGACGCGTCGTCGCGGGCGACGCAATGGCTGCTCGCCCGGCCGCAGGCGCTGCTCATTACGCTGCTACTCGGGAACATGCTCGTCAATGTGCTCTACTTCGTCGTGAGTTCGGTGCTTCTGTTGCGCATGGATACGACGACGGTGAGCGTCTTCGCGCCGATCGCGGCGTCGCTCGTCACGCTGCTCATCATCATTCTCTTCGGTGAGGTGCTGCCGAAGCTCGTCGCGTCGCGGGGGTCGCTCGCATGGCTGCGCCTCGGCGCCCCGCCGCTCTACGCGCTCACCCAGGCGACGCGACCGCTCACGCTGCCACTCGGGCGGTTCGTGATCGCGCCCCTGCTCCGTCTCGTGGCGCCGCCCGATCCCCCGGCGCCGCTCGACCATGACGAACTCGAGCGGCTCCTCGAGATCGCGACCGAAGACGGGGCGCTCGGCTTTGACGAGCGCGAACTGCTCGAAGATGTCGTCGACCTCGGGCGGAGGAAGGTACGCGACATCATGACGCCGCGTGTGCAGATGGTCGCGGCCGAGGTCGCCGCGGCGCCGGAGGACATTCGCGAGCGCATCAACTCGGCGCGGACGCGCTACCTCCCGATGTATCGCGAGAACCTCGACACGATCGTGGGCATGCTCGATGTGCGCGAGTACCTGCTCCGCCGGCCCGAGGTCATCGAGAAGCGGCTCCGTCCGGCGCGGTTCGTGCCCGAGCACGCGACGCTCGACCATCTGCTCGAACACTTCCGCGAGGCGGACATGAAGGTCGCGATCGTCGTCGATGAGTTCGGCCAGACGGCCGGGCTCGTGACCGCGGCCGACGCGGCGCGCTCGCTCATTCGCGTGCATCACCACGACGACGGGTCGGGCGCCCGCGCGCCGATGCTCGTCGGGCTCAACCGCTGGGAGGCGCCCGGGGCGATGACCCTCCACGAACTCGAGGAGCACTTCGACATCCGCCTCGACCGCGAGACGCGTGTCTCCACGATCGCGGGGCTCATCATGGAGGAACTCGGCGACATCGGCGAGCCGGGACAGGCGATCGAACTCGGGGGATGGCGCATCTCCGTGCTCGAGAAGGACGGCCAGCGCATCGAGCGGGTGCTCGTGGAGGCGAAGCATTGAGCGCAGCCGGGGCGATGATTCTTGTCGCGCTCGCGACGCTCACGGTCCCCGACGCGGCGGGCGTCGCGACGCCGACCGATCCGATTCCGATTCCACCGGAAGAGCGCGGCGCCGCGCTCATCTACATCGCGTGCATGATCGTCGGCGTCATCGGCTCGGCGATCTACAGCGGGTCCGAAATCGCCGTGTACACGATGAGCCGGCTGCGGCTGCTCGTCCGCGCCCGCGAGCGCGACTACGCGGCGCTGATCGTCGAACGCGAACTCGACAACGAGCAACGCCTGCTCTCGACGCTGCTCATCGGGAACAACGGCGTCAACTTTCTCACCTCGTTCGGCGTCACGGGGTTGCTCACGAAATCGATCGGCCTCGGCGACTGGGCGTCAATCGGGGTGCAGGCCGCGGTGCTCACTCCCCTGCTCTTCGTCTTCGGCGAGACCGTGCCGAAGGAGTTCTGCCGGTCGAACCCCGACGCGGTGGTGTACCGGCTCGGGTCGTTCCTCCGGATCACCCGCTGGCTCGCGACGGCGGTACTCCTCCTCCCGACGATCAGCTTCATCAGCGGTCAGTTCTCGAAACTCTTCAAGCTGCAGGATGGCAATCGACAGCCGACCTCGGCGCGGCGTCGCGTCGCGTATCTCCTCCACGAGGCGGTCGGGCACGGCGTGCTCTCCGAGGGGCAGACCGAACTCGTGAACCGCGCGCTCGAGATGCGTTCGCGGCGGATCAAGTCGATCATGGTGCCCTGGCCTTCAGTCCAGACCATGCGCGCCGCCGATTCGGTCGATCAGGCGCTCGAGCGTGATGAGCGACTCGCGCATGCGCGCTACCCGGTGGTCGACGGGAGCGGCCGCGTCGTCGGCGCCGTGTCGTCGATGCGCCTTCTGCTCCTCTCCGAGGGCGAGCGCAAGGCGAAGACGGTCGGCGTCATGGCGGGATCGGTCATCTTTCTCGCCCGCGACACGCGGTTGTCCGACGCGATGCTCGAACTGCGCCGGGCGGGCGTGTCGATGGCGGTCGTGGGCACGGCGAAGCGGCCGCTCGGCGTCGTCACGCCGAGCGATCTCGTCGAACCGCTCATCGGCCTCGCGGCTCATGTCTGACCTGAATTGAGCGCGCCGATCAGGCGGCGACGGTCGCGTCGGCGGGCAGCGTGTCGATGATGTTCTGCAGAATGTCGTCGGTCGACATGCCCTCCGCTTCGCCTTCGAAGTTGAGCAGGCAGCGATGGCGCATCGCCGGCTTGAGCGCGGAGCGGATGTCGTCCACTGCGACATTGGCGCGGCCGTCGAGGAGCGCCCGCACCTTGCCGGCGAGCACAAGCGCCTGGGCGGCGCGCGGCGAAGCGCCGAAGCGCAGGAACTGGTTCACCATCGGTGTCGCGTACTGCTCCTGCGGATGCGTCGAGAGCACCGAGCGCACCGCATAATCCTGCACATGCGGCGCGATGATCACACGCCGGATGAGCGACTGGTATTCGAGAATCGTCGGCCCGTCGACGACCGCTTCGATCTGCGGCGTCTCGGTCTTCGTCGTGCGGTTGAGAATCTCGGCGAGCTCATCGCGCTTCGAGTACCCGACATCGAGCTTGAAGAAGAAGCGGTCGAGCTGGGCCTCGGGGAGCGGATAGGTGCCCTCCTGCTCGATCGGATTCTGCGTCGCCATGACGAAGAAGGGCAGGTCGAGCTGATGGGTTTCGCCGCCCACGGTGACCGACTTCTCCTGCATCGCTTCGAGGAGGGCCGACTGCGTCTTGGGCGTGGCGCGGTTAATTTCGTCGGCGAGCACCATCTGGGCGAAGATCGGGCCGCGCTGGAACTTGAATTCGCGGCCGTGTTCGGATTCGACGACGATCGTCGTGCCGGTGACATCGGCGGGCATGAGGTCGGGCGTGAACTGGATGCGCGAGAAGTCGAGCTGGAGCGCCTGCGCGAGCGAGCGGATGAGGAGCGTCTTGCCGAGTCCGGGCACGCCTTCGAGCAACGCGTGGCCGCCGACGAAGAGGCAGGTGAGGACGCCGTCGATGATCTCCTCGTGACCGACGATGACCTTCTGGACCTGCGTCTTGACCTTGTCGTAATCGTTCCGGAACCGCTGGGCGGCGGCTTCGACCTCGGCGATATCGGTGGCGGCCATGCGAACTCCTCAGGGGGGGGGTGTCGTTCTCGGCGATCTTGCGTGCAGGCGTCGGTTCTTCGTTCTTTCGCTCGTTCACGGTGGTCGACGCGACCTCGGGGCGGATCCCGTCGCGCCGGCCGCGAACAGAACAAGGGTACCGCCCCACCGTCGCCGGACGCAAGTCGCGCGGGGCGGGAAAGATCGGCGACGCGGCGCCTCCCTCTTCGCATTCGGATTCAGGATCGACCGGTTTCGGCGTGGGTCCCTCCCGGGGTGGCTGTGGCTGAGGTTCGGGGAAGCCACGGGGGGGACGGCGCGCGATCCAGAAGATCTGAAATCTCAGATTTGAAATTTGAAATCAATCCGGTAGGTCAGGCTGTTGCCTGCCGGTTCGGCGCGCGATCCCACGCGGGCCGTCCGTTTTACTCGAACCCCGCTCAACCAGGAACGCCTTACCTTTCGGCAACAGCCGAACCTACGAACGCCAACCCCGTGTGCCACGGCCTTCCAGGCCGTGCGGATGGAACGGGAGTGTGCGTGACGCTGAAGAAGCTCGTCAACTCGCGCGCGGGGCGCCGCGCCGCACTGCCGACACGGCAGTGGCACACGGGGGAGTCAATCTTCGTCACGGACCCGTTCGTTCCATGCGCTGTGGGTTCCGCTGCGCTTCAACCACAGCCACCCGTTCATGCTTCGGCCCGTCCGTCGGTCAGTCGATGAACTCGACCGTGATCCAGTTCGCCATGACGCAGTTCGCCGGATCGACGGCCTGGATGTGCACGACATGGCCGACGGCCTGCGCGGGGATCGAAACGACGAGCGTCGCCGTCTCCTCCTGCGCCACGGTCGAATCGATGATGGTCGGATTCACGAGCACGCTCGTGAGTCCGGGGCATCCCGGAATGGTCGCGGCGTCGCGCGCGGCGGCGAAGGCATACGCGAAGTAGACGCGGGCGCCGTCCGCGGCGCCATGGATGACCATCTCACCCCGTCGACCGGCGGCGAGCTGGGCGTCCTCGAACTTCATGCCGGGCACATACGCGTCCTTCGCGAATTCGATCGCCTCCTCGTGCGCCGCCTCGTCATCCTCGTGGTTGAAGACGATCCAGAAAGTCTCGCTCGCGTCGATCGTCGCATCGTCGCTCCAGAGCCGGAGCGGCAGCGCGAAGATCCCGATCGCGGACGGATCGCTCAACTCGAACTCGAGATGGCGATGCCACTCTCCGTTGTTCGACACGGGAAGCGAAAACCCCGCGACGAAGCCGCCGCCGCTTCCGACCGAGAGATTCGCGAACGAGACCGACACCGTGAGGTTCGTCGAGACGAACGCGGCGCCATCCCATTCGAGAAGCGCATCCATGATGTCAAACCCGACCTCGGACCCGACGGGGAAGGTTCCCGAACCCGAGTCGAAGCCCGGCTCGTCGGTCCAGCCCGGCTGGAACTCGCCCATCTCGGACGGGTAGACACGGGTGTCGTGGGTCAGGATTTCGGAGAGTTCGTCGCCCGTGTTCGGATCGATGACCTCGGCGATCCCGCTCGTGACGATGCGGCCGCCGAAGACTTCGAGGAACACATCGCCCCCGTGATGATGCTGGGCGGCGACGGGCGCCGCGACACCGAGGGAAACGCTCACGATACCAAAGATGGATGACATGACCTTCGTCATGAGTTCTCTGCCTTTCGAGTCAGGAGGAAATGGCGCCGCGCCTGTTCAGCGGGCCACTTCCGGATTGAACTGGTTCTCTTCGTAGTTCTCGTAGACTTTGCGGAACTCGAGTGTCTCGGCGTGGCCGTCGAGAAACCCGTAGTTCGCGCGGGCGGACCATGTGGCCGGATCCCCGCCGTGGGCGTTGATCTCGACCTGCCTGCCGGCCCGGGCCGGCGTCTGCGGCGTGCCGTCGCCCCAGCTCTCCACATGCGGATGGTCGGAGACCGCGTAGTCGCCGGTCTCGGCCATCATGAGAAAGTGCACGGTGTTCGACGGGACGGGGACGAGGTGGTACTGGAGGTACGGCTTGAACGGCGCGGCGCCGCTCATGTAGTTGTTCACGCCGTAGCTCGTCCGACGCAGTTCACCGTTGAGGCGCTCGCCCTGGCCCCCCATGTCGGTCGGCCAGTGCGGACTGTCGTCGGCGGGCGACTGGAGCACGAGTTCCGTGCCGTAGTACTTCTGGAGGGAGTTGATCCACCAGAGTTCCTCGTCGCCGAACGACGATCCGCCGTGCGCCATGCCGACATCGACCATGTGACCACGATGATCGTCGAAGTACATCGTGTGGGCGATCTCGAGATTGCGGATGTTGCTCAGGCACGCGGCGGCGCGGCCGGTCTGCCGCGCCCGACTCAAAGTGGGCAGCAGCAGTCCGATGAGCAACGCGATGATGGAAATGACGACGAGGAGTTCGATGAGCGTGAACCCCGCGCGCCGTCCCGTAGGAATGCGAACGAACATGGAGTTGTCCTTCGTCCGAGGTCATCCCGGCGTCGTCGGGACCGGTCGATCCAGGCAGGCGCGAGCGAGCAACTGCGTGCGAGCGTGCGTGCGTGAGCGACCGGCGCGCGAATCGCGCCGAGATCCGTCCGTCATGTGAATGTGAAGGGCTGGAATGACGGATCAGACGGAGGGCGGGCCGCGCGAAGAATGCGCGAAGTCTTCAGTCGTTCGAGGTCGCGCCGCGCCGAGCGGAGCGGCGACTTCGACGAGCGTGAGATTCGTTCCGACGGATGAAGTCGCCGGGAGTTCGCCGGCGAGTCGGACCTGGCTGACGAGATGGCAGACCGGGCAGTCGTCTTCGTGATCGTCCCCGCCGTCGCGCGGCGGGATCGGCGCGTGCGAGTGGCCCGCGTCGTGCTCGACCGCATCGGCGTGGTGGACGACCGAATCGAAGTCGGCGTCCGCGTGGCGGTGGACGAGCGGGAGCAGCGCCGGGGCCGCCATCGCGAGCAGCCCGATGAGCGCCGCGACGCGCAGCGCCCACGGTCGCGGGCCGGGCGCCGCGGCGGCGAGGCTCGATCTGCGGGATGTCGTCACTGTGAATCTGCGCATGATCATCGCACGGGCCGGGCGGCGCCGTCCCAATACAGTACCGCCCGACCAGTGGGATTGTTCCAGAAAATCTTCGTGCGGACGCTGTTGTCCCGTTCGCGGTGGTTTCCCTGCGGTCCAACCACAGCTACCCCTTCGTGATTCGATCTTCGCTGGGTGGCTGTGGCTGAGGTTCGAAGAAGCCACAGGGTGGGACGGCCCCCATTCGGTAGGTCAGGCTATTGCCTGACGGATGGACGCACGATTCGACGCAGGCCATGTGTTCGACGCGAATCCCGCTCGAACCACGAACGCCCAACCGTTCGGCAAGAGCCGAACCTACGGCGCGATGGCGTGTCATCGCTGATCCGGCGCGCCGTCGTTCCATTCGCTGTGGTTTCCCTGCGGTCCAACCACAGCCACCCGTTCTGTTATTCGATCTTCGCTGGGTGGCTGTGGCTGAGGTTCGGGGAAGCCACGGGGGGGGGCGGCGCTCGAAGCAGGAGATTTGAAATCTGAGATTTGAGATTTGAAATTGTCCGGTAGGTCAGGCTATTGCCTGCCGGTTGGGCGCACGATCTCGCGCAGGCCTTGCGTTCAACGCGAATCCCTCTCGAAGCACGCACGCCCGACCGTTCGGCAAGAGCCGAACCTACGAACGCCGCCCCCGTGTGCCACGGCCTTCCAGGCCGTGCGAATGGAACGACCGTGCGCGTGACGACGGAAACGCTCGCCGACTCGCGCGCCGCTCTCCGCGCCGCACTGCCGACACGGCAGTGGCACACGGGTGTCACTCTTCGTCACGGACATACTCGTTCCATGCGCTGTGGGTTCCGCTGCGCTCCCACCACAGCCACCCCTTCGCACTTCGATCCTTCCCCGGGTGGCTGTGGCTGAGGTTCGGGGAAGCCACAGGGCGGACGGCCCCCATTCGGTAGGTCAGGCTATTGCCTGACGGCTGGGCGCACGATTCGACGCAGGGCATGTGTTCGACGCGAATCCCGCTCGAACCACGAGCGCCCAACCGTTCGGCAAGAGCCGAACCTACGGCGCGGCACCCTCTCACCGGTTCATCCGTCACGCGTACGCGTGGAGGCCGGGGAGGATGAGGTTCACGCCGAAGTAGGTCCAGAGCATGATGAAGAAGCCGAGGATCGAGAGCCAGGCCGTCACGAGGCCGCGGCGTTTCACGCCGAGGCGCACATGCACGATGACGAGGTAGACGATCCAGGTGATGAGCGCCCAGGTCTCCTTCGGGTCGAAGGCCCACCAGCGTCCCCAGGAGTGGTCCGCCCACCAGGCGCCGAGCAGGATGCCGACGCCGAGAATCCAGAACGCGAGTTGAAGGACGACCATCTGCGCGTGGTCGAGGTCGTTGAGCAGGCGCTGGCGGCCGGCCTGCACGGTCTCGGCGGCTTCGAGGCGGTCGGCATTCACGACGCCCGCGGCGGCGAGCTGCGCCGGCGTGTCACCCTTGAAGTAGTGCGTAATGAGGTAGAACGCGCTGATGATGGCGCCAAGCGAGATGAGGCCGTAGCTGAAGAGCACGACATTGACATGGTAAAAGAGGATGTAGCTCGTGTTGAGGATCGCGGCCTCGCGCTGAATCTCCTCGCCCGGCACGCCGGACATCGTCGCGGTCATGAGCGTGAGGAAACCGACGCCGGCGGCGGCGACGCCGAAGATCGTCTGCCGGCGCGCGAGCATGAGCGCCGTACCGCAGAGCACGGCGCCAAGGCAGAGACCGAGCATCGACTCGAACTGATTCTGAATCGGAATGCGCTCGGCGAGGATCCACCGCGCGACGAAGCCCGCGGCATGGATCACGACGCCGCCGACGAGCATGGCGACGCCCACGCGCCGCAGGTTCACGCGGCCGGTCCCGAGCGCGATGATGAGCGTGACGAACGAGAGGAAGTAGAGCGTGTAGCCGAGGATGAACTTCCCGGTTCCGTTGTACATGAGTTCGAGTGAGCGACGCCAGTCGGGCGGATAGGCCCGGCTCGGCCGCGCTTCGAGGGCGCGGGAGATCTCGCGCGCTACCGCGTTCACGCGCACGGCGTCGCGGGCGCGCCATGCCTCACCGAGCTGGCCGAAGAGACGCGCGACTTCCGCGTCGGACGCGGCGAGGCCCCAATCGTCGTCGCCCGGCGCCGGCGGGACGACACGAAGTCGGGTATAGGCGCCGAGGTAGTAGTTGAGCGACTGGCTCACCTGGTTGATCGCGCGGCTGTAGGTGTTGTCCGCGAGGTAGACGCGGATGCGCTCGGGATGTCCGAGGACCATCGTCGGCGCGAGGCGCGTGAGCTTCATCCAGCGTTCGCGCGTCGAATCCTCTTCGGCCGAGGGGAACTCGGCTTCGAGAAGTCCGCGGCGGAGGCTGAGAAACTCGACATGGATGAGCGGCTTGTCGAGGTAGTACGCCGGGTCGGCCATGAGATCGAAGAAGGTGAAGATCGGGTCGTAATTGATCTTCTCGACCTTCAGGCGATCGCCCGACTCGTCCACGATGAAGTCCTGATAGGTCCGGCGGCCGGTGATGCGGCGGACGGTGTCGCGCGCCACGGTGTCGAGGACGCCGACGCGGCTGTTCGCCATCACGGGGATTCCGGCGAGCGGCGCGAGATTGACCTCGGAGGCGAACTCGACCTTCTCCTCGACCGTCGCCGTGTTCGGCGCGCTGAGTTCATGGGGATCGAGCGGGTTCACCGCGGCGCCGGGTTCGATCGCTTCCTGCTCCGGATGCGCGTTGCCGGCGGGCCCCTGCGCCGGCGCCGTCGCCGCGGAAAGACCGAGCGTCAAGATCGCGAGCAGCACGAGTACGCGTGAGGTGACCGGGAGGTGACGGATCATGAGGACGCCTCCACGAGTTCCGGGGCGCGGGACGCGTTCGCCGAGGCGCCGCCGGGGGAGTCGGACGGGACGGTGTATTCGCCGGCTTCGAGTTCGCGCTGGATCCGGCGCTTGCGGTAGCGCAGGATCGCCGGCTTGATGTAGAACGCCCAGGGGATGCCGGCGCCGATGAGGACGCCGCCGACCGCGATGATGTAGATTCCGGAGTTGTTGCCGACGCCGAGCACGGTGTAGGCCTGACGCTCCGGATCCCAGCCGGCCTGGCTGAACTTGTACTGGTCGGGCACGAAGAAGCGGAAGACGCGCCGGGCGGTGTTCGTGACGAACGAGAGGTTCTCGTCGGGCTCGAACGGCACGCGGTAGATGTATGGGCGATTGAGACGCGTGTCGTGCCGGATCGGGTCGACGGAGTCGCCCTCATAGACGCGGAGCGACGAGACATAGTCGCGCGGCGTGTCGCTCCCGGGATACGGGATCATCTCGAAGTCTTCGAGTTCGAGCGCGATGTCGGGCAGGGCGCGGCGGAGTCGACCGAAGGAGACGCGCATCGCGCCGCGGTTCGGCGGGGTGACGATGACGCTCTGAGGGTTCGCATCGGCGTCGACGAACTGATTGAACGGCAGCCAGGCGCGGTGCACCCACAGTTCACCGCCCGGGCGCGGCGCGCGGAATTCGATGCAGAGGAACGCGTCGATGTAAGTTCCGCGCCGGTCCTTCACGCGGTCGTCTTCCGGAACGGAGCGAACGACGATGTTCTGCTCGGTCTGCGGCCAGGCGTCGCGCACATGGAGGAAGAGCGGTTCGCCGAAGATTTCTCCGGCGCCGACGCGACCGCCTTCGGCGATCGAATCGACGCGCAGGCCGCCGCCCGGCTCGCGACGAATGACTTCGAACTCGGCCTTCGTCGGATCGGGCTGGAGGACGAAGAAGTTCGTCATCGTCGCGTCGAGGTAGGTGATGTCGATGTCCGGGTTCGGCGGCGTGCGCTGGGGCTGCGCCTGACCCGGGATCATCCGGAAATCCTGGGTGAGTTCGGGGAAGCGGCTGAGCACGCTTCGCGTCACCGTTTCGCCGCCGGGGCTCGTGAGCTCAAGCTTGAGGCGCGAGCTCGCGGCGCCGCGGTACCCCTGCGTGATGAGTTGCAGGCCTTCGTCGTGGAACTCATGCTCGGTGACTTCGACCGTCCACGCGGGCTCGCCGACTTCGAAGCGATCGCCGACTTCGACGACGCGTTTCTCGACGACTCCGGAGCGCGGGAGCCGGATGATGAGCAGGTGCCGGCCGGGCGAGGGGAACTCGGACTTGAGATCTTCGACCCGTTGCCGCGAGGGAACGGGGAGATGCTGGATGGCGAGGATGCGTCCCTGGAAGTTCGTACTTTCCGCCGGGATGAGCCCGACGAGGCGCTCGGAAAGATGCGTTGTTTCGCCTTCGAGCGGTTTCTCGGTCTCGAGTGAAATCGCGATCGACGGATTCACGCGGTCGCCGCCGGGCGCCCAGCCGTCCTGGAAGCGCGTCGCGTAGGGATAGACGCCGCACACTTCGGCTTCGAGATCGGGCCCGAAGAACTCCTGAAACTCCTCGTACTGATGAAGCGGAACCTCGGGCGCGTGTTCCGAGCCGGGCGGGGCGTCGTTGTAGCGCGGCAGGCGCGGGAGGCGGATCGTCAATTCGCGTGAATCACCCGCCGGGCTCAGGTACACCGCGGTCATGATGTTGTCGTAGAACGCGTCCTTCGGAAGCGCCGCGTCTTGGAGGAGGAGCATCGACCCCTCGACCTTGTTCGACTTGTAGAAGATGCTCCCGAGCGCCATGAGGACGATGCCGGTGTGCACGGTGAGCACGCCGATGTTCACGAACTTGAATTCGATGCGCCGGATCGTCGCCACGATCATGTTCATGACGAAGAGGACGAGCACGAGACGGAACGGCCACCAGCCGTAGAACTCGAGCTCGGTCATCTCGAACGCGGGCAGTTGACGCAGGAGGAGCGCCGAGTTCGCGTCGACGAAGTCGGCGAAGAACCGGACGCCGGTCGGCTCGGGGCCGGGGACATAGCGGACCATCGGCCAGACCGTCGCGGTCCAGAGCCAGCCCCCCGCGACGAGGAGCGCGAGCACGCCGACGAAGCGGACGACGAACCGGGCGCCGGGCCCTGCGATCTTCCCGGTTGGACGCTTGAGCAGCCAGGCTGGAATCGTCACGACAGCGCCGACGACGAGGACGAAGGTCAACGCGTAGAACGCCATCGTCGGAATGAGCGCCCAGAGTCCGATGGGCACGCTCGCGAAGGCGCCGTAGAGGGCGACGGTCGTAAGCAGAATGACCGCGAGCGTGATCGAGCTGAACGCGAGCAGCAGCCACCGCACGGGCGTAAAGGGACCCGTGAGATGCTCCTGATCCCACTTGCGGTTGCGGCGCCATTTCGCGCTCATCGGGGGGTCTCGCTGGCTTCAGGCGTCGGAAACACACTATAGAGCGACGGCGAATCGGCCGGCCGGGTTTCCCGCGCCTTCGGGAGCAAACCGGCGGATATCCCCGAGGCGCTCGATCGATCGCTCATCCGGGCCGGACGATCCATTCGAGGCTCACGCGCTCGGCGTCGAGCGCCTGCTCGAGCGGATCGGCCGGATCATCGGCATCGAACGGCGTCGCGAGCAGGCCGGCGACGGGGCCGGGCGCGAGCGTCACGAGCCCGGGGTCGAGCCCGAGCGCGCGGGCGCCGTTCGTCGTCGCCATTTGGAGAAGCGTTTCGCCGTCGACGCCGTCGCGTCGTCGGAGATGGCGCATCTCATCCCAGGTCGAAATCCGATCGGCCGTGTCGAGGTTCACGATCGAGTCCGTCCCAAGCGCGACATTGATCCCCCGCGCGAGCATGTCACGGTACCGATGCCCGGCGTGGCCGAAATAGTCGCTCGCCCGTGCGCAATACGCGACGGAGACGCGTGAGTTCGCGAGTTCGTCGAGATGCGCGTCTTCGGCGTAGTTCACATGCGCGACGATCCAGGGGCGGCGGATGAGGATCGGCGCGAGCGCGTCGATCGGATGTTCGCCGTAGGGGCGAATCGACTCGTCCCATTTCTCGAGGCGTTTGAGGAGGTCGGCCTGCGGGCCGCGCGCGTCACGGGTGAACTCGATCTCCTCGAGCGTCTCGGCGAGGTGGGTCGAGAGCGGGAGGTCGAACTCCTCGGCGAGTTCGACCGCGGCGGCGTAGAGGTCGGGGCCCGCGGAATAGGGCGCGTGGGGCTGGAGGCCGAGGCGGACGCCTTCGAGGTCCCCCGCTTCTTCGGCGACGGCGCGCATCCGGTCGATCGACGCGGCCTGCCAGCGGCCGACGCCGAAGAACTCGACAAAGGAGGCGCCGCGCAGGGGCGAGGCCGCGAGGGCGCGGGCCGGGGCGAGCGAATGGACGCCCGAGATGTCGCCGACGATGGCGACGCCGCCGGCGAGGGATTTCTCGACGCCGAGGCGCGTCGCGTCGGCGATCTCGTCGGGCTCGAGCCGCCGCTCGGCGCGGATGACATCGACCCAGGAGACGAAGTCGCCCATGTGCGGCCGGGGTCCGATGTGCGTGAGGTCGAGGTGGGTGTGCGCGTTGACGAGCGCGGGAAGGATGAGCGATCCGGGGCGATGTTCGACGGGCTCCCCCGGGCGCGGGGTGATCGACGCAGTGGCGCCGACTTCGAGCACGCGCGAGCCCGCGAGGCGGATCGCGGCGGGGCGATGTCGGACGCCGGCGGCGTCACGGGCGGCGCCGGCGAGGAGCAGCCGCGTCGGAGCCGCATCGGACGCGGCGTCGTTGGCGTTCGAACGCGTGTTCAACCGATGATCCTGAAGTTCGTCCCGCCCCGTTTGGCGTCAGCGATTCGACTTGATTACACTACCCCACGGTCCTGTCGCCATGATAGCGACCGTGGAATCGACCAATTGAAAGGATGGATGGCTCATGCGCTTCACCCGCTTCGTGCTTCTCGCCGGTCTCGCGCTGGCGCCGGCCCTCGGCGGCTGCGCCCGGCAGACGGATGTCGACAACCTGCAGGGGGCGAACCGCGGACTGCAGCAGCGGCTCGTGGAACTCGAGCAGGAAGTCGAGAGTCTGCAGGGCACGAACGCGTCGCTGCGAACCCAGCTCAATCAGGCGAACGCGCGGGCGGACGCCGAGACGCGGGCCCGGTCGATGACCGCGTCGGACCTCGAGAACCTGCAGGGTGAATACGAGCGGCTGACCGGTCGCCTCGAGAACCTCGAGTTCGCGATCCTGCCGGCGGAGATCGACACGGCGTTGCGCGACCTCGCCGCGGCGCATCCGGAGCTCATGTCCTACGACCCGCAGCGCGGCATGGTGCGGCTCGCGAGCGACCTCACCTTCGCGCTCGGCAGCGATCAGGTGAACGACTCGGCGAAGCAGTCGCTCAACCGGCTCGCCGATGTGCTCAAGAGCGGCGCCGCGACGAACTTCGAAGTCCGCGTCGTCGGCCATACCGACCAGGTGCCGATTCGGCGCGCGGAGACGATGGCGAAGCACCCGACGAACATGCATCTGTCCGTGCACCGCGCGATCAGCGTGCGCGATGTGCTCGTGAACCAGGGCGTCGAATCGTCGCGCGTGAGCGTCGCGGGCTGGGGCCCGTATCGCCCGGCGGTCGCGAGCGCGTCGGGCGCCGCGCCGCAGAACCGGCGCGTCGAGCTCTACATCCTGCCCATGTCCGCGTCGACGCCGATGGCGACGGCGCCGGAAGAGGGCGGCGAAATGACGAACGCTCCGGCCACGCCGGAAGAGCCGATGAAGTAACGGAGCGTTCACGGCAATCGATGAATGACAAGAGCCGGACACGCGTGTGTCCGGCTCTTGCTTTTTCCATGATTGGACGGTCGCGTCAGTCTTCGATGGTCACGCCGTTCCAGAAGGCGATGTGTCCCTTGATCTGGTTCGCCTTCGGTTTCGGCTCCTGGTAGGACCAGGCGGCGTTCTCCGCCGTCTGGTCACCGACGACGACATTGTAATAGCACGCGTCGCCCTTCCACGGGCAACTCGTGCGCTCCTCGCTTTCGCGAAGATAGTCGACACGGACGGACTCCTCGGGAAAGTAGACATTCCCTTCGAGTTCGATGACCTTGTCGCTGTCCGCGATCGTTTCGCCGTTGAATTTCGCGCGAGGCATGACGACGCTCCTTTCCCCGAACGAGTCGGCGCCGTGTGCGGCGTCGGGTTACATCGCGAGAACCACACGACCGCTCCGGCGAACCGAAAAGCGGTCATCACCGACGCGGAAGGTCACGGTCACCCAGAGGTTCTCGTCACCGTGTCCGGCGGGGAAGACATCGCGGCCGCGCAGTTTGAACTGGACATTCGTCGCGCCGGCGTCGAGCTTGATCGAGCGGCGGCCGGTCTCGCGGCCGTCCTCATCCATGATCGTGACCGTCGGCGCCTCGGTTCCGAGCTGATGGTCCTCGAACGACCAGAGCACCTGCTCGACGACGAGTTCACGCGATTCGGATGCGCGGTTCGTCGCCGCGAAGTCGAGCACGAGATGGCGCGGCGGAACCGGCGGACGGTTGTTCAACTCGTCCTCGTCGATGATGCGCGGCATGCGGTCTTCCCAGGCCGAGACCTCCTCGAAATCGACTTTCACTTCGTTCTCGCTCGCGGTGGTCGCCATTTCGTCAACATTCGGTTCTGGTGTCGTGGGCTGCATGGCGCAGCCGAACATGCTGACCGCGCTGGCCATGGCGGCGATCAACATCATGTTCTTCGAACGCATACGGATACTCCTCCCGGTGGTCCCGTCACCACTCCCACTCATGGGGAATGCTAGGAAACGGCCCCGCCCGGTCGGACCGTCGAATTCGAGGGGGTGAAGCGGCGTTCATCCACCTTCGTCCGCCGGCTCTTCGGCGGCGAAACCGGAGGGAATGCTCTCGATCGTGACTCCGCTGAACCGACGGATCTCGATTTCCGCCGGGATCGTCGCGTTCGAGCGGTTGCGAATCTGGACGAGTATGCCGCCGTCGAAGGTCTGACTCGTGACACCCGGTCCCAGGCCGACATCGACGGACGACCGGGACTCGCCGATCGGAGTGAAGAGCACACTGAGCACGCCGTCATCACCAAGGTGGCGAACGATCATTTCGGGCTGCGACCCGTCGGCGCGAATACGCGCCGAGTCGCCGGGTACGAAAGTCATGCCGAGGTTCGTCGCGGACGACTGACATCCAAGCGACACGAGCGCGGCCGCAAGACACGCGGCGGCGGAAACACAGGGCGACATCCGGGGCATGGCAAACTCCTTTCGCCGGGGAAGTCGAGAGGCAGACGCGTTATACCGGCGGTTTGTTCCCGTCGATCGGACGCGGCATCGGCAGGGACGGATCACCGAAGAGCATGAACTTCATGCCCTGGAAGAAGATGCTCGCCGGGTACCAGCTTTCGGTCGGCTCGAGTTCGGCGAGGCGCTCGGCGTCGTAATAGTTCGCGACGGCGCGGCTCCAGCATTCGCCAAGGCGCGGCGAATCGCCGTCGTCGATCGCGGCGACGAAGCCTTCGACGAGCGTCATGCCGCAGGGCTGGCTGCCCGTATTGCAGCCGATGTACGCGACGGCGCCGGTCATCGCGTCGCGCACGAGGCGCTCGCCGAGGCCGGTCGGATTGTGAGCGCCCGACTGGTAGCACGCGGGCGGAGGCGGCGGCGCGTCGAAGACCTCACCGTGATTCGTGCCCGCATGCGACACGCCGTGGATGTCGACATATCCCTCGTAGGGCGGCAGCGTGGCGAACCGCGCCGTCGAGCACCCGGCGGAGACGACGACGGGGAGACGATCGGCGTTCTCGAGCGTCGCCAGATCGGTCGACGCGAGCGACTGGTCCCAGAGATCGTCGCTTCCGTGGCCGGAGTGCACGACGAGCCCGACGCCCGCGTTGAAGAGGCGGACGACCTCGTCGACGCTCGCCGGTGGCGTGCCGTCGTCTCGCGCATCGTCGCGGAAATATCGGCGCTCGACCGACCAGCCGGCGCTGAGATGTTCGATCTGTCGATCGAGGAGCGGTCGATTCTCGATCCAGCCGTCGGTCGCGAGGAACACGGCGCGGCCGAGCGTCGGCGCCTCCCCCGCTTCGACCCCGCGCTCGTACACCATCGACTTCGCGGCGACGCGGGCCGCGTCCTCGGCCGCGCTCACCGGCCAGCGACCGACGGCGACCTCGGGCCGGTAGTCGACCGCGTCGAAGTTGATCGGGTCGGCCTTGAAGTGTTCGCCGCGCACCTCGCCGAAGTACGCGGCGTGGAAGTCGTCGCGTCGGGCGTTCCAGTCCTCGAAGGCGCCGTCGGGTTTCGCGAGATCGGCGTAGTAGAGGTCGCTCGGATAGAACGCGTAGTGGAAGGCCGGCTCGGTGACGCGGTCGAGCGTCATGTAGCGAACGGGCAGGACATCGGCGTCGCCGACGAGCAGGACGAAGCGGAGGACGCCATCGGACTCGCGCCAGCGGTCATAGAGGTATCGCTTGAGGCGTTCGGCGTCGTCGAACGAATTCTCCCCGGTCGCGGCGAGGACCGACTCGAGCGAAACGAGTTCGGCGCCGAGCCGATCCTGCTTGAACTCAACGAACGGCGCCAGCGCGGAGGCGAAGTCGTGCGGCGCGACGATGAGAAGCGAGGGGTGGCGAGCGGCGACGGACGCGGTGGTCGCGACGACCGCGCTGACGCAGAGGACCGATCGAATCCGTTTGGCGAACCGGGTCACGGCAGGCTCCTTCGCTCGGGCCCGGAATACTCCCGGGCGACGGATCGGGATCAACCGGCGTGCTCCGCCACGGCGCGGGAGGCCGGCCCGGAATCAAAACCGAAAAACGGTCCCCCGGCGGTTGCGAAGATGTGAATCTAGGGTACTTTGAGCGATATCGGACGAGCGTCCTGACCCCCGTTTCCGGGGCTCCCCCCTTTCTCCTCCTTTCGGAGCGCGCTTGTTCGACCATCGGGATCACGCGAACGGGTCCGCGGTACGCGGGCGTGCGTTCGCGGCTCGGGCCGTAAGTTCGGCGCGGGTGGCTCGGAATGTGTTTCGCCGGGCGAGGGCGCGCCGCCGAGTGCGCCGGGGATGTGTTCGAAGGAAGAAGAAGAAAAGGGGACGACCATGCAAGTTCGTAGACGATGGGCCGCGGCGCTGGTCGCGGTGGTTGGGGCGTTGACGCTCGGCGCGCAGGCGATTCTCGCGCAATCGCAGCCGAATCTCATCTTCATTCTCACCGATGATCAGGGCATCGACGCGATCCAGGGCGCGAACTGGTCGAACGAGCTCGACTGCCGCACGCCGAACCTCGCGTCGCTCGCGGCGCAGGGCACGGTCTTCACGAACACGCGGGTGAATCCGAACTGCTCACCCACGCGGGCCGCGCTCTTCACCGGTCGCGATGCGCTCCAGACGGGCGTGAACGGCGTGATTTCGCAGCTCGCGCCGCCCGGCGATCGCGATCTGCTCTCGCTCCAGACGCACGAGCGCACGATCGCCGAAGTCCTGCAGGACATGGGGTACTACACGATCCTCGTCGACAAGTACCACCTCGGGTACGACGAGTCGCGCGGCCAGCGCCCGCTCCAGCAGGGATTCATGGAGCACTACGGCTGGCTCGACTACCTCGGACTCGATGATCCGGAGCAGATCGGCGATGAGCATGTCACGCGCATGGCCGACTTCGCGATCGACGCGGTCAACACGCGGCCGAACATGAATCAGCCGTATGCGCTCTTCTTCTGGAGCATCGTGCCCCACCGTCGCGACGCGGACTCGCAGGGACTGCTCTGGTGGCAGGTCGACCCTGCGCTCGCGCCGCAGACAAGCGGCCAGGGCCAGGCGACGAACACCTCGCGGTATCGCAATGTGATCGAGGCGCTCGACACCGAAGTTGGCCGCATGCTTCGTGAGATCGGCGTCATCGACTTCAACAACGCGTACCAGCAGAACAGTGACGCGGTCGTCGTCTTCACCTCGGACAACGGGACGGACAACCTCGTCTCCGCGTTCGGCTCGGAGCGGGCGAAGAACTCGCCGTACGAGGGCGGCATCCATGTGCCGTGCTTCGCGTTCGGCGAAAGCGTCCCGGCCGGGGTGTACGACGAGCGGCTCATCAGCCATGTCGACTTCTACGAAACCTTCGCCGACCTCGCCGGCGCTCCCGAGGCGCTGCGCGGCGACGCGCCGCGCCGGGGCATCAGCTTCGCCGACGCGCTCAACACCGGCCTGCCGGGCCCGAATGAGGTGCGCGAGTACTCGCTGCTCAGCTTCGGCCGCATTCAGCCGCAGCATCACCTCGTGAGCTTTACGGACGGGCGCTACCTGCTCGTCGCCGCGGCGGGCGGGACGAACTTCGAGCCGCTGAGCGAAGACGAGTTCTACGACCTCGAGAATGACCCCGACCAGGTCTTCAACCTCGTCGATACGGGGATGTCGCTCGACGAACTCAATCACTACTTCGACATGCGCGACAAGATCGTCGACTACTGGCCGTCGTCGGTGTCCGATCTCTACCTGCCGGAGAACTTCCTCGTGCAGGTCACGCACGAAGTTGATGACTACCGGCTGATCGTGACCGTGGACCGCGGGCAGTTGCTGCCGCCCGCGAACGACGAGTTTTACGATCTCATCGTCGATCCGGACGCGCTCAACAACCTCGTCGTGAGCGGCATGACGCCGGAACAACAACAGCAGTACGACACGATGCGCTCGGAAGTCGTCGCCGGGCTCAACTCCGGCGCCGTCGGCCCCGACACGCAGGTCATCGACCTTCCCATGACGCATTCGCTCGTGCTTTCGAGCGACTGGTATGTCGGCGCCGGGGCGCTCTCGATCGGGCATCGCCATCCGGGCGAGGCGAACCATGAGGAGCTTCGCGCGTATCTGCGCTTCGATATCGCAGCGATCGATACGCTGCTTCCCGCCGGCTACACGGTGAACGACATCGTCGACGCGCAGGTCATCGTTGCGTTCAATCGCGATTCGCAGGCGGCGGACGAGACGGACACCGGCGTCATCCGGGTGCACCCGGTCAATGTGCGCTGGCACAACCGGCCGCGCAATTATCCGCTGCTCGAGAACGGCTACTCGGCGACCGAACTTGGCTGGATCGATCTCCCGCCGCACATTCTCCCCGATCCGATCGCGGAGATGCGCGGCATCCCGTTGCCGAACGGAACCCCGGTCAGCTTCGGCCACAACGCCAACCTGCTCGCGCAGGTCCTCACCTGGTACAACAATCCGAGCCAGAACAACGGCGTCGCGCTCATCGCCGACCCGATGGATGAACTCGGCGGCGACCAGAGCGTGGACTTCCTGCGCAACGCGGGCATCCGCCTCACGCTGCGTCGCTGACGACGCGGCACGGTTGGTTGAGATCAGACTCCCACATGCGCCCGACGAGCCCTGCGCTCGTCGGGCTTTTTCTCGCTCGTGCCGCGGTTATTTGATCGCGTCGGGAGAGGAGGCGTCGCCGTCGCCTGCGAGTCGCTCGGACGGCTCGCCGAAAGTGAGACGATGACCCCAGGGGTCGGTGACGCCGAAGTCGCGCATGCCGTAGTCGGCGTTCGTAAGTTCCGTGAGTCGTCCGGTCGCGTCGGCGCCGAGCGCATCGCGAACGGATTCGTACAGCGCGTCGACGCCGCGCGCGAAGAGATAGAAGTTCTGCCGCTGGATCGGGCCGCTCGCGTCGTCATGGAGGGCGAGCATGAGGTCCGCGCCGCCGCTCGTCGCGGCGAGGCCGGCGTGGGTCGGCGGGTCGCCGTAGCGCCAGGTCGACTGGAACCCGAGCTTCGCATAAAACGCCGTCGCGCGGTCGAGATCATCGACCTCGAGCGTCGGCATGATCGACTCGAGCGACCACTCAGCCACCTCAGGTGATTTGGACATAAGGCCCTCCGCGTGTCTTGCCGCCGCGCGTGCAGATCGGCGGCCGCGCCGCTTCCGGGCAACTCTACGCGCCGCGGAACGACTTGAATCGGACCTTAACTGGAGATGGCTGAGGCGCTCCTCACGCTCGCTCCGTCGTTCGGTTATGATCTCCCTTCGGAGGCGGTATGGGGTACGAGTTCAATCGCGCCGAATCGTGGCCGGAGAACATCCGGCGCGTGGCGATCGAGCAACTCGATCGCAGCGTGCGCGATCTTCGCGCGACCGAACTCGATCAGCCCACGACGATCCACGAATGCCGGAAGCGGTGCAAGAAGATGCGCGGCCTCGTGCGGCTCATTCGGCCGCATCATCCGGACATCTACCGGCTCGAGAACCAGCGCTTTCGCAATGCGGCGCGTCTGCTCGCGACGATGCGCGACGCGTCGGTGCTCGTCGACCTCCACGACACGCTGGTCAAGTCGTCCCCACCCAAGGCGCCCGAGGCGTTCGCCGAGCGCATCCATGCTCAACTTGGCGCGCGGCGAACGACTGAGACGAACGGCGTGAGCCCGGAGATGCGTCTCCGCGCCTTCGAAACTGACATGCGCGACGCCATGCGCGCCGCGCACGAATGGCCGATCATCGACCTTGGTTTCGACACGATCGCCGAAGGGTTGCGACGGGTGTACCGGAAGGCGAGGCGCGGTCTGGCCCGCGCCGAGGCGGAATCGACGGCGGACACGATGCACGAATGGCGGAAGGCGGTGAAGTACCACTGGTATCATGTGCGTCTGCTCCGCGCGGCGCGACCGGAAACGCTCGCCGGCCGGGCCGATCGACTGCGGACGCTCTCGAGTCGACTCGGTGAGGAGCACGATCTCTCGGTGTACATCGAGACGCTCCACGGACTGCCCAGGCGTCAGGATGAGACGAAGGCGTTCAAGCGCTGGATTCGATTCGTTGAGAATCGACGCGAGGGTTTGCGCGTCGAAGCGCTCGAGCTTGGTCATGAACTCTTTCCCGATCGCCCCCGCGTGTTCGTCGCGGACATCGCCGACGCCTGGGCGCGAATGGCGAAGCGCGATCGAGCGACTCGCCCGCTCGCCGTCTGACCGTTTCCCCAAGAAGTCTGGAATCTCCCTTCCGCGAGCCGCCTGAGTTCGCGTGGTCATCGGTGAGGTCGCTCGTTCGAGCGGCGATTCGCGTGACCCCAATCTGTGATGGGAGGCTCGAAATGGCGATTTTCAAGACACGGCACTGGTATGCGGCGACCCTGATCGGCGTCGCTTCGACATGCGGCGCGACCGAAGCGGCGGCGCAGTGCGAAACGGATCTGCGCGAGGAAATCACCGATACGACGCTGCCCGGCTCCGGCCTCTTCGGCGGCGCGATCGCGGTTGACGGTGATCGGCTCGTCGGCGGCGCGATCATCGCGAACACCTTCGGCCAGGCGCCGGTTTTCGAGCTTGACGACACCGGCGTCTGGCAGCTCGAGCACATCCTTCAGCCGTGGGATCTGCAGGCCTCGGCGATGTTCTTCGGCCGGGAGGTCGCCATTGCGGGCGATCACATCGCCGTCGCGGCGACGGACTGGGAACTCATCGCCGTCCCGACCGGCGCCGTGTTCACCTACCGATTCGACGGGACGCAATGGGTCCCGCAGGATTTGCTCGCGCCGTCGTTGTGGCCTTTCGACGAGTCGAGCTTTGGATCAGCGATCGCGCTCGAAGGAAACCGGCTCATCGTCGGCGATCCGCTCTACGACTCCGAAGGCACGAACGCCGGGCTGGTGTGGGTGTACGAATTCGACGGCTCGAACTGGGTCGAGACGCAGACGCTTTCTCCGACCGATTCCGACCGGGCGGGCGATCTGTTCGGAAGCTGTCTCGCGCTGGACGGCGATCAACTGTTCGTTGGATCAACGGGCGATGCGGACCCATCCGGCCTCGGCGCCGGTTACTTGTACCGCTACATCGGCGGCGCCTGGGTCGAAGTGACGGAGATCGTTCCATCCGAACTCGTGTACGGATTCGGGGGTTCGGCGGAACTCGACGGCGACCTGCTCTTCGCGCGGCACACGGCGGCGGGCACGACGAATGAATATGTCGTCTCCGTGTATGAGCGGCACGGATCCACCTGGTCGGTGAGCGACACGATCATCCCGCCCGTCCTCGAAGCGAATGATCTCTTCGGCGACACCATCTCGTCGAGCGGTCGCTTCGTGGCGATCGGCGCGCCCTTCTACGATGTGAACGGCGTGGAGGGCGCCGGCGCGATGTTCGTCTACGAAATGATCGGCGGCGAGGCGTTCTTCCTCACGCAGATCGAGGCGGAGATCGCGTCGGCGACTGATGGATTCGCCGAATCAGGCGCGATGGTCGGAAACGCCATCTTCGTCGGAATTCCGAACCAGGAGGTCTCGGGCGTTCCGAATGTCGGCGCCGTCAATCTTTACGAACATCACTGCGGACCGACGCTTCTCCCCGATCCGCCCCAGTTGATCGGCGGCACGCAGGTGACCTTCACCATGTACAACGGGAACCCGCGACAGTACGCGTGGCTGCTCGCGAGCGTCACGGGCGAGAACTTCTCCTATGTCCCGCCGCTCGGTCTCTATGTCGGTCTCGATCAGCCGCAGGTGCTCGGACGGGCGCGAACCGACGCGAACGGCGAGGCGTCATGGACGCGACAGGTACCGAACACAACGGTCGCGTTCGATGTCTGGTTCCAGGCCGTGCAACACGAGTCGATCACGCATGTGATCGAACTCGAGGTGCTGCCCTAGGGCGCGCCGGTCACTGGATCGGATCGGTTACGGGTCGTCGTCGGGTCTCGTCGCCATGCGCGGCGAGACCCAGACGACATTTTCGACGACGAGCGATCCGCCTGGAGGCAGCCACGCGTCGCGGCCGATCTGCCCCCGCGCCGAGCCCATCCATTCCTCGTCGCCTTCGACATGCACGGTGAAGGCGAGATTCTCATTCGTCGGGTTGTAGAAGCGGGTGCTGCGCTCGTCTTCACGGAACACGATCACCACGCCGGGCGGCGCGGGAGCGACGGCGCGGGCGCCGAGAGCGTCGCGCGCCTTCTCGATCGTGCGCTCGACCTGACGACGCTCCATGCTGCCCTCGGGATAGTCGTCGAGATCGTGGTAGAGATGGAGGAGCCGCGATTGGTCGACCGAGAGCGTGAGCCGGTTCTCCCAGTCGTACACCGGCCCCGCGGCGCTCGAACGGGGGTCGGCCCCGGTCGTCGCGCAACCGGCGGCCGCGAACAGTCCACCGAGGAAGAGGATGGCGACAATTTGAGAGGCGCGCATGGGTGTCCTCCAGGGATGACCGCAGCATCCGGTTCGCTTCTCAGCCATCGCCGGCGCCGGGCGCAAGGAACTGTCCGATCATCGCGCCGATCGCCGCGTCACAGGCCGGGAAGCCGGTCGACCCGCCGTAGTTCGTCGCGGCGAGGAACGCGGCGTTCCGCTCGGGCGCGAGCCAGACGACCGCGAACCACATCGTGTTGCTCCCCGCATGAGTGAGGACCTTCCCGCCCGCCCAGGGACGCTCGGCGACGACCCAGCCGAGCCCGTGTTCTCCATCGCCCAGGCGCGTGTGGAGTTTCTCGAACGAGTCCGGTGACAGGAGCAGGTCGGGCTCGCCGTTCGCGCCGCGAATGTGCAGCGCCGCGAACTTCGCCCAATCGGTGAGCGAGAGATGCACGCCGCCGGCGGGGCGCATGACCGGCGGATTGTCCGCGCGCGGACCCGGCGGCACGGTGAGCGTCATCCCGAGGCGCGACGCGTGACCCCACGGCTGCGAGGGCGCGTCGTCCGCGCCGGCGCCTTCCACACCCGGCGCGCCGAACCCTGCGGACGACATCTCGAGCGGCTCGAAGAGACGCGACTCGATCAGTTCTTCCCACGGGGCGTCGGCCGCGGATTCGAGCATCGCCGCCGCGACGCCGTAGCCATAGTTCGAATAGAGCGTGCGCTCGCCGCGTTTCGCCGCCGGCTCCTGCGCAAGCGCGATGCGGACGAGGGCGCGTCGTTGTTCGCGCATGTCGCCTTCGAGGGCAAGCACCTGCGACCACACCGCGATCTTCGGCGTGCCGTCCTCCGGCAGGCCGCCGCGATGGGCGAGCCATTCCTCGAGCGTGACCTCGCGGTACTCGGGACGAATCGCGTCGGCGAGATCGGGCAGTCGTTCGCCGGTCGTGGTCGTCCAGTCGATGAGACCCTCTTCGACCAGGATCGCGGCGAGCGTTCCGGTCATCGCCTTCGTGCACGAGCCGATGTGGAAGAGGTCATCCGTCGTAACCGGCGTCGTGTCGCCGTACTTCCGAACGCCGGTCGCCGCGATCGCCTCCACGGCGCCGTCGCGCACATACGCCGCGGCGAGCGCGGGGATCTTGTGCTCGCTACGAATCGAATCGATCGACTTCTCGAAGGCGCCGGGGTCGGGCGCCGGCTGCCCGAGGGCGCTCGTCGACAGGGCCGTGACGGCGATCGCAAGGACCGACACGATTCCGATTCGAGCGCTCATGCGTTCGATTCCTTCACGGGAATGCAGATGTCGACGATCCACTTTCGCTCGGGATCGACCATTGCGTTGTTTCGATAGATCTCGTAGCACGGGGCCCCGCTGGGACACCATTCGCCGTTCGACTCGAGCCAGGCGCCCATCTCGTCCCACGCCTTCGAGAATTCGTTGTTGTAGACGGTGGCGCGGCCGACCGCGTAGCGACCGCCGGCGATCGTGCGGCGGTCAATGCCTTCGGGAAGCGCGATCCGATCGGCGATCGTAAGACACGCGGCCGACTTGAGGTCATCGGCGTCGGTCGTCTTCGGGTCGTCGTAGTACACGCCGAGCATCGTCGAGAAAGGCCCGATGAATCCGTTCGGCCCGGCCCAGCCGAAGAGTTTCTCGAACGCGCCGCCGATCCCCGTGTACGGACCCGTGTGCGGCGCCGCGGCGACGCGGTATTCGGGCATTTCCTTGACTTCGATCTCCATCTCCACGGGACGCCTCCTTCAGAAACACCAGTTTCGATACCGCGGCGCCCGGCTTCGGTTAGGGATCCGCCGGCGCGTGGACCGCGATGATGAGCGCGCCACTGTCCACGACGATCCAGTCATCGACCGCCTGCGCCGCGTTGACCTTGGGGATTGTCCGTTCCTCGGGGCGAAAGTTCGGACCGATGAGCCGGCCCGAGTAATCGGTCTCGAAGATGATCATCCCGCGACCGGACGCGAGGTTCGAGCCGAAGGTCGCTTCGACGACCGCGAGACGCCCGTCCGCGATCGCGACCGAGCGGAGATTGATGTCGTCATCCGGACGACTCGGGTAGCGACCCGTCGGACGACCGCCGTCGTCAAACACATAGACGCCGGTCATCGTCTTGAGCACATGCGAGCCGAAGTAGGAGTAGAACTGCGGCGGCGCCTGGTCGCGCCCCACGCGCTCGACGCGGTCGGGCCGCTCAATCTCACCATCCTCGAGACCAATCTGGAGCAGGGTGTTCGAGCCGTCGGTGAAGAAGACCGTGCGTCCGGCGACGAGCGGCCAACGAGTGTTGCGCAGATCAGGTCCGCTCGTCTGCCACCGCTGTTCGAATTCATCGATGTCAAAGCAGACGAGCGTGTCGCCGTAGGCGTAGAGCAGTTCACCCGCGTCGCTCGTGGCGATCCATTCGATCTTCGCGTCGGCGTCGACCCGGATCTCCGAACCAAGCGTTCCCGTCGAGGGATCGAGGAGTTGAATCACTCGCTCGACGCGTCGGGCGTTGCGCTCAAAGACGATCCGCTGGCCGGCGATGATGAGCGCCGTCGGTTCGAATGCGATGTGGCTCAAGGTATCGAGCGATTCGACGCGCACCCAGCGGATCGCGCCGGTCCGGCGTTCGACACAGACGATGCGGCCGTCCTCGTCGGCGAGCACGATCTCCTCGGCGCCGATGGCGCTCGGCAGGAGGTTCGCCGACAGTCGTTGCGCGAGGCGTCGCGCCGCGTTCTGGTCGGCTTCGGAAAGGGCTTCGTCGAACCCTTCGGCGACCCAGTCGGG
This sequence comes from Phycisphaerales bacterium, assembly GCA_043101845.1. Lineage (GTDB taxonomy): Bacteria > Planctomycetota > Phycisphaerae > Phycisphaerales > UBA5793 > JBICHN01. The sequence continues at coordinate 840,246 of JBICHN010000002.1, read as the reverse complement.
CTCGCCGGTCTCGAGGTTGAGGGCGACGAGACGCCGCGGTTGCCGCTGGTCGTGGGTGAGCAGAATCGCCTGCATGCGATCGGCCGTGAGCAGCGTGGCGAGTCGCGTGCGGAGGTCATATTCCCAGATCACATCGAATTCGAGCCCGCCATGCGCGCGAACGAGTTCTCCGTCGCGGACGAGCGCCACGCCGGGCGTGGGCCGGCCGAACTCGGGCAGAAGCAGTTCTTCGCCGGGGAGGCGGAGGTACGGCTCGTCGCTGATGTCGCCGAGTCGAGCCGCGCGATGTCGTTCGAGCACCGAAGTTTCGAGCGCGTTCACCCATTCCGCGATCGGACGATCGAATCCGTCCACGGACGACGCGGAGAAGTCGGGGGATTCGCGTTCGATACGGCGCGCGACATTGAGCGCCGTCTCGGACTGGCCACGGTCACGCAGGGTTTCGAGCAATCGTCCGACGACGAGACGGCGCGAATCGAGCCCGGGTCCGTATCCGAGGCCGCGCCGGAGCGTCGCCAGCGCCGCCGCGGTCTGGTTCGCAGCGAGGAGTTCGTCGGCGGCGAGCGTCACCGCTTCGGGCGCAGCGGTCGCAAGTGGATACCGCGCCGCGAAGTCGAGCAGCGTCGCCGAGTCGGAGGACGCGCGGGTCGCATTGAGTTCCCGTTGCGCCGCTTCTTCGTAGAGGATGTAGACCTGCGGCCCGTCGCGGTCGATGAGCGCCCGCAGGCGACGCGTCGCTTCCACGCCGGCGCGGAACCGCCGCGCCGCGCTCGACCAGTTCTGCTCGGCGAGGGCGGGGGTCTGCAGAATGGTCTGGTACGCGTCGACCGCGGCGCCAAGCTCCCGCCGGCGCTCGAGATACTCGCCGTGCGCGAGCAGGAATGCGACGCGCTGGTCGGCGGACCGCGCGATGAGATCGAGCCGACGGAAGATCTCTGACGCGATGTCCGATTCGACAAGGCCCGGGTCGGCGCCCATGTCGAGAAGCGTGGCGAAGAGGCGTGTCTGCGCGTCCCGATTCGTCACGCTTACCGGGTCGCGTTCGATGATCTGAATCGCCTCGTCGACCGCGGGTGTGATCGCGTCGTAGCGCTGATGTCGAAACGCGAGCGTGGCGAGGCTCACCGCGGGACGCGGATCGTCTGGCCGCTCGTCGAGTCGACGACGCAGCGACGGCGCGCCGACGGTGTACGGGAGATACGAATCGACGCCGTCGGAGGTCGCGATGAGCGCCTCGGCGCCGATGACCACCGGGTTGCCGGGCTCTTCGATCTCCGCGCGATCGATGGTCGTCGTCTCGGACGAGGGATCGAGGAGACGGAGCGCCTGATTCGTGGGCACGATGAGGCGATCGGCTCCGATGAGCGCGCGTCCGAAGAGGCGCTCGCCCTGCTCGAACTCGACGATCCGCTCGTCGATGTCGTCGAGGTCGTTCGCGTTGATCCGGGTGATGTTCGTGCCGACCACGAAGAGGTCGTCCGCATTCGCGAGGAGGTACCCGGGTCCGCCCCACCGGCTCGCCGAGATCTCGCGCTCGACTTCGCCCGTCGCCGCATCGAGAACGAGAAAACTTTCCCGGTCGGGCGCCGGCGCGACGAGCCCGGCCTCGGTCAACGCGACGGTGTCGAAGTCCCACGCGGGCGGCCGCTCGCCGCTTACGAGTTCATCTTCGGGCGGCGCCACGCGGAGCCATCGGGTGAGTCCAGTCGTCGCCTCGACCGCGGCGATGGCGCCCAGCGGTGACGAGAGGTACAGCACGCCTTCGCGGAGCAACGGCTGAGTCGCGAGCAGCGAATTGTCGGTCGGAGTGAGCCCGACGCTCGCCACATGCTGCCGCCAGGCGAGAGCGCCGGTGTCGAGTTCGAGCGCGACGAGGTAATCGCTGAAGAGTCGCTGGACGCCCTTGCGGACGAGCGAATAGACGCGGCCTTCGTGGATGATCGGAAGCCCGACGAACGCGGCGCCGTCGAATTCGAGATCGAGTTCGTCGGGCGCCACGCTCCAGAGCGCTTCGCCGGTCTCTCGATCGAGCGCGTTGAGCACCGTGCGGCCATGGGGAAGCCGGTCGGGATCGGGCTGTTTGAGCGGCGCCACCACGAATCGTCCCTGCGCCGCGACGCCCCACGGCTCGGCGACGCCATAGGTGTGCCGCGCGTCGATGAGGAGCGCCTCGATCCATCCCGGATCCACATTCTCGTAGAGGGCGAAGCGCCAGCGCTCGCGACCGTCGTACCGATCGAGCGCGACGATGTTGACGCCGTCGTTCACGAGAACGAGGTGATCGCTCACGGTCGGAAAGATGTTGAGATAGGCGCCGGACTCGCGATTCGCGGCGCGCTGGGCGCGGTCGACGCGTCCACCCTCCGGGCGGACGCCGAACGCGCGCTCACGATGGTCGAAGTAATATCGCCAGACGGGCGAGCGCCCGACGCTGTCGAGCCGGGGATCCTCGAGCGCATCGCGCGGCCCGACGCCCTCGGCGAGATCGGGCGGCTCAAAATCATCCCGCGTCTCGCGCCATCGTTCGACGAGTTCGGGCGCGTTGAGCGCGTTCGCCCACTCTTCGCCGAGCGTCCAGGTTTCTTCGTCGCGACCGTAGACGCCGACCATGAGCGCGAGCGCCGCAGCGCGCCGCGCGAGTTCGGGATGCGCCTCGATGAGCGAGTGGTTCCTGAGTTCGCGGAGCACCAGCGCGGCGCCGTCGAACTGAGCGCGGCGAAGACGCGCCTCGGCGACCTGCACGCCCGCGGCGAGCCCGGGCGCCGTGAGAAAGCGCGACATCACGACGCGTTCCGCGTCACCGATTTCGAGTCGTCGCGCCGCTTCGTCGTCCTGCATCTCCCGGTAGCGATCGAGCAACGACTCGTCGGAGCGAAGCGCCTCGTGGACGCGTGAACGAACATTCACGAAGGCGCGCTGTCCCGCCGCATCTTCGGATCGAATGAGTCGCCGAGGAAACGCATCGAGCAACCGCTGGTACAACCGTACGGCCTCGGGCAGGTTTCCCGTGCGCCGCTGATCGTCGGCCTGGCTGAAGAGCTGCCAGGCCTCCGGGGAGTCGTCGGTGTAGACGGGCGCCCCGTTCACTTGTCCGAGAACCACGGACGACCCGCCCGCGACCGTCGCGAGGAGGAACAGACCAAAGAAAATCACCAAGAGGCGATTTTTCTTGCAAGAGCGATAAAGAGTCGTAGTTTTTCTCATGGGGCGACCTGCCGGGTTCAAACTATACCGGTCGCGCCGTTCCCGGGTTGGGGTTGCTAGCGTTTGTTCGAGAAGTTCGTACGACATCCGGTCGCGTTTGTCCGACGAATGCGACATCAAGGGTGTGGATGAATGAACGATGTTTGAGCGATACCTCAGTCAGCGATTTCAGATCGACCGCAACGACCCGGCGGTCCGGGCTCGAACCCGGCGCGTCTGCCTGCTCGTCGGACTCATTCTGCTCCTGAGCGTGGGCGATCTCATCGTGACGCTGACCTTCCTGAAATCGACGGGAATGCAGGAGCTCAACCCGCTCGCGGCGTATCTCATCCGCCAGGGAAGTCTCGCCGGCCTCCTGCTCTTCAAGTTCGGCTCGATGTTCGCGTGCGTCTCGCTCATCCTGCTCGTGCGTCACCTGCGTCAGGGTGAAGTCGCCGCGTGGATCGCGACGGCGATTCTCGTCGGGCTTACGCTGCACTGGTCGACCTATACGCATCAGATGCTCGACATTCAGAACACGCACATCCTGAGCGAGGCGCAGAGCTCGTCCGCCTGGCTCATGACGCTCGCCCCCGGCCAGTAACGAACGGCTGCGACGCTTCTCCTTCGAATCCAACACGCTCGCGTGGCTCCGGCCCTCGACGGTTTACCGCCGAGCGGATACGCTGCCCCCATGAAGATCGCACGCCTGCTCCCCCGTTTCGTCCTGTCTGGCGTTGTCGCCGGCTTCGTGTGGTCCGCGTCGACGGGCTGTTCGACAATCAATCGGCCGCGCGCCGCGGTGGCGGCGCCGGTAGTGGTCGATCAGTCGAGCGAGGCGACGAAGCTCGAGTTTCGCGTCGAACTCTCGAATCCGAACGATGAAGCGACACCGGTGCGCCGCTTCGAGTACCGGGTGTCGATCGACGGGCGCGAGGTATTCGAGTCGAAGCGATCGACGGCGGTCACGATGCCGCCGCGGGGATCTCAGACGATCGTGCTGCCCGCGATCGTTCCGCATTCGTCGGTGGGCGGCGCGCTGAACGGAGAGCGCGCCTACTCGATCCGCGGCAAGCTCGTCTACATTGCGCCGGGCGCGCTCGCCGAGGCGCTGTTCGACACCGGCGTGCGCGTTCCGTCCGCCTCGTTCTCCGCGAGCGGCCGGGCCGACTTCTCGACGCCGTGACCGGTTCCTCCCGCCGAGAAGAGGATGAATCGGCGTCGTCGACCGCCACCGCGTTCTACGACCATCCCGAGTGGTACGACATCCTTCACGCCGAGGGCACGGCGAAAGAGGTCGACGGCCTCGAGCGAATGAACACGAGGTTCGGCCGCGGCGGGCGCCGCTGGCTCGAGCCGGCGTGCGGCACGGGCCGATTTCTCCTGTTGCTCGCGCGGCGTGGCTATCTCCCGACCGGCTACGACATCAACCCGCACTGCCTGCGCTATGCGAAAGACCGGCTCAAGCGCGCCGGACTCCGGGCGTCCGTCGTCGAGGCGGACATGGCGAGCTTCGAACGACCCGACGCCTTCGACTTCGCGTTCAATACGATCAACACCTTTCGCCATCTGCTCGACGAGGCCGAAGTCGACGCGCATCTCGAGCGTACGGCGTCGTCCCTCAAGGCGGGCGGCCTCTATGTCGTCGGCGTCGATCTCGCGGATTACGAACTCGGCTTCCACGAAGAAGAGCGATGGACGGCGCGACGCGGATCGATCGAAATCACCCATCTCATGATGGCCGAGCCGCCCAATCGGCGGACGCGTCGCGAGCGGATCATCAACCACATCACCGTGACGACCCCGACGCGCGAGCGCTACTTCGAAAGCGTGTACGACCTTCGAAGTTACGACTTCGATGAATGGCTCGCGCTCATCGACCGCTCCCCCTTCGAGATTGCGGCGACCTGCGATTTTCAGTGGCGCGAGATCGACCTCAGCCCCGAGCACCGTGACTTCAATTTCGTGCTTCGGAAGCGCTGACGCCGTTACGGCTCGTGGCGAATCTCGAGCGCGCGGAACGAACGGGCGAAGCGCTCGCCGCCGAGGTCGTCATCGACCCTTCGCAAACGCTGGATATACGGGTAGATCTGGTCCGTGTTCCGCCCCTCCTCGTCGAGGATCTGCAGGGCGCGTAGTTCGGCGTGCCAGTACATCCAGCTTCGGTTCTCGCGCAGGCCCAGCGCGACACGCTTGTACCAGCGAATCGCCTCGGCGCGATCGCCGGCGCCGTAGAGCGAATCGGCGAGACCGAGCGCGGCCTCGGCGGAGTTTGGACGGTCGGTGAGGATCGCCCGGTAGTGCGGCGCCGCTTCGGCGGGTCTCGCCGCGAGAAGCAGCCCGTCGGCGAGGTAAAGCCGTCCGTTCGTCGCGAGCGACGGGTCGGGGCGTGTCGTCATGCGCTCGAGCGTGTCGAGGGCGAGGCGGGCCACGGGGACGACGCGATCGTTCGCAAGGCGCTGCGCTTCGTCTTCGTTCTCCGCGATCCATTGGTCGCGCGCGCGATCGCGCCATTCGCGGGCGATGTCGAGCATCGCCGGCGCCGCGCGCTCCGGTGACCGGTCCGCGAGCGCCCGAAGGTCGTCGAGCAACGCGTCCGACTGCCCGCGAGCGCGTTGGATGCGAACGCGAAGACTTACCGCGTCAGCGACAAGGGCCGACGGAAGGTCCGGATCGTTCGTCACGGTGTCGACCGTCTCGAGGGCCTCGTCGATACGCTCGAGTTCGAGAAGCGCGCCGGCGCGCATCACCTGAAGGGCGGCTTCGTAGTAGCGCAGATCTCGCGCGCGATCTTCGTCGGCCGACGCGTTCGTGACGCTCCCGCGCACGGCGCGAAGGGCCGCGTCGACACGCTCAAGCGCATCCTCGTACCGATCGGGCGCGGCGCCGGCGGACTCGTAGGCGAGACGGGCGATCTGGTACTGGGCGTCGGCGTGGAGCCGCGCGCTGGGCGAGACGCGAGCGAAGATCTTCCCCGCCTCGTCCGGTCGCGATTCATCGAGAAGCAGGCGGGCTCGCTCGTAGAGCCATTCGTCAATTGATTCGACCGCGGAATAACGGTCGGTCAGCTCGGTCAGGGCGCGGCGGTAGAGGTCTGTCGTCTCCGAATCGCGTTCGTCGTGATAGAGCGATCGTGCGATCGACGCGGCGGACCGCGCCGCGTCCGGCGCGGCGGCGTGCGTCGGAAAATCGCTCGCGAGACGAAGAAGCAACTCGGCGGCTTCGCGTCGATCGTCGACGCGAAGCGCTTCGCCGGCGAGGAGCCGCAGAGCGCGGGCGTACGCCGAGGCGTCGCGCTCCGGGGCTCCGGTTGACGCACGCGCGAGCAAGGCGCGCAGACGGTCGACGGCGACCAAGGCGTCGGCGCCCTCGCGCAGCAGGCGGTCGGCCTGGGCGACCACGAGCATGGGCGGGAGCGACTCGGGCGGCGCATCGGCCGGGGTCAGCCGGGCGAGCCGATCCATGACGAGCGCCTCGCGCGCTTCACGCGGAAGTTCGATCGCCGGGTCTTCGATGAACTCGTCGTATGCCGTCGCCGCGGAGACGAGCCGGTCCCAGTCGCCGTCGAAACGCCAGACGCCAATACGCTGACCCAGCCGCTGGCGCACCTCCTGGTCGGCGACGATGAGCGCCGCGAACGGGTCATTGGTGATCCAGCTCTGAAGCGCCAACTGATCGAGCCGCGCGAGCGCGGCCTGTGATCCTCCGTCGGCGGCCGCGCGATCGACTTCGAGTAGCGCCCCGCGCAACCGATTGAGCGGTCGCGACCACGATCCGCCGTCGTCGAGCGGGGCGCTTTCGCTCGCGTGCCCGCGAGCGAGCGTAGCGAACAGTCGCGCCTCCGACCGCCACGGCTCATCGAGGTCGGCGAGCATCGCGTCCAGCGAAGACGCCGTCGCAAGCAGTCTCTCGCGTCGTTCGTCCGGGGCCGAGTTGAGAACCGCGTCCCAGTAGCGGGCGACCTCAAAGAGAAACGGCAGGCGACGCCCCTGCTCTTCGCTCACGAGTCGGCGTCGCCGTTGCTGAAGCGCCGCGTCGCTGGCGAATTCCGGATCTTCCTCGAGGTCGAGAATGAGATCGGACACCCCGATGAGCGCGTCGTCGGCGAGCCGCCAGGCTTCCGCGGCCCACGCCGAGGCGCGATCAATATCGCCGGCGCGCGGCACACCGAACTCGAGTTCGACATCGAGCCCGTCGTGGCGCAACGCGATGAAGAGCAGATCGAACGCGAGGTCCGCCTGGCGGATCGGGTATTCCGGATCGGTCGATTCCGCGTCGAGCAGCGCCCGATGGGCGTCGAGCAGCCGGTGGAGCGCCACTTCCGCTTCTCCCCGGGTCGACGCGCTCCGGTAGGCGCCGCGGGCGCGAGCGACTTCAGCAAGGCGCACCGTGCCCAAGTCGCCGCCGATCTCGTCGAGGTAGGCGTCGAGCAGGTCATCGAGACCGTATTCGGCGAGCCCGCTGATGAACGCGTCTCGGTCAATGCGTTCGTCGAGCGGTTGGAGCGCCGTGGCTCGCGCTGCGGCCGTAGCGGCGCCGACGAGCGCCGCGCCGCTGATCACGATCGGTCGACATCGAACCCGCCATACACGCATGGCGACATTGTACGGCGGGCGGACAGCGCTCACGATCGCTGGACCGTGGCGACGAGCACATCGTCCTGCGCCCGACCATCGCGGTACGCCTTGACCGCGTTCGGGATGAACGGCACCAGGTCGACGCCGGCCTCGCGTCGCCAGCCATTGATGATGCGCGTCAGTCCGTCGAGGCCGAGCTGGCGTCCGCGTGAATCGGTCGCCTCGCAAACGCCATCGGTGTAGGCGATCAGGCAATCGCCGGGCGCGAGGTCGAGCGTTCTCGTCTCCGTATCGAAGAGGTCAGGCGGCGCCGCGCCGAGCATGAAGGTCGTCGAGTCGAGCGATTCGACTGAACCGTCCGCACGACGGACAAAGGCCGGCGGATGGCCGGCGTTCGCGAAATCGAGGCGGCCGTCCGGCGCGAGCCGCAACGCGATTCCGGTGGCGAAAATGCTGTGCTTCGACATGGTGAGGAAGATGTAGCGGTTGATGAGCGTGAGCGCTTCGCCCGGACTGATTGATGGATCCTCACCGAAGACACGACGCAGTTCGCCGTCGAGTCGATTGACCGTTATCGCCGCGGCGACGCCGTGACCGGTCACATCGATGAGCGTGACATGGAGCCGTCCCTCGGGGTCGGTGTGGGCGTGCAGGAAGTCGCCGCCGATCTGTCGCATCGGCTCGTAGTCGTAGTTCAATCGAAAGGCGCCGTTGCGGATGGGTCCGGGAAATCGGGTCTCGTGGATCTGCCGGGCGTCGAAGAGTTCACGCCGGGACTCCTGGAAATGTCGCCGCAGCGCCTGAATCTCCACCTTCTCGCGGAATCGCTCGCGCCGCATTCGGCAGATCTGCACGCCGATCGCGTTGACGATCGGCGCAAAGACGAATCCGTTGAACACCATCGCCGTGGTGAACCCATCCTGCACGAGCGCCGTGACGAGCCACATGGGATAGATTACGAGCAGAGGCGACGCGGCCTCGCGCGGCGACCACGGGAGGAAGAGGCAGACGAGCAGATGCATGAGCGCGAGGTTCGTGATCACATTCGTCGTCGACAGGCTCTGCAGCCCCGAATCGACCGACGGATCGCTGAACACCGTCACATTGAGCGCGAGGGTCGGAAAGAGTGATGCGAGGATCGCAAGCGTGGAGATCGCGATGAGCATCCAGTGCGCGAGGCGAAGCGTGTGCGCCTGACTCGGCTGGCGACGGCGCACGAAGAAAAGACAGAAGCCGAGAATGACGGCGCCACCGACGCCCTTGAGGGTCTCGCCGATCGGCCAGTGGCCCCCGCCGGGCGCGAATGTCCATCCCACGGCGCTCACCGTCGAGGTGAACACGATGAGCCCGAGCCATGCCGCGCACAGCCAGGTGAACCGGCGACGGAGGAACCGCGTGAGTTCGCGGTCATACTCGCGTCGGAACTGGCTCCGCACTTCGCTCATGGCGATCCTCCCGCCATGGACGCTTCGACGGGCGCGACGCGGCGGGGCGACGCAGGGTCACCGGTCGTCCGCGGGGCCCGACCCGGCGCCGTCGCCACGACGACGAGCACATCTTCGGTGCATTCATCGTCAATCTCTTCAGCGATGACCTCGAGGCGATGGATGATCTCGTCGGGCCAGTCGAGCGAGTTCTCGCCGGGCAATTCTTCGAGGAGGCGTTCGATCCCCACGAATCCGAGCCGATCGCCGTCGAGACCGATCCGCTCGCAGGCGCCGTCGGTCATGGCGACGAGCGTGTCGCGCGGCCCGAGCGCCGCCTTGCCGACTCCCTGGAGGGAGTCACGATCGTCGCTCGCGCCGAGCGTCCAGGTCGTGGAGATGAGTCGTTCGACCGATCCGTCTTCCCGGCGAATGTAGGCGGGAGCGTGTCCGGCGCCCGACCATTCGAGCTGTCCGTTGCGGCGAATACGAAACGCCATCGCGACCGCGTACTGCCCGTACTCCGACATCGTGAGCCGCACATAGCGATCGAGCGCGTCGATGATCTGGTCGGGACGGAGAATCGCGCGTTCGGCGAAGACACGCTCGATCTCGCCGTGCAGCCGGTTCACCGTGAGCGCGGCGCCGATTCCATCGCCCGCGACATCGAGAAGCACGAGATTGAGTGCGCCGTTCCGGTCGAACGACGCGTGGAGGTAATCGCCCCCGATGCCGAGCCGTGGATTGTCCCGGTAGTTGAACCGGAGCGGTCCGTCGCGGCGTGGCTCGGGAAAGATCGCGGCGTGCACCTGGCGCGCGTCGACGAGTTCCCGCTGGTAGCTCTCGAAGAATCGATCGAGCACGCGCGCCTCGAAGCGACGGCCGAGTCGTGACAAGGCGATCACGCGATAGAGCACCCCCGGCGCAAACGCGCAGGCGCCGCCGAAGAGGAGGAAGAGTGTGGGGACCGCGGCCGACATGCCGCGCCGGAGCAGCACGCCCGCGGACCAGATGATCCACAGCGTGAGCGCCGAGCGTAACGCCTGTTGCGGTGTCCAGGGAATGAAGAGGCACGCGACGGAGAAGCTGAACACCGTGATGAACAAGCCGCTTGACGACGGGAAGGTGATGATCTGGAGGGTTCCGCCGACCTGCACCACGATCGCGACCGCGGCGAGGGACCAGAACGCGAGCGAAAGCGGCGCCTCGGGTCGCTTGAACCATTCGACCTTCGTGAGACGCCAGGCGAACACGGCGACGAGGGCCCCGACATACGACGGGCCGTCCGCTTCGGCGGCGAGAAAGAGGAGCAGCCAGAAGCCGATCCACGCGGTGAGCCACCAGACGAAGCGTCGTCGGCGCAAATCGTCGAGTTCGGACTCGAACTCGGGACGGAAGTCGCTGGTGGTCAGGGCGGTCATCAGCCAGATCCGCGATGGGCGGAGGATCAGTCCAGTCGTTGCACGGCGGCGTTGAGCGTCTCGGTCCGGACGATCTCGAAGCCATCGATCGCCGGCGCGGGGCCGGGCGCCACGAGCGCCCGTCGATATCCGAGGCGCGCCGCTTCGCGGAGGCGCTGTTCGAGTTGGTTCACCCGGCGAATCTCTCCGCCGAGTCCAACTTCGCCGACCGCGATCGTCGAGTGATCGAGGGCTCGTCCGAGATGGGCGCCCGCGATCGCGAGAGCGACCGCGAGGTCGGCGGCCGGCTCAACGATCCGGAGCCCGCCGACCGACGACACGAAGACATCCTGATCGGCGAGACGCAGGCCGCCGTGCTTCTCGAGCACCGCGATGAGCATGGGCAGTCGATTCGAATCGAGGCCGGAGACCTTGCGCTTCGCGGCGCCGAGGATCCCCGTCGCCGTGAGCGCCTGCACCTCGACGAGAAAGCACCGGGCGCCGTGGAGCGCGGGGCAGACGATCGAACCGGCGCGGTCCTCGCGATCGAGCGCGGCGATGACTCCGGCGTCGGTCACTTCGACGAGGCCGGCGCCGGTCATCTCGAAGAGCCCGATCTCGAGCGTGGCGCCGAATCGGTTTTTCACCGCGCGGACGACCCGGTGGGCGTGGTAGCGATCGCCTTCGAAGTAGACGACGGCGTCGACGAGATGTTCGAGCAGGCGCGGTCCGGCGACAACGCCGTCTTTCGTGACATGACCGACAAGGATGATCGCGATGCCCGCCGACTTCGCGAGGTAGACGAGTTCGGTCGCGCACCGGCGCAACTGCGTCACGGCGCCGGGCGTCGCCTCCACGCTCGGCTTGTAGACCATCTGGATCGAATCGACAATGACGAGCGCCGGGTTGACCTTTCGAATCTGCTCAAAGATCCGCGCGAGGTTCGTATCGGCGAGCACGAAGAGCCGCCCTTCGTCCGAGGGCAGATCGAGCCGCGACGCGCGGAGTTGCACCTGCTGGGCCGACTCTTCACTCGTGACATAGAGCACCCGCGACCCGCTCGCTGCGAGGTGCGCCGCGGCCTGCAGGAGGAGCGTCGACTTGCCGATCCCGGGCTCGCCGCCGATGAGCGAAACCGACCCCGGCACGAGCCCGCCACCGAGCACACGGTCGAACTCGCCGACGCCGGTGGCGCGCCGGGGAATCTCCTGAGTCGTGATGTCGCTGATCGGCGCCGCGGTCGGCGTCGCGGCGATCGCGCCGAGATCGTCGTTCCATTCCGCGGCGAGACCCTGGTGAGTGTCACGGGCGCGATCGGCCGGCTGCTCGCGGAACTCTTCAAGCGAGTCCCAGGCGCTGCACTCGGGACATCGGCCCATCCAGCGCGGCTGCACCGCGCCGCACTCGCGGCAAACCCATGATGTCTTCGTCTTCGGCATCGTTCGCAGTGTACCGCGCCGCGATGAGGGGCGGCGTGATTGATTCGGCATCGCTTCCCAGGACGGAAGCGGACTCGCTAGCATAGGTCGCCATGCCCGCCTTCCTGAACTGGCTCCTGCGACTGGGGCCGACCAATCCGATCTGCATGCGTCTCGTGACCGGCGGCTCGAAGCGAACGCGGCATCTGCTCATCCGCTCGGGTTATCTCGCGGTCATGATCATCGTGCTTCTCGCCTCGCTGCTCGGTACGAGTCAGGCGAACTCGTTGCGCGAACTCGCGAGCGGCGGAGCGAACGCGTTCCGGTTCGTCGCATACCTCCAGTTGTCGGTCATCTGCCTGCTCGCCCCGGTGTTCATGGCGGGGGCGATCGCGCAGGAGGCGAACCCGCGCACCTGGGACATTCTGCTCACGACGCCGCTCAACTCGCTGCAGATCGTGCTCGGCAATCTGTTCGGCCGTCTCTTCTTCATCATCGGACTGCTGGTGAGTTCGCTGCCGCTCTTCGGCATCACACAGTACTTCGGGGGCGTGCCCGGGAGTTCGATCTTCGCGTCGTATGCGATCGCCGGCGCCGCGGCGCTCATTGTCGGCGCCATCGCGATCGCGCTCAGCGTGAGCCGTCAGGCCGGGCGTCGCGCCGTCTTCATGTTCTACCTCACGGTCGTCGTCTACCTTGGCATTACCTGGTCGCTCGACCTCGCGTACCGGCCGACGACGCCCGGGCACACGACCTGGTTCACGCCGCTCAACCCGTTCCTCGTGCAGGAGACGCTGCTCAATTCGGCGAAGTACCAGACCTGGACGAGCGTCGAGCTCGCGGACTACGGCGGCTTCGCCCGTCTCTGGCTCGGCGCGCCCGTCAAGGTCTTCATCTGGGGTTGCGTGCTGTTGAGCCTGCTGCTTATCGCCTGGTCGACAGTGACGCTGCGGCTCATTGGACAGCGCGTCGGTCAGGTCCCGTGGTACCGTCGGCTGTTCAAGCTCGGCGCCGCGGAAGGTCGAACGCGTCCGGCGCGTGAAGTGTGGAAGAATCCGATCGCATGGCGCGAAGCGACGGCGAAGCGGGCGACGATGGGCAAGATCGCCGCGCGGTACGGCTTCGTCTCGATCGGCGCGCTTGCCGCGTTCGGCGTGGTCTTGAGCTACCACTTCGAAGTCTTTTTGTCGACGCCCGCGGCGTTGCAGCGCTCGCTCATGACGCTCATCGCGACCGAGGTCGCCATCATTGCGCTCACCGCGATCAACATCTCCGCGACGGCGATCAGCCGCGAGCGCGAGGACGGGACGCTCGACCTCCTGCTCACGACGCCGCTCACGCCGGCGTATTACCTCACCGGCAAACTGCGCGGCATCGTGAGCTTCGTGGCGCCGATGATGGCCGTGCCGATCTTCACTGCGGGCCTCGCCGGCCTTTATGTGCTCGCGAATGGGCTCGGCGTCGAGCGTGGCGTGACGGTCTCGGCCGCGGTCGGCGCGACGCGAATGACCTTCCCCGTCGTCCTTCCCGAGGGCATTCTCGTGCTCTCGCTCGTCATCGTGCCCTTCGTCGCGTTCTGCGTCATGGTGGGCCTGAACTGGAGCCTGAAGAGCAAGGGCACGATCTCATCGATCATCGCGGCGGTCGGCGTGATCGTGGTGACGGTCGCGGTGCTCAGCCTGTGCGGGCACCAGGCCGGGAACAATGTGCCGCTCGTCGGCGCCGTGATGGCCTGCCTGAGCCCGATCACCGCGGCGTGGAGCGTCGTCTATCCCGATCAGGTCATTCCACAGACGCTCGAAGGCCTGAATGGCATGCGGAGCGGACGGTTCGGCCTCGTGGTCGGCTCGATGATCGCCGCCGCGGCGTATCTCTTCATTGTCTACGGCATGCATAAGGCGATGCTCGGACCGAACGGGCGCAACTTCGACATGACGGTTCGCCGACTCGCCGGCACGAACTGATGTGTGGTCCGGCGTGGCTTTCCGGCCGATCCCGCGTGCGCAGCGGAACCCGGCGCCGTCCATGACTGGAGGCGTGGGTTCGGGTTCCGGTAATCGGCCGAGGCGCGCCCGACGAAGGGGGTCAGGTTTCGCCGAGCGACGCCTGCTGGCCGATTCCTGCTTGGGTGCGGTAGTTGTGCGGCGTCACGCGCTCGATGAGATGACGGATCGTCTTGAGGCGCGATCCGACATAGTCACGGTCAAATTCGCGCGTCGACTCGAGTTCGATGAGCGCTTCACGACCGAGTTGTGAACAGATTCGCCCGTAGTCGAGAACCGACTGGGGGCTGGCGGATAAGAGCGATCCCGACTCTTCGAGGACGGAGCCCGAAGGAAGCGGCGCCGTGAGAACTTCTTCGATATGGAAGAGCGCTGAGGTCAGCTTGAGGTCGAGGGCGGACTTCTGCGTGCTGTCCAGGTTGCCATCGGTCCCGTAAACGAGGGTGTCCGCGTCATCGAGCAGGCGGGACGCGTCCTGCTTGTCCTTGACCATCTCTTCCCACCAGTCCATGACGACGGCCTCGTCCGACTGAGCGCCGGCGCCGGGGGCCGCGACCACGAGTCCGAGCACGAGCAGCCCCAACCAGACCGTTCGATTGACGAGAAGTGCTTTCGAAGCCTCAACGAATCCGATACAATGGACACAGCGCGCTCGGCGCATACCGATCTCCTCCTTGCCCCGCGGGTGATCCAGCGGGCCGGTGTTCGATGCCTCGCGTTTCGCGTCGAACTCCGCAGGTGGAGGCGAACGGTCCTGGTCGGGTGTGAGCGGAAAGATCGAAATAAGCTCAGATCGGTCACCTGGAATCGTGACCGATCACCCGCAACCTTCTTCTGCTTCGACACTTACTGTGCAACCACAATCTACATCACGAACGATCGCGAGCGGCCAGGTCGCCGCTCTTCTCGGGCGCATGCGGTCCGGTGATAGGGATGCTGCAGCCATTTTCGTCACCCGTTATGGGACGCGCATCCGCCGTCGCGTGCGGGGTAAATTGAGCCCGGGCATGCGACGGCTCTTCGATTCGCAGGAGATCCTCTCGACCCTCGGTCGGCGGCTCGACCGGTATGTCGAGGCGGGCCGCCTCGAGGCGGCGAGTGAGCAGCAACTGTGGTCGCTTGTCTTTCGGATGGCGGACAACGCCGTGATCGACAAAGCGCGGGTCTTCCGCCGGCTCGAACGGAGCGAGCGTGAAGACGGACCGGTCGCGCAGGAGTTGAGCCGCCGGCTCCACTCGGCTGAGCGACGACGCCCGGACGGATTCGAGATCGAGATCGAGCGGGCCGTCGCCTCGCTCCCCGATCCGGTCGACCGCCAGATCCTCTATTTCTGGCTCGCCGACATGCCGCAGAGTGAGATCGCCGAATTCGTTGACCTCGCGCCGACCGCGGTGCGGAAGCGATGGCAGAAGATCCGCGGCATCCTTCGCGAAAGGCTCGTGGCGGAGGTCGCGTAACGATGATCGCCGATCGGTTCTTTCTCTTCGACTTCGAAGAACTCTATCGCGACGGCGACCCCCCCTTCCGTGAAATCCTCGCGAAGTTCCCGCCGCAGAGCGACGCGGATCTCGCCGAACTCATCGAGGTCGACGGGCGCATACGGATCCGCCTCAATCGCCCGGTCGATCTTGCGCGGTACCTGCATGCGTCGCCCGGGCTGCCGGACCGAGTCGAGGCGCTTGACGCGGCGATCGATATGGCGCTCCGCTGGCTCGCGAAGACGGGACGACCCGACAACGACGCAGTGGAATCGCTGGCGCGGGACTATCCGCACCTCGATGACGCGATCCGCGAGGCGGCCGAGCTGAGCAACGCCATCTGTTCGACGACGCGCCTGCGCGGCGAGTTTCAGAACGACGCGCCTCCGGCCATCGAACTTCCCTCGGACTTTGGCCCGAACACACCCGACGGTGAACCGCGGTACGAACTGCGCTCGCTGCTCGGTGAAGGCGCCTTCGGGCAGGTGTTCCTCGCGATCGACCGGCAGTTGTCGGAAGCGGATCACGCAGCGCTCGTCGCGATCAAGGTCTTGTCCGGCGCCCGGCGTGGCGCGTGGGATCGTCGGCGCATCATCGAGGAGGCGACGAAGGCGCGCCGCATCGAACATCCGAATGTCGTGCGCGTCATCGATCGCGGCGTGTCGGACCGCGACGACGACTTCATCGTGTACGAATTCGTGAGCGGCGGAAACCTTGCGCGGTGGCTCCGTCGCCAGCCGGAGCGGCTGAGTGTGCGGCAGTCGGTCGCGCTGATGTCGAAAATCGCCCGCGGGGTGCATGCGGCGCATATGGCGGGGCTCGTGCATTGTGACCTCAAGCCGCAGAACATACTGCTCACAAGCAAAGGTGAGCCACGCGTCGCGGACTTCGGAATCGCGGTGCGGCTGGACGGGGACCGGGAGTCGGGCGCCGATGATCAACCGGCCCAGGGCAACCTTGCCTTCATTTCGCCCGAACAGTTTCGCGGAGAGGAAGGCGCCCTCAATGTGCCGTCCGACCTCTACGCGCTCGGCGGCATCCTCTACTGGCTCCTCTCGAATCGGCTGCCGAACGGATCGTCCGCGGATGAGATTCGACGAACACACGATCTGGAGACGGGTCGACGCGAACCGCCGGCGCCGAGCGTGCACCGCGGCGAGGTTGACGGCGATCTTGACGCGATCTGTCGCCGCGCCATGGCGCGGCGTCCCGTCGATCGCTACGGGTCGGCCGCGGAGTTTGCGAATGACCTAGACGCGTGGCTGCGTCGTGAGCCGATCGCATGGACGAACCCGACAGTGCGACGCCGGGTGTCACTCTGGCGCCGCCGCAACCCGGTGGCGGCGGCGGCGCTCGTACTCGCGGTGTTGATCGGAGCGACCGGGTTCGGCGTGAGTCGACGCTACGCCGCGATCGCGGAAGCGCGTGAGTACGAGCGATGGCTCGCCGAGAGCCGGGCGAATGAGGAAGCGATCGGGCGCGAGAAGTTCGAGGAGTTCCGGGCGAACTGGCTCGCCCGCATGGGAGCCACCTATCGCGACGGCGTCACGACCGAGATTCTTCCCCAGATGTGGGGGATGGAATGGCTCTATGGACCGACCGCGCTCGGCGGCGCCCAGGACGCGAGCGAACTCTGGAAGCATCGCGCGGAAGTCGTCCGAGGTCTGCTCGAACTCAACCGGGCGAACGGAGGCGACGAGCACGCCTTTTCCCTGCTCTGGGAGACTTGTCTCGGGTTCTGGCTCGTGGTGAGCGGTGACTCCATCGAGGCGGAACCCTTGCTCCTCTCCAATCGCGAGAAGTGGCGGCGTCGGCTCGAACCCGACGATCCGTTTCTCGCGGATCTTCAGACCCTCGTGGTCGCAGCGCGCGTGAATCGTTTTCTCGCCGAATCGAAAGAAGGGGCGACCGTGTCCCCGGGTGAGCTGCTCGACGCGCTGGAGTGGCTCGAGCAGGATGCGGCTCGACCGCGCGCGGGTGAGACCCGATCGCCACTCCAGACGCTGGCCAGTGAACGAACCGCCATTCTCTACGGCCCCCACCTGCTCGATGATTTCGATTCGTTCTGTATTACCATGGCGATCATTCTGGGCGAGCATGAATCGTGGCAGAGCAGCCGGCGGATCTTCGTTGAAGCCGCGGAAGAATGGGCGCCTCGCTTTCGGGCCGACCACCCCCGCCTCATCGCGCTGCGCGCCATCGACGCGGCCTTCGCCGCGAACGAGAACAGTCGACGCACGATGCTCAATGAGCAGACCTTCCCCGAAGACATTCGACTCGCGAGTGATCGTCTCGACGCGGCCTACCGATCGACCGCGGCGCCGATGAATCATCCGGAGTTTCAGACGCTCGTCGCGCGACAATCGGCGGTGATCAACAATCCGAGTCTTCTCCGAAACATCGTGGCGTTCGAAGATCGGATGGCGACCTGGTTATCTCAGCCCGGGGAGCGACGCCGCGCGATTCGGATGATCCGGCTCCACAACGGCGATTGGGCCGAGCATTTCGATGGCGCCGATGACCCGCGGCACGCGATCGTGAATACGCTCGACGCCATTTACCAGGGTGTTCTCGATTCGGATCGCTCGCCCGACCGTCCGATTCTCCGCGAGCGGGCGGTCGCGCTCGAGGCGGCGCTTGAGCGGGACGCGTCGCACCCGTATCCGCTGCCCGACCCGGCGCGGGCCGTGGTGATCGATCTGCTCATGCACTATTACGGCCCCGAGCGACTCGATGATGCGACCCGACGCGCCGAACTCCAGGCCATGCGCAACCCGACCGCGCAGGTTGCGCCCGCTTCGATTCCCAATCAGTAATCAGCTTCAGGGACTTCGCCGCCGTCGCTCAGCGCCGCACGAGCACATTGCTGAAGTTCGCCTCGTGGACAGGGACGAGGACATCGAGCGCATCGCGGAGTACGCGGGCGGGTGTGCCGATCGCATAGACCTCGGTGACGAGTTCGTCACCGAAGAATTCGAGCACAGGCCTCGTCTCGCGACGATAGATGTCGAGCCGTCGGCGGATGACTTCCTCTTTCGCGTCGTCGGCGCGGCCCTGCTGGAGCGCCCGGCCGGCGAGGCGGCGGACGATCTCCTCATCGTCGTTGCAGACAAGGTGCACGACGCGGAGCACTTCGATGTCGTCGGAGAGGATCTTCGCCTGGCTGATATTCCGCGGGATGCCGTCGAGCACGACGAGTTCGGTCTCGGGGTTGTAGGTCCCCGCCTCGATGAGGCCCCGGAGGTGTTCCTCGAAGACCTGGATCGTGAACTCGTCGGGTACGAGCTCGCCGCGCGTCGAGTACTCGGTGAAGACCCGGCCGAGATCGGACTCGCGATCGAGACCGCGGAAGATGTCGCCGGTGGCGATGTGGCGGAACCCGGGGATACAGCCGATAAGCCGCCCCTGCGTTCCCTTTCCGACACCCGGGGCGCCGAAGAGCAGTGCCACCTTGTAGGGATCAGACATTGCGTTCCATTCCTGAGCGCCGCTCGTTCAGGAGTCCGATCGGACGAATCCGGGTCGTCATTGAGATCGATCGTCCCGCGGCGAAAGTTGCGGAGTTCGTGATGACGCCGGGACGACGGCCGGTCGCGAGACGGACTATCGCGATCCCGCGGCCTCAGGCGGTAATTACTGCGGACCTCCCGAGCCGATCGCTTCCCGTTCGTCTTCGACGGCCTCGGGATCGCGGCGGGCCAGTTTGCGCATATCGGCGGACGGGCCGGACGCGACGCCCAGCCGGGCGCCGCCGAGGCCCCCGACCGTCGCGCGGCCTGACGCGGTGTTCACAGTGCTGCGGATCCAGTCGAGGCTGCCCGAGTACCACTCGTAGACATAGCCGATGACGATGATCGCCATGAAGATCGTCGAGGCGACGAGCGCCGGCTCCGCGTACTGGCGGAATACGACCGCGATGGGCCAGATCAGGGCGACCTCAACATCGAAGATGAGGAAGAACAGGGCGACGACATAGAAACGAATGTCGAACTGGACCCAGCTCGAGCCCACGGTCGGCTCGCCACACTCGTAGATCGACAGCTTCTCGGGGTTCGGCGCGCTCGGACGGACGATGGCTCCGACGATCATGTTCACGAGCACGAAGCCCAGGCCGAACGCGAGAAAGATGGCGATGGAGAGAAGCGGTGACACTCGGACGATGTCCTTTCGTGAGTGGCCTCCATCGTAGAAATGGGGCCGCGAAGGGGCAACCGGATTCGGCTGGGGTGGACGCCCGAGATTCCGGACGCTCAGAGCCGTCGCGGCGATCCTACGCCGACCGCGAGGGAAGAGGCCGCTCGCGCCTACGCTGAACCTCATGGATCGTGGATTGCGCTACCGATGGCGGTTCCGAACGAGCGGACCGCGGCAGGACGCCCCGGTGAACGGGGTGCCGCCGGTCGTGAGCCGTCTTCTCGCCGCGCGGGACCTCACGGATCTGGAAGCGATCGCCGCGTTCGCGAACCCCACGCTCCACCAACTCCACCCGGCGAACCTGCTGCCGAACATCGACCGGGCGGCCGAGCGCATTCTCGCGTCGCTCGACCGGGGCGGCCCACTCGTCATCTACGGCGATTACGATGTCGACGGGATCACCGCGACGGCGATCCTCTTTCATCTCTTCACCTGCATCGCCCCGGACGCCGAGATCCGGACCTATGTGCCCCATCGCATGAGCGAGGGGTACGGCCTGAACGGCGAAGCGCTCGAGCAGATTCACGCCGAGGGCGCGGACCTTGTCGTGAGCGTCGACTGCGGGATCACGGCGCATGAGCCGGCCGCGACGGCGAAGCGGCTCGGCCTCGACCTCATCATCACCGACCACCACAACCCTCCGGCGCCCGGCGAGCGTCTGCCGGACGCGGTCGCCATCGTGCATCCGCGCCTCCCCGGCAGCGCGTACCCGTACGGAGACCTCTGCGGCGCCGGCGTCGCGTTCAAGCTCGCCTGGCGCGTCGCGACGATGTGGTGCAATTCGGACCGCGTCACGAAGCCGCTCCAGAAGTGTCTGCTCGAGTCGCTCGCGTTCGCGGCGCTCGGCACGATCGCCGATGTCGTGCCGCTCGTCGACGAGAACCGGATCATCGCGCGATACGGGTTGCAGACAATGCGTGCGACCTCGTTCGGCGGGTTGAACGCGCTGGTCCGCGCCGCGGGACTCGACGATGAAAC
Organism: Phycisphaerales bacterium; assembly: GCA_043101845.1. Classification (GTDB taxonomy): domain Bacteria; phylum Planctomycetota; class Phycisphaerae; order Phycisphaerales; family UBA5793; genus JBICHN01. The sequence goes on along the minus strand of JBICHN010000002.1, from coordinate 819,591 downwards.
GCGCATCGACGCCGACGCCGTCGGATTCCGTCTCGCCCCGCGACTCAACGCCTGCGGGCGTATGGGTCACGCCCGCGACGCAGTCAAACTCTTCACCACGGCGACGGACGGCGAATGCGCGCAGATCGCCGAGGCCCTCAACAAGGCGAACGAGGAACGGCAGACCACCGAACGCTCCATCTTCGACCAGGCGCAGCAGCTCGCTCACGAGGCGGAGATGATCGGCGAGGATCGGAGGATCATCATCCTCGCCCACGAAGACTGGCATCCGGGCGTGGTGGGCATCGTCTGCTCGCGACTCGTCGATCGATTCGGCCGCCCGGCGATCCTCATGCAGCGGCACGAGGAGATGTGCAAAGGCTCGGCGCGGTCGATCGACGGGTATTCGATCCACGAGGGTCTCGAATCGGTGCGCGAGCATCTGCACGCCTTCGGCGGGCACGACATGGCCGCAGGCCTCGCCGTGCGCTGCGACCGGTTCGACGGCTTCGTCGAAGCGCTTACCGAGCATGCGAACGAGCGCATCTCGGTCGATCAGCTCACGCCTGAACTTGTCATCGACTGCAGTGTGGATATCGACGAGCTTACGCCAGCCGCGGTCATCGGCCTGCAGAAGCTCGGTCCGTTCGGCCGGGCGAACCCGGCGCCGTCGGTCATGATCGGGAACGCGCGGCTCGTCGAACCGCCGCGCGCGATGGGCGCCGAGGGGAAGCACCTCGCGCTTAAGATCAAGCAGCGCGACTCGCAGCACCTGCGCCTCGTCTGGTGGCGCATGGGTCGCCTCGCCGATCAACTCGCGGAAGGCATGGAGCTCAACCTCGTTGTAAAGCCGACGCTCAACACCTGGCGGGGCGTGACGAAGGTTGAAGCGGAGATTCGCGATCTCGCGAAGGCGGACGCCTATTGATTCTCAGTTGCGCGTCGAGCCGGGCCTTACCGCCTCGTTCAACCGGGTCTCCACGACATCCGAAACTTTCAGCCAGGCGGCGTTCACGGCCGTCATCTGTTCCTCTCGAGATCCAGTACGCATAGTCTCGACGAATTCGTAGATCTCAGAATCGGAGGAGCGATCAACATAGGGATCGACAAACCCGCGAAGCCCCCAGATCGGCGGCGCGTAATCATGGCCACGACTGACGCGGCCGCCCCACACATTGAAGCCTGTCCCGGAAATGTGACGCCAGTCGTAATCGTGTGCGTTGTCTGTGCTGGTGATCCAGTCATAGAGCTTGGTATGGGAGGTTTTCGCCGCGGATCGAATGCCGAAGATATACCAAGTCTGGCGCTTCTCAGAGCTGGTCAACGCATCAACCCACATCATTTCACGACGAAAGCGAACAAAGGGTGAAGAAGCGAGAACGATCGCTGTGGCGGCCACCGTCACCGCGATGACCTTTGCTCGTCTCACTCTCAGCCCCCGAGTTGGCTCATCGCCCGATTGCCACGGTGCGAGTGCGTCTCGGGTTTCATCGCGACACAGCGGGCGAAGAGGTGAATGAGTCGCTCGATGTCGGGCTCCGGGCGGAGCGCCGGCATGAGATCGACCTCGCCGCCGTCGAAGAGGCAACTCCGGAGTTCGCCGATCGCGGTGAGACGGAGTCGATTGCAGGTCTCGCAGAAGGGCCGGCTCATCGCGCTGATGAACCCGATGCGGCCGCGGGCGCCCGGCGCCCGGTACACCTGCGCCGGCCCGACGCCGACTTCGCTCGCCCGCTCGATGGGCTCGAGCGCGCCGAGCTGCGCCTCGATTCGCGCGCGAATGATCTCGTTGTCGACGATCGCCGCGTCGGGGTCGCCAACCGTCAGGACCGAATCGCCGAGCGGCATGTATTCGATGAAGCGCACGGTCCAGTCGCGATCGACGGTCAGCGCCGCGAGATCGGCGACCTCGTCGTCGTTCATGCCGGCGATGACGACCGTGTTCACCTTGATCCGTGTGAATCCGGCGTCTTCGGCCGCCGCGACGCCACGCCAGAACTGAGCGAGGTCGCCGCCGTGCGTGATCTCCGCGTAGCGGTCCGGCCGAATCGAATCGAGACTGAGCGTAATCCGGTCCACCCCCGCATCGCGCAGTGGACGGGCGAGCCGGTCGAGCATGAGGCCGTTCGTCGTGAGCGAGAGGTCGCGGACGCCGAGGGCCTTGAGCCGGGCGGCGATCTCGACAATGTCGCGGCGGATCGTCGGCTCGCCGCCGGTGAGCTTGAGGTGGTCGACGCCGATCCGCGTCGCGGCGCGGGCGACGGCCTCGAAGTCGGCGGGACGGAGCAGGTCGTCCTGCTTCGCCATCCACGGCACTCCGTCGTCGGGCATGCAGTAGACGCAACGAAGATTGCACCGGTCGGTGACGCTCAGCCGCAGGAGGCGCACCGATTCGAGACTGCGCGGACCGAGCGCGTAGTTCGGGCGTTGCGGCGAGGTGTCGAGGACGGGCAGAGAAATCATGGTGTCGCGCGGGTTCTCCGTCGCCGGAAGTCGACACCATTCTACATCGCGAACGGGCCGGCATCGGGTTCAATGTGCTGTGAACACAAAACGAGAAGATGACCCGCGGGGTTAACCCTGAGCGTGTCGCGCGGACGGCGCCCAGGCGCCGTATCCTGTGGGGAATCGATGGTCCCGCCCGCCTCCTCAGATTCGAAGTCCGCCGCGACGCCCGTCCTCGAGCTCACGACGCCGGTGCAGTTCCTCAAAGGCGTCGGGCCGAAGCGGGCGCCCCTGTTCGAGCGGCTCGGGATCTCCACCCTCGCTGACCTCATCCGCCATATCCCACACCGCTACGAGCACGAGCGCGAGGAGACGGCGATCGCCGAGCTTCCGTTCGACCAGGTCGTATCGGCCCGTGGCGAGATCGCCGCGACGCGCGTCGCCGGCCGGGGACGGAGCGCGAGGTTCGAGGCGACGCTCGATGACGAAAGCGGCCGGCTCCATCTCACCTGGTTCAACGGCGCCTATCTCAAGCGGCGCATTCATCCCGGAATGTTGCTCCGCGTGCAGGGCAAGGTGAAGCGGTACCAGAACTACCGCCAGATGGCGAACCCGAAATGGGAAGCGCTCGCCGACGAGACGACCGAAGCCCGCGAGGAGCGCTACCGCCCGATCTACCCGGCGACCGAGGACCTTTCAAGCGAACAGATCGAGAAGATCGCGCACGGCGTGCTCGACGAGGCGCTCGAGCTCATCGACGATCATCTCGACGACGACTATCGCAAGTCGCGCGAGTTGCCTTCGCTGCGCGACGCGTACCGGATGGCGCATCGACCGGAGCACGAGGCGGAGGCGATCGAAGGCCGGCGCCGCCTCGCGTTCGACGAGATGTTGCTGCTTCAACTCGGTGTCGCGATGCGCCGCCGCCAGTTGCGCGAGACCGCCCGGGCGCCGGCGCTCACCTGGAACGACGCGATTGAGAAGCACATTCTCGAGCGATTCCCGTTCGAACTCACCGAATCGCAGCGCCGCGTCATCGAGGAGATCCGGACGGATCTCCAGCGCGAGGCGCCGATGAATCGTCTTCTCCAAGGCGATGTCGGCGCGGGCAAGACGGTGGTCGCGCTCTACGGCATGCTCATGGCCGCCGCGTCACGCCGACAGTCGGCCCTGCTCGCGCCGACCGAAATTCTCGCGGAACAGCACTACTCGTCGATCACCTCGATGCTCGAAGGTTCGAATCTGCGCATCGAGTTGCTCACCGGAACACTGTCCGCCGCCGATCGGGAGTCGATCGAGCGCGGCGTCGATTCAGGCGAAGTCGACATCGTCATCGGAACGCATGCGCTGCTCAGCGAACGACTCCGGTTCGATAAGCTCGCGCTCATCATCATCGACGAGCAGCACCGCTTCGGCGTCGAACAGCGGGCGACCCTCCGCCGCCGCGCGATGGAGACGGGCGAGATCCCGCACACGCTCATCATGACGGCGACGCCGATTCCGCGAACGCTTTCACTCACGCTCTTCGGCGATCTCGATGTCTCGACGATTCACGGCCTGCCACCGGGACGCCAGCCCGTCGTCACGAGGGTGGTCGGGCCGGACCAGACGGAAGTCGTGTACGACTACATCGCGGGACGATTGCGCGAGGGTGAGCAAGCGTACATCGTGCTGCCCGCGATCGACGAGACCGAGGCGACCGATCTCAAGGCCGTGCGCTCCCACCTTGAGTGGCTCGAATCCGGCCCGTTTGAGGGCTTGCGGTGCGCCGCGGTGCATGGTCGACTCAAGCGGCCGACGCGCGAGACGATCATGTATCGATTCCGCAAGGGCAAAATTGACGCGATCGTCGCGACGACGGTGATCGAAGTCGGAGTCGATGTGCCGAACGCGTCGATCATGGTCGTCGAGCACGCGGAGCGCTTCGGCTTGTCGCAGTTGCACCAGTTACGCGGCCGAGTGGGGCGCGGGAGCCGGAAGTCGCTCTGCGTCTTCATCGGCGACCCTTCCACCGACGACGCGAAGGCGCGGCTCGACGCTATCGGTTCGACCAGCGACGGCTTCGAGATCGCCGAGAAGGACTTCGAGATTCGCGGCATGGGCGAGATCTTCGGCGCCCGGCAGTCCGGTCTGCCCCCGTTCCGCGTCGCTCGGCTGCCGGACGACCTGGCGCTCCTCCAATTGGCGCGGCGGGACGCGGCGGTGTTGATCGACAACGACCCGGACCTCTCCGCGGCGCCCCACCGCCTTCTCCGCCAGCGTCTCATGAAGACCTACGGCGAGGGGCTCGGCATCGGAGATGTGGGCTGACATGTCCCACCGGGCGCCGCGCCCGGTCGAGTGACCGAGTCCGGACCGCATATCATTACGCCAATCGGAAGCGGCGGACGCCCGTTCGTGGTCTGGTGACCCCGGGCGAGTCACGCGTCCTCCCAGCTCTTCCGTATCGAGATTCCGGCGTCCGCCGGAAGCGAGTCCGAACCCTTCACATCTCCTGCTCATGTGCGCGTTTTGGTGGTGGTCCGCGGACGAGTTGTCGCCGAGGATCCGCGCCGGTGATGGAGATGGATGCGATCGGACCGGGAGTTCTTTCGATGCCGCAGCGGTTATCAAGCGAGCAGCCCGCGTCGCCCGTTCAAACCGAGCCCGCCACCTGGCAGGAATACCTGAAGGCGACCCTGATCGTCTCGGCGGTCTCCGCGCCGTCGTTCGCGCTCGTATGGTGGATGCCTGACGGATTTGCGCGCAATCTTGCCGGCGTGTGGTTCGGGATTACGCTGCTCTTCCTGCTCATCGCGGTGAGTTTCACTCTTATGGCGATCGTGGCGCCGGGCGACCGCGTCGCCACGCCGGACGGCATGACGCCGCTCGATCCTTCCACGACGCCGCGAACGAATGGCGTGTCAGCGGTCGGTCGCCAGCCCGGCCGTCGCCGCGCCGCCTGACGCCGGGTTCGACTCGAACGAGCCGTCGTCCGCGAGCGCCGTCTCGCCGACGCGCTGAAGCCCGATCGTGACGAGTGTGAGACGGTCGTAGTCAATCGTGTCGGGAAGATCGTCAGGTGAGTGGTACTCGGGGTGGCGATAGGGCCCGGTGTCCGAGACGAGCACGCCGGGATACCCCTCCATCCAGAACGACCACTGATCGGAAAATCCGGAGCCGGGAACCGTCCCGGGCAGGACGGCGCCCTGGGACGGCACCTTGGCGTACTTGCGGAACAGGCCGACGACGCGACGCGTGAGTCGGACTGAGCCGTAGTTGCCGATGAACGCGATGAAATTTCCGATGGTCGGCCGCCCGACGCCGAATGGCGGCGGATACCGCTGCGAGCCGGGATCGTCAAGAAAGCAGCCGATCGTGTCGAGGTTCATCATCGCGACGATGTTCTCGTTCTGCGCTCGACACGCGCGGGCGTAGACCCGGCTGCCCATGAGGTCCGTCTTGAAGTACGGCCCTTCCTCGTTGACGAAGAAAGCGAAGCGCAGCGTTCGATTCGTGGCCCGCTCGGCGAAGGCGCGAGCGATCGCGAGCGTCGCCGCCACGCCGGACCCGTTGTCGTTCGCGCCCGGTCCGCCGAGCCAGGAGTCATAATGGGCGCCGAGGATCGCGATCTCATCCGGTCTCGTTGTGCCGGGGATTTCCGCGACGATGTTCGCGACGGTCCGCCCGTCGGCCTCGTACTCGAGTTCGCGTACCTCGAAGCCGAGCGTCGCGAGCTCGGTCGACAGCCATTCACGGGCGAGATTGAGGTTTGCGTAGGCGTTCCCGATGTTGCGCTGCCCAATCGTTCCGGCGAGGTGATGAATGTCTCGCCGCAATCCTTCGCGCACCATGCGTTCGTACGCGTTGAGGCGGGGTGGTGGGCCGACGAAGCTCTGTCCGGGCATGCGAATCATCGCGGGAGTCTATCCCGGCATGCTGGAAATGATCGCTTGGATCGGGCGCCCGGTCGCCAATAATCAGGTCCCATGAGCGCGAACAAAGATCTCATCCGCATCTTCGATCAGATGGCCGCCGCCCTCGAACTGACCGGGGCGAATCCGTTTCGTGTAAACGCGCACAGTCGCGTTGCCCGTGTGATCCGGGATGTGTCGTTTGACCTCGAATCGTTCGTGAAGGAAGAACCGGATACGGCGCTCAAGCGGCTGCAGACCATTGACGGCGTGGGTAAGGGGAGCGCGGAGAAGATCATCGAATTCATCGAGACCGGTCGGGTCCGTGAGCATCAGGAGTTGCTCAAGGAGGTCCCGCTCGGGCTCTTCAAGATTCTGCAGATCCCCGGGCTCGGACCGAAGACCGTGCGCCTCATGTGGCAGGAGCTTGGGATCACGAAGCTCTCCGAGCTCAAGGCGAAGCTCGAGTCGCCTGAACTCGCGGCCCTGCCGCGCATGGGGAAGAAAACGATCGACAACATTCGGGCCGCGATCGAGTTCGCCGAGGTGTCCGGCGGTCGCGCGCCGATCGGACTTGCCCTGCCGATCGCCCGGGCGTTTGTCGAACGACTCCGCGAGTTGCCCGGCGTTCATCGCGCCGACTTCGCCGGTAGCCTCCGTCGCGGGCGCGACACGATCGGTGACATCGATATCCTCGTCGCCTGTGACGACCCCGACGCGGTGCGCGAGTGCTTCTGTTCGCATCCGGATGTGCAACAAGTGCTCGCGAAGGGTGACACGAAGTGCTCCGTGCGGCTTTCGACGAATGAGGTCACCCTCCAGGCCGATCTGCGCATCGTGCCGAAGGAGCAGTACGGCGCCGGACTCATGTACTTCTCGGGATCGAAGGAGTTCAATGTCCGGCTCCGCGAGATCGCGATCAAGAAGAAGATGCGGCTCAACGAGTATGGACTCTTCGAGGGAACCGACGAGCGGCCGCAGGACCAGGGCGCGACGCCGCTCGCGGGCGCGGACGAGGAATCGATCTTCCAGGCGCTCGGACTCGGATTCGTCCCTCCCGAATTGCGCGAGGAGCGGTGGCTCTCCGACGGTGACAATGCGCGACGACTCGTGGAACTCGCCGACATCAAGGCCGAACTGCATTCGCATACGGTCGCGAGCGATGGGAAGCTCACGATCGACGAACTCGCCGACGCGGCGAAGCGGCGGGGTCTCACGACCCTCGCGATCACGGATCATTCCAAGAGTTCCGTGATTGCGAACGGGCTCGATGAGGATCGGCTTCGTCGGCATGTGGCCGAGATTCGCGAGGCGAACGGGCGGATCGAGGGAATCGAACTGCTCGCGGGCGCCGAAGTCGACATTCTGCTCGACGGATCGCTCGACTATGACGACGACATGCTCGCCGAGCTCGACATCGTCGTCGCGTCACCGCACGCGTCGTTGCGTCAGAAGCCGGAGATTGCGACGAAACGGTTGCTCGCCGCGGTTCGACATCCACTCGTGCACATCCTCGGCCATCCGACGGGGCGCATCATCGGCGGCCGCGAGGGTCTGGCGCCCGATATGGACCAGCTCATCGCCGCGGCGCTCGAACACGACACGGCGCTTGAGATTAACGCGAACTGGAAGCGTCTCGACTTGCGGGATGCGCATGTGAAGGCGGCGGTCGACGCGGGATGCAGGATCGCGATCAATACCGACGCGCATCGCGATTCACATTTCGACAATCTGCACTACGGCGTGCTTACGGCCCGGCGCGGCGGCGTGCGGCCCGAGGATTGCGTCAACGCGTGGACGACGAATGAACTGCACGCCTGGCTCAAGTCGAAGCGGTGATCAACCGGCTCCGGCGCCGTCGAACTCGCGCTCGAACCATTCGACATCCCAGTAGCATCCGAACTTGCGGCCGACTTCGCGATAGACGCCGAGCCGCTTGTAACCGAATCGCTCATGGAACGCGATCGACGCGGGATTGGGCAGCGTGACGCCCGCGTAGAGGCGATGCACATCTTCGCGCCGAAGCGCCTCGAAGAGCGTTCGATACAACTGCGATCCGATGCCGCGGCCGGTTGACTCCGGGGAGAGGTAGATGCTCGTCTCGACCGAGGTGTCGTACGCGGCCTTTGGTCGAAAGCGCTGGCTCGACGCGAAGCCGCGTACCTGTTCATCCTGATCCGTCGCGACGAAGAGCCGGTGTCGTCCGGTGTCGGCGAACTGATCGAACCACGGTCGACGCGACTCGACCGTGTAGGGATCGATATCAAAGGTGAACGGCGTCTCGCGAATGTAATGGTTGTACAACTCGACGAGCGCCGGCAGATCGCCCTCGTGCGCCGCCCGGATGACCACGACTTCAGTCATGCCCGAAGTATATTTCACGATTCCGCCGGCCGCGACGCGTTACATTCGCTCGAGCGTGCGAATGCCCAGAAGGGTGAGCCCGTCGCCAAGCACGCGCTCGGTGAGGCGGCAGAGGCGAAGGCGTCCGTCACGCGTCGCCGCGGACTCCGCCTTGAGCACCGGGCACTCGGTGTAGAAGAGGCTGTACGCGTTCGCGAGTTCATAGAGGTACTGGCAGATCCGGTTCGGCTCGAGCGTCTCGCCGACCGCCTTGACGACCGAGGGATAGCGCAGCAACTCGAGCGCGAGCGCCTTCTCCTTCGGATGGTCGACACTGAACGACGCCGCGAGGTCGATGTCGGCGGGCGCCTTGCGGCTGATCGACCGGATCCGCACGAACTGATTCTGGAGATACGCCGCGGTGTTCCCTTCGAACGCGAGCATGCGGTCCCAGTCGAAGACATAGTCCTTCTGAATCTGCGACGAGAGATCCGCGTATTTCACGCATCCGATACCAACGGCTCGTGCGACCTCGACCTGCTCGTTCTCCGGCAGCTCCGGTTTCTTCTCCCGCACGATGGCTGCGGCCCGGCGGATCGCCTCGTGGAGCAGATCCTTGAGCTTGATGTTCTCGCCCGAGCGGGTCTTGAGCGGTCGACCGTCTTCGCCGCACACGGCGCCGAACGCGGCATGAACGAGTTCGGCGCGGCCCCCGTCCGGAAGCTGGTCCCAGCCCGCCATGCGGACGGCCTCGAACACCTTGCGAAAGTGATCGCGCTGCCGCGCGTCGACGACATAGATCACGCGTTCGGCGCCAAGGTCGCGGAGGCGATACCGCAACGCCGCGAGATCGGTCGTGGCGTAAAGAAATCCGCCGTCCGACTTGCGAATGAGAAGCGGCGTGTCGTTCTCGTCGGCCATGCGGACCACGAGCGCTCCCTCCGATTCCACGGCGAGCCCGGCCTCTTCAAGCTCCCGCACGACTTCGGGGAGTTTCTCGCGGTAGAACGACTCGCCGCGATTGTGCGACGCGTCGACCTGCAGGTCGAGGAGGTCGTAGATCTCGTAACACGCCTCCATGGTGATCGCGATGATCTTCTCCCAGTCGGCGACGAGCTCGGGGTCGCCCCCCTGCAGCTTGACGAGTGTCGACTTCGCGCGTTCGAGCGCCGCTTCGGCGCCGGCGACCTGTTCTTCCCACGCGGCGATTCGATGCGGCCCGGCGCCGAGTCGTATCGCCGTTTCGAGCGCCCGCCGATCCGCTTTGCAGCTCAGTGTCGCGTCGCGGTAGGCGCGCTCGAGTTCGTCCACCGTGAGTCGATCGAGGTTCACCCCCCGCTCGCGGAGCGAAGCGAGGACCATCGCGATCTGCAGTCCCCAATCGCCGAGATGATTCTGCGGCGTCACCTCGACGCCGAGTCGGGCGAGCACGCGACAGAGCGTGTCACCGATGATCGAGGAGCGGAGATGCCCCACATGCATCTGCTTCGCGACATTCACGCCGACGAGGTCGACCACGACCTTGCGCTGGTCGGCCGCGGGCTCGACCCCGAGTCGCTCATCCTCCATGGACGCGAGCAATTGGGCGAGCGCCGCGGACTTGAGCCGCAGGTTGACGAACCCCGGACCGGCGATCTCGGGCGACTCGGCGATCGCATCGAGATCGACGGCTTCGACGATCTTCGAGGCGACTTCGCGAGGGTTCGCTCCGAGGCGCTTCGCGAGCGGCATCGCCGCGTTCGACTGAAAGTCTCCGAACTTCGGGTCCTGGGTGGCGCGAATGAGCGGGTCGGCGTCGGCGTACTCGTCGCCGAACGCCTCGACGAAGGCGTCGCGGAATCGTTCCGTCAGGATCGCAATCGGGTCATGCTGCATGATTGGCGGAGTGTAGACCCTTCCGTCGGCGATTCCCGATCTCGAGAAATGGACAGTTCCCGGCGCGACTCGCGTCCAGTATCCTGAACCGGGCCCCACCCGGACCGGCGCGATATCCTGCCTGCGCCGGGCTCGACGCCGGCGCGCGTCGCCCATGCCACGCTGAAAGGTCGATCGCCATGACTTGCCAGACGAACGGCGGCCGGTTTCCCTGGCTGCTTCTCCTTCTCTCGCTCGGCCTGCTGCTCGTCGGGCTCTCGCGCGTCGCGCACGGCCAGGACGAAATCGAACTCGACGACTCGACCATCGACGAGCCCATGACTCCGGAAGTCGAAGCGCCGGTCGAGCCGGAGTTCGACAACACGCCGCAACTCGTCGAGGTCGTCCGACTCGAGAACGGACTCACCCTGCTTCTGCAGGACACTCCGAATACGAGCCACTCCGCCATCGTCGTCATGCTCGCGAGCGGTGAGCATCACGATCCTTCGGACGCGCCCGGGCTCGCCCGCATGCTTGCCCGGCTCGCGTTGACGAGCGCGGCGCCGGGGGCGGAGCCGGCGACGCCCGAGTCGCTCGATGATCGATACGACGACGGCTGGAGCGCGCGGGCGTATCCGGAACACATCGTCTTCGGCTGGGTGGTTCCGCATGAGGAGGCGCCGGAGCGTCTGCAGGAGCTTGGCGCCCGACTCTCGGCGCTCGAGATCACCGAGGGCGATCTCTCGGAGGAAGTCGAGCGGCTGAGCCGCGAGCAGAGCGTCGAGTTCGAGTCCGGGCGGCCGGAGGCGCCGATCAACTGGCTCGTCGCGAAGACCTTTCGCCATGCGTCAGGCGACGCCCGTGGCCTCGATCCCGAACGACTGCGCCGACTCGGACTCGAACGCGTGCAACGGGAGTGGCGCCGGCGCGCGGCGCCGTCCGATGTCACCGTCCTTCTGTGCGGTCGCGTCGACGGTCTGACGGAAACCGCGGCGACAACGCTTGGCGCCATCGAAGGCGACGACACCGGCGCGTCCACCCCGATGCGGGTCCATGTCCAGCCGGCGGGACCGGTGGCGCGCGAAGTCATCGTGCCCCGGCTTCCCCTTCGAAAGCCACACGCGGCCGTCGCGTTTTACGCGCCCGAGATCGACGCGCCGGATCATCCCGCCTTCCTCGCGGTCTCCTACGAATTCACTCGCCAGGCCCGGCGACTCCCGGGGGTCGAAGCCCGATTGCCGTTCCAGTATTCGCTTCTGCTCGACCCGCGCGCCGCCTACCTCACGCCGCATCCCTGGCGTTTCCCGAAGGGTCCGGACCAGGCGCTCGGCTACTGGGTGAAGAAGATCGAGAACAAGCGATTCAATCGAACGGATGTCAAACGGGCCTACCGCGCCCTCGCGTGGCAACTCGGGGACGACCTGCCCGGGTCCATCATCGCGAGACTCGATGAGCAACCTGAAGTGCTCTTTACGATCGGCTATGCGAGCGCCTTTCGACACGCCCGGGGCGGACCGGACTTCTGGGACGCTTATCGCCGCCGATTCAAGGGGCTCGATGGCGTTGCGCTCGAAGCGGTTCGCGATCGACACTTCTTCAGTGACGGAACCTGGGCGCTCTTCGTGCTCAGGGAGCAGCCGTGACTGGTGATCAGCGCGGCGGACCGGTTGATGGACCCGTCATGCTTTCGACCTGGTCGTTCGGCGTGCAGGCGATCGACGCCGGGTGGCCGACGCTTGATCGGGGCGGCGAAGCGATCGACGCCATCGAAGCGGCCTGCCGCGCCATCGAGGCCGATCCGGCCGTCGACTCGGTCGGCCTCGGCGGGTTGCCGGACGCGCTTGGCCAGGTGACGCTCGACGCCGCGATCATGCTCGGCCCCGGCCGCGCCGCCGGCGTGGCTGACATCCGTCATTTCGTGAATCCGGTCTCGATAGCGCGACGGGTTATGGAGCGGACCACGCATCGACTTCTCGTCGGCCCCGACGCCGAGCGCTTCGCCGCGTCCGAGGGATTCGAGAGAGTCGAGACGCTGCTCACCGACGACGCCCGGGCGGTCTGGGAGCGCTGGCGTGACGACCCCACGATCCTCGATGACGATCGGTACCGCGGCTGGATTCCACCCCGCAATGTCGAAGAGCTTCGCGGGGTCGACCGCGGGCTCCACGACACGGTGTGCGTCATGGCCCGGGACGCGTCAGGGGTGATCGGCGCGGGTTGCACGACGAGTGGCATGGCGTTCAAGACGCCCGGTCGGGTCGGCGACGCCGCGATCATTGGTCACGCGTTGTATGTCGATCCGAAGGTTGGGGCGGCGATCGGAACGGGAACCGGCGAGTTGTTCATGTCGACCTGCGCCTCGTTCTTCGCCGTCGAGCGTTTGCGGGCGGGCGACTCGCCGGCGCAAGCGTCGATCGCGGTGATTGAACGCATCGCCGAATCGATCCCGCCGCATCCCGACCACCAGGCCGCCGCGATCCTTATGACGCCGGACGGAGCGTGGTCTGCGGCGGCGTTGCGACCGGGGTTCCGGGCGGCGTTTCGCACACGGTCCTCCGCGGCGCTCGTCGAACCTGACTTCGTGCTGATACCGGAGGAGCCGAAGCGGGGCGCCCACGAGTCGCATCTTCTCTAGCGATCGGCCGCGCCTCGGAATCGATCCATTCGCGGAGACGGCGCCGGCCCCGCTCCCATGCCGTGCGCGCCGTCCGTTCGCAGACCCCGAGTCGGTCGGCGACCTGCTCATGGCTCAGCCCGCCGGTCAGCCGAAGCCAGACCGCGGCGCCCGCGACCGGATCAACGGCGCGAAGCGCCCGAATGAGATCCTGCATATCACAGGAGTCGTCCGGCGACCCGGCGGCGAGTCGATCGCACTGTCCGGGCGCCTGCCGCTTCCAGCCGCGGCCACGCTTCCGGGCGTAACGCCGCCGGGCGTGGTCGCGCACGATGAGTTCCATGAGGCGACACGCGAGCGCGGTGAATCGGTCTTCGGAGTCGCAACCGGACGGAAGGTGGTCCCGAAGCCGCAGGTAAACCTCATGGACCAGGGCGGCGGGCTCAATCTCGTCCCGCTGGCGATCGCGGGCAAGGAGCGTCCGGGCGGCGCGTTCGAGCCGGCCGTAACTCCGGGCGAATAGGAAATCGTACTCGTTCAGCTGGGACCCTCCGCCATCCAGCGACCCGGCTGCATTCAGAATGCCACGGCGTTCGACCGGGTCCAACGGGCGCGCGAATTAATTCGCAATCGTTTACCGTCTGCGTCGACCGTTTGCGCCTTCCACGAGATAGACGGACCTCGCGCCGGTCGGGGCGGGTTCGTCTGGAGATCGTGGAGATCGACGGCGCGACGCCAGCCATTCGGCGCGCCGGGAACCTCTCGAATTGATTGACTTGAGATTCCGACACGGGAGCGAGTCGCTCCCGGTCATCAGCCGGCGTTTGTTCGCCGGAAGAGTTTCGCTCGCGAACGGCAGGTGAGGAGTTGTGGACCTCATGTTCCGGCGCGTGGCCGGATCCGTCGTCAGCGACTCTGGCTTGGAGAAAGAAAGGAATTGCCATTATGCTTCGACGATTCATCGCTCTGTCGGCGGGGCTCGCCGTGTGCGGTCTGACGACCGCCTCGTTCGCCGCCCCCAAGACGCTGCAGAAGGCCTCCATGAAGGAGAAGCTGCAGCCGGTTTCGATCGCTCCGCTCTACGCCGACGGCACGGTGGGCGAGTGGCGCCCCTATGTCGGTGTCGACGACACCGTGAACCTCGGTGGTGAATTCGATTCGTACGAGGGCGTCAAGACGACCGACCCCTGCGGCTCGGGCAAGGGCTTCCCGACGGACGGCGTCGTGAACGGCGGCTTTGATCCGTTCTGCGACATCGCCAGCGTCGGCGGCTGCGCTGCGCAGTCGTATCGCTGGTTCTTCGGTTCGACCTATGTCTCGGGCGGTCGTCGCTCCGGCGGCAACAGCGCCACGAACTCGACGGGCACGGCGAACCGCCTCCAGCTCGGCTGGTGGAACACGCTCAATCCCGGCCAGCGCGACCCGAACGGCAACACGGTCGGTGACACCGTCATCGTCGTGAGCACCTATGACGCGAACTTCGATCAGTTCTGCGGCACGGGCGACCCGAACTTCCTCACGGGCGTCATCCTCAACTTCGGCAGCGTCGGCGCCGGTGGCTACTACTACACCGATGTCGACCTCACCGGCGGCTTCGAGCTGACCGTCCCGACCGGCGGCGCCTCGGTCGGCGTCGAGATCCAGTTCTTCTATGACACCGGCCTCTCGACCGTCGGCGCGAACAACCAGGTCATGCTCTGGGGACCGAAGGACCCCGCTGATCAGGGCGTGGGCGAGCCCATCGTCTACGACGACGACAACTGGGACGGCACCTTTGATCCGTTCACCGAATGCTTTGACTACACCTTCGGCCTCTGCCCCGATCCGCTGGGCAACATGGTCGGTCTCTTCGGTGAAGGCGGCGGCGGCAACTGCGTGACCTTCACGGTGCCGACGCTCGTCGCCGGCAGCCCGGCCACCTTCCGCATCGCGGACGGCCAGGCGAACGCGAACTATGCCATCGCCTACTACCCGACCCAGCGCGCTGCGGACACCGCCTGCGACTGCGCCGACCCGCTGTCGGCCTCCGCGGGTAACTTCGTTCGCTGCAACGGCGGCACGGACAACCTCGTCGACAACGACGGCAACCCCGGCAACAACCGCCTCAACAGCTCGGGCGCCGCGAGCCTCACGGTTCCGGTTCCGAACTCGGCCCGCGGTCGCACGCTCTGGTTCGTCGCGTACACCCCGGACGGTGACGGCACCTTCTGCTGCGTCGTCAGCGGTCCGCACACCGTTCTCTGATCGGACTCCACAACTCCTGCCCTCGAAACTCCAACCGCGTGAGTGATCCGCGACTCGAGGGCAAACGGGCAAACGGCAATCGTCTGCCCGCCGACAACGACAAGCCCGGGCGATTCTTCGCCCGGGCTTGTCTTTTTCCTGGTCGGCATGGGGCGCCGCCCCGTCGCTACTCCGTCTCGGATCGCTCAGCCCCGAACGCGTCGATGAACAGCTGCAACGCCTCGAGATGAGGCTCGAGGTAGAACGCATACGGCCGCCACCGACCAATGGCGCCGGTGTAGACCGGGCGGGAGACGGCTTCGGCGCTCGGCGTCGAGACGAGTCGCCGACCGGCCTTCTCGTGGTATCTCTTCACCTCGTCGGACCACTCGAGCCCGGCGAACTCGAGCAGACGCCGCGCCTCGTGTTCGAAGTCGTGGACGAAGCGCTCGTACGGCGCCTCGGTCCATCGGACGGTCAACCGGTCACGGATGAACCACCAGAAGTTCATCACCTCGCTGTAAAGCCGCACGGTGTCGCCCATCGAGAGGAAGTGGATGTTCGCAATATTGAGTCGGAAGGACTGGCGAACACAGCTCAGGCAGACATCCCGCGGATCACGGAGCGCGACGATCACCCGCGCCTGCGGGAAGAGCGCGTTGATGACCGGCAGTTCGATGGTGTTGAGCGGCAGTTTGTCGACGAGAACTCGACCCCCCACGGGCTCGCCAAGTGCCCGTTCCATCATCGTCCAGTATTCCGAGCGCCGACGCCGTCGGTCGGCGTCGGTCAATCGGCGCAGCGCCTCGCCCTCGCGCTCGGCGCGCGTATTCGACTCGCGCATGATGAGGCGCCGCAACGCCGGGATGACCGGCTGCTCGTCGGAGGTGATCACACGCGGATGGGCCGCGAGAGCCTGCTCGATGAGCGTCGTGCCCGAGCGATTGAATCCGAGAAGGAAGATCGGCGACTGGCGTTCCGCGCTCTTCGGCGCCTCGACAGTCGAGAAGAACGATTCGTCGATCGCCTCGCAATACCCGCGAATGCGGTCGAAGAGTTCGTTCGCGTCGAACTCATTCGTCTCTGCGAAGGTCTTCGCGAGCGCCCCGGCGCGTTCGTACAGGTCCGCGGCATCGTGATATCGCCCGTCTTCGTGCGCGATGTCGGCGAGTTCGTGTGTCGCGGACTGCCTCGCGTGCACATCGACGGACTCGTCATGCACGATCGGCTCGAGCCTCGCGCGAGCCTTCTCGTAGTTCTTCTGTTCCTTCAGAGCGTGCGCGTAGGTGATCTGGGTCTTGGGATGATCGGGAAACCGGTCCGCCGCGCCGGCCATGATCTCCGCCGCGTCATCGAGGCGCCGCGCCCGTTCGAGCGCGGCGGCGAGAAAGCAGTACCCGTTCGGCTCATCAGGGATCAGCCTGATCGCGCGCTCGGCCGCGGCGGTCGCCTCCGTGAGTTCACCCGGCTTGATTCGCGGAATCTGCAGGAGCGCTCCGGCGAGCGCGAGCTGATATCGACCCTCGTGACCGCGCAATGATGCGGCGCGTCGCAGCCATACGACGCCGTCATCGAGCCGATTGTTCATCACGAGCAGTGAGCCGTATTCGAACGCGGCGCGGGCGTCGTTCGGATCCTGCTCGAGCAGGGACGCGTACACACGCGCCGATTCACTCAGCGCGCCGGCCGCGCGAAGCCGCCCGGCCTCTTCGAGCATCGACCGGCGCTGGGCCGGCCGAAGTCTTCCCCCACTGCGTGGCTTCGACCCATTCGTCCGCTTGCTCATGACGACTCGTCCTCGTACCCGAACGATTCGACGAACGGCTGCAGGCGTTCGAGCGCGGGTGCCATGTGGTCGCGGTAGCGACGCCAGCGACCGATCGCTTTCGTGTTGATGGCCTGAGTGACCGCCTCGTAACTCGGAGTCGCGATGACACGATCTCTCGCGATCTCCTGAAATTGAGTCGCGTCGTCAGACCACTCGAGATTGAGGAAGTCGAAGAGTCGGCGCCCTTCGGTCTCCGGCAAACGAACGAAGTCTTCGTAGCGAACGACAAGTGTGTCGAGACTCCAACGCGCTTGCACGCTCATCCAATACTGCATGACCTTCGCGTACAGCGCCGCGGCGCCGTCGAGCGAAGTCATGTGCACGCTTGCGTTGTCAAGCCGGAAGTCCTGCATGAAACAGCTCAGGCAGACATCGCGCGGGTCCCGGAGCGTCATCACGACTTTCGCATCCGGGAAGAGCGCCGCGATGAGCGCGAGATACACCGTATTGAGCGGCTGCTTGTCGAGCAATCGACCCGCGCTCGAGTCGTAGCCGGTGTGTTTCGCCATGAGCGTGAAGTACTCCCGGCGCCACCGGTTCAGGTCGTCCGCGCTCAGGGTGTCGAGCGTCTCGAGGCCTTCGGTGACCGACCGCCCGCGATGGAGTCCGTGATGGACCTGATGGAGCGCCGGCGCCTCACCCGACGAAACGAGACCGGGCCGCGCTGCGAGCATCTGCTCGAGCAGCGTGGTGCCGGACCGGTGAAATCCGATGAGAAAGATCGGCGGCGCCAGTTCGAACGACGCCTCGGCGCCGCGCCGGCGCCAGGCGTCGAGACGATCCTTGGTAAGCGCTGTGGAATGGGCGTCGATCAGACGCGTGAGTTCCGTCCGATCGAGCGCCTGCGCCTCAGGCGTCGATATCGTGAGGCGTCCGGCGTCGCGGAACGCGATGAACGCGTCGTCCGCGGCGCCGAGCCGCTCGAGCGCGGCGCCAAGCTCATACCGAAGACGAGCCCGGATCGCGGCGGGCGCCGACCCGTTGTCGCGTTCGACCGCGACGCGTAGCCGTTCGACCGCGTCCTTGTGTCGACCGAGGCGGCGGAGCACTCGACCGGAGAGCGCTGCGACCCGCGGGTCGTCCGCGGCGACCGAGGCGGCTCGTTCGACCGCAACAAGCGCCTCCTCAAGTTCATGCGATTTTTCGAGTGCGTCCGCGACGAGCAGCCGCGCGACGAGGTTGCCCGGCTCGAGTCGCAACGCGGCCTCGGCTTCGGCCTTCGACTCGTCGAACCGTCCCGCGCGGTGCAGAAGATCGGCGACACCCAGCCGGAAGGTGACCTGCGAAGGGCTGATCGTCACAGCGCGTCGAACGAGTTCCAGGCCGGCCTTGAGGTCCTGGAACTGGGCCGTGAGCATCCCGAGTTCGTGCGCGGCGAGCGCATCGCGTGGATTGCGTCGCAGCGCCTCGTTGAATTGACGGGCGGCCTCATCGAATCGACCAGCCCGTCGCGCCATGACGCCCTTCCGGACGCCCTCCGATACCGATGGCGCGCCGGACGCCCGGGCGTGACGGGCCGTCGCGCCGGCCGTCGTCTGATTCGCCATGCAGCACTTTTTGTACTTGCGCCCGCTGCCGCACGGGCACGGATCATTTCGTCCGGGCTGCGCCATTCGCGGATCGGCCCCTCGGGATCATGAATCGTCCGAACATCTGCGCGGAGCGATAGTTGCGCCGCGTCGCCCGTCAGCATATCCGCCCGGGGGCGCCAGTCCGAGAGGCGAATGCGATGTTCGCGTCCGCGGCGGTTCAGATTCCGCGCGGATCGACCGATAGAACCGATGATTGCGCCGCGTCGTATAGGGTTTTGGATGGTCGAGCGGGCGT
The DNA here is from genome assembly GCA_043101845.1 of Phycisphaerales bacterium. Taxonomy (GTDB): domain Bacteria; phylum Planctomycetota; class Phycisphaerae; order Phycisphaerales; family UBA5793; genus JBICHN01. The sequence continues at coordinate 800,585 of JBICHN010000002.1, read as the reverse complement.
TCGCTTCATGGAAGGTCTGGACGCCTTTCCCTACCATTGAATCGGAGGGGTCGAGACGCACGGGGACGGGCCCCTCCGGCGACGAAACACGCCTCACAAACTCCCCGAGGAGTGGTCATGTTTGAACGATTCACCGATCGCGCTCGGAAGGTGATGGCCCTCGCGAACCAGGAGGCCCAGCGCTTCAATCACGAGTACATCGGCACCGAGCACATCCTGCTCGGACTGGTCAAAGAAGGCAGCGGCGTCGGCGCGAATGTCTTGAAGAACCTCGGCGTCGACCTCCGCAAGGTGCGGCTCGAGGTGGAGAAGCTCGTCAAGTCGGGTCCGGACATCGTGACCATGGGCAAGCTCCCGCAGACGCCCCGCGCGAAGAAGGTTATTGAGTACGCGATCGAGGAAGCGCGGAACCTCAATCACAACTATGTCGGCACCGAGCATCTTCTGCTCGGGCTGTTGCGTGAGCACGACGGCGTCGCCGCCCAGGTGCTCATGAACCTTGGTCTCAAGCTCGAAGAAGTCCGCGAAGAGGTGCTCAACCTCCTCGGCGCCGGCGTCGATTCCGGCGAAACCGAAGCGGGCGAGACCGGAATGAGCGGCGAATCCGGCGACCAGCCCCGCAAGGGGAAGAGCAAGACGCCGGCGCTCGACTCCTTCGGCCGCGACCTTACGGAATTGGCCCAGGAGCAGGCGCTCGATCCGGTCATCGGCCGCCAGAACGAGATCGAGCGGCTCATTCAGGTTCTGTGCCGTCGCACGAAGAACAACCCCGTTCTCCTCGGTGAGGCCGGGGTGGGCAAGACCGCGATCGTCGAAGGACTCGCGCAGCGGATCATCTCGAAGGAGATTCCGGATCTTCTCTATGACCGTCGGCTCGTCGTGCTCGATCTCGCGCTCATGGTGGCCGGCACGAAGTATCGCGGCCAGTTCGAGGAGCGCATCAAGGCGGTGATGAATGAAGTCCGCCGGGCGGGCAATGTCATCCTGTTCATCGACGAACTGCACACGCTCGTCGGCGCCGGTGGCGCCGAAGGCGCGATCGACGCGTCGAATGTGCTCAAACCGGCGCTCTCGCGCGGCGAGATCCAGTGCATCGGCGCCACGACCTTCGACGAGTACCGCAAGTACATCGAGAAGGACAACGCGCTCGCGCGGCGTTTCCAGCCGATCGTCGTCGAGCCGCCTTCGAAGTCGCAGTCCGTCGAGATCCTCAAGGGGCTGCGGGCGCGGTACGAAGACCATCATCGCGTGAAGATCACCGACGCGGCGCTCGAAGCCGCGGTCGAGTTGTCGGACCGCTACATCACCGGGCGCGTCCAGCCGGACAAGTCGATCGATGTCATCGACGAAGCCGGCGCGCGGGTCCGTCTCACGAGCATGACCAAGCCGCCGAATCTCGCGGACATCGAAGAGAAGATCGAGCGTCTCGCAATCGAGAAGGATGAGGCGGTCAAGGAAGCCGATTACGAACGCGCCGCCGAGCTTCGCGACGAAGCAGAGCAGCTCCGCAAGGAAAAAGAGCAGATCCAGAAGGAATGGCGCGAGAAGCAGAACGAGACGCTCGGCGAAGTGGATGATGAAGTCATCGCCGAGGTCGTCTCGAAGATGACCGGCGTCCCGCTCACTCGTCTCGAGGCGGAGGAGGCCGAGCGCCTGCTCAAGCTCGAGGACGAGCTGCACAAGCGCGTCGTGAGTCAGCACGAAGCGATTACAAGCATTTCGAAGGCGATCCGCCGGGCCCGCGCCGGGCTCAAGGATCCGAAGCGTCCGATGGGGTCGTTCATCTTCATCGGCCCGTCGGGCGTCGGCAAGACGCTTCTCTCGAAGGCGCTCGCGGAGTTCATGTTCGGTGACGAAGAAGCGCTCATTCAGCTCGACATGTCGGAGTACATGGAGAAGCACAATGTGAGCCGCCTCATCGGCGCGCCTCCGGGATATGTCGGATACGAAGAGGGCGGCCAGCTCACCGAGCGCGTCCGCCGTCGCCCGTACGCCGTCATCCTCCTCGACGAGATCGAGAAGGCGCACCCGGATGTGTTCAACATGCTTCTTCAGATCATGGAGGAAGGTCGACTCACCGATTCGTTCGGTCGGAATGTCGACTTCAAGAACACGATCCTCATCATGACCTCGAACATCGGCGCCGATCTCATCAAGGGCGGATCGCAGTTCGGCTTCGGCAAGCGCGCCGAAGCGCCGGACTACGAAAAGATGAAGCACACGCTCATGAAGGAAATTGAGCGGTACTTCCGGCCTGAGTTCATCAACCGTCTCGATGAGGTCATCGTCTTCCATCCGCTCACGCGCGAAGATCTCGTGTCCATCGTCGAGTACGAAGCGAAACGCGTCATCAACCGGCTCGAAGAGCACGGGCTTCACATGGAGCTCGACGAGAGCGCGAAGGACTTCCTCATCGAGAAGGGTTACAACCCTGATTTCGGCGCTCGACCCTTGCGCCGGGCGATCGGCTCCTACATCGAGGATGCGCTCTCCGAGAGCGTGCTTCGTGGCGAGTTCGAAGGGAAGAACCGCTTGGTCGTGACTCACGCCGAAGGCGAGGAACATCTCACCTTCAAGGCTTCGCATGATCCGTCGCTCGACAAGAAACCGGCTGAGCCGGAGAAGAAGAAGCCGGCGAAGGACGACGGCGATGAGTCGATGAAGGTCGGCGCTGGAGACAGCGAGCCGGGTGAGTCCTGACGGACGACGCCGCATCGACGATGAACGAAGAGTACCCGCGACGCCCGGACCAACTGGTCCGGGCGTCGTTCATTTCAATGAAACCGGAGCTGACGGTACGATACACGAACGGAATGTCGCTTGATTTCGTCCTCGTCACTGCTCGACGAAGAGTCGCCCATGCACGCCGCCTTGATCATCGGTACCGAAGCGTTCGACGCCGAACGGGCATGGTACGACCGGACGGTGTCGGCATTGATGACCACGGGCATTCGGATCACGCGGGTGCTTCCGGTCGACGGGCGCTTTGATGACCGGTTGGCGCTCGCGCCCCAGGTCCCCTACGGCGGCGTGTGTCGGTGGTGGGCGCTGCGGCCGTCGCAACGATGGGCGACGCTCTGTGAATCGTTTGACGGCGGAATCACCCCGGACCTCGTGCATGCGATCGGTCAGCATGCCTGGCGACCGGCGCTCGCGCTTGCGGAATCACTCGAGCGTCCACTTGCGATCAGCGTGTGGGACGCGAAGGAGTTGCCGCAGATCGCCCGCCTCGCGCGGCGCGATGTCGTCGCCGGAGTTCTCACCGCGACGCCACCGATGGCGGAGGCGCTGCGCCATTCGATCGACGCCTCACTCGTGCGCTGCGTGCCGCTCGGCGTGTACGCGGTCGAGCGCCGAGCGCCGGCGAACGAGGCGCGGGGAAACGCGGTGGCGTGCATCGTCGCCGGGCGCGGCGCCTCGCTCCCGGCCATCAAGGCGTTTCTGACCGGGTGCGCGGAGGCGATCGGCGACGATCCGGAATTCATGATCTTCGCCGACCTCGACCGCATGGTGGAAGACAAGGCGTGGCGCCACGCGCAGTCGGGTGGGCTCGAAGGACGATTCAGCCTGATCCCGCCCGTCGGACGCGACCGTCTGCTCCCCCTCGAGAGTGACCTCATCGTCGTCCCCGAAGCGACCCATCGAGCTTCGACCTTCGTGCTCGAGGCGATGGCCCGGCGGCGTCCCGTCGTCGCCGCCCGCGACGGGGTGATTCCCGCGCTCGATGACGCTTCGATCACCACGCTCATTGAGTCGGGCGAATCGGCCGAATGGCGGGACACGATCAGCGCATTTCGAAATTCGCCGGCGTCGTTCCGGGACCTTGCCAACCGGGCGAGCGACTGGGTCTCGGACAACCACGCGATGAATTCGCAAACTGAGTTATTGGCAGACACTTACCGATGGCTGGCGAAGGGCGGCGCCGTGCCGCTCGAAGCCTCGGTTCGCCGCAGTCGCTAGCTTCGCCGCGGGGGAAGAGTCCACAAATCCGGACCGGATTTCGCGCATTTATTCATGCCGGGCTCGAATTCTGTCCGAACCAAGGTAGCGATCATCTTTCTCCCCTCCGCCCCGTTGCTACACCTTGTGGCAGCGGGGTTTTTCATTCGGGAAGTTCTGCTTGGACCGCGGCTTAACGGTCAGGATCGCGTCGCCATTTCGAGGAGCTTGCGGGGCGACTCGCTCTGGCCCGTCCGGAGGCTGAGACGCGCCGCTTCGCACGCGGCGACGGTGCGGCGGGGCTCACGGGGCTCGAGTCGACGCTTTCGCGCATCGATCGCCCGATCGATCTGATCGGCGAGCACGGACGCGGCCGAGTCGAACTCCGGCAGGTTCGCTGAGTCGACGAGACGACCGTCGTGATCCCACCATTCGAACTGCGTGTCGGTCATTCGGATGCAGCCGCCCTCGCCGAGAATCGTGGCGCCGCGCGACCATTCACCTCCGAGGTCGCTCACGAGACCGCAGGCGGAAATGTTCACCGGGAACCGCGCGTTGAAGGCGATATGGCCGTGCATGTCGCGGAGCGTCGCGGGCGGATCCGCGAGCGGTCCGCTCAGGCCGGCGTCGATGAGTTCGAGTGGACCGGCGACGCGCTCAATGAAGTCGAGCGCGTCGGTCAGTCGCGCATAGAGCGACCCGTGCGCCCGCCGGCCGCGCGCGTGAACGCTCATGGCGCGCACGGCGCCGAACGATTCGCGCAGATCGTCGTAGAGCGCCGCCGTCGCGGTGTTGCGGAAGAGCGGCACGACCCAGGCGCCGTCGGCCGATCCGCCCTCGACCGATGAGGCCCAGTGGTCGGCGAGCGGTTCGTTCGAGACGATGACCGGCGCCTTCTCGATGATCGCGGGCAAATCGTCCGAATCGATGCCGCTCATCGTCGCGATCCAGAGCGCTTCGTATTCGAGGTCGAACACGGCCTGGCGGAGATCGGGACGACGCTCGGCGGCGAAGGCTTCGGCGACCGTCGACGCCGCGGCGCCGCTTGCGCTTCCCGCGGCGGTGAGTTCGAGGTTCGCGCGCTCGGCGACCTCGCGCACGAGGTCGATCTGGTCCGGATCGAGCCAGACGACGACCCGTCGACGAGCCGACGGTGTGGGCGGCGCCGGCGGAGTGGCGGAGGAATCTTCAGACGGGGGCATCGGGGGGCGAACGCCTTTCTGTGTCAGCCCGTAGTTCTATACGGGACGATCGGGCGTCACCAAGATAGCATGCGGATGAAATCGCAGGCGTGGCGACCGCTCCGGCGCCGACTGGCGCCGGAGAGGAAAGTCCGAGCACGGCAGGACACGATGGTGGGTAACGCCCACCGGCCCGTTCGGTCGCGGGTCAGGGACAGTGCCACAGAAAATACACCGCCGATGGCGCGGCTTCGGCTCGCGCACAGGTAAGGGTGAAATGGTGCGGTAAGAGCGCACCGCCCGGTCGGTGACGGCCGGGGCATGGCAAACCCCATCGCGTGCAAGGTCACGCAGGTTTCGTTCCGGGAAACCGGGAGCGGCCGGTCCGGCCGAAAGAAACCGGGTAGACCGCTCCGTCGAATCGACTGGTTCGACGGCCTGCGCCGGCGACGGCGCAGCGTAGAGAAATGGTCGCCCCGTCGTCGTCGAGCCCCCGTCAAGGAAGGCGGCGACGGAACAGAACTCGGCTTACGGCCTGCGATCGGCCGAACGACGCCCCCGGCGGGGAGAACCCGCCGGGGGTGGCCCTTTTTCGGACTCCGCTCCCCTCCCATTCGTCTCGAATCGCAGCGAAAGACGAAAAGACGCGTATCGGTGTCTAAGAAGCGCCATCGTTCCGCGTTGGATGAAATGAGCCGCCCGGCGGGCCATCGCCGGGAACCGGGAACCGGGAGCACGCATGACGCGCCACCGCATTGGATCTCGCGACGCCGACGATCGAGTCGCCTGGGTGCACGACGCCATCGATCGCTACGAGCGACCCCTGGTCCAGTACGCGATGCGCATCACGGGCGACCTCGAGTCGGCGCGGGATATCGCGCAGGAGACTTTCCTCAAGCTGTGGTCGGCCGATCGCGAGCGCGTCGACGGCCATGTCGCGGAATGGCTCTACACGGTGTGCCGGAATAGAGCGCTCGATGTGGCGCGGAAGGAGCGGCGCATGACACGACTCACCGACGGAACAATGGATGCGCGAAGCGCCGGCGACCTGCGTGGACGCGATGCGACGCCCTCCGAACCGGCGCCCGACGCGAACGCGCAGTCACCCGAAGAACGATCGGCGCTCTCGAGCGCGTTACAGAATCTACCCGACCGGCAACGCGAGATTCTTCGCCTCAAGTTTCAGGCCGGTCTGAGTTACAAGGAGATCGCGGGAGTCATGGGGCTTTCCGTCAGCAATGTCGGATTTCTCATTCACACGAGCATCAAGGCGCTCCGCGAATCGATGCATGTTCAGCCGGGGTAATCACCACGCTCCGTTCGCGAGACGGCACCGGCGACCAGGATTGCAACACAAGGCGATACGCCATGACGACGACACCGAACTTGAATGATGATCCCCGACTCACCGCGTATGCGCTCGGCGAACTCGACGCCGGGGAAGCGAGCGAAGTCGAACGCCTGATCGAGACCGACGCCGACGCGCGTCGCGCGGTCGATGAGATCCGGGCCACCGCGGCGTCGCTTCGCGCCGAGTTCGGCGCCGAGCCGTCCGTCGGTCTTACGGATGAGCAGCGCGGCGACCTCAAGCGGCGAGTCGACGACCACCACACTGTCGCCGAAGACGATGATGAAGCCGCGCCGGTCATCGCGGGACGAATCCGCGGGCTGAAGTCGGCCGACTTCTGGATCGGCGCCGGGCTGAGCGGGCTCGCCGCCACACTCATTCTGAGTGTGCTGCCGCGCACCGTCGGGGGGCCGCACGATCGAGATCTGACCGCGTTGAATGACCGCGACGAGTCGACCCTCGATGGGGCGACGCGATCGAACCTCGCGGCGGAGACCGCGGCGCCGAAGGATGCGGCGGATGATGACCTTGCCATGATCGGCGGGCGACGCGGCGCCCCGGTGGGTGATTCGCCCGCAGCGCCGTCGTTGCGGCCGGCCGAGACGGCGTCGACCGAGAGCCGGCGCGGCGGTGAGATGGATGACGCCTATGCCCGCGGCGGAGCGGACGAGTTCGGCGCGACGCTCGGCGATCGTCGCGACAAAATCGAAGAAGCGAACGAAGTTCTGGGGGAAATGCTCGAGGCGAGGCAGGCGCCGCCTTCCCGCGTCGAACAACTCGCCCGCGAGCGGTCGCGGATGGCGCCGGCGGAAGTCGGGAAAACTGTTTCGCCGCGCGGCGGACGGGATCTGCAGGCCGGGTACGGCGGCGACGCGATCCGCTACGCGGAAGGCGAGGTCGCGCTCGGCGCCGTGGTCATGCAGACCGACTCCGAGCAGGAAGCCGCCGGCCTCTACTTTCTCGAAGCGCCCGACCAGGTCGCCCTCCGGCTTCAGGACATGAGTGGGCGCATTCTGGTCGATCAGGACGCGCTCGCCGATCGGCTGGTCGATGCGGCAGCGTCGAACACTGAGTCGTCGACCGAAGACTACGCGCGGATCACGGACAATCCGTTCCGGTTCGCGATCGAGGCGCCGCTCTCGACCTTCTCGATCGATGTCGATACGGCGTCGTATTCGAATGTGCGTCGCTTCCTCATCGAGCAGGGTCAGGCGCCGCCGCCCGACGCGGTGCGCATCGAAGAACTCATCAATTACTTCGACTACGACTACGCGCCGCCCGCGCTCGCCGAGTTCGACGGCACGATCGACGACGGCGCGGCGCCATTCGCAGCGCATGTTGAGGTCGGCCCGACTCCGTGGCGCGAGGGACATCGACTCGCACGGATCGGGCTCAAGGGAATCGAAGTCGACCTGGCGAACCGGCCGGCCGCGAACCTCGTGTTTCTCATCGATGTCTCCGGCTCGATGAGCGACCAGAACAAGCTGCCGCTGGTGAAGCAGTCGCTCAAGGCGCTCGTGGACAACCTCGGTGTCGACGATCGTGTCGCGATCGTGACCTACGCGGGGAACTCGCAGATCGCGCTCGACTCGACGGCGATCTTCGAACGCGACCAGATCCACGCGGCGATCGAGGGGCTGTCGTCGGGCGGTTCGACGAACGGTGGCGCCGGCATCGCGCAGGCGTACGACATCGCGACGAAGCATTTCGTGCCGAGCGGAATCAACCGCGTCATTCTCGCGACCGACGGCGACTTCAATGTCGGCGTCACCGACGATGGTCAGCTCACGCGCCTCATCGAAGACCGCGCGAAGTCGGGCGTCTTCCTCAGTGTGCTCGGCTTCGGCATGGGCAATATCAAGGATGATCGACTCGAGTCGCTCTCGAACCGGGGCAACGGGAACTACGCGTACATCGACAACTACGACGAGGCGCACCGCGCCCTCGTCGAGCGGCTCGGCGGGACGCTCATCACGATCGCCAAGGATGTGAAGATCCAGGTTGAGTTCAACCCGGCCGAGGTCGCGGCGTACCGGCTCATCGGATACGAGAACCGGCTGCTCGCGGCGGAAGACTTCAACGACGACACGAAGGACGCGGGCGAGATCGGCTCGGGTCATACCGTGACGGCGCTCTACGAGATCGTCCCGACACGGGATCGGCTCGCGATGGATGCGGAGGACGACGCCGGTGAGGTCGCGGCGGATGCGGCCGAGCCGGCGGGCGGCGCGGTCGATCCGCTTCGCTATCAGCGACCGGCGGCGCTCAACGAGACGGCGCTCGAGAGCGGTGAACTCTTCACGCTCAAGATTCGCTACAAGGCGCCCGACGGCGACACGAGCGAACTGCTCGAGTTCCCGGTCGAGGATGATGGTCGATCACTCGACGCGACGAGCGCCGACTTCCGTCTCGCGGCGGCCGCCGCCGAGTTCGGCATGCTCCTCCGCGGTTCGCCGTATGCGGGAACCTCGTCGTTCGACGGCGTCGCCGGACTCGTCTCGCTCGAAGAGCACGAGCACGACACGACCGTCGCCGAATTCCTCAAGCTCGCTCGCGAGGCGAAGCGGATCCTCACGCCGGAGCCCGAGGGTGACCTGCGCGAGGAGTAAGAGGTGGATCGGTCGCGCGGAGATCGGTTCGACTTTCGAACCGGACCTCTGCCGCCGACGCTTGGCGTCGGACTGCTCCAGTCCGGCTTGAGCGATACCGGCGCCTCAAGGTGAACCGGGTCGAGCCGGATACGACTGGGCGACCGATGAACGCGACATCTCCGTCTTCATGGCGGCGGGCCACGGTCCGCCGCCATGTCATTTATGACGGCGGACGGATCGGTAGCCCCACTGACGATCTCATCACGCTCTCAGGCGGGTATGTCAGCGCGTGCGTGCTCCCTCGCATTCGTGACGCCGACGAGGCGCCATCTCATCACGCTCACCGACGCGTGCGGAACCGCCCGCTTTGCGTTCGCCCCCGCCACCTTGGCGACCACGACGACGGCTCTCCATTCACTCCCCGTCGGCCATCTCGCGGGCCCGGCGGCTCGTCGCGACGGCGCGGATCACTTCGTACGGCGCCTCTTCATTCAAGCGCTCGAACACCGGTCGCAGGAAGCGCGTTCCGACCTCGTCCATGGCCGCGTCGATCCGCGCGCGGAGCGCCGGCTCGACCCAGGCGTCGAGGCGTTCGGGCCGCTCGGCCGCGATGAACTCGAAGAGGTATCCCCAGGTCGTGCTTTTTGCCCGACCGACCGTCTTCGCGACCTCGGCGACCGGTGTCTCGGCTCGAAAGAGATCGAAGGCCTTCCGCTTCGCTTCGGTCATCGACGGCGGACGGACGATTCCGGCCGACCCTCCCCCGCTTCCACCCGGCGGCGCGTCGATATCGGTATCGACGCCCGTCTCGTCCGCATGCGTCTTGACCGCGTCGATGAACTGCGGCCCGTATTCGCGCGCTTTGTGCTCGCCGACGCCATACACGGCGCGGAGGCGATCGACGCTCGTCGGTCGACGCCGGGCGAAGTCGCGCAGGCTCGCGTCACTGAAGATGACATAGGGCGGCACATCGTTCGTCTCGGCGATCTCCTTGCGCAACGCGCGGAGCTTCTCGAAGAGCGGCCGGTCGACGCCCTCCCACGACTCCGCGTCGAAGCGCGACGCCTTCGCGCCGCCGGCGGGCTTGAGCAGCACGACCTCTTCGTCGCCGCGGATGACCGCCATGGCGCGGTCGTTCAGCGTGACGACGGGAAGCCGGCCGTCGCTCCGTGTGAGCACCCCCTGGTCGAGCAGTTGATGCGTGAGGTTCGTGATCTGTTTCTTCGGCAATTCGCGGAGCAGGCCGTGCACGCTCAACTGGTCGTGCCGGTTTCGACGGATCGCGTCGGTGTCGGCGCCGGCGAGGACATCGACGATGTGGCCGACGCCGAAGCGCTCGCGCACGCGCGCGACGCAGGAGATGATCTTCTGGGCGATGACTTGCGAGTCGGGAAGCGCCTCGATCTCGTCGAGACAGACATCGCAGGCGCCGCACGATTCGTCGCCGTATTCCTGTCCGAAATATTCGACGAGCGCGCGGTGGCGACAGATCACGCCGCCGGCGAAGCGGCGCATCTCCTCGAGCAATTCACCCGCCGCCTGGAGCGCCTCGGCGTTCGCGTCGTCGTCGCCCCGTTCGCTTCCGCCCTCGCCCGCCGACTGCTCGATGAGCCGGCGCCAGCGGATGAGGTCGCCCGCCGAATAGAGCAGCACGCACTCGGCGGGAAGCCCGTCGCGACCGGCGCGGCCGGTCTCCTGCTGGAAATGCTCGATCGACTTCGGCATCGTCGTATGGATGACGCAGCGCACATCGCTCCGGTCGATGCCCATGCCGAACGCGACGGTCGCGGTGACGACATTGAGCCGCTCACGGGCGAAATCGTCCTGCGTGTCGCGCCGCCGCTCGGCCGAGAGCCCGGCGTGGTACGGCGCCGCGTCGACGCCATTGGCGCGGAGAAATTCAGCGAGCGACTCGGTCTCCTTGCGGCTGAGGCAGTAGACGATGACCGCCTCGTTCTCGTGCCGCCGGATGATCTCGAGCGTCTGCGCCGGCGCGTCGACGCGCGGCCGCACGCGGTAGGTCAGGTTCGGCCGGTCGAAACTGCCGACGAGGACGCGCGGGTCGCGGAGGCCGAGTTGTTCGACGATGTCATGCCGCACGCGCTCGGTCGCGGTCGCGGTGAACGCGTGAAAGCTCGCGTCGCGGAACCGGTCGCGCAGCTCGGCGAGGCGACGGTACTCGGGCCGAAAGTCGTGACCCCAGTGGCTGATGCAGTGCGCCTCATCGATCGCGACAGCGCGAACCGGCGCCGACTGCTCGAGAAAATCGAGAAACGCGGGCTGGAAGAGCCGCTCGGGCGCGACGAAGAGGAGTCGGAGCAGCCCCGCCTTGAGTTCCTTCGCGATCTGTCTCCGCTCGTCGGCGCCGACACCGGTGTGCAGCGCGGCGGCCGCCACGCCGTTCGCCCGCAGCGCATCCACCTGATCCTTCATGAGCGAGATGAGCGGCGAGACGACGAGATCGGTCCGCCCGGCGACCACGGCCGGCGCCTGGTAACAGAGCGACTTGCCGCCCCCGGTCGGCAGCACGACGAGCGAGTCCCGTCCCGCGAGCCCCGCCTCGATCGCGTCGCGCTGCAGCGGCCGCAGCGCTTCAAAGCCCCAGACCTCCTTGACCGTCTCGCGCGCCCGCTCCATCAGGCGCGGCTCAACTTCACCGGTTGCTGTGCTCGAAGACATGCGGAGAGCGTACCGTACAAAATCCTTACAGTCAACTCCGAATTCCGTGCTCTCTCGCTCGATTCGCCTAACCGGCAGTCGCCATTCGATTTGGTGCGCCAATGTGTTCTCGCCTACCGTAGCACCATGCGTCTTTCACGGCGGGTTCAGAATCTGAAGCCGAGCGCCACGCTGGCGGTGAGCGCGAAGGCGGCGGCGTTGCGGGGGCAGGGTATCGATGTCGTCAGCTTCGGCGCCGGTGAGCCCGATTTCGATACGCCCGACCATATCAAGGACGCCGCGATCGACGCGATCCGCGACGGGTGGACGAAGTATGTCGCGAGCGCCGGCGACCCGGCCGCGCGGAAGTCGATCGCGCACAAGCTCCGCGAGGAGAATGGCCTCAAGGTCGACGCTGAGCATGTCGTCATCACGCCCGGCGCGAAGCAGGCGATCTTTCTCGCGTTGCTCGCGCTGCTCGAACCCGAAGAGAAGCACGAGGCGGTCGTCCCCACGCCGGCGTGGGTGAGCTACCGGCCGATGTGTGAACTCTGCGGCGGAACGGTCGTCGAGGTTCCGACGACGCTCGACGACGGATTCAAGATGTCGCCCGAGCAGTTGCGAAAGGCGCTCACGCCGCGCAGTCGCGTTCTCATTCTCAATTCGCCGAGCAATCCGTGCGGCACGGTGTACACGCCGAGCGAAATCGAGGCGCTCGCGGCCGTCGTCACCGAACACAACCGGACGCACGACGGCGCGCTCGTCGTCATCAGCGATGAGATCTACGAAAAGCTCATCTACGGCGAGACGGAGTTTGTAAGCGTCGGTCGCTTTCTCGACTCCGAGCAGGTCGTCACGGTGAACGGGCTGAGCAAGACCTATGCGATGACCGGCTGGCGCATCGGGTACGCCGCGACGGTCCCGACGCTCGCCCGCGCGATGGCGAAGCTGCAGAGCCAGATGAACACTTCGATCACCGCGTGCTGCTATCCGGCGATCCCCGAAGCGCTCGACCACGGCGCCGAAGATATCGAGCGCATGCGCCGCGTCTTCGCGATGCGGGCCGAACTCATGCGCGAGGGACTCGAGGCGATCCCCGGCCTGCGCACGACGCGGCCCGAGGGGGCGTTCTACCTCTTTCCCGATGTGTCGGCGCACTTCGGCAAGCGGACGCCCAAAGGGCACGCGATCGAGGGCGCGCTCGGGTTCGCCGAGACGCTCCTCGAAGAGCAGGCGGTGGCCGTCGTCCCCGGCGACGACTTCGGCGGCTGCGGCCGGAGTCATGTGCGGCTGAGCTTCGCGACCGCGGAAGAGCGGATCAAGGAAGGCCTCGACCGTCTCGCGAAGTTCGTCGACTCGCTCGAGCGATGAGCGGGCGGCGCCCGACGACCGGCGAGCGCGAGCGCCTACCATTCGAGCCGCGCCGCGATCGCGGACTCGATTGACGACGTGATGAGCGGCGAACGGGACGGAACCAGGACTCCACGGACGAGGGTTGAGCCGCAGGCATGCACTACGAATCGCATCACGCCATCATCGACGACCTCGAGGCGCGGATCGTGACCATCCGCGACTCTCTTTGACTTCGACACGAAGCTCTCGCGCATCAAGGAACTCGAAGACGAGATGGGTCAGCCCGGGTTCTGGGACGACCAGACTTCGGCGCAGAAGACGGTCGCCGAACTCAAGACGCTGAAGGCGCAGACGGATCCGATCGCCGGAGTGCAGGAGGACTTCGACGACGCGCAGGTCGCGTACGAACTCGCCCGCGAAGGGGACGACAAGGATCTCCTCAAGGAAGCGGACGAGAAGCTCTACGAGCTCGAGCAGCGGATGGAGAAGGTCGAACTTCAATCGCTACTCTCCGGGCCGCACGATCATCGGAACTGTTACCTCACGATCTCGGCGGGCGACGGCGGCACCGAAGCGAACGACTGGGCCGAAATGCTCCTCCGCATGTATCTCTACTACATCGAAGTCTCCGGCTGGAAAGTCGAGGAACTCGAAAAGACGCACGGCACGGAAGTCGGCATCAACTCGGTGACGCTCCATGTCAAGGGGCCGTTCGCGTTCGGGTACCTCAAATGCGAACGGGGCACGCATCGTCTCGCGCGGGTCTCGCCGTTCAACGCGCAGGGCAAGCGGCAGACGAGCTTCGCGACGGTCGAAGTCACGCCGGAGCTTGAGGAAGTCGCGCTCGAGATTCCCGACCGGGATCTCGAGATCTCGACCTTCGCGCGATCGAGCGGCCCGGGCGGGCAGAATGTGAACAAGGTCGCCTCGGCGGTGCGACTCGTGCATAAGCCGACGGGGATCATGGTCGTCGCGTCGACTTACCGCGACCAGCCGCAGAACAAGCGGCAGGCGATGACGGTCCTCAAGGCGAAGCTGCAGCAGCTCGAAGATGAGAAGCGTGAGGCCGAGCTCGCGAAGGCGAAGGGCGGCAAGCTCGAGCATCGCGGCTGGGGCGCGCAGATTCGCTCGTATGTCATCTACGACAACCGCGTGAAGGATCACCGCACGGACTTCGAAGTCATGAACCCGCAGCGCGTCCTCGACGGCGACATCCAGGGATTCATCGACGCGGAGCTCCAGCGACGGCGGTCGGAGTTGAACTGACGCGCGGGTTATCGGTCGCGCGAGGAACCCCTCGTCAACCACATTGAACCGCCACCATCGTCACGACCGGCGCCGTTTGCCAGGTTTCGTGTCGCGGGCGACGAAGCGATCTCTTAATCCGGCCGATCAACTCTTCGAGGATCGTGCGCCGTCGCCTTGACGGCGCGGATCGGCTGTACGCGTACGCGTGCGCGTGGGTATCGAGGAGGCCGAACGACATGCTCATGAGGAGTCGACCAGCGCGGCGCGGTTTCACGCTGATCGAGATTCTCATTGTCGTGGTCATCCTCGCGATCCTTGCCGCGATCGTCGTGCCGCGCTTCGCGATCCCGGAAGAGGCGAACGCGGCGAGCCTGCGTACGCAGCTCAAGACGCTTCGGTCGCAGATCGAACTCTATCGCGCCCGGAACAATGGCCAGGCGCCGCCGCTCGTGCTCTCGACGGACGGCGACGCCGCGTGGGCGCCCCTGCTCACGGGCGATCCAATCTACCTCCCGACCGCCCCGGTCAATGTCTTCAACGGTCTCGCCGGCGTCGGCGATACCGAATCGACGGACATCGGCTGGGTCTGGGACGCGTCGAACGGCGGGACACTGACCGCCCCCTATTTCGACGAAGTTACGGGTCTCTACTCGCGTCCGTAAGCGTCTGACCGTCGAACTCGATATCGGGCGATCCCCGGGACTTGCGCCCGGCGCCGGGCCGCCGGTTGTGCGGCCGCGGCAGGTTCGTCTACACTCGACTCCCGCGAGTCGGGGTTGAATCGAGCGGTTCCGAAAGGCGGCGACGGGCATGGCCGAAGCGAAGTACGACGACCCACGCGACACCTCCCATATCAACGGCGACTCCCCGGCGATCGCCCGTCATGATCAGGCGTCGATCGAAGAGGCGATGGGCCATGTGCGCGAGTTGCTCCGTTTCATCGGCGAGGACCCCGATCGCGAGGGGCTGCTCGACACGCCGAAGCGCGTGATCAAAGCGATGGCCGATCACTTCCGCGGCTACCAGGAGGATCCGGCGAAGTACCTCAAGCGCACCTTCTCGGAAGTCGAGGGCTACAACGAACTCGTCCTGGTGAGCGACATCGAACTGCACAGCCACTGCGAGCACCACATGGTGCCCTTCGTCGGCAAAGCGCACATCGCGTACATTCCGAACGGTAAGGTCCTCGGCCTGTCGAAGATCGCGCGGGTGCTCGATGTGTACGCGAAGCGCCTGCAGGTGCAGGAGAAGCTCACGGCTCAGGTCGCGGACGCGATCTGGGACGCGTTGCAGCCGCAGGGCGTCGCCGTCATTCTCCAGTGCCAGCATTTCTGCATGTGCTACCGGGGCGTCAAGAAACCCGGCGCCTGGACCACGACGAGCAAGCTCCACGGCGTGTTCCTCGAGAACGAGGCGACGCGCCTCGAACTCTTCACGCTCATCGGAATGAAGCATTCGATTGGATAAGCGTTGATCGCCGGGCTCGACGCGTTGGCCCAAAGCTTCGCCACCCTATCGAAACGGCGCGATCGCGAAAGGCCGCCTGGATTCTCGGACCATTCGAGCCGCCCCTCGGCGCCGTGATTTCATTAAGCGGGGACGGATTCGGGACGATATCGACCTTGTCGTCTTGTCGCTGAATCGGCGGCTTCGCGGACGAATACAGAATGGCTGACGGCGCTCCGGGTCAGGCGCCATTTGGGGCAGGAGTCCATGATCGACATCTCCCTCCAAGCGCTCACGACCCTGGTCGGCGCGGCGATCGCTTTCGCGTTTATGTTCTCAACGACGGGACGCGCCGGGCCCGGCCGGGGCGTCGGCATCGGATCAATCGCACTCGTCGCAGCCTCCGCGGTCGCGGCGGCGTTCGGCGGGCCCGAACCGCTCATCGCCGCGCTCTGCAGTGGCGGGGTGATCGGTCTGGCGTTCGCATGGCGGACGGCGGTCGCCGGCGCCGTGTGCGATTCGTCCGAATCAACCGCATCGACCTCGAATGATGCGATCATCCCCCTCCCCGAGGAACCGACGGCTTCGACGCCGGCGAGTCCGGAGACGGGCGAGTATGTTCATGCCGATCGCATTGACGAGGTCACGGGTCTTTACAGTCGTCCGGCATGGGAAGAGGCATTCTCGATCGAGCAGCGGCGATGCGAATTGAGCGGCGCGAGCTACGGCATCGTGCTCATCGAACTCGACGACTTTCGTGAGCTGCGCTACGAGTTCGGCGATCGCCAGGCGGACGACTGCATGCGCCTCGTCTCGCGCCGGGTGAACGAGTCGTGCCGCCCCGTAGATATCGTCGGCCGATATGACGACGAGCGCATCATCGTGCTCGTGCCCGAGTCGACGGTCGCCCGAACGATTCTCATTGGACAGCGCATCCAGGAAGCGATTCGAGACCTCGGATTCGAACGGTCGCGCATCGGCCGCGACCGGTTCGTCACCGTTTGCGTGGGCCTGGCGGTGGGCGGCAGTGAGCCGTGGCGACAAGCGATTCAGCGGGCGCGCGACGCACTCATCGAAGCGCGGTCAAACGGCGTCGGTCGTGTGTGCATGCGGGCGGCGGACGCGCCGGCCGAGTCGGCGGCGTGATCACGGATCGGGCGCCGGCGACGAAGTGACTTCTATCAGAAAAACGAACGCGGCCTCACCGGATCGGTGAGGCCGCGTGTCATTCAGGCTGCGTTCGGACGCCGGCTCAGCGGGCGCCGACGAGTTCCGCTTCGCGGGCCGCTTCCTCTTCGGCCGCCTGCCGCTCGAGGAAGTTCTCCTCAAGTTCCTGGCGGATCTTCTCGAGGGCCTTGTTCTGAATCTGCCGCACGCGCTCCTTCGTCACGCCGATGATCTGTCCGACCTGCTCGAGCGTGAGGGGCGTGTGGTTGTCGACCGCGATACCGAAGCGGTGGTTGATCACGGTCTGCTCGATCGAAGTCAGATTCGCGCGGTTCTCGAGGACGATCGTCTTGACCTCGTCAGCGCATTCCTCTTCATGCGAAGCCCGCTTCTTCTCCATGTAATCGGAGCGCTCGAGCTTCGGATCGAAGTCGGCGGGGAAGCGCTGGCGGTACTTGCTCAGCTTCATGCCCTGTCGGCTGAACGCCTTGAGGATGGCGCGGCACGCGTAGGTCGAGAACTTGAAGCCGCGGCCGCAGTCGAACTTGTCGACCGCGCGAAGCAGCGCCATGTTGCCTTCGCTGACGAGGTCGGCGAAGTCGACTTCACTCATGCGGGTGCGCTTCGCCATGGCGAGCACGAGCGCGAGGTTCGTGTTCGCGATCTGCTCGCGCAGACGCTCGGCGACGCGGTTCCAACTGAGAAGCTCGAGGGCGTCCTCATGCGAGGGCTCGCGGCCGTTGAGCTCTTCCTGCTTCCGCCAGACGCGGTAGCGGGCATAGTTGAACTGGAGAAAGAGCACGCGCTCTTCCGCGGCCGTCAGGAGCACCTGGGTGGACTGCTTCGGCGCCTTCGTCGAGGCGGTGAGCGAGTCCATCACCGGGTGATACCAGCTCGTATCGGGCTGCTGGATGGGCGGGGCTTCGTCGTAGATCTGGACTTCGGCGTCGTCTTCGTAGAAGGCGTCGCTGTCGATGAAGTCCATCGGCTCGCGCAGAATCCGCTTGAGCTCGCGCTGATCGTGAGCGCTGAGCGATTTGCGGGCGACGCGAGCGCGGGCCTTCCGGGTTGTCGGGGTTGCTCCCGAGGGAACAACAACCCCGGTACGCCTCTGAACCTGTTCAAGAGGCGAACCGGCCATCATATTGCGGCTCATGACTCTGGATCCTCTCAGCAGCAAGGAACGCTGGGCCGAGTGTACTCCATTCTGAACAAACAACAAGCGATGGAGAGTGGAAACACCCGGTCGGAGCGCTTTTTTCTTGAATAATTCCAAGCTGAGGCCCGCAGGGGGCCACATGGCGGCGCCTTCTGTCGCCTTCTTATCAAAAGACGCGGTTTCAAGGCGCCAGACGCCGACCTGAACGGCCGGCGCCTACACTCGAATACGCGGAAGCTGACCCGGTGTCGGCTTTCCATCGCGAATTCGGTGAGATTTTAGGCAATTTTCATCCCGCCGTCCGCTGGAAATCAGCGGATTGGCGGACACTTCCGCGAATTCGCGTCCGACCGAGACTGTTCCGGAGTGACAAGGAGAGATCATCATGGCGTTCCAGCTTCCTTCCCTCCCCTATGCGTTCTCAGCGCTCGAGCCCCACATCGACGCGAAGACCATGGAAATCCATCATGGGAAGCATCACCAGGGCTATGTGAACAACGCGAACGCGGCCCTCGAGGGCACCGACTGGGCGAACAAGCCGGTCGAGGAGGTCCTCGAGAACCTCGAGAAGATGCCCGACGACAAAAAGACCGCGGTCCGCAACAACGCGGGCGGTCACGCGAACCACAGCCTCTTCTGGACGATCCTTGATCCGAACGGCGGAGGAAATCCCGGCGGTGACCTCGCCGCAGCGATCGACCGTGATTTTGGCTCGTTCGACAAGTTCAAGGAGGCGTTCGGCAAGGCCGCGACGAGCCGCTTCGGCTCCGGCTGGGCCTGGCTCGGCGTGGAATCGAACAACAAGCTCCGCGTGTGCTCGACGCCCAATCAGGACAATCCCCTCATGGGGAAGAAGTTCGTCGACTGCGTCTGCACACCGATCCTCGGCCTCGATGTCTGGGAACACGCGTATTACCTGAATTACCAGAATCGCCGGCCGGACTATGTGAGCGCGTTCTGGAACATCGTGAACTGGAAGCAGGTCGAAGAGAACTACGCGAACGCGACCGGCTGAACGCCGACCGTCGAACCGGTCACTCTTTCTTGAGCTGATGACGAGCCCCGTGGCGATCGCCGCGGGGCTCGTTTCGTCTTTTCACCCTTCATGCATGGATTCGAAGCCGGACCCCGCCCGCTCCGACATCCTGTAGGAGGATTTCGTGCTGGAATCTTCAAACCGGAGAGGAGAAGACGGAGATGGTGAAGCGAATGAGTTGGGTCACTCCGGCGACGATGGCGATCGGACTCGCCGGCGTCGTCGCGGCCGAGCCGGGCGACCTGCTCGTCAGCGCGTTCGTGTCGGACAACCTCGTCGCGTTCAACGAATGGACTGGCGACGCCATCGGCCCGTACACCGGGGCAGGCGCCGACCTCGACGGAACGCTCGGGGTCACGCTCGGACCCGACGGGCTCGTGTATGTCGCGAGCGAGGATGCGAACATGGTGCTCCGATTCGATCCGGAGACCCGGGCCTTCGTCGATCGATTCGTCTGGGACGATCCCGACACGCCCGAGGACGAGACCGGCGGGCTCGCGGGGCCGTCGTCGGTTCTCTTCGCGACGGATGGCTCGCTTCTCGTGGGGAGTTTTGATTCCGACGCCGTGCTCCGCTACGACGGATCGACGGGCGCCTTCGTCGAAGTCTTTGTCGCGTCCGGATCGGGCGGCCTGAACGGGCCCGACGCGGGCAAGGCGTTTGGACCCGATGGCCGACTCTACATCCCGAGCTACTGGAGCAACGCGATCCTCCGGTACGACGGCGCGACCGGCGCCTTCGTCGACGCATTCGTTCCGCCGAACGGGAGCGGACTTCGCCGGCCACGCCAGGTTCTCTTTCGGAACGGGCTCATGTATGTGTCCTGCGAGTTCACGAACCGGGTGATGCGCTTTGACGCGACGACCGGCGCCTATGTGGATGACTTCGTCGATCCGGCGTTGTCCGGCTTGCGGGCGCCCACGGGGATCGGATTCGGTCCGGACGGCGGGTTCTATGTGGGAAGCGCCGGGACCGACGAGGTCCTGCAGTTCGACGGCGTCACCGGAGCGTACCTCGGGATCTTCCTCGACGGCGCCGCAGCCGGGCTCGACACGATTACCTTCATCTACTTTCTGCCGACCGACGGTCTCCGTGTGTCGCCCGCGCTGCCGGGTGTGGCGGGCGTCGCCAACCGGGTGATCGCCGCGAACGCGGCGCCTGGCGAGCGGGTGGCGATCGCCTACGGCTTCGCCCAGGGGCGCACGCCGATTCCGGGGTGCGGCGGGGTCGCGGTCGACCTCGAGAACGCGCGCCTTCTCGCCGGGGGCCTCGCGGACGACGACGGGCGGTTCGAGACTTCGGGCGCCGTCCCGATCGCGGCGCAGGGCCGGGTCGTCCGACTGCAGGCCGCGGCGCTCGACCGGTGCGTCACGAGCGCGGTCTCGTTGACGGAGTTCGAGTGACGGCTTCGCCCGACGATTCGCGGGTCACCTCTATGCGCCGACGGAAACCGGTGGTAGATTGAGTGCTGCGGCGTGAGGGCGCGCCGCAGCACTTACTCTCCGGGAGAGGAGCCACCCATGTTTCGGATCATCCCCACGGTCAGCGCCGCCGTTGCGGCGTTGGCGATCGCCGCATGCGTCGCCGGTCAGACCGCCACATTCGATTCGTTCCCCGAAGGACTCATCGGCCGTTCGTTCACCGACGCGGGCATTACCTTTCAGAATTACAACAACCGACTCGACCCCCCTCCGAGCAACTTCGTCGCCGAACGCGCTGACGGCACGCTCACGGGCCTGCCCGGGTTCACTTCACCAAACGCGCTCGGCTTCGGCGGCTACTCCCCGGGCCCGGCCGCGGCGTTCACTCGAATGGGATCGTTCGAGTTCCATCAGAATTCGATCGCGAACTTCGCGAGCGTCGAGCTCTACGGCTTCGGCTCGAGCAACGCGGGGCGCACGGTCACGCTCGAAGGCTGGCTCGGTTCGACACTCGTCACGACCGACACCGTCACGATGGCGGGCGGATTCACGGTCGAGCACCAGTTGCTTATGGTGGAAGGACCGGATTGCGATCTCTTCCGCGTCATTGTGGGACCGGCGGACACTGATGTCGTCTTCGTGGTGGTCGACACGATCACGGTGAATGACGACGGGAGTCTCGAACTGCTCAATCCGACGCCGGGCCTCGCCGGACAGAACAATACTTTGACCGCGATCAACGCGCAGGCGGGCGCTCGGGTGTTCTTCGGCTACGGCGTCCGCGCCGGCGCCACGCCCGTGCCGGGATGCTCCGGGCTGTTCGTCGACATCGATAACGCGCGGGTCGGCGCGAGCGCCACGGCGGACGCGAACGGCACGGCGACGGTGACCTCATTCGTCCCATCGAGTGCGGCCGGTCGCCCGCTGCTTCTTCAGGCCGTCGATACGGGATGGTGCACGACGAGCAATCTCGTCAACTTCACCTTCCAGTAAGCGACCCGGTACGACAAATCACGGATCGCGTTCGAGTCGCCGCACCCGATCACTCAGTGAATCGAGTGACGATCGCAGCGAGCGCAGCTCCCGTTCGATGTCGCGCACCTCGTTCGACACTCCTCGATCGCGAAGGTCGCGCTCGAGCGAATCGAGGCGCTGCGCCATGCGTGACTGATCGTTCGACAGATCACGGATGAGACGGTGGAAGTCAGTCTCGCCGGTCGAGACTTCGATGCGATCGAGGTCACGCTCGATCTCGCGAAGTCGATCCGCCAGATCACGCCAGTCCCGGTTCGAGTCGCTCTCGGCGGCCGCGAGATCGCGGCGAAGGTCGGAGATGATCGAGCCGCGCAGCCGCGACTGGAACGATTCGAGTCGAGCGGTGAGCCGATTGATATCCCCGCCTTCGGGGCGCTTCTGAACCTCGACCGGATCGTGCAGCGCGGCGACGAGTTCTTCAAGACTCGTCAATCGCGCTTCGAGCGCCGCGACTTCGGGCGACGGTTGCGGCGGCGCCACCCGCGTCGGCTGACTGTCCTGCCGAAAGGCGCCGAGTCCGAGCATCAACAGCATGGCGAGCGGAATCACGGTCGGCCATCGATTCGAACGCGTCATCGCGAGCACTCCTGAGTTCACTCCAGACAAGCGTACCGGCATGGTACCGGAGATGATGCGGCGACCGGCCGCGTATCGTTCGACGCCATGGCCGGGAGCCCTTCATCCAGTCCGAATTCGAGCGAGCACGCTGCCCCCGACGGGAACTTCGACCGCCTGCGCGGTCGGTTCGCGAAGGCCATGATCGCCGATCGGGCCGCGTTCGAGAGACGCTGGCGGTCGCTCCAGCGACGCCGGTCGCGGGGCGAGCCGATCGATCGCGGCGCCGCGCGACTCGAGCACGAACTCGCGAAATCAATTGACCGGGCCGCGGGACGGGAACGCGACCGGCCCCGGCCGAACTGGGACCTTGATCTCCCCGTCGTTGAGCGGCGGGACGAGATCGCCGCGGCGATTCGCGACCATCAGGTCGTCGTCGTGTGCGGCGAGACCGGATCGGGTAAGACGACACAGCTCCCGAAGATCTGCCTCGAACTTGGCCGGGGTGTGCGGGGCATGATCGGCCACACGCAGCCCCGTCGCGTGGCGGCGCGCACCGTGTCGGCCCGTATCGCCGAGGAACTCGGAGTCGCGCTCGGCCGCGAAGTCGGGTTCAAGGTGCGCTTTGGCGACCAGACTTCGGACCGGACCTTCGTCAAGCTCATGACCGACGGCATGCTCCTCGCGGAGACCCAGCACGACCGTCGCCTGCTTCAGTACGACACGCTCATCATTGATGAAGCGCATGAGCGAAGCCTCAACATCGACTTCCTGCTCGGCTATGTGAAGAAGCTTCTTCCCCGCCGGCCCGACCTCAAGCTCATTATCACCTCGGCGACGATCGATCCTCAGCAGTTCAGCGCGCATTTCAATGACGCGCCGATCGTCGAAGTCTCCGGCCGTACCTATCCGGTCGAGACCCGCTATCGACCGCTGGCGGACGCCGACCGCGATGACCCGGATGACGATGATCTCAACGGCGGGATCGTGCGGGCCGTCGAGGAGCTCTCGCGCGAAGGCCCGGGTGACATTCTCGTGTTCCTGCCGGGGGAGCGCGAGATTCGACTCGCGGCGACGGCGCTGCGGCGCCGGGCCGAACCCGGACTCGAGATCCTGCCGCTCTACGCGCGACTTTCGACGGCCGAACAGCAGAAGGTGTTCAAACCGCACAGCGGGCGACGCGTGGTGCTCGCGACGAATGTCGCCGAGACCTCGCTCACCGTTCCCGGGATCCGGTATGTCATCGACTCCGGGCTCGCGCGCATCAGTCGCTACAGCGCCCGAAGCAGAGTCCAGCGGCTGCCGGTGGAAGCGATCTCGCAGGCCTCGGCGGAGCAGCGGAAGGGTCGGTGCGGCCGCCTGGGGCCGGGCGTGTGCATTCGACTCTTCAGCGAAGCGGATTTCGCCAAGCGCGAGGCGTTCACCCCGCCGGAGATCGTGCGGACGAATCTCGCCAGCGTCATCCTCCAGATGGAGTCGCTTGAGCTCGGTCACATCGATGACTTCCCGTTTCTCGATCCGCCACGCCGCGCCGCCGTGCGCGAGGGGTACGACACCCTGCACGAACTTGGCGCGATGGATGACCGCCGGCGGCTCACGGCAATCGGGCGGGATCTCGCGCGATGGCCGATCGATCCCCGGCTCGCGCGGATTCTGCTCGCGTCGAGTGATGAGCATTGCCTGCGCGAAGGGCTCATTCTCGCCGCCGCGCTGACCGTGCAGGATCCGCGTGACCGGCCGGCGGACAAGCGGGACGCCGCCGATGAGGCGCACGCGCGGTTTCACGATGAGCGATCGGACTTCGTCGCATGGATCAAGCTCTGGGAATTCGTCCACGAGCACAAAGTCGAACTCTCCGGCTCGCGGTACCGGAAGATGCTCAAGGCGAACTTCCTGTCGTACATGCGGGTGCGTGAGTGGATCGATGTTCGGCGGCAACTCAAGGCGATGGCGGCCGAACGAAAGCTCTCATTGAACACCGAGCCGGCGGAGTACGACGCGCTGCACCGGGCGATTCTCGCGGGCTTCATTACCAACATCGGTCGGCGCGACGATGCGCACGAGTTCGAGGGGGTGGGCGGTCGACGGTTCTACATCTTCCCGGGCTCGGGCCTCTTCCGAAAGCCACCGAAGTGGGTCGTCGCCGCGGAGCTCGTCGAGACGACGAAGCTCTATGCCCGCGCCGTCGCGCAGGTACAGCCCGAATGGATCGAGCGCGTCGGCGCCGCGCTCGTCACTCGATCCCATTCGAATGAGCGTTGGGATCCGAACTCGGGCCGCGTCCTGGCGGATGAGAAAGTCTCGCTCGGCGGGCTCGAGATCGTCGCGCGACGAACCGTTCATTTCGGGCCGATCGATCCGGAGCGATCCCGGACGATGTTCATTCATCACGGACTCGTCGAGGGCGACATGCGCTGCGCGGCGCCGTTCATGAAGCACAATCGAGCGCTCGTCGACGAGATCGAGCGGCTCGAAGCGAAGGCCCGCCGCCGCGATCTGCTTGCGTCGTTCGAGGAACGGTACCAGTTCTTTGATTCGCGCCTGCCTGATTCCGTCTACAGCCTGGCGACCTTCGAGAAGTGGCGACGGACGGCGGAGCGGGCGGATTCGCGACTCCTGTTCATGGCGCGCGAAGACCTGCTGCGTGGCGAGGAAGTTTCACCCGACCTCTTCCCCGATGCGATCCAAACGGGGCAGGTCGTGCTTCCGGTCGACTATCAACTCGAGCCCGGGTCGGCGCACGACGGGGTCACGGTGACGGTTCCCCTCGAGGCCGTGGGGCAACTCACACCCGAGCGGCTCGCCTGGCTCGTTCCCGGAATGCTTCCCGAAAAGATCGAGGCGCTCATTCGATCATTGCCGAAGCAGCTCCGCACTTCATTTCTGCCGGCGCGCGAGTTCGCCCAACGGGCCGCGGCGGCGCTTCCCCCGGTCGGAGATGATTCGCTGCTCGATCAACTCGCCTCGACACTGAAGCGCCTCAACGGCGTCACCGTGCCGCGCGACGCATGGCGCCCGGAAGCGATTCCGGAGCACCTCCGGCTCCGCGTGCGCGTCGTGGATTCGAAGGGGAAGACGCTCGCGAGCGGGCGCGATCTCGCCGAGGTCCGCCGGACACTCGGCCCGCGTCTGCACGACGGAATGAAGGACGCGGCGCCGCGCGAGTATCAGCGGTCAAACCTGACTGACTGGGATTTGGACGCGTTGCCCGAGCGCGAAGACTTTTCCCGCGCCGGTATACGGCTCGTCGGCTTTCCCACGCTCATCGACCGCGGATCGTCGGTCGAATTGCGGATGCTCGATTCAGAGCACGCCGCGCGCCAGTCGTATCACTTCGGCCTCCGGCGCCTGCTGACGCTGCAGACCAGGGACGAGATCGTCTACCAGATCGATCATCTTCCCCGGCTCAACGAACTCAAGCTCCTCTTCTCCATCCTCGGTGACGCGAAAGAACTCCGGGGCGAACTCGTCGATCTCGTCGCCGAACGCGCCTTTTTTCCGGAGTCGGAGGACGGTTGGTCCATTCGCGACCGCGAGGGGTTTCAGACTCGACTGAACGAAGGGTGGTCGCGCATCGGAGATGCGGCGATCGAGATGAGTCGACTGGCGCACCAGATCCTCTCGCTCTTTCAACAAGTCGATCGGCGGGTCGAAGGGCTCCCGGGACCGTCGGCCCAGTTCGCGATCGACGACATCGATGAGCAGCTCGGACTGCTCATGATGGAGCGGTTCATGTCGCGCACGCCGTTTCCCTGGCTGCAGCAGTATCCCCGCTACCTGACGGCGATCGTCCGCCGGCTCGAGAAACTCGAAGGCGGGCGGCTGGAACGCGACCGGGAACTCACGGCGACGATTCGAACGCATTTCGTTCGAATGCGAGCGGAACTCGAGCGACGCCTGTCCGAACAGTCGGTCAGCGCCGAGTTCGACCGGTATCGCTGGATGGTCGAGGAGTATCGCGTATCGCTCTTCGCGCAGGATCTGGGAACCGTGACGCCGGTTTCGGAGCCGCGACTTGAGAAACAATGGCGGGCGGCCCTGCGACAACCGTGACCGCGTCTTCCCCGCTCGTCTGAATTCGTTACGCTATACCATCAATTCATCCGTGGATTACGAGGGAAGAGTCGCCCATGTCGCTCATGCATCGCGCCGGAATCGCTCTGATCATCTGTCTGCTCATCGCGCCGCCCGCCGCGGCGCAGGTCGAACGGCAGAAGGAGAATCCGCAGGCGTATCTCCGAGCGATTCGTCTGCTCCGACAGGTTCCGCTCATCGACGGGCACAACGACATTCCGTGGCAGTATCGTCAACGGGTTCAGAACCATGTCGATCAACTCGACCTCGCGTCGGACCTCACCCAACTCGAGCGACCCACGCACACCGATATTCCGCGACTGCGCCAGGGCGGGGTCGGGGGCCAGTTCTGGAGCGTCTATATTCCGATCAGCCTCACCGGCGGGCAGCCGGGCGATGTGAAGACGGTGCTCGAGCAGATCGATGTCGTCCATCGACTCGCCGCGGCGTACCCCGGTGATCTCGAGATCGCGTACACCGCGGACGATGTCGAGCGCATCCATCGCGACGGCCGCATCGCGTCGATGATGGGCATGGAGGGTGGTCATTCGATCGAGAATTCACTCGCAGCGCTCCGCATGCTCTACACCGCGGGCGCCCGCTATATGACGCTGACCCACAGCAAAAGTACGCTCTGGGCCGATTCGGCGACCGATGACCCGCGTCACGGCGGACTGACTCGATTCGGCGAAGAAGTCGTGCGCGAGATGAATCGACTCGGCATGCTCGTCGACCTCTCTCATGTCTCCGTGGACACGATGCACGACGCGCTCGATGTCACGGAAGCGCCCGTCATCTTCTCGCACTCCTCGGCGTACGAAGTGTGCCGACATCCGCGCAATGTTCCGGATGAGGTGCTCGAGCGGATGCCGGAGAATGGCGGAGTCGTCATGATCACCTTCTTCCCCTGGTATGTCTCCGAGCCAATGCGTCAGAACATGGAGGACGAGCGCGAAGAGGAACGACGCCTGCGCGAGAAGTACCCCGACCCCGATGATCAGGCGAAAATTCAGGATGAGCTCGAGGCCTGGCGGCAGGCGAACCCGCGACCTCGCCCGACGCTCGAACAGGTCGCGGACCATATTGACCATGTCCGGGCGATCGCGGGCGTTGATCACATCGGCATCGGATCGGACTACGACGGGATGCCGCCCGGTCCGATCGGCCTCGAAGATGTCTCGACCTACCCGAATCTTCTCGTCGAACTGTTCGAGCGGGGATACAGCGATGAGGATGTGAAGAAGATCATCGGGCTGAATGTTCTTCGGGTCATGCGGGACGCCGAAGCGGTCGCGGCGCGACTGCAGGAGGAGCGTCCCGCGTCGGATGCGCTTATCGAAGAACTCGACGGAAGCGACGCGACCACGGAAGAATCGGCGGTTCGATAGGTTCGCCGACTGCACCACGAGGGAGACGCGCGATGGCGGAAAAACCGGGCGTATGCGGCGGCGGGCCGACGGTGTATGTGTCCGATCTCGCCAAAGCGATCGAGTTCTACGAGCAGACGCTCGGGCTGTCGCTTCTCTACCAGGGCGGTGGCGAGTTCGCGATGATCGACGCGGGGGGAGGAATGCATGTTGGTCTGCACATCGCGAGCGAGCACAGCCCGAAACCAGGTTCAAGCGGCTCCATTCAGGTCGGCTTCACCGTCTCGCGGTCGATCGACGAAGTTGTACAGGAGCTCAAGCGTCGCGGCGTGCGCTTCCGGGGCGACATCGTCGATGATGGCCCCGTTCGGACCGTCTACTTCGACGACCCGGACGGCAACGACCTCTACCTCTGCGAGTTCGGTGGGTGATCCGAGTTGACGACGGCTAGGCGAGTTCCTTGATCTTGACGGGTCGCCGCTCGCGCGCCGATATGATCGCCGCCTCGAGCACGAGCTGCGTCTTGAACGCGTCGGCGAAGTCGGGCAACGGAACCTCGGGCTTGCGGCCACTGAGCGTTCGCAGGATGTCGGCGGCCTGATTGATGAATCCGTGTTCGTACCCGATGATGTGCGCATCCGGCCACCACGCGTGGCAGTAGGGATGCTCAGCGCCATCGGTACACATGATGGTCGTCCAGCCGCGCGTCTTCGCATCGGTCGTCGCGTCGTAGAATTCGAGTTCGTTCATCCGCTCGAAGTTGAAGCGAATGGCGCCCTTCTCCCCGTTGATCTCGATTTCGTTGCGGTTCTTGTTGCCCGTCGCGAGCCGGGTCGCCTCGAAGGAGGCCACGGCGCCCTTCTTGAATCGAGCGAGGAAGAGCACCGCGTCGTCGACGGTCGAACGGCCCATGCGGCGCTTTCCCCGACGCTTCGCCGACGACCCCTTGATCTCGGCGCCCCCCTCGTCGGGAATGAAGCGCTGCTTGATGAAGGTCTCCTCGATGGCGCCGACGACTTCGCTCACTTCGTCCCCGGTGATGAAGCGCGCCATATCGATGATGTGTGCATTGAGATCGCCGTGCGCCCCGGACCCGGCGACCTTTCCGCGGAAGCGCCAGAGCAGTGGCGTATCCGGCCCGCCCCACTCCTGCAGGTAGGCGGCGCGGACATGGTAGAGACGCCCGAGCCTTCCCGCTTTCACGAGTTGGTGCGCGAGCGCGACCGCGGGACATCGTCGATAGTTGTACCAGACGAAAGTCCTCGATTTCTTCGCTTTCTTCGCCGCGGCGAGCATCTGGCGCGCATCATCGATTGAGCCCGCGAGCGGCTTCTCGCAGGCGACATGTTTGCCCGCTTCAAGCGCCGCGATCGCCTGCTCCGCGTGGAGGTCGTTCGGAGTGCCGATATCGACGAGATCGATCTCGTCGTCGCGCACCACCGATTTCCAGTCGGTCGACGACTGGGCCCAGCCCCACTGCTCGGCGAACTTCGGCGTCTCGTTCGCATCGCGTCCGCACACGGTGTGCATGTGCGCCTCTCGGGGCGTCTCCGCGAAGAATCGATTGACCTTGAGCCACGCGTTCGAATGCGCGCGACCCATGAACTTCGTCCCGATGAGCGCGATATTGAGCGGTCTGGCCATGCGAGCGACTCCGTCTGAGTTCGTGCGGGCGACAGTGTACGGCACCGACCCCGATCCGAACACCGGGCGCCGCTCGCGCACCTCCGACTAGAATCGCGAGCGACTCCGACGCCCGTCTCGAAAGACCTCGTGTATGCGCGTGCGACTGCGACGATTGTGGGAGGACATCCGTTCCAGCTACTGGTTCGTGCCCACGCTGATGTCGCTCGCCGCGTTCGGCCTCGTGTTCGCGGCCGGATGGGTCGACGAGCGGGTCGAGACCGATGCGCTCCCGATGACCGACTGGGTCAAATCGGCGAGCCCGGCGGCGGTGCGAGGGGCGCTCGCGACGATCGCGGCGTCGGCCATATCGGTCGCCGGCGTCGTGTTCTCGATCACGATGGTCGCGCTCACGATGGCCTCACAGCAGTTCGGCCCCCGCCTCATTCGCAACTTCATGCGTCAGGGGTGGACGCAATGGTCACTCGGCGCGTTCTTCGGCAGCTTCATCTACTGCCTCATCGCGCTGCTGCGACTCCCGAGCGAGACCGAACTGCATGTGCCAACTCCGATCACGGTTCTCATGGGAGTCGCGATCGGCGTCGCGGCGTTCGCCGTGCTGATTTACTTCATTCACCAAGTCGCCGTCTTCCTGCAGGCGCCGCGGGTCATCCAGGATGTCGCCGATGACATGATCGCCTCGATCGACGCATGTTGTCCGGAGCCGGAGGCTCGCATCGAGGTCACGCTGCCGAAGGATTTCGAGGAACGGGCGCGGGCGATTTCGTCCGGGTCGTCCGGGTATGTGCAGGGGATCGCGGAATGGGGCATGATCGAACTCGCCCGCGCACACGGAGTGGTCGTACGACTCTGCATCCGCCCGGGATCGTTCGTGTTCCCCGGGTTGCCGCTCGCCTGGGTCGGTCCGGCGCCGAACGAATTCACGGAGCAGTTCATCCATGAATTCCGAGAGCAAATCGTGATCGGCGCCGAGCGCACGGCCACCCAGGACCCGGGATACGCGATCGATCAACTCGTCGAGATCGCCGTCCGGGCGCTGTCGCCGGGAGTCAACGATCCGTACACCGCGATCAACTGCGTCGATCAGCTGAGTCGAGGCTTCGCTCACCTTGCTTACCGCGACCTGCCGCCCGTCGTGCGTTACGACGAATCGGCGACGGTGCGTCTCGTCCATCGTCCTTACTCGTACTCGGTGCTCTTCGATGAGTCGTTCGGCCAGATTCGGCGGAACGCGAACGGGAACTACATGGTGACCATGGCGCTGCTCAACGCGATGAAGCGAATCGCCGCGGGCAATGGTTCGCCGGAGTTGCGCGAGGTCGTTGACGCGGAAACGCGGCGACTCGTCGAGTCGGCGCGAGATGAGTACGAAGGATCTGATGAGTGGCGAAGTCTACAGGACGCCGTGCAGGAAATCGGCCGGCCGCCCGGGGCAGGCGATTCAGCCCGGCGACACTAATCGCCACCCAGCATTCGCCACACGGCCCGCTCGGGAAGTCGAAGACCGGAGAGGCGCCGGCTTTTCCGCGCCTTCGCGCATAACGACGCGAGATCGCCCGCCTCGAGCGCCTCGAGCACCACCGGGTTGATGTAGTACTCGCGGCAGGTGGCCCGGGTGTTCTTCAGTCGTTCGGCGGCGTGATCAACCGCGTCGAGCCACGCCTTCTCCCGCTCCTCGGCCGAGAGCGAACCGTTCCCACAGACCACCCGATCGAGCCGCTCGACCGCGCAGACGGTTCCACCCCAGGTGCGGAAATGTTTCGCGGTAATGGATTCGCCGGAGATTTCACGGAGATAGGCGTTCACATCCGTCGAGGTCACAGCCTGCGCCCCGCCCTCCTCGTCCATGTAGCGAAAGAGATGCCGACCCGGAAGTTCAAGCAGGTCTTCGAAAAGTTCCTCCACGAGCGGGTCGCCAATGGGAACATCATGATCAACTCCCGACTTGCCGCGAAACTGGAGCCTGAGGTCGCCGTTCTCCTGATCGACATGCTTCATGCGAAGCGTCGTCAGTCCGTATGAGTTGTTGCGTTTCCGGTAGCGTTCACTTCCGATTCGCACGAGCGTGGAATCGAGGAGCCGGATCACACATCCGAGCACGCATTCGCGACTGAGATCGAGCCGTTTCAGATCGCGGAGGGCCTGACGACGAATAGTCGGGAGCCGATCCGCAAAGAGTTTCTGTTGATCGAACTTGTTTTCGTTGCGATGGCGGCGCCAGTCGTCGTGGTAGAGGTACTGCCAGCGCTCGTCCGCATCCTTGCCCGCCGCCTGCAGATGCCCTTTCGGATCGGCGCAGATCCACACTTCGGTCCACGCGGGAGGGATGACGAGCGACTCGATGCGTTTGAGCGTGCGTTCGTCGTCGACGCGGCGGCCCTCCGCATCGTGGTAGGTGAATCCCTTTCCACATCGGCGGCGCACGATTCCCGGATCACTCCGGTTCGAGTACCGCAATCCGCCGGCGGTGGCGATCCCATTTCCCGAACTGGCGCCGTTCGTGCCGCTCAATTGCCATTCGATCCTTTCCGGGACGCCTGCGCCGTCGCCCGCTCCGGCCGATGGTAGTTCGAGTCGTCGGCCTCTCGTCACACATTCGGCCGGTCATGAGAGACCCATCACGGGGCGGCTCGTCGGCGATCGCCAATGGAAAAGGGGCGCCGCTGGTCGCGGCGCCCCTTTCGGGTTCATCTTCAGATCAAATGGTCAATCGAGTGACCGGTTTCGCCTTAGTAAAGCGTCGTCGGCTCCTCTTCGACGACGGCGCGCTTGTTCGCGTCGCTCGTCATCTCGAGAGCAAAGTGCACCTTGCCGGCGTCCTTCGCACGAACCTGAACGCGCCAGGTCGCGATCTCGCCCGGATCAAGTCGTTTGATCGGAGCAAAGTCAAGGCGCTGACCGTTCGCGGTCACCTTCGAGTCACCGGTGGCGTCGACGAAAGCCAACTGCTCGGGCAGCGTGGCGTTCACCTTGACATTCATGTCCGGCGCCGAACCCTCGTTCTTCACGCGAACCTCGTAGAAGGTCGTTCCGTCAACCTCCACTGGATCAGTCGCATCGATGCATTCAAGCTGCACCGCGGAGATTCCCTTCACCTCAGTACGGATCTCTTCCGTAAGGGTCTCGGCGCAGTAGGCGCTCGCCTTCACGGTGGCGAAAGTCGAACCGATCTCCGTCGCGTCAAACGAGACATTGAATGAACGACTCTCACCCGGATTGAGTTGACCGATGAACATGCGGTCGCCGTCACGCTCCGCGGCCTGGGTCGACCAGGTCACGCGTTCCGCATTATCCGGCAGGTCGAGTTCCATCCAGGTCTTGATCGCCGGATCATCGCTCGTGTTCTTCACGGTGATGCTGTAATCGACCGTGCGGCCAAGATACTGCTCGCCGTGTCCGTCGACCGTGAGCTTGAGCTCGGGATCGAGGATGTCCACCGACTGGGCCTTGGCGCGGGCCTCAAGGGCGTCAGTCTTCGCTCGACCTTCGATGTCGAACTCGCCGCCCTTCTCAGCGCGGAGGACAAAGTCCTTCTCAACGAAGTCGCCGGAGGCGATTTCACCCGCGTTGATGCGAACCTCCCGGTTCCCGTCAGCCGTCGTCAGGCCGTCGGGGAGCTGGACCATGAAGTCCGCCGCGTGAGTTGAACCGGAGCCCGTGTTCTCGAGACGGAAGCGAACCGGAATATCGTCGCAAATGTACGCCTGTTCCGGCGTATTCACACGAACCTGCAGTTCCGGCTTCACGACCGAGACGGCCGAACACCAGACCGGGTCGTAATCGACGGTCACGCAGGTCTCGACCTGTCCTTCCTGATGGGCGACGCCGCTCACGGTGATCGTCTTCGTCTCACCCGGTCCGAGCATGCCGACGGTCCAGGCGCGGCTGGTCTCCGTCATCTGTCCACGATTCGTCGCCCGCTTCTCGTTCTTGTCTTCGTCTGAATCCGCGGCTGAGCGCTCGTAGCCGTAGGTGGGCTGACTCTTGTGGTCATCGTACTTCCACTGACCACGCTTCTGCGCATTCGCCGTATCGTCGTATTCGAACGCGCCGGTCGCGACTTCCTTCACCTTCACATTGTAAAGAGGCGTCGAAGCCGTATTCGTTACATTGAGCTTGTACTCGAACGGTTCACCCGCGCGGACCTTCCGAGTGTCCTGCGTCCGATCGACCATGACGAGCCAGTCGCCTTCGGCGGTCGCGTTCGTCGTGACCTCGCGATCCCGGTCACGATTGCCCGCCACCGAACGAGAGTTTGGCTCCCGATCCTGAATGGTGTTCATCGCAAGTCGTTCGCGATCCACGGCGTTGGCGTCCTCGGTCGGATCGAGGGTGTCCTCGAGGTCGAAGTCGTTCACCTCGTCGCCGAAATCACCGCGGTCCCTCGCGTAGGCGTTCTCACTCGGATCGAAGGCATCTTCGAGGTCATAGTCGTTGTCGTTATCGATCTCCTCGACGACGCCCGGAGACGCGTTCGTCTCGAGGTCATCGGCGTCGTCGCAGCCCACGGCCGCCATCGACACCGCGCATACGGCGACAAGGGCGTAGCCAGCGGGCGAATGAATGAAGCGCCTGGTAGTGCGTCTCATGGTGAATGTTCTCCTTCAGAATCTGCGTCTTGAGTCGTGAATCAAGTTGGTATGTGCCGCGACGGTTCGGTCGCGATACATGGGACCCTAATGGCGCGGTGTAAGCGTGCGGTGAATCGCGCGTGAGATCGCTTTCACCTTTGAGAACAGATTCGAAAACCCGCATTCAGCGGCTCTCAGACCGGGCGCTTCACGGGTGTAAAGTCAGAGCGTCCGCGCAAACGCGACCGTCGGAAGGTCGAGTCGCCGAGCTGAGGTGAACGACTACGGCGTCCGGGTACGCGAATGATGAGTGGATGCGGTGGTTGATGATCACGGATCAGGTTCGGCGACCGCTCGCTCGAACTGCTCGAGGTGTTCGAGCATCTCGCCGCGGTTCGGATCCTCGTCGGTCACGAGGGCGAGCGCTTCCCGCTGGATTTCGAGGGCTCGGGCGGGATCGCCGGTCGCAGCGGTCGCCACCGCGAGCGTGTCGAGATAGTACGCGTTGCGTCGACCGGTCGCCTCGCAGGCTCGCGTCGCGAACTCGACCGACGCGGCTGGATCGCGCAATCCCTCCATCTCGAAGGTCGCAAGTTCCCACGCGGCGGCGTTGAGCAGTTCAGGGTCTGCGTCCGTCGCGAGGGCAGCGGCGCGAATGATGCGAATGTGTTCGCGTGACAACTCGTCCGCCTCCGCATGAAGCTCGAGTCGACGCAGGATTCCGATGAGTCGAATTCGTTCGGACACGACATTGATGTGCGCCGGACCGAGCGCCTCCTCCGAGATTCGAAGGTTGTCCGCAAAGAGCGCTCGCGCGTCCTCGAAGCGTCCCTCGTCGATGCGCATCGCGGCGAGCAGCGAAGTCGCCGCCCGATACACCGCATGGCGCTCGCCGAGCACGCTCAGGCCGACTTCGCGAACTTCTTCGATGAGCGGACCCGCCTCGGCCGCGCGATCCTGCGATCGGTACGCGATCGCGAGATTGATCATCGTGTTGAGCGTGTCCGGGTGCGCCTTTCCGAGCACCCGCTCCCGATCACGCAGTGTCTCCTCGTACCGATCAGTCGCTTCGCGCATGCGGCCGAGGTCGACGAGGGCGTTCGCGATGTTGTTCTGCGTCATGAAGGTTCCGGGATGCTCCGGCCCCAGCGACCGGAGCTGCCGCGCGAGAATATCCTCGAACAGTCGGAGCGCCTCCTCGATTCGCCCCGTCGCCATGGCGATGTTCGCGAGGCCACCGAGCGCCATGATCGTCTGCTCGTGGTCAGGGCCGAGCGTCTCCTCTTCGATCCTGAATGTCTCGCTGAGTATCGCCTCGGCTTCGGCGTACTCACCCTTCTCAATATGAAGGACGGCGAGGTTGATGAGCATGCCGAGCGTAATGACATGGGTATCGCCGAGCTCGGCGCGCGACTTGTCGATCCAAGTGTCGTAGATTCGGGCGGCGTCGTCGTTTCGATCCCATTTGAGATAGAGCGACGCGAGGTTGCCGTACGCGATGATCGTGGGTTGAGTGTCGCCGTAGAGAACCTGTCGCAGCGCCGTCGCGGAAAGAAAATGGCTCTCCGCTTCATCGAAGAGTCCGAGTTCGAGATAGGACTGGCCGATCGTCTGGTGCAGCGTCGCCCGGATCGCGGCGCGATCACCAAAGCGCCAGCCGATCTGCGACGACGCTTCGTCGAGCACCTGTCGGACGGTGACATCCCGCCCGCCCTGCGTCGGCGCCACCGAGGCGAGGAGATCTTCGTTGAGGAACTCGCTGACCGCCGTGGCGATGTCGCGCTGTTCCTCAGCTTCTTCGAACGCCTTCTCCAGCTCGCCTTGCGCCAGGTCGAGTTCGCGGGCCGTGTCGAGCGCCCACAGCATGCCGATCGTTGTGCCGGCGAGGCCAAGCATCACGGCCCCGACGACGAACCCCGCGGCGACGAAATGGCGGCGATGTCGACGATAGAGCTTGCCCAGCCGGTATCGGGTCGTCGGCGGACCGGCGAGCACCGGCTCGTCCCGGAGGTGCCGTTCGATGTCCTCGGCGAACGCGTTCGCCGTGTCGTAGCGTCGCGTCCGGTCCTTCTCGAGCGCGCGCATGACAATCCAGTCGAGATCGCCGCGGAGTTGTCGGGCGAGCGTCGCCGGATCCGTGCGTCGCCGCCGCGCGATGTACTGCGCCGACGACGGCGCGTCGGCGGAGCCTGGTTTCGTCCCGTCGGACTCCGACCGTGTCGGCGTGGTGACGGGGCGGCCGAGCTCACTCAGACGCGTGCTGGGCTTGTGCGGCTCATATTCGCGGATAATCCGCTGAACTTCATTGATCGCCGCCGAACGCAGCGTGCGCGGATCGAACGGGGGCATTCCGGTGAGCAACTCGTAAAGAAGAACGCCGAGCGAATAGATGTCGCTTCGCGTATCGACATCGAGGCCGCTCATCTCGGCCTGCTCCGGACTCATGTACTCCGGCGTGCCGATGAACTGGCGGAACTCGGTAAAGAGCGTGCGCTGGGTGAGCTCGGAGTTCGTCGCCTTCGCGATGCCGAAGTCGATGACCTTCGGCGCCGGATGGCCGTCGTGAAGGGTCACGAGCACATTCGACGGCTTGAGGTCGCGGTGGATGATCCCCTTTTGATGCGCGTGCTGCACCGCGCGGCAGACCTTGATGAAGAGCTCGAGCCGTTCGCGTGTGGTCAGGTTCTCGCGATCGCAGTACTCCGTGATCGGAATGCCGCTCACGAGTTCCATGACAAAGTACGGTCGACCTGAATGCGTCGCGCCCGCGTCGAGCACCTTCGCGATGTTCGGATGGTCCATCATCGCGAGCGCCTGACGCTCGGCCTCGAACCGCGCGATCACCTGCTTCGTGTCCATGCCGAGCTTGATGATCTTGAGCGCGACCTTGCGTTTCACGGGCTCGCGCTGCTCGGCCATGTAGACGACGCCGAAGCCACCCTCGCCGATGCGCTGGAGGAGCTTGTAGCGGTCGATCTGGTCACCCGGGCGCTCGGCGGTCGGCGGCAGTTCCGCCACCGGCGGCGCCATGTCGGCGGTCGGACCCGAGTAGAACGATTCGCGGCGTTTCTGCTCGGCCCGCTCGTGGTCGGCGAGGAGTGACTCGACCTGAGCGCGGAGCGCATCATCCCCCCCGCACGCGCGTTCGAGGAACGCGGCGCGTTCAGATTCCGGTCGCTCGAGCGCGTCGGCGAGAAGCCGATCGAGGTCGGACATGGACGGAACTCGCAAAAAGGCGTGCAGGCGCCGCCGCCGTGACCAACATCCATGGTATCACTCGAACCGGCGATTCTCAGCGACGCCTGGCAAAGGGCGGCGCCAAATGAGCCGATCAGGCCAGCATGCGATCCACGACTCGCCCGCAGACAGGATTCTCACTCATCGAACTGGTGATCGTTCTGATCATCATGGGCGTTCTGGTCGCCATCGCCATCCCCCGCCTGTCCCGGGGGGCGGAAGGAACCGCCGCGACCGCGCTGCAAAGCGACCTATCGGCCCTTCGGCGTGCGATCGAACTTTATCGGTACGAGCACAACGGGCTCATCCCGGAAAACGACTCGAAGTTCATCGATCAGATGACGCAGTTCACCGACATCGATGGTGATATCAGCCCCGTAAAAACCGCTACGCATATCTACGGCCCGTACCTGGCGACCATGCCGGCCCTTCCCGTGGGCGAGAACAAGGGCAGTCGCGAGGTCCGCGACGGTGGCAAGCCGGGTGACGGCGACGATGGCTGGTTTTACGACAAGGACACCGGCGAGATCGTCGCGAACACGGAGGACGACGAGGTCGACGGCGACGGGGTTCCCTACAACCAGTATTGAATCGTCCCGAACAGGCGATCACCCGCGTTTCGGGTGGTCCGTGTCGCGGATATCGCGGCCGTCCTCGCAGAACGACTTGAAATTCCGCATGAACTTCAGGTTCTGCCGGCGGAACATGCCGGGCGCGAAGAACCCCATCACCTTGAGCATCGGATGGGTGAACTCGTAGGCGCAGACGCTGACCCAGCGTGTGCGATCGGGGGCGAGTTCGATGAACCGATTCTCGAGCGTATTGTGGCCACCGTCCCACTCGTACCGCCCGTTGAATTCGTCGGGCAGGTCGCGCTTCGTGACCGTCTCGGTGAGTTCCATCCGCTGTCGCCCGTGCTGGTACACCAGTCGAGATTTGGCCCCCGGCTCGCCCGGTACACCGCTGATCGGCTCGAACGACTGAAACCCGTTCTGCCATTTCGCGAGATTATCGGGATCGTCAAAGAGCGCAATCACCTCGTCGCGCGGCAGATCGATGTCGATCTCGACAGTAAACGGTTTCATGCCGCGAGCATACCCAAACGAAGGCGTTATCGCGAGTGGACAGGCGGCTTCGCTTGTCCATCGACGACCACGGGGACTGGGAAAGGGTATCGGATGCTCCGACTCGTCGCGGGCCGTTCGAAAATGCGGCGAATCACCATTACGAAATGCGTTGAGCGCGGTATCAAGGCGTGAAGCCTGATCGCGCGCGGCGATGGGCGTCTGTGGTCTGGCAGGGTCGAATTGGAGATCCGGAGGGATTGTCATC
Organism: Phycisphaerales bacterium; assembly: GCA_043101845.1. Classification (GTDB taxonomy): domain Bacteria; phylum Planctomycetota; class Phycisphaerae; order Phycisphaerales; family UBA5793; genus JBICHN01. The sequence goes on along the minus strand of JBICHN010000002.1, from coordinate 762,223 downwards.
ATGTCGCAGCGTCCGCTCGCGTGTATGTCGATGGTCGCAGGTCTCGTCGCCATCATTCTGGGCGCCGCCCCGATCGCGCTGGCGCAACCGGTTCTCGATGCGCCCGGTGAGTTCGCCGCGGGCTGGCGGTCGTTCCGGTTCGACGATGGCATCTTCGGCCAGGGCATGATCGACGGGCGGATCTACTACCCGGCGGTCGCGGCGGGTCGGGATCAGGCGGCCGATCCGTCGGGCGGGCCGTACCCGGTCGTCGCGTTCCAGCATGGCTGGCTCGGGCGGCCGTCGAACTACGACGATCTCTGCCTCCACCTCGCGAGTTGGGGATACATCGTCGCATCGACCGGCACGGAGACGGGCCTGTTTCCTGATATCGAGCAGTTCGCGCGGGACACTCGTTCGGTGCTGCACTGGGTGCTCGCCGAGTCCGATGATCCCGCGAGTTGGCTCGCCGACATGGCCGACGACGGCGACTGGTCGGCCATCGGGCACTCGATGGGCGGCGGCACACTGTCGGCCCTGATTGGCGTGGAGCCGCGGGTGCGCACGATCATCGGTCTCCAGGCCGCCGACAACGCGGGCGGGCGGCTCAACATGACGAACTACAACGGGAATGTGTTCATGATCGCCGGCTCGGCCGACTGGATCGTGCCGTCCGAGGTTGTGTACGCGTGGACGCAACTCGCCGCGACGAACGCGCGTCGCAATGTGTTCTGGGAAGTGCAGGGCATGGGCCACAACGGGTGCCAGGACAACCCGCCCAACGGCGAGCCGATGTCGGGCGGCGAACAGGCCCGTAGCCATCGCCGACTCCTCACGGGAATCCTCGAAGCCGAAGTGCGCGGCGACGAGAACCGCTACCTCGAAACGCTCGGCGAAGCGCTCGATATCCCGGTCCGCAGCCAGACCTGGAACGGCGAGCCGATCCTCTGGGCCGACTTCTCGCTCACCGCCCCCACCACCGAGATCACCTGCGGCCTCGCGGGCGACCCGAACCGCGCCGCGGTTCTCGCGTGGTCGCTCGTACCTGACTCCATCCCGACCCGCTTCGGCGAACTCGGCTTGTCGCCCGACGACCTGACGATCGTGTACCAACAACCGCTCCCGGTCTTCGGCTGGACCGAAGTCGCGCTCCCGATCGAACCGGGCTGGTCCGCTCGAACTCTGTACCTGCAGGGGTTCGGCGGAGATCGGTTGTCGCGGGTGGTGGCGTTGTTGATTCCGTGAATCGGAGGGCGGCCTTGCCGCGCCGAGCGCCGACCCGCCCCGACGGTTGAGGAGTCGGACGGTGGAAGAGAAAGCGGGTGAAGGGACTCGAACCCTCGACATTCAGCTTGGGAAGCTGACGCTCTACCAACTGAGCTACACCCGCGCGGTCGGACGAATGGAATTGTATCAGCCTCGATTCGGCGACGCGAGGTAGCGCACCACTGACGCCGCGCTCTTACGATGTGCGGCATCGACGCGCGCAAGAAGCTACCCGGGAGAAGCTTGGACGGCATCGGGCCGCGCCTCCCGCGCCGGCGCCGCCGCAGGTCGATCCGGTCCAGGCCCGGATGAGGAAATCCGGCCGGGTTCCTATTTCCACCCGTACCCCGCAAACATTCCCGGCGAAGTGAATCCACTGGCCCCTAGACTGGCGAAGCCAGCATTCGCAGGGCGCGTGACCGTCCGTCACACTCATGGCGGGTGATATCCGGGGTTCGGAGTCTTCGATCCGGCGCGATTCGATCGCGGTCGGCGGCTGACTCTCTGCACAGACGGAGGACAGGCATGCGGTTTTCGAGACCGATTTCGGCCGGGACGCAGTGCGCCTTGCGGGCGTTCACGCTCATCGAACTGCTCGTCGTCATCTCGATCATTGCGCTGCTCATCGGCTTGCTGCTGCCGGCTCTCTCGGCGGCCCGGGAGTCGGCGCGGGGCACGACCTGCATGACGAATGTCCGGCAGATCACGCTCGCTCACATTCACTATGCGAATGACCAGAAGGGACAGCTCGCTGGCACCGCGAATCATCCCCGCGGTCTCGACTGGGTGGGCTACAACAACGATCGCCGAGAAGCGCGCGACAAACCCCCCTTCAACGGGTTGATCTGGCCTTACCTTTCGAACTCCCGGTATTCAAAGGCCGAGTACGCCTATGAGTGCCCGACGGAGAAGCGCGAAGCGAACGGCTCCTTTTCGTACACGATGCCTCACATGGCGGGAGGCGCGTTCGTCGAACTCAACTGGCCCGCCTATTTCCGCCTGCAGCCGGAACGAGGCTCGCTCTCCGAGAAGAAGATCGTCGGCATCCCGATTGTGATGGAGGAGGATGAGATCTTCTACAACAGCGTCCATCAGGACGGCTCGTGGACCTACCAGGATCAGATGACGGACCGACACCGGCGCGCGGGCAATGTCGGCTTCCTCGACGGCTCCGCGATGACCTGGGAATCACCGAAGGGTATCGATCCGAACCGGAACGAGAATGCCGACTTCAACGCGGGCGACGTCGTCGTGCAGGCGCGTAACCGGGAGTACAACTTCGGGAATCCGAACACCCGGTACGGCTATATCAACGGGATGAACTGACCGGTTCTTCCACACACATGGTTCTAACTGGCGCCGCATGACGATCGGCCCGACTCGGAAAGGCCAGATGAATCGATTTGATATCGCGTCTGTTCGTGGGCGCTGGCTCTCCGTGATCGCGGTATCTCTGACTGTTCTGGCCGTCGTGAGCTTTTCCGCAGTTGAGCGAGGCCACCGGCTCGCCGCGTCGGAGGACGCGCGGACCGTATCGGTGGCCGCGGGCCTTGGCGGGGCGCTGTCCGTCATCCGGAGTGCCGTCCTCGGCGCCCAGCCGGTTCCCATCACCGCCGCCCCCATACCGCTCTGGAGCGAAGAGTTCGATGCCGGGCCGACACTTGATGACCGCGTGTGGTCCTTCGACCTGGGATCGGGCGGCTGGGGCAACCTGGAGCTTCAAACTTACTCGAACGATCTGCTCAACGCCCGCGTCGCCGCCGGGCGCCTTCTCATTACCGCTCGCGAGGAATGGGTCGGTCAGCGGCGCACCTTTACTTCGGCCCGTGTCAAGACGGAGGACAAGGTCACGGTGCGGTACGGGACGATCGAAGCCCGCATCAAGGGTCCCGACCTGGCGGATGGACTGTGGCCCGCCTTCTGGCTGCTCGGAAACAGTTTCTCTTCCGTCGGCTGGCCGGATTGCGGGGAGATTGATGTCATGGAGATGGGACACCTCTCCGGGATTCAGAAGGGTCTGGTCAACCGTCGAGTCATGTCGGCAGCGCACTGGGAATTCAACGGACAGTACGCCGGGTATGGACGATCCCACGACGCGCCCCGCGATCTGGACGGGAGCTACCACATCTATCGAATGGAATGGACCCCTCGACTCATTTCAACCTACATCGACGACGCCTGGATCTGGTCGATGGACATCTCGGATCCGGATTCATTCGGCGGCCATGAGTTTCACGAACCGCACTTCTTCATTCTCAATGTCGCCGTGGGGGGCACATTTACCGGGTTGCTCGACCCGGACCAGATCACCGCGCCGTTCCCGGCGGAACTCGAAGTCGATTACATCCGCGTCTACGACAACGGCTACACCGAACTCGGCGGGTCCGCGTTCAAATGACCCCTGATCGCAGGACGACCGCGGGACCACTTCCGGCCGGGCCCGGGATTCCCTCTGCGAAAGGGGTCCAATCCGAGAGTCGAACTTGCGAGGACTCTGATCGATGAATGTGGGAGTGTCGCCAATAGTTCGTGAGACGACGGTTCCCCTTTCGCAGAAGATTGCATTCGGAATTGGGATGCTGGGAAACCAGATGTTCCCTGCAGCCCTCGGTATTTTCATGGTCGTCCTTGTGCAGGGGCTCGGACTCGACCCGGTCCTCTGGGGCATTCTCTTCTTCGTGCCTCGACTCTCCGACGCGTTGACCGATCCGATCATGGGTTTCATCTCGGACAACACCCGCTCCAGGTGGGGTCGCCGGCGACCGTACATACTGATCGGTTCGATCGTCGCGGGTGTGTCGTACATCCTCATGTGGCAACTCGATCCGGAGAACAGTGAACTTTACAACTTCACTTACTTCCTCCTTCTGGCGCTCGTGTTCTATCTCGGCCTGACGATCTTCGCGACCCCTTATGTCGCGATGGGATACGAGATGTGCGAGGACTTCCACGAGCGGACGCGTCTGATGGCGGTGGCCCAATGGATCGGTCAGTGGGCCTGGGTGATCGTCCCGTGGTTCTGGGTGATTCTTTACGACCCCGATATCTATCCGGACGCTGTCGCCGGCGCTCGTAACCTGGCGATCTGGGTCGGACTCGGCTGCATGCTGCTTACGATGGCGCCCGCGCTTCTCTGCCGGACTCAACCCGTCGACGAGGAGCGCCTCGAGGATCTGTCGCTGTCGAATCTGGGGCACCTCGCGAACCGGCTCGCCGTGGGGTTCGTTGACACGCTGAAGTGCAAGCCGTTCCGGCAGATCTGCCTGGCCACCTTTCTCGTTTTCAACGCATTCAACACGGTCGCGGGATTGTCATGGTTCATCATCGTGTACTACATGAACGAAGGTGATCCGGCCGCCGCCGGCAGTTGGCCGTCCTGGTTCGGCACGCTGAGCGCACTGGCGACCTGCTTCCTCGTCATCCCCGTCGTCACTCTTCTTTCCCAGCAATTCGGCAAACGCAACGCATTCCTCATCTCCCAGGTGATCTCGATCTTTGGATATGTCAGCTTCTGGTGGTGTTTTGATCCCGGACGACCTCAGTTGATGTTCCTGCCCCTTCCGTTCTTCGCGTTCGGAATTGGGGGCCTCTTCACCATCATGATGTCCATGACCGCGGATGTCTGCGACCTGGACGAATTGCGAACCGGCGCCCGCCGTGAGGGCGTGTTCGGCGCCGTCTATTGGTGGATGGTCAAATTCGGATTCGCGGTCGCGGGGCTCGCCGGCGGGTTGATCATGAAACTGGTCGGATTCGATCAATCCGCTGCAGTTCAGACTCCCGAAGCGCTCACCGGTTTACGGATCGCCTACATCGTGGTTCCGATCATCGGGACAATGCTCGCGGTCATCGTGATGTGGGGGTATGACCTCGGCGAAGAACGAAGTCGACAGATCCGCCAACAGATTGAGGAACGCCGGCTGTCGGCGAATCCCCTCCTGGTGTCCGCGTGAGGCCTCCGCGACGCGCCAGCCAGGCTCCCGGCGCGTCGCGTCGGAGCAACGACGACTCTTGGTCCGCCGTCGATTCCACTTCTCGATCGGCGCAGGAGCCGCGCGGTCGGTTTCTCTCGCATCGAGGCCGCAAACTCTACGAGATTGCGGATGTGGACGCGATGGATCCGTTTCTCATGACCTGCGTGAGCGACTCCGACCTCTGGATGTTCCTGTCATCCCGCGGGACCTTCACGGCGGGTCGCGTCGAAGCAGACCGGTGCATCTTCTCATATGAGACGGACGACCGTCTGCACGATCAGTCTGGAATCACCGGCCCAGTCACGCGCATCCGGTTCCCGGATGGTCGGGTCTGGTCACCGATCGGAACTCGCAGGAGCGGACATGGCCCGCGCACGCTGCGACGATCCGTCATCGGGGACTATGTCGAGTTCGAGGAAACGGACGACCAGAGCGGCCTCACGCTCCGTGTCGAATACGCGCTCTCGAGTACTTTCGGAGTCATTCGAAGTTGTGAACTCCGAAGCGACGCCGCCGGGTTGGTTACCTGCGAACTCATCGATGGATACCTGAAGATCATGCCCGCCGGTGTGCCGCTCAGTCTGCAGCAGACGATGAGCACGCTCGTCGACGGGTATAAGCGATCGGAGTTCGCCTACGAGGGCGGGCCGGCCGTGTATGTGTTGGAATCAGCGATTACGGATCGTCCGGAGGCCGTCGAATCCCTGCGGGCAAATGTAGTCTGGCGGACCGGACTCTCCGATGCGTCCGTTTCGTTGTCGGAACAATCTCTTCGCGCCTTTGAGCAGGGTGAGGCGCCCGTTGAAGAAGTTCGCATATTCGGACGCCCCGGCGCCTATCTCTGCCGTGCGTCGGTTGAGATCGCTCCGGGTGATACCGTGCGATGGCGCCTTGTGGCCGACGCCGATCTCGACCAAACGGCGATCAGCGAGATCCACCGCACGCTGCAGGCGGATTCCGCGACGGTCGATGAACGAATTGAAGAGTCACTCGCTCGCGGCCGATTGCGACTCGCGCGCCTCCTTGATGCGGCCGACGGCGCCCAGGTTACACGGGACGCCTGCGCCTGTGCGGCTCACCGCTCGAATGTCCTCTTCAATGCCATGCGGGGCGGAGTTCCCATCGACGGGTATTCCGTCGATCCAGTGGACTTTTGCGAATTCGCTCGCCGCCGTAATGCGGTAATCGCCGCGCGGCACGAATCGTTTCTCTCGCGTCTCGCACCACCGCTCTCGACCGCCTCCCTCATTGAGCGGACACATGCGACAGACGACCCGCAGCTGTCGCGCCTGGCGTACGAGTTTCTTCCGCTCAACTTCAGCCGCCGTCACGGAGATCCGAGTCGACCCTGGAATCGCTTCCGAATCCGGACCACCGATGGCGAAGGGCGTCCGATCATCGGGTACGAGGGGAACTGGCGCGACATCTTCCAGAACTGGGAGGCGTTGTGCCACAGCTATCCGGCGTTGCTCCCGAATGTCATCGCAAAGTTTGTGAACGCCTCGACGCTCGACGGACACAATCCCTACCGAATCAGCGATCAGGGTGTGGACTGGGAAGTTCCTGATCCAGACCACGCCTGGGCCGCGTTCGGGTATTGGGGCGATCATCAGATCATCTACCTGCTTCGACTCCTCGAACTGAGTCACCACACACTGCCGGACTGGCTTCCGTCCGTTCTCGAGGAGCCGCTCTTCTCGTATTCGAATGTTCCGTATCGCCTTCGATCATTTGACGAGATCGTGCGCAATCCGCGGGCGACGATTGATTTCGACACCGCGGCGCAGCGCCTGATTGACGAGCGAGTTGAGACCATCGGTGATGACGGCCGCCTCGTCTGGGGTTCAGACAATGAGCCGCTGCTCGTCACCCTGATGGAGAAGCTGCTCGTGCCGGCCCTGGCGAAAGTCTCGAATCTCGCGCCCGGCGGCGGAATCTGGATGAATACGCAACGGCCGGAGTGGAACGACGCGAATAACGCGCTGGCCGGTTTCGGACTATCGATGGTGACGCTCTACCACCTCCGGCGATACTGCGACTTCATCGTCAATCTACTTGAAGGACACGACGCGGAGGCATTCTCGGTTTCAGAGTCAATTCGCGATTGGTGTCGTGACGCCGACGCGGCGATCGAGCAGATTCTCAACGATCTGCCGGCGAGCGGAATCGTCGAAGACACCGCCCGGTGGAGAGCCCTTGCGGCGCTCGGAGGCGCAGCGGACGCCGCGCGACGGAAGCTCTATACGCATGGCGCGGGCGCCCGCCGCGCGCTCGATCGCGCCACCGTCATTCGTTTCTTCCTGAACGCTCGACGCCTGTGCGATCATTCCATCGCGCGATCCAGACGAAGTGACGGCCTGTACGAGTCGTACAACATCCTGGAGTTCGGGTCGTCGACGGCTTCGGTGACGCCCCTTGATGTCATGCTCGAGGGTCAGGTGGCGATCCTTTCGTCCGGCGCCCTCGGACCGAACGAAACGCTCGCGGTGCTCGAAGCGCTTTTCGAAAGTGATCTCTACCGAGCCGACCAGCGTTCCTTCACGCTCTATCCGAAAAAGTCACTCCCGCCGTTCATGGGTCGAAATGTCGTCTCCCCCGAGTTGATTCAGAAGAGTCAGCTTCTCCAGGCGGCGCTCGAGCATCCTGAACTCGGCCTGGTCGTTTTTGACGCCGAAGGCCGGGCGCGTTTTCACGCAGACCTCGTTTCGCATCACGCGGTCGATGAACGACTGGCGGAGCTCGCGGAATCAACGGAGTGGGGCGCACTGGTTCGGGATGACGCACCGGCGATCCATGAGGCTTATGAAGCGACCTTTCGACACGCGCAGTTCACGGGTCGCTCCGGCCGCATGCACAAGTACGAGGGTCTTGGATCGATCTATTGGCACATGGTTTCGAAGCTGTGGCTCGAGGCGCAGGAGAGCATCCTGCGTTTCAGAGACGCAGGCGCCGATCCCGCACTGCTTCAGAGGCTCGTCTCCCACTGCCGACGAATCCGGGATGGTCTCGGATTCCGCAAGTCGCCCGGCGAATTCGGCGCCACGCCGTTCGATCCCTATTCGCATACTCCGGCGAGTGATGGCGCCCAACAGCCCGGAATGACGGGGCAGGTCAAGGAAGGCATCATCGCCCGCCTGGGAGAGCTTGGGGTGCGAGTGCTCGACGGCCGCCTCCATTTCCATTCTGAACTCATCGGCTCTTCGGAGTTTCTCGAGGAGCTGGGCGAGCTTCGGTTGAGCGACGGTCCGGACGGATCGCTGCCCGTGCCCCCAAATGCGGTGGGTTACACATTCTGTGGCGTCCCCATCATCCTGAATCGGTCCGACGAAAATCTTCTTGTGATCCGAATCCGCGACGGATCCACACGCGAATTCCCGGGCGGGTCACTTCCGGAAGAGTGGACCAGACACATTCTCCTTCGTACCGGCCACATCAGATCAATCGAGGCTCAGGTCTCTCGAGCATTCTCTCCAACAAATCCACATGCGACATGACCCGCACTGAGTGTGGCGGTCGTTTCGCGAGACAGGAGCGGTCATGCGCTCGTCCGTTCGATACATCTCCCCGCTCGTTCTCCTGGCGACGACCGCTCTATGCGGATTGATTTCGGCAGCGAGCGCAATTGCGAGCCCGCCTGACGCATTTGAGGGAGAGCTGATGGGGATCTGCTATTCCCCGTTTCGCGCCGGGCAGCATCCGGATCTTGGCGACGGCGCCGTCTACCCCTCGGAGGATGAGATTCTCGAGGATCTTCAAATCCTCGAGCGCGACACGCCTTTCAGGGTGCTCCGCCTGTACGACAGCGGCCGGAACTCGGAAGCGATTCTGCGATTAATCGAATCGCATGACCTTCCGTTCAAAGTGTTACTCGGCGCCTGGTTGACAGCGGAGATCAGCAATCCTGACTGTCCCTGGCGTCCGGAGCCCTACTCGGACGAAGTGCTCCACGCGAACGAGAGGTTCAACGCGGAGGAGGTCGGACGCGCCATCCGTCTCGCCCACCGCTACTCCGAAACTGTGCTGGCCGTCTCTGTCGGGAACGAGGCGCTCGTCGGCTGGTCGGATCATCGCGTGCCGCTGGACGCCGTCACTCAGTATGTACGCACGGTCCGGGCGGCGGTGGACCAGCCGGTTACCGTCGCGGACACCTTCGACTGGTGGCAAGCGAGCGGTAGCGCCCTCGCGCGGGAAGTCGATTTCGTATCGGTTCACATCTATCCGCTCTGGTTCGGCCGTGACCTCGAGGAGGCACTCTCGTTCACCATCAGCAGCTTCGAAAGCGTTCGCGAGGCATTGCCCGACACGACCATCGTGATCACGGAAACAGGGTGGGCCACGACGGGCAGTGAATTCGGCGACCGTGCCTCCGAGGAAAAGCAGGATCGCTTCTTGCGCGATCTTTACGACTGGGCCCGGGCTGACGGTGTGCTTTCCTTCTTCTTCGAGGCCTTCGATGAGAGTTGGAAGGGAGACCCCGACAACCCCGAGGGAGCGGAGAAGCACTGGGGACTCTATTTCGAGGACCGATCACCGAAGCTTGTAATCAGGCGGCTGGTCGACGAGACGGCGCCCGAGTCCGATCGAATCGAATCCGGCGCCATGGCGTCGCCAGACCACCGCGCCGTCGCGGCGTCATTATGGGTGAAGTTCCTAGGGAATCGTCTCGGCATTCGTCATCTGGCGACGAAGTGGCGCGAAGTTGTTGAGAAGCTCACTCGCGCCACGGGTCGCGAGCGGTACGCTCTTCCGAGCTCTGAGAATTTTGAGAAAGCCGCAATCGGGTGCGGAGTGACGGGTGGCGGAAGCGGACGCGCGTCATTGGCGCAGCGCCGCAGAGCTGTCAAATCCGGGTCTTCTTTCCAACGCGCCACGGCGTGTTGAAACGGTTTACTACTCTCAATGCATGCCCGGATCGGGCACTCTTTAGAAGGAATGGAGTTGAAGATGTTGACGAGAATAGGCGCCGCGGCGATCGCGGCGGGTGTGGTCGCCGCCTCACCGGTTCACGCGGACATTACCCTGAGCGACTTCAGTGATTTTGAGCTGTCCGGGGTCTACGAAGACTGGGGGTTCGGTACATTCACCCCGGGTCCGACGGATTACCGTGTTGAAGCTACGAATTTCGGAGGCGGCTGGCTCTTTCTTGACGCCCCGATCGACGCGAGTGGCGAAGACCTCGTCGAAGTCGTGGTGACGGCGAACCCGGCGAATGTCACGACGGCGTTCAATGTTGTGCTCTTCTCGGGCGCCGGGACCACGCAGGCCGGATTCCGCTTCGAGATCTCACCCGGAACGCAGACGCTCACGGCTGACCTGAACAACCCCGATTTCTTCAACGCGGGTGATATCAACAGCTGGGATACGAGCGATATCTGGGATCAGTGGCACATTCAGGGCACATTCGAGAACAGCGATCCGCTCGACCTGACCTTCGACAACCTCGCGCTGATCACCGCCGGCGGTGGTGATCCGACGCTTTCCGTCGACGGCGTCTGTCCCGGCGTGATGACCTTCACGGCCGAGAACATGACTCCGGACGGAAATGTCGCGTTCATCTACGCGTTCGGGACGGGATCGCAGACCATCCCGGCGGGCAACCCGTGCGCAGGCACGCAGCTCGGACTTGACCGTTCGGCTCAACTCGGCGCCACACAGCGGGCCGATGGGAGCGGCGTGGCCGTCGTCATGCCGAATGTTCCGGCGGCGGCCTGTGGGCGCGTGTTCATCCAGGCGCTCGATCTCTCGAGTTGCGGAACGACGAATGTAGTTGGACTCTGACCGCCGCACCGCTGTGAAATCCTGATCCGAACGAGACCGCTCCGCCTCCCGTCATGGGGGGTGGAGCGGTTTTCTTCGATTATTCGATCGCGGGAAGCGCACCCCGCCGTCAGGTGGTCCGTTCATGATGTAAAGTGATCGTTGGCGAACGCGGTCGCCGCTCGATTGTTCGTTTGGTGATCGCCTTCCGACCAATCCCTTGTCGTCGCGTCGCCACGGCGCGCGCCGATGAGAAGGAGCCAATTAATGCGTCGTGTACTGTCGTGTCTCGCGGTAGTGGCGGCGTCGTTCCTTCTCGCCAATACGGCGAACGGCCAGACGCTTTCGATCACCGGCCCGTGCCCCGGCGTGCGCACCGCGACGGTTACCGGGGTCTCCCCCTTCGCCCCGGTCTATTTCCTCCGAGCCTTCGGAACCGGGAGCGCCGTCATCCCGACGAACTTCATTTGCGCCGGAACAGTGCTCGGGCTGAACAACACCGCCGTCTTCGCGGGGTTGACCACCGCCGACGCGTTCGGCAACGCGACGATGACGGCGTTCGTTCCGCGTCAGGGCTGTTCCGGGCTCGTGTGGATCCAGGCGTTCGACGGGTCGACCTGCCTCACCACAAATGTCGTCCCGCTCTAGCGTCCTTCCCGCGGCGACCAGAGTTCGACCCGACGAGCGTCGATTCCCGCGGTCGTTCGGCCAGTTTGAGTTTGCGGTTCGATGGTGGTCGGGCGCCATCGCGGCCATGAACGGTCGGATGATCGCGCCCCGACCGAATTCGGCGCCGTCGCTCGTTGAATACGCGACGGCAGAATAGGAGCCTTGCCATGCGTCGTGTACTGTCGTGCCTCACGGTGGTGGCGGCGTCGTTCCTCTTCTCGAACCCAGCGAGCGGTCAGACGCTCACGATCACCGGCCCCTGCCCGGGCGTGAAGACCCTCACGGTGTCCGGCGTCACGCCGAACGGCCGGGTGTTCATCCTCCGGGCCTTCGGGACCGGGAGCGCCGTGATCCCGTTCGGGCTCGTGTGCGCCGGCACGACGCTCGGCCTGAACAACACCGCGGTCCTCGTCGGCATCATTCCGTCCGACCCGTTCGGGAACGCGACGACGAGCACCTTCGTGCCGGCCTGGGGGTGCGGCAATGTCTTCGTGCAGGCCTTCGACGGGATGACCTGCCTCACCACGAATGTCGTCCCGATCTGACCACCCGTGACGGCCGGGCGTCGCGCCCCGCCGCACGGCGCCGATTCGTGGTGTACATTCGTCGTTGGCGGACCACGCGCGACGCCGGGATGTTTGTACCGGCCGGCCCGGTCCGCCCTATTCGTAGCGTCGCCGGGCTGCGGAGCGCGGCGCCGTGGAGGAGTTCGGTCATGCGTCGTGTACTGTCGTGCCTTGCGGTGGTGGCGGCGTCGTTTCTCTTCTCGAACCCGGCGAGCGGTCAGACGCTCACGGTCACCGGCCCCTGCCCGGGTGTTCGGACCTTCTCCGTCACCGGACTCACACCGGTCGTGCGGGTGTACTTCTTCCGCGCGTTCGGAACCGGGAGCGTGGTCATCCCGCCCGGCAACCTGTGCGCCGGAACGACGCTCGGGCTGAACAACACTGTCATCGTCGTCGGGTTCATTCCCTCCGATGCGTTCGGCAACGCGACGACGACGGCGTTCGTCCCGGGCTGGGCCTGCGGCACGGTGTATGTGCAGGCGATCGACGGCGCGAACTGCAACACCTCGAATGTCGTGCTTCTCTAGAGGCAGCGAGCGGGACTGCACACGCGGGAATCCGGAGACGACGACGGGGCCGTTCGTCATAAGCGGCGTCGGTTCGATTCGTTGAGACCCTTCGGGACGACGGTCAGTCGGACGGGAAGCGGGCGATCGCGACGGTGACGGACACTCGATTTCGCGCCTTCGGATCGTCGACCTCGCCGAGCCACTCGTGCAGTTCGACGATGCGGGCCTGAAGTTCGGACAGGTCGTCGTCGCTGAGGCGGACGAGGTCTCTGGCGATGCGACCGTCGCTCGGTTCGGCCTCGTTCGATCCACCGGTTCGCGCATGGTGGTCGTCGCCTCCGATGGTCGCTTCGAGGTCGCGCAGCGCGCGCCGCCACATTGAGCGCGCCGCCTTTAGGCGCGCCCGGCGAAACGCCACGGACCGATTCGAATAGTCGATGCGAAAGTCGCGCGCCACGATCTCGTAGACGCGCGTCACCTGCCGGCGCGCCTTCCGCCGCTCCGCGATTCGAACAAGACCGATCGACTGAAGCCGCCGCATGTGGTGGTACAGCGACTCGGGGGATCGATCCATCGCCTCAGCGATCTCGGCGATCGTACATGGAGGCCGGTCCATCAAGATCTCAATGATTTCCTGACGAACGGGGGATGCGATCGCGTTGAGCTGCCGCGGGGTCGAGATCACGAAGACGCCGTCAGCGTGATCGATGGGGGCGGATCTGGTCACAGGCGCTTCCATTACTAAAGAACTGTGCCTAAAGTTTATAGATTGTGACGGACGCCGATCAAGGGTGAATCCGGCTCGAAGACGCCGGAGTCTCTGACACCGGCCCGCACTGTCCATCGTGATTCGGGAGCTCAGCATGAAGCCTCAGCGTCGACCGTCCATACTCGCGCTCGCCCGCCTCGTCCGTGGTGTCGTTCTCCTCCTTGTTTCGGCTGCGGTGGTGACCGAGGCGAATGCGATCACAACCAATCCCATGCTCAAAGCGGAAGAGGCGATGCTCCGCTTCCTCGACGATCCGAATCCGAACCATGACTCTTTCGCGGAGGAGTGGATCTCGGAGTCGACGCTGGACGCCGTTGGTCGCGACTCGATTCGTGCAGCGCTGGCCGCGATCCACAACGCGCTCGGCGGCGCCGAGGCGACCGACATCATGGTGGAGCGCGACTGGCGTCTCGTGATGAACTTCGAACCACCCGGCGAGGCGATGGAAACGCTCGTGCTCGATCTCGAGTCGTCGACGCCGCATCGAATCCGGAATCTCGCCATCGTCGGCGGCCCTTCCCTCCACGAACCCGCCGAGCCTTCCGTGTCCGAGACGCTGACCTGGAGTTCACTTCGCGACCGTCTCGACCGGGAGCGCGAGGCCGGATTCGACGGCGTCGTTCTTCTCGTCCGCGACGGGGAAGTGGCGATCGAAGAGGCGTTCGGGTTCGCGAATCGCCAGGAAGGGGTTGCGAATACGGTGGACACCGTATTCGCGCTCGGTTCAGCGCCGATCGATTTCACGCTGGTCGGCATCCTGATGCTGCAGCAGGAAGGTGAGCTCGCGCTCTCCGATCCGATCACGAAATACTTCGACGCGGTTCCCGCGGACAAGCGGTCGATCACAATCGAACACCTCATGACGGGCGCTTCCGGCCTCCAGAACTTTCACGATCTACCGGGAGATCGTGACCCTGACCACACCTGGATTGACCGTGAAGAAGCCGTTCGCCGCATCCTCGACCACAAGCTCCTGTTCGAGCCGGGAACGAGTCGCGAGCATTCACACTCCGCCTGGGGATTGCTCGCCGCGATCATCGAGATCGTGAGCGGCGAGTCATATCAGGAGTTCACTCGAACGCGCCTCTTTGAGCCGATCGGCATGAACGACACCGGATTCCACGGCGACCCCGTGCCCGCTGATCGTCTCGCGATCGGATACGGCGATCGGAGCGACGGTCCGGTCAACGCGCCTCCGTATTGGGGAAGGACTTCGTGGCTCGTGATGGGAAGCGGCGGACAGGTCTCGACGGCGCCGGACATGCGACGCTGGATCAAGGCCATTCATGAACGCCGATTCCTCAACGAGGAGAATACCCGCCGCTTCATGCGGTTGAGCCGAGGACTCCTGAACGGTGGAAACGACTACGGATTCGACATCTTCTACACCTATTCGCGTGACTCCTATCTGATCCTTCTCGCCAATGGCGTCAATGGTGAGACGAGACGAGCCGTGAGCCGATTCGCCCATGACCTGGCCGATCTCGTCCTCGCGGAATCAGTTCCTCCCTACTCGCTCGGAATTCAGATGAAACTCCGGGATGGCCGGGTCGTCGTCGGGGAAGTCGGCCCCGGCACGGCGGCGGAACGCGACGGGCTGAAAGCGCAGGATCAACTGATCGGCGTCGACGGCGAGCCCCTCGGCGACGACCCGCTCGCGGTGCTCGACCCCTACCTGCATGAAGGACGACCCATTCCGTTCGATGTGGAGCGCAATGGGAAGCGAATCCGCATTGTGGTCACTCCAATGAAGCGTTAGCGAACGGCGCGAATGAAGAATCGGACGAAGTGATGGAAATCGCCGGAATTCGGTGATTCGGTTGTGACCTCGGTCTCGATTCAGCGACCATCTCTGGATGCCGCGTGCTCCATCGTCATGTCGCACTCGACCGGATCGCCCGGACCCCGCTCCTGTGGCTGATTCATCTGAGTCGGGCGGGAGTTCGGCTGCGGCTGATCCCGAACGCTGGCTGGACGACCACGGCGACTGTCTCTTCGCGGTCGCGCTGGCCCGGACGAGGCGACGCGATGTCGCGGAGGAACTCGTTCAGGAGACCCTGCTCGGCGCGCTCCAGACACGCGGCCAGTTCGCGGGGCGTTCATCCGAGCGGGTGTGGCTGCTCGGGATTCTGCGTCACAAGATTGTCGATTACTTCCGTCGAACGACTCGTGACCGGGCGACGACGGCGCCGGAGCGCGAGCTGGTCGAGCGTCCCCCCAGGGCGTTCGACGAGCGCTTCTTCGGTCAACGCCACCGATGGACCCGGACGCCGCGCCGGTGGGCCGTTGACCCGGCGACGCTGGCGGAGCGGACCGAGTTCTGGGCGGTGTTCGATGAGTGCGTGTCAAAGCTGAGCCCCCGGATGGCGGAAGCGTTCTGCCTGCGTGAGTTCAATGGCGCGCCGACCTCGACGATCGGAGACACGCTCGGCGTCACTGAGACGAATCTCTCCACGCTCCTCTACCGGGCGCGAATGCTGCTTCGCGACTGCCTCGACCGAAACTGGTTCGCCACTGATTCGACCGACCGGGCGGCGACGGAGCGAACGCCATGATTCGAGCGCCGATACTCTGGTACATTCTCACCGCTTCGTGCGACGAGGCGGCGCGGCTCACCTCGCTTTCCATGGAGCGCGAGCTCGAGCCGTCGGAATGGTGGGCGCTCCACGGCCACACGGCCATCTGCGGCGGATGCCGCCGGTTCGCCAGGAACCTCCAGATGCTGCGCGACACGCTTCGAAGCGCTTCAACGATCACGGAGCAGGCGGGCGCCGGGGATGGAGCCGCGACGCTCGACGCCGACGCCCGAGCGCGCATCCTTCGTGCCATTCGCACTTCGTCGAGCGGCAACGACCAGGATCGTTGATGAACGATGTGAGTTCGTGGCGCGCTGCGTGCGTTCGGCGCATTCATGATCTCGACCCTTCCCCAATTGCTTCATAATTCGAGAGACTCGTGTGACACCGAGACGGGTTGTGCGACTCCGTAGGTGGGACGCGACGATCGGCGTTCGCGTCCAACACCGACACCCAATCCCAACCGGGGAGGAGTGCTTATGCGCTTCCATGATCGCACTGCCATGTTCACTCTCGCCGCGTCGCTCGGAGCGACCGTGTTGACCTCGACGGCGGCGGCGCAGTTTCAGACTCGAGTCATCGCCGAGAATCTCGCGGCTCCGACCGGGATCGCGTACGGCGGTGGAACCACGCTCTACTTCACCGAGGTCCCCACGCCGGGCGTCAACGGCAAGAACGGCGGCCAGAATCGCGTCGTGTCACTCGACGCGCGGACCGGCGCCATGTTCCCGATCTCGGAAGGTGAACCTGAGCCGGTGAACCTGGCATACCTGTCCGGCCGCGACATGGTGCTCTGGACCTGCAAGTCCGCGGGCGTGATTCTGGGGGTCGCCCCCGGCCACGATCCGGAGATGATCGTGACCGACCTCAACGAGCCCGTCGGAATCGCCTCGATTGGTGACTTCGTCATCTTCACGGAAGTTCCGACGCCCGGGGTCGGAGGAAACGAAGGCGGAATGAACGCGGTGAAAGTCTTCGACGGCGTGGAAGTGACGACCGTCGATTTCGGAGACCCCGAACCCACCGATATCGCCGTGTCGACGAATGGGACGCTCTACTGGACCTGCAAAAGCGCCGGCGTCATTGTCAGAAAGCCGCTCAACGAGGATCCGGAAGTCATTCTTGATGATCTCGCGTCGCCCACGGGGATCGCCCTCGACCGCGCCGGTCGCGTCTACTTCACCGAGGTTCCGACTCCCGGTGTGGCCGGCGACGACGGCGGGATGAACGCGGTCTGGCGATACACGCCGGACCGCGGCGACCTCACCCTGATCAACTTCGGCGATCCGGAGCCGACGGACATCACAGTCATCCCCTCCGGTCGCGTGGTCGCCTGGACCTGTACCTCGGCCGGCGTGATTGTGGCGGCGTACGAGTAGATTCGTCCGGCTTGGCGGACACGACCCCCCGCTCCGAGGGTTTCGGGTCGAACGATTAGGGACGACGGCTGGTCTCCTCCACTATTCTCAGTGGGAAATAGGGAGGAGACTAAGCCGTGACCATGCGATTCATTCCCGTATCTGCGCGAGGCATCTCGCAGATCTCATATCTGATTGGCGATGACTCGACCGGCGAGGCGGCCGTGATTGATCCGCGTCCGGACTGCGAGATCTATCTCCGGCTCTCCGAGAAGCACGGGCTGTCGATTACCCACCTGTTCGAAACGCACATCCACGCCGACTTCATGAGCGGCGCCCGCGAACTCGCCGCGCGCCTCGGAGGCCGGCCGGCGATCTGTGCGAGCGGTGAAGGTGACGCCGAGTACGGATTCGACCTCGAGCGTCTCGCCGACGGCGACCATTTCGAGTTCGGCGCGACCCGACTCACCGTTCGCCATACTCCCGGACATACCCCCGAGCACATTGCGTTCGAATTGGCAGAGAAGGAGCGACCCGACTCGCCATGGGGAGTGCTCACGGGTGATTCGCTCTTTGTGGGATCCGCCGGCCGACCTGATCTGCTCGATGATGATCAGACGGAGGAACTCGCCGAGAAACTCTTTCGCACCTTGCGCGAGTACTACCTCGGGCTCGATGATGGCGTGATGATCTTTCCTTGTCACGGCGCCGGCTCGGCGTGCGGCGCCGACATCGGTGACCGACCGATGAGCACGATTGGCTACGAGCGACGGTTCAACGATTTCCTTCAGTACGACGACTTGAACGAGTTCAAGAAGTTCGTTATCGACGGCGCTCCGCCGCAACCGGCGCACTATTCCCGTCTCAAGAAAGTGAATTCGCGCGGCCCCGAGATCATTGGTGGTCTACCGAAGTGTCCCGGCCTTCCGGCTGACGCGTTTCGCGAGGTGATCGATGAGGATGGGGTGACACTCCTTGATACCCGGGACATGCATGCCTTCGGCGGCGGTCACATTCCGGGGGCGATCAACATCGGCGACCGGCCCATGCTCTCAAACTGGGCGGGCGACATGCTTGATCCCGAACACGAGTTGCTGCTCGTGATGGATGACGATCGCCAGATCGAGGAGATCGTCCGTTACCTCTGGCGCGTCGGGATCACAAGGTTTCGCGGCTATCTCGCGGGGGGTATGAAGTCGTGGAATCGAAAGGGGTGGCCGCTCAATCGAATCGAGCAGGTCACCGTGGATGAACTCAACGAGCATCGCGACGAATGGCAGACGCTTGATGTGCGGGCGCCCTCGGAGTGGAAGGAAGGCCATGTGCCCGGCGCCGTGCATCACTATGTCGCAGAGATGCGCGACGGCGTAGATGAACTGGACGGATTCTCACGCGACAAGACGACCGCGGTCTACTGCGGAAGCGGGTATCGCGCGAGCATCGCGGCGAGCATGCTCGAACAGGCTGGCTATTCCGATGTGCGCAATGTTCCCGGCAGTTGGGAAGCGTGGACGGAGCGGGATCTTCCCGTGAGTCACGAGCATACGGAAGACGACGAAGAGAAGGAGTGATCGATGGGCGGGTCGCTGGTTCTCGTCATGTTCGGACAGACGCCGGGCGCGGTGGAAACACCCGCGGCGTGGTCGCCCTACCTTGTAGGGGCGCTCATCGGCGTACTGTCGATGTTCACCTTCTACTTCTCCAACCGACCGCTCGGCGCGTCGGGCGCCTACGCCAAGGTCGTCGGACTCCTCGGCCTCGCCGTGGCGCCGAAGCATACGAAGTCGCTCCGGTACTACCGAGACAATCCACCCCAGATCGACTGGGAGGTCACGCTCGTCATCGGCGTCATTCTCGGCGCGCTCTTCGCAGCCTGGACGGGCGATGAAGTGACCGGCCGCTGGCTTCCCCCGATGTGGGTAGAGCGATTTGGAGAGGAAGTATGGCTCCGAGTCGCGGTCAGTCTGCTTGGCGGCGCCGTGATGGCGTTCGGAGCCCGGCTCGCCGGCGGTTGCACGAGCGGGCATGGCATCAGCGGTGCGCTGCAGCTCTCGGTCGGCTCATGGATTGCGCTGATCGGATTCTTCGCCGGCGGTGTGCTGACCGCCATGACTCTCTATCGATGGTCGGTGTAAAGGGGGCGGGCGGAATGTCTCAGGGATCAACAATCGTGAAGGAGCCGGATGAGGGCGGCCCCCGGTCCGCCGGAGCGCAGCTCGCGCTCGGACTCCTGTTCGGAATTGCTTTTGGCTTTCTGCTGCAGAAGGGCGGCGTGGCCAAGTTTCACATCTTGATCGGGGTACTCCTGCTCGAAGACTTCACCGTGGTTCAGGTCATGCTCTCGGCGATCATCGTGGGCATGCTCGGGATCTTCGCCTTGCATCATTTCGGTCTCGTCGAGCTTCATGTCAAACCGACGCGCTACCTCGCCAATGTGCTGGGTGGCGTCCTCTTCGGGATTGGCTTCGGCCTCAGCGCCTACTGCCCGGGCACCAGCGCCGCGGCGCTTGGCCAGGGGAACTTCGATGCGCTCGCGGTCATCACTGGAATGATGGTCGGCTCGTACCTCTTCGCGGAGGCGTCCGGCGTTATCGAACGCTCCGTCAACCCGGTAGGTGATCGTGGGAAACTGACGCTGCCCGAACTCATTCATGCGCCGCGGTGGCCATTCATCGTGGTGTTCGCCGTCGTCCTCGCGTCGGCGCTCGCCGGCATCGAGTTCATCAACCAGTAGTGCGATTCTCCGCTCGCGAGGACGATCCCGCGCCGACAAGGCCTTCGAGTCGCTCGACCCGATCGAATGGCTTTTCGGCGAAACGAACACCCCCGACGCGATCGCGTGGGCGACGCATCGGGGTGTCCGTGCTGCGTGGTTTCATCAATGTCAGTTCACGCTCGACGGGCGGCGGCGAATCGAGTCGCCGAATGAGGATGGACGCCGCGCTATCGAACTGAGCCGACCGCCCGGAGTCGACGACGCCCCGTGGCGCGTGGCCCGCCCGCTTCGACGCCAACTCTCTCGGCGGAGGGGATTCTCAAGCTCATAGCGAAGTCGCGCCAGCGTGTCGCGCACGACGAGCATCGTCGGTCGTCGCGCCGGCTTGATCTGCAGCGACTCGATGATGAGATCACCAAGCTCGGCGGGCAGACCCGGCATGACGGCGCAGGGGTGAATCGGCATGCGCAGGCGTGATGGATCGGGGACGAAACCGAGCGGCGATCGCTGCGCCGCCGCGGTGGGCGGGCGACGACCGGTGAACTTCCAGTACATTGTCGAACCGAGGCCATACACATCGGTCGCGCTGCTCGCGGTCCAGCCGTACACGAGTTCGGGCGCGCTCGACTCGACCGAACCGGAATGCGAGAGCTGTCGAGACCCGATTCGGATCGCATGGCCGAAATCAATGAGTCGCGCCGTCCCGTCTCGACCGACGAGTATGTTTCGATCGGAGACATCCGCATGTACGACGCCGTGCGCGTGCGTGAACGCGAGCGCATCGGCGATGGATTCGAATATGACGCAGAGATCGAGCAGTTTCGCCGAATCGTGGGCGCGGAGCGTGCGACCGTCGATGAACTCGAGAACCAGTCGACATTCGTTCACCCTCCACCAGGCGCGCTGCTGGACGAGGCGGAGGGCGGATCGGATGTTGGGATGACGCAGCCCCACGCTCAGTTGATACTCCGAGCGGATTCGATCGATGAGTCGGTGATCACCGTCACTTCGCCGCGTCGCCCTCTTGAGGACGACAAGCCGCCGGGTCTTCGGGTCACGCACGAGAAAGAGGCGCGAATCCTTCCCGCGGGCGAGCGGCTTGAGCACCTCGTAGCCGTTGAGCTCCCATGCGACCTCGGCCCGACGCCGTCCGGACGAGGCGGACTCGCGTCGGGCGTATCGGATGAAGGATTGAAGACCGGAAAGCGTCAGCACAGACATGACGAACTCCTCACGGCGACGGGCGTCAGGCCCGTTCGCCGGGAAGAGTTCGGCAGTCGACGGGGAATCTGGCGCGGCATTCCAACTTTGCGCCGATACGCCGTTCCCGGTACAATGGGCGTGGCTCGAGGGCGCTTCCTGGCGTGAGGCGGCGTGATGTACACGACAAGCGGAACACTCCTGGCTGCGATCACCGATCGCGCCGATCGATCGAGTTGGAGCGAGTTCTACAGCCGCTATGCGCCGCTGATCTTCACGATCGCGCGGCGGCAGGGCTTGAGCCAGGACGATGCGGAAGAGGTCGTGCAGCTCGTCATGATGGCCGTCACGAAGGGCATCGAACGCTACGACCCCTCGCGAGGTTCGTTTCGAAGCTGGCTGCTTGCCGTGAGCTACAACAAGGTCCGCGATGTCATCGCGGCCCGCAGCCGGGCTCCGACTCCGGACGATGACGCGGCCCGGGACCGATCGA
This sequence comes from Phycisphaerales bacterium, assembly GCA_043101845.1. Taxonomy (GTDB): domain Bacteria; phylum Planctomycetota; class Phycisphaerae; order Phycisphaerales; family UBA5793; genus JBICHN01. The sequence goes on along the minus strand of JBICHN010000002.1, from coordinate 740,391 downwards.
AGGCCGCCGACGGGACACTTTCGAGCGTCTGGGAACGCGAATGGAGCCGCGCTTTACTCCGCGAAGCGGCGGAGACCGTCCGGCGGGAGCGAGGGGATGACACCGCGTTCCGGGCGTTCTGGCTGACCGCCGTGCAGGGGCTCGCCCCGCGCGAGGCGGCGGAAGCGCTCGGCGTCAAGGTTGACCGCGTCTATGAGTTCAAGCATCGAATCGGCCAGCGCGTGGCGCGGCGCTACGAGGAACTCCGCCGCGCCGCCGAGGACGGCTCCGACACGAAAGGACTGGCGTCGTGAACGATCCGGCGTGCCCCTCGGCGCTCGACCTCTTCGATTATGTGCAGGAGTCGGCGACCGAAGAGCGGCGTCTCTCGATTGGGGAGCATCTCAACCGGTGTGACCGATGCCGCTCATTGGTGGAAGATGAGGACCTGCTCGACGCCGCGGTGCGTGAGGCGGCGAGGTCGTCCCCCACGAACGAAGAACTCGAGCGGCTCGATGAACTCGAGCACGAACTCGGATGGAAGATCTTCGGCTGGACGATGATCGGCAAGCGGCGTCGACGCTAAGGGACGACGATTCAAGAACGATTAAACGGATCGACCCGACGAGCGGAGCGCTCACCGGGCCGATCCCCTGGCGTGGTCTGTTGTCCGCGCCTCATTCGAGACGCCGGCGTGAGCGGGCCCGACGGAGCCTGACCATCCGCCGGACCCGTCTCGCCGATTGACCCCCCTTAGCCACCACCACCCATGCCACCGGTCCGCGGGTCGCGGCCGAGGTCATCGTCGGTGTCGTCGGCGACGCCGCCGGCGTCGTCGGTCGGGTCGATGGCGCGGGTCGTCCCATCGTCGCGAGCGACCGCGATTGACCGATCCGGGGAGTTGTTCTGCCCGTCGACATCGCTTCCGGATGAGAGCCCGAGCGACATCGTGACGCCGTCACCTCGATGGCGCACCGGCAGGCGGTACGCGCGCTCCGGTGTATCACTTGAGCCGTGGTCCCGGTCGGCGTCGTCGATCGCGTCGTCCGTGTCATCGATCGCGTAATCCGTGTCGGAGACCGCGTAGTCCGCGCCCGCGACGCTGAAGGTCATGCCGTCCCCATTGCTCCACGCGGGACGCTTATAGGCCCGCTCCTTGACGAACGGCTCGTCGTCCGTGTCGTCGTATCGCGTGATTGGATCGCCGATGACGGTCCGGCCGTCCGAATCACTGATACCGAGCGAGCGGCGCGCCCGATCGAGATTGATCGCCGCGTCCTGGGCGAGCGCGATCGCCTGACCGACACCGGCCGAGTTGATTCCGCGACCTTCCTGTTCGAGGGCCTCGAGCTTCGTCACAGCGATGAAGACGCCGTCGACATCGCTCAATGCCTGACCGAGGCAATCGGTCGATCGCCGGGTGCAGGCTCGCTCGGGATCGGCGAACTGCAGGCTGCGAAGGATCTGGTTGTTCAACTCGCCGGCCGCCCGGGCGACCTGCTCAAGCTTCTTCGACCCGGCCGATCCGCGCGGATCGGTGTGCGAGAGAACCTTGAGTTCCTCGAGCTGTTGAACGAGAAGCTCCGAGGCCTGCTGCGCCGCGTTGACCTGCTTGAGCTCGCGACGGCGGAGTGCGAATTCGGGATCGAGCGGAACATCGGTCACCGCGTCGCTGATCTTGATCAGTCGATCGCTGTCGGGCGACGCCGGGCGAAGCCGGGTGTCGATCTCGAGCTCGATGTTGTCGGCGCCGAGGTCATAGAGCTGAATGAAGAACCACTTCTGCTGCGGATCGAAGTAGTTGAACTCAATTCGATCCACATCGGTGATGACCGCATCCCACACATGCTCCGGCGGGAAGAGCGGGGCTTCCGGACCGCGCACAGGAATCCAGCCGAACGGATTCTGGTGCGTCACCTGGCTCGGAATCTCAAAGCTGAAGTGATTCACCGAACCGTCGAACGCGAGCATCGAATCGGTCGCGTCGTAATAGAAGCCGAAGTCGTCCGTGTCGTCCTCGGGAGTGCCCGAGTCATTCCACAGCGAAACGGTCATCATGCGCATCGTCGGAATCTGGCGGGCGCGGACGGCCGTCATGAACGAGATGCGTCGAACGCCTGACGCACGAAAGTCTTTGTCGCCCGCCCACGCGTTCGCGCCGTTGCCCTGGCTGACGAGGCTGAAGCTCGTGGCGTCGGCGACGGCGTAGAGGTAATGGTTGCGTCCCTGCTGCACGATATCCTGGAGGACCTGGTGCGCCTGGAACTGCCAGCCGCCGAGTGGATTCGACGGGCTGAGGTTCTCGAAGTTCTGGGTGAGCGTGATGTTGTACTTCGGGACCGCGGCGAACGCGGTTCCGGCGATCGTCGCCCCGGCGACGCACATCAACGCACGATTCGAGAGGTTGGACCGGATCATGGCACTGCTCCTTTGTTGACCGATCACTGGGTAAGTCGTGGCTCGTCTCAATCGCTTCGGACGATCCGCGGAGTGTTCGACCCGAACCGCGCAATCTGGCGCACTGACACCGGAAATCCCAGGACATCTCGCAGCGACTCGGCGTCAACGAAAGCCCTCCCCCGGGAGGAGCCGGAGGAGGGCGTCGCGTAGTGAGATGACCGTGAAACTGCGAACGGTCACCGAACCATGAGGCGGGTAGAAATCGGGTCGATCGTGTCGAGACGCAGCATCCACGCCTCGCGGTTTCCGGCGGGATTGACGCCGTAGCCGACAAGGACCCGACCGTCGCCGGAGACACCAAGCGCCTGGCCGAAGGACCATCCGGCCGCACCGTTCGTCCCAGAGGCGGCGGCGAGCAGATCATCGACCAGAACCGCGTCGCCGAATTCGTTCCAGACGACCGCGACCGAGCGGCCGCCGATTGATCCCCATCCCGCGGCGACGCGACCGTCGTGGGAGACCGCATTCGCCTGGGAGCGCTCGAAGGTGACGCCGTCGGGACCCGGAAGAAACTCGACGCCGTCCCTCGTCCATCGCGCGGCCTGCCGCGTCGCGCCGGCGGCGCCGACCGCGACTGACCCGTCGGCGGCGATCGCAAGAATCGTGCCGCAGTCGCCATCGCGGGCGACGAGTCCGCGCGATCGGTCGGCGGAGACCGGAACCTGACAGGCGCCTCCAGCGATCGTCATGTGGTCCGAGCCGACGAACACACCATCGTCGGTCGCGTCGCGCAACTGGCCGAAGTGAATGATCGATCCGAGATTCCCGACGCCGACGATGCCGGTCCGGTCGGTCCAGACATAGCCCTGGTACCAGCCGTCGTGGTAGGCGACCTGACCGACGATGTAGGACCCGTCGGGTGAGACACCGAGTGCGGGGGAATGCTGCTGCATCCCGTTCGTTAACACACCGAGCGGATTCATTTCGCCGGTCTGCGCATCGAAACGAAATCCCTCGGCGCCGGGGATGAGCCCGCGCATCGAGTCTTCCGACCAGCTTCCACCGACGACGATTCGCCCGTCGTCGGAGACCGCCGAAGCGAAGGAGTGAAACCACTCGTCGCCGGGCAGATCGCCGAGGCCGATCATGCCGGTCTCCGCGCTCCACCAGAACGCCTCGGTCCCGAGGAACGGCTGTTCGCGGACGCTTCCGGGCGCCGGAGGATTGTCGACCGATCGTGCGGATTGCGACGAGCCGACGATCACCGAGCCGTCGTAATTGACGGCGGTCGCGACGCTGTCGAACGCGCCGCCGGGAAGATCACCGAGGCCCCGCCACTCGACGACCAGGAATCCGCCGAGTCCGTAATGGTCGGGTATGCGGACCGACTCCGGCTCGATCGCGCCCAGGCAGGCGCGGGCGATCGACAGGCCGGCGAGACCAAGTTGTATTCGCTGATAGAACCGCCTCATGGCTCAAACTCCTTTCACGCGCCGCGACAGGCGAGCGTCGATCAGAGTTCGAAGCTGAGGCGTCTTTCTGGCGCGAATCTCGAAGTTCGATCATGCCTCCGAAGAGGCCCCACTCCCGGGCGGCGCCGTCACGAGGCTGACGGCGACATTGGCGATGAACGCAGCGACGAATCCGAGCGTGAGGTTGTACACCTCGACTTCGCCGAGAGTATTGTCGAATCCCCGCTTCCATACGAGCGCCACGGTGAAGCCGGTCACCATGCCTACCACGCAGCCAGCCCAGGTCGATCTTCTCCAGAGCGTCATGAGGATGATCTGTGGGCCGAACGCGGCGCCGAGAATGGCCCAGCCGTACTCGAGCACATATCCGTAGACTTCGACTTCCTCATTGACGACGAGCGCAACTGCGAGGACGCCGAGCAGAAGCACAGTCGCTCGATTGACGAGCGCCTGGACCGCTTCCGAAACGCGATCGCGCCGCAATCGTGCAACGAGATCGTTCGCCGCGGCGCTCGCGGCCACGACGAGCTGGCTGTCGGCGGTTGAGCAGATCGCGGCGAGCACCGCCGCGAGCACCACGCCGGAGATGAGTTCGGGCAGAAGATTCGCCGCGGTCACGACGAGCCCGAGTTCCCCGCCGCCCTCGGCCTCGAGCGCTGCGGTCCACTCGAGTCCTTCGACCGAGAGCGAGCGGGCGACGAGCCCGACCGTAACAGCACCCCAGTACACCAGCGCGCCCCAGGTCATGGCTATGACACCACCGAAGAACGCTTCGCGACGATCTCGCAGCGCCATGAAGCGCACGAGCACATGCGGCTGTCCGGGATATCCGAGATTGATGCCAAGCGCTCCCGAACCGAGCAGGAACCCGATCAGCGCCGCGGACGACGCTTGCGCGCTTTGGGGAATGACCTCGAGCAGTTCGGGTGAAATGGACTCGAGTCGATCGGTGACGACCCCGAACCCTCCATGCGTCGCGAGCAGGTAGATCGGAAAGAAGACGAGCGTCCCGACCATGAGCAACGCCTGAAGAAAGTCGGTCCAGCAAACGGCTCGAAAGCCACCGGTAACGGTGTAGACCAGAACGATTCCGGCGCCGATGAGCACGCCGACTCGGTAATTCAGAGCGAAGGTCGCCTCGAACGCCTTCCCCGCCGCCGCGAACTGCGCTGCGACATAGAGCGTCATCGCGACGAGGATCACGAGAACGGAGAGCACCCGCAGAACCGGTGTTCGCTCGCGATAGTGAAGCGCGAAGAGATCTGGAATCGTGAGCGCGTCGAGAGCGCCCGCCCGATCGCGAATCCGGGCGGCGAGCACGAACCAGTTGAACGCGAATCCGAGAAGGCAGCCTGGAATGATCCAGTACGCCGACACGCCGGAGGAATATGCCCAGCCGACGAGTCCCAGTGTGACCCAGCCGGACTCACTCGACGCGGACGCCGAGAGCGACGCGATCCAGGGGCCGAGCGATCGATTGGCGAGAAAGTAGTCGGTGTCGCTCCGCCGCGCATAACGCGCCGAGTAGAGGCCGACGAGCACGATCGCGAGTGTGTACGCGGCGAACGAGACGGCGAAAACCGTCGTGTTGACTTCGGCCATGCGGAGGCTCCGATTCGACGGACCGCAGTCTAACGACTTGTGCCCGCCGCCGAAACTCGGACCACCGCCTTCAGCCCAGAACCTCGTCGAGGCCGCTTATGAGTCGATCGATTTCGTCCACGGTGTTGTAGTGAACGAGGCTCACGCGAACGACGCCGTCGTCGGGATCGATGCCGAGTCGCCGACACAGTCGGTAGGAATACATGTGACCGTGCCGCAGAGCAAAGTTGCGCGCGTTGAGCGATTCGGCGACGGCCTTCGACGACTGCGACGCGTGCGTGAAACTGATCGTGCCGACACGCGTCAGCGCGCCGGTCTCCGGCCCGACGATTCGACAGTCATCCCGTGACCCGAGATAGTCGATGAGCCGCGTCTGCGGTTCGAATTCAAGCTCCGCCATTCGATTGAACGCAGACTCGATCGTGTCGCGACTGGTCTCATCGTCCGGGTCGACCCCGGCCATGAAATTGAGGTATTCCTGCAGGGCGAGCAGCCCCGCGCATCCCTCATGCGACACGCCGGCGGCCTCAAACTTGTATGGAATCGACTCGCGCGGAATGAAGAAATGATGCGGGCCTTCGATCTCGGCGAACGCGTCATCACGACCAAACATCGCGGCCATGTGCGGGCCGTAGACCTTGTAAGTGGAGTAGACATACCAGTCGACGCCCCACTTCCGCACATCGATCGGCCGATGTGGGGCGAACGCTACGCCGTCGACGACCACCCGTGCGCCCACTTCGTGGGCCGCGTCGACAATCGGCCCGGGATCCACAATACCGCCGAGCAGGTTCGAGACATGCGGAAACGCCACGATGGCCGTCTTCTCATTGAGAAGCGGCCGAAGCGTGTCGAGGGGGCACGGGTCGAGCGCATCAGGATCCATGGGCCAGTTCCGCACGGTGAACCCACGATCAGCGAGCCGCATCCAGGGACCGACATTCGTCTCGTGTCCCGATTCGGCGACCACGATCTCAGCGTCACTCGTCAGTGATCGCGCGTACGCGTCGGCGAGTGTCATCACGAGCGAAGTGCTCGACGGACCAAGGACGACCTGACCGACCTCTTCGCCGTTCATGATTCGATTCACGAAGGCGTGGGCGTCCGCGACGACCCCGGTGCAGTACTGAGAGAGGTCGTACCCCGCCCCGAGCCGCACATAACTGTGCAGCATGTACTCACGGATCCGCTCGGCGACCACGGCCGGTACCTGCGATCCACCGGCGTTCTCGAGGTAGATCAGGTCGCTCTGCAGCGCAGGAAACTTCGCGCGGATCGCGTCAGAGGTCACCAACTCCTTCGTATTCGTCGCCGTCATCGGTTCTCCCATCGACTCAGCTCCGCTTCGGCTGCAATATGTCCGAACGCGGGCCAGCTCACCTCATTCGCGACGATCGCCTCAAACAGCTCAAGCGCGCCGGTTGAATTGCCGTTCACCAGGCGCCACGCGCCCACACCGTACATGGTCGTGGCCGAGCCGACGGTATCGGCTTCGCCACCGAGCAGATCGACCTCGGTACGCTCACCTTTGAAGTGCAGCAGCAAGGCGTGATATTCGTGGTTCTCAATGATCGCCATGTTCTCTTCGACACGATCGAGCAGAAGTTCCACCGCGCGATCATCGTCGAGTCGTTTCGACGCCAGCGCCATCCAGTAGATCGCCGACACGAGATTGTCGTCATTGAGCGACGGCAGTTCGAGAATCTGACCGAACGCCTCCCGCGATTTCCGCCACTCACCCCGCAGGTAATGCGCGAGTCCGAGGTGATACCAGGTGTTTGAGTGGAGTGTGGTGAGCGGAATTCCAGCCTCGTTCGGCATGCCGTCGGGCTCGACCCGGTCGGGAATCCGCTCGAGAAGGAGCGACGCGAGCCGCAGATCTCCGATGGCGCGATGAAACTCGCGCACGGTGATGTAGCGATGTCCGCGGTGTCGTCGAAGTTCGGCGCTCTGCGGGAAGCGCTGCAGGCCCTCGGTGTAAACCTCGATCGCGTCGCGGTACCGGCCGAGATATGCAAGACGACGACCATACCAGACGATTGCGTCGACCGCGTCGGGGTTCGCGTCGTGCTCGGCTCGAGCCGTTTCAAGGTTGCGTTCGAACTCGGCCTGTCGCTCGGGGTAGAGCGCCGGTCGTTCGAGCGGCTCTCCGAGGAGCGAAGTCGCCTCGTGATCGGATCTGGCGCACCCGGACAGCATGAAAAAAATAATGACGCCGAGCGCCGGACCGAGCATCCATACACGACAAGTGCGCATCACCATCCCCGTTCAACGATTCAGGTCATTCGTTTGATGAGGGCGTTCGCGAAGTCCATGGTGGACGCCTTCCCGCCGATGTCGCGCGTAATCTCGTCGGGATTCCCCTCGGCGAGCACGGCGTTGTACGCCGACTTGATCTTCTCCGCCGGTGAATTGCGCTCGATATGGTTGAGCATCATGACGGCGCTCATGATGAGGGCGAGCGGATTCGCGACTCCCTTGCCCGCGATATCCGGCGCGCTGCCGTGCACCGCTTCGAATATGGCGCAGTTCTCGCCGATGTTCGATCCCGGCACGACTCCGAGACCACCGACGAGCCCGGCGCACAGATCGCTGATCACATCGCCGTAGAGATTCTCGAGCAGGAGCACATCGAACTGTGAAGGATCGCGGACGATCTGCATGCAGCCGTTGTCGATAATGAGCTCTTCGTACTCGATCCCCGATCCGTACTCCTCCCACATCTTCCGGGCGGACTCGAGAAAGAGTCCGTCCGAGAGCTTCATGATGTTCGCCTTGTGAAACACGGTGACCTTGCGTCGACCGCGATTCCGCGCGTACTTGAAGGCGTACTTCGCGATCCGCTCACATCCGGTGCGTGTTGCGATCTTCAGGCTCTCGACCACTCCCGGCACGACCTCGTGCTCGAGGCCGGAGTAGAGACCCTCGGTGTTCTCGCGCATGACGACGATCTCGACATTGTCGTAGCGCGTCTTGATTCCATTGAGCGAGCGGACCGGGCGCACGGCGGCGTACAGGTCGAAGGTCTTCCGCAACTGGACATTGACGCTTCGAAAACCGGAGCCGACCGGCGTCGTCACCGGCCCCTTGAGCGCGAGGCCGTGCTGGCGGATCGCGTCGATCGTGGCGTCGGGCAGGACGGCGCCGTGCTTTTCGAACGCGGCGGCGCCGGCGTCGAGTTCGACCCAGTCGATGTCCGCGCCGGCCGCTTCGACGACCTCGATCGCCGCTTTCGTCACCTCAGGGCCAATCCCGTCGCCGGGAATGAGACAGATCGTGCGTGCCATTGAAAGAAGACCTCTCCGTCGTCCGCCAGTAGTCAGATCGAGCGAGTCCTAGGGTAGGCGCCTTCGGTCGTCGACCGTTCGCCCGACCTCGAGGAGGGAATTGGAGTCACCGCCCCGGTTCGTCGCCACCGAAATTGGTTGGAAACGCATGATCGCGGACTCGCCGACACACTAAGAAGCGATGGATTGACGGCCGAATCCCTACTGGTGGATTTGAACCCCTGAGCCTATTGTCATGGTATTGCAACGCTTACCTTCAGAAATGGCGCCGCGGTCGCCCCGTCCCGGGCAACGCGCGACGGAGTCGGTCGACGCCTCCTTCGCGATTGACTGCACGCACCGGCTCCGTTTCACTCGCGAGGTGTTCAACCCGTCGAACCCGACTCTGGCCGACCTGGCGGGGCTCGATCCGTCGAGCCCGCGGCGGATCGTCGCGTTCGTGGACGATGGTCTGCTGAGCGGCTGGCCGGACCTCGAAGCACAGATCAACGCGTACGCAAGCGACCACGGCGACGAACTGCGACTCGTCGGCGGCCCCCACACGGTCACGGGCGGCGAACGCGCCAAGAACGACGAGGAAATTCTCAACACGGTTCTGCAGGCCATTCATGACGCAAAGATCTGTCGCCGGTCGTATGTCCTCGCCGTCGGGGGCGGCGCCGTGCTTGATGTCGTCGGGTACGCGGCGGCGATCGCTCATCGTGGAGTCCGGTTGATCCGCTGTCCCACGACCACGCTTTCTCAGGCGGATTCGGGCGTCGGCGTCAAGAACGGCGTGAATCGTTTCGGGAAGAAGAATTACCTCGGGGTCTTCGCCGTTCCGTGGGCCGTGGTGAACGACGCCGCCTTCCTGCGAACGCTCTCCGACGCGGACTGGCGCTGCGGCATCGCGGAGGCGATCAAAGTCGGCCTGGTGAAAGACGCTGCGCTCTTCGACAAGATCGAAGCGAACGCCGCGGCGCTTGCCCGGCGTGAAGAGGACGCGTCGGAGCCGATCTGGAAGGAATCCGCCGAGGCGCACCTGCGCCATATCGCGCAGGGCGGGGATCCCTTCGAACTGACACAGGCGCGGCCGCTCGATTTCGGTCATTGGGCCGCGCACAAGCTCGAAGCGATCTCGAACTTCGAGGTCCGACACGGGGAAGCCGTCGCGATCGGCATGGCGCTCGACTCGATCTACTCCTTCCTCACCGGGCGCCTGAGTGAGCGGGACGCGGGGCGAATCATCGACCTCCTTGAATCCGTGGGATTCCGACTTTGGCGCGAGGAAATGGCGAATCGCGCGCTCTTCGAGGGAATCGACGAGTTTCGCGAGCATCTCGGAGGTCGACTGACCGTCGCCATGCTCGACGCCATCGGCCGGCCGGTCGATGTCCACGAGATTGATGAGTCGAAGATGAGTGAAGCGCTGCGGCGACTGAGAGAGCGCGCCTCCCGCCATTGACGATCCCGGCTAGGATGATTCCGGCAATCCCGCTGGTCTCGGAACGGGAGAAGCGACATGAGTTCAAAAGACTCATCCTGTCCGGCGCCGCGCGACCGCGTCGTCGACCTCTACTTCATGGAGCACCGGGCGAAGTTGATCGACATCGCTGCGTTTCTCGATCGGCTCGACCGGTCGGGCGAAGGCGACGATGACTTCCGCATGAGCGCCTTTCGACAGGCCATTGAGATTCTCGCCGACGATCGACCGGAACGGGCGCGGCGGGTGCTCGAACTCTTCAGCGACCCGACTTCCGAGCCGATCGCGGCCGCGGGCGAGAAGGGCGCGACGGGCGCCTGGCGGGGCGACGCGGGAGGGTCGGCGTGAGGTACATCGACCCGCACATCCACATGGTCTCGCGAACGACCGACGACTACGAGCGCATGGCGACCGCCGGGTGCGTCGCGCTGACCGAGCCGGCGTTCTGGGCCGGCTTCGATCGCAGTTCGGCGCAGGGATTCTACGACTATTTCCGCCATCTCACTGAACAGGAGCCGCGCCGGGCGGCGAATTACGGCATCAAGCACTTCACCTGGATCTGCATCAATCCCAAAGAGGCCGAGGATGTGGGCTTCGCGCGTGAAGTCCTGCAGATCATCCCCGAGTTTCTCGAGCGGCCCAATGTGCTCGGCGTCGGTGAGATCGGTCTGAACAAGAACAGTCGAAATGAATTGACCATCCTCGAGGAGCACATCGACCTCGCTGCGCGTCATGATCAACTCATTCTCGTCCATACGCCGCACCTCGAAGACAAACTCAAAGGCACGCGAATCATCATGGATGCGATCAAACGGCACGGCGGCGTCAACCCCGGCCGCGTCCTGATCGACCATGTCGAAGAGCACACGGTGAAGATCGTGCTGGACGAAGGATTCTGGGCGGGAATGACGCTCTATCCCGAAACGAAGTGCACGCCGCAAAGGGCCGCCGACATCATCGAGATGTACGGCGACGAACGAATCTGGATCAATTCGGCCGGCGACTGGGGACCAAGCGATCCGCTCGCGGTGCCGAAGTGTCAGTTCGAGATGAAGCGACGCGGACACGACCTCAAGACGATCGGGAAGATCTCGTTTGACAATCCGAAGTCCTTCCTGAGCCAGTGCCGGAAGTTCTCCGTTGATTGACCGACCGGACGCGTCGACGCTGATCGGGTACTGCACAAATGTTCACGCCGGGCGTGACCTGGGTGAAACGCTCGACCAACTTGATCGCTTTGCCGTTCCCGTGCGGAAGCGGCTCCGACGCTCGACGCTCCCCCTCGGACTGTGGTTGTCGAACCAGTCGTCGATTGACCTGATGAATGATGCGGGTGGTTCGGACCGACTCGTCGACTGGCTTGGCGAACGCGGGTTGCAGGTGTTCACGCTGAACGGGTTCCCCTTTGGCGACTTTCACGAGCCCGTGGTGAAGAAGCGGGTCTATTCGCCGGACTGGAGCGATCCGGCACGATTCGACTACACGATGCGTCTGGCGCGTCTGCTGGCCCGACTCCTTGGCGACGGTCCGCGAGAAGGCGGTATTTCTACGCTCCCGATCGGATGGCGCTCCATGGCGGATGACCCGGGCCGGCTCGAGCGCGCGACGCGACAACTCTCCCGCGCGGTCGAAGCGCTTCGTATTCTCGAAGCCGAAACCGGCGCGCTCATCCATCTCGACCTTGAACCGGAGCCTGGATGCGTTCTCGATCGATCGACGCATGTCAATGACCTCTTCGCCAGACTCGACGAAGGCGCCGGCGATCCGGATCGGACTCGACGCTATCTCCGGGTCTGCCACGACATCTGTCATGCCGCGGTGATGTTCGAAGAGCAGTCCGAGGCGCTCGAGCGATATTCGGATCAGGGAGTCCTGATCGGCAAGGTGCAGGTGTCGTCGGCGATCCGGGTTCACTTCGATCAATTCGAGGAACGAGAGCGATCCCCGGCGCTCGACGCGCTCAGGGAGTTCGTCGAGCCGAAGTACCTTCACCAGACCGTCGTTTCGGACGAGGGAAACCGTGGCCGGCGGTTCTTCGAAGACCTTCCAGAAGCGATCGAAGCGTGCGCGAACGCTCCGACCGGAGAATGGCGCACCCATTTCCATGTCCCGATCTTTCTCGACGCGATCGGCCCGATCTCGACGACGCGTGATGAGATCGAGAAGTGCATTCAGGCGTTGCGTGGATCCTCCTCGAATCCCGGTTGGGAAATCGAGACCTACGCGTGGTCGGCGCTGCCCGCCTCGTACGGCGAGCCGAGTCTGATTCATGGGATTGCGGATGAGATCGAATGGTTCAGCGCGCTCATCGACCGCGGTGAATCGACATGACGGGTTCGTGGTCCGAACGAGTGGGCGCGTTCTCCGAGTTGTCGCGCCTTTCGAATCTTCCGACGGTGCTCTCGAATGCACTCGTTGGAGCCGTTCTCGGCGTCGCGGCCGGCGCCGCGCTCGAGTGGGGTCGGGTCGCACTCGTCATGACGGGTGTCAGCCTCTTCTATGTGGGTGGAATGGCGCTCAACGACCTGGTCGATCGAGAAGTCGACGCGATTGATCGGCCCGGACGACCGATTCCGTCCGGACGCATCTCACCGGGCCAGGCGACAATCTTTGTCCTTCTTACTTTCGCGACGGGCCTCGTGAGCCTGGCGCCAATGGGATGGCCCGCGTTGTTGTTCGGAGTCGCGCTCGTCGGCGCGATCGTGTTGTACGACTGGTCGCACAGAGCGTTCAGCGGCGCCGTGGCGCTCATGGGTCTCTGCCGCGCGCTCGTCTATGCGGTCGCGTGTGCGGCGATCGCATGGCCGATTGATGACCCCGTTTCACTCGCCGTGATCGCCGGCGCGATGTGGGCGTACATCACCGCGCTCACCGTCATCGCGCGGTTCGAGGCTCGGCCGCAGGTCGACTGGACCCGGTGGGGCGGCCTCATCCTTCCCCCACTCGGGCTTCTGCCTCTGATCGTCCTTCGCCCGGAATCGTGGTTCGTAACCAGTGTGTTCGCGGTCGCGGCCACGGTTGGGGTTCTGCGTGGCGTGTGGTTCTCAACTCGAACGCCGGCGCGACCGGTGCACGCGGTGATGGCGTGGCTCGCGTCGATCGCTCTGTTCGATGGAATGTATCTCGCGGCGCTCGACCGCACGGATCTCACCCTCGTCACCGCCGCGTTGTTCGCGGTGACTCTGGCCGGTCATCGACGAATCCTGGGAAGTTGAGCGGCCATCTTTCGGTACACTCGTCGCATGCCCCACCCGACCGCCGTCATCCTCGTCGTCGGACTGACCGAAGAGTTGCTCGGCGACCATGCGCCGAACCTCTCTCAGTTCGCGACGGACGGTCTGACGCGTCGACTCACCCCGGTGTACCCCGCCGTCACCTGCAGTGTGCAATCAAGCATGCTCACGGGCGCCGAGCCGCGGGAGCACGGCATCGTCGGCAACGGGTGGTTTGACCGTCGCCTGCAGGAGCCGATGTTCTGGAAACAGTCGAATCGCCTGGTGGAGGCGGAGAAAGTCTGGGAGACGGCCCGTCGGCGCGACTCGAGCGTCACGACGCTGAACATGTTCTGGTGGTACAACATGTATTCGTCGGTCGAGACCTCCGTCACGCCGCGTCCCATGTACAAGGCGGACGGTCGCAAAGTCCCTGACTGTTACAGCGAACCGCCGGAGATTCGTGACGAGCTTCAGGCCGAACTCGGGCAGTTTCCGCTCTTTCGATTCTGGGGTCCCGCCGCCTCGATTGAGTCGAGTCGCTGGATCGCCGACGCGACCCGGATTCTAAGTCGACGAGTGGATCCGACGCTGACGCTCGTCTATCTGCCTCATCTTGATTATGCGCTTCAGAAGTTCGGACCAACGCATGCGAGTGTCCGCGATGAAGTCGCGGCGATCGACACGATCGTCGGCGAATTGATCGAAGATTTCGAATCGCGCGGCGTACGAGTCATCATTCTGAGTGAGTACGGCATCGAACCCGTCGATCGTCCGATCCACCTCAACCGACGGCTTCGTGACGACGGCGCCATTCGGGTACGGGTTGAAGATGGACTCGAATTGCTCGATCCGGGCGCGAGTCGAGCGTTCGCGATCGCCGACCACCAGATTGCGCATGTCTATGTGCGTGACCCCGCCGACATTGATCGATTCCAGCGTCTTGTCGACTCAACGCCGGGCGTCGAGCGGGCGTTCGCCGGCGACGAGCGTCGAGAGATCGGACTCGACCACTCCCGGTCCGGCGACATCGTGGCGCTCGCCGAATCCGGCAGTTGGTTCTCGTATTACTACTGGCTAGACGACGACCGGGCGCCGGATTTCGCACGGACCGTCGACATCCACCGGAAACCCGGCTACGACCCGGTCGAACTTTTCCTCGATCCCGCGATCCGCTTCCCGAAGCTCGCGATCGGAACGCGTCTCCTCCGGAAAGCCCTTGGCATGCGAACACTGATGGATGTCATTCCGCTTGATGCGACGCTCGTGCGCGGCTCGCACGGCCGGGTCGACATGCCCCCTTCGCGACGACCGCTGATCATCACCCGGCGTGGCGACATGCTCGACGCCGACGAAATACCGTGCGTCGCGGTACGCGATGTCATTCTTGCTCATCTATTCGAAGACGATTGAATCGGGCGAACTCAGCCCACCTGCCGCTCATCATCATTCTTCGCGAGACGGAGCGCCGGCGCATCCTTCGCGCGCGCCTCGGAGAGTCGACGCGACACGCCGAGCAGGAGGCCGCGCAACCACAGGGCGAATTGGATGGAGAATGGCGCCTGGCCGAGCGTGTAGTGGCCGCACGCCATCTGTTTCCAGGTATGCGCGACCTGATGATTCCGAAACGCCTTCCGCAGGCGCTGCCCGTTCTTGTACGGGAAGGTGAGGTCGTATCGGGCGGTCAACATCGCCCGCGTCAGCCGCGGATGTTGATTGAGGCGATGCGTGAAATGTCGGAACTCCATCGGCCGCCAGACGCGGCGGAGCATGGGGAGATCGATCTCCACCTCGAGGCGCTCGCGCAGGTGCACGGTCGACGCCCCGTTCCAGGTGCAGTCGGCGAAACTGTCGGCGCAGAGAACACAGAAGGTCGCGACCGGCCGCGGGTCGTGGGCGTCGAGGAGGGCCGTCACGCCCGAGCCGAAACTGAAACCGAGAACGAGCACCTGGCGGTGTCCAAGCTGCTGCAGGATCGAAATAGCGTCCATGGCGTCGAGGACGGCCTGTTGCATGGCGCGGACCGTGAGGCCGAGATCGGCGCTCACGAGTTTTCGCGCGAAGCCCCAGTCGGCGGGCATCCGCTCATCCTGATACGGCAGGCTCAGCGCGGCCCCGCCGAACCCGCAGCGCGCCGCGAGCGGGAGCAGCGTTCGAAGCGTGCGCCGGGCCGCGTTCCAGTGTGGCAGCGCGAGCACGATCGGCCGGCCGTCTTCGATCGGGCGATACGCGAGGTACGCCGTCTTGTTGTCCTTCTCCGGCGTCACCCCGCGGCTCTGAAAGGTGATGCGGCCGCCCTTGCGAACGAATTCAACGGGTTCGTCGGACGGTCGATACCAGGCGCCGGAGTCACTCGAGAGGCGCTCGGTGACCCGGGCAAGTCCCTCGAGATCGTCGTCGCCCGTGAGTTCCGGAAAGTCGTCGCGAAACCAGTCGGCGCCGACGCGGTAGTCCGTCTCCTCGCGCCCGGCCGTCGCCTGGAGAGCGAGCCGCGTCTCCCAGTTTCGCATCATGCGTGAATAGACGGGAAGCATGCGAAGCGGATCCGTACCGAGCGGGACAGTGAACCGGGACCTTCGAAGCTCTTATCGGCCGATCCGGCATCTGACTTACCGAGCGGCTCCCATCGTACCCGCCGCCCCTCCGGAGCGGCGACAAAAAAGCCGGCGTCCGATCGAATCGGACGCCGGCCGACAAGTCTTCGCTTAGTGCGGGCGGGTCAATCGTCGTCGCCTTCGGCGCGGCGGCCGCGACCGACGATCACACGCTTCGGCGCCCGCTTGACATCCCACACGAGGCCCAGCTTCTCGAACACGACGATGACATAGTACACCGGATCAAACTCCCACCAGTAGAATCCGCTGTTCGCGGAGTACGGGTAGTAGTGATGGTTGTTATGCCAGCCCTCGCCCATGTTCAGGAACGCGACGAACGCGTTGTTTCGACTCTCGTCGTCGGTCTTGTAGCGGCGTCGCCCCCAGAGGTGCGTGATTGAATTGATCGCGAAGGTGCCGTGCCACGCGGCGACCGTGCCGACGATGGGTCCCCAGATCACGAGCGCGGCGGCCCAGAGCCACGGATTCGCGCCCGTCGCGGCGCCGTACCAGAATCCGACGGCGCCGAAGAGCGTCCAGAGAATGAGCGGCGGAATCCAGTACAGACGATCGAGCACCCGAAGCTCAGGATACCGCCAGAGATCCTTCACCCAGCGAGAATCGGTGTCCTGATTCTCGTCCGCCCAGATCCAGGCGACATGGGCGTGCCAGAAGCCGGCTTCGAGCGGTGAGTGCGGATCATCATGATCGTCGGAGAACGCGTGGTGCCGGCGATGGTGCGCCGCCCACCAGAGCGCGCCGCGCTGCGCCGCGCATCCACCCCAGAATGCGAGCAGCGCCTGGAACCAGCGGCTCGTCCGGAAGCAGCGATGGCTGAAGTACCGGTGCATCCATCCCGCCGATCCCGTCAGGAGAACGGCATAGGTGAGCGCCGCGATGAGCGGCAACCACCATGCGAACGGAACCACGAAGACCGCGGCGATCGCGAAGTGTACAAAGAGGAACGGCGTGATCCGCCGAACCATGACCAGCGCGTGGGGCATCGTCGGCGCGCTCGCAGACGGCGCGGACGGCTCCACGGGTGAGGCGGGAATTGCGGGCCCACCGCCGAGTCCACCGAGGACATCAGCTGAGTGCTTGGCGCCCATAGAAATCTTCCTCCACTCCGGCGTCGGCGAGAACACCACGCTCCGGCGCCGCCACCAAAACCTATTCGACTGACGAGTTCCCCTCGAACACATCCATGACAGGGGACCGTCCGATAGCCCCGGTTGAGGTCATGGTTGAGCAGATGGCCGGCGCATGATACGCCGCCTCCCACCGCCCACTTCGACCAATCCAGACATCATCAATATACCGAACCCTGATTCGGAATCAATTTCGATTCCCGGCTCTTCGGCCGTCTTCGCAGGTATTTCAACCTACGAGACCCGAACCGGTTCGGGTCCACAAACGCCGGCTTTTTCGGACCGCAAGCCGATTGCTTCATCCAACGCGCGTTCGGTACGATAGTCGCGAATGGCGATCGCACCGTACGAGTTTCAATGCTTGATTCCGGGGGAGATTCTCATGAGCACCGGCGCCACGACCACTGAACCGCTCGCGAACGCCTTTCGCTTCACGGGCCAGAAACAGTGGTTCGACTTCTACAATTGCCGCGTCACGCTCCCTGAAGAGGGTCGCTATTTTTACTGCATGCCCTACTTTCTCTCCGGCGAGGAAGTGGACGCGTCCCGGGCCGGCTTGACGCTCTACGACGGCGGAAACGGCGGACCCTCGGGTGATTCCGTATGCGACGACCGGTTTGTCGGACGCGAGGGGTGGTCGGCGTCGACTGAGGGATGCGATGTCCAGTGGACGCTGGATGGCGATTCGTACCACTTTACGGAGCGCCACATTCGCTTCCGAGGACCCACGACGACCTGGGATCTCGAGATCGAACCATTCCTGACCGACCGCGAGGAGCCACTGCTCGATCCGCGGATGTTCAAACTCGAAGAGCGGACCTTTCTTCGTCAGGTGCCATTCATCCACCGCGTCCCCCGCATGAAGGCGTGGGGCCGAGGCGTCATCGAGCAGCAGGGCGAGCGATACGAGTTCGACCGGGCAATCGTCTATCAGGCGAAGAACCACGGACATAACTACCCGAAGGATTGGACCTGGGTATTCGGCGCGATCTTCGACGAGGATCCGAATCTCGCATTCGAGACGGCCGGACTCACCGGGCCGAACGGTGACGCCTGCATGATGCGCATCTCCACGCCCGATGGTGTCCGCATGCTCTCGAACTGGGGAGGCGACGAAGTAAGTGTCCGCCGGCAGGGTGACACCTACCGGTTCACCGGTATCGCAGGCGATGGCTCACTCGAAGTGACCGGCGAAGCGGAGCACGGCGAGAATGTCCTCTTTTACTTCCCCTCACCCGACGGACGCACCCTCGAGAATGACGAGTCGTTCGTGGGCTCCCTCACCGTGACCATCGACGGCAAGAAGTATCACGGCCGGTTCCCGGCGCTCGGCTATCTCCGAACCGTCGAAGGCTGAACGCGGTCGATTCCGTTTCACACGAAAAAGAACACGCGGCGGACTCGAGTCCGCCGCGTGTCGTTCTTCGTCGTTCGAGTCGAAGCCATCGCTCAACTTGCGTCGGCGCCGGCCATCTCCTGCTTCTTCGCCTCGCGCTCCTCGGCGAACGAGTCCTGATTGAACTTGAACTTCGTCTTGAGGAACTTCGAGTACTCGATGATCGCGTCCTTGTCGAACGCGATGAAGGTATCGATGTACATGCGGCGGATGCGCTCGCGCGCGTTGCCGAGGCGAACGAAGAGATTCACGAAGCGCTCGTCGAAGTAAAGCTCGGCGAACGCCTGGATGTGCGAGAGCACTTCCTTGAATTCACGGATGTACCACTCTTCGTAGTCGCGCTGGAGGCGCTCCTTCGAAAGATCGCCATCCTTCATGCCGGCGAGGCAGACATCGGCGAGCTTTTCGCCCGCGGTCTGGCTGATGTGCAGTCCGGCGGAGAAGATCGGGTCGATGAACCCGCCCGCGTCGCCGACCATCGCCCAGCCGTCGCCGACGAGTTCGGCGGAGTAGTAGTGGTATCCGGCGTAGTCGGCGCCTTCAGAGCCGGGCTTCGGCGCCGGCTTGAAGTTCGTCACGCGCTTCGCGTTCTCGAGACGCTCGCCGACGAACCAGTTCTTCACGACATACTTGTCGTAGAACGCTTCGGAGCCGATTTCGCAGTACTCATCCCAGAAGATGTCGCGGTTCGCCACCACGCCCACCGAGGTGCGATCACCCTTGAGCGGCGCCCACCAGCACCACATGTCCTTGCCGTAGATAATGCGCACATCACCCTCGGCCTTGCCCTCTTCACGCTGGGCGCCTTCCCAGTGAGCGAAGACGGCGAAGCTCTTGAGCTTGGCGATCTCCTGACGGAGACCAAGCTTCTTGCCGAGGTAGTTCACGCGTCCGCTCGCATCGACGACCATCTTGCACTTCACTTCGTGCGAAACGCCGTGGCGCGTAAAGCGGACGCCGTTCATGCGACCGTTCTCATCGAAGAGGACATCCTCGACCCACGCCTCTTCAAGCGCGGTGACGCCGTTGTCGCGGGCGTAGTTGAGCAGGAAGTCGTCATAGATCGATCGCTCGAATGAATAGACATAGGCCTCGCAGCGATGGTCGCCGGGGAAGACATCCTGGTCGAAGCTGAAGCACTCCCGGCTCGGGGCGATCCATCCGCCGTTCCACTTGCGAATGAAGAGATCGTCCAGCGTCTCCTTGGTCAGGCCAAGTCGATTCCAGACGCGCCAGATCGCCGTGGGGGCGATAATCTCGCCGACCGTAAACCGCGGGAACTTCGAACCTTCGAGAACGAGGACGGAATGCCCGCCTTCCTTCGCGACGACGGTCGAGAAGGTCGCTCCGGCCGGCCCGCCGCCGATGACGACAAAGTCGTACTCGGGCTCCGGCGTGAAATCTTTCGCCAAGTCCATTCAACCACCTCCGAGGACTGCAGAAGTCTGAGACGCGGAAAGTCTAACCCACCGCCTGTCAGGGCACAAGCGAAAAAACGGTCAAATCGTTCATTGAGCGGCCGACGATCAGCGGCACGACGGAATCGGACCGACAGGCGATCCATCGCCCGCGTTCCGCTCGACGCCGATGCCATGATTTCGTCTCGACGCTCCCACCCCGAACAGAGTCACCAAGTATAGACCCGACGGCCCGGTCACGCGACGAGCCCGGGGGTTCCATCGACGGAACGCGACGGCGACTCCGGCGTCGTCGAACGGGTTTCGCGACCACGAAGGGCCGGCGCCCCTATGACCGGAGGCGGCCACCCGATTTACCGACGACCGACCTCCTTCGCGCTTCACAGTTCACGCGGCATTCTGACGATGAGAGTCGAGCGTTCGGGATACGATGACGCCTTCGTCCGATACCTGGCCTCCCCTCGCAGCATTGAACTCAGAGCCATTACCGACACGAATCTCAACCCGGGGCATGACAAGGCGGACGAGTCGGACGCCAGGCGCCCGCATGCGACGGTCGGACAGGACTTGGACCGCGGGCGCCTGAAGTCGAAACCGCGATCCGAGTCGGACCAGCCGGTCCCCGCCGACGCCGAAGGGGCAGAGCCCCCGCCCGCTGATTCGGCCAAGGCTGCCGCGCCTGCCCCGGAGTCCGAATCGGTCGCCCCGATTCATGCGGTCGGCGAGCACCATGACCTCCCGACGGTCGAGCATGCGAAGGTCTCGATTCGCGAGTACCTCCGTTTCAGCACGCTTCGGCGTCTGCGGCCATTTTTCGTCTGGCTCGCCATCTTCTATGCCATCTGGCTGGGTATCGTCTTCGCCGGCGACCATGTCGCCGCCGTGGTTGAGCATTGGGCGATCGCCCTCGCGATGGCGCTCGGCTCCTATGTCGCCGGCTCGACGCCGATGGGCGGCGGGACGATCGGCTTTCCGGTCCTCGTGCTCCTATTCGACATGCCGGCGACGATGGGCCGCGACTTCGGGCTCGCGATCCAGTCGATCGGAATGACTTCCGCGTCGATCTTCATTTTCGCGACGCGGGGCCGCCGACTCGCCTGGAAGACGATCGTGTGGGCCAGCATCGGCACGACGATTGCGACACCCATCAGTGTGCTCGTGATCTCAAAGGTCATCGACGACCTCTACATCAAGCTCCTGTTCGCCATCATCTGGGCGAGCTTCGGCATCATGCACTTCATTCGGATCAAGGAAATCACCTCGCTCCACGGCGCCGTACGCGTAGGGCCGAATCTGCAGCGGGCGACCGGGCTCGTGGTCGGACTCGTGGGCGGAGTGGTGTCGGGAATCACCGGTGTCGGCATCGACATGATCGTCTACACCGTGCTCGTCGTGCTCTTCCGCGCCGACCTGAAGATTGCGATCCCGACCTCGGTGATCCTCATGGCGTACACCTCGCTCGTCGGAGTGGCGACGAATCACTTCTTCGGCGAAGTGAACCCCGAGGTCTTCGGCAACTGGCTCGCGGCGGCGCCCGTGGTCGCGCTCGGCGCGCCGCTCGGCGCGCTCGTCGTGCAGTTCGTGCCCCGAACGCCGACACTGCTCTTCGTGTCGTCCCTCTGCGTGTTCCAGTATGTCTGGACGCTCTTCGATGTGCGTGCGACCGGATGGACGCTCGCGATCGCGATCATCGGCCTGCTCGGGTTCAATGTCGTCTTCCATCTGCTCTACAAACTCGGCGACCGGCTGACCGGATCGAACCTTCTGCCACACGGGCGTGCGCCCGCGAAGTGATTCGGAACATGCACGGATGAGCGCAAGAAACCGCCCCGCCTCAAAGGAGACGGGGCGGCTGCGAACTCGAAATGCAATCAGACGAGATCGGCTGATCAGAGGCCGACGACATTCGTCGTGCCGCAGCTCGACAGGTCGAGCGCCTGAATGAACACATTGCCGCACGCCTGCGCCGGGACATTCGGCGTGATCACGGCGACGCCGCTCGCGTCGGCCCGCTGGGTCGTGCCGAGGCGCGCCGAGCGATCAAGGCCGAGTTGGGTGCCCGCACAGGGATTGCCCGCCGGGATGGTCTGCGAGCCGGTGTTGAACGCGTAGATGAAGGCGACATTGCCGCCCGGGGTCATGTTCTCGGCGGTGAAGGTCATCACGCCGGGGCAGATTCCGTCGACAATGAGCGTCGGAACCGCGCCGCCGCCGATCGCGACATCGAGGCCGTTGAAGCTCGAGGAGATGCCGACGGCCTGGTAGTAATCGACGCTGCCGTCATTCGTCCAGAGCGCCGGATCCGCTTCGATGGTGTCGACGATCGGGCCCACCGCAGCGCTGCCGCCGTAGGCGCCGAGATAGAGCTCGTCATTCGGACCGAGCGCGATTTCGCGACCGGTGTTGAGCGAACCGTCGAGCGTGACCTGGTTGACCTCGGAGTAACCATTGCCCGGATCGAGCGCGGTCAGCGTGTTCTCGGTGCCGCCACTGAACGCGGAGTAGAGCAGGTACACATACGGCGAGAGGTTCGGGTTGTACTCGACATCGCTGAACCCGCCGCCAAGGTTGCGCACCGCAATCGACGCGAGCACATCCACCTGCCCGGTGTCCGCGTCGACCGAGAGGAGTTCGGAGTCGATGCTCCCGACCGCGTAGACGAGTACGGTGTCGTTGTCGAGCCAGGTCGTGCCCTGCGTGGTGCCGTTGAAGAGCACGAATTCGTGGGCGGTCGCGCCGGTGATCGCGGCGCCCGAGCCGGTCCCGTTCGACGGGGTGTAGTCGAGAATGATGAGGCTGCCGGTGTCATAGCCAATCGCCGCGACCCGGGTGTTGTCCGGGCTCACCGAGAGGCCGCCGACGCGCGTGGTCTCGACACCGCCGTTCGCCGTATTGAATTCGTAGATCACCTCGCCCGCGTCCGTTCCATCGGTCGCGTAGTTGTAGAGCGAGCCGCCGCCGGCAGTCGTTCCAAAGTTCAAGGCGAGCAGGTTGCCGCTGTGCGAGAACGGTCCGTCGAGGTTGTCGAACTCGGTCGACTGCGCGAAGGTCAGCGCGGTCCAGCTGCCTTCCAGCGCGCCACCCCGCACCTGCTGAAGGGTCTCCGACGCGGTGCCGCGGCTGAGGCCGAGCGCGAGATCGCCCGACTGCACGGGGCTGAGCGTCTGAGCCGACGCGGCGCCGGCAAGGGCTGCGACGCCAAGGCCAAGGGTCACATTCCGGATCATCGTCATCTTCTCCTTTGGTTCCGATGGTCAATGGCGTGCGCTCCGACTCGAGAGCACGCCATGTCAATAACAACGCTGTGGAGGTCTTCACCACACCTGGCGAGCGAAACGGTATTCGGTCGCAGCGCTTCGACGAGTCAGGACGCGTTAGATTTCCGCGAAGACCCTTCCCAGTCGCTGGGAAGCCCACCGTCGACCGCTGATTCGACGCACTCTAACCAAAAACGCTTCGAGAAGGAAGCCATGATCCGCGATCCGGGGGCGTTACCCGATCGCCGGCGGTCGCCCGGCGGGGCAAGCCGTCCGCCGCCGGTAACCTAGCATACGACCCGTGTTACGCCTGGGAGAATGAGGATTGCTTCCCATCCGCTGGCCCGAATGGCTCCGACGATCCGCCGCGATCTTCCTGCTCGTGGTCGTGCTTGTCGTCTTCGGCGTCCTCATCTTCGCCCCCTACTTCCTTTGACCCCGGAGGCCGGTCGCGAATGGAGTCCGTATCCCGCTACCACCGCCAGACGCTGCTCGCCGAGATCGGGGAAGAAGGCCAACGCCGACTCGGTGGGTCCCATGCCCTCCTCGTCGGCTGCGGCGCCCTCGGGACCGTCATCGCCGACGGGCTCGCTCGCGCGGGGGTCGGTCGGCTTACGCTCGTCGATCGCGACCTCGTCGAGCGGACGAATCTTCAGCGACAGATTCTCTTTGATGAATCCGATGTCCGCGATGAACTCCCCAAGGCAGAGGCGGCGCGGCGGAAGCTGGCTCGCATCAACTCCGAAATCGAAGTCCGCGCCATCGTCGATGACTTTCGGCACTCGAACGCCGAAGTTCTCGCCGCGGACGCCGATGTCCTGCTCGACGGACTCGACAACTTCGAGACTCGCTTTCTCCTCAACGACCTCTCCGTGAAACTCGGAATCCCGTATGTGTACGGAGGCGCGGTCGGGACGAACGGGATGACGGCGACCTTTCTCCCCCATACGCCGGGGAACGCCGATCGCGGTCGACGATCCTGGACCGAAGAAGAGGCGACGCCCTGCCTGCGCTGTCTGTTCGAGTCCGCCCCGCCGGCGGGCAGCGCGCCGACCTGCGACACGGTTGGAGTGCTCGGACCGGCGGTCGGTGTCATCGCGAATCTGCAGGCCGCGGAAGCGATCAAGACGCTCACGCGCAAGTTTGACTCGATCAATCGCGGGCTCGTGAGCGTCGATCTCTGGTCGAACGAATGGCGCCGACTCAACATCGCGTCGGCTTACGCCGACGGGGACTGCGCAACCTGCCGCCGTAGCGTTTATCAGAGTCTCGAAGGCTGTGACGGACCGGGCGTGAGCACAATGTGCGGGCGCAACGCGGTCCAGATCAACCCGGCGCGCCCCGTTGAACTTGACCTTTCGACGCTTGAAGGTCAACTTCGGGCGCACGGAGCGACTCAACGGAATGCGTTCCTTCTGCGTTGCCGCCTCCGGGAGAATGAAGGCGTCGAACTTACGATCTTCCCCAACGGACGCACGATCGTGCACGGTGTCGATCGTCCAGAACAGGCGCGGAGCCTTTATGCGCGATACATCGGCGCGTAGTTCATCTCAATATCACCAGGAGATGGGAGACCTCAATGACGACGACCGCTCAATACCTCGCCAATACGCTCAAGACGACGCTTGATTACGCTGATCGCGTCGCCGCCGACATTCCGGCGGACCAGTTCGCGCATAAGCCGCACCCGACCATCAATCACCCCGCGTGGTTGTACGGCCACCTCTCGACCTATCCCGACAAGCTGTTGCCGATGATCGGTCACGAAGATCTGTCGAAGCCGAACACACGCTTCGTCGAACTCTTCAAGGCCGGAACTGACTGTGCGGACGACCCGTCGATCTACCCGTCGAAGGATGAGATCATGGCGGAGTTTCGCTCGAAACATGCGACGATTCTGAGGGTCCTTCCCGAAGTCTCCGACGAGATTCTCGATCGGGAGAATCCCTGGGAACCGACGAAGCAGGTCTTTCCGAAGGTGGGGCACGCGGTGCAGTTCATCTTCGCGAACCACATCATGATGCACCTCGGTCAGGCGTCCGCGTGGCGTCGTTGCGTCGGACTCGGTCCGGCGTGAGCGCGGTGATCAGCCGCCGTCCGCCGGAATCTGATGAGGCGGGATGAGCAGTTCCATTCCCGGTCGCAGATCGTTCGCGCTCGGGAGCTGATCGCGGTTCGCGTCGAAGATCGTGCGCCAGAGATTCGGGTCGCCATAGAACCGGCGCGAAATCGCCGAAAGCGTGTCGCCGGAGGCGACGACATAGCGCACTTCCTTCATGAGTTCGGCGAGCGCGTCGGGCGGGATATCTTCGAGGCGTGCATCCTTCGGCGGAAGTCGAAGGGTGGCGCCGCTCTTCAGGCGCATCGGATCGACGAATGGGTTCTCCTGCGCAATGAGCACCCACTTTCGCGCGTCGCCGAACCATCGCTCGGCGATTCGCTCCATCGTGTCGCCCGACACGACCGTGTAGGGCGTCGTCTGCGGAGGCTCGGGCAGGGTCGGAGCTTCCTCGGATCGATCCGCTTCGTCTTCCGTCGATACCGGGTCGTCTTCTTCGACGGCGGGTTCAACTCCACGATCGCCATCGACCGCCTCGTTCCCGGCGCCCGGATCAGGCGTCTCGGTCGGCGCCGGAGGTTCGTCGGGGGCTGACGAGACCGCCTCGTCGGACGCCATCCGGACCGATCCCTCATCAATCGCGTTCATCACCTCGGCGCCGCACTGCCGGTAGTAGACGGCGACCCAGGCGAGCAGGATGACGATGAGGGCGATTCCGAGACGGCTGCTTCCCGACATGGCGCAACCTCCAAGTCGTCATTCATCAATTCGACGCTCAGGCGTCGACGCGGGTCGCCTCCCGCCGAGTCTTGCGGAAGACCATCGGCGCCGCGATTCCCACCGTGCTGTAGGTACCCACGATCACGCCGCAGATCATGGCGAAAGTGAACGGCCGGATGCCGGAGCTGCCGAGCACATACATCACGATGACCGCGAGCATCGTCGTGCCCGAAGTGAGCAGGGTGCGGCTCATCGTCTGATTGATCGACCGATTCACCACTTCGGCCGAGGCGATCGCGAGTTTCCCGCGGTTCTCGCGAATGCGATCGAGAATGACGATCGTGTCGTTCAACGAGTAGCCGATGATCGTCAAGAGCGCTGCGACGACTCCCAAGTCAATCTTGAATGGCTCGATGAGCGCCGCCTGCCCGAACGCAGTGTTGTATACATAGTGTGTCAACGACAGCAGTCCGAGCGTAACACACACATCATGGATGAGCGCGACTATCGCCGCGAACGAATACCAGAACGATCCGAATCGAACCCAGACATACGCCAGAATTCCGAGGAACGAGAGTGTAATCGCGACGATCGCCTTGTCGCGGAACTGCTTCGCGATCGCGGGACTGATGGTGGTCACCTGGTCGAGCGATTCGGGTTCGGTCATTGCCCGGCGGATGATGCTCCACTCGATGTCCGCAACCTCGAGGCCCCACTGGTCGCGCTGATCGAGGAAGCTGAGCTCGGGCGATTCGACGAGCACGACGGCGTCGCGGTACTGAGGCCGGCCCGAGGGGTCGACCGCGTCGCCGTCCGCGCGTTCGAGACCGATGACTTCAATACGACGGCCAATGAACTGCTGGAACTCCGGCGTCCGTCGTACGCGATCAGCGCGGGCGAGAATCTGCTCGCGGGAGAGCGGCGGATCGAGTCCCTCGAGGACGATCGCCACTCCTTCCGAAAATTCGCTCACATCGTTTGTGACATTGGACCGACCAATGACCTCGCCGAGGCTGTCGTCGAGCACCGGCATGACGGGCGCGAAACTTGCATCGTCGAGATCAGCTCCCACGAACTCAACGGGCGGCTTGGCGTCGAGCAGGCCTTCGAAGGCCTCCGTCACCGCCCGCTCCATAACTTCCGGTTCATCAATAGTCGACTTGATGACGAACGCGTTGCCGCGGAAGTCGTCACCTTCGACTTCGTCGATGTTGTAGTTGAGGGCGGCGACCTGAAGCAGCGCTCGATATCGTTCTTCGGGAATCTCTCCCCGACGGTACGCGTCTTCCGCGTACGCCTGGATGCGCTCTTCAACTTCAACGCGCGGGATCTTGAGCAGCCCGCCGTCCTCGTCGCGCTTCAACTGGAAAGTCACCGAAGTGCCACCGAGAAACTCGGTATCGAGCATCTCGTGCCAGGTGTGGTAGGTAATCCAGATGGACAGCAGCACTGCGACGGTGCTGGCGCTCCATGCGAGGGGACGGAATCGCACCCACTGGAAGTTCGGCTCAAGCAGCCGGCCGAGCGTCCGCCAGACGCTCGGAAGCATCGGCAGTGACTCGGCGCCGAGCACATCAACATACAGCGCAAACACGACACGAGTAATGAACAGCGCGCTGTAGAGCGTGGCGACGATGCCGATGCCGAGCGTGATCGCGAATCCCTTGACCTCGGCCGTGGCGGTGAGGCCAAGCGCGAAGCAGACGATGAGGTTCGTCACATTCGCGTCGACGATCGTGCTCAGCGCCTTCTCGTACCCGAGTCGCACCGCGGTCTTGAGGTCGGCGCCGAGCCCGAGTTCTTCCCGGATGCGCTCGTAGATGAGCACATTCGCATCGACCGCCATGCCGAAGGTAAGGATGATGCCCGCGATGCCGGGCATCGTGAACGCGGCCTGATAGAGGCTCATCGCCCCGAGGATGAGAATCGCGTTCGCGAGCAGGGCCACATTCGCGACCACCCCGGCGAAGAAGTAGTAGACGAGCATGAAGATCGCGACGACGATGAGCGCGATGATGCCCGCTTCGAGGCCGCGCTGAAGATTGTCAGCGCCGAGCGACGGCCCGAGCGTGTTCTGCGCGATCGGCTCCTCGCTCAACTGCGACTGCAACGCGCCGGCGTTGAGCACCTTGAGAAGGTACTCGATGTCCTTCTGGCTGAATCGGCCGGTGATCTGTCCCTGACTCGAAATGCGCCCCTGCAGCGTCGGCGCCGAGTAGGCCTTGTTATCCAGCACGATCGCGAGCGGTCGACCGATGTTCTCGCCCGTCAGGCGACCGAACTTCTGGGCGCCCTGCGCATCAAGACGGAAACCGACGGCGGAACGACCGAAGTTGTCAACTGTCGGCGAGGCGCCCGTCACGCTCCAGTCACCGTTCGCTTCCGTGAGCGACCGGTCGAGCGTTGAGTAGAGCAGCAGGTACACCACACCATCGTGCATACCTGCGACGAGATCACGGCCGGAAAAGTACGAAGCCGGATCGGCGAAGAGCGACTGGAGCTGATCAGGACGATCGACCCAGCGCTCCGGATTCTCGAGGGGGAACCAGCGAACGCCCGGGGCGCTCAGCGCGGCGCGGGGCCCGCGGTCCTCGAGTTCTTCGCGCAGCGTCTCCATCGGCGCGCCAAGCTGGTCGGAGGGCGTGACGCCGATGCGGAAGTGCAGCACACCGGCCCCGCGGAGGAGCGCAATGAGATCCTTCGGATCGTCGTATCCCTTCGCGATCGTCTTGTAGTCGTCGTAGAGCTGAACGAGCTCGTCGATCTCCGCCTGGAGCATCGGATACTTGCTGCGGAGCCGTTCGAGCGCAATCTCGCGCTGACTCGGCATCTCGACGAGTTCACCACGACGGTCCCGAATCGAAGTGCGGGTCGTATCGAGCGCGAGCACGCGACGCAGTTCTTCCGGATCGACGCTCGACTCTTCGACGCGGTCTCTCGCCTCTTCGTACGCGATCCGCGCCTCGGCGGCGGCCTGCTCGACGGGCGCGAGTGTTTCGACCCACTCGCTCACGACCTGATTGAGTTCGGCCCGGGCCGCCTTGACCGCATCGTCCGCTTCGACGAACGCGCGGAGCGCCGCCTCGAGTTCGGCGTTCTGAATGTCGTCTTCGTTTTCCGGGACGGTTTCGCCGGCGTCACGCAGCCGGGCGGACTCGATGACGACCACTCGATTGCGAATCGCCTGCTCGCGCGCCTCAGGATCTTCGATGAAGGTCAGCGAAACCAGCCGGCCTTCGTCGAGGTCGAAGCCTTCCTCGGCGACACGAATCGCTTCGTCGCGTCGCTCATTCGCCTCCGCGACGGCGTCGCGGAGCGGTTCGGTCTCCCGTTCCTGGGCTTCGTAGCGATCGCCGTACTCGCCGAGTCGAGCCTGCATCTCGTCGTAGGCGCTCGCAGCCGCTTCGAGGAGCGGCGCCCGCTCCGGCATATGCTCGGTAAGTTCGGCGAAGCGCGCTTCCCGCTCCGCTTCCTCGAGACGCACCGATTCGTCCACGGCGCCCTCGGGAAGCTGTGCGAGGGAAAGCTCGGCGAGACGCTCATCAAAGATCCGCCGCCGCTCGATCACCTCGGGCGTCGGCGCGGGCATGGTGATCTCGATCTGGTTCGTGCCCTGCGCAACGACGGAGATGTCGTAGATACCGCGCGGGTCGATGCGCTCCTTGATGACCGCGATGAGTTGCTCGAGTTCGGCGGAGGTCGGAGGCTCATTCGTCTCCGGATCGACCACGCTGTAGGTCAGGGTCGTCCCCCCCGCGAGGTCCTTCCCGAGCTTGAGTCGTTCGCCCGGCGGCACGATCGCCCAGCCCGCGATCACGAGCGAGACGAGAATGATGACGATCTTCCAGGTGAGGTCTTTCATGGTCTTCAATCATGCGGAAAGGTCGAACGGGCGTTGATGATCCTTCTCCCGTCCGACCTTGCAGGTTCGCGTGCGTTCGTCTCGTCCGATCGACGCCGGGGCGGCGCGTCCGGCCGGCGAATCATCCCTCCGACTTCGCCGACTCGGAACCCTCCGAGAGGACTTGCTGGATCGCCGAGCGGGCGAAGCGCATTTTGATGTTGTTCGTCTCGTCGACCTTTACGACGACTTCCTGATCCTTCACTTCGACGACGGATCCGATGACTCCGCCAATCGTCTGCACCCGATCATGGCGGCGCAGGCCGGCGAGCATCGCGTCGCGTCGCTTCTTTTCCTTGCGCTGCGAGGCGCTGCTCGACCAGATGAGGAAGACAAACATGAGAAGGATCGGCACCCAGAACCACCACGGAAATCCGGGCGCAGGCTGCGCGCTCGTCGGCGGCGCGCCGTTCGCCGGCGTGACGCCTTCGACCGCGCCGCCGCCGCCGCCCCCACCATTCGCCGGACCGATTCCCGGCGCCGCGTCATCCTGCGCAAGCAGGAACGGGTGTCCGCTGAGCCACCACTCGTGATCTATCCCCATGGGAAGTCCGGATCCGATCATCGGGTCAAAGGAATCTCATCCACCGTCGCCG
The DNA here is from genome assembly GCA_043101845.1 of Phycisphaerales bacterium. GTDB lineage: Bacteria > Planctomycetota > Phycisphaerae > Phycisphaerales > UBA5793 > JBICHN01. Next base: position 709,888 of record JBICHN010000002.1, on the reverse strand, counting down.
CGCCCGGCCCTCTCGCCCGAGTCCGGCGCCGCGCCACGCTGACCGAGAACCGGCCAGCGGTCGGTCAGCGAGGACCAGTCATCTTCGCGTACGGCCCTGCGAATGTCCACCATGAGCCGTTGGAAGTGGGCAATGTTATGCCAGCTCACCAGAATCGGCCCGAGCATCTCCCCCGCCAGAAACAGGTGCCGCAGGTACGCCCGGCTGTACCCCCCGGCGCAAACCGGGCAGTCGCAGGTCTCGTCGATCGGCCGATCGTCCTCAGCGAATCGGGCGTTCTTCAGTCGCATCTGACCATTGGGGGTAAACGCGTTCCCATTTCGCCCGTTCCGGGTCGGGAGGACGCAATCGAACATGTCGACCCCCGCCCGAATCGCGGTGAGCAGATCCCATTCGTACCCCACGCCCATGAGGTACCGCGGTTTGTCGACGGGAAGGAGCGGCGCCGTGTGACCGACCACGAGGGCGATCTGCTCCGGTCCTTCCCCGACCGCGACGCCGCCGATCGCGAACCCGGGCAGGTCGAACGAGCAGATTCGATCGACGCACCAAGACCGCTTGTCGAGATTCGTTCCCCCCTGCACGATGCCGAAGAGCGCCTGGTGATCCGGCCGCCGGTGCGCCCCGATGCAACGCTCGAGCCATCGGACCGTGCGTTCATTCGCCGCGTCGAGGCGGGCTTCGTGATCGCGGTACTCGCGGGCGCCACGGGGCTTCTTCAAACCGGCGTCGCCGAGCCGTTCCCGCTTCTGCTCGAAGAGCTTCGGGTCGACCGCGGGGGGGCAATCATCGAAGGCCATGATGATGTCGGCGCCGAGTTCGTTCTGCACGGCGATGGATCGCTCGGGCGTCAACTCGACAAGCGATCCGTCGATGATCGAACGAAAGACGACGCCGTCGTCGTCGATCCGATTGATGTCCGACATGCTGAAAACCTGGAAACCCCCGCTGTCGGTGAGAATCGGGCCGTCCCAGCGCATGAACTCGTGGACGCCGCCCCGGCGCTTGATGAGATCGGAGCCCGGCCGGAGCATGAGGTGGTAGGTGTTGTTCAGAATGATCTCGGCGCCGGTCCGGCGCACCATGTCGGGGAGCAGTCCCTTGACGGCGGCGCGGGTGCCGACGGGCATGAAGGCGGGCGTTTCGAACGAACCATGCGGCGTCTCCACGCGCCCGCACCGCGCAAGGCAGGAGGCGGAATGATGAGAGATCTCAAAGCGCAGGGCGGACATGGCGGCATCGTAGCGTGGACGAGCTAGCGTCCGCCGCGCTTCTCTTCAGTCGCGGATTCGAGCACGCGCCGTTCGCGCGCGGTGAGGCTGTGGAGGCCCTGTGTCGCAACCTTCGAGAGGATGCGGTCGATCTCCGCGTCATCGACGCTCGATCCGCGCCCCGCGCCTCCGGCCAGATTGCGAAAGGCGTGGTGTCCGCGACTCTTGAGCCCGTCAAGCGGCATGAGCAGCGCCCAGTTGAGGACCCGGGGGCGTCGAATGAGCAACGCCCCGAGCGCCGCGCCGCCGAGGTGGCCCGCCTGGCCGCCCGCGTTCTGTCCCCCGAAGAGCACCGTGTAGAGCGCGATGAGCACGAGGCCGTAGGCGAGCGTGCGGACCTGCATGGTGATCGGAATGAAGAAGATGAACACCGTGATCAACTGCCGCGGCCGAAGGTAGGCGACCCCGAGCAGAACGCCGAACACACCCGCCGAGGCGCCGACGAGCGGCATCGCCGGGTTGTGGATGAGCAGAATCGGCAGACTCTGCTGTGTCTGCTGGTACCAGATGATGCCCGCGACATTCAGAATGAGGTAGAGCGCCGCGCCGGCGACTCCACAGAGAAGATAGAACGCGAGGTAACGACGGCTTCCCAGATACCGCTCGATCTCCGGGCCGAACCAGAAGAGACCGAGCATGTTGAAGAGGATGTGGAAGAAGTTCGCGTGGAGGAACTGGAAGCTGATGAACCGCCAGATCTGATAGTCCTGCAGGGCGGTTGTCGTCGAGAAGTATCCCCAGTATTCGAGCGGCCCCATCTGAAACGCGGCGCTCACGGGCGAAGGATAACTGACGCTCGTGCGAAGAAAGATGTCGGCGAGAAACACGACGACATTGACGACGATGATCCAGGTGTTGAACGACCAGCCGGACATCGACCGAAATCCGGCGGGCGCGAAGAAACCATCGTTCGGCGATCGCCCATCCCGGTAGTAATCACGGTCCTGAATACCCATGCGAAACTACTTTACGGAACCGCCACGACGCTTTTCCGTGGCCCGTTCAAGAATCTTCCGCTCGCGGCGAGTGAGCCCGTCGACGCCGACTTCGCTGATCTTCGCGAGTATGCGATCAACCTCGGCCTGCTCGTTCTGTTCGCGCTCGCGCTGCTTGAGTTCCCGTCGTGACCGGGTCTGGGGACGCGGCGCCGGCTCGGGCTCATCGCGCAGACTCGCCGAGTAGTCAACCTCGCCGATACCGAGGTCGTACTCCGGCCGCTCCTGTGTGAGCATCCCTCGGAGTCGCCAGCTCTCAAAGGCGCCGAGCGCCGCAATGAGCAGAAGCCAGAGCGTGTTCGTGACGAGCGCAAAGACGGCGAGAATCCCGGCGCCGACATAGCCGAGCGTCGCGCCGAGTTCACGCGAACGACGATACCCGAGGCGGGGCCAGAGCAACGCCTGACCAAGTCGCGACCCGTCGAGCGGGTGCATGGGAAGCAGATTGAAGAGCAGGAGCACCACGCTCGTGTAATTCGTCCACCAGATCGCCGTGAGCCACCATGAGGGCCGCGCGCCGTCGCTCAGCGCCCAGTATCCGACCGACGGATCGAATAGGTTGAAGAAGACGGTCTGGAATGACCCGGTGAGTGCGATGAGGAGCGGGGAAAGCGTGAGACAGATCACCACATTGACTAGCGGCCCGCCCGCCACCGTCACGAACTCCCCCCACCAGGAGTGCGGCGGTCGACAAAACGCGAGGCCGCCGAGTGGCCACATGAGAATGTCGTCCGCCTCGCCGCCGACCCACCGACAGGCGAAACAGTGACCGAACTCATGCAGCAACACGATACCGAAGAGTGACGCGAGTCCCAGCCCCGCCCACGCGACGCTGAAACCGAGCGTCATGCCCTCACCGGGAAACGCAGCGCGGATGAGTTCAGTCGCGATGAACAGGATGAAGACGAGGTGAAGTCGAACGGTAATGCCGGCCACGCGACCCACCGTGAGTGACCAGTTCAGAAAGTCGCGCCATCCGCCGCCCCCGCCGCCGAACATCGACGACCAGCGCCCACCGGCGCCGCCGCTTGCGCGGTATCCGTCCGATGACCCATAGTCGCGGCTCTCCCAACTCATGAGGTCGATCCCTCGAGGCGTCGCTCGTAGAGCAACAGCGTGAGCATGCTCTTCGCATCCTGAAGTTCACCGCGCGCGATGAGATCGTGCACGCGCGCCGGAGAGACGCGCACCGCGTCGATCTCCTCGTCGCGTTCAAGCCGCTGCCCGACCTCGGTCAGGCCACGCGCAATGAACGCGTGAAGGTATTCGTCGGACATACCCGGGGAGGAGTAGAACCCGCCGATGCGGTCGATCGACTCGGCGCGGTAGCCGGTTTCCTCGATCAATTCTCGAGACGCGGCGTCCGCAGGACTCTCATCGGCCTCGAGCGTGCCGGCGCAGAGTTCCCAGAGCGTGTCGCCGATCGGAATACGCCGATTCCGAATGAAGAGGTAGTCGCCGTCGTCGAAGACGGGGAGCACGACCACGGCCCCGGGATGGCGCACCATCTCGCGTTTGACGGCCCGTCCGCGCACGACGGCGGTGAGCCGAACGAAGTCGAACTTGGCGCCTTCGTGGAGCGTTTCCGTGTTCGTAATCTCGACCGGCATGCGGACTCCTGGGGCGTGGGGGTCGCCTTCAACTCTATGGAGTCGTCCGGCGTCTCGTTCACTTCGACTTCGTGTCCGCGCCGGTTGGGGCGAATCGAGCGTCGGTCGAGATGGAATGGCCGCGCTCGAATTCTTCGAACCGCATCATCCGACCGCCCGGCGCCTGCATTTCGAGCAATTCGACCGCGCCGGCGCCGCACGCGACGAGGCCCTCCCCGAGATAGGCGCCGGGCGACCCTCCATGTTCGATCTCGGGCCGTGACCGTACACGACCGATCTTCAAGGCGCGACCCTCAACGGTCACACTGCATCCGGGCCAGGGATTCAGACCGTTGATGCGGGCGCGCACTGCATCGCAGGGCTTGTCGAAGTGGGTCGTTCCCTCCTCTTTCGTCATCTTCCTCGCGAGCGTCGCTTCGGCGTCATTCTGCGGAGTCGGATCCAGCGTGTCCCCGCGGAACTGTTCGAGCACACGCTCGATCACCCGCGGGCCAAGCTCGGCGAGCCGGTCGTGCAGATCACCGGAAGTCTCTTCGGCCCCTACCGTCGTCATCGCCATCGCATAGACGGCTCCGGCGTCCATTCGCTCGGCAAGGCCGATCACGCTCACGCCGATCTGACGCTCGCCGGCCATCACCGCGCGCTGAATCGGCGCGGCGCCTCGATACTTTGGCAACAAGGAGCCATGCAGGTTGATCGCGAAGACGCCGTCGAGCAACTCCGGCCCGAGCTTCTGTCCAAACGCGATCACGACGAACGCGTCCGCCTCGGCGGCGCGAATCTGATCACGGGTTGGAGGGTCATTTACGGACTCGGGCTTGAGCAGTGGAAGATCGTGCGACGCCGCCCACTCGCCGACTGGAGTCGGCCGCGGCTCGCGCTTCCGACCCGCCGGCCGGTCGGGCTGGGTCACGACGAGGCTGACTTCGCAGCGTTCCGCGTTCGAGCGAAGCTGCTCGAAGGTCGGCAGTCCAAACGCGCCGGAACCGAAGAGGACGAGGCGCAACGGTTGATCAGGATTCGCCATCGATCGAATGGTTAGGCGATTCGCGAGCCGGAATCCAAGTCACGAGCCGTCATCGGGCGGCCGCGAGACGCTCGAGGTCGCGAATCTGCCGGCGTGTCGCGAGCTTCGTGAGCTGGCTGAATCGATCAAAGATGAGCGTTCCATCGAGATGGTCGAACTCGTGCTGCCAAACCCTCGCGAGCAGCCCGTCATCGCGCATCTCGAACCGGTCACCGTTGAGGTCCGTCGCCTCGATGGTGATGGCCACGGGTCGTCGCACCTCGCCTCGAATGTCCGGCAGACTGAGGCAGCCCTCTTCGAGTGATTCGAGCGGCCCCTCCGGCTGCGAGAGCGCCGGGTTGATGTAGACTCGGTCGACATCCCCCTCTTCTCCGGAGTTCGCCACGAAGAGTCGCCAGGAAAGGCCCACCTGCGGGGCGGCGAGCCCGACGCCGGGCGCCTCGTGCATGAGTTCGAGCATCCGCTCCGCGACCGCCTTCACCTCGTCGGTGATCGACTCAACCGGCTTCGCTCGGCGTCGCAGGGCCGGGTGCGGATAATTCAGAATTCTCAGATTGCTCGGGTCCACGGTCATCGTGATCTATCCTAGCGGATTCCGCCCGGATTTCGGGGCCGGCTGAACCGAACAGCCAAGCCGGCCGAATGAATGATCGACGAGAGCGCGGACCGCTCGAAACCGGAGGAGGCGTCGGCTCGCGCTCGGTTGACGATGAATCCACAAGAATCTATCGTCAGCGGCCTTCCGCAGGTGTGACGCAGGGCCATCGTCCGGCTCGGCGGGCGAGCGTCGTGACGAGCCCGTCCCGCGCCGCGCGCCCGACCCCCAGACGCTGCCGTCGAATGAGGCGCCCATTCCCGATGAGGTGATCGCCCTTGGCCTGGTTCAGTCGAAAGAAGGACGGCGACGACGCGTCCGGCGACAGTGGACTCGAGATCCAGCCGGAAAAGGCCCGCGCCTGGTTTGATCAAGCCCGCGTCGCCGCCGACACCCGTAACTACGACTACGCGATCACCTGCTATCTCTCGGGGATCAAGTTCGATCCGACGAATGTGGATATGCACCAGCGCCTGTTCGAGGCGGCGAGCCTCTATCGGTCGACGGGCGGAAAGCCGGCGTCGGGCCGAGAGGTTCGCGAGATGTCGTCCGGGTCCGGATCGTTCGGAAAGGTCGCCGCGGCCGAGCTCGCCTGGGTGAAGGATGCGACCGATCCGAACCTCGCCCTCAAGTTCATGCAGCAGGCGTCCCAGCATCAACTCTTCGAAGTCGCGTATTGGGCCGGCGAGAAGGGTCTCGTCGCGCTCGCCCGGTCGAAGAAGGTCACGAAGTCGATGCTCATCGGTTTCCTCGACATCTTCGAACAGATCGGCGCCTACCAGAAGGCGGTCGAACTCGGCGATGTAGCGCTTCGCATGGACCAGACGGACGCGAATCTCATGGCCCGCGTGCGCGACCTGTCCGCCAAGGCGGCGATGGACAAGGGGAAGTACGACCAGAACATCGGCGAAGAGGGCAGTTTTCGCGGCAGCATCAAGGATGCGGACGCACAAAAGGAACTTGTCGAAGACGAATCGCTCGCCGTCGGACAGGACGCCGCGACCCGCCGTCTCGCCCGGGCGAAGGAAGAGTACGAGGCCCAGCCCGAGAGTCCGGACACCATTCAGAAGTACGCCGAGCTCCTTCGAAAGCAGTCGGACGACGCCTCGCAGAAGGAAGCGATCCGCGTGCTCATGGCGGGCTTCAAGTCAACGAGCGAATACCGCTTTCGCGCGTCCGCCGGCGACATCAAGCTGACGATCGAGCGGCGCAAGCTGCGTGGCATGCGGGACGCGGCGGAAGCGTCGGGCGATCCGGAAGATCAGGCGAAAGTCGAGCGCGCCGAACGCGCCATCAATGAGTTCGCCATCAAAGAGTTTTCGGAGCGCGTGGAGAAGTATCCGACCGACTTGCGGCTCAAGTATGAGCTCGGTCAGCTCCTCTACCGGAACGGCCAGTACGAAGACGCGATCCCGCATCTGCAGCAGGCCCAGGAAGACGCCCGCATCCGCTCGAGCTGTCAGCACCTCATCGGGCTCTGTTTTCTCAAGACCGAGTGGTACGACGAGGCGGTGCAGTCCCTCCGCGCTGCGGTCGAGGGGTATGAACTCGACGACGATCGCGCGCTCGAGATGCGATACGACCTCATGGACGCGCTCGAGCGGTACGCCCGCGAACACGACGATCTCGAAGCCGCGGAGGAGGCGAACAAACTCGCCTCGGCGATCGCGCTCAAGCAGCTCAACTTCCGCGATATCCGCGCCCGTCGCGACGCGCTGCGCGATCTCATGAAATCACTCAAGGCGTCATCCTGACGGAAGACGCCTGTCGCCCGCGACGAGTCGAACGACATGGCTGAAACCGTCGCGATCATTCCCGCCCGCTACGCCTCGACCCGATTCCCGGGAAAGCCGCTCGCCGATCGAACGGGTCGACCCCTCATTCAACATGTGCACGACCGCGCCGCCGCCGCGTCGCGCGTCGATCGCGTGCTCGTGGCGACGGACGACCGCCGCATCGCCGACGCCGTGCGAAAGTTCGGCGGAACCGCGGTCATGACGCGTGATGATCACCCGAACGGCACGAGCCGGCTCGCGGAAGTCGCCGCGCAACTCGACGAGGCGGGCGTCGTGGTGAATGTGCAGGGTGACGAGCCCGAAATCGATCCGGATCATATCGACGCCGCGATCGAGGCCCTCGAGTCGGCGGACGACCGAGTCGTCACGGCGACGCTCGCGGCGTCATTTGTCGACGACGAGGATCCGTCGGATCCGAACATCGTCAAAGTCGTGACCGACCAGCGTAACCGTGCGCTTTACTTCTCACGCTCGCTCATCCCATTCGATCGAGATCGCTCGGGCGCCGCGCCGCTACTCAAACACATCGGCCTCTATGTCTACCGACGCCCCTTCCTCCTCGAGTATGTCGAACTGAGCGAGACTCCGCTCGAAATCGCGGAGCGCCTCGAACAACTCCGCATCCTCGAACATGGTCATGCGATCGCCGTCGCGACGGTGAATGCGCGGCATCACGGCATCGACACGCCGGCGCAGTACGACGCGTTCGTCAAACGCTGGAACGCCCAAAGCAGGTGATCCTTGTCGAATCGTGCCGCGCCGGTGAACTTTCGGCCCGTGAGTGGTCGAAGGTAGGATTGTCGTCGTCCGAGGATTCCTGAATCGCATCGCCACGATCGGAGCGAAACCCCCGTGACGCTGGCCGAGTGGATCATCATCGGAACCATCGTTCTGCTCATCGGTTCGTTGATGAGCAATCGGGTGGCGCCCGACCTCGCGATGATGGGCGCGCTGACGCTGCTCATGCTGGCCGACGCGGTAATTCCGGGCGTCGAAATCATCACGCCGAAGGAAGCGCTCTTCGGATTTGCGCACAAGGCGGTCATCATGATCGCAGCGCTCTTCATCGTCGCCGCGGGGTTGAATGAAACGGGCGCGGTCGAGTCGATTGCGCAGCGTGTGCTCGGACGGCCGAGATCACCACTCATCGCGCAGTTTCGTCTCATGGGCCCGGTCGCGATCATGTCCGCGTTCATGAACAACACGCCGATCGTCGCGATGTACATGCCAATCGTGAGCGACTGGGCGAAGAAGCTTCGCGTCAGCCCTTCGAAGCTCTATCTGCCGCTCAGCTACGCGGCGATTCTCGGCGGCGCCTGTACTCTGATCGGCACAAGTTCAAATGTCACCGTGAACGCGCTCTACATGGGGCACTGGGACGATCCCGCGTTCGCGAGCCGTCTGCTCGAATTCGGGCTCGAACCTCCGTCGGCCACGAAGCAGTTCTGGTGGATCACGACCGTTGGTCTTCCCGCGGCGGTCGTCGGCATTCTCTTCATCGCGATCGGCGCGCGGTGGCTGCTCCCCGATCGACGCCCGGTCTCCGCCGAAGCGCTCGAAGAGCGACAGTACAAGGTCGAGATGCTCGTTCGACCGGATAGCCCGATCGTCGGCCGAACGATCGAGGACGCCGGCCTGCGTCATCTCCCCGGACTGTACCTCATGGAGATTCAACGAGACGGCCGGCTCAAGCCCGCGGTCGGCCCCGAAGAGGTTCTGCAGGCGAACGACCTCCTCGTCTTCGTCGGAAATGTCGAGTCGGTTCTCGATCTGCGCAAGATTCGCGGGCTCGTGCCCGAAACCGATCAGGTCCAGAAGATCAAGACAATTCGGCGAAACCGCACGCTTGTCGAAGCGGTCATCTCGAACAATTCGCCGCTCGTCGGCCGAACCGTTCGGCAGTCGCAGTTTCGCACGACTTACAACGCCGCGATCATCGCAATCCACCGTGACGGCGATTTCGTGAAGGGAAAGATCGGCGACATCAAGCTCCGTCCCGGCGACACGCTTCTGCTCGAGACGCACACCGGGTTCGTCGGCGCCTATCGAAACAGCAAGGACTTTTTCCTCGTCTCACAGGTTGAAGGCTCGCGGCCGATTCGCCATGAGCGGGCCGGGCTGTCCATGCTCATCATGGCGTTCACCGTGGTCATGCTCGTAACCGGCTGGCTCGATCACACGCTGACGGTGCTTATCGCCGCCGGAGCAATGGTCGCGACCCGGTGTTGCACGGGCACCGTAGCGCGGAACGCCGTCAACCTGCAGGTCCTCGTGGTCATCGCGGCTGCACTCGGCATCGGACGGGCGATGGAGCAGACCGGCGCCGCGGAGCGTCTCGCCCGCGCCGTCGTGACCGTCGCGCAGGATTCACTGCAACTCGGACCCAGCGGGCTCCTCTTTGTCGTGTTCGCACTGACCAGCGTCTTCGCGCAGCTCATCACGAACAACGGGTCGGCCGTGCTCATGTTTCCCGTGGCGCTCGGCATCGCGGCGGAACTCCGCGTAAGCCCCGAACCCTTCGTCGTGGCCCTCATGGTCGCTGCGGCATGCAGCTTCATGACGCCGATCGCGTACCAGACGAACCTCATGGTGTACGGACCGGGCGGGTATCGATTCACGGATTACCTCCGCATCGGCATCCCGCTTACGGTGATCACCGGCGTCCTCGCGGTCGTCCTGGCTCCGATGTTCTTTCCATTCACGCCCGCAACATGAATCCGATTCGGTCGAAGCTCGTACAGTACTGCGGTACTGGATGCCCCGGAGTTGTCAGGCGTGACTCGACCGGACGAGCACAATCACCGGCCCCTCGACGCCCTGCTCGCGCGGGTAGCGCGGAGTGAACGCTTCCAGCACCGTCTCGTCATGCTCAGCGACAGTGTCTGGTGGCTCCTCCTTGCGGTCATGACGACGCTCGTGGTCGACGCGGTTCGACCACTTGGGCCAATGACCCGGCTGTTCTTCGGCTGCGTCATCCTCGTCCTCATGGCGCTCAGCATTCTTCGGAGCCAAATCCCGCGACGACTCCGTTTCGCCTCGCCCCTTCGCTGGGCGCGACGGCTCGAACGCGATCTGCATATTCCCGAGAACGCGCTCGTGAACGCATGGTCGCTCCGCCCCATCGCCGCAGACGGAACGACTTCGCTCACGACGACGCTCGCGTTGCGTGCGGCGCAGCGCGGCGACGATCTCGCGGCCCGCATGGGAGAGCAATGGCGACCCGACACCGCGCGCGCGCAGCGTTCAGTCGGCCGACTGTTCGCCGCGATCATTAGTTGTGTGATCATTACCGCATTCTGGCCGCGCCTTGTCACGATGGGGACGCCGCGCATACTGGACCCGTTCGGCGATCATCCGCCGTATACCCATCTCGATTTCACCATCGAGACGCTTCCGCCTGCGGACGAGGTCTATCTCGGCGATGATGTCGTCGTTGAAGTCGAGATCCGTGGAAACAAGGGCCCGCTCCAACCGGATCTGATGATCGCCGATGCGCATCGAGTTCAGGCATGGGACCGCAAGTCCATGACGACCGACTCCGTCACCGGTCGTTATCGAGCGACGCTCTCCGACCTCGACGAACCCGTGATCGCGTTCGTCCAGACTTCCGAAGGTCGTTCTCCCCGTTTCGAGCTTCGACCCATCGCGGCGCCGCGTGTGATCGATCTCCGATTCGAAGTCGACGATCCGCCATATGCGACTGATCCACGGAGCACGATGATCGATTGGTCGGGTGGACCGATCGAGGCGCCCGTCGATGGCGCCGTGCGATGCACGCTGACGACTTCACTACCGCTTCAAAGCGCCAGCGCGTCGAACATGGAACGGGCCATCACCTTTGAAATCACACACGGCGCCGCTTCGGGGACGATCCCGGTTTCGTCGCCGGGCGTGACGAACTGGTTGTTAGACGCGACTGCAGAGGTGTCGGGCCTGCGCCTCGCCTCGCCAATCGAGGTAGTCGTCGACGGCCAGGTAGACTCCCCTCCCACGCTCGAGCTCTCTCACCCGCCACGAATGGCCGCCGCGGTCGCGGGCCAGCCGGTCATGATCCGCGGCGTCGTTCGAGACGATCTCGGGGTCGTCGAAGTCCTGATGGACTGGAAGATCAATCGCGGCGGTCGCATGGTCGCAATCGGGACCGAAGCGATCGTCGACGAGGCGCGGCTCGGCCGTTCGATTGACCTCAGGACTCCGGTTCGACCCTCCGCTCATGGAGCCGCGCCGGGCGACATTCTTTCGTTCGTCATCCGTGCGACCGATGGACGCCCCCTGGCGCTCGGCGGACCGCAATCGGTCGAGAGCGAACCCTTCCTCATTCAGGTGCTCGACCCTGATCTTTACGCGGCATGGTCCGAGGCGCGGGGTCTCGCTGCGGAAGCGACTCCACTCGAAGCCGGATCGAACTCCGGTTTCGACGCCGATTCGATCGAGGCCGAGCCCGTGACTCTCGGAGACTCATCTGAAGCTTCGTCGGACCCGACGCCTGAATTGGCGGACGGCCAGCCCGGCGAGTCGGCGGCGCCCGCGGAAGATCCCGAGGCGTTCGAGTCCCTCGACGAGTTCGCCCGTCGAGAGGCGCTGTTCGGTCCCGCAACGCCGAGCGGACGGGTACCAGGCGGTTCCGCGGGTGAGACGCGAGACGATGATTCGGTCGGATCGCCGTCCGACGAGGTGGAGAATCCGGAATTCGCAGGACGCACGAGCGTCATTCGGCGGCAGGATGAGGAGACGGATGGCGATCGGACCGCCGTCGATGCGGCTGGCGCCGCGGTCGAGGCGCCATCACGCTATCGTGAACTCGTTCGACGCTATTTCGAACACCTCGCGAAGGAAGAGGACGCCAACCCGTGACGCTGATGATTCGACAACTCCGAATGGCACTCCTTACGGCGCTTGGGGCGCTCACGGTGACCGCGACGCAGGCTCAACAACCATCGCCGGACGATCTCGAGCCGCGGGTCAAGGTCGCCCACCTCGTCTACGCCGGCGGCAAGTCGAGCGTCTGCTTCTCCTCCGGCTACCTCGATCTACTTGACCGCGAGACCGACATTCCGATCGACCGTGAACCGGCGCGAATCGAAGTCATCAGCCGATCCATGTACGAGTATCCGTTTACGGTCATGACCGGTGAGGGGGCGTTTGAACTCGATGACGACGAGGTCAATGCGTTGCGGGAATACCTCGAGCGCGGCGGATTCATCCTCGCCTCGGCCGGGTGCTCGAACGCGAACTGGGACACATCATTCCGTCGCGAGATCCTTCGCGTCGCGCCCGACGGCGACGGCCTGCGAGCCATCGACCTCGATCATGATCTCTTCCGCATGGTCTTCAATGTGACTTACTTTCAGTCGCGCGGCCGCGGTGAGGATGTGCGCCTTTACGGCCTCTATATCGACGACCGCCTCGCGCTCGTGTACTCGCCGGAAGGATTGAACGACACTGGCAACGCAGGCGGCGGCTGCTGCTGTTGTGGCGGCGTCGAGATCCGAAACGCGAAATACATCAACGCGAACATCCTCGCGTGGGCGCTGACGCAGTAACCCGTCGCCTCAACCCTCCTCCGCCCGACTCGCCCATTCGAACTCAAGCGGTTCGAGTTCCCCCTGGAGCGCGGCGCGCTCGTCGGTAAGACGCTTCGTCTTCGCGCCGTCCCGGTGCGTCGCGGGATCCATGAGTTCCGCGTCGATGACTTGCACGCGTTTCTCGATCTCTTCAATCCGCGTCTCGAGCTTGGACAGGCTGAGTTTGGCGAGCGAGCCGCGCTTCGTCGAAGTGTCGCCCGATGAAGTCGGCGTCGGATTCGGCTTCTTTCGCGCCTCCTTCGACGGGGCCGGAGTCGCCGCCTTCTCCGAAGCCACCGCGCGGGCCTCGGCTTCACGACGATCGGTCCACTCGCGCCAGGCCGCGTAGTTTCCGTGGAAGAGGCGCGCGCCACCGCGCCCGTCGAAGATGATGAGCTGGTTCACGCACGCGTCGAGCAGCGCGCGGTCGTGACTCACCAGAATGAGCGTTCCGTCAAAACCAGTCTTCGCGTCGAGCGACTGCTCGAGTCGCTCGGCCGACGGAATGTCGAAGTGATTCGTCGGCTCGTCGAGCACGAGCAGATTGTGTCCGCCGGCGACGAGCCCGGCGAGGATCGCGCGGCTGCGCTCTCCGCCGCTCAACATGCCGAGCGGCTTTTCCTGATCGAGTCCGCTGAACAGGAAGGCGCCCGCAAGATCGCGCGCCTGTTGTTCGCTCGCCTTTGCGGCGCCGTCGAGCGACAGAATGACCGACTGGAGGTACCGGTAGACGGGCAGTTCGAGGTCGAGCCCTTCATGGAGCTGTGAGAAGTACCCGACGCTCACGCCGGATCCGAGCCGCACCTTCCCCTCGTCCGGCTCGAGTTCGCCGAGCAGACACTTGATGAAGGTGCTCTTCCCGCAGCCGTTCGGACCGATGATGCCGATCCGGTCGCCCCGCTCGATCTTGAGCGAAAACTCTTCGAAGAGCGTGCGATCGCCGTACTCCTTGGTCAGCCCGTCAGCGTTGACAACGATGTCGCCGGTGCGCGGCGCCTTTGGCAGGTTGAGCTTCATGACCTCGAGTTCGATCGGGCGATCCGCCATCTGATCGCGGAACCGGTCAAGCCGCGACTCGCGGCCGGCCGCCTGCTTCGCCCGCTGACCGGCGCGGTACCGGTCGATGAACTGCTGTTCGCGCCGGACATGATCGAGCTGTTTCTCGTACACGCGCTGCTCGACGAGTTTGCGCTCCTGCCGAAGCTCCCGGAACTTCGCGTAGTTCCCTGGATAGGTGTAGATCGACCCGTTCACTTCGAGTTCGAGGATGCGCCCGACGACCCGGTCGAGCAGATACCGATCGTGGCTGATCACGAGCACGGCGCCGGAGAATTCGTTCGCGAGAAAGTTCTCGAGCCAGCGCCGTCCGTCGATGTCGAGGTGATTCGTCGGCTCGTCAAGCAGGAGGAGATCAGGCGCTTCCAGGAGCAACCGCGTCAACGCGAGCCGGCTGCGCTGCCCGCCCGAGAGCGAATGGACGCTCTGTTTGAATTGCTCGTCGACGAAGCCGAGGCCGTGAAGCGTCTCCTCGATTCGATGATCGATCGCGTATCCGCCGAGACGCTCCATCTCGCGCTCGAGCCGCTCATAGCGCTTGAGGAGACGATCGAGTTCATCGCCCTCGGCCTCTCCCATCGCCGCCGCGACCTGCTCGAGTTCCGCGTGTACGGCGTGCAATTCTGCGTAGGCGGCCTCCGCCGCGTCGAAGACGGTCTCGTCCGCGTCGAAACTCGGCTCCTGCTCGAGCATGCCCACCCGGGCCCCGCGTGAGACCTGCGCCGTTCCCGCGTCGGTCTTCAGGCGCCCCGCGATCGCGCGAAAGAGCGTCGACTTGCCCGTTCCGTTCCGGCCGACGAGTCCCACCTTCTCACCCGGCTCGATGGCGAAGGTGATCCCGTCGAGGATCGTGCGGGTTCCGTAGGCGTGGGACAGGTTCGTGACGGCGAGCAGCGACATGGTGGTGGATTATCACGCGACTGACCGAGATGGTCATGCCGCAATGTGAAACGCGGCCGGCGCTCGCCGACCGCGTGGGGTGATTCGTGGTTGTCGATCAGGATCTCGCCTCGCCGATCGCCGGAGCGGTCCGGCGACCCGCCCGATCACTTCTTCTTCGACTTCTGGTAGTTGAAGTAGTTGCCGCCGAACTTCCGCTGGAACTTGTCCACGCGGCCGGCCGTGTCGACGAAGCTCGACTTGCCGGTATAGAACGGGTGCGATCCGGACCAGACATCGACCTGCAGTTCAGGCACCGTGGCGCCGACGGTCATGACGACCTCGCCCTGGAATACGACCTTGCAGTCCGGATACCACTTCGGATGGGTGTCCTTTTTCATCGCGTCCACTCGCCTCTGGCCGGCTCGGCCAGTCTGTCGGGTCCTGGTCTGGATCGGGAAACGGTCGAGGATCGTAGCCCCTCGACTGGGCAGGGCAATGACGCGAGGAGCCCGAAATCCTCCAGTCCGCGTCCATTTCGCGCGCGACCGGCGGTCGCGTGGCGACCGCCAGACACTACCATCGGGGCGAACCCCCCCTCGAACTCCCGGCCGCTGGAGCGACATGCCCGAAGACGAATCCAAATCGGTCCCGCCCTCTGGCCGCGACGATCCGGCCCCGGATGAAGAAGCTCGGCCGGAAGAGTCGCCGCTCGACGAGGAGGACCACGCCGACGAGGTCCAGCGGCGCTCGAGTGTTCCGCTTCAGGTCATCCACGACGCCGTCCGGGTTGACGGCGAAATCGAGATCTCACGACCCGGAAACGCGCTCTTCTGGTCGGGCCTCGCCGGCGGGCTCGCGATGGGGCTCTCTCTCATCGTGAGCGGCGCACTCAAGAGCCACCTGCCCGACGCCGAGCCCTTCGGGGCCATCGTGAAGATCGGCTATACCGTCGGCTTTCTCGTCGTCATTCTCGGCCGCCAGCAGTTGTACACCGAGAACACACTCACCGTCGTCCTGCCGCTCATGCATCACCGCTCACTCAAAACGCTCGTACATGTGCTGCGCGTCTGGGGCATCGTGCTCTTCTCGAATCTGCTCGGCGCCGCCGCGATCTCCTGGTACTGCGCCCAGAGCGGCGCGTTCGACGAGTCGATGCGCGAAGCCTTCACCAAACTCGGCGCCGCCGTCGTCGAACCCTCGGCGCAGGTCATCTTTCTGCGCGGCATTCTCGCCGGCTGGATGATCGCGCTCATCGTCTGGCTCGTCCCCGCCGTCGATGGCGCTGCGAAACTCCTCATCATCTTCGCGCTCGCCTATTCGGTGGGTCTCGCGGAGCTGAGCCATGTCATCGCCGGCTCCGTCGAAGCGCTCTACCTCGTCTGGATTGATGAACTCGCCTGGGGCTCGTATTTCGGCAGCTTCCTTCTTCCAGTCCTCCTCGGAAACACGCTCGGCGGCGTGGTGCTCACCGCCGTCATCAACCACGCGCAAACGGTGGCGAGTCAGGATGACTGAGAGGTTGTCTGACCGCGGCGCGTCGGATGAAGATCATTTCATCTCCGCTCTTATGGCGCCTTCGCATTCAATCCCGAACGGTCCTTTCGTATACTGACCCTCCATCACCGGGTCAGCGATCACCAGGCGGTCAGGGTGTTCGTCCCTCATCATCCAGCATTGATCAAGTGAGAACATTGTGACCGACATCGCCGTCGCTCAGTCCAGCCTCCCCCAGAGCCACGCCGCGGGACTCGCGCTCAGCGAAGAAATTCGCGGAGCGCTGAATGGAGAACCGCCGGACGCGCTCATTCTCTTCGCTTCGCCGGAGTACGACTACAAGGCCCTCATCGACGCCATCCATGACAGCTGCGCTCCGCGCGCCCTCGTCGGCTGCTCATCGGCGGGTGAGTTCAAGGGCGCCCAGATACTCGAGCGATCGGCGTGCGCCATCGCCATCCGCTCCGACGAGATGATGTTCTCCGCCGGGATCGGTCAAGGCCTGAGCGACAATCGCGCCTCGGTCGCGCAGGCGCTCGTCGACTCGTTCGACGGCGATCCGGACGGACAGTTCGCATACCACTCCGCCATGATCCTGACCGATGCGCTCGCCGGGCACGCGGAAGATGTGACGGAGCGCATGACGCTTCTCACGGCCGGCCGTTACCAGCTCTTCGGTGGGGGCGCCGGCGATGACGCGCGGTTCAAGAAGACCCAGGTCTTCTGCGGCCGCGAGGTCGCCTCGAACGCCGCCGTTGCGCTCGAGATCCTGTCCAACAAGCCGATCGGCATCGGTGTGCATCACGGCTGGCAGCCCGCGAGCAAGCCCATGCGGGTCACCGAATCCGATGGCATGCGACTCGTCAGTGTCAACATGACCCCGGCCGTGGAAGTGTTTGAAGAGCACGCTCGCGCCACCGGGCAGACGCTCGATCGCAATGATCCGATCCCCTTCTTCCTGCACAATGTCATCGGAATCCAGTCGGGCGACGAGTTCAAGCTTCGCGTTCCGCTCGAGGTTCATGCGGACGGGTCGATCGTGTGCGCCGCCGAGATTTCCGAAGGAAGCACGATCTTCATCATGGCCACGAGTAACGCGGCCGCGGCCGACGCCGCGATCCAGTCCGTCGAAACCGCTATGGGCCAGCTCGGTGAGCATCGCCCCAAGGTCGGGATCTTCTTCGACTGTGTCGCGACCCGCCTGCGTACGGGTCGCGAGTTTGATGGCGAACTCGCATCCGTCCAATCGAAACTGGGCGCCGCGGCGCTTGCGGGGTGCAACAGCTACGGCCAGATCGCCCGGCGTGAGGGACAGTACGGCGGTTTCCACAACTGCACGGCCGTGATCGGCGTTATACCGGAGTAGCATGCCCGAGCCATCCGACACGCTCGTATCGCTGATCGTCAGCCTCGTCGCGCCCGAACAACGAACCGCGGCCATGCGCGATGTGGCCGCGTATCTCGGCGTGGATCACCTTCTCGTCTTCACTCGAGACGATGAGATCGACGAGTTGCTTGCGGCGCCGGGGTTCCCGCAGACGCTGCCCTCCGCGACGAACTGGCGCGCCTTTCTTCAGGAGTGCGTAAAGTCTTCGGAATGGCGAACGGCGGAGTTGCCGTCTCCCTACACCCGCGAGATGACCAGCGTCCTCGGATTCGCGACTTCCGATGTCGCCGTCGCGCTCCTCGGCGCCACCCCGCACCAGGGTCGACTCGACGAGCTCGCCGCATTCCTGCCGCTCATCGCCGCGACGATGCGCAACGAACGAATCGCCTCGAACGCGATCGGCCAGGCTCGCGCGGCGCGGATCGCAGCGAATCAATCTCGGACGCTCGCGTCCGCGCTCGACCTCGCGCGCCAGCAGCTGGGCGGCGCCCTTCTGCAGGCCCGCGCCGCGCGCGAACGCTTCTCCTTTCTCGCCGAAGTGAGTCTGCGCCTCACCGAGTCGCTCGACCTCGACACCATGCTCAATCGACTCGTCGATCTCGTCGTGCCTCGCGTAGGCGACTGCTGCGTCATCGAACTCGTTGATGAGCGTTTTCGATTGCACAAGCGATTCGGCGCGGATGTCCTGAAGCCCGATTTTGCGTTTGAGCCGCTCGATGAATCGATCATCCCGATCGAGCAGCCGGAAGGTCATCCGTCGGCCAGCGTGATCCGCACGGGCGAGCCGGTCATCCTCCGTGATGTCGCCGATGACTACTGGTCTCGATTTCTCGAAGGGGCGTACCTGCCCGACGCCTGTCGCGACCGCCGGGTCACTTCGTTGATGATCATGCCGCTCGTCTTTCACGAACGATGCTTCGGCGCCATGACCTTTGCTCAGCACTCGTCGAGCCGTCGATACTCGAACGAGGACGCGACCCTCGCGGCCGACCTCGCCTCGCGAACCGCGGCGGCGATCGACAACGCCCGCCTCTACGAGGCGCTCCGGGAGGGCGATCGGCGCAAAGATGAGTTTCTCGCCATGCTCGCGCATGAGCTCCGCAATCCCCTCTCCCCGATCAGCAATATCGTCGATCTGCTCCAGCGACAGAGCGGCGACCCGAATCGCGTCCGCGCCTTGAGTGAAGTGCTCGGCCGACAAGTCCGCCAGATGACGCGGCTCATCGATGATCTGCTCGATGTCGCCCGGATCAGCAGCGGAAAGCTCAAGCTTCGCTTCGAGCGGGCGGATCTCAGTCGCGCCGTCGCGAGCGCGGTCGAAGCGATGCAGCCCGCCATCGACGACGCCGACCACGAACTCATCGTGCACATCGACGATGAGCCGCTGCTCGCGAATATCGATCCGGCGCGCATCGCGCAGATCGTGTCGAACCTGCTGAGCAACGCCACGAAGTACACTCCGCGCGGCGGCCGGATCACCGTCGAATGTTCGCGGGACGGCGCCGACGGCGTCATTCGTGTCAGCGATACGGGCATCGGCATCCCGACCACCGAGCGCGAACGCATCTTCGACATGTTCAGCCAGATCGACGAAACCCCCGGCGTCACGCAGACTGGACTCGGCATCGGCCTCACGCTCGTGCGAACGCTCGTCGGAATGCACGGCGGCGCGGTCACGGTGGAGAGCGAAGGCGCCGGCCGCGGCAGCGCGTTCACGGTACGAATTGGACTGTCCGCCGCGGAAGTCGAATCGGGCGCGAACGGGGCCCGTGAGATGGCGCCGATCGCGGCGTCGGAGAGCGACCGCCGGAGTCGGCGTCGCCGCCGCGTCATGGTGGTCGAGGATCACAAGATCGTCGCCCAGCTCTTCGCCGAACTCCTCGAAGATCTTGGACATGAAGTCGAAGTCGCCCGGAGCGGCGAGGAAGCCCTGCAGCGCATCGGCTCCTACGAACCCGAAATCATCTTCTCCGACATTTCCATGGACGGCATGAGCGGCTATGACCTCGCGCAGGCTCTTCGCGCGAAACCCGAGTTGAGCGAACTCATACTCGTCGCCGTCACCGGCTTCGGGCAGCAGGGCGACAAGAAGCGCGCCCTCGACGCCGGATTCGACGCCCACCTCGTCAAGCCGGTCGAGGCCGACGCGCTCGTGGCGTTCTTCGATCAGATCGCTTGAATAAAGACGAAACGCTTCAGGCGGAGCCGGCGAGGGCGCGACGCCGATCTGCGTAGAGACAGGATACGACCGAGATGACCGATCACGAATCGACCCGCGATGAACAGTCCATTCGCAAATTGGCCCATGACCTGCGTAACGATGTCGCCGTAATCGCCGCCGCGGTGCGCGCTCTTCGCCGCGCGCGCGATGACGAGACCCGCTTCGAGGAACTCTGCGCGACGGTCGAGGAAGACGGTATTCAGCCTCTCCTCACCCACCTCGATGAACTCGTCGACCGCGTGCGCGGCGAACATCCCGCGCGCTAGTCGACTCGACCCGCCTCGCCCGGCCAGCCGTCGCGTCACACATTGAAGACCCACCACACATAGAACATGATGTGAATGATCCAGAGCGAGAGAGCCCAGCCGGACTGCTCGACGACCGGCCGGCGAAGGAACGCCGAACGCCGTGCGCAGAGGACGAGCGCGACGACGCCGCTGATCGCCCCCACCGCCATCATCTCGAACACCTCACGCGGTGGCGAACCATACTTGACGACCGGGACCACAAGCATGGCGGCGATCACCCCTGACGCGATTCCGGGGGCGATGGACAACAGGAACCACAGCAGCCGCACGCGCCGTATCCCGATCGAAAGCTCAAGCTCCTGCCCGCACTCCGGACACACGGCCCGCTCGAGCCGCCTCAGGTTGTAGCCACACTGCGGACACTGCACATCGCGATCGCGCACGAACGCGAGCACGGCCGCCTCGTCATCCCGCCCCTCGATGGCGCGCACGAGGTCATCCGGCGGTCCGCCGCGCCCGGGTTCACCGTGGCTCGCGACGCCCTCCGTTTCCGATCGAGGAGCACGATTCGCGTTCATACGGTCGGCCATCGTACCTCGGATCGACTCGACGCGACAATAAAGCGTCGAACCGCCCGGATCGGCGGTGATTCCGTTCCGCAATCGCTGATGGCGCCGTCCGCGATCGCCTACGCGCGAGCCGGCTCGCGACGCTTCTGCGGTTTGACCTCGGTCATCCGCGCGCTCGCCGCGTAACTCGTCATGAGATTCCGGTACGCGGGAAGATGATTCGAGAAGAGCGTCCCGAGGCCTTCAATGTCGTTGCGCCAGTCACGGTGGAGTTCACCCGCCATGGCGAACCAGGTCATCAACTGCACACCCGCCGCCTGCATCCGCAACCACGCGGCCTCACGGGTGGTCGAGTTGAAGGTGCCGGACGCGTCCGCGCATACGAAGACATCAAAGCCTTCCTCGATCGCCGACAGCGCGGGGAACGCAACGCAGACCTCCGTCACGACGCCGGCGATGATGAGCTGCTTCTTCCCCGTGTCCTTCACGGCCTTCACGAAATCCTCGTTGTCCCACGCGTTGATCTGGCCCGGCCGCGCGATGTACGGCGCGTCCGGGAACAGCTCCTTGAGCTCGGGCACGAGCGGGCCGTTCGGACCGTCCTCGAAACTCGTCGTGAGAATCGTGGGCAGCTCGAAGTACTTCGCGCAGTCGGCGAGCGCGAGCACATTGTTCTTGAAGTCGTCGGGTGAGAAATCACCCACGATGTTGCACAGGCCGGACTGGTGGTCCACGAGCAGAACCGCGGCGTCGTCCTTATTGAGGCGACGGTACTCAAACTTACTCGACATGGCGCTCTCCTTCTCTCCCGATGGTGTTCAAACGAATGTGTCAGCTCGCGATTGATTGTACGAGAACGCGGCGCGCGACGCGAACGAGAGCGCACCGATCTCGTGACGAATCAATGCGAATTCCATTCATTGATCGCTATGTACCGTCGCGAACGAGGCTTTCGTGGACGCGCCCCGGCGAAACTGCGAAGCCATCCGATGAGGGGTGTCCCCGGCGCGGCTCACGATCGTTTGAATCACGAGCGCGGCGCGCTCGAAAGATCGCGCCACTGGACCTTTAGCGCCGATCGCGCACAACGCTCCGCGTCACGCCCATTCTTTCGTGAGTTCGACGAGCTGATCGAGCGCTGCGCCCCATCCCGGCTCGAATCCCATCGCCTCGTGCTTCGCCCGGGCTTCCGGATCGGCATGTCGGGCGATCGCCGTGTACCGCGTGCCCTCTCCCTCCGGCTCGAGAAGAATGATCGCCGTCATGAAGGGCTCGCTCTTCGGTCGAAACCCGGGGCCGAGCGCATCGGTGAAGACGAGCCTGCGGTTCTCGACCACCTCGAGAAAGCAGCCGGGATGGGCGGGCAGGATCTCGCCGTCCGGCGACTTCATCGTCGTGCTGAAGATGCCGCCCGGGCGGAGATCGATCTCGCAGTCGACCGTCTCCCACGGCTCCGGCGTGAACCACTTCTTGAGCGCCTCCGGCTCGGTCCACGCGCGCCAGATGAGTTCCGGGCGCGCCTCGACGACACGCTCGAGCACAAGGTCGAGTTCGGGATTGATCTCAGGTCTGGAAGTCATGGTGTCCTCTCCGAAGAGGGCGGAGGTTCACTTCGCGAATCCTGATGCACGGCGGCGCCCGCATCGCCCGCCTCGCGATTAACGACCGGGCGTCCCGGTCGAGTCGCCGCTTCATGGTTCGCGCGGTTGTTCGTTCGGTTCGAACTCTGACGCGTCGAGGGGCCGGGATCATCGCCGATCGCCGGAATGTAATAGCGCCGGGAGATGCCTTCGAGCTCGAAATGATAATGGAAGCAGTCCGGATCAGCGCGGTTCACGACTCGGAGCAGTGTCGGCAGTTCCTCTTTCGTGATGACGATGCGGACGACCTCGAAGGTCTGGCTCGAGTGTCCACCGGTCCCCTGCTGCACGACGAAGGTGCGATGAGGAAGTGACGACACGATCGCCTCGCCGACTTCCTTGCTGCAACGGGTGATGACATCGACGGCGGTCAGGCTGAACCGGTGGTAGAGCGTGTTCAAGGTCTCCGCGCTCGCGAAGAAATAGATACAGGTGTACATGAGCGTGTTCACGACCGGCTCGAACTCGCCGTGCTTGAGCAGGGCCATGAACATGCCGAACGCCGTCGAGACCACCGCGGCGATGATGGCGATCGAACCGACCGGCTTGAGGTACTTCATCGCGAAATAGGCGCCGAGAATGTCCTCGTCCCCCGTCGAACCGCGGCGTCGAAAGGCCATCGCCTTCGCCGTGCCCGCGAGAAGTCCGCCGAACAAGACGAGGATGATGCGCTCGTTCTCCGGCTCGGGCGCTGCGAACCGCTGATTCGGAAGCAGCATGAGCGCGATGACGACCGTGACCACCGTCACGAGTGAACGCCGGGCGAAAGTTCGCGGCATCTGGAGCGCCGCGAAGAGCAGAAGCGCCGCCTGGAACACGCTGTAGAGGACGATGAACAGCCAGTACGCGTCGAAGTAGTACGACAGGGCCGCCGCGATTCCTTCACTCCCCGTCAGGATGACGGACGACGGCAGGACGAAGTACTTGAGCGCGGCGGCGTAGAGGAGCCCGCTCGCGAGGATCACCACATAATCCACGACGAGGCGACGATCCAGCTTCAGCACAGACGGGCCAGCCTTCATGCGCTCCGAGACTCCCACGGGTGACGATTCGGGGGCGGGAAGGCGCCGGGCCGTGTCGCCTCTCCCTCCCAGGCCCGGCCCGGTCGGTCGCGTCGAAATGGCGCGCGATCGAGCGGATCCGGGCAAATCGTACGAGGCTGCGCGTCGTGTCACGACCGGGGCGCGAAGGATGGCTCACGAACGGCGCGAGCCGTCGAATCGAGGGCGTGCGGTCCGGCGGGACGGGCGTCCATCGAGGTTTCCCGAGCCCCGTCGTCTCACGGGCGCGGCCGCCTTGACGGCTACCGGCCCTGCGCTATCCTCAGGGTCTCCGGCTCGGGCGGGTCTTCGATCGAAAACGAGGGCCACCCGGACGGGGCAACAGTTTCTTTCCCCGATAGCTCAATGGTAGAGCGAGCGGCTGTTAACCGCTAGGTTGCTGGTTCGAGTCCAGCTCGGGGAGTTTCCCTGCTTTCCGTCGCGTCGCCAGTATCCAAGCTGGCGACTTGCGGATGTCTTGGCCAGAGCAAACCAGACATGACGCTTTGCGTCGAGTGATATGAGGGCGTGCGTTCGCAAGAAGCGCAGGTCGTCATGTCGCGTCGCCGCGATCCTCAGCCAGCCTGCAACGCGATGTACACGCCGACCGGGTCCCGAATGACGGCATGGTCGATCCCGGTCGCTTTCTTGACGACCTCACCGCCTGCCTCGCGCACCTGTCGAACGCTCTCGTCGAAGTCATCGACCGGCAGGCTGAGTATCCAGACGGATGCGAAGCTCTCCTCGTGGTCGTCAGCTCCGGGGCGGATCTCCGCGACGGCGGCGCCATCCGCTCGCCGCATTTCGAATCGACCCTCGGCGTCGACCGAGACCGCCGACCACCCGACAACCTGCTCGTAGAACTCGCTCATCGACGCCGTATCCGGGGCGATGAGCGACAGCCAGGAGATGCAGCCGACGCGGGCGAGATCGCCTGTACCGTTCGACTCGTCAGTCACAACCGGGATGAGGCCGAACGCGGCGCCGGCCGGATCCATCAGAACCGCCCACTGACTGTTCCCGTCGTCGTCCTTCGCGTGGAGCAGTTCCCCGCCTCCCAGCTCGATCGCGCGTGCCGCGCTCGCGGCGACCTCGGAGACCTGGAAGTGCGGCATCCACTGCAACGGGAGGGCTTCGTATTCCGGTGTACGCGCTCCGAGGCCGATGACCGGCATGCCCTGGTTGTTCATCAAGTCCTCTCGCCACAGTGGCGCCGACCCTGTGGTAAGAACCTGCGTGTAGAAATCGAGTTCCCGCTCATGGTCCGGGACCGCGATATCGGCGCTCAGTACCCCGCCAACGCCGTGGAAGAATGGACCGCGCATGTTCATTCGCTCCCGAGATGGTTCGCGAGAATTGGACCGGACGGTGTTCACCGCAATAGACGGACCAGCTTGGCCGACGAAGCGAAGTGGCCTTCCGGCCGCGGTAACGACCACGCGCTGCATGGTATCCGGTGGCGGCTCGCTGAACCGGCCTTCATCTCTCGCTCACCTCAAACTCATTCGTTCCGGCAATACTCCATGTGTATGGCCATCTGTGCGCCGGCTGATATGCGTTCATGTCAGTTGGTCACGCGGACCAACCAACCACGACGAGGAGTGATCGCCATGACGATGAAGGTACGAGAGATGATCGAGAGTCACCCGAACACAAACAACGCGGCGGACGATGTCGTCGAGTGCGTCGAGGCGTGTCTCGCATGTGTGCAGACCTGCACGGCGTGCGCCGATGCGTGTCTCGCGGAAGACAATGTCGGTGAGATGGCGAAGTGCATCCGCGGCGATCTCGACTGCGCCGACATCTGCCAGGCGACGGCCCGCGTCATGTCGCGTCAGACCGAGACGGAGACCGCCGTCGTGCAGGCTCAGGCGGCTGCGGCGGCGGAGGCCTGCCGGGCGTGCGCCACGGAGTGCGAGAAGCACGCGGAGAAGCACGACCATTGCCGCATCTGCGCTGAGGTCTGCCGCCGTTGTGAAGAGGCCTGCCGCTCGATGGCCGGCGCCGCGGTCTGACGGGAGCGGTCATTCAGACAAGTCGGAACGAAGGTGCACGCCGCCTCCGAACTGCGAATTGAGCGCCGGCGGACACTCTCCGCCCGTTATACTGCGACTCATGCAGAATCCGAACGAAGAGGTGACCCGGATTCTTGAGGAGATCGCGGCCGGGGATCGTTCCGGCTTTGATCGCCTCCTGCCGATCGTGTACTCCGAACTTCGCGAGTTGGCGGATCGGCGGCTGCGTGACGAGCGTCGACCGGACCACACGCTCCAGCCAACGGCTATCGTTCACGAGGTGTATCTCAAGCTCGTCGATCAGCGCGAGGCGCGGCTCGAAAGCCGCGCCCATTTCTTTGCGCTCGCGGCTCATCTCATTCGCCGAATTCTCATAGATCATGCCCGAAGGAAGCGCCGACTGAAGCGCGGCGGCGGCGCCGGCGCGCGCCTTTCACTCGAGCGATTCGACGCGTTGACGGTCAACGAGGTGGATGAGCTTCTTGCCGTTGACGAAGCGCTCGAGGAGCTGAGCGCATTGCACGAGCGCGTCGGCCGCGTGGTCGAACTGAGGTACTTCGGCGGGTTGAGCCATGCGGAAGTCGCTGCAGCGCTCGATGTGTCGTTGCGAACGGTAGAGGGCGACTGGGCGATGGCGAAGGCCTGGCTCGCCCGCCGGCTCGAGGTCAATGGTGGTTGAAGGCATTTGACAGGGAGGCGCACGCGCCGATGGACGCCTCGCAGTTCGAAACGATCCGTGCGATCTTCGTCGCGGCGCGCGAGGCGTCCGACGAAGAGCGCCCCGCCCTGCTCGATCGGCTGTGCGGCGGCGACCCGGAACTCCGCCACGAAGTTGAAGCGTTGCTCCGCGCCGAGGGATCATCCATCCTTGACCGTCCCATCGTGGATGGGTTGTTCGAACGGAACGGCGGCGACTCGGATGAGCTGCGAACGGTGGGCCAGTATCTCCTCCTTGATCGAGTTGGCGAGGGCGGGATGGGCATCGTCTACCGTGCGCGGCAGCGGCGACCGAATCGGGAAGTCGCGGTCAAGATACTCAAACCCGAGTTCGCCGTCGCTTCGATGCTCCGCCGCTTTCGGTACGAAGCGGAACTGCTCGGCCGCCTCCGGCATCCCAACATTGCACAGATCTACGAAGCCGATGTGCTCGGCTCGAAGCGTGGCGCTCTGCCGTACATCGCGATGGAGCTCGTCGACGGGAAGCGTCTGGATGCGTTCATTCGAGAGCACGACCTCGACGCCGAGGCATGTCTCGAACTCATTGCCGCGATCTGCGACGGCGTGAGCCATGCCCACCAGAGCGGCGTCGTGCATCGTGACCTCAAGCCAGCGAACATCCTGATCACTGAAGACGGATTGCCGAAGATCCTCGACTTCGGTGTCGCGAAGGCGACGCGGGCCGACCTCGAGTTAACGATGCAGACCGAAGTCGGTCAGGTCATCGGCACGATGGCGTACATGAGTCCCGAGCAGGCGGGTGACTCAACCGCGGTGGACACGCGGTCGGATATCTATTCGATCGGCGCGATCGCGTACGAGGCGCTTACCGGCAGGTTGCCGCATAATCTCGCGGGCCGGCCACTTGTCGACGCGTTTCGAATCATCCGTGAGACCGACGCGGCGCCGATCTCAACGCTGAATCCCTCGTTCCGGGGTGA
Organism: Phycisphaerales bacterium; assembly: GCA_043101845.1. Taxonomy (GTDB): domain Bacteria; phylum Planctomycetota; class Phycisphaerae; order Phycisphaerales; family UBA5793; genus JBICHN01. Next base: position 682,820 of record JBICHN010000002.1, on the reverse strand, counting down.
TCTCGAAGTCATCATCTCGACGGCGATCGCTCGCGATCCGGGGGCGCGGTACCAGTCAGCGGCGCAGCTCGGGAGCGACATCCGCCGCTTTCTCGACGATGAGCCGATCTCGGCCCAACCGCTCACGACCTTCTACCAGTTGCGGAAGTTCGCGAAGAGGAACCGCGGCCTGGTGATCGCGAGCGGAGCCGCCTTGATCATCCTTATCGCCGGCGCCGCGTTCTCGACGATGTTCGCCGTGCGCGAGGCGCGGCGGAGTGACGAACTCGCGAACAAGGTTCGCCAACTCGAGGACGCGACGGAGTTCCAGCTATCAATGCTGGGCGAATTGACGCCTCACGCGCTCGGTGACTCGTTTCGGTCGCAGCTCGTCGACAGCGTAGGGCTGACCGAAGGATCCGATGAGTGGGAGCGTACACTCGGCGCGATTGACTTCACCGCAGCGGCGCGCGAGGTCATCGTCGATCAGTTGCGCGACGCGGTCGAGAACATTGACGCCCGATTCGCCGAGGCGCCGGAAACACGGGCGAGGCTGCTCCAGGCGGCAGCGCTCAGCTTTCTTCGCTACGAGTTGCACGACGAAGCGCTGGCCTTGACCGAGCGGTCTCTCGCATTGCGACGCGCGACGCTCGGAGCCGACGATCAGGAGACCCTCTATTCACTCACCGCGATGGGTGTGGTTCTTCAGAGCATGGGGCGTCTTTCCGATTCAGAGATCTATTACCGCGATTCATACGAGCGGCAGCGACGCTCACTCGGCTCAAATCACAAGGACACGCTGACCACACTGAACGGTCTCGGCGGCGTCATCGCCGAGCAGCGTCGGTATGAGGAGGCGGCCGATCTTCTCCGTCGCGCACTGGAGGGGTTCGAGGCGACCGCGCAGCCGACGGACACACATCTCCTCGGCCCGATGATCAATTACTCGTATGTGCTGTCGCGCGCTGGACGATTCGACGAGGCAGTTGAGTACCAGCGCCGGGCCTGCGCCTTCAGTGAAGCGGAATTTGGCGCGGACCACCACCAGACCGTAGGCGCCTTCGGCGCGCTCGCCGATCGACTCTATTTCGCCGGGCGGTTCGACGATGCCGCGGAAGTCATGCGGCGATCATTGGACGGCCATCGCCGTGTCTTCGGGGCGGATCACCTCCGCACGATCGACGCGATGCGGTTCCTCGCTGAGATTCTTCACGCAGGCGGGCGTCCAGACGACGCCGCCGCCATGGCCCGCGAAGGGCTTCGAGCGCTCGAGCGTTCGTCGGCGGAGGATGCGGGGATACGGCGCGCCCTCGAGCAGGCGCTCGCGGCGTCGAACCAGCCGCGCCCGACGAGCGTCCCGGCATCTGAGGAGCCGCCGAAGTCGGACGGGTAGCCGGTCGGCGTCGAGACAAGTCGCGGAGTCCATCCTCAAAAAGGTCCACATTTGTCTGCGGGTTCCGCGGGCCGGTGTCGCGTCGGTCTCTGGAGCCGACGCGGTCGTGGCGCCTGTCGCCCCCACCGCCGCCGGCGTGGCTCGAACGAGATCCGTTCAGACGAAAGGAATTGGATATGTGTCCAGCATCATCGAGTATTCGACGCGTGAGCGCGGCGCGCATGCACGGCGCCGGGCGTCCCATTCGACGCCTCCTCGCAGTCGCGCTTCTCGCAGGCGCCTGCACGGCGATCGGTCTCGCCGACGGACGGGGCCGGCCTTGGCGCACCGCGGGTGAGGTGCACATCGAGTCGCGAGCGACGCAGGCCGGATCGATCTTCTTCGCGTTCGAGATTCGCAAACTCGCCACCACGGATGAGCCTGAGCGTCGGATTCCGTGTCCGGAGGTTGAGATCGTCATTCCCCGAACGGACATTCCATTGTCGCCCGTCGACAAGGCGGCCCTGATCGTCCAGACGCTCACCGACAACGCATGTCTGCGCGAAGCGTTGACCTTCTCAACCGAGCTCAATCCCGACACCGGTCTGCGGGACATCATCAAGTGGGAGGCGAAGGACGGGTACGAAGTTCGGGCCGCCTACTTGCGCGACGGGCTCAACCGGCCAAACCAGACTGGCGCGAATCCCACGAACGAGCGCGACCGGGCCTACTACCGGGAAGCGATCTCCGCCGATCCTGAGTTTCTCAACGGGCTCATTTCGTTCACCGGCGATGCGTCGGGACGCTCGCCCAGCGGCGACGCCGGCAAAGCAACGGTGCGCATCGGTGACGCCGAGGTTGTCGTCTCGACTTCGCCGGGAATGCCGCCGGACATCATCGAAGACATCGTCATCATCGAGTTGCAGCTTCAGGGCGTCGCGGCGCGGTGGTATGACCCGACATTGGACGACTTCGGGTCGAAGTTTCCGGATCTCGACTTCGACGAAGTCGGCATCATCGTCGAGCGACTCGGTGCGGAAGGAATCGCCGTGCAGTCGGACGATCAGTCACTCATGGTCGATGTGGCCGGCATGTTCGATGTCGAAGAGAACGAATCGTGCCTTGAGCTTCTCCTTCCGAGTCCCATGACGGCGGGCCAGCTCTCGCTACTTGGCGTCCTCCGCGGCGAACAGGGACGGACGACCGTTATCGCGTACGCCTTCGCTACAGGACCCCCTGTCGCGGGCCAGAGCGGCACCTTCTGCGGGGAATCGAGTTTGCGTCCGCTCACGGGAAATGGAATCGTCTGTCGAGGGGTCTTCAACGAGAGCGGTCGATTCGAATGTGAGGTCTTCGTTCCTGATTCAGCCCAAGGTCGCACCCTGCACTTTCAAGCGTTCGAAAGCGGGAGTTGCCCGGTAATCTGCAGTTCAAACCTCGTGACGCGCACGATTCAATGATCGGCGTTTCTTCCAGGGTTCGCGATCAGGGGCCAGCGCCTCGCCGGATGCGGCGAGGCGTTTCTCGATCATCGATCACCATGGACCATTCAACCCGGTCGGGTGGCCTAAGAGCCCTCACCCGACCGAACCCGTGATGGAAGGGAGCCGATGACGACACTGCTTCCTTCGAGGGGGAATCGGAAGCGGCATTCGAGGCCGCGCGGTTCGAGCGATCGTTCGACTTCGCCATGCAGTTCGAACTCGACGATGCGTTCGATGAGTCGCGTGCCGTAGCCGCGTTCCTCATGTTTCGCGATCGGTCGCGGCGTGGTCTCCGACCAGGTGAGCTCGAGCCGCTTGCCGTGGTCGTGGGAATCTTCCACGCGCCACTCGACACGAATCCGCCCCTCCGGCGACCGCAGGGCCCCGTACTTCGCGGCGTTCGTCGCGAGTTCGTGCACGACCATGTGAAGCCCGAGCGTCGCCTTTGGACCCATCGTGATGAGCGGACCGTCGACGGCGACCTGGTCGGACGACGCGACGCGCGCGTCGAGCTCGCTGCGCACGATCTCGTCGAGCGACGCGCCTTCCCACTCCGCCTTCGTGAGCAGCGCGTGCGCCTTCGCGATTGACTGGAGGCGCTGCTCGAACGAATGCCGGAACGATTCTAGATCCGGTGAGCGCTTGATCGTCTGCTGAGCGATCGAGTTCACCACGGCGAGGTTGTTCTTCACCCGATGGTTGAGTTCGGCCATCACCGTGCGCATGCGATCTTCGTGCACTTTGCGCTCGTGGACATCGATGACCGATCCGATGAATCCGACGAACTCATCCTCATCGGAGAAGCGCGGCCGCGCGGCGTTGATCGCCCAGCGGTATTCGCCGTCGGCCCGACGCAGGCGAAAGTCGATCGAGAAATTCGAACGACTGTCGTGAGCGTCATCGAAGATTCGCCGCGCGAGTTCGCGGTCGTCGGGATGCACCGCGTCGAGCCATCCGTCCCCCATGCATTCATCGTCGTCGCGCCCGGTGTAGTCGTACCAGCCGCGCGAGAAGAACGAACAGGCGCCGTCGGATTCACTGATCCAGAGCATCGCCGGCGCCGTGTCGGCCATCATGCGGAATCGTTCTTCGCTCTCGCGCGCGGCCTGCTCGGCTTCGCGACGGAGGCGGGACAAGCGCACCTGTGAATCGACGCAGGCGAGGAGTTCGCGGGCGCTGAACGGCTTGACGAGATACTCATCGGCTCCGGCGTCGAGGCCCTCGATCCGCGCCTCTTCGCCGGCCCGGGCCGAGAGAAGTACGACTGGAATATGGCGGAGCATCGGGTCGTCGCGCACTTCACGAAGCAGGCCCATGCCGTCGAGGCGCGGCATCATGATGTCGCTCAGCACGAGATCGGGCGGGCGACGCCGGATCGCTTCGAGGGCCGCTTCTCCATCGGGAAAGGCGTCGACCTCGCAGCGCCCGCCGAGCACGCGCGCGACATACTCTCGCATGTCCGCGTTGTCGTCGGCCCAGACAATGCGCGGCTGCGGACCTCTCTCCTGGCGACCAGACGCCGCGGAACGGTCCCGGAGCGGGCCGCCGAGACCCGGCGCCGCCGAGGTCAACTCGGTCGCGGTCGTTTTGTCCGCATTCGCCCCGTCATCGGTCGATTTCGATTCGCTCGGCAGCCAGCGCATCGCCTCTTCGACGAACGCCTGGGGTCCGGTGCGCGTCGGGGCGAGTTCGGGCGGCCTGCCGATGCGTTCGGGGTCGAGGTGATCCACTCCAAACGGAATGTCGACGCGGAAGACGCTGCCCTCGTGCTCCACGCTCTCGACCATGACCCGTCCGCCGTGAAGCTTGACGAGTTCCTGCACAAGCGCGAGACCGATGCCAGTTCCCTCGTGTGTGCGGCCGCGCGTGTGCTGGACACGGTGGAAGCGTTCGAAGACGCGCGACATCTCTTCGGCGGGGATGCCTACGCCGGTGTCGCGCACGGCGAGGCTCGCATGACCATCGCGAGCTTCGAGGCTGACCTCAATTTCCCCCTCAATCGTGTACTTGAATGCATTGCTCATGAGGTTGAGAACAATCTTCTCCCACATGTCGCGATCGACATAGACGGGCTGATCGAGTGGCTGACAGTTCACGAGCAGCCGCATGTCAGCGCGCTCGATGGCCGCGCGAAAGTTGCTCGCGAGTTCGGCCGTCGCCGCGGCGAGGTCGGTCGGCTCGTAATTCGCGCGGATGCGCCCCGCTTCGATGCGCGAGAAGTCGAGCATCGTGTTCACGAGCTTGAGCAGGCGGAGGCTGTTGCGATGCACGATCTCGAGCTGCGCGCGGTTCCCGTCCCCGAGCGCCTCGTCGTCGAGACGAAGCATGTCCTCGACGGGGCCGAGCATGAGCGTGAGCGGCGTGCGAAACTCATGACTCACATTCGAGAAGAACTGGGTCTTCGCGCGGTCGAGTTCGGCGAGCGCCTCGGCCCGGCGGCGCTCCTCCTCGTAGGCGCGGGCGTTCGTGATGACATTCGTCACCGCTTCGCGCAAGAGGTAGTAAAAGGTGCGGTAATGTTCGTCGACGCTACGGCGCGAACTCGCGCCGGCGATCAGGACGCCGAACGGGTATTCGAGTCCGGAGATAAGAACAGGGAGCACGAACGCGGTGTGCGGCGACTCGGGGTACGGGTCGCACTCGAGGCCGCCGGTGCGTTCGATGAGGTCGTCCACCTGGATGGGTTGCCGTTTGCGCGCGGCTTCGCCGACCGGCCAGATCGACGATGACTCGTCGTGGCAATCGATGCTCGCGGGCGCCGCGACGCTTCCTCGTTCAATGCCGGTGCACGCCGCAAGTTGAGCGCGGGCGCTCTTCTTGTCGAGCTGGTAGAACAACGCGAACGGCACATCGAGGTTGTGCGACGCGAGCGTGTCGCCGATGAGTTTGAACGCATCCTGAACCGACTTCGCGTCGACGGCGCGATCGGCGAGGTCGCGCAACACCTGAAGCCGGCGCTCGGCGAGCGACTGTTGCGTGAGTTCGGTAACGGGATGAAAGAGCCCGACGACCCGACCGGTCTCGTCGCGAATCGGACTGAATGAGAAGGTGAAGAAGGTTTCCTCGAGGTATCCGTAGCGATCGAGGAACATGCGCTGATTCACGAGGAACGCGGTCTTGCCGTTGCTCGCGCTCTCGAACGCGTCGCCGATCGCGGGCCACGCGGAGAACCAGCACTCCTTGAAGTCCTGTCCCATCGACTCCGGGTGCTTGGCGCCGCAGATCGGCCAGTAGCCGTCGTTGTAAATCTGTGTGCGACTCGCACCCCAGGCGATCGAGATCGGAAAGTTCGACGCCAGCGCGAGGCTCACCGTCGTGCGCAGGCTCTGCGGCCAGGATTCGATCGGCCCGAGCGGCGTCTGCGACCAGTCCATCGCTTGAATGGTCTTCGCCATCTCGCCGCCCCCGGCGAGAAAGGCGACCGCCTGGTCTGGCGTGCCCTCGACTTCCGCTCCTCGTTCACTCATGTGCGGGTAAGTGTAACCGGCGATCGTGGCGAAACGCGACGAATCTCGCGATCATCACAGGGGTTGCGAGGTCGCTCGAGCGTCAGATTTGAGGTTCGAGGGCCACGATGACCACGACGAGCGTCATGAGGTGGATCAACCAGATAAGAAGGGCGATTCCGCGGCGGCGGGCGGCGGGGAGGGCGAGGAACCGGCGCCGTTTCCGGGTCGCGAGCAGGATCGCGACCGCCGCGCTCAACCAGCCGAAAAGGATGACCGCAGCGAGCGGCCACACCACTCCCCCGCCTCCGAAGAAAATGACGAGCGCCGGAACGAGTACGAAGCACGCCGCGATCCCCGAGAAGAAGCCCGGCGCGACGGCGACGAAGAGCCATCCCAGGCGCAACCGACGGACGCCCGCAGCGAACACGAGACGCTGCCGACACTCGGGACACACCGGTTCGACGAGCCCGGAAAGAGCGCCACCGCACACCGGACATGCGGCGTTATGGTCGCGCAGAAACTCGAGCAACATCGATTCCGCGCGGCTCATCGACTCCATCGCGGAGCCCTGCGGCGATATCGATTTCGGGTCACGCACGACGAGAGTTCCTTCGAAGCGTTCTGCGATTCAGATGTACAACGCGAAGGTGACAATGAAGATCGCCATCGCGGCGACATGGACGAGCCAGACGAGGATCGCGAACGATCGGCGTCGCTCATTCGGTTTGGCGATGAATCGCGAACGGAGCTTCGTCGCAAGGACGATCGCGAAGAGCCCGCTCATCCAGCCGAAGAGCACGGCGCCGACGAGAGGCCAGACGAGGACGCCGTCTTCGAAATAGATCGCGACCGTAGGGATCGCCACGAAGCACGCGGCGATGCCGGAAAAGAACCCGGGCGCGATCGCGGCGAAAAGCCACCCGAGGCGCAATCCCTCGACGCCGACGGTCGGGGCGAGTTCCTCACTGCACTCCGGACACACCGGCCGCGTGAGCCCCCGCAGGTTGTACCCGCACACGGGACACTCGGCGTCGTGATCGCGGAGGAATCGGAGCAGCAATTCCTGTCCGCGGGTCAGTTCGGTGGCGCCCCCGCCATCATCGTTGCGCTCTGGCATCGCGTCGTTCCTTCACCACCTCACTATCGTCCGGATTTCGACGCGACCTTTCAAACGGCGCGTTCACCGTTCACTCAGAGATACCGCGGAGCCGCGAGGACGAACATGAAGACCGCGATGATGTTGACAGCCCAGACGCCCCCCGCGACCCAGCGCTGACGGCGGCGCGAGAGCGCGAGAAAGCGACGACGCTTCGCGATGAGAAGAACCGCGGCGACCCCGCTGAGCCAACCGAAGAGATCAATCCCGGTCAGCGCGGGTGACCAGCGGCCGTCACCGACGACGAGACGCGCCACGATCGGAATGGCGAGGAATGCGGCGGTGATTCCAAAGAAGAATCCCGGCGCCACGGCGACGAGAAGCCAGCCAAGCCGGAGTCGGGCCGAGCCAACGGACAGGTTGAGCGAATGGTGACATCCGGGACAAACAGCTTCAGCCAACCCCTTCAGGTCGAATGCGCATGCCGGGCACAGAGCGTCGTGATGACGCAGGTATTCGACGACTATCTCTGCGCCCCGCTCCTTCTCCGACGCCGCTGTCATCGACCGGCTCCGCCTGTATGAAAAGACCGATTCCGCCCAGACAGCCTATCGAAATGGCCGGTCCTTCACCAGCGCCGGGGTAGGGGTCCAGACGCGCGACTTCACAACCGCGAGCGATCTAGCGATCGGAAGATCCGCCGCCCTCGTCGAACTCCGCGGCGCCGAGGGCCTGGATCGTCGTGTCGCCGAAGAGGCCCACCTTCTCGATCGTGCTCTTCGAACGCCAGTAGACGAGGCCTTCGCCTTCACCCACCGTCGAGCCAAGTTCGAGATCGATGGTCAATGTGGCCATGTCGAGATCGATCTCATGGTCGAACTCGAGGAGATACCCCTCGACCTCGGCGGCCGGCACATCGAGCCGGACATGCGAGACCTTACGGAGCGCATGGGTGTACCGGCCGGTGCGGCTCACTTTGCCGGTCTCGAGATCGATGACCTCGGCGCGCCCCTTCGAGGTCGTCGTTTCGGCGGCGCGGACCGAGGCGGGGATGAGTCGGATGGGCGGGTCGTAGCGCGTGGCCTTGTCTTCGCTGACCAGATCGAGTCGATCGCACATGATCTCGCCGCTCTCGGCCCGGTGGAGGCGCATGCGGTAGAGCGAATCCATCGTCAGGATCCACTGCTCCGTCTCACCATCGCGACGCTCGAGCGTCATGTCGCGGTACTCGCCTTCGTTCTCCCCCGCGAGGATCTTGAACGACTTCCGCGTTTCGTTGAGCGGAAGCAGTTCGTTCGCCGATCGAGTGTCGGCCGTCTTCTTCGCCGGCTGCATGGTCGATCCCATGGCGAGGATGAGCGTCCCCGCGGCGGCCAGCACGGTACCGAGCGGCGTCGCGAAGTCGTGAATGCTCCGATGTGTTCGAATGGAATTCATTTCTGGTCTCTCCTTCTCCCCCGGGGCGGCGTACGAATCTGACGCTTTCGATCCTAGAAGCATTCGACGGTCGCCCGGCCACGGATTTCCGATTGCGGGGAGACCCCCGAAGAACGCTCCGACTTCGCTACCATTCGGCCGCCCACCCGATCGCGAGAGAGCGAAGGCAGAACCCCGTGTCGTCATCCCCCGCCCATTCCGCGTTGCATCGTGATATCGAGTGGCTCAATGCGCGGCTCGATGAGGTCGAACCGCCGACGGCTCGTCCGGACCTCTCGCTCGTCCGCGCCGCAGCGACGGCGATGATCGGCGATGTCCGCGTCGATCCCCGCCTCGCGGAACTGACCCTCGAGCAGATTCACGCGGCGCTCAAGGTACTCACGATTCGTTTCCATCTGCGGAACAAGGCGGAGCAGGTCCACATCGCGCGGGTGAATCGACGCCGTGAGCGTGCGGCGACCCAGGAGTCTCCCCGACCCGAATCGATCGCCGAAGCCATCCGAACGCTTGCGATCGAAGGGCGGTCGCTCGACGAGGTATCGGCGACCATCGCTTCGCTCGACATTCGACCGACGCTGACGGCGCATCCGACCGAGTCGCGTCGGCGCAGCGTGATGCACAAGCAGGCGCGAATCGCCGACATGCTTGCGATTCATGACGCCGAAACCACGACGCCGACCGAGCGACGACGGGCTGAAGCCACGGTGCGCCGCACGCTCGAGCTTCTCCTCGCGACCGATGAGGTCCGCTCGCGCCGGCTCGATGTCATCGATGAGGTGCGGAACGGTGTGCACTATCTCGCCGGGGCGATCTGGGACGCCGTGCCGGCGCTCTATCTCGATCTTCAGGACGCGCTACGCGATTCATTCGGCGACGCGAGCGACCCGCCGATCTTTCTGCGGTATCGGTCGTGGATTGGCGGCGATCGCGATGGCAATCCGAATGTCACGGCGGAACTGACTCGACGCGCCTTCGAGGAAATGCGCCGCGCCGCGATCGCTCGACACGCCGAGGCGCTCGAACAACTCCGGCAGGAGTTGAGCCTGTCCGATCGGCGCGTCGCGATCTCGCAGGAGCTGCTCGAATCCATCGAGGGTGATGAGCGCGAACGACCGCTCGACGCCGACCTTGTTCGACATCTGCGGCATGAGCCGTTCCGCGTCAAGATTCGACACATGCAGGCGCGACTCGAAACCGACGAGTATTCGGCCGAGCGATTCGTGGCTGACCTGCTCGTGATTCAGCGGGCCGCGCGCGAGGCGGGGCTGCACGAACTCGCGGATGGCGGACCGATCGGCGAAGCGCTCGTGCGGGCGCGGACCTTCGGATTCCATCTCGCAGCGCTCGACATTCGTCAGCACAGTCGCGTGCACGAGGCGGCCGTGGCGGAAATGCTCCGACTCGCCGGCGTGGCGCCCGACTACGGGTCGCTCGACGAGTCCGGCCGGCGAAGCGTATTGCGGCGAGAGCTCGAGACCCCCCGCCCCCTGCTCGCACGCGAGGCGTCGCTCTCCGAGGAGACGCGTCAACTCCTCGACTCGCTCGAAGTCTTCGCCGAGGCGCTGCGGACCGAACCGGACTCGGTCGGTTCGTATGTCGTCAGCATGGCGCACGATGTGAGTGACATCCTCGAAGTCATCGTCCTGTTGCGCGAGGTCGGGCTCTGGACGATCGAGGCGGGCGCCGTGCGAAGGTCGATCGATATCGCGCCTCTCTTCGAGACCGTCGACGATCTTGCGAACGCCGCGGAGGTCATGCGTCAGCTCTTCGTCGAGCCGGCCTACGCCGCTCACCTCGAAGCGCGCGGTCGATTCCAGGAGATCATGCTCGGCTACTCGGACAGCAACAAGGATGGCGGGTACTGGGCCGCGAACTGGCGTCTGCACGGCGCCCAGGCCGAGCTCGCCGAGGTGTGTCGTACCGCCGGCGTGTCGTTTCGCTTCTTCCACGGTCGCGGGGGCACCGTGGCGCGCGGCGGCGGCCGCGCGAATCGCGCCATTCTTGCGAGCCCGCCGGGGAGTCGAAACGGTCGTATTCGATTCACGGAACAGGGCGAAGTCATCTCGTTCCGCTACGCGATGCCGGCGCTCGCGCGGCGGCACCTCGAACAGATCGTAAACGCCGTCCTGATCGCGACGGCGCAACCCGACGCCGCGGACGGAATCCCCGACGAGTTCGCGTCGCTCATGGAATCGCTCGCCGTCGGATCGCGTCGCGCGTATCGCCACCTGATCGATGATGACGGATTCTGGCCCTGGTTCATCGAGCGGTCACCGGTGCTGCACATCGGCGAACTGCCGATCGCATCCCGCCCGGTTTCGCGCACTTCCGGTGAGGTGCGCTTCGACAACTTGCGCGCTATCCCGTGGGTCTTCGCCTGGACGCAGATGCGCTACAACGCGCCGGGATGGTTCGGGGCCGGGACGGCGTTCGAGACGATCGTCATGCAGGATGAGGGCCGCATCGGCCGATGCCGGGAGGCCTACCGGTCCGGCGGCGCGTTTCGCGCCTTCGTGGATAACGCGCAGCAGGAAATGGCCCGGGCGCGGCTGCCCGTGGCCCGCTGGTACGCCGGCGAAACCGGCGAGAGATTCCACCGCCTGCTTGAAGACGAGTTTCGTCGCGCCGAACGCGCCATTCTCGCCATCACGGGGCAATCCAAGCTTCTCGACAATAATCCCGTCATCCAGCAATCCATTCTGGAACGCAATCCCGACACCGACGCCATCAACGCCTTGCAGATTGAACTCCTGAGGCGCTACCAGGAAGGCGACGACGACGCGCGAACCCGATTGCGCCCGCTCATCCTCTTAAGCGTCAACGCGCTCGCGGCGGCGATGCAGAGCACCGGCTGAACGAAGACAACTCCGCTCCATATGAAGACGGCTTTCATGTCCGCCGACTAGTGTCGAGGAGATGGAGGATTGAGGGTCGATGCGCGTCATGACCGAGGGAGCGGGAGCGTGAGACGCGAGCGCAATTCGGTGGAGAGTCCAGATCTCAACGCCCGCATTCTTGCCACGCTGGCATGGATTGGAGTCGGAGTGCAGGCGGGCGCCTCAATCTGGCTCGCCGCTCATACGAACTGGCGCGGCGCTGCGGTCATGGCCGGGTTTACCGTTGGAACCATTTTCACCCTCGTACTTCGCACGAGGCTGCCACGGCTCTTCAGTCTGCTCTTCGTCTCGGCCGGGTTCGTCAACGCGGCCGGCTTCGCCTGGGACCTTTTCGAGAACGAGAACTGCGTCTGGTACGACGAGGCCGCTCACGCCTACACCTCTCTCATGGTGGCGCTCGTGATCTCGTTCTGGATGTACTACGGATCGGGTCGCGTTCGCCCGATCGCGGTGTTCGTGACGCTTGCGACTCTGGCCACGCTCGGCGTCGGGATCGCATGGGAAATCTTTGAATGGCTCGTCGGCATTCTCGGCCCGCCGCGCGATACGGTCCTCGACCTTGTGATGGATCTCGTCGGTGGAGTAGGCGGGGCGCTCTCCGGAGCCTGGGCCATTCGATATTGCCATCCGGAATGTCTCGTCGACTACGAACAAGTTGAGCCGGCGCACCTTCAAGGGGTACTCCGGCCGGGTTGAGAATGCGGGCGCTCCCGTAGATCACCCGCTTGACGGACGCGATGAGTGCCGATTCATCGCACTTTCAGTCTCGATTCACAAGTAGATGCGACGCTCAGACTGGAGGCGACGGTTTCTATGGCCCGGCGCCGCCCGTCATCCATCCACACGAGACCGAGATGGCGAACGAACATTTTCAATCCACGGAAGAGGATGGAACAACATGAACGACCACCACGATCAGAGGAGCGAGTCCGAACGAACGCGTTCGACGACCACGGTGGGCGGATCGCGCACGAGCGGATCAAGCACCGGTTCCGGATCCGCCAGCAGCGCATCGACTCAGTCGAAGGCGTCCAGCAAACTTGAATCGACGAAAGCCGCCGCGAAGGAGAAGGCGGCCCAGGCGCACGAGACCATTCGCGCGTCGGAGAGCGCCGGCGCCGCCAGCCGCGCTGCGAACGAGCTGCGGGGGCGGGCGTACGAGGCTGCGAACCTCGGCAAGGGCCGGGTCGCGGAGGAAATCCGCCGCTTCGGCTCGGCGTTCGACGCCGCGGGCGATCGACTCGATGAGGAAGATGACGCCCGTGTCGGCTCATATGTCCACGGCGCCCGTCGGTACTTCGATGATGTCGCAAATTATCTCGACGAACACGACGCGAACGACATCGCCCGGGACGCGAGGGATCTCGCGTGCAAGAGCCCGGCCGTTTGTCTCGGCGCCGCGGCGCTTGCAGGGCTTGCCTTCGGGCGATTCATCAGCGCGTCCCAGCCCGAATCCGAGTACTCGGGCGGTTCGGCCGGGTACCGGAGCGCCACGCCGTCAACGCAGGCTCAGACGTACTACGGAACTCAGGACACCGCCACGGGGCGAAGCGACGCTGGCTGGCAGAGTGAGCCTCCGCTTCGACCGGGCGCGGCCTGGAAGAACCAGGGAGGTTCAGAATGACAACCTTTGAAACGAAACCAACTCCGCGCACCCACACGGCGACGACTCCGACGCCGCCGCCACCACCGACGGCGGCGGACCGGACGCCCGGCGCGCCGCTCCAGGATGTTCGATCGAACGGAGATCATGCGATCAATCGTCCCCTGACATCGCTCATCAAGGAGTTGCGGGACGAAGCGATGGACCTCGTGCAGAACGAGATCCGACTCGCGAAAGCGGAGCTCAACGAAAAGACAACTGAGATCAAGCGGGCGGCGATTTCGATCGCGTCGGGGGGCGCCGTGCTGTTCGCCGGCGTCGTGGTGCTTCTTCTCGCGCTGTCAGCCGGCCTGTACGCCGCGATGGTGGCGATGGACATCAATCCGATGCTCGCCGGATGGCTCGCCCCGCTCATCATCGGCGGTCTCACCGTCGCCGTGGGATACGGCATGGTGAAGAAGGGACAGGACGATCTCGAACCGCGCAATCTCCGTCCGGAGCGCACCGAGCGCAGTCTTCGCGAAACGAAGAACTGGGCGGAAAGGAAGGTCTGACACTATGACACAGGTTCACACCACGCATGACTCCCGCGTGTCCACTTCGACACGCGACGGACATCATCTTCACGACGGCCACCACCACGACGAATCGCCTGCAGAGATCGAGGCGGAAATTCGGCGCAATCGCGCCGAGATGGACGAGACGATCGACGCACTGGGTCGCAAGCTCGACCCGAACCGTCTGTCCGATCAGATCTGGGCGTTCGTCAGTTCGAAGCTTCCGGCCGGAACCGACACCGGGGAGGTCAAGGACATGGCGATGGAGATCCCCAGTCGAATCGGGAACGCGGTCGCGCGGCATCCGATTCCGGCGGCGCTGGTTGGCGCTGGCGTTCTCTGGCTCCTCGCTGAAGAAGCGCGGGGTGAGAGCGGCGACACGACCACCATCCGTCGAGGCGCCGCCTCGGTGTCGAACAAGGCGCATGATTTGAAGGATCGGGCATCGGGCGCCGCGACCGACGCCAGGGATAGCGCGCGCCAGACGGCATCGAGCGCCTCGAGTTCGGTGCGCGACGCCGCGTCAACCGCGAGCGCGAAGGCGGCCGGGGCGGCGAGCTATGTCGGCGACACCGCGCGCCACGCCGCGCTGTCGACCCGAGACGCGGCGACCCATGCGGGCCACCGCGTCGCCGAGGCCGGCCGGCACGGCTGGGAAGCGACGAAGGAGAACGCCGCCTATGCCGGGCGGTACGCTTCGGAAAGCTATCAGCGGCACCCGTTCGCGATGTGCATGGCTGCGTTCGCCGCAGGCACGCTCGCGGGCGTCCTCACGCCGAAGACGCGTCGCGAAGAGGAACTCATCGGCCCCGCCGCCGAGAAGCTCCGCCGCCAGGCGGCCGACATGGCCACCGAGGTCGCCGAGCGGGCCGATGAAAAGGCCGCGGAAGCGATCGACCGCGCCGAGAAGCAGGTCGAGGATCGCATTGATCGTCGTCTCGAAGAGAATTCGAAGAAGACGGAGAAGCGCGAAACCGCAGGCGGTTCGGCCAAGGCGGCGGACCGATCGGATTCAGCCGATCGAACGAACCGCCCGTCGACCGATGCGCGGACGACGGACGAAGGTCGCGTCACCAAGGCGTCCGACGCCGGGGATCGAGCGACCAAGAAAGCGAATCCGTCGAATCGGGAACGACAGAGTTTCTGACCGACCTTTGACACTGCAACCCACCACACGCCCGCCGCCGATCGCTCTGCGATTCGGCGGCGGTTTCATTCTGCGCCACTCGAGGGAAGGCGGGGGTCAACGACCGAGCCGATACTCCCGGTCGTACGCCAACGGCGCCCAGAGGGTCATATCGTCAAGCTCACGATGGGTCAGCGCATCGGCGTGGCCGTCGAGAAAGGCGACCGTCGACCGCCCGTTCCACTTCGCGGCGACATATCCGAGGTCTTCCGCCGAGTCCGGCGACTCAAGGTTCCATTCGCGCTCCCCGAAGAAGGGCGCGCGGATCTCGAAGAATCCGTTCGCCGCCTTCGGATCCATCGATCCTCCCTCGCCTTCACTGCTGAACGCGTCGGCGAAGACGATCTGGTCGCTCGCCAGCCGGACATCCGTGCGCCGACGGGCATAGAACGGACCCCAGGCCGCCGTGGCGTTCGGGTCGAACCCGTAGGCGCGGGTATCTCCCCCCATGAATCGCGAGTTCAATCCGAACCGGGGGTAGACGCTCCGAATATACGCGTCGTCCGGCGGCTCCACATCGTAATAGAGCGCATCCCATTCCCAGTTCAGGTACTCGACGAGTCGCCAGGGATATCGATTCGAAACCGGCGGTCGAAGACGGTTGCCGTTTCGGTCCTCGACGACCACCCAATCGGCGTAGCCGGGCATGAGCCAGTCGCGATGGTCATCCGCGTAGTACCCGTACGCCATGATCGCCTGCCGTAGCGCCGACCGCCCCGTCATGGCACGCGCCGTCTCACGGGCGCGCGACAGGGCCGGCAGCAGCAATCCGATGAGCAGCGCGATAATCGAGATGACCACGAGCAGCTCGATCAGCGTGAAGCCGCGACTCGCCGAGAGAGATCGATTTTGGAAAAGGTTTCGAGCCAAAGTCGTGAACGCTCCGGGAAGGTGTTCGCGGGCCGAAACTGTATGCGACGGAACGCCGCCGGCGCCCTCCGCCGACTTCGCATCAGGGAATGACTCCGAGACCAAGCGAACAGTCGCCAACGGCGGCTGTTCGGTATATGATAGGGTCCCTCCGGAGGGCGCCAGGGAGGACTGCATGGACATCCGTCGCAAGCTCGAAATCCTCGCCGACGCGGCGAAGTACGACGCCTCGTGCGCGAGCAGCGGATCATACCGGAGTAATCGCGGCGAAGGGCTGGGCGACACGAACGGCATCGGAATCTGTCACTCCTACACCCCCGACGGCCGCTGCGTATCGCTGCTCAAGATCCTGCTGACGAACTACTGCATTTTCGACTGCAAGTTCTGCGTAAACCGGATCTCGAGCGACACGCCGCGAGCACGATTCTCCGTCGAGGAAGTCGTCTGGTTGACGACGGAATTCTACAAGCGCAACTACATTGAAGGACTCTTCCTCAGCTCCGGCATCATTCAGTCGCCGGACTACACCATGGAGCAGCTCTCGGAAGTAGCGCGCCGACTCCGGGAGGAAGAACGGTTCTTCGGCTATATCCATCTCAAGGCGGCGCCGGGCGCGTCTGACGATCTCATCGACCGCGCGGGGCGATACGCCGACCGTCTCAGCGCGAATGTCGAACTCCCGACTGACGATGACTTCCGGAACCTCGCCCCGGAGAAGTCCCGACAGACGGTCGAACTCACGATGTCGTGCATCCGTGAACGACGGGACCAGGCACTCGAAGATGCAAAGGCAGCGAAACGCCGCCGCCGACCACTCCGTGCTGAAGCGAAGTTCGCCCCGGCGGGACAAACGACGCAGATGGTCGTGGGCGCGTCGCCGTCCACGGACGCCGACATTCTTCGATCGGCGTCCGACCTCTATCGCAATCAGCGCTTACGCCGGGTATACTACTCCGCCTACAGCCCGATTCCGGCTGCCGATGCGCTCCTTCCGAGCGTGACCCCCCCGCTCATGCGGGAGCACCGCCTTTACCAGGCGGACTGGCTCATCCGCTTCTACGGGTTCAAGGCTCACGAGCTCACGACTTCGGACGAACGCGACCTCATGCTCGATGTGGATCCGAAGACGGCGTGGGCGCTGCGACATCGCGAGTTCTTTCCGGTCGATGTCAATATCGCCTCGAGGTCGGCGCTGCTCCGAGTCCCGGGACTCGGGGTGCGCAATGTCGGGCGCATCCTTCGCATCCGTACAAGTCGGCGATTGCGACTCGATGATCTTCGCCGACTCCGAGTTCCATTGAAGCGCGCCCAGGCGTTTATCGTGACCGCCGACTGGACACCCCGCGCTGCCGAAGTCGAATCGCCGCGACTGCGCGAGCGGCTCGCGAGCCGTTCAACGCAGTCGACACTCTTCGACGGCGCGCTGACGGCGCAGACCGGGGAACTCTGATGGATGTCCGACGACGCGGAGAATGCTTGCCGCCCGTTGTCGTCGATCCCGCCGGGGATTTTGAGCGATGGGTCGCGCAATCGCGGTCCATGATCCGTGACGGCGTACATCCGGCGACCGTCTGGTGGATCGACTCGACGGATGGTGAGGCGTCTCTCTTTCCAAAGGATGACGCCACGCCACTCCCTGAGAACGCGCGGCCAATTCGAATTCCGCGGCGGTTCAAGGAGATCGCGCGACGGGTCGCCGTCCATCGTGATCCCGAGCGGTGGACGCTGCTCTACCGCGTGCTCTGGCGATTGACCTGCAATTCGGAGCGCCGCCTTCTCGACATCGAGGTGGACGAAGATGTGCGGCGGCTGCACCTGCTCGAGAAGGCGGTCCGCCGGGACTGCCACAAGATGAAGGCGTTCGTCCGCTTTCGCCGAGTTCCGGATGTTGACGAAGATCGCGGGGAACGATTCGTAGCGTGGCATCGTCCCGACCATCGCATCGTCCCGCTTGTCGCGCCCTTCTTCGCCCGCCGCTTCGGAGTTCTGCGCTGGACGATCTTCACTCCACTGCAATCGGTCGATTGGGACGGCGAGTCGCTCCGATTCGGAGAAGGGGCGCCGGCTTCACTTGTAAAGAGTGACGATCGGCTCGACGAACTCTGGGTCAGCTATTACCGGTCAATCTTCAATCCTGCGCGCATTAAGCTCAAGGCGATGATCGCCGAGATGCCGACGCGGCACTGGCCGACGCTCCCCGAAGCTCGTGTCATCCATGAGCTCCTCGACGAGGCGCCGCAACGCGTCCGCGACATGCACGCTCGAACGGTCACCGACGAAATGGGCGCCGCGTCGTTCATCCCCGAGGCGAGGTGCTCGCTCCCGGTGCTTCGTGACGCGGCGATCCGGTGCGAGGGGTGCGCGCTTCATGAGTGCGCCTCGCAGGTTGTTTTCGGCGAGGGTCCGTCCGACGCCACCGTCATGCTCGTCGGCGAACAACCAGGTGATCAGGAAGACCAGGCGGGCCGCCCATTTGTCGGTCCGGCCGGGGCGGTACTCAAGAGCGCGCTTCGTGACGCCGGGCTCGAGCGTTCGGAGCTCTATCTCACGAACGCGGTCAAGCATTTCAAGTACACGCTTCGCGGCAAGCGACGGATCCATCAGAAACCAAACGCGATCGAAATGCGCGCGTGCAGGCCCTGGCTCGAGCGAGAAATCGAAGTGATCGATCCGGCCTTGATCGTGTGCCTCGGCTCCACCGCAGCGCATTCATTCTTTGGCGCAGGATTTCGCGTCATGAAGAATCGGGGCGCCGTGCTCCCGCATCCGACGCGTCCTTCGACGAAAATCCTCATCACCGTTCACCCGTCTTCGATCCTCCGCACCCCCGAGCCGGCGCGAGCGACCAATTACGCTCGCTTCGTCGCTGATCTGGAGGGAATCGGCAGGCAGGTCGATCTCCGTTAAGCTGCGGGATCGTGAATTCTTCTTCATGAACGCTGCGTCACGGCTTTCTTACGAGGGGCTCATATCGCGGTGGTAGAGTCTTGCGGAGTGGACAGGGAGGAGTTTGCGTCAATGGAAAAGATACTGCTCATCATCCTCGCGTTCTTCTTGCCGCCGCTGGCCGTAGGTTTGCAGACGGGATTGAGTGGGACCCTGGTGCTCAACATCATTCTCACGATCCTGTTCTGGCTGCCTGGCTTTATCCACGCTCTCCTCGTTGTGTTATAACGAGAGGCGGAACGCGAAGGGTTGCTTCGACGCTCAAGGATTGGGATAGGGCGGCGACCCGTTGTCCCGTTGGATTCAGGAGGATCTGTCATGAGACGATCACGCGAATGGAAAGTGCTTCTCGGATGTATCGCGCTCGGTGGACTTGCGTTCGCCGGATTCGGATGCGATGTCGACTACGAAGAGGGCGAGATGCCCGAAGTCGAAATGACCGAAGGCGAGATGCCTGAAGTCGATGTCGATGCGCCCGAGATTGATGTTGAGACGGAGCCGATTGAAGTTCCGACCGATATCGACATCGATCCCGCCGAAGAGTACGAAGAGGAAGAAGACGACCCGGTTGACGGTTGATTGATGCGGTCGATCGGATGCGATTCCGCGATCGGTCCCGCCTTCCGGCAGGCCGGTCGCTTACCGGGACAGGCGCTTCACCCTTCGGGGTGAGCGCCTGTCCTGTTTTTTGGTCGTCCCAGCTGAGTAGGCTTCTCAACATCCCATCGATCGGAATTGTCGCGACTTCGGAGGATCAGTTGATGCTCTGGGTTTCACTCCTCTCAGGTGTCGTACTCGCCGCCTGCCATCTCCTCCCGGCGAAACTTCGTGCGCTCCATGCGCGACCGCGAAGTCGGTGGCTCTCTGCGTTCGCCGGGATCTCCGTGGCGTATGTATTCGTTCATCTTCTCCCCGAGGTCGCCGCCCACAACGAAGTCGTCGCCGAGTCAATGAACAGAGCGGTCGCCGGCCGGTTGATCTGGCTTCTGACCCTTGGGGGATTCGTCCTGTTCTACGGCCTCGAACGAATGGCGCAATGCCGCGTCTCAGAGGACGCTCGTCGCGACGACTCTGTGTTCTGGCTCCATATCGGCTCGTTCGCGTTCTACAACGCGGTCGTCGCGTTTCTGCTCGTCGATCGTCCGCCGGGTGAGGAGCGTCACGCAGAACTGAGTCTCGCGTGGTACACGCTCGCCATGGGACTCCACTTCATTGTCAACGACTTCGGTCTTCGCGAGCACCATCGGCACGCCTACGACCGGATCGGGAAATGGATACTGATTGCGGCGATCGCCGCCGGAATGACGCTCGCGTTGTTGACGACAGTCGAGGCGGAGACGCTGCTCTGCGCCGTCGCGTTTCTCGCCGGAGGCGTCATGTTGAATGTCATCAAGGAAGAGCTGCCGGAGGAGCGCGAAAGTCGCTGGTGGGCCTTCGCCGCGGGAGCGGGAGCTTATGCGACGCTCCTCCTGTTCATTGCTCACTGAGAGCTCAGAGGGACTCGATCATGATCGACTGGTTCACCATCGACGGAATCCGCGTCGCCCAAGTGATCATTTCGACACTCGTGATCTACGGTGTCGTCATTGCGCTGACGCGGCTGTGCGGACTGCGAAGTTTCGCCACGATGTCCGCGTTCGACTATGCGATGACCGTGGCCATCGGCACGCTCATCGGCTCATCCGCCGCGTCAACGGATCCCTCAATCGCCGCCGCCGGACTTGCGCTAGCGGTGCTGTATGCCATCATGAAGTTTCTCGCCATCGGTCGAGTACGAACGAAATGGCTGACTCGCCTGATCGATAACGAGCCGCTTCTTCTCATGCGCGACGGCGTGATTCTCGAAGAAAACCTTCGGCGGGCCCAGGTAATCGAGACCGACCTCTACGCGAAACTTCGGGAAGCGAATGTCGGCCGATTCGATGAAGTCCACGCGGTCGTGCTCGAGACGACCGGCGCGGTAAGCGTCATCCATTCGAAAGACGCAGGCATCGACGATCGCCTCCTTCAAGGCGTGCGATCGTAGACGCTGCCGAGGTTCAGTGATACTTGCGCAGGACGCCGATTACGACACCCTGGATGCGGCAATCGTTTACGATGATGGGTTCGAACTCAGGATTTGCGGGCTGCAGCCGAATATGTCCGGATTCCCTGAAGAAGGTCTTCAAGGTCGTTTCGCCGTTGGGCAGGAGCGCGACCACGCGTTCACCGTTCCGCGCCGTATCGCGACGCTCGACGAGCACGAAGTCTCCATTCCAGATTCCCTCATCCTTCATCGAGTCACCTTCCACGCGGAGCGCGAAGGTGGCGCCGGCCTGTCCTCGGCGAGGGCCGAAGAAGCCTTCGAGGTCGAGTTCGTCCTGATCCGGAATCTTCTCGATCGGGTACCCGGCGGCGATGCGACCGAGCAACGGAAAGCGAGTCGGTCGTCCTTCATCCGGAACGACGATCTCTTCACGAATCGTCAAAGAGCGAGCCTTGTTCGCATCGCGCTCGAGCGCCCCCTTGGCGATAAGCGCTTCGACATGCTCGAAGACCGTGACCTTGCTGACGCCGACCTCGTCGGCGATTTCCTGCAGCGTCGGGGAATAGCCAGTTCGGGTGCGCCAATCGCGAATGATCTGCAGAATGCGAAGTTGCTTCGGCGTGAGATTCACGGGTAGTCCTTCCTTCGAATCCTTCGAGCGACTCGCGCGGCGCCGGGATTGAGTAAACCCTGACACCGCCGTCGATTCGCAGTCCTTGCGAGAGCGCGAGCGGTCGTTCGTACGACCCGGCCCGGCTCGAACCATTCCATCCCGTTGCCGCAGCGTCCGGACGCGTGGTCGACGCCCCGTCGCTTCGGTTCGTGTCCACGACCAGCGCCGGACGGAGGACCGCGTCTCGGCGCCATCGCCGCAGCGCTTCG
Organism: Phycisphaerales bacterium; assembly: GCA_043101845.1. Taxonomy (GTDB): domain Bacteria; phylum Planctomycetota; class Phycisphaerae; order Phycisphaerales; family UBA5793; genus JBICHN01. Next base: position 661,036 of record JBICHN010000002.1, on the reverse strand, counting down.
GTCTTCGAATCGAGCCAGCGGACGGCCGCGTTCCAGAGCGACGCGTGTGTGACCACTCGCCCCTCCCGTCGAGGCTCCCGGGTCGAGCGGGCGATTTCGCGGCAGTAATGCGCCGGATCACCTATCGAGGGGCGCCGAACAATCAGGCGTCCCTCCGCCGTTCCCTCGATAGTCGTCTCGAATTCGCCTCCCGGCCCGAGTCTCAGCAGCGGATGCGTCATGAATCGTGTTCCGTGTGGCCACCCGACCGTCCGCTCCCGAGATTCCGGGCCGGCGCCAGGCGGCTCACTCTGATCCGATTGACCGACCGGGCGAAAGCGGTCCTTCACCTGGCTCAGCCGGCCTGACGCCTCCGCGTCGACCCTGTCAGCCTCCACTGACAGGCAAACATTAACCGATCATCCACGGGCCAGCAACCGCAGGGTCCGAACTTTTCCCAAATTCTTGATCCCGACCGTCGTTCGGGTCATGCGACTTGGGCCGATTCTCCGGATCGGCGCTGAATCCGTGCGTGCCGATAACCGACGAAAGTCGGCGGGACCCGAGGTGGTGAAGCCGGGAGTCCGAGTTCGTATGGGTGGTGTGCTTTCTTCAATGCTGAACCGGATGCGACGATCGTCCGGCCGACCCCGAGCCGCGAACCGGTCGGATGTCACGGAAGTCACTTGCGAGCAGAAGGTTGCGGCGCCGGGTTCCGCCCGGGCGGCCGTCCGTCTGCTTCGCTCTGCGCGCGACGATTACCAGAGCGGGGAGCGTCCTCGATCCGCCTTGACGCTGCTCGATCTCACTCGCCGCCACCCGTCGATCGCGTCGAACGCGTGGCTCGCTCTCGCGGCCATCCAACTCGATGAGATCGGAGTGGACACGGCCCGAGCGACGCTTCGACGCGGGTTTGAATGCACCTCTTCCGCCGAGATCGCGATCGCTCTCGCCTGTCTCGAACGCGAGGCGCTTCGAGAGGATTCCGTCCGATCGTGGATCCGTCGCGCCTTTGACACGCCGGTCGCGTGGGTCACGCCCCATGCCGTTGAGACGCTTGTACGGGACGCGGGATTCGATATTCCGGCGACCACGGAGGAAACTCCACCGCCCGACCTCATCGAGCGACTGGCCAATGATCTCGTTGAAGACGAGAGCCTTATTCGGTCGCTTGTCGCCGCGGCGTCGCGAGACGAACGAGCGCGCTGGCCGCGGCTCCTGCTCGATGCGATCCAAGCGTGCTTCGATCGACTCTCCAACCGCCAGATGGCATACGAAGCGATCGGCCTGCTCGCCTGGCGACTGGGCGACCTCGAGACCGCGCGCGACTGGCTCGCCCGTGGTGTACGCGAGTTCAGGTGGTCGGCGCCTCTCGCCATGCTCATGACCGAAATGCCGCGCCTGACCGCGGCCGAATCTGTTCGCTGGCCTGAGCTCGCCGATCCCGGATCCATCCTGAGTGGCGTGATCGCCCGACATCCCACCTGGCCCGATCTACGCGAAGCGCGGCTTCGTCTGGAGGCGGCGTGATGTCGGTGAACGCGCGAGAACGCAAGCTCACTGCGGAGCGCATCCGCAGCGCCCGAACGGCGGCCCGGTTTCGCCTGCATCACGCGGCCCTTCACTCGGCCGAAGAGATCCTGCGTGAGCGACCAAACTCTCCCGGCGTCCGACGGCTCGCCATTCGACTTGCAATCACCATCGGAGATCGAACACGCGCACTCGCGCACACGCGGCTCGGGGTGCTTCTCCATCCGGTCCGGCCTGACTTTCTCATCGCGTACGCGCAGCTCGAACTCGCTTCGGGTCGAGTCGGCGACGCGCGACGGCGCCTGAGTGGAATCGTCGCCACGAGCGCGCGGACCGGTCGCGGAGCACGCTCTGTTCGGCGTCTCGCGGCGGCGATCCACGCCGCGTCGGGACGACCCGGCCTTGCCGCGTCGTTCGCCGAGACGGGAATGCGCCGCCGGTCCGGTGGTCACCTCCGCGCACGCGTGGCGGAGTTGCTTCGACGAGGCGGGAAACACGACGACGCGATGCGACTTATTCGATCGCTGACCGTTCCGCCACGACTGCTTCGCGCGAGAGTTCTCGAAGGTCTCGGCCGCTGGTCTGAAGCGGCCGACGCGTATGCGGAGCTCTGCGATCATCCCTCCTCGGCCGACGCCATCGCCGACGAACTTCGCGTGACGCATGAGGGGGATCCGGGCGACCCCGAGGACATGATCGAATTCGCTCTGGTCGACGCGACGCTCTCGCGAATCGAACTCTTGCGCCGTCTTGGCGATCGAGCACGGCTTCTCAATCTCGCCCTGGCGGAACTCGACACCCCGGCCGACGAGCCGGTGGTCCGCCTGGCGCTCGCCGAGGCGCTCCTCGAGTTCGGCGAGTGGTGGACCGCAGGACGACTCGCCCGCCGGAAAGGCGCCGGCCGGCCGCACTGGAACTCGAATGGCCTCGCGACGCTCGTCGTCGCAAGTATCGCGCTGGGGCGGTCACGACTCGCGGAGCGGGCCAGGTCGCGGATGAATCCGCGTGATGTCGTCGCGCTTGCCCGGCTTCACCGTCGCGCCGCCGTTGGTCGTTTTGTGACGCGAGATGAGTGTGATTCGGACGGCGGAATGTTGGACGAAGCGCCTTCGCTTCTGGATCGGATCGCCGGCGTCGCGAGCCGGGCCCTCGACGAGGCGATCGCCGTACACCCCGAGTACGCCGACTTGCGATTCCACCGCGCCAACTGTCTTGCAAGACTGGATCTGGCGGAGGATGCGCTGGCCGACCTCGACGCCGCGATCGAAGTCAACCCCTCGTATGGCATGGCGCAGCGCCTTCGCGAACGAATTAACGATCGATTACGCGCTGACCGCGTGTGATCGGAGTTCACAGCGCTCCGGTCGCCCCTGCACGAACTGGACGCCCACACGATGTGTCGGCGCGTCGATGACATCGCAGCAGACCACTCGCACCCGCAGGCGCTGAATCTCGCGACCGACCGGCACCTCGACCATGAGTTCGGCGCCGTCGTAGATGTAACAGTTCGCGAAGAAGCTGAATCCTCCGCGGGAAAGATCGCAGGTCACGACCTGGATCTGCCGCTGGTCGTTCGGATCGAGCACATTGACATACGCGTCGGTGACCCAGGGGACGCGCGGAAAGGTTCGGCGATCCTTTCCTCGCGAACTCGACGACTTCGCAGGCCGCTTTTTCTCCGAGGCGTCTCCGGAGTCGGACTCCTCGGCCGCTTCGGCCGTCGGTTCGTCGCCTTCGACCTCTTCGCCGGGCTGTTCAAGCCATTCTTCGCTCAGGAACACCTCGCCCGTCGAGATCTTCTGCAATTCGTCGGCGGTCAAGACGGCGCCGGCCTCGACGATGACCTCGCCATTCTCGTTCATGAGCGAGACCGGCAACCGACGGCCCACCATCTGATGAATCGGGACAACGAGTCGGAGACACTTCCCGGAGTCATACTCTTCCTGCGTTTCGACGGCGCCGTCCGTCTCGGACGCCTGCTTCGCCGCCGCGGCGAGCGATTCCCGATCGCTCGCGAATCCCTGACGCCGCTTGAGCTGCACGCGTTGGACGGAGATCGCGATCGTCTGCAGCCACTTCTGCAGGTTCGTGTCGCTCTTGAGCGCCTGCAGTCCGTACCGCTTCGCCGCGGCGCCGGTCTCAATGACATTGCAGACCCGGACCCGCCCTTCGCAGTGCTTATCGCCATAGCGCAGCTTGACGGGGAATACCGCATCGACATCGAGTTTCGTCGCCGTCACCGCCGCGAAGCCGCCAAGTCCGACATCATGAACCATGCACTTGTGGGCAGGTCCGATATCGGCGATGAGGTTCAGGCCGGCGACCGTCACCCGGAACGATTGACGCTTCTCCGCGCTTTCCGGCGGCGGGCACGCCTGGATTCGACACATCGGTGAGCCTTCGTAGTCAAGATCGGCTTCGACCAGCATGGCGGAGACGCGCATGAAGCGGCGTCGATCATCGTGAAAAAGGATCTCGACCGGTGTATCGACGGCTCCGGGCGGGTCCGTCGCGAACGCAGCGCAGAATGTGTCGTCTTCCCCAATCTCCACGACGCGCGCCGGCAGCGTCGCGCCGTTGGCGCTCTCATCGTGGAATCTCACCAGAATGTCCGAACCCGTCGTGAACATGTGACGAGTCGGCTCCCCTCGAGGCCGCGAATGTGCATTGCGCCGAAGTCGTCTGGCGCAGAGATACCGCTTTCGGAGTCGGCGATTTCCTCCGCCCGAATGAGCCCAGACGGTCGATCCCGGCCTCTTGAAGGTGCGGTCGCGCCACCAGGCGAGTCTGGTCAAGCCGGCGTCATGCGTTCAGGAGGTTATCAGACCTCTCCGGTTTCCCGCGCGATGAGGGATCCGATCGCCCGCTCGAGCACGCGGTTCTCCACCGGCTTGATGAGTCGGGGCGCCTGACGCAACCAGTCGTCGTGCAACGCCGGGCTCTGGTAGCCCGAGATGAAGAGAAAGGGAACACTTCGCGACCGGAGCGCACGGGCGACGGATTCGCTCGTTCCGCCTCGAATGTTAATGTCCAGGACACCGCAGTCGATCGCGGTCGCGGCGATCGCGGCGACGGCTTCGTCGGCGGTCGACATGGGACCGATGACCTCGCACTTCAATTCTTCAAGCTGACGGCGGAGCGAAAGCCCGACGAGAAAGTTGTCCTCGAGAAGCAGTATGCGGGCGCCCCGGATCGCGCCGCTGTCCGGTTCATTGTCCATTGGCATGAGTCGATTCCGTTTCGTCCGCGCGCGTGAGCGGCGGACGGCTCCTCCCCCCGAGTGGTTGCGCTGGAATCGAGAGTTCACAACGCAACCCGGCGCGGTCGAATCTCATCCGCGCCGTACCCGACAGCTCATATTCAATCAGGCCTTCGATCAACGAGACGCCAAAGCCGGGCCTTGGCGGCTCCGTGATCTCAGGTCCCCCCCGCTCCGTCCATTGGAGATGAACAGAGCCATCCGCCTCGTGCGACCAGTGAATGTCAATCTCACCCGTCGCGCGGGACAATGCTCCATATTTCGACGCATTCGTCGTCAACTCATGAATCGCAAGGGTTACGGGCGCCGCCGCGGCCGCCGGCAGGCGAACGCTGTCGCCCTGGAGATGCAGACGCGGCGGGTTCGAATCGAGATACGCGCGCAACACGATCCGCAGAACATCGGCAAGATCGACGCCGGACCACTTCGACGCGGCGAGGGCCTCATGGGTCTTCGCCAACGAGCGGATTCGTCCGAAGAAGGTCTCGCCGAAGGAGGGAAGATCATTCGATTGCGCGACCGTCTGCTCCGCGAGCGCGATGACCGAAGCAAGCGTGTTCTTCACGCGATGGTCGAGCTCGTCCATCATGAGCCGCTGCCGGCGCTCCCATTCCTTCCGCTCGGTAATGTCGAGTGTGACTCCGCTCCAGACGAGCGCGCCATCTTCACGGTCGCGTGGCGTCGCCAGCGTGTGCAGCCAGCGGACCCGGCCGTCCGGGGTGCGCACGCGAAACTCATGATCGAGCGTCTGACGATTCGTCTGGGCGTCACGCATCGCTGCCTGAAGCGACTCTCGATCATCCTCGAGCACAAGCCGTGCGGTATCGAAGTCCGGTCGCGTGACCTCGGCCGACGCCAGTCCGAAGAGATCCTGAACGCCGTCACTGATGTATTCGACGACGGTTCGTCCGTCGGGAAACACGGCGCTCTGGTACACGAGCCCTGGAATGTGCGTCGCGACCGAGGTCAGCCGCGCGGTCGTTTCCCGAAGCGCGGCCTCCGCGTCCTTCCGGTCGGCGATGTCGATGCCCATGCCGATCAGACACCACTCGTCGTTCATTCGGATTCGCTTGCCAGTCAGAAAGTACGGAGCATCCTGCCCGGACTTTGCGACGAGACTCGCTTCGACACTCGCCTCACCGCGCTCGAAGACTTCCCGGATGCGCTCAGTGACTCGATCGACATCGTCGCCCCGAAAGAAGGCGACCGGCGACATGGTTGCGATCTCATCGGACGAGTAGCCGGTGACCTGTTCGAGCGAAAGGTTCCAGCGGAGGAATCGTCCCTCCGCGTTAAAGAGATAGAAGACGCCGGGCAGGCTGTTGATGATCGAGTCAGCGAAGCGAAGCGCGACACGCAACTGGCGCTCCGTTTCCGACCGCTCGGTGACATCTTCCGAGATGCCGGCGATTCGAATGACCTCTCCCCGCTCGTCTCGAACCGGGAACGCGCGGGCGTAGATCCAGCGCACGCCGCCGTCCGGCCGAAGGATGCGGAAGGTCTCCTCCCACTCGCCGCGGGCCTGCCGAGGCATCGAGTCCCGCATACGCTCGCGATCGTCGGGATGAATCGACTCGAAGAGCGCGGCGCTGTCTCGATAGAAGTCTTCAACGGGTCGTCCCCAGACTTTCTCGAAGGCCGGACTCGCGTAATAGATGACCCGCTTGTCCGGACTGCTCAGCCAGAACACAGAATTGATGTTGTCTGCGATCTGTCGGAAGCGCGCTTCGGTTTCCTCCCGGCGATTGATCTCGCGACGCAACGACGCCTCGGAGCGGCGTCGCTCCTCGACGGCCGCAGCAAGAAGAAGCGCCGACAGAGCCGCGACGATGGTTGTGGACTGCAAGCCGATGACGCGGTCCATCGGCGAAAGCGACTCCGTAGCGAACGGCCCTTGATCAGCGATGGTGAACGCGACCGCGATGACGGTAAAGAGGAGCGTCGCATGCGCTGCGCCGAAGAGACCGAAGCGGAGCGCCGGCCAGATGAGCAGCGGCGCCATGTAGATCGTGAAATGCGAAGGAACCGGCGCCGCGGAGGATCGACCGAAGACGAGCCAGCCCGTTGCGAGCACCGCGGCGCAGAGCGCGATCGCTTCGACCCGTCGCTGTAATGTCGGACGCATGCGACGCGCGCCCTGCCAACGCGTCCACCACATCATGATGACGGGCGCAACAACGATGACGCCGAGCAGATCATCAAGCCACCAGACCATGAGCGTTGACACCCAACGCCCGGAATCACCCGCGAGAATCGAGAGCAGCGTGGCGCCGAAGATCGCGCCCACCGCGCACGCCAGACCCGCGGCCGCCATAAGCGAGCCCATCGTCCGAAGATCCGGCCAGGTCGCACCCGAGTCATTTCGGAGCCGACGCCATATCAAGGCGCCGAGAATCGGCTCGACAAGATTGGGCAGGGAAAGCGCGAGACTCATCGGTACGGAGTATCCACCGACCGTCAAATCAGCGAAGAGATTGCCGAGGTAGACCCCGGCCCCGATCCAGGGCCACCAGTGGATCGGCGACATCGCGAAGGCCGCAAACGAAAGTCCGCTCGCGAACCAGAACACGGCCGGACCGCTGAAGTCGATCCGCGTGGCGAGACTCGCGGCGACGAGCGCGCCGTAGCCCACGCCCATTCCGAGCATCAGGCCGAGGCGTCTTGTCAGCGAGGAGGATTGGCGTGTCATGTACGGCCGCGGCGACTCCGAAGCTCATGCGAACGCGTCATCGGACTCGTCCACCAGATCGGGTGACGCGCGCACTCAACGCCAGGATGAAAGGACCGTTCCGGATGACTCCGCGTTCATGCTACACGATGCGGGCTCTGTTTGCGCGTCACTCAAACGAGACGCTCTGCACATTGCTCACCCGGCACGCCTCGTGATCGACGACTTGAAGCAGGACCTCGCGTCCACGCGCCGACGCGGGCACGCGAGCTTGAACGATCGCCTCACCCTCGCTGTCCGCGACGGCCGTACCGAAGATCACGGGGCGATCGAGATTCACGAAGATCTCGTCGCACTCGGGCACTTCCGATTCCCCGGCCCGCATGCCATAGAGGAAGTAGACCAGGTCGCCGGGCTCGGCGCCGGTGGCGAAGAAGGTGTTCATGGCGCCCGCGCGTCCGGGCACAGGCGGGTCGAGATAGAGCACATCCTCCGCGTCGGCATAAGCGCCCCACCAGAATCGAGCCGCGGGGTCGCCGCCGAAGTAGAAGAGTCCGCCCGGAGGATTGAGCGAAAAGAGATCGTCACTCCATCCGACGACCGGGGGATCGCATAAGGCGGTGTAGACATCGGGATCGCTGAAGGACACGCCCAGCCATAGATCTTCGTCCACCCGCAGGCGCTCAGGAAGATCGAACCGGACTTCGACGAGCGCGAACGGAGACTTCGGAAGATCGGGTACCGAATAGCTCGCGATGAGTTCGGCGCCGGCGCCCGGGTAGATCGAGTTGTCCTCGTCATTCGTCCAGACATTGATGGTGGCGTCGAACGAGCCGAAGTCGAAGATGATGTAGTACGCGAACTGGATCGACACGAGGTCGGCTTCGCGCTCCAGGTGTACATCATCGGCGACCTCGACGAACGCGGCGCCCGGCGCATACACCCGAAGCCAGAAATTCTCGGTGTTGTCGTAGACCGGGTCCCCGTAGCCGAGGGGAGATGAGACGATCTCGATCCGCTGAGCGGCGATCGCCGGGGTCATCGGACGCTCGACCGGCGCCGCCGAGACCATTCCGGCGAGCAGCGGCGCAAGGGCGCCATAAGTGCGCGTTCGAAGAAACGAGTTCGATTGGCGCATTCGCGTTGAGTCCTCCCGACACGCGCACCGTTGAACGCGGAGACGAACATCGGCGACGCCCGAACCAGCTCAGGCGGCGTGGATCCCTGATCGCCGACAGTCTAATCGAGGGACTGGAACTGATGCAACTGATTCCTGCAAAGGGTGTTCGCGTCCGAGAATCATGGCCCCGACACCCCGTTGACCGGCGGCGTCCCCTCCGGCGCCGCCTGGTCAAACGGGTGTCAGCAGGCGCAATCGTCAATCCTCGTCGGAAGAGCGGGCGTCGGGCGAGGACTCAGCCCGGGCGACATCCTGGAGAAGTGAACGGCTCCGACGCGAATCGAAATTGATGATGTCGTCGACCACGGAATCTGACTCACCGTTTCCCTGCATGCGTCGACGCGCGGCTCGAAAGGCCGCCATGGCCGCCGTGGTCGACGAGTGGACGCCCGCCGCTCTGGGCTTTTCGTTCAATTCTGGCTTCGCGGTGGCGGGGCGGCTCGCGTCGGTGGCCGCAACGGGCGCCATCACCTCGGTCGCCCGAACGGGACCGGAGGCGCGATCACGCGGCGAAACGGAGTTACGAGTTGTCTGGTTCACTGGCTGTGTCATCCTTGACCCCTTTGATCGTCGCGCGAGTCGAACCAGTCCGACCTGACCGGCGCAACGCGCTCTGCTTCCGGACCGAAACCAATGCGCACCCCAAGCCGTGCCGCCGAAATCGGTCCGTCGAAGTCGGCGACTGCGCAACTCAAGCCGACTGCCGCACATCGGTCCCTGGATGCGGTCGCAGTCGATTATCTGAACGGATTTGTTCGGGGTGATCCACTCGCGGCGTGGCGAGCCGATCGGTTTCCTCCCACCCGGCGATCCGTCCGATCGCGCCGCGCTTTTGCGCGAACGCGAGTCAAAGATATCGCGCGCCGAAGAGGTGGCAAGGCGCAATCACATCGTTCGGGACAGAATCCCCATTTCGGACAAGTCCGCGCATCAGAGAACGAGTTCGGCGCCGCGTTTGATTGCGTTCGGGCTTCCACCGGCGCGCACATCGTCAGGATACAGCGCCGTGTCGGCGCTGATTTCAATGCAGGCGTCGAGTGTCCCGTCGTCGCGTCGGGGAACCTCCGTTCCCGCCGCCTCCAACCATCGCGCCGCGCGTTCACACTGCAATTCACGACTCGATTCGGCGCTGTCAACTCCCGAAGCGTTCTTGATCGGCGCGAATTCTTCCTCGCGCGACGACTCGAGAATGAGAGAATGTTCACACAGTGGAAGCGCATCGAAAACGAACGTCTCGAGTTTGACCGCGTTCGGCTCCTCCGGCTCGATTCGCTCGCCGGATTCGAGATCAATATGGGCGACTTTCTTATCCGCGCGATGGAACGGCAGCGCAAACCCCTCGGCTCCGGTGTTCAATCGCTCGACGAAGTCCACCCCGAGCAGATGAATCGCGATCGACCCGGCGCAGAACACCAGATCGCCGTTCGCGTCCCGTCGTTGAGCGAGTTCGTCGGGCAAGTCAGAGTACTCGATCACCGTAGTACGACCTCGAACGCGACAGAAGTTGCCCACCTTCTCCGTGGGGCCCGCCTTCCAGACCATCTTGCTTGACATCTCGGCGGACGAATCGGGAGCGGTCGCATGAAGTCCGATGAACAGCGGATCGAGGACACGCACAAGTGGATTGTCCACTTGAATGTAGCTGATATGACGAATCCCGCGCTGGCGCATGTCCGCGAGGGCCCCGCGCTCCCAGAGAGCTTTGAGTGATCCACCATGTCCGTCCGGGTTCACCGCGACCCGGTGCTTGTCGGCGAGCAGAATCCGCCCGGTCTCCCGGTCGAAGCTCGGCATTACGCCCTGCGAAAAGAACATGACGCTCTCCGAGTCGAGCCCGAAGAATTCGTGTCGCTCGAAGAAACGAATCGTGTCGTCGTGATTCAACGGACTCGTCATGACATAGAACGGAATGGTGACCTGGTATCGTCGCGCCGCGGACCGAATGAATTCCGAAAAGACCTGGAACAGGGGCTTGCGCGTCACCGGCGTCGCCGGGAAGGCCCCTTTTGGTCCGTCCCACCCGAGGCGGGTCCCCTGGCCGCCGGCGACGCAGAACGCCGCGACCTGACCGGCGCCGATGAGTTCCTCGCCACGACGCCAGTACGCCTCCGCGTCGTACGGGCGACGCTTGTCCCCCGGGTCGCGGGGATACCAGAGGGGCGGGTCAATGTCTCGGGGGAGGTCGAATTCCGGCTTCGTCTTGACGAAGCGATCGACCCAGTCCGGCACGCGCTCGAGATCGATCGAGTCAATGTCGTCGAGGAGTTGCGCGCGTTGTGGCTCCGACAGTTCTTCATAGAAGCGCAACAGATGCGCTTGATCGGCGCGCTCGAGTCGGTCGCGAACCTCGTCCACCCTGGCCATGACGCCTCCCCTTCTTTGCGTCGATATTCGATTCACTCAGGCGCGATTCATTCGATCGACATCGGCTCCGACCAGCCTTCCGCCGAGTGCCGCACGATCTGGCCGGTCTCCACATAAATGACCTGTTCGCAGATGTTCGTCGTGTGATCGGCCATGCGCTCCGCAGCGATCGCAATCATCCAGACTGCGGTCGCGAAGTCGACATCAACTTCGTTCGCCGCGAGCCGCTCCTGTACCTCGCGCAGAATCGAACGCTTGAATTCGTCCACGAGGTCGTCGCGCGTCAGCACGCTGCGGGCGGCCTCGATATCGAGTCCGCGCAGCGCGCGGTCGGCGTCTCGAATCATGCCGATGACACTGTTCGCCATGACTCGCAGCGAGGCGGGGAAGCGGCTGTGCAGATCGCGGGTGAAAACGAGTTGTTCGACGACATCGACGGCGAGGTCGGCCACGCGCTCGAGTTCGTTGTTCACCTTGACGATCGTGAGCACGAGTCGAAGCTGGGCCGGATTCTTCTCCTCGAGCCCGAGCAGCTTCACCGCGGCCCGCTCGATTTCGACATCGACCCGGTCGATCACATCATCCGCGGCGACGACCGATCGGGCACGGGCTTCGTCGGAGTCGAAGACCGATTGAAAGGCGCGCTCCACGACCGCTTCGACCCGCTGGCCCTGCTGGACGAGATCGTGGTGAAGCTGCTGCAATCGAAGGCGAAACTCGTCGCCCATGGCTCACCGCCTTGTCGGAACGCGCATGACACTGCGAGATTATGTCTCGCTCCGCGCGCGTGGCAAATGACGGCCTGCACTCGTTTTCGTGCGATCGCGGCGGCCCCCGGTCTTGTCGGACCGCCGATGACCGGCTAGCTTGTGCGCGTGATTGAACTCGGCGTCAACATCGATCATGTCGCCACGGTCCGCCAGGCGCGGCGTGGGGTGGAGCCCGATCCGGTCTGGGCCGCGATCGAAGCGCAGCTCGGCGGCGCCGACGGCATCACCTTTCACCTGCGTGAAGATCGCCGGCATATGCAGGACCACGACATCGAGCGGCTCCGCTCGGTCGTCCAGACGCAGATGAACTTCGAACTCGCCGCCGTCGACGCAATCGTCGCCTTCGCCTGCCGGATCAAGCCGGAGATGGCGATGCTCGTTCCCGAGCGTCGCGAAGAAGTGACCACCGAAGGCGGACTCGAAGTCGCGGGACAGCGCAACCGTCTCACGCGGATCGTGAGTCAGTTCAAGGACCACGGCATCCGCACGAGCGCCTTCATCAACGCTGATCCGACGCAGATCGATGCGGCGAGAGCGGTCGGATTCGAGGTCTGCGAGATCCATACCGGCCCCTACGCCGAGGCGTTCGCCAAATATCGCGATCCGAGTCATCCCGCGGTTCAGACCGAACTTGATCGCGTTCGAGATTCTGGACGACGAATTCTCGAGAGCGGCATGCAGTTCAACGCAGGACATGGGCTGAACTACATGAACGTGGGACCGATCGCCTCGCTCCCGGGCGTGAATGAACTTCACATCGGGCACAGCATCGTGAGTCGGGCCATTTTCGTCGGTATGCGCGAGGCGGTGCGGGAAATGAAGGGACTCATGATCGCCGCCGCGCGTACGAGCGACTGAGCGACCATGCTCGATATCATGATGAACGAATCGCGACCGTCGATTCGCGCAAGGAGCGCATCATGGAATTCTCCGGTTGTTATACGGCGCTCATTACGCCGTTCACCTCCGACGGCGCGATCGACTTCGATCGACTCGACGCGAACCTGCAGGGTCAGGCCGACGGGCGGGTCACCGGCGTAGTCCCATGCGGCACGACGGGGGAAACGCCCACTCTGTCCGAAGACGAACGCCGATCGGTCGTCGAGCGCGTCGTCGAACGGGGACATGCGCTCGGGCTTCAGGTCATCGCGGGTGTGGGATCGAATTCCACCCAGAAGACGATCGAAGCGCAGACGCACGCCCGGGAGTGCGGGGCCGACGCCGGACTCGTGGTGAGTCCGTATTACAACAAGCCGGGCCAGGAAGGGCTCTATCGCCACTTCATGGCGGTCGCGGAGGCCGTCGATCTTCCGATCATGCTCTACAATGTGCCCGGTCGATCGGGAGTGACCATTACGCCCGCGACCGTCGCGCGGGTCGCGAAGCATCCGCATATCCAGGCGATCAAGGAGGCGACGGGATCTCTCGACTCGGCGAGCGAGATCCTTGATCGCTGCGACATCACACTCCTTTCCGGCGACGATTCGCTCACGCTTCCCTTCGCGAGTGTGGGTGGCGTTGGCGTGGTCAGCGTGTTGTCGAACCTCGTGCCGGCGCGCGTGCAGAACCTGTGCGACGCGTTCAACGCCGGTGACTGGCAGACCGCCCGCGAGCTTCATTTCGACCTGTTCAACCTTGCCCGCGGCTTGCTCAGCCTTGACACGAATCCGATTCCGATCAAAGCGGCGCTCAAGACGCTCGGGTCCGACACCGGCGTCCTGCGACTGCCGCTGTGCGAACCGTCGGACGAGGTGAGCAAGGCGGTGCGACAGTTGCTCGACGCCGCTGGACTGACCGCGACCGCGTAAGCCACGCTGTTCTCTTCAGGGTTGGGCTTCGGGAGTCGTGAGCCGAATCTGGTCGATGATGCTTCGGCGGCCGGTCGCCGTCATGCCGTCAGACGGGCTGACGAATCGTGCTTCCTCCCCACCACCCGGCGCGACGACGAGATGGGACTGCGTGTGACCAATGAGCAGGACTGGAGCCTGCGCCTCCTCGGCGCCGTCGGTTCGCACGAGTGTGCGTAGCCGCTCGAGTTCACTGAGTGCGCCGTTCGACATGGCGCTCCCGGCGTAGGTCGTCACGAGCGCCGACGCGGCGATTGCGATCGTCAAAACGCGCAACCAGACAAAGGTGCGGAGTCGCAGGGCGGCGACGAACCAGAGCGCGGCCGCGACCACGGCGATGAGATCAACGCCGGCCGCCACTCGATGGGAGACGAGCCAGCCGCCGATCTCGACTCCCGACCACGGTAGCGGCGCGGCAAAGAACGCCTGTCCGCGCGATATCGTCCACGCCACCATCCCCGCGCTCACCACCCCGATAAGCACGGCGCCGAGACCCGCGATCGTTTGTCCGACGGGACCCGACTCCTCTCGTCGATCTTCCGAGAGCACGACGATCGAGACGGCGCCACCGCCCGCCACGACGAGTCCAAGCGCGACGAGCCAGGGCGTCGCATCATCAATCCCTGCCGAGAAGACTCGACCCGGCGCTTCGACGACGAGACGAACGCCACTCGCCATGCATTCGAGTGCGGACTGCTGCAACTCCGGAATTCCAACGAGTTCGAGAAAGCCGTTCCGAAATCCGATGAGGCCGGCGAGGAACACGGCGAGCAGCACACTGAGACCCCAGATCGTCCCCTGGGCCCAGCGGGTGAGCGTGGCGACGGTCGAGAGATCCCGCTCGAGCGCCGTCACTTCGCCTGCTTCACTTGACTGAACGCTCTGCCGCATGAGGACGACGCGGGTCGGTGGCTCCGCAGGTCGGCGGCGGTCACGCGTGTTGGAAGCCGCAGGTGAGCCGCTCCGATCTCGCGTTTCCACTTCAGGGGCGTTCATGGCTGATCCGGCGTCTCATTGACAGTCTGCTCGAAACTCGGCGTGCTCGAATGAGCATTCCATCACAGCATACCCGATCCGCGCGAAAGGTCAGCTTAAGTTACCCGCCATCTCCATCATCGCCGAACACCTCATCGAGGCGCAGACGGGTCAGTCGCCGCCGGGTGAGATCAATCATGGGTTCGAGATCATCCGGTCGATCGACTTCCGCCAGGGAGTCACGCAGACCGAGGAGGAGTTGGAGCGCCCGCTCGACATCGTCGGCGTGATCGCTGCGGGCCAGCGCGATCGCCTCGTCGAACACATCCTTCCAGGTCGGATCTTTCGTCTGCGCCTTGTCCAGATCCGGCGCCTTCGGCTCGGAGGACGCTTGTTCCGGCGTCGTTGAATTCTCAACGGTTCCCGCGCCGTCTGGCGGCGGCGTGTCGTTCGATTCGTCGTCCGAACCGATTCGATCTTCAGCGTCTTCAGTGATGGGGGGGAGAACAGAGATTGATCCGTCATCGACACCCGACGCCGTCTCCGGTGTCGATAGTGATTCGGCGTCCCGACTCGGAAGCCACGACGGCGAGGTCACGGCCACGGCGATGACGCCGACGAGAATGAACACATTCAGGATCGCGAGCGCTCCGACGACGCGACGAAGACGCCGGATGCGCTCCACGAACCCCGCTTCGTCCGTTACGCGCGTTGGATTCTTCGCGTTCACCCCCGCCGGAGGGGCGGCGCCGCCGCCATTCGTCACCGACGCGCGGGCGCGGGCGCCGCTCGACCCCTGCTCACGCAGGCGTCGTTCAGCCACGAGCGCGGCAAGTCGATCGCGTCCTACGGAGCCGGCGGAGTCACGGGCAAGACGCGTGGACTGCGCCTTTGTCGCCGCGATGGCTTCGGTGTTCATCGCGGGAGCGAGGCCAAGCTCATTCCGGCGCGACATTCCTGAGAATGGAGCCCCGCAGTATTCGCAACAGACGTCGGTCGGCGCGACCGCCTGGTCGCAGCGGTGGCAGACTCCCAGGAGATGAGCGACACCCGGCGCCTCGCCTGCGAGCATCCAGAACTGTCGTGTCGTGGGACCGCGAACGATCGTCTCATGATTGATCTTGCCCCGTCGTACGAGCTTCACGAGCGTCTCGTAACTGCAGCCGGGAAGAAACGGCTGTTCCGCGTCGCGGACGAACCAGGCGCCCATCTGATTCTGGGTCGCCTGCCGGCTCAACTCGTCGAAGTGGCCACCGCACGCGTCACATCGATCACCCGAGGATCGTTCACCGCAATACGGGCATACGGTCGTGGACGCCGATTCGGCCATACCGATCGTCCTCAGTCATGATTCATGAACCACCAGGTCGGGCGGCGGGGCGGCGTCGGTCCCGCGCGAGGCGGGCCGACCCGTCGTGAGTCCTGCGTCGGCGACTGTGCTGTTCGCCCCCGCATTGACTGACGACACCGGGGCCGCTGTCATACAAGCCTATGCATGGCTCCCGACTCTCAATCGTACGCGGTCGCGCCGCCTCGGTTCCCGCCATCCTGGCTGCGGGAGCGATCGCGATCCTTCAGGGCGGTTGTGGCGGCTCGTCCGACACCGTTCCGAGCATGGCGTCCCGCGATTCCGCGACCGAAATGTCGGCCAGGAATCCGTCCGGTGACCGGCCCCTCGCTCTGGTCGATGGCCGGGCGGTCCGGTCCGCGCAGCTCGATGATCTGGTGTACGAAACGGCGGGCGGACTCATTCTCGAGGAAGTCATCCTCGACCGGGCGTTACGCCGGCGACTTCAAGACCGCGGCCTCGAGCTGACTGAACGGGATCTTGACGATGAACAGCGCATTCTGCTCGACACGCTTTCGTCGAATCTCGATGAGGCGGTCCGGCTGCTCGAGGAGCTTCGTCGACGACGCGATCTTGGCTCCGCCCGATTCGACATGCTTCTGAGGCGCAACGCGATGTTGAGGGCGCTCGTTCGTGACGCGGTCGAGCTCACCGAAACGGATGTCGAAGCCGAGTACGCGCTCCGGTATGGTCCGCGCTACCAGGTCCGTCTCTTTACCGGCGTCGATCGTCAGTCGACGCGCGAAGCGTGGGATCGGGTTCAGTCGGGGGAACCCTTCGGTGATGTGGCGGTCGAATCGAGCACCGACACGAGCGCCGCCCGCGGCGGCCTCCTTGAACCGCTCTCTCCGATCGATCCGCGCTACCCGGCGGCGATCCGTCAGATACTCGCTGACCTGCAGCCGGGCGAGGCCTCCGCGATTCTTCCGATCGAAAACGGATTCGCGTTTGTCGAGTTGGCGCGTGTCATTCCGGCCGACGACACGCCACTCGCACAAGTTCGCGGCGAACTCGAGCAGGCCGCACGGCTCAGTCGTGAACGATTCCTGATGGACGGCCTCGTGCGCGAGATTCTGGGCGAAGTGGATGTGGTGGTGCTTCAGCCGTCCCTTGCACGAAGTTGGAACCGGCGCCGGGACGGAGAGTTGTGACAAAGCAGCGACGTGAACCGGGGCGGGCGTCTTGCGGCCGCGGCGGAAATCCGGTAGGTTAGGATCATTGATCGCCGCCACGGCGATCGTCCCGGGTTGGACCGCAGGCGGCCGGAGCCGGCGAACAGAATCCGCCGCGATCAGGAGCGCGGGCCCCGAAGGAGAGATCGGCCGCGTTTCAGAACGCCCGCCGGCGTCGCCTTGGGTTCAACCCGGAACGAATCCGACGCCTCGCCCGACCGGCGAGGCGTCGTGCTTCAGGCGAAGAGTTCTATTCGCAGAACCCCTCAAGCCGCCCCGATGCTGATATTCTTAATCGATCGAGCGGGCGTACGCCGCGCGGCCTTCGCGCGCTCGAACGGGGAATACTGCTATGCGCCGAACGACTCCAACGCGTAACGCGTTCACGCTCATCGAGCTTCTCGTTGTCATTTCGATCATTGCGCTGCTCATCGGGCTGTTGCTCCCGGCGCTCTCCCGTGCGCGTGAGGCTGCGCGAATGGGACAGTGTCTCAATCAACTCCACCAGATCTCCGTCGCGACGGCGATGTTTCAGGACGATCACAACGACGACTTCCCGATCGCCTGGCCGTACTCACAGCGACTCCTCGCGAACTACAACCATGGCGGGCGCTTCCCTGAACAGGGCGGCATGCTGAGCTACGCCGTGCGGCCCGAAGATCGTCCGCTCAATCCCTATGCGCATCCGAATCTCCCGCTCCCCGATCGCACGAACCCGAATTCGGAACTCGCCGATCCGGACAAGTGGAATTATCCGATCTTCGAATGCCCGGCGGACCGCAGCTACAACTACCAGCAGAACTGGTTCAACGACGAGGTCTACGAGGGTCGCAGCTGTTACTACGCGACGGGGACGAGCTATCTCTTCAATCTGAACTGGTACGGCGGCTCAAACTTCAGCTACGACGAGTTCGCCAACCCGATCGACGACATCGAAGAAGGCGAGCGGCTCTTCCGCCGGGCGCGACTTACTTATGCGAGTCAGTTCGTTTCATTCTGGGATGACCCCGCGGACTTTCACATCGTCAAGCGCAAGGCGCCCCCGATCTCGCATCATGGAAAGGTGGGTCGACACGCGATGGCCTTCATCGACGGCCACGCGAGCATGATCGACTTCGATCCGGAGAAGCCGTACACGGGCAAGCACACCGTGCTCTTCTTCGAACAGGCGAGACGGGGCAACTAAGCCGTTGATCAGCCGGTACGCGACGCCGCGGCTCGGCGGCGCTCGAGTTCAGCCTCGATCTCCGAGGTCGTCTCGGCGATCGCCTGTTCCAGGGTCTCGTTGATGATGAGTCGGTCGTACGCGCCGGAATCCCGGGCGACCGAAATCTCCTTCCGCGCCTCACCGAGTCGTCGCTGCATGTCCTCTTCGGAATCGCGAGCCCGGGTGCGAAGTCTTCGCTCGAGCGTCGTCTCGTCCGGGGGCAGGATGAAGATCATGAAGGCGTCGGGCATGGATCGCCGCACCTGCAGGGCGCCCTGAACATCGATCTCGAGGACGACGACCCGACCCTTGGCGAGCGAGGCTTCCACCGGGCCGCGGGGCGTCCCGTAGCAGCGTCCGAAGACATTCGCATGCTCCAGAAACTCGCCTTGCTCGATCTTTCGCTGAAACTCGTCCGGCGACTGGAAGAAGTAATCCCGCCCCTCGACATCGGCCGCGGTTTTCGGACGGGTCGTCGCCGAGACCGAGAAAACGGCGTCGAATCGCTCGGTGATCGCGCGAGTGATCGTCGTCTTTCCGACCCCGGACGGGCCGGAAATGACGAGCAGGAGGCCGGGATGTCCGCTTGACGCCGCGCTCATGAGTGGGTGAGGTTAGAGAGACCCGCGGGGAGGGACAAACCAAAGCCTCGCCTGAAACGATCTTCGGCGATTTCCGAACAAGGAATTGACTGGAGATCGTCGAATGAATGCCAGCATGCCATATGGAGTCGACACAGAACGATCCACCAATGACCCTGGCGGGTCCCGGGTCGTTGATCCGGACGCGACGGCGGACGACCGGCTCTATTCAACCTTCATGCATGTCTGCGTCCTTGGCAACCATGTCGGTCTGCCACTCGTCGGATTCATCGTGAGTCTGGTCTTGTGGCTCACGAAGCGGGACGAGTCACCCTTCATCGATGACCATGGTCGCGAGGTGATCAACTTTCAGATCTCCCTGGCGATCTGGTACACACTGAGCGCGCTGCTCGTGCCAATGTGTGGCCTCGGCGTGCTGAGCGCAATGGTCGTCTATGTGCTCGCGCTCGTGGTCTCGATCGTCAACGCGATCCGGGCGAATCAGGGCGAGTATGTGCGATATCCGATCACGATTCGCTTCCTCGCCTGACTTCGACGCTACGACGAAGACGCTGAATCGACCTCGATCGCCCGCGGCGATTCTGTCCGCTCGATGAGAAGGTCTTTCGCGAGCGTCGGTCGCCGCCGATGACGCATCCACCGCACCGCCAGACAATCCACGAAGCCGGGAATCGCGCGATTGAAGACGCCGTATTTTGCTTCACCCGCGACACGGGGACGGTGATTCACCGGGACCTCGACGACGGAGTAGCCGAGTTCCCGCGCCGTCACCGGGATGAACCGATGCATGCCACGGAACTCGAGTGGAATCGCAAGGGCGATCTCACGCCGCATGACGCGCAGTGAACACCCGGTATCGCGGATCGTGTCCGCGAGCAACCACCGGCGGACGGCGCGACCGACGGAGCTCGCGGCGCGGCGTCCGATCGAATCTCGCCGCGCATGCGATCGATCGCCCTGCGCCAGGTCCGCGTCGACCTCCTCCATGACGCGCAGGAGCTCGGGAATGTCCGCCGGATCGTTCTGCAGATCGGCGTCAAGCACGGCGATGAGTCGACCGCGTGCGGCGAGAAAACCCGCGCGGAATGCTGCGGACTGACCATGCCCGCGTCCGGGGGGCGTGTCGACCATCCGCAGCAGCCGCATCCAGTCACGATCGCGGGCGAGTTCGAGCGCCAACGCGCCCGTCCGGTCGGTTGACCCGTCATCGACGAGAATGAATTCAAACGGCCGGCCAAGCGGTTCGAGCGCCGCACCGATCTCCTCCACGAGGGGACGGATGTTCGCTTCTTCGTTATGAGCCGGCGCCACGACGGTGAGATCGAGTGTCGCCTCATGGATGGAGTGCGTCATCACCTCACAGCATAGACCTTGGCCCTGCGTACGGGCTCCGCCCCGCTACCATCCGCCGTGACTCGTTCACGGCTCACCATCCTCGGTTCGGGCACCAGCGCCGGGGTGCCCGTTATTGGATGCGATTGTCGCGTCTGCCGGTCTGACGACCCGCGCGATCGCCGGCTCCGCACCTCGGCGATGGTCGAGTTCTTCGATCCGCGCGGAGAGCACCGCGTGATTCTGCTCGACACGGCGCCGGACCTGCGACAGCAGGCGCTGCACTACGACATTCGTCGCTGTGATGCGATTCTCTTTACTCACCATCATGTCGATCACATCTTCGGACTCGATGAAGTGCGACGGTTCAACGCCGTGATGGAGGCGCCGATCAACATCTACGCCGAGCCCCGAACGATGGAGAACATCCGCCGGGTGTACCGCCACATCTTCGACGCGGTGAACAATGTAAACCCGAGCTTCGTGGCGACGCTCATTCCGAACGCGCTCGAACCCGATCGACCGATTGATTTGTTCGGGATGCGCGTGACGCCGCTGCGTGTCATGCATGGCCGATTGCCGATTCTCGGTTTCCGCTTCGACGCGGTCGCGCCGGACGACGATGACCCCCTGCTTCCGCTCGCGTACTGCACAGATGTCTCGGCGATCCCTCCCGAGACCTGGCCGCGGTTGACCGGACTCAAGACGCTCATCCTCGACGCGCTTCGCTACCGACACCATCCGACACACTTCACCGTCGATCAGGCGATCGACGCAGCCACGCGGATCGGCGCCGTGCAGACTCGACTCATTCACATCACTCATGACATCGAGCACGCGGACCTCGAAGCGCGGCTTCCCGACGACATTCGGCTGTCGTACGACGGAATGACCATCGGCACGCTTGACGAGTAGTCGGCGCGCGACGAGATCGCACCGCTCTACCGCCGCTCAAGAGCGGCCGACGCTTCCCGGGCTCGTGCGCGCAAACGCTCCGCAATCCTCGTGTTCTTGAATTGCGTCTCGTAAATACTGGCCGTCGCTTCAAGCGCTTCGGCGGCGACGCTACTCGATGGATAGAGAATCGCGGCCTGCATGAGGCGGATCGCGGCGTCTTCAAACTGTCCCGATTCGCGGAGCACGAGGCCGTACTGAAAGAGCAGCCGGTCGATCGGGTAGTCGGCGGGGTCGGCGACGAGTCGTTCGATGCGCATTCGCGCCTCACGGTATTCTCCGGCGGCGATCAGCGCATCGACATCATCGGCGGGAGAAGGAATGGCGGCGACCGGCGGCGCCGAGCGATCGTCAGGGGATCGCGTCTCCTCGACCTCGGTGAGATCCGTCGTCGGCGGCGGGGTTTCCTCAACCGCCGGCGTGTCATCGAGTGGTTCGGTGTTGGGATCAGCCGCCAAGTCCGTATCGTCGGTCGACTCCGTCGCCGCCGCATGAACGCGCTCGACCTGCGTGAGCAACTCGTCGATTCTCGCGACGAGCATCTCGTCGTCGAGGACCTGCCGCGCGGTCCGAAGGTCGGCGAGCGCCGCCGCCGCGGTCGATTTTCGGGGTTGATCAGGAGCGCTGCGCGGCGAGGTCGTCAGCCACCAGGCATCCGGCGCGTCGGCCACCACCCGCGCCCAAGCGCCGGCGGCCTCGGTAAACCGTCCCGCGCGATCGAGTTCGTTCGAGAGCCGGTGATTCACCCACGCGCGGCGCCATGGGTCTTCGATCGTCTCGAGACTCGAACTCCAGATCGCGATCGCCTCATCGCGTTCGACCGCGTCGAGGCGCCGTTCGCCGCGCTCGAGTTCCGGAACCGCGTCCAGGTAAAGTCGCGTGTCGTCGATGGGCCGCTGTTCCGTGCGAAACCCGACGCGGTAGACAACGACGCCATCGCCGATTCCAAGAACCTCGACATCCGGCACCGTCACCCGTCCGATTCGAACCGAGTCCGCCAGGCCGGGCGCTCCGATCGCCAGCAGGACTGATAAGAGCATGACGAATCGGATGCGCGTCATCGACCGAGCCCCAGTTCTTCCCGGGAAAGAAAGCGGTATCCGTCGGCGCCCCCGTTGCGCTCCGCAATGAGGCGCAGCGTGTCGAGCGGGTCGTCGTAGATGAACTGAATGGTCTTGATCAGCGTGCGCGGCTCACCTCGCGATCCGCGATTCATCCGCTGGATCATGGAGAATAATTCTCCCTGGTCGACCTCGAATTCGCCGACGCCGGTGATGTTCGTGCTCAGAATGAAGACCACATCGGGGGCGGGATCAATCTGGTCGAGGGCAAGCTTGAGCGCCTCAAGCGGATTCGACTTGCCCACGGCGCGAATGTTCTTCTGATCGAGATCGATCCACTCGAAGACATGAAGCTTGTTCTGTTCGGTCGCCGGCATGAGACGCGGCCGCGCGCGGCGGCGGGCCGCCGCATCCTGCGGTTGTCCCGGCGCCGGAACAAGAATCGCATCGTTCCGCTGAAAGAAGATGACGGCGAACCGCTGCGTATCGGCGAGTTGATCAATACTGCGCACCAACTCATCGATCACGATGGGCAGATAGGCGATCATCGAGCCGGACGCGTCGACGATGTACACGATGTTTCGCGCGTTTGTGCCGCGCAAGCCCCCAAAGCTGACATCGAGCCCCGAGGCCCGTGGGGCGAACGCATCCATCGGATCACCCACACTCGGCCCGATGACGCTCGTCGGGTCGGCGGTGATATCCGCCAGCAACTCGGTCGGTGACGCCGGCTCGATCTCAGGCCGGCGATCTTCAAATCTCGTCAACTCCGTATCGGCTGCACCCGCCTCGAGCGTCACGAGTTCGACCGGACGCAGTGATTCGAACTCGGCGACAATCGCCGTCGGGGGCGGGTCGTCGGAGCGAAGCAACTGGGTCGTCCAGGGAATGAGAAACCCGACAAAGACGAGGAGCAGATGGAACCCGACGGAGATGACCCACGGGGCGACCTGCTTCACCTGGCGACGCGTCGCCGTTTCGGCGCCCAGCGCGCGAAGTTCGTGCGCCAACTCCGCCGCCGGGTCGGGCGACTCATCCGGATCGCGTTCGGTCACGCGCCAGGTCGCGGGCTTCGAGGGCCCCGGGGTGGAGGCGCGCTCGTCCGGCATCAGTCGTCATCATCCTCGTGTCGGCGCCCGCCCCGGAAGAGAAGTCGATCAAGACTGATCGGACCCGGCCCCCCGATGAAGATGTTGAGCGCGAGCACAAAGAGCGCTATCTGCCACAAGATCGACTGTTGCCGTCCGAACTCGATCGACCGGAGCGCTTCGTACCAGTTCGTACCGGGGCCGACGGTCGCCATGGCGTCCCAGATGACGGGCCAGCTCGAAAGGTAGAACGCGTAGCCCATGGCGATGGCGAGACCGAGCCCCCAGACTCGGCTCAACAGTCCGATGAGCAGCATGGCGCCACCGACCAGTTCGGTCACGGCGGCGACCCACGCGAGGAGTCGTGGCAATGGATGTCCAACTCGATCGAGCATAATGGCGATGCGATAGAGCCCGAGCGCCTCGACCTCGCCCACTGGCGCGATCGCCTGGGTGTCGTCGCTTGGCTGGACAGCGATCGGGTCAGGCTCATCGCCCTCCTCCACCGCTTCCTCGAGGGCTTCTTCGACCACAGCTTCGGCCGGCGGCTCGATGTCGTCGCCCGTATCGAGGTCGGGATCATCAACGGGATCGGCGGGTTGCGCGGCGCCGTTCGGCGATTCGTCCCCCGTCTCATCGACATCGTCGTCCGCGGCGCCCTCTTCATCCGCCGGGTCCGGCGGCAGTTCCGGTGTGATCGGCGTCGGCCCGGCGGGAGCCGCGACCACGCCAAGCTCGACAAGCTTCGCCGCGTCGGCTCCGGTGTAGGTCGAGGTCTGGAACTTCGGTATGCCAACCCAGATGAATGTCAGCGCGAGAACCAGCCGGGTCAGGTAAGGGCAGAGGGTGAGATTTGTGGTCTGGCGCAGACTCATGAAGGCGAACTCCGGTTCCGCAGTGGCGAGCCGACAAATGAACGATCGCGCGAGGCGCTCGACCCTCCCGCTCTCGACCTGGCCGCCGCCCCGATATCATACCGGACGCGGCCGGAGGGTCCGGCCGGAAGTTTCCGGCCGACCAATGGAAACGCCTCTACTTATGGCGTTGGGAGTCCGGCCGTGCAGGTTCCACGCGGGCGTGGCGGAATTGGCAGACGCGCCAGATTTAGGTTCTGGTGGGGAAACCCGTGGAGGTTCGAGTCCTCCCGCCCGCATTCTTACCCCTCTTCGCGCCGTCGCGGGCCAACCACTTTGACCGATGTCGAACGGGTCGATACCTTGCAACTCATTGTCGACCGCGCATTAAGACCGAACGGTCAACCGCTCGTCCGTCTCGAATGCGACCCTCGTCTTTGTCAGGAAGGGAGTTCATGGTGCGGAGATTGAATCGCCGCGCGCTACCAATCGTCGCGGCCGCATTGCTGACCGGAGTCGGCGTCCCATCGTCCGACGCGATGATTCAGCCTGCGTATCGCGACCACGAAGCGATGACCCAGCGGGTCAACTCGATCGCATCCGCGCATTCCGAACTGGTCACCGTCGAGTCAATCGGGGCCAGCCGGGAGGGACGGTCGATTTGGGCGATGACGGTCGCGGGTCCGGGCGACATCGAGCCGGCGAAACGACCGGCGCTCCTGCTCGTCGCAAACATCGACGGCGACCATCTCGTGGGAAGCGAAGTCGCGCTGGAGGTTGTCGACGGACTGCTGACGCGGTTCGCCAACGGGCACGAAGCCGCCGTCCAGTTTCTCAACGAGCACACGCTCTATGTCGTCCCGCGCGTCAACCCGGACGCCGCGGAGTTCTACTGGGCGCCCGTGAAGGACAACCGCCGAGTCAATACGCGTCCGGTCGATCGCGACCGGGATCGCCAGGCGGACGAGGATCCGCCGAATGACCTCAACGGCGACGGGCTCATCACGATGATGCGCGTCTTCGACCCTGATGACGCGAGTTTGCGAGCGGACCCGGCTGACCCGCGACTCAGTGTCTCGGTTGATCGCGACAAGGGCGAGCGCGCGGAGTTCACGCTCATGGTGGAAGGCGTGGACGACGACCAGGACGGCGAGATCAATGAGGATGGCCCGGGAGGCGTTGATCTCAATCGCAATTTCATGCATGGCTACGAGGAGCACGGCGAAGCGTCGGGGCCGCACCAGGTGTCTGAACCCGAGTCGCTGGCGCTGCTCGAGTTCGCGCTCGCGCGGCAGAATATCGCTGCGGTACTCGTCTATGGACGACATGACAATCTGTCGTCGACACCAGACGGCAAGGGGAGCGACGACGCGGGCGCCCCGCGCAATATCAACAGCGACGATGTCGGGATCTACCGGCAGGTCGGTGAGCGATTCAAGGAGATCACGGGCCTGAAGACGGCCCCGAACGACGACGCCGGAGGCGCGTTCTTCGCGTGGGCGTACGCCCAGTACGGTGTGCCGTCGTTCACGACGCCCCTCTGGACACGGCCCGAACCGAAGAAGGATGAGGAGCCCGCGGAAGAGACGGATGCCGAGCCTGCTCCCGAAGCGACGGACGACACGCCGTCGACGCCGGCCGATGACGCTGGACCGGAACTCACCCCGTCCGGGGTCGGTGACATCAGCCTCGAAACGCTGGAGGAGCTCCGGTCCGCGGCCGAGGATGCGGGAATCGAAGTGACCGACGAGATGGTCGCCCAGCTCACGCCCGACATGGTCGAGCGGTACGCCGGACAAATGGGCGTCGAAGTGAAGCGTGTCGCATCAGATGACGCCGCGTCGAACGGCGAGGCAATGGACAAGGAAGAAGCCGCCTGGCTCAAGTACAGCGACGACGAGCGGGGCGGCGACGGTTTCGTCGAATGGACGAAGTACGAGCATCCGGAGTTCGGCGAAGTTGAGATCGGCGGTTGGGCGCCGTACTTCAAGACGAATCCGCCCGCCGAGGAGATCGGCGCCATCGCCGAGAGACAGGTGGAGTTCATTCTCGACCTCGCGAGCCGACTCCCGGAAGTGCATCTCGAAGATCCGGAGATCACTCAACTCGCGAGCGGACTTTATGAAATCAAGGCTGCCGTTGTGAACGACGGGTATTTCCCGACCGGCACGGCGATGGCGGTGCGCAATCGCCGGGCGCGGCCCTATGTCGTTCGCCTGTCGATCCCGGACGACCAGATCGTGACGGGCCAGCGGGTACACAAGACCTGGTCGATCCCGGGCTCCGGCGGACGCGAGTCGTATCGATGGATCGTCGGAGCGCCGGATGGATCGGAGTTCACCATCACGCTCTACAGCGAGAAGTACGGAACGGTGAAACGATCGTTCACGCTCGATGGCGGAGCGGAGCAATGAGAATGCTTCATCAGCGACGACCCGCTCTCTCTCACGCACACTCTCACGGAGGACAATCCGTGTTTCGATGGATCCGTATCGTTTCGATGACGCTGGCTACCGCAGTCCTCACACTCTCCGGCGCGTTCGCTTCGGCGCAGGCGCCTTATCCCAGCCGCGTCGACCTCGCGTTCAATCACTGGTACGACTACGAGGAGATGACCGAAGCGCTGCAGAAACTCGCCGATGCGTATCCCGAACTCCTCACGCTCGAATCGCTCGGCCAGTCCGTCGGGGGACGCGAGATCTGGCTCATGACGCTGAACAACCCCGAGACCGGGCCGGATACGGAGAAGACGGCCGCGTTTATTGACGGCAACATTCACGGCAACGAGATCCAGGCCGCGGAAACCGTGCTGTATTCGATCTGGTATCTCACGAAGTCGTACGGCAAGATCGACAAGATCACGAAGCTCGTCGATGAGCGCGCCTTTTACTTCGTGCCGATGGAGAATCCCGACGGGCGGGAGATCTGGTTCAATCAGCCCGCGACTCCGCACTACCAGCGCGGCGGCATCCGGCCGACCGACAATGACTACGACGGCCTGTACGACGAAGATCCATACGACGACCTCGATGGCGATGGCCATATCACGCAGATGTGGGTCCGCGATCCGCTCGGACGCTGGGAGCGCGATCCCGATGACGATCGCTTTTTCATCCGTGTCGACGAAGACGATGCGCCCGGCGGCTGGACGCCCGTGGGCTCAGAAGGCATCGACAACGACGGCGATGGATCGGTGAACGAAGATGGGCCGGGCGGCTACGACCCGAATCGCAACTGGCCGAGTGACTGGCAGCCGGAATACATCCAGTTCGGCGCCGGCGATTATCCGTTCAGCCTCCCGGAGACGCGCGCGATCGCGGACTTCCTCAAAGAGCACCCGAATATCGCCGCGTTCCAGTCGTACCACAATGCGGGCGGAATGATTCTTCGCGGCCCCGGCGCGCGTTATGTAAGCTATCCCAACCAGGACATCCGCGTCTACGACCAGCTCGGCCAGCGCGGCGAAGAGCTGCTCCCCTACTACAACTACTGGATCATCCACGCCGACCTCTACACCGTGCACGGCGGCGAGGTGAACTGGGCCTACGAGGGGCTCGGAATCTTCTCGTTCACGAACGAGCTCTGGACCGACAAGAGGATGTTCCAGAAAGCGGACGGGCCGACCTCAGAGGAACGGGAGATTTTCCGCGAGTGGCTCCAGTTCGACGATGTCTATGTGCCCTACACCGAAGTGGATCATCCGCAATACGGGAAGGTGCTCGTCGGAGGCACGAAGAAATACTCGAGCCGGGTGACGCCTCCCTGGCTGCTCGAAGAAGGCGCGCACCGGAACTTCGCGTTCACCATGTTCCACGCGGACGAGATGCCCAGGGTCGAATGGGGCGCGGCGCAGATTCGCCGCACGAACTCCGGGCTCTGGGATCTCACGATCGAAGTTAAGAACCCGAAGATCATCCCGACGATCGCTGCGATCGCGTGGCAGAAGGGAATCGGCGAGCGCGATTCGATCACGGTCGAGACCGGGGACGGATCGAGCGTTGTCGCGTCAGGGCGGGTCGATTCGATGTTGCCGTGGACGAAACTCGACGCGGGCGACTCACCCCAGCCGGAACGGATCTGGGTCGACCGGGGCATCGGATCGAAGGGTGCCGAACTCTTCCGCTTTCTCATCGCGGGCGAAGGCTCGGTCGAAGTCGAATATCGCAGCCAGAAGGGCGGAACGATTCGGAAAACCCTGGAACTGGCGGAAATGACGCCGGACGCAGCGGATGAAGTGTCGGCTCCGTGACCCAAGCCAGATTTCACATCCCAATGAACTGATTAGTTCGCAGGCTCGCGCACGAACAGCTGGTCCATCCCCACGAACGCGTAGCCGCCGAGTTCACGGTGGATGTAGTCGGCGGCGTTTACGAGAAAGACACCGTTGAGATACCGGAGCGAGGCGCCGTCGCCACCGTTTCGCTCCCATTCGAACTGATGGACATACGAGGTCATGATGTCGGAAATCTCCGCGATGAGTCGCGTCTCGTAATCGGTTTCGCCATCGGCGTATGAGGTCTCGAGATTTGCGATGATCGCATCGCGATCCCGCGCCGGCATGTCACGGAACACCGGAGAATGTCGGAGGAGTTCATTAAGCGGGTACGCGACGATGTACTTGTCCTGATTGAGCGCCTCGTGGCTCGCGACGCGCACGAAGGTTTCACCGAGCGACCAGTTCGCGTCTTCGGAATACCGGGACACTTCCCGGAGCACCATCTCGAGCGCGGTCACGAGACGGATCGGCTCATCCAGAGAGAGCGACACGGTCCTTGACGCGTGCAGTGAGCCTGTCCAGTCGACGAGGAAGTCGACCTCGCCGATTCGTTCCATTTCACTGAATATCGCTTCGAGCGTCGCATGGTCGTAATCCACGCGCACCCAGGTATTCATCATCCGGTGGTACACCTCGGCGCGATCGATGGTGGGTTCTTCGCCGCGCGATTGCCCTTTCGTCGG
Source organism: Phycisphaerales bacterium (assembly GCA_043101845.1). Lineage (GTDB taxonomy): Bacteria > Planctomycetota > Phycisphaerae > Phycisphaerales > UBA5793 > JBICHN01. Next base: position 631,887 of record JBICHN010000002.1, on the reverse strand, counting down.
TGAATGACAGCCCATCAGGCTCATCGCGAGAACGAGAACGAGAACGAGAACGACCACTGGTTGAACGATCGCTGCCATGGTTCGCATCGGGACGACTCCGGTCGGGTGATTCAACTGTGCGTGCAGTGTACCGCGCCGAATCGGCGTGAGCGCGCTGGTAGAATGGGGCCGCATGGCCCTGATCAATCGATTGCCTCCGCTGCTTGTGAACCAGATCGCCGCCGGCGAAGTCGTCGAGCGGCCGGCGTCGGTCGTCAAGGAACTCGTCGAGAACTCGATCGACGCCGGCGCGTCACGCATCGGCGTCTCGATCGAACAGGGCGGCCGTGAACTCATCGAAGTGACGGACGACGGGTCGGGCATCGCGGAGGACGATCTTCCGCTCGCGCTCGCGCCGCACGCGACGAGCAAGATTCGCGAGGCGTCGGATCTTGACGCGATCGCCACGCTCGGATTCCGGGGCGAAGCGCTTGCCTCGATCATGTCCGTGAGCCGCATGTCGATCACGAGTCGGCTGCGCGACGCGGTCGGCGCTCTTCGCATTGAGGCCGAGGGCGACGAAGCCGGAGCGCCCCGCCCGTGCGCCGGGCCGCCCGGAACGACGGTGACCGTGCGGAACCTCTTCTTCAATACGCCGGCGCGGCGTAAGTTTCTGCGGGCCGAAACGACCGAATTCAATCACATCCGCGATCTTGTCGAGCGACAGGCGCTCTCACATCCGGCGATCGGGTTTACCTTGACCCACAATGGCCGCGTGGCGATCGAACTTCCGCCTGACCAGCAACCGATCGAGCGGATACTTGCGGTGTTGGGTCGTGAGCTGGCGGATGAGTTGCTCGAGGTGAGCGTCGACGATGCCGTGCGTGGACGACCCATGTCGCTATGGGGCCTGGTCGGATCGCCGGCGATTGCGAAAGGCGCTGCGAAGTCGCAGGTGCTCTTCCTCAACGGTCGTCCGGTGCGCGAGAAAACGATCCTTCATGCGGTCAAGGAAGCGTACCGCGGTCTGATCGAACCCACCCGCTTTCCGGTAGTCGTGCTTTATCTCGAGATGGATCCGTCGCAGGTCGATGTCAATGTGCATCCGGCGAAGTCGGAAGTGCGCTTTCGCGACTCGCAGTCCGTGCACGGCTTCGTTCTGACGAGCGTACGCGATCGATTGCGCCTCGCCGACCTCACGCCGAGCGTTGGGGATACCCTCGGCGCCTCACCGGGGGCATCTCTGCTCTCCGCCGCGGGTGAACCCGGCGCTGTGAACGGGACAGGCGGACCCGACGCGTTCGTTGAGTACTTCAAGCGGATGGAGCCCGACCAGAAGACGCTCGTGTATCGACAAGTGCGCGAAGCGATGGGCGGCGAGTCCGTTGAAGACGCGAGTGATGATTCCTTACGAGAATCCGAGGTTCCTCCTGAGATCACCGTGCGACCCGTCTCGCGCCTCCTCCAGGTTCACAACTCGTACATCATTCTGGAGAACGACGAGGGCATCGAGATCGTCGATCAGCACGCGCTCCACGAGCGCGTCATGTTCGAGGAATTGAAGCGGCGGATACTCACCGGATCACTCGAGTCGCAGCGGCTCCTCATGCCGGCGGTCGTCGACGCGTCACCCGCGCAGATGACATTGCTCGATGAGTTGCGGCCGCTGCTCGAACGGATCGGTATCGAGGCGGAGCCGATGGGTCCTCGTTCGATCGCCATCCACGGGTTCCCCTCTTTTCTCTTCGAGCGCGGCGTCGAACCGGCGGATTTCGTCATCGAACTCTTCGAGCGTGCCGAAGAAGAGCGACTCGCGCCGGATGACGAAGCGGCGTTGAGTGAAGTGCTCGACATGATGAGCTGCAAGGCGGCCGTCAAAGCGGGTGATCGATTGACCGAATCAGAGATCGAATCGCTTCTCAATCGCAAGACTGAGATCGAGCGGGGCAGCAACTGTCCGCACGGTCGACCGACGACGATTCGACTCTCGCTTCGGGATCTCGAAAAGCACTTCGGACGCCGATGACGGTTTCGGTCTCGCGAGTCAGAAGGTCATCATCGGGTCGCCGCCCTCACGGGCCGTTGCGGGAGCCGGCGCGTCAATCGTGAGCGACACCCCGGACGAGTCGAATCGAAGCTCGCAGTCACCGTTCAGTTCATAGCGCACCGTTCGTTCGATGATTCGACTCCCGAATCCCCGGCGCGACGGCGGATGCACTTCGGGGCCGTCCGACTCACTCCAGACCAGATGCAGGCGCGGCTGATCGTCTTCGTTCACCTCGACGCGCCACGCCACCTTGACGAGTCCCCGATTCGACGACAGCGCTCCGTATTTGGCGGCGTTCGTGCACATCTCATGCATGACGAGATGAAGCGAAAGCGCTTCCTTGGGTCGCAGAATGATCGATGGACCGTCGATGCGCGCCTGATCCGGCGTCCCGAGTCGCGGTTTGAGTTCTGACTCCGCGATGTCCCGCAGATCGACGCCTTCCCAATTCGTCCGCGTCAGGAGACTGTGGGCCTGGGCCAGCGATCGCAGCCGCTCGGTGAACGCCTGCTCGAACTCGCTCGACGACGAGGTGTAGCGCATCGTCTGTGACGCGATCGCCTGCACGGAAGCGAGCGTGTTCTTCACACGGTGGTTGAGCTCCGCCATGACGAGCCGCATCTGCTCTTCATGACGCTTGCGCTCCGTGATCTCCGAGAGGGCGCCGGCGAAGTAGCTGATCGACCCGGACTCACCGGACTCGATTCGTCCCTTCGCCATGACCCATCGGGTTCCCCGCCGACCAGAGGCGAGTCGATACTCAATCTGATAGGGCGCGCCCGTTTCGATCGTCCGGCGAATCGCGTCGTCGACCCGGTCGCGGTCATCCGGCGCGACCGACTCAAGAAATCGCTCGATGGTGATCCCCGCAGCGGCGGCCGAAGGTTCGATCTCGAGCATCTGCGAAAGCCACGCGTCGGTGACCATGCGGCCACTTCGCAGATCGTACATCCAGGTGCCGACCGATCCGGCTTCAACGGCGACGCGGAGCCGATTCTGCGCATCGCGCAGCGCTGCCTCCGACCGCTTGCGTTCCGTCACATCACGGGCGACCTTCGAAGCCCCGATGACCCGTCCCTTCTCATCGAGAAGCGGCGAGACGGCGAGCGAGACATCGATGAGGCGGCCGGACTTCGTTCTACGCACCGTTTCGTAATGTTCCACCCGCTCACCGGCGCGGATCTTGCTCAGAATGTTCGTTTCCTCGTCGTACCGGTCGTGCGGTATCACGAGATAAATCGACTGCCCGATCGCTTCGGCGGCGGTGTAGCCAAAGAGTCGTTCGGCGCCCTGATTCCAACTCGTGATGACGCCGTTGAGCGTCTTACTTACGATCGCGTCCTGTGAGGATTCGACTATGGCGGCGAGCAGCGCGCGCGTCTCCTCCGCGCGTCTGCGCTCGCTGATATCAACCATCGCCCCGAGCAGACGAACCGCCTCGCCGCTCTCCTCGCGCACCATCTGGGCGTTTGCGTACATCCATCGCTCGGAGCCGTCGTCCGACCGCATGCGGAATTCGAGCCCCACGGCTTCGGTGTTCGCGAGCGCCCGCCGAATGGTGTGCATAACCATTCGCCGGTCGGCTTGATGGACACGACGAAGAAAGGATTGAGGCGTGCCGTCGAACACCTTCGCGGTCGCCCCCACGACCGACTCCATGGTGCGCGACCAGGTGACGCGAGCCGTGGACAGGTCCCAGTCCCACACTCCGATCTCGCCGGCGATGGTCGCGAGCCGGAACCGTTCCTCGTTCTCACGCAAGGCCTGCTGCGCTTCGATACTTTCCGTGACATCGTCGCACACGAGCACGACTTCGAAGACTCGATCCTCATCATCAAGAAGCGGATAGAGCGAGACATCCACCCAGCGGGGCCGGCCGGGACGATCGTTCCGGGCCGGGTCGTACCGAATGGAGGTGAGGGTGATCCGCTCGCCGTCAAATGCCCGCTGTATCTCAGGGAGAAGATTCTTCTCGGCGAGCGTCGCGTCTTCGAGGATGTTGTAGCCCTCGAGGCCGCTCTCGGGAGCCTTCCAGAGTCGTCGCCATTCCGGATTCACCGTTCGTATGTCGCCGTTCGGGGCGAATGTCTGGATGGCGAATGGCGCCTGCTCGAAGGCCGCCCGGAAGCGCAGCTCACTCTCGTAGAGCGAGAGTTCGACCTGTCGTCGGCGCGTCCGATTCTCGACGATATAGCTGAATCGATCACCCTGCCGCCCGGGTCCGAGACTGCTCACGATGGCGCGCAGCCAGCAACGATCGCCGTCGACCACATGCTCGTATTCGAACGCGACCGAGGTGTTCACTTCGCGGCAACGCGTGTAGGCGGCGATCCAACGATCGAGAATGTCGGCCGGTGCGCCGAGTTCCGACGCGCGTCGACCATGGGTCGCCCCGAATTCCACATTGAAGAACTGCGCCGTCGCGGGGTTGTCATAGAGGTGAAGAATGTCGCGCTCGTCATCGACGAGCTCGACGACCCCCATGAGAAACGGCGAGGCGTGGTAATAGCTCTGAAGCAGGTTCTCGCGTTCGCTCAGCCGCTCATAGAGTCGCGCCGTCTCGAGCGCCTCCGAGGTGCGGCGCCCCACTTCGGCGAAGAGGTCGAGATCGGGCGCGGTATAGATTCGGCCGCTTGATTTCGTCGTCGCGATCGTCATGGCGCCAAAGACGCCGTCGGACGATTCGAGAGGGACGACCGCCACTGAGACGAGTTCGAGCGAGTCGAGTATCCGGCGATGAGACTCGTTCGCTGCCGCCCGATGGAGCGTCTCCTCATCAACCCGGGTGACAAGCTCGGGTTTTCCCGTTCGAATCACGCGAGAGACGATGAGATCGCGGTCACCGGGCGTCGTGAATTGCGTCCGCATCGCTTCGATGCGACTCGCCTGTCGCTCATCGACATGCGCAATGGCGTGAAGCGACAGTTGACCTTCTACGCCGACGATGTCGATTACACAGCAATCCGCGAAAGTCGGAACGAGACAGTTCGCGACGGCGTCGAGCGTCTTGTTCAAGTCGCGAGGCGCCGTCAGGGCAGCGCCGCATTCGGCGAGCAGGCGGAGGGCTTCCTCCCCCCGCTTTCGGTCGGTGATGTCGATGCAGCTGCCGATGAAGCCAAGGAACCGCTCGTCCTCCGCGAACCGGGGTGAGCCGGTATCGAGCATCCACCGATACTCACCGTCGAATCGTCGAAGTCGGAACTGTGTCGTGAAGGGGCGGCGTTCCTCGAACGCGGCCCGACATGCGGTCTCAAGCGATTCGCAATCGTCCGGGTGAACGGCGTCGAGCCACCCCGCGCCGAGTTGACGCTCGAGCGGCATTCCCGTGAACTCGAGCCAGAGTTCGTTGAAATACACCCCTGCTTTGCTCGAGTCCGAGATCCAGACAAGCACCGGCGCCGCGTCGACGAGTTCGCGAAAGCGGCGATCACCTTCACGCGTTTCCTGCTCCGCCCGGCGACGGTCCGTCATGTCCCGTCCGGCCTCGGCGTAGCCCACCAGGTTTCCGGCGGCGTCTCGTAACGCGGAGATCGAGATCGACACCTCGAGCTCATGTCCTTCACGCGTCACACGCCGCGCTTCATAATGATCAACCCGGTGCTCGCTCTGCAGGCGAAGGAGATTGCGCAACGCCTCACCGGACGACGAGTCCGGAAGCAGAACATCGTGGAGCTCGCCCACGATCGCCTCGTTCGAGTGGCCGTAGAGCGATTCGGCGGCGGGGTTCAGACCTCGAATGACACCGTCCCGCGCGACGAGGACGATCGCGTCGGTGGAGGCTTCCACAAATGGAGCGACGACTGCCGCAGAGATATCGAGCGCGTCATGTGCCACACATCAACTCATTCACGGCAGGAAAGATTCGAATCCCGAGCGCCTGGACGCCGTCCGCGAACCACTGCTCTCGATTGGCGCGACGCGCCGGACGAACTCATTCTAAATGGACCTATCCCGTTCGCAATGATTCGTCGACGGTCGACGCAAAGATGAAAGTCCGCTCATCCGGCGACTCGCGATCCTGTCCGGCGCCCGGGCGGGGCGACTTTCGCGAGACGCATCGCTTGGTACAGTATCCCCACGCGAAACCGCGTCCGTTCCGCGCACGGTCGCGATTCCCGCAAGGAGAAGGCATGCCTCGACTTCATTTCGGCCGACTCGCCGGACTGGGACTCTCCCTGTGGAGGAGAGCGTCGATTCTGGCGATTCTCGTGATGTCGTCCGGACCGGCGGTGGCTCAGTCCGAACCGTCGGAGGACGCTGAGATCTCGTTCGGGAGCGCGTTCTTTTTCTCCCAGGACGCGTTTGGAACCATGATCATCTGGTTTCTGATCCTCCTCTCGGCGGCGAGCCTCGGTCTGATCGGTTTTATGTGGCTCAATAATCGACGAGTGAACATCGCCCCGCCCGGGGTGGTCGGCGAGGTTCGCCGACTGGTCGAGACGAAGGATTACCGACAGCTGCTCAATCTCACCGAAGGGGAGTCGAGCTATTTCTCGAATGTGATGGCGGCGGCCCTTCGCGAAGCGTCCCACGGCTTCAACGCGATGATTCGCGCTCTCGAACAGGCCGGGGACGAGTACACCACGCGTCGACTGCGTCGAATCGAACTGCTCAATGTCATCGGGAATGTGGCGCCGATGATCGGGCTGTTCGGCACGGTCTACGGGATGATCCTCGCCTTTCAGGGGATCGTCGCCGCCGGAGGCCGTCCGGATCCGGTCGACCTCGCGGGCGGCATCGGCACGGCGCTCACGACGACCTTCTGGGGACTCATCGTGGCGATTCCGTCACTCGCCGGATACGCGGTGATCCGCAACAACATCGACGCCCTCACGAGCGAAGCGTCGTTGACCGCGGAGGAAATCCTGAACCAGTTCCGACCCGCGGCGACCCCGGCCAAGTCGGCGCCAAAACCGGCGCGGCCATCGTCGACCACGCCGCCCGCCAACCCAGGCGAGGGCCCGTCGTCATGAGTCGCGCGTTCCGTCGAGGGCCGATCGGCGTCCGCGCGAACCTCACGCCGATGATCGATGTCACCTTTCTGCTCATCGTCTTCTTCGTGCTCGTCGCGCAGATTACGAACACGCAGATCGCCGAGGAGATCGATCTTCCCACGCCGGACAACTCGGTCTCGCGCCCGCCTGAAGTCGAACAACGATTGACGCTGAACATTCTGCCCGACGCCGACGCAAGCGGCGGAGCCCGCGCCTATCGACTCGGCGCTCGCGAGTTCCCGGCGACCACGGACGGACGAGCAGCGCTCGCCCGCGAATTGAACGACATTATTGCGGCCGACCCGACGGCCCGAATCGACTTCCGCGCGGATCGATCGACCCGATACGCCGAACTACATCCGGTGCTCGAAGCGGTCATCGCCGCCGGAGTGCCGCGCATGAATCTCGTGGTCATTATTGAACCGTCTACCCGCGGCCCGCATGGACGGGGAGACGACCGGTGAGCGGCGCCGCCGAGACCACAGCGGTTCCTGCGGCGGCTGGCCCGAACGGCGATCGGGTTGTTCACCATGGCGCCCGGGCGCGTCGACGCTCACGCGTGCGGGAAGGCTCGACGATCGGGCTCAATCTCGTCGCCATGATCGATGTGGTCTTCCTGCTCCTCACCTATTTCCTGCTCACGACGAACTTCACGATCGGCGAGGAGGTCTATCACCTCGACCTTCCGAGCGAACGAACAGGCGGTGTCGACGATCCTTTCAGCCTGCCCGACCAACCCCTCATTATCACGATCGCCTCTGCGGCGGTCGGGGGTCGTCAGTTGCAGATCTCGCTCGACCTCCCGGTCGATCCTCCACCGTCGACCATTGAAGAGCTCTTCCGCTTCCTGAGCGATCAGCAGGTACGACCCGATCATGCCGGGGGAATCTTCCTCCCCGAGAATCCCATATACATCCGCCCGACCGCCGGAACGCGATGGGAGGACGCGGTCAATGTCTTCAACGCATGCCTTCGCGCGGAATACACGAATGTGCGGTTCATCGATCCCGCGTGAGCTGGCTTCTTCGAGACTCAAAATGAAGACGACCCGAGGAGATGTCCTCGGGTCGGGTCTGCCGGGAAGCTGGGGATGGAGGATTCGAACCTCCACTAACTGATCCAGAGTCAGTCGTGCTACCGTTACACCAATCCCCAAGTTGTCGCGGTCGCGGATCAGGCCGCGGCGCGCCCCAAACCGTACGGGGGATCGAGCGTTCGGGCAAGGCCGTCAGGACCGATTCTGAGCAGGGACGCGTCGGCGGAAAGTCGAGTCCGTTCGACCCCCGCCGCCGCCCATCCATCCGCCGCTCCATCGTCCTCGATCAGCCGGCTTCGGCCCTCGGGTGGGCCTCCTTGTACGACTCCTGCAGCCGGTCCGTGCTGAGGTGCGTGTAGATCTGCGTAGTCGAAAGCGACTGATGGCCGAGCAGTTCCTGAACGCTTCGCAGGTCCGCGCCGTTGCCGAGCAGATGCGTCGCGAAGGAATGGCGAAGCGTGTGCGGACTGATGTCCGAATCGAGGCCGGCCATCTTGAGATACTTGTCGAGCTTGCGACGGACCGAGCGCGAGCTCAGCCGGTCACCGTGCTTGTTGATGAAGAGCGGCGTGCGGGCGCCTTCGTCCTCGGCGCCGCGGAACCGCGGGTCCTGCTGAAGCATGTTGACATAATGACGAATCGCGGCGAGAGCATGCGATCCGAGCGGGACGAGCCGCTCCTTCTTGCCCTTGCCTCGAATGCGCAGGGTCTCGCCCATTTCATCGAGATCGCTGAAATCGAGATCGACGAGTTCGCTGACACGGATGCCGGTCGAATAAAGCGTCTCGAGAATCGCACGATCCCGGGCGCCGAGCAATTCGCGATCGTCGGGCGCGCTGAGCAGGCGCTCAATCTCTTCGACCGTGATCGCCTTGGGCAGTCGCTTCGCCTGCTTGGGCGTGCGAATCATGAGCATCGGGTTCTGAGCGACGAGTCCGTGGCGATGGGCCCACTTGTAGAACGATCGCAGCGTGGCGATCTTCCGCGCCATCGTCGAGGCGGAGTAGTTCTGTTCGCTGAGATACGCGAGGTACGCGCGAACCAGGTTGACATCGGCGTTGAGCACATAGCTTGTCGCCGTCGTCGGATTGAGGGTCGCGAGAATCTCGCGGACCTCCCCGTTCGATCCGTTCGGCTGTTTCGCAGCGCCGTTGCGCACGGCGTTGTACACGCCTAGCTCCGCTTCCGGACTGGGCTGGATTCCGTACTCTCCGATGAGGTATTCGACGCACTGCCGCAAGTCGGCTCCGTAGCACTTCGCGGTGTAGGCGCTGAAGCTTCGCTCATCCGTGAGGTAGCTCAGAAACGCTTCGATAACCGGTAGGGTTTCCATTGTTTAGTCACACTTTCCACGAAGGTCGAATCGCCGAGGCGCGGCTCCTTCCGCGCCCCCGGATCCGACTCGGACAGGGTCGATGACGAATGAGACATCGGCCGAAGTGACCGGTAACTTCAGGTCCATTGCGTCCACGACCGGCAGAATCCGCGCTTCACCTCCAGGCGATCCCCCGCCGCGCCGTGTCGGCGGACGCCCGAATCGGACGGTCATTCGACCGTTCTCGGACGATCCTCGCTCAATTTTCGAGAGTGTCGCGTCCATGCCGGCTCTCTTGCGCCCCGGTCTCGATCGACCGGAGGGAGCCGGTGGCGATCAGATCGCGGGGGCGATTCGTTGTCGTCGTTCCCCTGCCGCACGAACCGATCGGAGACGCTCCTGGTACAGGAGGTCACCGAGCAGCCGGTGGCAGACGAACTGCGAGTACAGTTCCATGACGACGAGGTATCGCTCCCAGGCGTACGCGGTGTTCCGATCCGTCCGCCCCTTCGCGAATCGCTCCACGGCGAGAAGCACTCCATTGTCGGCGGCGTCGACGACCGCCGAAACACCGGCGGACGGCGCATCCTGCGCCAGAAAGCCGTGATCGTCGAGGTCATCGCCCGGCGCCGAACGAAGCGCACGCATATCTCCGGCCGCGTCGACCGATTGATCTGCCGCGTAGAGCTGCAGCGTAAGCCCGAGCTTCGGAGGCCGATACGGGTCATAGGCGGTGATCGACCCCACGATGAGGCCGTCGACCCCCAGCACATTCGCGATCGCCCTAGCCTGCGCTGGTGATTCCACCGCGCCGATGTCGAGCGCGCGCATCGCGACGAGAACCCGCTGAACCGGAATCGCTTCGAGCCCCTGTACCCGGGCGATCTCCTCCGTGAGAATGTCCGAGATACGCATGGGATCGAAGACCGAGACGCCCGACTCGTTCGCCAACGGGGCGACCGCCCAGATCGCGGGATACGGACTGAGCAGCGGCGCGTTGACCTGCAGTGGCTCAGCGCGTCGACCGCATCCCTGCAGTACGAACACACTGAGCGCCATGAGCAAGATCAGCGTCGAACCGGGTCGACGCGTCCATCTTCGCCCCTCAGGGGACGACGCGTCGACGCGTGATGAATCCATCATGGACTGTACGGTTGTCATGGCGTCCTGCCGATCCTGGTAAGCTCCGCTTACCGACTGCTCATCGATCACCGCCGCCGAGGCCGCGGCGATCCGTTCCAATCTCACACGCTCAGTTGTCGGCGGCGACCCCCGCCATCTCGTTCGTGGATGCGTCGCCACCAAGCGCCTGCGCCGTTGCGATCGGTTGATTCGATTCGAGCGCCCAGATGTTCTCCACACCGGCTCGGTCGGACACGAAGTAGACCCGACTGTCCGAACCCCAGGTCGGGTTCAGATTCGCGAATTCGCCGTTCGTGAGGCGCACTTTGTTCGTGCCATCGACATTGACGATCCAGATGTCGGCGCGGGCGGGCTTGTTGTTTCGAAGTTCCCCGGGGTTCGTGATCGTGGCGAAGCAGATCATCGATCCGTCCGGGCTCCACGAGGGATTAATCGCCGCCGCGTTCGCCGCGCTGGCGATCTCGGTCTTGTTCTGACCTTCCCCGTCTACGAAGTCGATGGTCCAGACGCCGTAGTACCGGCTGCCGCGTTCGCGCGCCTTCTGGTAGACGATCCGGTTGGACGCCGGATCAGGCGACCATTCCGGAAAGAGACCGTAGTCGAGGAAGCGTGGCGTCGGCGTGCCGCCGAGGTCCGTGACCCAGAGTTCCCAGCGTCCGGACGCCTGTCCGCGCTTCGAGAAGACGAGGTATCGACCGTCCGGTGACCAGGACGGATGAATCTCCGGCGCCGGATCGAAGGTGATCTGAACCGGCGTGCTGCCGTTCGATTCCATCACGAAGATGTCCCAGTTGCCGGCGCGGGTACTCGTAAAGGCGACATGCTTATTGTCGGGGCTCCACTCCGGCATCATGTCGTCCGCGGGATCATCCGTGAGTTGCGTCACGGTGTGACCGTCGATCGATTTGACATAGATGTCAGCTGAGGCGCTGTGCTGTGTGCTGGCGAACACGATCAATTGACCGGTCTGATCAATATCCGGATCGAAGTCGGCGCCTTCCCGGGCGAAGCTCACTTGAACGATGCTCTCGGTCGCACCGAACTGCCGCGGTGAACCAGCGACCCCATCCATCTCACCGAACAGATTGAGGGCGATCTCGCTTCCACTTCGCCCGCGCTCGCGATCCGAGGTCTCCGCCGCATCGTCCCAGAAGTCGAGACCGGCCGGGCTCGGGTCGGTGTCGAAGCTCGTGTCGGACAGGCGGGCGTCGAGACCGGCGTCCGCGCCCGCGGCGCTCGACGGTGTCGCGGCGGCGGGAGTCCTTGAAGGCGCCTTCGCCGACTTCGCCTTCGTTCCAAACCCTCCGCAACCCGCGACGAAGAGCGCCGCCGAGGCGAGAAGAAGCGGGGTCCATCCACGAGATTGCAGAGTGCGTCTCACCATTGGGTCTCCCAACTATCGGTCACTCACGCCCCGGCGATTTGACGGCGCGGCGATCGGTCTTATCGGACGACTATGACGCCCGCCTTCACACAAAGGAGCGTCCCACACCGGTAGGAATCGGCTTCCCTCGGGCCCGAAATAACGAGTGATACCGTTCGAAGCGACGATTCCGCGTCCCATAACGAACCCGGCCAGCCGAATGGCTGGCCGGGTGCGAATTCGTTATCGGGCGTCGGCTGAGGTCTTACACCTCATCCTGTCCGAAGAGCTGGTGGTTCTCGAGGATGCCGCGCGCCACATCGATGAGCGTCCGGCGATTATCGCGGGCCTGCTTCTGGAGCCGCTTCATCGCGTTCTCCTCGTCGACGCCGAGCTTCTCGACGAGAATCCACTTCGCCTTCTCAATCGTCTTGCGATCTTCGAGACGCTGATTGAGCTGCTGGATTTGATCGCGACTCTCGAGATGGTTGAGGTACAACCGCCAGGCGACCGGCAGCGTGACGCGGAGATCGTCAAGGGTCACGGGCTTGAGCACATAGCCGAAGACCCCAATGTCGGCGCTCACCTTCGTATATTCCGGATCTGAGAAGGCGCTGAGGATAACGACGGGGATGTTCATCTCGCCGAAGATGGTCTTCGCCGCCTCGAGTCCGTTGAGCTTCGGCATGCGGATATCGAGCAGCGCCATGTCCGGCCGGTCACGCCGGCAGAATTCGACGGCCTCTTCGCCATTCGGACAGGCGCCGAGAACGAGGTAGTCGAGCTGCTTCAGATTCTTTGACAGACCCTCGACGACGAGATGCTCGTCGTCGGCGATGAGGATTTTCTCGAGCTTGGGGGTGGCTGATTTCGTCGCGGCTGACACAGGTCGTCTCCGATTGGTCGTCGTCATGGTCATTGAGAATCGCCATGCTTCTGACTGACGCGGCAGATCGAGTCACCCCCACGACCGCCACTCGCATTCTTTCCTTGCCCGCCGCCGAACGCCAGCCGGGCGGACGCCAGACATCTTTACCAAGAACTCATGGCGAGTATTCCTCGTGGCAAAGAATTCGGCTGAAATCCCTAAACCTGCCTCCGGGTCGAGTTTTTTCTTTCAATCAAGCCAGTCACGCTCCGCAAGCCGGTCAGGCACATAGACCTCGGTCACATAGGAAATGTCCTTGGTGATGAGCGACTCGACTTCCATCTTGAAACCATTCGAAAGTAGCCGCTTGATCTCCCGCTGCCAGTCCCGCTTGTTCTTGAACCACGGGTACTCGGCGATCTGCTTCGCCCGCGCGATGTCCCGGTCATTCAGCGCAATCTGCACATCGTCCGTGAGTTCGTACCGGTCGTAGTCCAGCGCCCGAATTCCGAGGAATTTCGCGTCCGGGACCGCCATGCGCTCGCTCTCAAACGCGAGCGAGATCGATCCCTGCTTGATGACGGAATAGATGTAGTGCCCCCAGGGGTCGCAATCGAGCAGGCAGTAGATCGGCAGCCCGAGTTCGTCGTGCAAGCGACGAAGTAGTCGTCGCACGCCGCGCGGCGGTTGCCCGCCACCCTCGGTCAGGATGCAGTTGTGCTGCTTCCAGAACTTGTCTTCATTGAATCGGCTCCACACCGTGTTCTTTTCGACATGGAGCACAAACTCGGCCTCGCAGTTCTTGAACTGAACGACATCGGGTTCGACGATCGATGGAATCGCATATCCGCCTGATCCCATGCGCCGGCAGTCGATCTCGTCGCCGGAGTCGATGATTGTGATGTTCCCCACCATCGTCCCGGCCTTCTTCGCGAAGACATGCAGTTCCTCACGCAGGGCGCCGAGCGACACCTCGAGATCCTCGAGAATCGGGTCGGATTCGTCCTGACCGGCGAAGGTCTTCTCCTTCGTGCCCGCGATCGTGTGCAGCGTCTTGTAGTACATTCCACGCAGGGATAGCGTCTTGTCCGCTTCGATGAGGTCCTTACAGGCGGACGACATGAGCATCGTCTGCATGAACTTCTTCGCCTGGTTCAGGTTGAAGAGGTTCCGACGCTGCTTGTTGCCGCCCATCTCGAGGATGCGACGGCTCTTGTTGAATTTCGTATTGGAGAGCGACCGCGTCGGAATATCCACGAACGGATCGCGGCCCGCGAGCGCTGACTTCTCGAGGCTCCCCGCCATCTCGACGATGCGACCGACCGTGCGCCCGTCCCGCTTCTTCGACGATGAGGCGACCGAAGGCTTCCGAGTCCGCTTCTTCTTCGCTCCGCTCGAAGTGGACGAAGCAGTCGAGTTTCGCGCGCCCGCTTTCTTCCTTGTGGTCGCTTTTTTCTTCTTCTTCTTGGCCATCTTCGATCTCTTCCCGTCCCCAGAAATCGCGCGGCGCGCGGCGGGGTGAGTTACCGGCGTCGTTTCCGTCGCTTCTTCTTCGTGCGTGAGCCGTTTCGGCTGGACGACTCCGCGCCGAACAATTCGCCGCCGTCCGTGTCAGCGCCGACCGCCGCCCGCTGCAGTTCCTCGCGAATGACGACGGCGTCGTCGGTCGCCAGGCGACCGCCGTCGTCAACCACTCGACCTTCGTCGTCGAGGACCTGATCGGCCTCAGCGGTCTTGCGTTCCGCTTGCCGCATGAGCGCGTCGTAGACCGGTTTGGGCTCGCGACCCGTAATCGCGCCGTATGCCTTACTGATCTCCCCAATGTATTTGAGGAAGACATCGCGACGCTCGCCTTCGCGCTTCATGCGTTGTCGACGGCGAACATAGGTCTGCAGTTTGCGGCCACACTCCTGAAGCGCCAGCCGCATCTCTTTCCGAATCTCGTCGTAGTCGGCGATCGCCTCCTTGGATTCGCTCGTGAACGGGACCCAGACCGACGCCATGTGAATCATGATGACGAGCGGGCCCACGGGAAGCGAATTGCGCGGCTGCGACATGCCGTAGTTGCGCCAGTTCGTCTCCACGACCGCCTTGAACGAGGAGCATCCGGACTGCTGGTAGAGCAGCGGCACGCGATTGGCGAATCGGATGACCCGGGCCGGTTCATCACCCGCGAGGTCACCGCCGTAGGCGATCGCGGCCTCGATGATGAAGGGTCGGCCGCGGTACACGGCGGGCGGCCGGGTGCTCGCGGAATAGAACTCCGCCTTCACCTCTTTGAGCAGGCCGGCGAGGAGTGTCTTCGTGCCGATCGGCGCCAGACAGTTCGTCGGCGGCGCCATGATCTTCACTTCCTGAATCGCCTTGTAGAGCTTCTCCGCGTCCGAGTGCCCGACCTGCTTGATCCAGGTGCGATCGGTCAACCCAGCCTTCTTGCAGATCGTCTTCGCCACGGACGGACCCACGCGGCAGAAATCCTTCTTGAAGAATGCGCCGAGCTGTGTCGTCCCGGTGCGCTCGAGCATCTGAATGAGCGTGCCGAGTTCGATCCCCTTGGGATGCGGTTTGATCTCTTCCGTTTCGGGCGGCAATTCATCAACCGTCCGTTCGTACTCAATCCGCTCGCCCGTCGGCGCCTTGTACGAAATCCGCGCGTGGGGGTTGGCGATCGCGGTCTGCTCGAGATACTCGTCGATGGACTGCCGACCCTTAAGGTATCGACCTTCGAGTTCGATCGTGACCTGCGTGCCGTGTCCGTATGGAAAGAGCGAATCATCCTCCGGATGCTCGGAGTCCTCGATCACCTCGGCCTTGTTCTTCTGCGTGTCCATCTTCAGAAGAACTTCGTGGGCCGGTTTGCGCTTGCTCGTTTTCGAGATGATGAGGACCGGCTTGCCGGTCGTCATGAGACCGTACATCCCGGCGGCTGAGATTCCGATGCCCTGCTGTCCCCGCGACATCTTGAGACGGTGAAACTTCGAGCCGTAGAGCAGCTTGCCGAAGATATTGTCGATCTGCTTCCGGACGATTCCCGGCCCGTTGTCGCGAATCGTGACGCGGTACCGATTCTCGTCCGTCTGGTCGATCTCCACATGGAGGTCGGGCAGAATGTCCGCCTCTTCACAGGCGTCGAGCGAATTGTCGACCGCCTCCTTCACGGTGGTCAGCATCGCCTTGCGCGGATTGTCGAATCCGAGCAGGTGGCGGTTCTTGGCGAAGAACTCGGAGACCGAGATCTCGCGCTGTTTCGCCGCCATCGTTTCGGCGGTGACCCGGGATCGGGTCGAGGACCGACCGCCGCCGCGTTGCGCCGGCGACGATGCGACTCCCGACTTCCGGGTCGAAGTCTTCGTCTTCGATGATTTGGGCATGTCTTCGATGGTCTGGCTGGCCGCCGTGGAGGCGGCGAACAAGGTCGTCATGGGACTCGCCTTCCCTGGCGATGCCGGGCGGTCTGACCCGTGAATTCCTGCGTGCCGCACCGGCTTTCGGGCATCATAGGCGCGTGCGTGTCGTCGACCGGCGGGTCTGGAAATCGGGCTCACACCCCGGCTGAGCCATGACGCGGCGCCGTCCTATCGTTCGCCCAATCCAAACACCTTCCGCGAAACACCAGCACGACAGGGACGCGAACTATGGAAACGACGCTCATCATTCTCAAGCCGGACGCCGTACAGCGTGGTCTCATGGGACGAATCATCAGCCGATTCGAAGACAAGGGCCTTCAGGTCGTCGGCGCCCGTTTGATGATGATCACTTCAGAACTCGCGGCCAAGCATTATGAATCGCACAAGGGCAAGCCGTTCTACGAGGGTCTCGTCCGATTCATGACCTCATCGCCCGTACTCGTCCTTGCGCTGCGGGGCGTCGGGGCGATCGCGATCAGCCGGAAGATGATGGGCGCCACCTTTGGCTCGAACGCCGATCCCGGCACGATCCGAGGCGACTTCGGGGTGTCGAACTCCTTCAACCTCATTCACGGCTCGGACAGCCCGGAGGCCGCGGAACGGGAGTTGAAACTGTTCTTCCCCGCCGGAGAGATCCTGAATTGGAGCCGCGCGAACGAGGAATGGGTCTACGACCTTTCCGGCGGCGAGCCCGAGTAACCAGGCCGCGCTTCACGAGTTCTCACCGAAACGCCCGTGGTTACAATGGGAACAGAGAGCGCCGGGACCGCTCGCCCTCGGCCCGTCGGAGTGGTGAAGCTGGTGGAGAAGGACCCCATCACGCGCGCAGACGAGTCGCCGCGTTTCCTCAGCCGGGGCGACGAGATGGGCGCGCGCACTCGCGAATTCGATTGGGCGAGCACCTCGCTGGGGCCCCCGCGCGACTGGCCGCAACCGCTGCAGACCGCGGTGAGCGTTATGCTCAATTCACGGTACCCCATGTTCATCTGGTGGGGCGCCGAAGAACTCATCTACTTCTATAACGACGCCTACATTCCCATTCTGGGCGCGCGACATCCGCATGCGCTCGGTCGTTCCGCCCGGGATATCTGGCCGGATATCTGGAGTGACATCGGCCCTCTGGCGGACACCGTCTTCGAACGCGGCCGGGCGACCTGGAACGAAGAACTGTTGCTCATCATGGAGCGGCATGGCTACCCGGAGGAGACTTACTTCACCTTCTCCTACAGCCCGATTCCGGATCCGGCAGGAGGAATCGCCGGACTCTTCTGCGCCTGCACCGAGGAAACGGAGCGTGTCCTCAGCGCCCGGCGACTTCGCACTCTGCGACAGATCGCCTCGGCCACCGCGGAAGCGCGGTCGGCGGAAACGGCGGCGAAGTGGGTCACGGACACGCTCGCCGATAATCGCCTCGATGTTCCCTTTGCGTTCTTCTATCTGCTCGACCCGGAACACCGGAAGCTCACGCTTGCCGGCTCGTCGGGGATCGAAGCGGCCTCGGTTCATCAACCGAGGGAGATCGAACTCGGAGACTCGGCGGCGGAGAAGCCGATGTTCCCGGTCGACGCGGCGCTCGAAAAAGACGCCGTGCTCCTTCTTGGCCTGCGTGATTCCGCGTCGATCCATTGCGAGCCCTGGCCCGAATCAATCGACACGGCGATCATGCTTCCCCTCGGACATCGCGGACAGGAAGCGCCGGCCGGAGTCATCGTGCTCGGCGCGAGCCCGCGTCGCCCGTTCGACGACGCCTATCGGGAGTTCTTTGATCTCATCGCCGACGCCGCATCGAACGCCGTGGCAAACGCTCGCGCCCATGACGAAGAGCGACAGCGGGCCGAGAGCCTCGCTGAACTCGATCGGGCCAAGACCGCCTTCTTCAGCAATGTGAGCCATGAGTTTCGCACACCACTCACGCTCATGTTCGGCCCGCTTGAGGATGCGCTCAAGCATCCTGAGACTGACGATGAAGCGCGAAAGTCGATCGATCTGGCGTTGCGGAATGGCCGCCGCCTCCTCAAACTCGTCAACACACTGCTCGACTTCTCTCGGATCGAAGCGGGTCGCGTGCAGGCGTGCTACGAGCCGGTCGATCTCAGCGCGCTGACCGCAGAACTCGCGGCCGTGTTTCGCTCGGCGATCGAGCGGGCAGGGCTCAAACTTCGCGTCGACTGCCCCCCGGTATCGGAGCCCGTGTTCGTCGATCGCGATATGTGGGAGAAGATCGTGCTCAACCTTCTCTCCAATGCGCTCAAGTTCACGCTTGAAGGAGAAATCGAGGTTTCACTCGTCGAAGATGATCGCTTCATTCGCCTTCGCGTGCGTGATACCGGCGTCGGGATCCCTGAGGAAGAATTGCCGCGGCTCTTCGAGCGCTTTCACCGGATCGAAGGCTCCGGCGGCCGCACCCATGAGGGCACCGGAATTGGTCTCGCCCTCGTACAGGAGCTTGCGCGTCTTCATGGTGGCGCCGTGTCCGCGACGAGTACGCTCGACCGCGGGACAACACTCGAAGTCACGATCCCGCGCGGGCGGGCGCATCTTCCGGCCGACCGAATCGGCGCCACGCGCTCGATCAGTTCGACGGCCCTGGGCGCCGATCCGTACATCCAGGAGGCGATGCGATGGCTTCCGGGGGCCGGCGACGAGCCGAACGCGCCACTCGCGTCAGAGGCTCCGTCGACCCGGCCGGCGCGAGGAGGGTTGGAAAGCCCGAAGCGCGTTCTCGTCGCCGACGACAACGCCGATATGCGCGATTATCTTCGTCGGCTCCTGGGTGACCGGTACGAAGTTCAGGTCGCAGCGGACGGCGTCCAGGCGCTGCAGCTGGCCCGCGAGTTTCACCCGGACCTCATCATCTCCGACATCATGATGCCGCGCCTGGACGGATTCGGACTGATGCGCGAGTTGCGCGAAGACGCCGCGCTCGGCACAGCGCCGATTATCCTTCTGTCGGCGCGGGCCGGTGAAGAGTCACGGATCGAAGGGATTCAGGCGGGCGCCGACGACTACATGGTCAAACCATTCGGGGCGCGCGAACTTCTAGCCCGTGTCGAAGCGCATCTCAAGATGGCGGAGCTCCGGCGGGAGACCGAAAATCGCTTCCGCGCGATGGCCGACACCGCGCCCGCCATGCTCTGGATTACGAACACTTCGGGCGACTGCACCTATCTCAGCGCCGGATGGACGCAGTTCACCGGACAACGGATGGAGGAAGGACTCGAACTCGGATGGACCCATGTGATTCATCCGGATGATCAGGAGCGCTCGACACAAATCTTCCTGGATGCGAACGCAGACCCGCGTCCGTTTCAGATCGAGTATCGCCTGAGAGATGTCGACGGAAACTATCGATGGGTGATCGACGCCGGTCGACCTCGGTTCGCTGAAGACGGCGAGTTTCTCGGCTTCATCGGCTCGGTCATCGACATTGACGATCGCAAGCGCCACGAAGAACAGATGCGGCTCGTCATGGGCGAGCTCAATCATCGCGTGAAGAACACCCTCGCCGGTGTACAGGCGATCGCATCGCAGACGCTGCGCCACTCGGCGTCGATCGATGACTTCATGGTGGCCTTTTCGGATCGAATCCGAGCCCTTGCCGACGCCCACAGCCTCCTCACGCGCACGCAGTGGGAAGGAGTCGCGATCGATGAGGTGCTGAAATCCGAATTGCTCGCCCGCGTCGGGAGCGATGATCAGTTCTCGCTCCGGGGTCCATCCATTGTGCTGCGGCCGAAGGCGTCTCTCGCGTTACACCTCGTCGTGCACGAATTGTGCACGAACGCGTCGAAGTATGGCTCACTCACTTCGTCCGAAGGAGTGGTCGAGGTTGAATGGGGACTCGAAACCTCGAACGGTCAGGAGCGTTTCGTCCTCGAGTGGCGAGAGCGGAACGGACCCGAGGTGCGAGCCCCGGACCGGGAGGGCTTCGGCAACCATCTGCTTCGCCGAACGATTCAGTACGAACTCGATGGCGCGGCCTCCGCGGAATTCGATCCGCACGGAGTCTCCTGGACGATCGAGATCCCGTTTACACGGGAGATCGGCTACCGCGCTGAGAACTGACCGTTTCGCACGATGGCCACGACCGCGCGGTCTTCCGACCCGGCAAAATATAAACGGGCTCCGGTCGCCCGGAGCCCGTGAACGATTCACCATTCGAGTCGCGGAATGATCAGCCGATCAGCCGCCGACGCCGAATCATCATCAGGCCGCCGATGCCGAGCAGCGCGACCGTCGCCGGCGCCGGGACGATCTGGGCCGACACGAGCGTCGACGCGTTGCTGAAGCTCTCGGTGAAGAACAGGCCGCTCTCATTGATGGAGAGGTTGACGATCGAACCGTCGAACGGTTCGACGGACGGTGAGAAGTCGAGAGCGAAGCTCCCGCCACTCGTGCCGTCGAAGGTTCCGTCCTGCGCGCCATTGTCGGTCAGCACGACATCGGAAAGGAACCCGTTGAAATACATGAAGCCGAGGGGCCCCGCGATCCACTCGCCGACGATCGAGCCGGAGATGGTGTCTCCGTCCGCATCGGTGATGAGGAAGCTCGCGTCGCCGGCGAGCACATCGGCGCCCGTCGCGGTGATGTTCGAGAGCGTCATCGACATCGTGAAGTCCGCCGAGGTGGCGAGCGCCATGAAGCCGGTATCGAACTCGGCGGTGCCGTTCGGGAACTGCTGACGCGTCACATCACCGGCGCTCTGCAGCGATCCGTCCGCGACCGCGTTCGCCGTGAAGGTCGAAGTACCAGCGTCGAAATCACCGTCGAGGTCGGTGTACCCGAAGGACATGATGATGTCCGCCGACGCCGCTCCGGTCGCAAACGCTACGGCGCAGCCCGCGACCGCTCCCCACAATCCCTTGCTCATCTGCATGATCGTCCACTCCCTCCCCGCTGTCGTCGGACCGTGGTGATACCGATACATCACCCGAAACATGGACAGCGAGAATCTGGCCCCTTCTCAACCTAGACCGCACAGTCGAATTCGCACCACGCGACCCCACCATATTCGAGCCGCGTAACGCGCGTCCGCTGTGACTTATTCAAGATAAGCGGCCGCGAGAAACAGTCAAGAGGAATCGACCGTCTGGACGATGATTATTGGTTTTGCAACTTACTGCAAGGTCCGCATATAGGGCATCTTGCACCGGTCGTCCCATAACCCGCGCCGGACCTGGATGTCGCGTAAAGCTCGCCCTGCCGCGACTCCGGAACCGAGCCGGCCGCGGGAAAAAGACACCGCCCTCCGGGTGTCCGGAGGGCGGTGAGGATGCCTTTGATTTCGATTCTCGACCGTGTGCGGCCGAGCCATCGACGATCAGTCGCGGCGACGGCGGCGGCCCGCCATCAAGCCGGCGAGCCCCAGCGTTGCGAACGCGGCCGGCGCCGGGACGACTTCGGCGGAAACGAGCGTCGACGCGTCGTCAAAGCTCTCGAGGAAGAACCCACCGGTGGGGTCGACCGAAAGAGTCACGATCGCGCCGTCGAAGGTCTGGAGCGAGCCAAAGTCCATGGAGAACGCGCCGAGCGACGGACCGTCAAACATTCCGTCCTGGCCGCCATTGTCCGTGAAGAAAACATTCGTCAGGGCGCCGTTGAAGAACAGCGCGCCGCCCGCGCCGGCGAGCCACTGACCGATGATGTCGCCCTGAAGCGTGTCACCGTCGGCGTCCGTGACCGTAAAGCTCGCGTCGCCTGCAAGAACATCCGCCGAGGTGGCCGTGATGTTCGACAGCGTCATCGACATCGTGTAATCAGCCGAGGTTCCCAGTCCGAGGAATCCGGCGTTGAACTCAGCGGATCCGATCGGAGCAAGCTGACGCGTCACATCGCCGGAGCTGATGAGATCGCCTGAGTTCGATGCGTTCGCGGTAAAGGTCTGCGTGCCGGCGTTGTAATCACCGTCCAGGTCCGTGAACCCGAACGAGAAGATGACATCCGCAGACGCGGTCGAAGCGACGGCGAACGCCGCCACGCCCGCTATGGCGGCAACCGCGACGCGGCTCCCACCGAATGAGCCAGTAACCCGTTTCATGATCTCTCCCTCTACTGTTTCTCTCCCCGATACACGAGCCAGCCCACACCAGCCCGAGGATTGTCGCCTGAGTGCGTCAATCTATTGTGATGCTAGGGCCGGGATCGTCAAGCTCCCCAAGACTTATCCTTGAAAAGATTTCGAACGCGTTCGCAGTTTGGTAGGTTTGCGGCGGTTATCCGGACGCAGTGAGGAATCGCTTCGCAAGAGGTCCCAAACCGATTTGAAGAGCGCGCCGATGCGCGTTTGAAATCGGGTACGACGACAGTGAAGACGCGGCGACCCATTCGCCAAATCGCAGGCGACCACGCGGGGATTCGGCCGACCAGACGGAGAAGATGAGCGTGCGATGGCTCGTGTGATGGACGAAGTCGCCTCGCTCTTGGAGAGACGCTTCCTGCAGCCCGTACTTCGACTCGAGAAGGCGGCGCACCTCCGGCGCTCCGGCCGGTTCTTCTTGTTCCAGGCCCGGCGCCTCCCACATGTTCGACCACAATCCCGACGAAGGTCGCCGCGCGAGAACGATTCGGCCGCGGCGATGGACCACGACGGAAGCGGCGTGAACACTCTCCTTTGGCGTCCGTGACTTCGGACGCGGAATTGAATCGACGACCCCGGCCTGGCGCGCCCGACACCACGACGCCACCGGACATCGGCCGCACTTTGGCGAGCGTGGCGTGCACACCGTAGAGCCGAGCTCCATGAGCGCCTGGTTCAATACTCCGGGCGCCTCGGTGACTTCAACGATCGAGCCCGCCAATGACCACGAGGCCCGACGGAGTTCCGGAGAGTCGAGTGAGGCGTCGATGGCGATCAGTCGCGCCGCGACGCGCTGCACATTTCCGTCGACGAGCGGCGTGCGCACTCCATAGGCGATCGACGCGATCGCTCCCGCGGTGTATGGCCCGACGCCGGGAAGGGTGCGAAGCTCGTCAACTTCACGGGGAACCGCGCCGCCGTACTCTTTGACGATCATCCGTGCCGCGGCGTGGAGATTTCGCGCTCTTCGGTAGTACCCTAGCCCCTGCCACTCGGCGAGCACCTCCTGCTCGTCCGCCTGGGCGAGCGTCTCGACCGAGGGGAAGCGCTCGATGAAGCGCACGAACCGTTCCGCGACACGGACGACCTGGGTCTGCTGGAGCATCGCTTCGGCGACGAGGGCGCGGTAGCCCCGTTCACGCAGAGATCGGACCGGCGCTCGCCAGGGCAGGTCGCGCTGCGCGTCCTTGAACCATCGTTCGAGCGCACCGGCGAGACGCCGCGCGGTCCGAGGCGCCAGTTCGTCTTGTTGTGGCATTCGTGGCGACATGAGCCCGCATCTTAAGGTTCAGACCGCACCGGTCGCCGCGTCGAGGTTCAACGGATCGTCCTCCGGTTCGAGCAGCTTGATCGAACGCCACTTTCCGGAGCGCCAGCGCCCGGCGAGGAGGATCGAGAGGGCGATGATGAACAGCGCGGCGCCGATCCAGGGCCCGAGTGACTCGAGTTGCGGCGCATAGAGCGCCAGGGCGCCGCCGACGCCGACCACGAAGACCCAGCTCGAGCAGATCGTCGCGACGCCCGGCCAGACCGTGTCGCCGGCGCCGTTCAGCGCGCCCGAGAGCGTAATCGCGATCGCGTCGAAAACCTGAAACACGGCGGCGCAGATCAGGATGCGCGATCCGATGGCGAGGACTTCAGCTTCCATCTTCTCGACGCCCGGTCGCTCGTCCGGATTGAGCGCGAGGAACACTCGTACGAGTTCCTCGCGGAACACGACGAAGACGAGGGCGCAGGCGCCCATGTACAGGACGGCCATCCGGACCCCGAGCCCCGCGCGGGCCGCCGCGGTGTCGGCGTCACCCGCGCCGATGTACCGGCCGACGACGGCCGTCACGGCGACGGAGAGCCCGACGGCCGGCATGAAGCTCAGATGCATGTACCGGAGCGCGATCCAGCCCGCCGCGATGTGCACCTCACCAAACATCCCGACGAGAACGACGGTCAGGATCGTCCAGCACACCATCTCGTTTCCGAACTGCAGCGACTTCGGCCAGCCGAGCCGGATGAGGTCGCGAATCGGCTTCCAATCGAGTCGCCACTGGCGGCGCGTGCCGAACTCGCGGTTCATCGGTCCGATGAAGACCGCGAACGGGATGATGAACTCGATTGCCGTACCGAACACCGTACCCCACGCCGCGCCGGTGAGGCCGAGAGCAGGGAATCCGAACTTGCCGAAGATCAGCGCGTAGTTCGCCGCGATGTTGGCGAGGTTGCCCACGATCGTCGCGACGAAGATCACCTTCGGGCGATGCATTCCGTAGAAGTAATGGCTGAGACCGCGGCTCGACAGATTGACCACGCAGCAGAACAGGAGAATCTGGCCGTAGACCGTTTCGAGTCGAGCGAGTCGCTCGTCGTGGAGCGCGTTGAAGATGAGGGGCAACGCGAGGCCATACGGGATGAGCGTGATCCACGCGATCACGCTCATCCACAACGCCGCCCATGCGTACTTCACGCCTCGCTCGGGACGGCCGGCGCCGAGATTCTGGCTGACGAAAGTATTTGTGAGCATGAGGGCGCCCATCACGAAGGCGATGGGCACGAACGCCGCGATCCCGCCGTTCCCCTGGGCGGCGAGCTCCGTCGGACCGATGGCGCTCACCATGAGCGCATCGATGAACTGCATGAGCGTGAAGCTCGTCATGGTGAGGACCGTGGGCCACGCGACCGTCCACAGTTCGGCGAGCGGCGAAGGTCCGGGCCCCGGCGCCTGGGCGTTCGATGGGGAGGCGTTCACGACTTCGATCTCGATTCCGTCGGTGGGGACGCGCGAGGGCGGGCGCGGCTCACGCATCGTAGCCGGCGCGGCGGTTGACATCGCCGTGACGAAGACCTTTGCTCAGGCCCATGCTCGATTCGATCCCCGACAGCGTGCATCCGCTTCTCGATGGCGCGCGGACCGCATTTGCGACACGATTTGAACGCGAGCCCACGCTTGCCGCCGCAGCGCCCGGCCGTGTGAATCTGATCGGCGAACACACCGACTACAACGACGGCTTCGTTCTGCCGGTCGCCATCGATCGATGGGTCGTCGCGGTCGGCGCCCCGTTTGACGAACTCGACCCGAACGCGGGGTCGACGACGAGCGGAATCGAGCCCCTGTCCACAATCGTGAGTCTCGACTTCGACGAGGCGATCGGCGTCGATCTGACCGAGCCGGTGAACCAGGTCGACGCGTTGTGGGCAAACTACATCCTCGGGCCCGCGCGAATGCTCCAGCGCCGAGGCGATGAACTCGTGAACCTCGAGGCGGCGTTCACGAGCAGCGTGCCGATCGGCGCCGGCCTGAGCAGCAGCGCGGCGCTCGAGGTCGCAGCGATGACGCTCTTCGAGCAGGCGGCGAACCTCGAGGTGGACCCGATTGAGAAGGCGCAAATGTGCCAGGTCGCGGAGCACATTTTCGCCGGCGTGCCATGCGGCCTTATGGATCAGCTCATTTCATCGCTCGGCCGGGCGGGTCACGCGATGCTGATCGACTGCCGCTCACATGAGATCGACTATGCGCCGCTGCCGCCCGCCGACGAGGCGGTCCTCCTGATCGCGGATACGAATGTTCGCCATGCTCTCGCGGAGAACGACTACGCCGAGCGACGACGCCAGTGCGCCGCCGCGGTGAGCGCGATCAGTGAGGCGCTGGGCGAGAAGATCGAATCGCTTCGGGATGTGGACGAGGCGATGCTGGACCGCGCGGCGCCGCAAGTCGAAGGGATGCTCGTCCGCCGCGCTCGTCATGTGGTGCAGGAGAACCGTCGCACGCTCGACGCGGTGGAAGCGCTGCGGGGCGGCGACCTCGTACGGTTCGGAACGCGCATGTTCGAGAGTCATGATTCGCTGCGCGACGCCTACGAAGTCTCGTGCCCCGAACTCGATGCGCTCGTCGATCTCGCGGGCGAATTCAGCGAATCGATCACCGGAAAGGATCGTGGCGTGTTCGGCGCCCGCATGACTGGGGGTGGCTTCGGCGGTTGCGTCATTGCGCTCGTTCGGCCGGACGCCGTTCCGACTGTCACGAACCACCTGACCGCAGGCTTCCGCGCCCGTTACGAGACATCGCCGACGATCTTCACGACGCCTGCGGTCAGCGGCGCCATTCGAATCGGGCTTGAATGAGGCGCGGGCGACGCCGCTCAGTTCGCAGTCGACAAGTCGAAGATCTCAATCACTCCGTGGTCTGGATGGGCCGACTGGTTTCCCCAGAGCATGCCCCATGAACTGTCCGGCGCGATGACGCCGGTTCGTTCGCCACCGCTGGCAGGGATGAGAAGAACGGCCGATTGGTCGGGTCCGAATCGAAGCAGGTACATGCTGAAGTTACCCTGCCTGGCCGTCGATGGATGCGACGAGATGAACGCCACGGGCGGATCCAGCGCGATCGCGTCGATCCAGTATTTGTCTGATGTCGTCGCAGGGAACTCCGCAAAGTCGCGTATGTGGAACATGGCCTCGCCCGAGAGTCGATCCCATCGTGACCGGAGCACCGGCGCCGCGTCGAGCCGATTCGCGCACCACACGAGGTGCTCGTGGTCGGCTGTCAACAGAAGGCGCCCGCCGTCGACTTGAGGGCCGAACCACTCGCCCGAGGTTAGATCGATCAGGACATGCCGACCCATCGGTTGCGACAGGAGGAAGTCTCGGGACCCGACCAACTCGGCGGACCAGAAGAGACCTCGTGTCGTGACGCCTGACACATCGCGGCGCTCGAGCACACGACCCGTTGTCGCGTCGATCCGCTGAATGAACGGTGAGCTACCGATACACCAGATGCTCCCGCCATCCGCGGAGAATCCGATCTCGATGTCGCTCCGCGGCGAGTCCTGCGCAACCTCGAAGCGACGCCACTCACGCCGCGCAGCGATGTCCCACACAAATCCGTCGCCGGACATCCGGGGGATTCCCGCCAGCCGGGCGCCATCCCTGCTGACGGCCCAGGCGACCACTCGCTCCGTTCCCGGGGCATGCCGTGTTGAGTCGAATCGGCCGCTCACCGGATCGAGGCGGATGAATGCGAATTCGACCGAGGCGTGAGGAAGGGCGTTGCTGGCAAACGCCGTGTCTCTGAGATGCTTCGCCACCAGCCGGAAGGCGGTTTCGGATGGCCAGTCGAACCAACTCTTCGCGTCCAGTTGCCGGGGAAGCGAACCTCGAAACCAGACAAGACTCACCGGCGTCGCGACAAGGGCGACAATCCACGCGACGCGCCGTTTTCGAAAGCGCTGGCGGACCCGCTTCGTCTTCTTGTTGACCGAACCGCCACACTCCGGACATCGTGTGGCCGAGGGCAGTCCCTGCAGGTGGTACC
Source organism: Phycisphaerales bacterium (assembly GCA_043101845.1). Lineage (GTDB taxonomy): Bacteria > Planctomycetota > Phycisphaerae > Phycisphaerales > UBA5793 > JBICHN01. The sequence continues at coordinate 604,357 of JBICHN010000002.1, read as the reverse complement.
CGCATTGACGACAGTATGGCACGCCGATGAGCTGTCGGCCCTCTCGGGCCGCACGGATGATCGCCACAATCGCCAGCAATGAAAGCGCAGCGATGACGAGCTCGGGCCAGTAATGGACGAGAACCGGCCAGAGGTTCAGCCGCCGGTACGAAACTTGCGCTACCGCATCACCGGAGGATTCGCTCACCTTCAGATCTTCGATTCGGACGAACGCGGGCAGTTCGACGACCCGATCCGGCGCCCGTTCCGCGATCGCGGTCGGCGATTCTCCGTCCGGAACGACGACTGTTGTGCCCTGAGCCGCCACACGAACTGCGACGAGCGTCAAGGTGACGATGGTCGTAAGAATCCGTTGTACCTGCATGGCTTCGGCGCCTGTGCGGGAGCGAGCTCAGGCCGCGAGTATAACGAATTCGATCTCGACGGTGAAGAAGATCGCTCAATCGGGCCGCTTGCGCTTCGGCCGCGCCGGAGTCGGGTGCGGCTGCTGGCGGTGGCGCTTGTGGGGGTTGATACCGACACGCGTCCCTTCGGCGGTCTTCTCTCCTTCGGGCCCCGCGAACCGGGGAAGGTTTTCCGCCGCTTCGCGTTCGCCGAGGATGAATCGGTGGACGATGTCGACGGCCTCTTCCACATCATCCGTCAATGTGAAGAGCTTGAGATCGTCGTCGTCAATCGTCGTGAAGTCTTTCAGGAACGAGGTCCGCATCCAGTCGATGAGCCCGGACCAGTACTTCGAGCCATAGCAGACAATGGGAAACGGCACGATCTTGAGCGTCTGAATGAGGGTGAGCGCCTCGAAGAACTCATCCATCGTGCCAAACCCGCCGGGAAAGCAGATGAACCCGCGGGCGTACTTCACGAACATGACCTTGCGCGCGAAGAAGTACTCGAAGGTAAGCTCATGCGTCTGGTACGGATTCGGCGCCTGCTCCATGGGCAGGCTGATGTTCAGACCGACGCTGACACCCTCGGCGTCGAAGGCGCCCTTGTTCGCGGCTTCCATGATGCCCGGACCACCCCCGGTGATCACCGCGATGTCATGCTTCGCGAGGAGGCGACCGCACTCCTCGGCCGCTTTGTACATCTCATGATCGCGCGGCGTCCGGGCGGATCCGAACACCGATGCGGCGCGCTGGATGGGCGCCATCGTGTCGAAGCCTTCGACGAACTCGCCGACGATGCGGAGCACACGCCACGCGTCGTACGAAAGGTTCTCCCGCAGCAGTCGATCGCTCATATGCCTCTGCTCTTCTCTCTCTACGCTTCCGTGAGAATCTCGGCTGATTCTCGATCGCGCGTGAATGCCTTCGGCGTTCACGCCGCATGTCCTGAACGATTCCTTGACGAATTGGCCGGGCGTAGTCTACGGTAGTCCCATCCGGCGCGTCTTTTTCGGCGGGCCTGTCGTCCCGGGCGGGGCTCCGACGGAGAGATTCTTGATCAGGTCATATTCAGCGGCGCTGAAGTATCTCTACGACCATGTAGATGTCGAACGCATGCGCGTCATTCGATCGGTCGAGGAGACTTTCAAACTTGACCGGACAAGGGCCCTGCTCGAGCGTCTCGACCGTCCGCAGGATTCGCTGCGCCTTGTGCACATCGCGGGGACCAAGGGCAAGGGCTCGACCGTCGCGATGCTGAGCGCAATGACGCGCGGATGCGGACTCGCCGTGGGCGAGTTTACGAGCCCCCATCTTGTTGACCTGCGTGAGCGCATTCGCGTCAACGGCGAGATAATCAGCGAGAGCGATCTCACCGAATCCGTCCGCGCCGTCGCCACCGCCGCGGACGCGATCACCGAGGAGTTTGGCCGACCCCACTTCTTCGAACTGCTCACCGCCATGGGTCTGCTCCATTTCGCGAAGACGGCGGTGGACCTCGCCATCATCGAAGTCGGCCTCGGCGGGCGACTCGACTGCACGAATGTCATCCTGCCGGAAGTCGTCGGGATTACCCGCATCGGATTCGACCACACCCATATCCTGGGGCGCACGCTGCCCGAGATTGCCCGCGAGAAGGCGGGCATCTTCAAACGAGGCGTCCCGGCGATCTCGACGCCGCAGGAGCCTGAGGTCGTCGAAGCGCTCCGCCGTCGCGCCGAGGAAGTCGGCTGCGAGTTGAAGCTGCTTGACGCCGACCTCGAGTTCAGCCAGCGCTTCGAGTCGTCAAAGGATCTCGGCCCACACTCGCGAATCGGCGTCACGACGAAGAATGCGGAATACGAGCATGTCGCGGTGCCGCTCTTCGGTGAGCATCAGGCGATGAATTGCGGCCTGGCGCTTGCGATCGTCGACGCACTCCGGAACCGGGGGTTCCAGCTCCCACACGAGCAGATCGAGGCGGGCCTCGCGACGACTCGACTCGAAGGCCGCATGGAGCTCATCCGAACGAAACCGCGCGTGCTCATTGACGGCGCCCACAACGAAGAGTCGATTCGAGCGCTCGTTCGAGCGATCGGCGCTCATGTGCCCTACGACTCGCTCGTTGTCATCTTCGGCTGCGGTCAGGACAAGGACATCGACGGCATGCTCCGCGCCATCGCCACGGGCGCTGACAAGATCATCTTCACCAAGGCGCGGAACAACCCCCGAGCCGCCGACCCGGATGACCTCAAGAGCCGCTTTGTGGAGCTCTCCGGAAAGATGACGCAGACGGCGCCGACGCTCATGGAAGCCTTTGAACTTGCCCGCCGCGCCGTGACGCGGGACGACCTCGTCTGCGTGACCGGAAGTTTCTACCTCGCCGGCGAGGCGAAGAAGCGCCTTTCCTCCCGGACGGGGAAATCGTCGCGGCCGGCGGTCGTCACTCGGGGAGATCAAGCTACACTTCGATCGAACCGATAACCCGAGCGGTCTGCCATGAATCGTCTGATGCTTCCAACCCGTCCACTCGCTCTATCGCTTCGACTTTCGAAGCTGAGCGCGGTCGATCCGCGGCGACGCCTCTGACGGTTCCCCACTCGGTTCCACCGAGATCAACGCAAGAGGGCCTCGCCGACGCGGGGCCTTTTTCTATTATGGGATCGCCAACCTACGAGACTGAGAGAGCCATGACTTCGCACACCCCCTCAACCGAACCGGCGACGGAGTTGCACCGCTACGACGCGGCCATGGCCAACGCGATCGAGGCGAAATGGCAGGGCCGCTGGGACGATCAGAAGGTGTTCCGGGCGCCGAATCCGGGAGAGCCGGGCTTCGACGCGATCGCCGACCGACCGAAGCAGTATGTGCTCGACATGTTTCCCTACCCGAGCGGAGTCGGGCTGCATGTCGGCCATCCCCTCGGATACATCGCGACGGACATCTACGCGCGGTATCTTCGAGCGGCGGGATTCAATGTGCTCCACGCGATGGGGTTTGACGCGTTCGGACTCCCGGCGGAGCAATATGCGGTCCAGACCGGCGCCCACCCACGCGAGACCACCGAGGCGAACATCGCGAACATGCAGCGGCAGTTGCAGCGCCTCGGCCTCGCCCACGATGACCGGCGCTCCGTCGCGACGACCGATGTTGACTTCTATCGATGGACGCAGTGGATCTTTCTCCAGATCTTCAATGCGTGGTACGACCCCGACGCGACAAACGGCGTCGGCGGAAAGGGTCGGGCTCGTCCCATCACCGAACTCATCGACCAGTTCGAGCGTGGCGATCGGCCGACGACGCATTCGACGCACAATCCAGACGGCACGCCCTGGAATGAACTCGACGACGAGACGCGCCGGCGCCTCGTCGACGGCCATCGTCTCGCCTACCTCGATGAAGCCCCGGTGAACTGGTGCCCGGCGCTCGGCACGGTCCTCGCGAATGAAGAGGTGACGGCGGACGGCCGCTCGGAGCGCGGCAACCATCCGGTCTACAAGCGACCGCTCAAGCAGTGGATGATGCGGATCACCGCGTACTCCGATCGTCTGCTCGCTGATCTCGAGCAGGTGCGCTGGCCCGAGCCCATCAAGCTCATGCAGCGGAACTGGATCGGACGCAGTGAAGGCGCGTGGGTCGACTTCCCCGTCGAACGCAAGACCGACGCGGATGTCTTTTTCGTGCGCCGACGGACGCACGGCTATCCCACATTAGCGTCGAAGGTGACGAACGCCATTCGCGTCTTCACCACGCGCCCGGACACCCTGTTCGGGGCGACCTACATGGTCCTCGCGCCGGAGCACCCGCTTGTCGATGAACTCGTCGCTGATGAATGGCCGCACGACACGAACGAGAAGTGGAAGGGCCGTTTCGAAGGACGACCGAAAGGGACGGCGTCGCCGCGGGCCCTGGTCGACGCGTACCGGAAGCGGGCGGATGCGCTGTCCGATGTGCAGCGTCAGGAATCGCGGGAAAAGACCGGCGTCTTCATTGGGGCGTACGCCATCAACCCGACGAACCGCGAGCGCATTCCGATCTTCATCGCGGACTATGTGCTCATGAGCTACGGCTCGGGCGCCATCATGGCGGTTCCCGGGCACGACCATCGCGACTTTGAATTCGCCCGGGAATTCGAGATACCGATTCGCGCTGTCGTGACTCCACCGGACGGATGGCTTCGGCAGGCGTCGGCCGACTTCGGCGCGAAGCGGGCGCCCGGACAGCAACCCCAACCGACGGTTGAGGAGCTGCGCGCTGAATACCTCGCCGATCCATCAATCTTTCCCGAGCCGTATACCGAAGACGGAGCGGGGGCGAATTCGTCAAACGACGAGGTCAGTCTCGATCGCCGTTCGACCGCTGAGGCCAAGCGCGTCATCATCAACTGGCTCGCCTCGGCCGGGGTTGGCCAGCGGGCTACGACTTACAAACTCCGCGACTGGCTCTTCAGTCGCCAGCGCTATTGGGGTGAACCGTTCCCGATCGTCTACGACTCGTCCGGTCTCCCGATCGCGGTCCCTGATGATTCACTCCCGGTCGAGCTGCCTGAGCTCGACGACTTCACTCCGAAATCGAGCGACGACCCGACCGCCGCGCCGGAGCCGCCCCTCGGGCGGGCCGCCGACTGGGCCGAAGTCGAACTCGACGGAGTTCGGTATCGACGCGAGTTGAACACGATGCCCCAGTGGGCGGGCTCGTGCTGGTACTACCTTCGTTATCTCGATCCGGAGAACAGTCAACGGTTCGTCGATGAACAGACGGAACGGTACTGGATGCTCAGTCGCCGTGACGACGCGAACGCCAACGGCGCCGACACCGGCGGATTCGATCCATCGGTCCACCACTGGGGCGGGGTCGACCTCTATGTCGGCGGCGCGGAGCACGCGGTGCTCCATCTGCTGTACGCGCGATTCTGGCACAAAGTGCTCTTCGATCTCGGTCAGGTGTCGACTCCCGAACCGTTCGGGCGGCTCTTCAATCAGGGGTATATCCAGGCGTTTGCGTACACCAACTCGCGCGGCGTCTATGTGTCGGCGGAAGATGTGGAAGAGCGCGACGGGGCGTGGTACTTCGAAGGCGAGCCGGTCACGCAGCTCTACGGCAAAATGGGCAAGAGTCTGAAGAACGCGGTGACGCCCGATGACATTTGCGAGCAATACGGCGCCGACACGCTCCGTGTGTATGAGATGTCCATGGGTCCGCTTGACCAGAGTAAGCCATGGAATACACGGGACATCATCGGATCACACCGCTTCCTGCAGCGGGTATGGCGCAATCTCATCGACGAGCGTACGGGCGAGCCACTCGTGAGTGACGACGCGGCGGAGTATGAGATCCGGAAGAAGCTGCACAAGACGATCGATAAAGTCGGTCATGACATGTCCACGCTCAGCTTCAATACCGCGATCTCCGCGCTCATCGAGTTGAACAACGCGCTGGTTTCTCTCAAGACGATGCCGCGCGAGGTCGCGGAGCCGCTTGTAAAGATGATCGCCCCCTTCGCCCCCCACTTTGCGGAGGAAGTATGGGAACGAATGGGGCATCCGGATACCTGTGTGACCTTTGAGCCGTTCCCGGTGGCGGATGCGAAGTATCTCGTCGAGAACGAGGTCGAGCTTGTCGTCCAGGTGATGGGGAAGGTGCGCGGCAAGGTGACCATCCCGTCCGGCGCCACTGAGTCGAAGGCTCGCGCCGCAGCGGAGCAGGACCCGAATGTGGCTTCACACCTCGAGGGCAAGACCGTTCGCAAAGTCATCTATGTGCCGAATCGCCTCATCAATTTCGTCGCGAACTGACGGGAGTCCGTCGATCCGGCGACATGAATTGCGGACGGCGCCCGGTGACGCCGGTGTATCATGGGTCACTGGGACCGGACGGTCGCAGGACCTTGATCAAACCAAGGAATGGGAGTTCCATGACACACGATCCCAATGACCTCGAGGAACTCGCGGTCTTCCACACCGAAGGCGAGGCGCAGCTGCTCGTCGCTCGTCTGGAGTCCGCGGGAATCGATGCGGTCGTCTTCGCGACCGCGACCGGCGGCATCGGATTCATCAGCGACACGACCTTTCCGCACGGCGGCGCCCAGGTCCGCGTGCGTGAGGCCGACCTTCCGAAAGCGAAGTCGATCTACGAGGAATTCCTCGCGGAGAATGAATCCGACAACTCCGAGTCCTGAACGACTCTTCATCTGGCTCGAAACCATCGGAGCGACTTGCTCGCGATCTCATATGGTTAGTCCGGTCACGCAGATTTGCGGACGATGCGAAGCGCAGGACAACCCCAGCGAGGAGATCGCGATGGCCAGCCAATCGAGTCCGGACTTCGTCGAGTTGACGACCTTTCCGGCGAAGAGCGAAGTCGACATGCTCGCCCCACAACTCGAGGAGGAAGGGATCCGTACTCGAGTCGAAGAGATTACCGCCGGGGAGCGAAAGGACGATTTCGACTCGACGATCTCACCCCGCGGCGCCTTTCGCGTACTGGTCGACGAACGACATCTCGAGAAAGGTCGCGAGGTGCTCGAGCGCTTCGAATCCGACCGGGAAGATGCCCGTCGCATGAACGCGGTGGAGCGCGAGCCTCAACGGATCGAGCCGAAGCGCCCGATCGAAGAACCCGCCGAGCGTCCCCGCGACCGGCGATGATCGGGAGCGTCAAACCTCGCGCAGGGCGCCGATACAGAGGATCTCAAAGAGAATGTGAGCGGCGAGGAACGCGGTGACGCCACCGGGATCTGACTGCGGCAACACTTCGACCACATCCGCCCCTACGAGATTAATCCCGGCGAGCGAGCGAATGAGGTCGAGCGCTTCCGCCGAGGTAAACCCGCCGACACTCGGCGTGCCGGTGCCCGGCGCGTACGCGGGATCGATCACATCAATATCAAAGGTCAGATAGACCGGATCACCGGCGTCACATCGCTCATCGATGAAGGCGATGATCCTCTCGGCGCCATCATCGTTTCGGCAGTCGTCATAGGTGACGAGTTCGATTCCCTGGTCGCGACCATAGTCGAGATCGGTCTCCGAATTGAGAGGACCCTTAACGCCGACGGACAACATTCGAGTCGGGTCGACCAACTCTTCTTCGATCGCTCGCACGAAAACGGATGCGTGGGTGTACTTCTCGCCCCAAACCTGATCAACCGTATCGAGATGGGAATCGAAGTGGATCAGGGCAAGCGGACGGTCCGCTCCGTGCCGCCTTCTCGTAGCGCGGAGGTTCGCGAGCGCGATGGAGTGATCACCGCCCACCGCGAAGAGCTTCGTCTGGTCGTCGCCAATCGAGAGCGCAAACTCCGTAGCGGCGTCCTGTGTCGCGCGTGTCGAATAGGGCTGAACCGGAGCATCGCCGGCGTCACATAGACTGAGCCGCTCGATGAGGTTGAGACGATGCTCGAGATGAAACGGTTTGACATACGCCGACTGTTCGCGGATCGCGCGAGGTCCGAATCGTGCGCCGGGTCGATAGGTGACGCCTGAATCAAATGGAATCCCGTACACGGCCCAATCCGGGGGCGCGGCAAGCGAGTCGATCATCGGGAAGCGACAGAAGGTCGACACGCCGGCGAATCTCGGGAAGCGGCGCGCGTCGGGCATTCGGGTCTTGTTCTCGTGACTCATGGGGGGCATCGTATCGGAACCACGCCCGTTTGTTGAGGGATGATCCGAATCGCCCGCCCGTCGACTTACCCGAGCCAGGCGTCGTCGAACTCCATGCCGGCCGGCGCTGCGGCCTCATCGGAGCCTTCCTGCAGGGACGCCACCGGATGAACACAGTAATCGAGACTGAAGGCGCCGGCGGGCCGATGGTTTCCGCTCGCGCCGAGTCCGCCGAACGGGAGTTTGCTCGAGGCGCCGGCCGTGCCGTTGTTCACATTCACACACCCGGCGCGGCACTCTCGTACGAAACGATCCGCACTTGACTGGTTCGTCGTGAAGATCGCCGCCGCGAGCCCGAAGCGTGTCGCATTCGCCTGTTCGATCGCATCGTCCAGGTCTCGGGCGATAGAGACCTGCACGAGCGGCCCAAAGATCTCGCAGTCCTGATCAAGTTGAAAGCGATCGACCTGCACGACACCGGGCGTGATGAAGTGTCCCTCGAGGCCCTCGGGGCGGTGCGCTTCGAGCAGGATCCGGCCGCCTCGCGCGGCGATGGACTGCTGAAAGTCGAGGACACTCTGCACCGCCGCGTCATTGATGAGCGGTCCGCAGAACACCGGCGGCTCGGATCGACCCGGGCCGACTCTGATCGTGCCCGCCGCCTTGACGAACGCGTCAAGGAATCGATTCGCCACCGGCTCGTGAACGATGACGCGACGAGTACAGGTGCAACGCTGACCCGTGGTGGCGAATCCAGCCCGCACACATTCGATGACCGCCTGACGAAGGTGGGCGTCATCCATCACCACCGCCGGGTTATTGCCCCCCATCTCGAGCGCGATCAAGCGGCCGGGCCGATCAAGATTCGTCTCGAGGATCTTCCGTCCGACCGGCCACGAACCCGTGAACATCACGGCGTCGAGATCGTCGTGGTCGACAAGACGGGCCGCGACATCGCCGGCGCCCTGAACGAGATTGAATACGCCTCGCGGCAGTCCGACTTCGTGCCAGAGTTCAGCGAGCAACTGACCGACCGCCGCCGTCTTCTCGCTCGGTTTGAACACAATCGTGTCACCCATCGCGAGCGCCGGAATCCAGTGACCATTCGGAAGATGCGCCGGAAAGTTGAATGGTCCGATGACCGCCACAACACCATGCGGTCTGAAGGAGCAGCGCCCGACGCGTGTGTCGCTGATTCGAACTTCATAGTCGGTGACGCGTTGAATTGAACCATCCGGTTCAAGCGTGATATCGACTTTGCTCGCGAGCGCGCCAGCCTCGGCCTTCGCCTCGGCGATTGTCTTCCCGTTTTCCGCGCAAATGAGGTCCGCTATGCGCTCCGCGTTCGACCGCACGACCTGTTGCCACGAAGTAAGGTGTTCGACGCGTTCGGAACGGTCGAGTCCGGACCAAGCTGGAAATGCGGCCCGCGCTGCGCGCACCGCCGCATCGACATGCGTCGCATCGGGCTTGCCGCTCCAGATGATCTCCCCCGGATTCGCAGGGTTCGTCGAAACCAGAGCATCGCCCGGTATCGGCAGGAACTCTCCATTGATGTAGTCGCTCGGACTCGTGCGCAGGAACGGCGTCATCGAATCTCATCTCCTCAACCGCGCTCGCCGGGAGCATTCTCAACCCGAAGCGACACGCTTTCCGCGACGCCGACCCGGCTTCGACCGCTTCGATCGTTCCGGCGTCGAACTCGGTCGCCCTCCCGAATCGTTCAGCACGGTCAATCCGACCGAGGCGCCATCTTCGACCTCGAGGGCTCGAATCACCTCGCGCGGGATTCGAATGGACTTTCCGTTCGCTGACCGCTGGAACGGCGTGCGAACCGCACGGAACCCGGCGCTCTCGTCATCGTAGCTTACGAGGGCCTCACCTTTAGCTCGAGACTTCGGACACGATCCCTCGAGTGAGACGAGACGCGTCTCGCGAACGATGCTGATATCCTGAGTCTTCGCGTGAAGATGCGGGCCGCCGTCGAACGGGTCGACATGATGGCGGTATTCGAATCCCAGGCTCTCGAGCATCGCGCGCGCCGGCTTCGTCTCCTCCCCCACGCGGCCCACGAGCATGCGGGCCTCCGGCGGCAACAGCGACAGGTACATTTCCTCACGCGGCATGAGGTTGAGGATGAAAGTCTTCGACTTCGTCGAGAGTCGGTCCGCTTCGTCGTAGGAGAGATTGATAAAGCGGCGACCAAGATACTCCCAGAAGGCGTTCGAGCCGTCCGGCTTGAGTGGCGCCATCATTTCCGCAAGCAGTTCGTCACGGAATCGATCAGGATGAAGTCCGATGTAGTGAAACCGGATGAGTGACAGCTGCTTCCCGAGTTTCTCCGAGTGGCCGCGCAGGTTCGACTGCAGAATGAGACCACCGATCTCCGTCGGACCGTCCGTGTCCGACTGAAGCTGGATGGTCATGTGTTTCGCGCCGAGTTGAAGATCATCGGCGTACATTTCACGCGTGCGGAGTTCGAAGTAGGTATTCGGCGCCTCGGGAAACCCCATGCGCGCGACAATCTGCGAAGTGCCAACGACCGAGCCGCTCTCAATGTCTTCGAGCACGAACATGAAGAGAGCGCGATCGGGATCTTCGAGTTGCCCGGCGAACGAGCGGCGTGAGCGCAGGATCTTTTCGGTGATGATCTCCGAATCGGCCGGCAGATTGATGAAGTACACCATCCGTGCGAGCTTCATCAGAATCGGCAGGTCGTCGATCCGCGCCTGTCGAATGAGGTACATGATCCGTCACCACCCGTTTCGGTCCGGTCCGCGCCGTCCGATCAATCCGTTGTTTCGGCTACTTTCGTCAACGCTCGCTCGATCACTTCGAACACGGCGTCCCATTGCTCGACCTTCATGACGCCAAGAGGCGGAAGGAAGCGAATGTGGTACGGCCCGTGGCCGCAGTAAAACGCGATGACGCCTTCGTCGAAGAGCGTGTGAAGGAGCTTCATGACGCGATCTTTGCGACCCGCGAACGGCGTAAACCGCATCATGCCTCCAAGCCCGCCGACGATGTCCATCTGCTCGAGCGGCGCCCCGTCCGGGCTTTCGACCGCGGGGAACCAGTCGGGATTCTTCGCAGCGAGATCCCTGACTCCCTTTACGAATCGGTCAAAGTGTTGAGCGATTGAACCGCTCGGCCCGTAATAGGCGCCATCACGGAGGGTTCGCAGGATGTAGGCGCCCGCGTTCAGCCCGACGGTGGACCCGATAAAGGTGCCGGAGAGCAGCCCCGGCTTCGGGTTGTAGTCCTTGGTAAAGAGGCAGGCGCAAACCTGGCTCATCTTGCCGATCGTGCAGACATCAATGTACTCGCCGAGCTTGAGCGTATCGAAGCCGAACATCTCGCCCGTGCGACCGAAGGTCTGCACTTCGTCCGCCCAGACCGCGACCCCGTGCTCCTGACAGATTTCCATCAGCGACGAGAGAAAGACTCGCGGCGCGCGGTTAAATCCGCCCTCTCCCTGAACGAGCTCGAAGATGAAGCACGCGTGTTGTTTCGGGTACCGCGCGAGGTACTCCTTCAGGCGCGCGACCGATCGTTCGACGCTCCGCGCTTCGCCGAGTTCCGCGTCGTAGAACGGAACATAGTCGACAAGGGTTGAGAGCGGGACACCCTGCCGATTCGCCGGCGAATCCCCGATCTGACACATGGTGACCGAGCGACCCATGAAACAATGCTCGAACGCGAGCACGCGGCTCGCCGGCTGATTCTTCTGGTAACAGATTTTCAGCGCCGACTCGTTCGCCATCGCGCCCGAATTCGTGATGAACGCATGTTCGAGGCGACTCGTCTTCGACGCCTGGTCGACGAGAATGCGACCAAACTCCGTCGAATCCTCGTTCGCCTGCAGGTTCCCCTGCATGACCATGTCACCGAGCGCGCCTTCGATCGCGGCTCGTGTCACGCCAGGGTCGCTGTGACCGAAGAAGTGCACGCCAATCCCATTGATCATGTCGAGTTTCACCGAGCCGTCCGCGAGTTCGACGAACGGACCCGCCCCGAAGCCGGAGCCGATGTAGTTGAAGTACAACTTCTCCTTGCCGCGTACCCGACAGGCTTCCGAGAGCATCTCACAGAATCGAGCCGAATGAGCCTCGTCGATTGGCCCACGGACGGCGGTGAGTTGCGACTGCGCCGACTCGAGTTCTTCGATCAGTCGATCAATCGACTCGCGCACGGCGGGTGACAAGCGGAACTCATCGGACATGGTTCGGGCGGCGGCGGTCGAGCTGGCCTCGTTCATCAGTGCACAAACTTTCTGAGAGATGGATGATTCAGGACTTCGCGCCGGGACAGGGCGCCGCGTACCGGGATCAACTCCGGGACGCTGCCTGTTTACTCAATCGAAGCATAAGCACGGCAAAGAGTTGCGCTCGTTCAACCAGGCTGGCGACCTCGATCCACTCGTCGGTCGTGTGCAGGGCGCCGCCCCGCACGCCGAGCGTGTCGATTGTAGGCAGACCCGCATCCTGCAGAATGTTGCCGTCGCACACCCCACCCGTGCTCTCAAAGGGCAACTCCTGACCGAGATCGCCCGCCGCGGCCCGGGCCAGTTGCGCGAGTTCGCGTACCCCTTCGGTCATTGGCTTCGCCGGTCGATTCCATGATCGATGCACGACGACGCGGGGCATCGCGTCCTCGTCGGTCTCGAACGCATCGAGCAGGCGACCAAGCTCGACGCCGGCCTCCGGATCTTGATAGCGTACATTGCCCCAGCACGCCGCATAGTCCGGGACGGCGTTCGTCACCGCCCCACCCTTGAGCGGCCCGACATTCACGATCATCCCTCGCTCCAGATCCGGCATGCGACCCATTTCGACGAGCAAAGCGCCGAGCCGCGTCACCGCCGACACTCCGTTCGCGAACTCACGCCCGGCGTGTGCCGATTTGCCGAACACCTCAATCTTGAACTGGCCACTTCCCATCCGTTCGACGGCGAGCGCTCCGCCCGGCAGCGCCGGCTCGATCGCGAGTCCGAAGTCATGATGCTTCGCCTGCTCACGCAGCAATGCCGCTGAGTGGTAGGTCCCCGTCTCTTCGTCGGAGTTGAGCAGGAAGGTCCAGTTCAAGGCGGCGTCGCATTGATGAAGCGCCTCGAGCGCCGTGAGCGCGACAAGAATTCCGCCTTTCATATCGGCCGCCCCCGGCCCGAGCGCCGTCTTCCCGTCGTCACTGACGGTCAGCGAACGGAACGCGCCGGCCGGATCATGCACGGTATCGATGTGTCCGGCGATCAGAATCCGCGCGCCCGATCCGTTCGGCGCATGGGCCGTCACGCTGATCGGCGGCTCGCGATCCTCCGTCGAGGGCTCGGTGTCGAGCCAGACCGGTCGCGGCGCGCCGGGGTGCGTCACAATCTCGGCGCCGAGACCGGCGAGGCGGTCGGTCAGCGCGCGGCGGTACTGATCGAGCCCAGGTCGGTGATCCTTGCCCGTCGGAATCGCGACATGCTCGGTAAGCCGCGCGAGCATTTCCGGCCCGCGACCAGCCAGATCGTCGCATACACGCCGTTCGAGATCATTCATGCCGGCATGGTATCCGCGGCGCCCCGCGAATCGGTGAAGGAGTCGCGCTGATTCAGGGCGAACTCAGTCCGGCCATTCGCCCGAAAACACCTCGACCGCCGGACCCGTCATGAACACATGATCGCTGGCCTCGTCCCACCGGAGGCGCAGGTCACCGCCCGGGAGATGAGCGAGAATCGTTCGCTCGGTCTGACCGCGCAGCACTCCGGCGACGCAGACCGCCGATGCCCCTGTTCCACACGCCTGCGTGATGCCCGAGCCCCGCTCCCAGGTGCGCATGACCACTTCGGTTGCGGAAACGATGGACACGAAATGCGCGTTGATGCGCTTCGGAAACGCCGGATGGCGCTCGATGAGCGGGCCGATGCGAGCGAGGTCGACTGAGTCGGCGTCCGCAAAGATGACCGCGTGCGGGTTCCCCATGCTTACGAAGGTCGCCTCGAAATCGACGCCGTGGCCGTCGAGCGCGATTCGACCCGAGTCTTGTCCCGCCTCAACGAGTTTCGACGAGTCAACGGGTATACGCGGCAGTTCGAGAATCGGCGCGCCCATGTCGACCGTGACCTCGACGACGCGACCGCTGGCGTCGCGCGCGTAGTCGAGCGAGAGCACGCCGGCGCCTGTCTGAATTCGCAGAGGTTTCGCGTCGTCCGGGACGAGGTCGTGATCCACCGCGTACTTCGCGACACACCGGATACCGTTGCCGCACATTTCGCCTTCCGACCCGTCGGCGTTGAACATGCGCATGCGAACGGACCGGGTTGGAGACAGACCGCTCTCGGCGTCGGGTCGACTGATGACGATGATGCCGTCCGCGCCCACGCCCCGGTGTCGATCCGACATCTTTCGGGCGAGCTCGGCAAGGTCCGGCCGCGCGGCGAGGGCGGGCTCGCGCACGGCGTCGAGATAGAGATAATCGTTCCCGATGCCGTGCATCTTCGTGAACCGGATCACGGAGAACCTCCAGGATACGCGCTCTTCGCGACGCGTTTGGTCGGAACGATAGGACCATGCCGGCCGGGAAAAGCAATCCACGGATCGCCAGAGTCCATCCGCGATGTAGGATACTGCCACCCCTGAATTCCGGAGCGGTGTTACCCGAGGAGTCCGCCGTGCTGCATGAGGAAGTTCGCGAAGCGCTGAACGAGCAGATCAATCTCGAATTCGAGTCCGCGTACCTGTATCTCGCGATGTCCTCACATTATGACGAGATGAATCTGCCCGGATTCGCAAGTTGGATGCGGGTGCAGGCGAAGGAAGAAGTCGAGCATGCCATGCGCATTTACGACTTCGTGCACGATCGCGGCGACCGGGTGACGCTCGGGGCGATCGCGGGCCCCACCGCCCAGTTCGGATCGGTCAAGGATGTGGTGAGGCAGGCCCTGGCTCACGAACAGAAGGTCACGCAGCGTATTCACGCGCTCTATCAACTCGCCGCGCAGCACAACGACCTCGCGACCCAGACCCACCTCCACTGGTTCATCGAAGAGCAGGTCGAGGAGGAGAAGATTGTGGGTGATGTGCTCGCACGGATTGAACTCACCGGGGACGCGCCGGCCGCCCTGATCGTACTGGACAAGGAGCTCGGCCAGCGGAGCGGCGACTGACCGTCGAGTCCCGGTCCGGCCATCGGCGCTACAAATCTCCGATGGTCCGCACTCCGCCACCTCTGGTCGAAGCGACGACGCACGGGCTCTACTGCGCCGCCGGAGACTTTCACATCGATCCCTGGCGACCGGTCGAGCGAGCCGTCGTGACCCATGCGCACTCCGACCATGCCACTCCGGGATGCGGGCGATACCTGTGCGCGCCGAACTGTGAGCCGGCGCTGCGGCTTCGAATGGGATCGACCGCTTCCATCGATACGCTCGCATTCGGTGATGCAGTCGATCTGCAAGGCGTGCGAGTCTCGCTGCACTCCGCAGGCCATATCCTCGGCTCAGCGCAGGTTCGCGTCGAGCATGGCGGTGAAGTCTGGGTCGTCAGCGGCGACTATCGGCCCGACGCCCGGCCGACGGTGGAACCGTTCGAGCCGGTCTCGTGTCATGTGTTCATCAGCGAGTGCACCTTCGGGCTCCCCGTTTATCGCTGGGTTGATGAAGCCGAAGTCTTCGCGGACCTCAACGACTGGTGGAGGAGCAATCAGTCGATTGGTCGCACCTCGTTCGTTCATGCGTACGCCCTTGGAAAGGCGCAACGCATTCTCGCCGGACTCGATCCGTCGATTGGCCCGATCGCAGCCCACGGTTCGGTCATGCGCCTCAACGCCGCGTATGAGGAGTGCGGCGTCAAACTGCCCGCGGTCGAGCACGCGACCCGTGACAACGCGAAAACGCTGGCCGGCCGCGGCCTGATCGTCGCTCCACCCTCCACCGCGGGCTCCGTATGGGAACGCAAGTTCAACGGTCCTGAAGGGTCGAGTAGTGGCTTCGCGAGCGGCTGGATGCGCATTCGCGGGCGTCGACGCTGGCGCGCGATCGACCGCGGCTTCGTGGTCAGCGACCATGCGGACTGGCCGGGTCTTCTGGACACGATCGACGCGACCGGCGCCGAACGAGTTGGACTCACCCACGGCTCGGTTGAGCCGCTGAAGCGATTCCTCATGGAGGAACGGTCGATCGACGCCTTTGTCGTGCCGACGCGGTACACGGGTGAATCCGACGACCCGAAATCGAGCGCCGATGAAGTCGGCGATGACTCCCCGAATGATGGCGAGGAGTCCTGATGCGTCGCTTTACCCGTCTCTACGACGAACTCGACGCCACGACGCGCACCAGCGAGAAGATCGCAGCGCTTGAGCGGTATTTTCGCGAGGCGGCGCCCGCGGACGCCGCATGGGCGCTCGCCGTGTTGACCGGCGGGCGGATCAAACGAGCTGTAAACTCGCGAACCATGCGCGAGTTGCTCGCCGAGGTCACGAAGCTGCCGGACTGGTTGATCGGCGAGTGTTACTCATCCGTGGGTGATCTCTCCGAGACGATCGCGCTTCTCGCGCCCACGAATCCGGCGGGAACGGAGGCGCCGCTCCACGAGATTATCGAGCATCGCCTGCTCGAACTGCCGGGGGCCGACGACTCGAGGAAACGCGAAATCCTGCGCGCGGCCTGGACCGAGTTGAGCGAGCGACAACTCTTCGTCTTTCACAAACTCCTGAGCGGCTCGTTTCGAGTCGGCGCACAGAAGCGACTCGTCGCCCGCGCGCTGGCTTCGATCGCCGGCGTCGACCCGCCGGTGATGGCCGCCCGATTGACCGGTCGATTCGATCCGACGCCCGCGGCGTTCGAACGCCTGCTGTCCGACGAGACGGAGTCCGATGACCGCGCACGCCCCTATCCGTTCTTTCTCGCCCATCAACTTGACGATCCTCCGGAATCGCTTGGCCCGTACGAACTCTGGCGGGCGGAATGGAAATGGGACGGGACGCGGGCTCAGCTTCTGCGGCGGGGTGAGGAAGTGACGCTCTGGTCGCGCGGCGAAGAGATCGTCACACATCAATTTCCTGAGGTCGCCGCCGCGGCGCAGGAGTTGGCCGAGGATGTCGCCCTGGACGGCGAGATCCTGATCTGGGGAATCGATCGACCGCGTCCGTTCGCCGATCTTCAGAAGCGACTCGGCCGCAAGGTGGCGCCTACCGCGCAGTTGTCTCTCTTCAGTGACGAGCGCGCCGTGTTCATGGCGTATGACCTCCTCGAACTCGCCGGCGTCGACTGGCGCCCACGCCCATTCGATGAACGGCGCGCAGCGCTCGAATCTCTGCTCGACGAACTGGGCGATTCGAGCGACATTCGACTCTCGCCAATGATCGACGCCGCATCGTGGGCCGAACTCGGGAAACGCCGTGACGCAGCGCGTACCGAGATGAACGCGGAGGGGGTCATGCTCAAGCGGGGCGACCTCCCTTACGGCGTCGGACGCGTCAAGATCGCGGCGGAGAGCGACTCGGGCGCCGACGCCGGCGCCCTTCAGGGATGGTGGAAATGGAAGGTCGATCCCTACGAAGTCGACGCCGTGCTTGTTCATGCGCAACCCGGATCGGGCCGGCGTTCGGGCCTCTACACCGATTACACCTTCGCGGTATGGGGGGATGCGACGGGCGCCGACCAGAAACGGCCGCTCGTTCCCTTCTGCAAGGCCTATTCTGGATTGACGAATGCGGAGATCGAAGAAGTCGATGCGTTCGTCCGTCGGAACACGACGGCCCGCAACGGGCCGGTACGCACCGTCGAGCCGCGACTCGTGTTCGAGATCGCCTTCGAATCCATTCAGCGGTCGAAGCGTCACAAGTCCGGCGTCGCGGTACGGTTTCCCCGCATCGCCCGCTGGCGTCGTGACAAGCCGATCGAGGAGGCGGACACGATGGATACGCTGCGCGGCCTGCTCAAAATGACGGAACGATTGGGTGACGGATGATCGAGCGCCTCGACACCTGGTTCGACTCGCGCGGCTGGAAGCCATTCGACTTTCAGCGTGAGGCATGGCGCGCCTACCTCGAGGGGCGCGATGGATTGATCCATGCTCCGACGGGCATGGGCAAAACGCTCGCCGCGTGGCTCGGGGCCGTCGCCGAGGGTCTGGAGGAACAGGAACATTCATCCACTTCCGCTGTCACGGCGCCGATCCGGGTGCTCTGGGTCACGCCCATGCGCGCCCTGGCGAACGACACCGTAGAAGCTCTGGTCGAGCCCGTTCGCGGTCTCGAGCTCAACTGGTCGGTCGAGAAGCGGACCGGCGACACGAGCGGCTCGCGGAAGTCGAAGCAGCGCAAGCGACTCCCCACGGCTCTTGTCACGACGCCGGAGAGTCTCTCGATCCTTCTTTCGTATCCCGAGTCGCAATCGCTCTTCAGCACACTTCGACTCATCGTCGTCGACGAGTGGCACGAGCTGCTCGGGACGAAGCGCGGGGTTCAGGCTGAGCTCGGATTCGCGCGACTGCGTCAATGGAATCCAGAGGTCCGGACCTGGGGACTTTCCGCGACACTCGGGAATATCGAAGAAGCGGCGCAGTGCCTCGTGGGACGACGGGAGAGCCGGCCTGCGCCAACGCTTGTTCGCGGCCTCGCGCCGAAGCGCGTCGAGATCGAAACGCTGATCCCGGATGACATCGAGCGGTTTCCCTGGGCGGGCCATCTCGGCGCGCGGCAGCTCGACGGCGTATTGCGACATCTCGATCGTGGCGGCGTCACACTTCTCTTCACAAACACAAGGTCGCAGGCGGAGCTGTGGTTCCGCAACATCCTCCGTAAGCGCCCCGAATGGATTGGTGAAATCGCGCTCCATCACGGTTCGCTCGACTTCGATCTGCGGCAGCAGGTGGAGTCGATGCTCCGGATTGGATCGAGCGCCTACGGCCGCGTGCGTTGTGTGGTCTGCACCTCGAGTCTCGATCTCGGCGTGGATTTCTCACCGGTCGATCAGGTGATCCAGGTGGGCAGCCCGAAAGGCGTCGCGCGACTCGCGCAACGGGCGGGGCGGAGCGGTCATCAACCCGGCGCGGTGAGCCGCATCATCGGTGTTCCGACGCATGCCTTTGAGCTCGTGGAGTTCGCCGCGGCGCGGCGGGCGCTCGACGCCGGCGAACTCGAATCCCGCCGTCCGCTCGACAAGCCGCTCGATCTTCTCGCCCAGCATGTCGTGACGATTGGCGCCGGGGGTGGCTTCGAAGAATCGCAACTCTTCGCGGAGGTTCGCTCGACCTGGGCGTACCGCGACCTCTCGGCGGACGAATGGCGGTGGACGATCGACTTTGCGAACCGCGGCGGTCCGGCGCTCCGCGCCTATCCGGACTACTCGCGTATCGCAGAGCGCGATGGCCGCTGGCGCGTTTCGAGTCCGATGATCGCGCGCCGGCATCGACTCGGCATCGGTTCGATCACGAGCGACGCCGCCATTGCCGTGAAGTACACGAAGTCCCACCGATCACTCGGCACGATCGAAGAATCATTCGTCAGCAAACTTCGACCGGGTGACCGATTCGTCTTCGCAGGACGCACGCTCGAACTCGTGCGCATGCGGAATATGACCGCCGAAGTCGAGCGGGCGAAGTCCGTCAGCGGCGCCGTCCCGCGATGGAACGGCGGCAAGATGCCACTCTCGACGCAACTCGCGAATTCAGTGCTGCGCGAGATCGACCGGGCTCGACGCGGCGAATCCGACGATCCCGAAATGATCGCCGCCCTCCCGCTTCTTCGATTGCAGGAGGAGCGATCCCGACTCCCGCGACCGGACGAACTGCTCATCGAGGTGACGCGCACGCGGGCGGGACATCATGTCTTCATCTTTCCGTTCGCCGGACGGCTCGCCCATGAAGGCCTCGGCGCGCTCATCTCATACCGCCTCTCGCAGGTTCGCCCGTCGTCGATCAGCGCAGTCGTCAATGACTACGGCATTGAACTGCTCTCCGATGAGGAGTTCACGCTCGACGCCGAGGACTGGCGCGAGACGCTTCGGGTTGACGACCTCGTGAACGATCTTCTCGCAGCACTCAACGCGACCGAACTCGCGCGGCGGCAGTTTCGAAGTGTGGCGCGAATCGCGGGCCTCATCCTCCCTTCATATCCTGGTCAGGCACGGACTATGAAGGGCCTGCAGGCGTCGAGCGACATGTTCTACGATGTACTGTCCCAATTCGACGCCGAGAATCTGCTGCTCGAGCAGGCGCGCCGGGAAGTTCTCGAAAGTCAGCTTGAAGTGCGACGACTCCGTGAGACACTCGAGGAGACCCGGACATGGTCCATCGTGATCGAACGACCCGATCGCCTCACGCCGCTCGCGTTTCCGCTCTGGGCCGAAAGCTTGCGCGCGACGCATGTTTCGAGTGAATCCTGGACGGACCGCGTGCAAAAAATGATGGCGGAACTCGAACGCGACGCCCTTCCCCCGAACAATCGCTCCCGCAATCGACGAGAAGGCCGCAGACTGGTCACGGAGGACACGGGTGACGGCTGAATTGAACTGGCACGACGAGCGCCTGTCGCTCCTTCCTGAACGAGCGATCTGGTGGGAGCGCCGCAAGACCCTCATCATCGCGGACGCGCACTTCGGGAAGCCGGCCGCCTTTCGGCTCGCGGGTTCTCCCGCCCCCGAAACGGTGACCGACGCCGACCTCGAGCGATTGTCGACGCTCGTCCGGTCGAGGGAAGCGCGGCGTCTCATCGCTCTCGGCGACCTCTTTCATTCACCCGAGGGACACGAAGCGGACGCTACGCGCACCCGGCTTCTCAGCTGGCGCGAGGGTCACCGCGGACTGGCGATCGAACTCGTCCTCGGCAATCACGATCGACGAGTGGACGAGATTGCGCGACTTCTCGACATTCGGATTCTCGATGAGTCCGCGGCGGAAGAACCATTCCACCTGCGTCACGATCCGATCGACGATCCGACGAGTCCGACGCTCGCCGGCCACCTCCACCCGGTCGTCCGACTCACCGCGCCGACCGGCGCCGGCGTCGCCGGGCTCCGCGCCCCGTGTTTCTGGGTGCGCCCGCTCATCCTCATTCTCCCGTCGTTCGGGTCGTTCACGGGCGGCTACCGGATCCAGCCCCGGTCGGGTGACCGCATCTTTGCGGTCGGCCCCGATGCGGTCGTTGAGTGCGCCACGACGCTCCGACGGCGCTCCCGTTCGCGGGCGTAATTCGGGTGAAGACCGCGAAACGCGGGGCTCGTCCTTCCATAAGATGTTCCCCGGCTCCGTGGTATCCCCTCAAGCTTTGATCTCTGGAGTGCTCGCCCGGTGAATGCGGCGATCGAAATCGAGAATGTCAACAAGTCGTTCGGATCGCTCAAAGCGGTGGACGATCTGAGCCTCACTGTGCCTCTGGGCAGCATGTGCGGCTTCCTCGGCCCGAACGGCGCCGGCAAGACGACGACGATCCGGATGATCATGTCGATCATTTTCCCGGACAGCGGCCGCATTTCGGTCCTCGGACGCGACTCGGCCGTGGAAAGCAAGGACCTCATCGGCTACCTCCCCGAAGAGCGCGGCGTCTACCGGAAGATGAAGGTACTCGAGTTCCTTGTCTACATGGCGAGGCTCAAGGGCGTGGATGCGGGAACCGCAAAGAAGCGCGCCGAACTCTGGCTTGAACGCGTCAATCTCCCGGATGTCACGAAGAAGAGGCTCGAAGAGCTCTCCAAGGGCATGCAGCAGAAGGTGCAACTCGCGGCGACGCTCATCAACGACCCGCAGCTCATCATTCTCGACGAACCGTTCTCCGGGCTCGACCCGGTCAACGCCCGCATGCTTCGCGACCTCATCATCGAACTGAATCAGGACGAGGGACGCACATTCATCTTTTCGACCCATGTGCTCCACCAGGCGGAGCAAATCTGCGACCGCATCTTCATGATCAACCGCGGGCGCAAAGTGCTCGACGGGCCGCTTGAAGAGATTCAGGCCCGATTCGATCCGCGAACACTCCTCGTACGGCTGAACGGTGAGTCGGCGGATCTCGCGCGGTTCAACGGGGTCATGCGCGTGAACCGCGTCCAGAACGAGCACGAGGTCTACCTTGACGACGGCGCCGATCCCCACGGCGTGATGCAGGACATCCTTTCCGCGACGCGCGCCCGAAAGGTCGAGCTCCGCCGGCTGAGTCTCGACGACATCTTCATCAGCCTGGTGGAAGACGCGCATCTCAACGAATTCGGCGAGCTGGAGGTGGGTCGTGGGTAAGGTCTGGCAGGTTCTCATCCGCGAGTACAAGTCCACGGTCCTTACGAAGGCGTTCATCTTCGGCGCCTTCGTCTTTCCGATCCTGTTCTACGGCCTGATGATCATCCTCCCTCAGATCATCAAGAGCGAAGCCCCGCGCATGGAGGGCCGCGTCGCGATCATGGACGCGACCGAATACGCGGCGCCGTGGATTGAAGAGGAATTCGACGCCGAAGCGATTGAAACGAAGAAGGCGGAGCTTGCGAAGCTTCAAGAAAGTGAAGAGGCGCAGGCGGAATTGCGAAAGCAGATGGAGGGCCTGGCGGGGCCCATGGGTTCCGTCGCCGTCGCCTTCGCTGGCGGGGCCGGCGGCGCTCTGCTCGATCAGCCCACACCTCAGATCGAGATCGACCTGCTTGAACCGGTGACCGATCAGAACGAGCTCGAAGAACTCCGCGCGCGGATGACCGAGCAGATCAACCGCGGCGAATTGCTCGCGTACATTGAGCTGAACCGGAATGCGCTTCAGCCCCTTGAATCCAAAGCGATTCGCCTTCAGACGCCTTCCGGCATGCACAGCCGAAATGTCTCCGGCCTCGAGCAGGGAATTCGCCAGGGCGTCGTGCGCGCACGGATCCATTCGAGTGGCCTGACTGAACTCGATGTCAGCCAGATTCAGCTCGCGAATGTTCCGCCGCGCATCAACCGCTCGATGGTCACGGACGAAGGTGAAGCGAAGGACGCTTCAGAACTCGCCGAGTTCATGCCGATCATCTTCATGATGCTCCTCTGGATCAGCACCTTCACGGGCGGGCAGTACCTGCTCATGTCGACGATCGAGGAGAAGCAGAGCCGCGTGATGGAAGTACTTCTGTCGGCGGTCTCTTCGATGCAACTCATGACGGGCAAGATCTTCGGGCAGGGCGCCGTCGGACTCACCATGCTCGCGGTCTACATGGCTCTCGGATGGTCGGCGCTCGACAAGTTCGAGCTCGACCACCTCATCGGGATTGATCAGATCCTTGCGTTCGTTCCGTTCTTCTTCATGGCGTACCTCTTCGTGGGCTGCATGATGGCCGCGGTCGGCTCGGCCGTCTCTGATCCGCGAGAAGCGAGCGCGATGATGACGCCGCTCATGATGGTCATGCTCGTTCCGTTCGTGGTGATGATTCCGATCATGGAGGCGCCGAACGGCTCGCTCGCGACCACGCTGAGCTTCATTCCGCCCTTCACGCCGTTCATCATGGCGATGCGTCTGGGAAGCAATCAGGAAGTGGAGATGTGGCAGGTCGTCGCGACGAATGTCATCGGCTTCGCCGCCGTGTTCGCCGGCGTCTGGGCGACGGCGAAGATCTTCCGGATCGGCGTGCTCATGTACGGCAAGCCCCCGAATCTCAAGACGCTTCTCAAGTGGTTGCGTCAGGCCTGATCGTGATCAACCCGGGTCGCCCGCCGGTCGCTCCGCGTCGCCGCCCTGCGCGTGCGCGATGAACCGACGCAGACGCCAGAGCAGCACACCGGTCCCGAGAAGGGACAGCACGCCCGCGACGAGGAATCCGCGGGGCGCCGGAAGCCCGGCCGGGCCGAGGGCCATCCAGCACACGACGGCGCCGATCGAACTGAAGAGGAACGAGAGCGCGTTCGCGGTCCCGAGGAATCGGCCGCGCTCCTTCTCGGGTGAGAGGTCCTGCAGGAGCGCCTGGAGCGGCACGAGATAGAGCCCGGCGAAGAATCCTGCGCCGGCGACGAACGCCGCCACATTCCAGTAGCTCGGCGGCACGACACCAAGCAGCACAAGGAAGAGCGTCAACCCCACCGCCCCGATCGGCGTCAGGCGCGGCTCAATGCGATGACCCGAGATGAGTCCGGCGAAAGCGCTGCCCCCGCCGATCGCGATCGCAAGTATGCCGAGCAGATAGCTCGTCTTCGTAAAGTCGATCTGGAGCACGACCGAGTACTCCGGCAGGATGAGAATGGAAATCATCCCGATCATGTAGAAATAGCCCCAGGCCAGCGCGATCCAGATGAGCGGTCCCCGCGCCATCGACTTGAGCGCATCGACATAGACGCCGAACGGGTTCCACTCATACGGCGTCGTCGGGTCCTTCGCTTCGAGCCGGGGCAGAAACAGCGCCGCGCCGAGACCGAGCAGTGCGACAAGTACAAGCGTCACGCCCGGCAGCCACAGCAAGGGGTCGTGCGATCGTTGACTCGCCTGGGGAAAGTACGCGTCGCACACGGGACCTGCGATGAGCGTGCCCACGATAATCGCGATGTTCGTGAGCATGTTGATCGCGCCGTTCGCGCGACTCAATTCACCCTCGGTCACGAGCTCCGGAATCATGCCGTACTTCGCCGGACCGAAGAAGGCGCTCTGAACTGCGAGCGCAATGAACGCGACGAGTGTGAGCCAGAGGTTTCCCACCCAAAGTCCCACGAGCGCGGTCACCGCGATCGGGATCTCGGCGATCTTGACGAAGAGCGCTACCTGCGTCTTGCTCCGACGGTCAGCGAAGCGACCGGCGTATCCCGAGAGGAGAATGAACGGAATGGTCATGCAGAGAGCGATATAGCCCTGCCCGCCATCACCGAGCGCGTTCTGCCAGAGCCCCTTGGTGACCATGAAGATCAGGATCTGCTTGAGAATGTTGTCGTTCGCGGCGCCCAGAAACTGGGTCACGAGCAACGACACGAATCCGCGCTGGAGGAGATGGCTCTTCACCCGCCGCCTTTCGGTTACGAACGATCGGAGTCGGCATAGTCAAGCAGAATGGGATGAACGGGGCAAATCGAGCCGGCCTCGGCGCCCGGAAAGGTCGTGACTCGAATGGACCGGTCTGCTATGTTGGGCGGCGCCGCCAGCCCTGACGCCGGCGACCGATCGTGGGATTACTCCGCACCGAAGGGCGAAATGATGATCGAGTTTGACTCGTCGGTCTCGCGCGTGATCTTGTCGCTGGCTTCTGTCGTGGGAGTGTCGAGCGCGGCTGCCTTTGCCGCGAGTGATCCGAACCCCGACGCCACGCGCGCGACCGATTCGATTTCGGTTGTTCGAGACGCTCCGGCGCCCGACGGGGACTACCCCACCTACGACGAGATCGTGCAGGAGATGATGGACGCCGCGACAAACTTTCCGGACATCTGTGCGTTTGTGGACCTGACGGATCTCTACGGCCTTCCCGCCACCGTTCAGGGACGCCACCTTGTCGCCGTGAAGATTTCAGACTCGGTGGGGCTCGACGAAGACGAACCGTCGTTCATGATGGTCTCGGCGCATCACGGCAACGAAATCATCACTCCCGTCATCGCGCTCGACGCCATCTCGCGCTTTACGAGTGAGTACGGATCCGATCCGCGCGTCACGGACGCCGTCGACTCGTACGAGATCTGGATCGCCCCCGTCTGGAATCCGGACGGGTATGTCGCAGGTACTCGACACAATGCGCGCGACCGCGATTTGAATCGTGATTACCCCTTCGGATGGGAAGCCGACGGCTGCACTTCGGGTGACGCCCCGCTGACTGAGGTCGAGACACAGACCATGATCGTCTGGAGCGAGGACCAGGGTTTCGACAAGGTGCTCGATTACCACTCGAGCGGCCGCGAGACGCTTCACGGATACCGCTGCCTCGAGCACCCGTTTGATGAGTACCTCATCGCCGAAGCGATCGGATTGTCGGAGGCGTCGAGTTACGGCGGCGATCACCGACCGCCCAGCGCAGACGGCGAGCAGTACCAGTGGCAGCTCGGCGCCATGGGCGCGTATTCCTTCCTGACCGAAACCGGCCGCCGCCAGCAGCCGGACTACTCACAGGCGCTCGCGGAGGCCGACCGGGTGTGGCCCGGCACACTCTGGATGATCGAGCGGCCGATTCCGCTTTCCGGGCGTGTCAGCGACGCGAACACCGGCGCCCCACTCGAAGCGTCAGTCCGGCTCATCGATGTGATTTATCCGAATGGTGAGATGAACTCAAGCCGAGGCGCCCACGGTCGGTACAGCGTCTTCGCCCCCGCCGGCGAGTATCTCGTCGCCTACGAGAAACCCGGTTATGAGCCGGTGATCGAACTCGTTTCGATCGATCCGGAAGTCGAGCTGACGCTCGATGTGGCGCTCACGCCGGACGCCAACCGACTCATCATGGAGATCGATCCCTTCGTCTCCGGGTTCGATGCGACCTTACGGGTCGTCAACGCCACACCGAATGAGACCGCCTACTTCGCCTATTCGCTCGGCGGCTTCGGACTCACTCCCGTACCGGAACTCGGTGTGTCGCTCAGCGTCGTGAACGCGCGGCTTGGAGCGACCGCGGTCGCTGACGGGACCGGGCTCGCCGAGGCGACCGCGCTCATCCCGCCGAGCGCGTCGACGCAGACGGTCTATCTCCAGGCCGCACAGGTCGGCCGGGTGTCGAATGTGGTTGTCGAGTTGATCGAATAGCGACCGGCGGACGCGCGAACGATCAGAGCGTCGCGTTCGTGTAGGGCAGCAGACCCATGTAGCGGGCCCGCTTGATCGCCTGTGCGATAAGTCGCTGCTCACGCGCGGTCACGCCAAGTCGCTTCGCCGAATAGATCTTCCCGTTCGGGCTCATGAGACGGCGAAGCGAGTCCGCGTCCTTGAAATCGACATGAAGGGTCCCATTGGCGCTCAGACGGGCGACTCGGGCTCGCTTGGCGATGCGTTCGACTGACTTGGGCATGATGCTCTTCGCTGGGCAGAGAGGTTGATTCTCGTGGACGCCGACGCCAGGGCGTGAGCGGCCCCCCGGACACCGGGGGGCGAGTTCAGCGGCAAGCGTAGGCGGCTCGCCTCATTTGGACAATACACGGTGCGACTCAGATGACCCGCACCGCCCGGGCGAACTCGATCATCCGCTTGTGGATCTCGGCCTCGCCGATCTGACGGAGTCGATCGAGGCTGAACGCCTCGATCGTGAAGCTCGAAATGACCGTTCCGTGGGTCATCGCCGCCTGGATCGCCTCGAAGTCCGTGCGACCCACCGCGGCGAGGTATCCCATGAGACCTCCGGCGAAGCTGTCTCCGGCGCCGGTCGGGTCGATGACCCGCTCGACCGGGTACGCGGGGAGCGCCGCCATCCCCCTCCGATGAAACAGAATCGACCCGTGTTCGCCCTTCTTCACGAGAACAAAGCCGAGATCGTGCCGCTCGCGAATGGTCCGGGCGGCGCGGACGGCGTTCGGGTCCTCCGTCAGGAGTTCCGCTTCGGAGTCGTTCAGAATCAGCCCGTCGATGTGATCGAGTAGCGAATTGAGTTCGTCGCGCTTCGTCTGGATCCACAAGTCCATCGTGTCGGCGACCGCGAGTCGCCGATTCGGGAACGACTCGAGAAACTCGAGTTGGGTGACCGGATCGGTGTTCGCGAGAAAGAGGAACTCCGAATCGCGAAACGAGTCCGGCGCCGGAGCCGGTCTCTCACCCAGCACCCCGAGATGAACTTCAATCGTCTCGCGATCGTTCATGTTGTCGAGGTAACGCCCGGTCCATCGAAAGGTCTTCGATCCCGCACGCCGCTCGAGTCCGGAGAGATCGACATTCGGAAAGGCGTTGAGCGTATTCATGTGCCGCTCGTCGAAGTCGTCGCCGACCGCGGCGACGAGCCGCACGGGCGCAAAGAAGCCTGCCCCGGCCGCAAAGTAAACGCACGAGCCGCCGAGCACTTCCTCGGCGGACCCTGACGGAGTGTGCACGGTGTCAATTCCGATCGATCCGGTCACCACGAGCGGCATGTCTTCTCCTGAGCGGCCATGGATTCTTGCGTCTGCGTCGATGACGCCGCGTCATCGCCACAGGCGACGAAGTCCGGGATTGTACCGGTTTCCAGCGCATCCCACCCGAGCGTCACGAGATATCCGTTCCATAGTTCGACGCGCTGAGACTCGTTCGAACGATTGGCGCTTCTCCGAGCGAAATGCTGATTTTGTCCGGGAAATCGGACATGCTCCGTTATTGTTGAAACAAGTTCGCGCCTCGCGGCGTGAAATACCATAGAAGTGGAAGCTTGAGTCGCACCGCCAGAGGGAGGCATCGGACGCATGAAGTTGCGGAGGCGAATCAAACTGGCCCTCAAGGGCCTTCGTCATCCGGGTGATATCCGTCGGTTGCTTCAGAACCGTCGCCTCGCTCGCATCAATACGGACGAACTCGCGGCGTCGCTCCAATCATCGGGCGCCATTCATCCGGACTCGGTTCTCTTCGTCACGATCGACTCGTGCCGTTTCGATGTCTGGCAGGCGGCGAACTGCCCCACGCTCAAATCGATTGGCGAACCGTTCGAGGCCGAGGCGCCGGCGACGTTTACGCTCGCATCGCACGCGGCCATGTTCGTCGGGATTACTCCGGGAATCGCCGGATCTCGCGAGCCCTATCGCAACCCCAAGGCGGGGCGAATCTTCCGACTCGTCAACGGCGCGGCCGGCGGAGTGCGGACCGACTGGATTCAGCTCCGGGGCGGCACAATCGTCGAAGGATTCAAACGCCGCGGATTCCACACCATCGGGACCGGCGCGATGCGGTGGTTCGATCCGAGTCTGGACACCGGTCGGCTGCTTACCGACGACTTCGACGTGTTCAGCTATACCGGCCGCGATGCGGAGGCGCAGGTCGCCTTTGCTCTGGCCGAACTTGACAAGGCCCGTGGCAAGCCGTGCTTCGTCTTCATCAACATCGGCGAGACGCATATCCCTTACCACTACAAGGGCGCGCCCTGGCCGCCGGTGAACCACACGATGCCGTTCGGCAAACAGAACAGCCGCGACAAATCTCAGCAACGGCAGCGCGCGTGCCTCGAATTCGTCGACGGCGCGCTCGCTCCGATCATTCAGGGGTTCCAGCACGCGGACGCGTCGATCGTCTGTTGCGCCGACCACGGTGATTGCCACGGCGAAGACGGACTGTGGGGACACGGGTTCTACCACGAAATGGTGATGAAAGTGCCCATGGTCTACGACCTCAAGGTCCGCGACGAACACGACACGCTCGACGCGTCGAACGAAGGAATTGGAGTCCCTGAAGAGATGCTCGAAGGGATTCAGGCGGACGAGCGCGCCGCGGACCAGCGCGCGAAGCGAAACGGTGACGCCGGTGAGTTCGACGACGACGCCGACGAGATCGACACCCCGTCCGTCGTCGTGACGAAGCGGAATCGTCAGGATACCGCCTCCGGCGACCAGGCGACGACATCCAGACGATCCGAGTAGTGCAGAATCGGCTCCCCTTCGAAGCGGCGTATTCTGAGCGGCGCCGCGAGCGTCAACCGTTCGATCTCGAGTTCCGCGTCACAGAGTTCCCATGGCTCGTGGTGGATATCACCCCGGAGTATCCGGCCCCGGCGATTCTGCGCGAAGAGGCAATAGCGTTTCGTCAGAAACTCGGGCAGAGAGTCGGGCTCGGTCCGGCAAGGGGCGCCGGCCGGTCGGTAGCGGCCGACGAATTCGACGACGGGCGCCCCGCGGTGGGTTCGCACCGACTCGTAATTCACCCAGCCGTCTCCGTCCTCGTCGCATCGCATCCGCGCGTTGAAATACGGAAGCGAGAAGGTCCAGCGCGCCGTCGCGACCGCGAGCCGATGCGCAGCGTCAAGACTGAAGAACCACACGCCGACTCGATCGCCACAGCGCACATAGGTTCGCAGGTTGAGTTCCGGAAACGAAGAGACGAACGGAATCGGCGGAAGACCGCGCGCCCGAATTCCCGTCATCCGAAACGGGACCACACCGAGCCACGCCCGACCATCGTGCGTATCGATGTCGAGATCGGACGGAATGAAGGAACGAAGGCGATCGGTCTCGACCGGCCAGTGGGCGAAGAGAAGTTTCTCCCAGCGCATCGCGAGCAGCCACCCGCCAGACCCGCGGCGTGAGTCGTTGGGCGCATGATCGCCACTCGACGCGTCCATGAAGTTACGCCGTCTCTGAAACGGTGTCCGCGAGTCGCCATCGAAAGCCGTCGCGCTCAACGGGGCGATAGAGGGTGTCGCGCTCAATCGGATCGAATCCGGCTTCACGAATGGCGCGACGCAATCGTGTCGCGTCCGTCTCCTGATGCGTGCCCGATCCGCCCACCTTGGTGATGTCGTACCACACGACCGTACCGTCGATGTCGTCCGCGCCGGCCTGCAGCATGACCTCCGCCATGGGCAGCGTCTGCATGATCCAGAAGGTCTTCACATGCGGAAAGTTGTCGAGCATGAGTCGACTCACCGCGAGCATCCGCAGATTCGCAATCCCGTCGGGACCGGGCAGATGCTCAAGCTCACTGTCATCCGGTATGAACGGCAGCGGAATGATCGTCTGAAAGTACCCG
The DNA here is from genome assembly GCA_043101845.1 of Phycisphaerales bacterium. Taxonomy (GTDB): domain Bacteria; phylum Planctomycetota; class Phycisphaerae; order Phycisphaerales; family UBA5793; genus JBICHN01. The sequence goes on along the minus strand of JBICHN010000002.1, from coordinate 573,876 downwards.
TTGCCGGCGCGCTCGAGCGTTGGACGGCGCGTTTCGGGATACTTCTCGTCCGGTCCCGTCAGGACGACCTCTTCTTCGAGGCCTGGTTGAATTCCAACTGATTGCGCCCAGCGGCTCAGAGCGCGGTCCTGTTCGCGGCGGAGCAGATCGAAGTGATGAAGCCGGTCGGCGATCGATTCGATGTGGCCGTAGAGAATGGTCGCGTTCGTGTTCAGCCCGATGTCATGCGCAGCACGATGGACTTCGAGCCACTTGTCGGAACGGATCTTTCCCTTGAACGCCTCGTCATGAACCCGGTCATCGAAGACTTCGGCGCCTCCGCCGGGCAGTGAGCCAAGTCCGGCGTCTTTCAGATCGCGCAGCACGCCGACGAGGTCCTTCGGCCGCTTGTCGATTCGCGCCAGATGTACGATCTCGACCGCCGTGAACGCCTTGATGTGCAGAATCGGGGCGGCATCACGGATGGCGCGGAGCATGTCCGTGTAGTAGGAAAACGGGAGCCAGGGATGAAGCCCGCCGACGATGTGAATCTCCGTCGCGCCGTGGGCCGCGGCGTCACGGGCCTCGTCGGCGATTCGTTCAATGTCGTACTCATACGCGCCGTCCTCGTCCTTCTTGCGGTAGAACGAGCAGAACTTGCAGGATAGCGCGCACACATTTGAATAGTTGAGATGCTTGTTGATGTTGTAGTACGCGGTCGAGCCATGCAACCGGCGGCGAACGAGATCGGCGAGGCCGATAACCGACCATAGATCGGGCGTCGCGAACAGCGCGGCGCCTTCGTCGAGTGAGAGCCGCTCGCCCGCGCGGACCTTGCGCTCGATCTGTCTGAGTTCACTCGTCATCAACCACCTGACCGGGACGGTTACCTGGCGCTGCGGCTCGATCGTAGGCCGTGTCGGGTTGCGTTCGATCCCAGCCTTCGCCCCCATTTCGCGATTTCCCCTCCGCTCGGATTCCGGGGTTCAGCCGCTCCCGCGAGACGCCGATAACAGCGCGGAACTACTCCCAGTGCGCGCTTACGGAGGCCCGGGACGAGTCATGAACGAGCATCACGACGCCACGACCAACGAGTCGATCAACCCGGCCCGGACCTCTGCTGAGGCGGTGGAGACCGCCGGGAATCTCGGAGGTGAGGTCCTCGATCTGATCGCCGATGTCGAAGACCGGCTCTCGCGGCTCCGCGAACACTCCCAGCGGACGAACGACGAGGTTGAGTCGCTCCATGCTCGCCGCGCGGCCTTGGAGGAGCGCGAGCGCGCGTGTGATACTCGTCAGGACGAACTCAACCGCCGGTCGGAGGAGATCGATCGTCGGGCCGGAGAACTCGCCGCACGGGAACAAGGTCTGGATGAGTGGGCCTCGACCATCGACTGCGAACGCGTCGAGGTCGAGCAAGCGCAGGCTGCGGCGCACCAGGAGCGCGAAGCCCTCAGCGCTGAACGCGAGCGAATCTCGCAGGACCGGGACGCGCTCGATGTCGAGGCGAGACGCCTCGAGACGGAGCGCGGCGAATTGGGTCGGATCCATGATGAAATCGCCCGCGAACGGGAAAGTCTCGCTCGGCGAGCCGACGAACTCGAGGACGAGAAGCAGTCGCTCGAAGAGCGGCTTCGGGAGTTCAGCGCCGAGCGCGATCGCCGTGAAGCTGAGTTCGAGCAGCGCGAGCAGCAATGGCGTATGCAGATCGATGAGGCGAACGCGTCGCGCGCTGAACTCGTGCAACAAGTCGCTGAACTCGAGGGGTCGCTCCGCGAACGGAACGACCGCGACGAGAGTCATGCCGCGGAGCTCGAATTGCTGCGACATGAACAAGGAGCCGCTCAGCAGCGAGTCGATGATCTCGAAAACGAATTGCATGCGCGCCGCGAGGAGCTTGCGCGGCGGGAGGAAGAGGTCGAACAGGCCTGCCTGCGAGCGGATTCGATCGCCGCGGACCTGGAAGCCGCACGCGGTCGACTGAGCGAGATGGAAGCGGACGCGTCATCGCGCGCCGATGATCTGCGCGCGAGGGACGAACAGCTCAACCAGGCGAAGCAGAAGCTCCTGCAGTTCGCCGAGGCGCTCGACACGCAGAAGGAACAGATCGAGCAGGCCGCCGCGACTGCGGCGGCGATGGAAGAGCGCGATCATCGCATTCACGAGCTCGAGGGCGAGCTGTCGGCATTGCACGAGAGGGCCGCGGCGGCGCAGACGGCCGCCATGGCTGCGGAGTCGAACGAACTCGAATCCCGCGATCAGCGGATCCGCGAACTCGAGGAACAACTCGAATCAATCTCACGCGACGCAAATACCGCCGCGGCGGAGCCTGCGGTCGATCCCGAGGAAATCACGAAGCGCGATCAGGCTATTGAGAAACTCTCGGGACATATTCGTCGTTTGCAGACGGAACTCGAACAGGCTCGTTGTGAATCCGCGAGCTCGGCCGCCGCCTCACATGACGAATCTCGTGATGACGCGGCAGGCGGCCCGTGCCTCGAACGCCGGCGCGCGCGGCTCCTGGCCTACAAGAGCATCCTCCGCGCTCGGTCCGACCGCATGGAGCAGGCCCGGGAATCCTTGCTCAAGAAGGCGGAGCGGCTCCGCGAGGCCGATCAGGATCGGCGCACGATACTGCAGGCTCGTGACAGTCTGGAGCGGGCGGAGCGGCGGATGATCCGGAAGTGGGCGCGGAGTCGCGTCGTCACGCAGATGTTCTGGCTCACCGCGCTTGTGCTCATGCTCGGATCGGCGAGTTACTTCGGCGTCATGCAGTTCTGGCCCGCGACCTACGCGGCGAGCGCCACGGTGCAGGCGAAACCCAAGCCCGGCTTCCCGTTGACCGACGAACAGGCGACCGCATGGCAGGCGGCCCACGAACAGATGATCATGAGCGATTCGCTCGTGAGCGCCGTCGCCACCCGATTGCGTCAGCGCGGCTACGAGGACCTCGCCGACGCCGGAACCCTGAAGTCGCACCTTGCATCGAACCTCAGTTTCGCCGCGCCCGAGCCCGGCACGATCAACTTCCATCTGCGAGGACTTGGACAGGCGGATACGCAGCGCATTCTCGAGACCTATACCGTCGCGTTCGTCAGCGCCTCGAATGCGGAACGCGGCCGCCGCACGGATGGCGCCGGAAGCAAACTCACCGTTCCGGCGACGGCGGACGCCGTGCCGGTCAACGACGACCGGCTCGAGTACGCCGGCTTCGTCTTCGCCGGCTCCCTCGGCTTCACCTTCTTCCTGGGAACGATCGGCTACGCGCGACTGCGTCGGGTCAAGAGCGCGCTCGACGCCGAGGGCGACATCTTCGAGCCTCTCACGGACGAGGCGCGATGGCAGGAAGTAACGAACGGAGCGTTGAACGCCGGCGAGCACGATCTCGAGGGCTGAAGCATCGCGAAGAAGGCCGGATCGGGCTCACCCCCCGATCGCGTCGTCCATCATCTGGCGCAGATCGCCTTCGTTCTTCAGACCGACGGCCTTGGCGTGCACTTCGCCGTCCTTGAAGATGATGATGGTCGGAATGGCGCTGATGCCGTACTTCACCGCGACATTCTTGTTCGAGTCGGTGTCGAGCTTGCCGACGACGGCCTTGCCTTCGTACGCGTCAGCGATCTTCTCCACCGTCGGGGCGAGCATGCGGCACGGCATGCACCACTCGGCCCAGAAGTCCACGAGCACCGGCTGATCGCTCTGCAGGACATCCTGCTCGAAGGAGTCGTCGGTAAACTCGCGTACATTGCCGCCCGCCATGGTTCATCTCCTGAGACCCGGGTGAGGTTCTGTGGTTCTCGAATGTGGCTACGCCCCACAGAGCGCGCCGAATGCTAGCGAAGGCCCCGTGACCTTCAAGAAAGGATAGCCCGCGCAACCCCAAGCGCCTCGCGATGCGCTCGAACATCGTGGACGCGGAAGATCCGTACGCCGGCCAGGTATTGCGCCACCGACACGGCGAGCGTCCCCGCGACGCGATCTCTCGGCGCCTCGACCCCGCTCATTTGACCGATGAAGCTCTTGCGGCTCGAGGCGCCCAGCGTCGGGAAGCCGAGCGAGCGGAGTTCCCCGCCGCGTCGAACAAGCTCGAAATTCTGCTCGACGGTCTTGCCGAAGCCGAGCCCTGGGTCAATCACAATACGGCGTTCGTGAACACCCATGTTCACCGCCGCCGAGGCGCGTTGCTTGAGAAAGTCGCGCACTTCGCCGACCACATCGCCGTACTTCGGAGGGGTCTCGTAGCGATCGCTGTACGAATCCTCGTTCGGCGGGCGGAGCCGGTGCATCAGAATCACGCCCGCGTTCGACTCCGCGACGGTTCGAAGCAGGCCCTGATCTTCGAGACCGGCGGCGACATCATTTACCGCGTGGGCTCCGGCCGCGAGCGCCTGTCTTGCGACTTCGGCGCGGGTGGTGTCGACACTGATGAGGGCGCCGGTCTCCGCCTCGAGACGCTCGATCACCGGGATCACACGCCGGAGTTGCTCGTCGACCGGGACTCGTTCAGCTCCAGGTCGCGTACTCTCGCCGCCGACATCGATCATGTCCGCCCCGTCTTCGACGCATGCCATTGCATGCGCCAGGGCGCGATCGACTTCGACGAATCGCCCGCCGTCGGAAAACGAATCGGGCGTGACATTCAAGATGGCCATGAGGCGCGGTCGATCGAGCAAGAGCGTTCGACCATGACCAAGTTTCCATTCCATTGATCGATTCGACATGGACGAACTCTACTCCGGGGGTTCCCATGGCAAAGGGTCGGCGGAGAATTGTTAGAATGGCGCCATGTCGACGCGGGTACGCCGACGAGGCGGGTACATTCCACCGGGCATGCACTGCCCGAAATGCGACTATGACCTCTCGGTCGCGATCCACCGGCAATGCAGCGAGTGTGGCCATGTCGTCACCGAGCACGAGGTCGAGATCGCCTCGGGTCTCGGCGCCAACCCGCGCACCGAACAGTGGCGCCTGCTGTCCATGGTGTTTCTGTTCGCTTCGATCGGTCTCTTCGCGTTGATTTCGCTCGCCCGGCTGGACGCCCGCTTCGTGCTGTGCTCGGTCCTTGCCGTCGGGGGTACGGTCGCGGCCGGTCGCCTCGCAAGTATGAAGCATCCGACGGCGATGCGGCGAGGGGCGACGCGCCACTGGATCATGACCGCCGGATGGGTTCACTTTCCCTTTATTCTGGGCCCGCTCTTCGCCATCGGCGCGGACCCGGTCCGTGACCTGCTCAGTGGCGGAATCGGTCTGTCAAACTATGCGTCCGAAGCCATCATCTATACCGTCGTCGGCTGGCTGATCGGGCTTCTTATCGCCCTCCCCATCCACAGGAGAGCGGCGGTCTTCGCGCACGCGAACGGCGCGGCCTGGTATCGCGCCGTACTCCTCGTGACCGCGATCTTGAACGGTCTCTTCGGCTTGTTCATCGTAACGCGATGGGCCGGATTGTGACCCCTCTTTCAACGCGTCGGAGTCGCGCTCTCCCCGGCGTGGTGAAGCAGCCCTTCCGATTGAAGATGTCGCGACATCTCGCTCTTGATCCTCGCAGCGAGCCCGTCTTCGTATAAGTTGAAATGATCGCGTCCCGGGATGATCTCGATGTACCCGCGCCCGGCTCGATCGGCTTCTGAGATGGCGTCCGATTCCCAGCCGCTCAGTTCGTCGAGGCTCGACCGAAGATATCCGACCGCTTCGTGCAGATCGAAATTGTCCTCGGCGCCCACGATGATTCGCAGTCGCTGCGAGACGAGCGGACCGAGCTCGTCCCATCGTGACTCGACGACTCGACGCAGGTCTCTCTTCTTCCAGAACTTCACGACCTCAGGACTCATTGCTCCGGACTTGGCATCCCAGAGACCTGCCGGGTTCCCTCTCTCATCGCGAGGCGAGAAACACGCCATCCATGAATCCCACTGCTGGCCCGAACGATTGTCCGGGTCAATCGCATGCTCCATCTCGTTTTCCTGGCGAATCGTGCACACCACAGCGCCGTCGATCACCACCGACGATCGCTCATTCCCTTCCGGATTGACATACGCGTTCGTCGCGGTGTAGATGTCGATGATCTGAAACGCGCGAAAGTCGACCGGGTCCGGCCCCGTCGCCCAGGCGCCTCCAAAGGTCTCGGGATAGTTCACCTGCAGCCAGGCGCTGGTGAATCCGCCGCTCGAATGACCCGTGAGAAGTCGCCCCGCGTCCTTGGGAACGAGTCGAAAACGCTCTTCAAGATGGGGAATCAACTCATTAACGAGGGCGTCGCCAACGGGGCCGTTGTTCTCCGAATTCACGAAGAGATGGTGGCCGAAGGGACCGTCCGGATTGAGATAGATGTGCACGACCTGGCGATCAAGTTCGTGATCGTCACGATGTCGCCAGGCGCCGGCATGAGAGCCGCCGAAGCCGGGAATGTGATACACGGCCGCGTACCGGCGCTCCGGATGGTCCTCGTAGCCCTCAGGCAGGACGACGCCTGCCCGCAGAACGAAATCGAATCCGTGGAACTCCGACAACGACTCGCTGCGCATGCGCACGCTCTTCACGCGATCGGTGTCTTCCGGATCAGGGACGCGACCAACGCCGGCGAGTTCGATGAAGAAGGATTGCGCTCGTTGCGCATCGAACTCCAACCGCTTCGGCATGCTGAGGAGATTCTTCTCCGAGGACGCGAATCCGGAGGTTGTTCGATCCAGGTCGAGAACCGCCCGAACCGAATACTCGCCGTCGAGTTCGCTGAGCGGCACGGGAAACGCCACGGCGGAGTCGTCAATTCTCATGTCGTCTCCGGGCTTCACCGCCTCGACCGCGATCGAATAGATGGGTGACGGATCATCCCAGAATGGCGCTCCGAGCGGATCTCGATGCCGCGCTCCTCGAGTCGCTTTGCTCATAAGAAGGATGAGGCGTCCGGTCGCCGGTTCGGCGCGGAGGCTTTCATCGAAGCGCACCACAACCTCCGTGCGCGGCCGAGGGGTGGGAACTTCACTCTGCGCCGTGGTCGTCGCGCCGGCTCCGACGACGAGCAGAATGAGAATCGTCATCTTGATTCGAAGGATGGCCCTCATGTCACGAACTCTCCAGTAAGGCGAACGAGGTGACCCGCGACGGTCCGTACAATAGCGGACGCCGCCTCAACCGGAGGCCCCAGGCGGACACGATGCGCGATCCTGAATCTCCATCCTCCAGGCGCGGCCAGTCTCCGAGCCGACGCGTCGAGCCAGGGCCGCCGGCCGGGTTTCACTGTCCCGCGTGTTTCTATGACCTCTCCCATTCACCGAACTGGACCTGCTCGGAGTGCGGCCACCGATCCGTTCCTCATGATGTCGCGGTCGCTCACCGACTGGCCACGCTCCGCGAGCAATCGAGTGAACTCATCGCCGCCTACGGCCTCGCGATTCTCGTCATGGCTTTCATTGAGCTGACCGTCACTGTCGGCGTCGGCACAGTGCTGGTACTTCTGACCTGGGGCCTCGGCGCCCTCGCGCCGCTCGGACTTCCCGCGAGTCGCCGGCGCGTGGTCGTGACGCTCTGGACGACCCATTGCGTCCTTCTCCATCTGCCATTCCTCATGGGCGCCGGTCTTGCCTGGTTCGCCACACTGCTCCTCGCGATCTCAAGAAGCGTGACCGACATCGAACACGATCACTCCACCCAGATACTCGTCATGACGATCGATGTGCTCGCGTGGATCGTCGCGGCCTGGGTAGCCCTCCGCGTGAGTCTCGCCGGCTTTCGAGCGTGGCGGCGCGCATGGACGGAGACGATGGACGATTCTTTCTCGAGGATCAGCCGGCGCGCTTCTCTCCAGTGGGTCGAAGCAACGGCCGTGACGCTCAATGTGGTCGGTGGATTCGCCGCCGCGGGGCTCTCCGCCTTCATCATGTTCGCCCCCCTGCTCGGGTAGAATCGCCCCGCGGCTCACGCGACGCCCGTCGATAGGCCGATCGCAGTGCAGACGAACCTGGAGGATGACCGTGTACGCGAATCGAATCACGAGAACGAGTCTGCGAATCGCCGTCGTCACGCTGCTCTCTGCGCTTCTCACCGGGTGCGGTGGACGAACGGTCAAGGAACTCGTCTTTGACAAGGGTCCGGTCACCGAGGCGTGGGCGGTCGATGTAAACTCCTTCGCCGGCGGTGTCGAAGTCGTCGCCGATCCGGCCGCGCCCGGTATTGAGGTGCGCGCCACGCTCCGCGCCGGGCATGACTGGTATCGCGTCGGCAAAAATATCCGCCAGCATCGTCTTGAGCAGACGCTCGACCGGATCAATGTTGAAGCGGAGCTTATTCGCGACTCGAACGGGTTCGGAATCCTCCAGGTCACCGCGGTGACCGATTACGAGTACCCTGATCTTCAGTGGGTCGATCTTCGGATCACGATGCCCGAGGTGAACGGCGCCCGGGTGCAGACGATGCGCGGCACGGTGGACCTGCTCAATCTCGATGGCGCCATCACCGTCATCAACGAACGCGGAGATGTCATGATCCGCTCGTCAAAGGCGCTCACCGAGGCGATCGCGGCGTCGACGACCGAGGGCAATGTCAACCTGCGGATTCCCCCCGATTCGTCCGGCGAGTTCGATCTTGAAGCGCTCGGAGGCGCGGTTGAGTTCAAGGCGTATGAAGGCGCTCCGATCATCCATAGTCGTGGTGAAGAGCGTGTGACCGCCCGGTACAACGGCGGGGGGAACCTCGTCGTGCTTCGCGCCTACGACGGAAAGGTCCGCGTCGTCATCAAGGACGATCCAACCGCGGTCGGTCCGTTCAACTACTGACGACGATGACGATCGATCCCCACGAATTCCTATACTCGCCCCGATGGGTGATCATCCATTTCAATCGGCGAACGGATGGAGACCGCTGTGTCGACTCGACGAGATCGAGATCGGCCGCGCGAAGTACATCGAGCCGGATGGCGAGGGAGCCGTCACGGCGCCCCTCGCGGTCGTGCGCACGGACGCCATGACGGCGACCGTGCTCGACGACACCTGCCCCCACGCCGGAGCTTCACTCTCCGGGGGACGGGTGTACGACGGGTGTCTGGTGTGTCCCTGGCACGCCTGGGAGTTCCGACTGAGCGACGGCCGCTGTCCCGACAATGAACAGATTACCGTGCGGCGGTATGACAGCCGCGTCCGTGAAGACGGCGTCGTCGAATATCGCCCTTCGACGGTCGGGGCCTGACCTACGCGAGCAGCCGATCGAGCAACCGGTACTGAATCGCTTCGGCGACATGCTCGGAGTTGATTGCGTCAGCCCCCTCGAGGTCGGCGATCGTCCGAGCGACCCGCCGCACCTTGTCGTACGCTCGCGCGCTCAGTCCGAGTTCGGTGACGGCGGCCTCGACCATTCGAGAAGACTCGGGGTTGAGTCCCGCGTGTAGATCGAGTTGCTTTCCGGACAACCGTGCGTTGGCCAGGGCGGCGCCCTGCCGGGCTCGTTGTCGCCGCCGCGCACTGAGAACTTCATCGCGAATCTCGGCGCTCGCGCGGCCGTTCGCCCGGCCCCGCAGTTTCGAGTACGGCACCTTCGGCACTTCGACATGAATGTCGATGCGGTCGATGAGCGGGCCCGAGAGTCTCGACAGATACTGCTCCATGGCACGGCGACCACGCGCATCCTCCGGAAGATCGCCCTTATGCGTCGGATTCAGCGCCGCGACGAGCATGAAGTCGGCCGGGAAGCGCATTGACGAATGGGTACGGGAGATCGTCACGAGCCGGTCCTCGAGCGGCTGGCGCAGCGTCTCGAGCACGGCCTTCGGAAACTCCGGCAGTTCATCGAGGAACAGCACGCCGAAGTGCGCCAGGCTGACTTCCCCCGGTTTCGGAATCGCGCCACCACCGATGATCGCGGGAGCGCTGGCCGTGTGGTGCGGTGTTCGCACAGGCCGCAGTGTGCGGAGTCCCTCGTCGCGACCGACGAGGCCGCACACGGAATAGACGCGCGTCACCGCAAGCGCCTCCTCACGGGAAAGCGGAGGAAGGATCCCCGGAAGCGCCTTGGCGAGCATTGTCTTGCCGGTCCCGGGTGGGCCGAGCATGAGGATGTTGTGTCCGCCCGCGACGGCGATGAGCATGGCGCGCTTCGCCGCCTCCTGGCCCTTGATCTCCGCGAAGTCGATCTCGGGTTTGGCCGCGGCGATGAGTTCTTCGAAATCGAGTGGAGGCTCCGGCTCGAGCGGCTGCTCGCCCGTCAACGCCGCGACGACGCCGGCGAGCGTAGAGACGCCGTAGACCTCTACTCCATCGACCGCGGACGCCTCGCGGGCGTTATCGCGCGGAAGAAACACGCCGCGAAAGCCTTTCCGCTTCGCATGCAGCGCCATCGCGATCGCCCCGCTGATCGGTCGCAAGCGTCCGTCGAGCGCCACTTCGCCGGCGAACAGGAACCGGCGATAGTCGTAGGGCGATTCCTTCCGTGGTGGCGCAATCGTCCCGTTGGCGAGCAGCATGCCGATCGCGATCGGCAGGTCGTAGATCGGACCTTCCTTCCGCACATCGGCCGGCGCGAGATTGATAAGCAGTTTGCCGAGCGGAAACGAATACCCGGAGTTGCGAATCGCCGACTCGACCCGCTCGACCGACTCACGGACCGCGGCGTCGGGAAGCCCGACTACGGTTGGACGGTTCTGACCGAGCCCGGCCTCGTCGATATCGACTTCGACCTCACAGGGCCCGTCATCGATCCCGCTCAGCACGAACGACTGCACGCGAGCAAGCATACGGCACAGTCTACCGGAATTTGCGGAGTCCGCCAGCCATGGTGTCCGGTCGCGCGCAACGGCGTTGGTGAAATCGCCTTCCCCGGCGTCCGCCCCTTGCCGGTCCACCCGTCATACGAGCGGCGAACGGAGCGGCCCATTGCTGCCAGACGACGCGACCATCAACTGTGCCGGAGCGCGCGGATCGGATCCATCGCGGCGGCGCGGCGCGCCGGGTAGATTCCGAAAATGATCCCCGTCAGGCACGAGACGCCCATGGCGAGGGCGAGCGACCAGCCGGTGACCACAGCGTGCCAGTGGGTCGAGACCTTCAGAATGTACACGCCGCCGACTCCAACCGCTACGCCGAGCAAGCCGCCGATTGTCGCAAGCGCCACGGTCTCGATGAGAAACTGCAGCGTGATGTCCGCGCCGGTCGCACCAATGGCCCGCCGGATCCCGATTTCACGCGTGCGCTCGGTAATGCTCGCGAGCATGATATTGAGGATCCCAATTCCACCGACGAGCAGTGAAATCCCTGCGATGACCGGCATGACGATATTGAACACACGCTGCGCCCGCTGCTGGGACTCGAGCAACTCGAGAGGAACCGTGATCTCGTAGTCCTGCTTCGTGTGAAAGCGCGCAAGGATCGTCTGAATGCCTCGGGCCGCGTGAAGGACATGCTCTTCCGAGCTTACCACGCAAATGATCTGATGCAGTTCCACACGAGTGCTCTCGAAATTCCCGGAGCGCCGCTGTGTCGAAGTCAGGCCGAATCGATCGACTACGGTTTCGAAGGGGACATACACCTCCATGGCGCGGTCGTCGATGCCGAGCGCCGCCTTATTCGGGCTCTGGAACTCGAAGTCCGGAAGGATGCCGACCACGCGAAAGTACTCCGCGCCGATCTTGAGATCGAGCTTGAGCGGGTCGCCTACATACTTCGCCTCGCGCAGGAGCCGCGCACGGACGACACAGACGCGGCGTCGCTCCCGGGCGTCGATCTCGTCGAGCCTGCGGCCGAGATACGGCTCGAGCCGCAACCGCTCGAAGTAATCGGCATGTACTCCGCGCACCTTCGCGGCGATTCGACGACTCTTGAACCAGATCCACTTCTCGATGTCGTGAACCACGAGGGTCTGCTCGACCATCGGAAGTGTCTCAACAATCTGGTTAGCGTCGCGGAATGTGAGGCCGTACTCGAGCGTCATCGCCTGCGATTCGTCGCCGGCCTCGCCACTGTCCGGAGGCTTGCGGGCGTTGATGATGATGTTGCGAATGCCGAGTTCCTGGATCTGCTCGAGAATGGCGCGACGAGCGCCTTCTCCGATCGCCATCATCGACATGACCGACGCGACGCCGAAAACGATGCCGAGCGTGGTAAGCAGGCTGCGCAGCTTGTGCCGCCCGAGATTGCGCAGAGCCTCGACCGTGAGTTCAACGAGAAACATGAAGCCCGACTTCCTCCGCCGCGAACGCGGTGTCGAGTTCAACGCGACCGTCGCGCACGCGCACCTGACGAGGGGCGGCCTCCGCGATCTCGCGATCGTGCGTGACGAGAACCACCGTCCGCCCGGCTCCGTGCAGCTCTCGAATGAGTTTCATGATCTCGCCTGAGGTGCCCGTATCGAGATTCCCGGTGGGCTCGTCGGCGAGGATCATGGCGGGCTCGTTCGCGAGCGCCCGGGCGATCGCCGCGCGCTGACACTCACCGCCGGACAACTCGCTCGGAAGATGGTGCAGCCGACGACCAAGTCCGACGCGCTCGAGTAGATCACGGCACCGACGCCGGCGCGAGCCACGACGGATGCGGCAATAGAACATCGGCAGTTCGACATTCTCGAGAACCGAGAGATGGGGTACGAGTTGAAAAGATTGAAACACGAAACCGATGCGCGTGCGTCGGACATGCGACAGCGCCCGGTCATCAAGACGAGCAACATCTTCGCCGAGCAGGAAATAGGAGCCACGCGTCGGACGGTCCAGGCAGCCGAGTATGTTGAGCAGGGTCGACTTCCCGGCTCCGGACGGACCGACGATCGACACGAACTCGCCTTCGTCCACGCGCAGATCGACATCTCGAAGTACGGTCAGCGGACTCACCGCTGAGCCATAGGACTTCTCGATACCGTCGAGCTGGAGGATGTTTCGAATGGCGGTCATGAGGGGGGCAGCGTTTCGAATGCCGTGATCATGGCTCGGGCGCCGCGCCATTGACACCCGGTGACTCGATCGGGCTGATCGCCTCCTCTTCGTTGTCGGTCTCGGGCGCCGCAGTCGCGTGCAGATTCGGGTTGTAGAGCAATACCCGCGCCGCCTCGCTCAGCCCGTCTCGGATCTCGATAAAGGAGTTATTGTTTGTTCCGACCTCGACCGGGCGGCGGGACGGGAGGCCGGCGTCGTCCATCACATAGCAGTAGTGCGCGCCGTCCTCCAGGAATACACACTGAATCGGCGCAAAGAGCACATCCGTCAGTTCCTCGACGAAGATTTCGGCCTTGGCGCTGATACCCGGCTTGAGCTGGAGTTCGTCGTCCGATTCCAGCGTGATGTCCACTGTAAACTTCTTCACCTCGTCGCTGCCGCCGAAGGCGTTGTCCCCCGCGCCCGCGATCGACGCGATCTTCGTTACCTGACCGGTCAGCGTGAGCCCGGGATAGGTATCCATCGTAACGGTGACCGGGAGACCTTCGGTCACCTTGTTGATGTCCGCCTCGTGGATCTGGACTCGCACCTGCATGACCCGCAGATCGGGGATCGTAAACAGGGTGAAGCCACCCCAGATAGAGCCGCCGAGTTTGATTTCCGATCGATACCATGGCTGCGACGGATCGCCGTAGATCACAATTCCAGGAGACGGCGCCGCGATCGTAAAGTTCTCGATCTCCTCGATGACCTCATCGAGATGACTCTGAAGATTCTGCAGCTGTTGCTCCTGACTCTCGACCGCGACCTCCTTCTGCCTCAGGGTGGACTGCGCGCGCTTCTCGGCGTTTTCGAGTGATCGCTCGGCGTCCTTGACCGCCGTCTCGCGCTCCATCATCGTCATCGGATAGGTGTACTTCTCGAAGATATCGAGATCGCGCTCGGCGCTTGTAAGCTGAATCTCGGAACGCTCGAACTCAATCTCATCCTGCTCGACCTCTGACTTGTTGATGTAATTCTGCTCATAGAGCATCAACGAATCTTCGTACTTCTTCTTCGCGCGGCTGAAGTTAGTGCGAGCCTCCTTGATCGCGATCTCGAGCTGGCGTCGCTCCTTCGGCCCGTCGCCCTCGCGGTAGCGCTCAAGCTCTTTCTCAGCTTTCTCGAGGGTGATATGAGCCTTCTCAATGGTCGCCGTATTCTCCGAGTTCTGAATGTCGAGCTCGGTCTGCGCCGTGTCGAGGTTCGCCTGGGTCTGCACGATGGAGAGGTCGAGTTCCTGTTTGCGTTGCTCAAGGTCGGTGGTATCGAGCCGGCAGAGCACTTCGCCCTCTTCGACCGCCTTACCTTCTTCGACGAGAAAGGTGATTTTGCCACTGCGCCGCGTCCGAGGCGTGATCTTCTCCGAGTTCTGGGCCATGAGCGTGCCGTTCTCGGTAATTGTGACTCGGAGCGTTCCCCGAGTGACGGGATACAGCGTCTCTTCGACGAACGCGGGCGCGTCAATCGTCGAAGTCCGATGAAAGACGACAGCGCCGCCCCCACCGACCGCCGCGACGGTACTGATCCAGATCAGAGCTCTCATGGCGTCCACATCCCCCGTTCGTTGATGAAGAGGATTCCGAGATCGCGGCGCAACTGCAAACGCGCAATGAAGTGCTGCACTTTCAGGTTGATCAGCGCGTTCTGCGCGTCGGTGAGCCCCTGGCGCGCGTCAAGGAGGTCGCGCGTCTGCGCGTCACCTGACTCAACGCGGACCTGCATGACCGCGACCGCCCGCTTCTCTCGCTCAATCTGCTCGCGCTGCAGCTCAATGCGCTTCTCGAACTGCTCGAGCTCACGAAGCTGATTGAGAATGTCGCGTTCGATCTCGTCCATTGTGCGTGAGAGAGTCCGCTGCGCCTGCTCGGCGGCGATGAGCGACGCCCGGTAGGCGTTCCGCTCGGGAAGTTGTTGCAGCGGTATATCGAACGACAGACCAATGGTCGACGACCAGTCATCCGGGGTCGCCTGACTCAATCGATCGCCTCTGCCCGCGTAGCCGTAGGCAGCCGTCAGATCGAGGTCGGGCAGGAGGCCGTTGCGGGCGATGCGGACCGCACGCTCCGCGTCCTCGACCTGGTCGCGCTCCGTTTGCAGATCGAGCCGATTGTGCAGCGCGACCTCGACCGCGGATACGGGATCAATGCGGACAGGCTCAAACTCCGGTTCGAGATCGACGATTTCGATCGGCCACGAAGTCGGCAGCCCGAGCAGAATCTTGAAGTCGTCGAGCGACAACTCGAAGTTCGTGCGCGAACGGAGCAGCGCATCTTCCGCTTCGATTTCACGACGCCGCGCGAGAAAGACATCCTCGTCGCGGTTGCGATCCGTCTGCCGCATCGCTTCGGCCTTCTCGCGGTCGAAGACGGCCGCTTCGTAATTGCGTTCGTCATTCCGAAGTTGCTGCTGCTGACGCACGAGATCGAAATATCGCTCGGCGACGCGGATGGAGAAGTCCTCGCGGAAGAGTTCGAAGCTCCGTACCGCGTAGATCAGGTTGCGCTGTCCCTGGGTAAGCGCCTCATGGGAGACTTCGTACCCGGCGCCCCGCAGGAGTGGCTGGCGCAGATTCACCGCCACCGTTGAGTCGAAGGTCGTGTTGTCGCTCAAATCAAAGAACGACGGATCCGCAACCCTTGCGCCGGCAAGAGACGAGGAGACGCTCAGATCACCGCCGGTCGGCAGAATCTGGCTCACGGCCGCCGACGCGTCGAACGAATCGCTTTCGTCGGACCCTTCGCGATCGGACCACAAGTAACCGATCGTCGCGTTCACGATCGGCCCGAAGTTGTACCGGGTGAGTGTAAAACCAAGCCCCTGGAGGTAGAGGGCTTCGACCCGGTCTTCGAACTCGCGACTCGAAGTGAAGGCGAGGGCAAGCGCCTCGTCGAGATCGATCTCGCGCGGCTCAATCGGCGGCGCGGTCGGAGGATCATCGGCTTCCGGGGCCTCGGCTTCGACCTGAACGCCTTCACCTTCGCCCTCCGGCCCGGGCGTTTCGGTCGGGTACCGGATCCATTCGCGGCGATCGCCGAGCGCCCGATCGTCATACCGGTCGAGCAACCGGGCGACTTCGCGGTCAGCGTCGGCGACATACCGGGAGGGGCTGCAGCCGGTGAACAGAACGAGCAGCATTAAAGTTGGCGTGACAGAACGCCGGACGACCGGCCCGGAGAGTCCGGCGCGATCGCAGCCGACACATACTTCGGTTCGCTCCTTCAAGACGGCCGTCCCCGAGATTGTCGACGAACTTTGATCGGCCGGGCTGGGAGGCGACCGACGCGGTTCTGCGGAGGGTCAACGCGTTCGCCATCCGCAATGACGAACGCAGGCCTTGCTAGATTACCACATTCCGAACACGGCCCGCAAGATTTCGGCGACTCATCGTAATGGGATATCGCTGGCGTGAGTGGCCAGCGACCTCGGAACGAGAACGACCCGGCCGCGGGGGCCGGGTCGGGTCATCGAAAGCGCCCTCTAGGAGAATCGAACTCCTGTTTCCAGGATGAGAACCTGGCGTCCTAGCCGCTAGACGAAGAGGGCGGTCACCGTCGGAGAAAATAGCGCGCCGGAGGCTCTGAATCAATCGATTCGCGGGCGCCCGCCGTCGCGTCGTCGGCGACATGTGAAACCCGCGAAAAGTCTGATCCCTCGGAGCGTTTCGTCCGTATAACTATCGATGCGGCGACGGCCGGCTCGGCCGGGCGCCGCCCTTGGGTCCGTGGACGGTTATCCCGCCTTATCTATGCGAGAACAGGCGTCGACGCCCCGATAAGACCATCGCCGGGCTCACGGTCCGGTGAACGCCGGCACGCTCATCACACCGGGCTGTCGGCTCACCCTGAGCATCTCATCTCTCTCTTTCGCAACGGAGCGGAGACTCCAAAGGAGCGTAAGCAGTGCGACGAATCACGCAGACTCTGATCGCGGCGTCGGCCGGCGCGGCTCTCTTCGCCGCGACGGACGCCGGAGCGCGCGACTTCCCGCCGTTCGAGGAAGTCTCGAAGGACTATCGCAAGGTCATTTCGACCGCCGACGGCGCCCCGTCGATGTACACGATCTATCGCCAGGACGACAAGAATCAGCTCCTCGCCGAACTGCCCCGCAACTTCGCGGGCCAGAAGATCTTCGTCGCGAGTTCGATTTCCGGCGGCAGCTACTTCACCGGGTGGCAGTGGAACCAGGTGTATTGCTACTGGCGACAGGTGAACGATCAGCTCGTCCTTATGGAGCCGGAACTCCAGTACCAGGCGCGCGGCCAGGAGCAGATCGAGCAATCCGTCAAGCGAACCTACTCGGATCGCGTCATTCTGTCGGTCCCGATCATCACGATGGGGCCCGGCGGCGGGCCGGTCATCGACCTCGATCAGTTGCTCGTGGGGCAGTCCGGTCGATTCGCGCTTCCGCTCGATTTCCGTCTGACGACGATCGAGGAGACGAAGGCCTTCCCGCAGAATCTCGAGATCGAGTTCGAAGGGCCCGGTCCCGATGGCCGGTTGACGCGGATTCACTATTCCATCAGCGATGTGCCGCGCACAGACTACCAGCCGCGCGAGGCGGACGAGCGTCTCGGGTACTTCATGACCGTGTTCAAGGACTTCGCGAAGGATTCGACCGACGGGAAACAGTTCGTCCGTTACATCAACCGCTGGAATCTCAAGAAGCGCGACCCCTCGCTGCCGTTGTCGCCGCCCGAGAAGCCCATCATCTTCTACATCGAGCACACGGTACCCGTGAAGTATCGCCGCTATGTGCGGGACGGCATTCTCGAGTGGAACAAGGCGTACCGCGAGATCGGAATCGACGGCGCCATCGAAGTGCGTCAGCAGGATGCGAAAACGGGCGCCTACATGGATCTCGATCCGGAGGATGTCCGGTACAACTTCTTCCGATGGATTACCTCGGAAGACGCGTTCGCCATGGGGCCGAGCCGGGCGAACCCCGAGACCGGTGAGATTCTCGACGCGGACATCATCTTCGACGACTCGATGATCCGGTTCTACGCGCTCGACTACGAGCGCATGATCGCGGCGTTGCCGGTGGAGGACGCCACCCCGGAGGCGAAGGCCTGGCTCGACGCGCACCCGAATTGGGATCCGAGCGTCCGACTCGCCGGCCGCGCGCAGCCGGAAGGCACGGACCGGCTCGGTTCGCCGCAGTCAGGTCTCATTCACGATCTGAATTCCGACGAGCCCGGCTCGATTCTCGCGCGGGTCGTCCAGCAGAATCGGTACTGCAACCTCGCCGCGGGCAAGGCGCACCAGTTGAACCTCGCCCGTCTGGCCATGCAGGCGCATGTGGAGGCCGCGTCGTACTCCGATCAGGAACTCATCGATGGGCTCCCCGAGCGCTTCGTCGCTCAGGTGATCAAGGAGATCGTGGCGCACGAGGTCGGGCACACACTTGGGCTGCGGCACAACTTCAAGGCCTCAACCTGGAAATCACTCGAGGACCTCAACGCCGGTGTTGGCGAGGCGCAGGTTGGCTCCGTGATGGATTACAACCCGCTCAACATCAATCCGGACACCGCGAGTCAGGGTGACTGGGTGACCCCGGTCATCGGACCGTACGACTATTGGGTCATTGAGTACGGCTACACCCCGGAAACGGAGAAACTCGGCGAGATCGCGAGTCGCGTCGCGGAAGATGGACTCCAGTACGCGACCGACGAAGACGCCGCGGGTCCGGATCCGCTCGTTCGTCGATTCGACCTCGGCAAGGATCCGATCAATTACGCGCACCGGCAGATCGCGCAGATCAAGCGGCTCCGGGCCGAGTTGCTCGACCGCGCCGTCAAGGATGGCGAGGCGTGGCACCCGGCGCGGTCATTCTTCTCGATGCTGCTCTATCAGCAGGCAAGCGCTTCGGCGATGACCGCCCGATTCATCGGCGGCACTTATGTCCATCGAGATCGCAAGGGCGATCCGAACGCTCGACCGCCGCAGATCCCCGTCGAGGCCGCCAAGCAGCGCGAAGCGCTTGCATTCGTTCTCGAGAACGCCTTCAAGGACGACGCGTTTGGACTCGATCCTGAATTGCTGCAGTACCTTGCGACCGACAAGATGAACCATTGGGGTAACTACGGCGGATCGCCGGAGTTCCCGGTTCACGATGAGGTCATGGCGGTGCAGATCGGTCTCTTGAGTTCGCTGCTCAATCCGACGCGATTGACCCGTGTGTATGACAACGAGTATCTCACCCCGGTGAGCCAGGACGCCTTTACGGTGCCCGAGTTCATGAACACGGTGTCGGAGTCGATCTGGGCGGAGGCGTTGTCCGATGAAGCCTTCAAAGGCGACTTCTCGAACCGCCAGCCGATGATCTCCTCGTTGCGACGCAATCTGCAGCGTGAATACATCATGATGCTCGTCGACCTGCAGCAGGCGAACGGCTGGTACGCGCCGCCCCGCGCCGTCCAGTCGATCGCCCTCGAGTGGCAGCGTCGACTCCACGAACGGATCACCCAGCTTCTGGAATCCGATCGTGCGGCGAAACTCGACGACTACACCCGCGCTCACCTGACGGAATGTCAGGCGCGACTGAAGTCGTCGCTCGAATCGGTCGAGATTTACAACGGCGTCTGATCAGTTCCTCAACCTGACTGATCATCCACCCATGTTTCAAAGGGCGAACGCGGCGGCGTTCGCCCTTTCTCATGCGCCGTTTCCACAGTCTCTGATGAACCCGGCGGGCGGCTCGACCGTATCGTTCGCCGATGTCCCCGGTGGTCGACCTCGTCATACCGATGCTCAACGAGGCGGAGAACATTGGTCCGCTCTTCGATGGCCTTGATCGGCTGCGGGAGCGCGGCGTGATTCGCCATGTCGTCGTGGGCGACAACGGGTCGGAGGACGAGACCCCCACCCTCGCCGCCGCGCGGGGAGCCATCGTGATCCGCGAGCCGCGCCGAGGTTACGGGGGCGCCTGCCTTGCCGCCATTTCATGGATCACCGCACACGACGATCCGACCGAAGCGATCGCCTTTATCGACGCGGATCTGTCCAACCTGCCCTGCGAACTCGAGCCGCTCATCGAGGCCCTCGACGGCCACGACCTCGTGGTCGGATGTCGACCGCGGTTCGCCGAGCGCGGAGCGCTCAACTTCATCCAGCGCTTCGGCAACCGCACCGCCACCACCATGATCTGGCTCACCACCGGCCGCCGATTCTCGGACCTCGGTCCCATGCGGGTGATTCGACTTCCGGCGTATGAGCGACTCGAAATGCGCGATCGAACCTGGGGATGGACGGTCGAGATGCAGGCGAAAGCCGCCATTCTCGGTCTGCGCGTGGCCGAAGTCGATGTACCCTACCATCGCCGTCGCTTTGGAACGAGCAAGATCAGCGGGTCCGTCGCCGGCGCCGTCAAGGCGGGGTGGAAGATTGTGTGGACGATCCTGGCGGTGCGCTTCGGGTGGCGACCGGATCGCGCGGGCGGCGCGAGTCAATCGTCGACGATTACACTTGCCACGAATCCGGGCGCAGACGGTTAGTTCGCGCGGCGTTCCGGCGCCCCGCCCTTCCAGTGCTGCTGGTTGTATTGCTCCGACGCGCCTCGCGCGATGCTGAGCGTTTCCCATGCCCCGTCGCCGATGACCATCCGGGCGGTCAACACGATCTGGCCGATGTGGTACCCGTAGTGATCGAGTTGACGATGAATCGCCTCGATAACGGTGTGCTCATGGCCACGAATCGTGACGAGCCGTCGGAGGTCCCCCGGCTTGAGGTCCTCGAGCGCCTTGAATAACCGGGACCAGCCGCGCTCCCAGTACTTCATCATGTCGGCGCGTGAGTCAAAATCGTCGACGAATTCAGCGTCGCGGTCGCGATCGGGCTTTTCGCCGTCACTGCTCAGAAAGTCCGTCCAGCGGGAGATCATATTGCCGGCCATGTGCTTCATGATGACCGCGACACTGTTCGTTTCGTTGTGCAGCGAGATTCGAAGCTGGTCGTCCGACAGCTGCTCAATGGCGCGTTCCGCCAGCTTCTTCTGTGCGCGGAATCGGCGGATCACACTCTCGAGCGTCAACTCTGCGATACTCGCATTCGAATCGTCTGGCGTCGTCACGATACTCGTTCCAATTCGTTTCTCAGGACGGTCATGAGTTCAGCGTCCCGCTCGGCATCGAACGCCGGCGCCGCCGACCAGTCGTAGAACCAGAACGGCTTCGTGCGCGTGTCGTCGGGCTCATCCGCGTATCGCGGGACGACATGCGCGTGGAGCGCCGGTTCGAGGTTGCCGAGGATCTCATAGTTGATGCGCGCCGCGCCCGTGACGGTGAGCAACGCGTCTCCGAGCCGCGTCATGTCGTTGAGGAATTTCGCGCGCGACGGCCCTCGTAGATCATTGAGAGACGCCACGACCGGATCGGGCAGAAGCAGGCAGTATCCTCGAAGCACCTGGGCGTCGCCCAGGACGGCCCATCCGGCCGGCAGGCGAGTGATGACGGTCGGATTCTCTCCTCGTCGAGCCGCGTCAACACGCTGATGAATGAGCGTTGGCATGCCACCATAAGTCTAGCGAGGTGGCCACTTACTCCGTTCCACGGTCGAGCGACGGAGTCGGGCTGGTCCCGCGGAGGCTCTCAACCGGCGCTGGGATATGCCCATTCCAGCGTTATCCAGTACCATGTTCTTGTGAATGACTGACACCGACGCCATTCGGAGCGGAGAAGACGCGCGCCCCGGGTCGTATCGCCCGCTTGTCGCCGCAATCCTTGTGGTCGCGGGCATGTCGTTCGGGCTCGTCGGAGACGGCCGGCTCGTCGCATGGACTTGGCTGGGCGTCGCCGCGGTCGGTCTCGCGGTATGGATGGTCGCGCGCCGAATGGCGCCGCCGGTCTGGCCAACGGGCGTGGCGGCGCTGTCGCTCGGCCTCGCGACGCTCGCGCTCGCGGCGGCGCGCATGTCGTCCTACGCCGATCAGGTGGCGCGGAGCGATCTCACCGCCTACATCCGCGCCGGCGAGGAACTCTGGCGTCTCGAAGGCCGCATTCGAACCCCACCGGTGATCAAGACCGCGTCCGGCGGCTCGATGGCGAAGTTCGGGCACCAGGGTCCGCTCACCTACTTCCAGTTCGAGGTCGAGAGCGCTCACGGCGACGCCGCCTCAACTCAACCGATGACCGGCGCGGTTCTCGTCCGCGTCGCCGAGCCGGTCTACCACTGGCGTGTCGGAGATCGAATGATCGTCGAAGGCATGCTCTCCCCGTTTCCCTCGGCGCGAAACGAAGGTGAGTTCGATCGAAACCGTCTGGCCCGCGTGCAGGGCCTCGCCGGAATTCTTGAGTCCGACACGCGCCGGAATGTCGTTGAACTCGGCTTCACGCCCACCTTCGACTGGCGCTGGCGCCGATGGCGGGCGGCGATTCGAGATCGCGCCGCCGGGTGGATCCTGCAGGATCTCACCTCGAGTCCGACCGCCCGTCGCGACGCGCTCCTCGCGGCGCTCCTCCTGGGGGATCGAGGGCCCGGGCTGTCGGGACTCGACCAGGCCTTCCAGCGCATCGGACTCGCGCACCTCTTGTCGATCTCCGGCCTCCATCTCACGATGCTCGCGCTTGTCGCGACGCTCGTGCTGAGAGGCATAAGCCGAAGCACGACGCTCGAACGGCTCGCGCTCATTCTGCTCATCGTGAGCTATCTCCTCCTTCTCCCGGGCCGCATTCCGGTCTGGCGAGCGGGCGTGATGATGATCGCGTTCCTGCTCGCGGATCTCACCGGACGCCGGATGAATTCAGTCAATGTGCTTGCGCTCGCGGCGATCGCGCTGCTCGCGTGGCGCCCGTCCGAACTGCTCGCGCCCGGATTTCAATTGAGCTTCGGCGTCGTGCTCGCGCTCATTACGCTCACCGAGCCGATGCGCGAGAAACTGTTCGGGGAGCGGGAGGAATTCGAACGGCTGTCGGCGCCGGAAATGCTCTGGTCCGCGGTCAAGACCACGATCGCCGCGACGCTCGTCGCGTGGGTGATCAGTCTGCCGCTCGTGGCGTATCACTTCGGAATCGTCTGCCCGCTCGCCCCGGTGATCTCGCTCGCGGCGCTGCCACTGATCGGGGTCATCCTGCCCGCGGGTTACATCAAGGCCCTGACCGCCGTCGCGTTCCCCAGCGTCGGCGTCCTCCTCGCCCCGGTGTTGTCCATCTTCACGGATGGTCTGATCGGGCTCGTCGTGCGCCTCGACGAACTTCCATTGAGTTCGATTGTGGTCGGTCATCCGAGCCTCGGCTGGACGACGATCGCGACTCTGGCCGCAGCGTGGATCATCGTGTCACCGGCGCCTCGACGCCGCGCGCGATGGGTGCGGTCCGGAGTCGTCGCGGCGATCGCCGTCTGGCTCACCTTGCCGTCCTGGTCGCCGGTTCCGCGGTTCGAACGGGACGCCGCGCGGCTCACCATGCTCGCGGTCGGGAACGGGTCGTGTTATGTCATCGAGTCGCGCGGCGAGGCGGCGATCTTCGACGCCGGCTCGGGCAGCTACTTCGCGATCGGGGACACGCTCATCACACCCACGCTCCGACGACAGGGTATTCTCCGCGTGCGGACCATGATCCTGAGCCACGCCGACATCGATCACTTCGCCGCCGCGGTCGAGGTCATGGCGAGCATGGGCGTGCGGGAGTTGCTCGTGACGCCGCCGATGATCGACCAGGCCGACGCGGATCCGCTGAGCCCGGTCGCCACGCTGCTCGATGAAACGGCGCTGCTCGGCGTCACGGTCCGCGTGGTCTCCGCGGGACACCGGATGAACCTCGGAGACGCGACGCTCGAATGGCTCGCGCCCGAAGAGGGGACGACGCACTCAACCGACAATGACTCCTCGGCGGTGATTCGGATAGAGGCGGCCGGCCGCGCGGCGCTCTTGACGGGAGACATCGCCGGACAGGCGATGGAACGACTGACGAACGAGGCCTCAAGTCAAATTCGAGCGGACATCCTCGAGCTGCCGCATCACGGCAGCTGGTCGGAGGATGCCGTCGAGTTTGTCGATCTCGTGAACCCGGAAATCATCCTGCAGAGCACGGGACACAGTCGCCTTCGGCTCGACCGCTGGGCGGCGCGGCTCTCGTCTCGACAGCGGTTCGTGAGCGCCTGGGCCGGAACGACCACGGTGCATATCAGAAGCGATGGCCAACTCGTCGTTGAAACCTTTCGCGATGCCGATCCCGGCCCTCGTCCGTGAGCACGGAGCCCTACGATGGCGGACCATGCCCATCCCACGCCTCACCCCCCACAACACGGCGCTTCTCGTGATCGATGTCCAGGAGCGACTCCTCCCCGAGATCGTGAACGCCCCGCGGCTCATCACCAGAGTGGAGTTTCTTCTTCGCGTCGCCGGGCATCTCGGCCTGCCAGTCGCGGTCACGGAGCAGTATGTGAAGGGCCTCGGACGGTCAACAACCTCGATTCGCGACGCCGCGCCGTCGGAAACCCTCGTTGTCGAGAAGACACGCTTCAGCGGGTGTGTCGACTCCATCCGCGACTGGCTCGAATCGGCCCAACGGCCGAATGTGCTCATCGCGGGCGTCGAGGCCCATGTCTGCGTGCTTCAAACCGCTCTCGACCTGGTCTGGGGCGGTTGGAGGCCATTTTGGGTCGAAGACGCGATTTCGGCCGGTGAGGCTGATCAGATCGAGCCGGCGCGGCGACGCGCGGAGCATGCCGGATGCACGACAACTGGATGCGTATCAGCGACTTATGAACTTCTGCAGGATGCGACCCATCCCGCGTTCAAGGCCTGCCTGCAGGAGGTGAAATCGATTCGCGGGGACGGGCGATCCTGAGAAAATCCCCACTGGCGCTTGCCCGAACCGCGATTTCTGCGATCCTACGCAAGACTGAACCCTTTCCGAACCCCTCAATCGAGGTAGCGACATGGAAGCGTACGACCGGCTGAAGCAGCTTGTGCAGGATGCGGAAGAGGACATTCGTAAGGCGGAGGGTGGCAACAAGGCCGCCGGCACGCGGGCCCGGAAGATGATGCAGGAAATCAAGAACGCGGCCCACCAGGTTCGCCAGGACATCCTCAAGGCGCGCGACGACTCGTCAGACGGTTCGTAACCTCGATCGACCCGATCTTCGATCGCCTCGCGATGCGGTCGGTCCCGGTCGCAACGCGACAATCCACAGCCGGAGCGTCAAACACGCCAGTGTGGCGCGGGCGAACCGGCGTCAAACCCGTTCAGGGGCTGTTACAGCATGGCTGCGCCACCGCTGTTCGATATCAGTCATCTCGACCTCTCGCATACCCAGGTCGACGCGGCCGGGATCGAGAAGTACAACAAGCAGCGCGGCGCCGCGCGGATGATCGACCGCTTCATTCATGTGAGCGAGGACTGGAAGCAGGCGGTCGCCGCCCGAAGGGTCCGCGACGACGAATGGTGGTGCGAAGGCCACATTCCCGGCGAGCCCATCCTTCCGGCGGTCCTCATGGTCGAGGCGGCGGCTCAGATCGCGTCGTATCTCTTCCAGTGCCGTGAATGGATTCACTACGAGTTCGTCGGCTTTACGGGAATCGACAACACGAAGTTCCGCAGCGTCGTCGTTCCCGGCGATGAACTCATCCTCCTGGGTCAGGAAGTGAAGTACCACCCGAAGCGCATGATCTGCGATGTCCAGGGCTGGGTCGAGGACCGCTTCTGCTTCGAAACGCGGGTCACGGGAATGCCCGTCCTGCCGTAAGCCGCGACAGGTTTCGCTCGAGCTACTCACCCTTCCCGACCGGCTTAAGAATGTCCGCGAGACGATCGGGCTTGTCAGAGTTGCGTACGAGCGTCATGTAGCGGGGCCCGCCGTCGTATTTCACGATGCGGGTGATGTATTTGTCCCCACTGATGAGCATGAGCTTGAGCTCTCCTGACGCGGCGCTCGCCGCGATGGCGTCAACGAGCCGTTCTTTGCTCCAGACATACTCGTCGACGCCGACGATCTTCATGTTCGGACCGAGCCCCGCCTCATCCGCTGGCGTGCCGAGGATGACCTCCCGCACGCTGCCGTCGCCTCCGAACATGGCGCCGATCGAGTCCCGCGCGTCAAGTTCGTCGATCCGGGCGTTGTCCGGCCCTTCCGGTGGTGTGTTCGAATACTGAAGCGTGTAGCCGAGCTCATCGAGAACGCCCAACGGAAACTTCTCCTGCGGCCGTTCAATGCGCTCCGCGAAGAAGGTGTCCCAGTCGTGCTCGAGCACCTCGTTCATCGCGTGCACGACATCGGATCGTGTGAACGGACGAGGAATCGGCTGATCCTCGTGGTACGCGAAGAAGATCTGGCAGAAATCGTCGAGCGACCTTTCGTTGTCGGTCTCATTCCGGATGAAGGCATCCGCCTCCATCCACACGAGCGCCCCCTCCATGTAGTAGTCCTGCCCCCGACGCAGGCGTCCCCAGTTTCGGCTACCGCCGCGCAGCGTATGCGAAGCGGCGCCGGTATCGGAGAGCGGTCGCCATTCGCGCCCCTGCTGGAGCCGGGCCGATCGGATCCATCCGACGAGATCCCATCGGAACTCTTCGTCCGTGCCGAGTCCACAGCGGATCTCGATGACATTCCCGAGGTACTGCGTCAGTCCTTCGTACACCCAGAGCAACTCGGTGTCTTTCGGAGTGTGGAAGTCGATCGTCGCCATACCCGCAGGACGCCGGTACTTGCCGCACCACGAGTGAATGTACTCGTGGGGCAGGAGCATCTGGTCCCAGCCCCGAATGGACTTCGGCGACTGAAAGTCGCGCTGGCCGATCACATTGAAGGTCGAGGTCAGGTGTTCGAGACCATTGCGCGCGAGTTCGTTCGAGGTCGCTACGAGAATGTCGAATCGCTCGAAGTGATGGCTCTCGAACAGCCGCGCGATCTGTGTCACCATCTGCTGATAGAGCTTGTGGACCTCGTCGTGAATCTCGACGACCGACTCCGCCTCGCTGAAGACATGCATGTCATGCGGTGGGACCGAGTCCTTCATGTCCTTCTCGACGAGGTCGTAGGTCTTCATGTATCGCCCGACCATGATCGGTGAATCGACGAAGGTTTCGAGCGTCGTGGGCCGGTACGCGATCGCGTTCGCGTCGCCGCCCGGCTGATCGTCGGCGAGGCGCAGCGCCGAGGCCGCCTTCCACTCCTCGGGCAGCGTGAGTGTCGCCTGGACCTTCATCTCGGGCGCCTTGACGCTCTCCGGATAGAGCACCACCGTGTTCGCGCTGATGAAGCCGATGAGCTCGCTGCCGAAAGTGTCGAGACCATGAGAATTGGCGCTCGACTGGTTCGTGATGTAGCGCATCTCGACGACAAGAGAGGTCGCGCCGTCTCCCGGCTTCGCGAGAATTCGGTACACCTCACCCGGATCGCGCTTCCAGTCAACGCGGTTCCCGTGGTTGTCCCGGACGATGACACCTGCGATGTTCTGCACCGGGCCACCGGGACCGTGCGTTCCCGGGATCCACTTCGGATACCAGAGCGCAATCTCACCGGATTCGTTGCGCATTGAGTCGGTGATCGGAATCGTGACGACGCCGTAGAGAAGAAGACGCGGAAGGTCGGTCGCGTCAATGTCGATTCTGACGACATCCTCCTGAGCCAACGCCGGACTCGACGCCAACTGGAGCATCAAGAGGATGAGGGTAAGAAGAGTTGCCGTTCGACAACGGTGCGTCAGGCGCGTGGTCATCAGTCTCTCCGTCAATTCTTGCGACCCGAAATCACCCGCGCCGACGGTTCGTGCGAGGCAATCGGATGTGCAGTGTAGCGGCTCGACTCAGAATCGAGAATGGTTTAACCGATCATCCGGAAGACCGTTGCAACGCCTTGACCATCAGGGAAGGCGCTCGATGACCTCGACCCCCTCCTCGTTCACCCGGATGCGAAAGCGGAGTTCGCCGTCCCATACCCGTTCAATCTTCGGCGAGTACCATGCCGCTTCGGGATTCGAGCGAACTACGAGAATCGACTCGCCCATGAGCTGGTTGCGCCAGGTCTCGTCGTTCTCGGTGGAGTACGAGAGCCCGGAATCGTCATTCGCCGACGAAGCCGAGCCCGCACTTCTGGCGAACCATTCCCGCTCGGCGAACGGTACAAATTGAAGACTGAACTGATCGCGACTGACGATCCCGGAATCTCGATCCGCAACATGCCGAAGCGACCTCAGGGCGAATCGCGTCCCACCCTGCTGAATCTCGATTTCGGCGAAGAGTGGAATGTCCGGCGCCTCGAAGAAGGGCATTCGGTAATCGAACTCACCCTCACCCGGCGGAGCATTCTCAACTCCGAAACCGGAACGCCATCCCCCGCCCTCACGAAAGCGGAGGATCCGATATTCAGGATTGAGGAACGCCTCGGAAACTTTCGAGGTCGACGCCGGATCATTGAGGAGTTCGAGTCCAGGCCAATCGAAATCGGGCGCTGCGACTTCACTCACCACTGTGTGTTCTTCCCGCCATTCAATCGCCCGAGACCGATCAGGGCTCTCGATGCGAAAACGCTGAATGACCGAAAACTCCGCCGGCTCCTCTGGCGATCGCAATCGTTGCAATGAGGTGGTCGCATTGACGCCGCCCATACCGGACCCGGTCGATTCGTGCTTGATGTTCCCTTCCTCATCGAGCGTCGAACTTGTTCGCCAGAGCGCATTGAGAGGATCGTCCGGGGCCATCGGGACGCCGAGTTCGTTCGGAGCGACAATGGTCGAGTACCCCTCGTAGAGAGGCGCCCAGAGTTGATCCGAACGATGAGGCCGGGTTCGTATCTCAACGCGCACAAGCGCGCGGAACAAGGCCTCCGCCTGCTCGTCGGTGAGCTCGCCGTCGATCCATCGCCGAGCGAGCATGTCGGCGGCACGGATGTCGTCATTTGACTCAACTAGGTACTGCAGGACGCCGTCGGGCGCCACCGTGTACCAGTCGAAAGTCTCGTACCAGCGACGGAATGGAGTGAAGACGGGCGCCGAAGCGATCAGGACGATAACGGCCCCGAACAAGGCGACGATGGGGCGCCTCTTCCGCAGACCGAGACGCCGACGGACCGACCCGCATTCCGGACATACGGCGTCCGCCGTGAGACCCGTCAGTTCATACTTGCAGTGAGCGCATCGCGCCTCGTGGCCCCGGCGTCGGCCGACCCCCCCGACGACGAGCAGCGCGACTCCACTCGCGGCAAGCAAGAGAGCGATCGAAAGCAGGACGCCGGTCGACATCGCGGTTCACACCTCGTCGCTCAATTCCGCAGTAATCCCCGTACGACGATCGCGCTTCCACGCGATACACTGGCGGCGGCATGAGTGTACCAGAACCTCCGTTGCGGCTGAACGGCGGACCGCTCGACATCGAGTCGGTCGTCGCGGTCGCGCGTCGCGGTCGAAAGGTCGAGATCGGTGAAGAGGCGCTGGCCCGGCTCAGCAGGTCGCGGTCCGTCGTTGATCGACGCCTCGAAACCGGCGAAGCGATCTACGGCGTGAACACCGGGTTCGGCAGTCTGGCGCGAACGCGGATCAAGCCCGCCGAGGTCCGCGAAGTGCAACGAAACCTTCTTCGATCGCATGCCGCGGGCGTGGGAGACCGACTGCCGATCGATGTCGTGCGCGCCATGAATGTTCTGCTCGTGGCAAGCCTCTGCCGCGGACATTCCGGCGTGCGGCCCATCATCGCGGAACGAGTGGTCGACCTGCTCAACCACGGGATTACTCCCGTCGTGCCGTCGCGCGGTTCGGTCGGCGCGTCGGGGGACCTCGCGCCGCTCGCGCACAGCGCCCTCGTACTGATCGGAGAGGGTCGAGCGACGCGGGACGGCTCCGAGATGTCGGGCGCCGAAGCGCTCGCTGCTGCGGATCTCCAACCGGTCGTACTCGACGCGAAGGAAGGTCTGGCGCTCATCAACGGCACCCATCTGATGGCCGCGATGGCGACGCTCGCGCTGGCCGATCTCGACCATCTCACCGACGCGGCCCTCGCCGCGACGGCGCTGTCGATCGACGCGTGCAAGGCGACCGACGCGTTTCTCGATCCACGAGTGCATGACGCGCGCACGCAACCGGGTCAGATTGAGATCGCCCGGCGCTTACGCGAATTGCTCGCCGGCAGCGAGATCATCGACTCGCACAAGGAGAATGACCCGCGGGTCCAGGACCCGTATTCGTTACGCTGCGCCCCGCAGGTGCTCGGCGCCGCGCTCGACCTCATCGACTATGCCGCCGGAGTCGTCGGACAGGAGCTCGGCGCGGTAAGTGACAATCCTCTGGTCTTCGATGCGAGCGATGACACGGACGACGCGATCTTGAGCGCCGGCAACTTTCATGGGCTCCCGCTGGCGATCGCGATGGACGCGCTTTCGATCGCCGTCGCGCATATCGCCGGCGTGGCTGAGCGTCGCGTGTACTATCTGCTCGCCGCGAGTGATTCGGAGAATCCGATCAATGTGTATCTGTCGCCCCAGCCTGGTTTGCACTCGGGCATGATGATCGCGCAATACACCGCCGCGGCGCTCTGCAATGAGATTCAGACCCTCGCGACTCCCGCGAGCGTTGGAAACATTCCGACTTCCGCCGG
Organism: Phycisphaerales bacterium; assembly: GCA_043101845.1. Taxonomy (GTDB): domain Bacteria; phylum Planctomycetota; class Phycisphaerae; order Phycisphaerales; family UBA5793; genus JBICHN01. The sequence continues at coordinate 543,487 of JBICHN010000002.1, read as the reverse complement.
CCAGGAGGACTACAACTCGTTCGGCCCCACGGCCGGTCATCAGCTTCAGCGCTCGATCGAGCTTGCGACGCGAGTGGTCGCCATCGAACTCTTGTGCGCGGCCGAGGCGCTCGAGTACCATCGGCCGCTCCGATCGGGCGCCGGCGTCGAGCGCGTGCATGCCGTCATTCGCGAGGCCGTACCACGCCTCACGCAGGACAGGCCCCCGGCGCCCGACATCGAAGCCGTGGCGGCGCTTGTGCGCGAGGGGCGATTCTCGTCATGATCCTTGATCCGGTTGAACTTCGTCATGTCACGCTCTGGTCGCGCAGCCCGGCGCTCGAATTGTCGATGCTCCTCGAGGCGCCGGCCCCCGCCGGACGCGCGCTGCGAGACGCGGCGGCCCAGGCGATCGGGCTCCGTGGCTTTTGGGAGCGACCGCGAAACCTGCGGGGCGAACCGAACACCGATGCGCTCGCCGACGCCGATGACTACCCGGTCGTCGCGCTCATTCCCCAGGCCGGGTCCGGGGGTCTCGTCGGGGTCAATGTGCTTTCGATTGATCGGACGGAACGCGGCGACGGCGAATCGGAGCTCCTCTTCCTGAGTCCGTATGACATTGCGATTCAGTGCTGGGGTATCGAGATGATCGGATCCCCGCCGGAGAAGATCGGTCCGGCGATCCTCGAAGTCGCGGCATGGGCCTGGCGACTCCGCGAGTACTTTCCCATCGGGCGAGCGTGGGCGGGCTATGAGTCCCTCTTCGTCGGCTGGGACCATGAGAGTATCGGCCCGGAGCCGGGCGTCTGGATGACCGGGGCCTATCTCGAAGGACTCGAGATTCCCGTCGAGGAGGAAGTCATGGGGTGTGTTCGAGTCGGCTGGGCCTCCCTCGCTGAAGCAGTCCGCCGGCATGGGATCCGCGTCGAATCGTGACGAAGGGAGGCGCTTATGCCGCTCGATAGACGACTCCATTCGGTCGTCGGTGTAGTGATCCTGCTCGGCCTCGCGGGCTGTGGGTCGAGCTACTCAGGAGCGACACGAATCGGTTCGGGTGAGATCCGGCGCTTCGACCTCGAGTCCGATGACCGGACCGTGGTCGAGATCCTGAATGAGGGTCCGGGCCGCGTCCGATTCACGCTCGCCGATCCGTCCGGCGCGACGCCTGCGGTCTTTACCGATCTGACGATCGATGAATCCATCACCGTCGATTTCCCGTTCGGGTTTCGGCGGGTCTTGATCGAGAACCTATCCGCATTCGATGTCATTGCCCGCTATTCCTTCGAGTCGGACGGCGAAATGTTCGTCGACTCGACCCGATCCCGTCCGGCCGACCCGGATCCGTGACAATGGCTCAGTGGCGGCGCATCCGGTACACTCGGCTGGCGGTGGCGCCTCGACGCGAGGCGCCACCCGGTCGGAGATTTCCGTGAAAGGAGTGGCCGAAATGGCATCGGCGAAACAGATCAGGGGATTGCTGGCGCTCAACGCCGCCTTACTCGCGGCGCTCGCCCTCGTGACGATGGCCCCTCGCGCGAACGCGAAGGGTGAAGGCGCCCGCACCGCCGCGGGCAACTATGTCATGGCCGGCGGCGAAGTGAACGGCATCACCAGCAACGCCGTGTATGTGTTCGATCAGAACTCCGGAGTGCTCGTCGCGCTTGTCTTCGAGCGTTCGACGAAACGGCTCAAGGGCATCGGCGTCCGCGATGTCATGACCGACGCGAGACGGCTCGGCGGCGATCGCTGATTCGTCCTCCCGACCGCATACACCAGCATGGATACGACCAATGAAGACTCGCACCAATAGAAACGCACTCATTCCGCTGTGGGCGTCGGCCTTCGTGATCGCCGCCCTCATCATCATGCAGGCCGGTCGCGTGGCGCCCATGAACGAAGCTCAGGCGGACATGGTCGCCGTCGGCTCTGACTACTCGGTCATGACGACGCTTGGAGGCAATCAGGAAGTCGTCTATGTACTCGACAATCGCGAAGGTCGACTCTTCGTGTATGAGCCGAATGCGAACCAGGGCGGTCTCCAGCTCGCCGATGTACAGAACATCTCGGAACTCATCGATCTGATGCGGCGTCGGCAGCAGCCCTGACGGTCGTTGCTCGACGAGCCCCGGGCCCATACGCTTTCCTCTCTCCGGTTCTCGATCCGGAGACTCATTGCGCTTGGAGCCGCGCGACGTGTCAGGGCGTCTCGCGGTGCTGAAAAACCAGCCCTGACGACATGACGCCGTTCGCCACCGCTTTCGAGCGGGGTTTCCGCCTGCGCTCGCGCAGCGAGTCGCGGACCGGTGGTGTCGCGCAATGAGAACAGGACCGAATCGCCTTATGCCCATCAATCCACTTCCCGTCTTCGAAGCCGAAGCGGATCCGAAGAAGCGCGGCCTGAGCGACGAAGACATCGCCGCATACGACCGCCTCAAGCCACCGGACTCGGTCGTCGTCCGCTATGGCTACATGCGCCAGATTGGCGAATTCCCGGCTCGTATCGAGATCGTGCCCGGATGTGGCACGAAGTTCGTCGTGAAGACGCCTCGCGGTCTCGAAGTCGGCGAGATGCTCACGACGACCTGCTCGAACGGCGGCTGCGGAAAGTCGATCACCCGCAAACAGATGCTCGAGTACATCGAGAATTCAGGCGGTAAGCAGTATCCGTTCACGACCAACGGCCGCGTGCTCCGCGTCGCGACGGCGGACGACCTCAATCAGATGGCGGCGCTCGAGCGTCAGAAAAGGCCCGTCATCAAGCGCGTCAGTGAGGTCGCCCGCGAGCTCCGCCTCGACATGAAGATCGTTGAAGTCGAGCCGATCCTCGGGCAGGAAGTGCTCACGATTTACTACATGGCTGAGGATCGCGTCGACTTTCGCGAGATGGTGCGCGTGCTCGCGAAGGAATACTCGACCCGGATCGAGATGCGGCAGGTCGGCGCCCGAGACGAAGCGCGACTGACGGCGGACTACGAGCGGTGTGGTCAACATTGCTGTTGTCGCCAGTTCCTCAAGGTGCTCAAGCCGGTGTCGATGAAGTCGGCGAAGATGCAGAAGGCGACGCTCGATCCGCTCAAGATCTCGGGACGATGCGGGCGCCTCATGTGTTGCCTGCGGTACGAGGACGCAACCTACAACGACCTCAAGTCGCGTCTCCCCCGCCGCCGTTCCCGGGTGGGTACGGACGAGGGACCCGGTATCGTCATCGACACGCAGATCCTCACCCAGCTCGTCCTCGTCGAACTCGATCACGATCGAACACGAATCGCCGTGCCGGTTGAGTCGCTTCTCGACCCTGACGACTGCCCCAAGCCCGGAGAGAAGGCGAAGCGCGAGCAGGATGCGCTGCGCGGGATGTCCGTCGAGGAGGTCGCCGAACGCACGGACGATCGGCGGCGGACGAAGGGACGCGGGCGGAAGTCGAAGTCCGAGCAGCAGGACGCCTATCGGGAGAAGTCGAAGTCCGAAGCGGCGGGTGATGACGCCTCGACCGGCGCCGCCGAGTCTACCGACTCGGAAGGCAAGCCGAAGCGAAAGCGACGAAGGCGGCGACGGCGCAAGGGTGGCGGCGGCGGAGACGCCGGAGGCGGCGCCCAGCCACAGGGCGGCGACGCGGGTGATCCGGGGAGCAAATCCGCGTCGGCGGCCAGGTCGGCCGGCGACGACTCCGGCGGTGGCGACATGAAACCCAAACGCAAGCGGCGGCGTCGGCGTCGCAAGCGCGGTGGCGGAGGCGGCGGTGGTAGCGGTGGTGGTTCAGGCGATGGAGACTGAGTCCCGTTCTCCGGCGTCGAATGGATTGCTCACCGTGACAACTCCATCGCGCGGGCGAAAACCGCATCGAGCATCGGCTCCGTGAGTCGCCCTGTGAATGTGTTCTGCTGCGAAACATGGTAACAGCCGAGCAGCGTCCGCCGGCGCCGGCCGTCGTCGAGCACGGCCTCGGCGCCATGGCCGAACTTCGGCTTCGGGCGCGAAATCGTGACCCCGACCTCGCGCGCCGTCTTGAGCGCGGCGTCCCAGGCGATTCCTCCGAGCGCCAGGACCACGCTTGCCCCGTCAAGGGCTGACCACTCGTCGACGAGAAAGGCGCGACATCGATTGAGTTGATCGGACGACGGCTTGTTTCCGGGTGGTGCGCAATTGCACGCCGCGGAGATGTAAACCCCTTCCAACTCAAGCCCATCGCCGCGATGCGTCGCCACCGCCTGTGTCGCGAGCCCGGCGCGATGCAGTCCGGCGTAGAGAAAGTCCCCGCTTCGGTCCCCGGTGAACATGCGACCAGTGCGATTCGCCCCATGCGCCGCCGGCGCGAGGCCGATGATCCAGAGCCATGCGTCCGAGTCGCCAAAGCCGGGTACCGGCTTTCCCCAGTACTCCCAGTCGGCGAAGGCTCGTCTCTTGGTCGCCGCCACCTCCGCGCAATACGCCCGAAGCTCGGGACACTTTGAGCATCCCGTCACGGCTTGATTGATCTGTTCGAGCGTTCGGGACATTGACGCCGCGGCGATCAGCGATCGACCTGCCCCATCACGATGTCGATCGAGCCGATGATCGCGGGGACATCGGCGAGCATGACATTGTGACAGAGCTCCGGCAGGACGCTCAGATTGCAGAATGCTCCGGATCGCGCCCGCACACGGTACGGCTGCGTGCCGCCCTGGCTTTCGATGAAGAAGCCGAGCACGCCGCGCGGATTGTCCATCTCGACATAGACCTCGCCCGCGTCCGGCTTGAAGTTGCGCGGCAGCTTGACACGGTGCTTGTTATCCTCGCCCGCGTCCGGGATCATCTTGATGCACTGACGAATGATCTTGACCGACTCACGGATCTCCTGCATGCGCACCCAGTACCGGTCCCAGCAGTCTCCCAGCGTTCCGTATTCGCCCGTTCCGACACAGACTTCGAAGTCGAGTTCCGGGTACACCGAGCATGGCTTGTCGCGACGCAGGTCGTACCTGACGCCGCTCCCGCGGATCACCGGGCCGCTGCATCCCCATGCGATCGCCTGCTCGGCGGTGAGGACGCCGACATCGCCGGTCCGCTTCGTGAAGATCCGGTTCCAGCTCAGGAGCTCGTTGTACTCCTGAATCTTCGGCTCGAAGTAATCGAGGAACTCGATGACCTTGTCGAACCAGCCCTCGGGCACATCTTGAGTGAGCCCGCCGATCGTGTAGTACGAGTAAGTGAGCCGGGCGCCGCACACCATCTCGAAGAGATCGAGTATGTATTCGCGTTCACGGAACGCGTACAGGAACGGCGTGAACGCGCCCATGTCAAGGCCGTAAGTGCCGAACGAGACAAGGTGGGATGCGATCCGCTGGAGTTCACCAACGATGACGCGAATGAATTCGGCGCGACGAGGGATCTCGATCTCGGCGAGACGCTCCACCGCGAGGCAGAACGCCCAGTTCTCGTTCATCCCGGCGACATAGTCCATCCGGTCGGTGTATGGGATGTACTGGTAGTACGCGAGGTTCTCGCCGATCTTCTCGGCGCACCGATGCAGGTAGCCGAGGTGCGGAATCGCCTCGAGCACGACTTCGCCGTCCGTTCGCAGCACTACGCGAAGCACGCCATGGGTCGCCGGGTGCTGAGGCCCCATGTTGACGAGCATTTCCTCCGTCTCGACATCTTCGAGCTCGATGCCGGAAAGGGCCTGCTGCTCGACGGGGACCAGCCCGTCGGGGCCGGGACCGTGCGTCTCACCCTCGAAATCAGTCGGGCGTTCGACGACGAAGTTCATCTCGCGTTCGGTCGTGCTCATGGATCTCGCCTGGCTCGTGAATCTCGGTCTCGATCGTAGGGTCGCCGGTCGTCGGCGGCGAGATCAAAAGAGGCGTGGCGACCCTGGCCCAGACCAGGGTCGCCACCGTTGACGGAGCGGAGCGAGTGGCAATCACAAAGTCAGCCGCCGATCGGGACCACGCGGCTGTAACGACACGACGCGGGTTCGATCGCCTGCCAGAAGACCGGGCCGCTCAGGCCGGACTTCGCTTCGAGTTCGAGAACCGCGCGACCGGCCTCATCCGCGGTGACCCAGCCGGCGAGACGGGGCTCGGCGAGCCCGCTCACGGCGCCCGGGCAGATCGCGACGGAGGTCGCGCCGAGTTCGAACGCGTACGCCACCGCGATCTCGGTGTTCGGCACGGCGTTGTTGATCTCGATCTCGAAGGATTGACCGCCGCCGAGTTCGGAGGGCCCGCTCAACTCAAGCCCGCCGAAGATCATGTTGCCTTCGCAGCATACCGTGGCGCGGCCGTTGCCGCTCGCGCTGCTGCCGACCCAGCCTTCGATCTCGAGCGAGAAATCATCGTCGCCGACTGAGATCGACTTGAAGTACCCGGTGGTCCACGCCCACGAGTATTCGAGAGTGCAGCATTCCTGGCCGGGAACCTGCTGGGAGCGGCAGTTGATCTTCGCGTCGCCGAGCGTCATCGACGCGGTGCAGTTGAAGTCGCAGCTTACGACGCGGCCATCGCGGCACACGGGGTTGTTGTCCGCGCGAATGTACCCACGCGTCCACTGTGTCCACGGCTTGTTCGCCTGCCACGCCCACCACATGCGGTAGTCAAAGACGCGACGGCCGGCGATACCGAGCACCTCGGCGCCACCGCCCATGTGGAAGATCATGTTGTCGTAGATCAGGCCGTTCGAATCGACTACGCAGACCGACTCGAACGGGCCGGCGAGGTCATGCAGCCACTCGACGCGAACGACGGCGTGACCGACTTCGACTCGCGAGTCGACCTCGGTGATCCACGCTGCAATCTGCTCCGGCGAGATGCCCGGGTCGTCCGCGAGTTGAAGCGCCGTCATCGTGGACGGATCGGAGACATCGCCGCTCGCGAACCACGCGAGGTCCGGATCGGTGATCTCGGCGACGATCCCGGCCCGGGCCGCCTCCGAATCAATGACGCTGTCTTCAGTCCATCCGAGTGCGACGACATGATGGCTGTACATGTCGTTCCACACGCCGAGGGATCGATCGAGATCTTCCGCCCAGCGCTCGAACGGGCGGGAGCTTTCGGCGTCGAGATCGCCCGCCGTGCCGGCGGAGCCGGGCTGGGCGTGTACGGAACCCGCGGCGCCGATCGTGGCGGCGAGAAGTACGCCGCGCCAACAAGAATTGAGTGTCCATTGCATCGTGATTCTCCTTTCGAATCGACAGGGATAGGACTGAGCCTCACCCGGGAACTCGAAAGTGGGTCACGATGTGGACATTGAGTCCTGGAGAAAAACCGCGGAGACGGGTCAGGCCCGCTTCCACTCCGTCGGGACGGGGCCGTGCTCGGCCCGAATGCGGGATCGAATACCGCCGCGCCCCTTCCAGTCGGTCACGACCTGCAACCACGCCGGCGCCATGGCTTCGACCAGATCGTCGCGAATCCGGTTCGTGACGGCTTCGTAGTAGATGCCTTCGTTCCGAAACGACTGGTAATAGAGCTTGAGGCTCTTGAGTTCGACGCACACCCCCTGTGGCGCCGGGGCGTAGCGCAGCGTGATGTGGCCGAAATCCGGATGCCCGGTCTTGGGGCACACGCTTGTGAACTCCTCGGACACATGTTCAATGACGAACGGCGTGTCCGATGGCGTCGGGAAGGTTTCGAGGAGACTGGCGTCAGGCATGGCCCGGAACAATAGAGCGCTCAGCGGCCGTAGAGAGTCAGCAGGCGAACGATCTTGTCCTGGTTCGGCTCGATCTGAAGCGAACGGCGCATCATCTGCACGGCCTCGTAATGAGCATCCTGATCCGATCGATTCGACTGCAGATAGCGGTTGAGGAGATTCACCGCGAGTCCGTTCATCGCCGGGTAATAGCGGCCATCCAGTCCGAGCGCATCGCGGTACGCCTGTTCGGAATCCGGAAACCGGCGCAACTGGAAATAGGCGTATCCAAGCCGCTCGTAGGCGGCGGGTGACGGCTCCATGCGGATGAGCGCCGCGAGCGAATTGACCATTTCCGGATAGCGTCGCGTTTTGCGCAGACTGTCGACGAGGTTCAGAATGATCTCGGGCGACGGCTCCATGAGTTCGAGCGCCGCCTGGTATTCATCGACCGCGTCCGTGTCGCGTCCGAGCGCGGAGTAGATCGTGCCGAGATTGACGCGCGTTGGTCCGTGTTCGGGAAGCAATCGCGCTGACGCCTCGGCGAAGGGAAGCGCCTCAGCCGGCTGATCGAGTTGAAGATAGGCGGTCGCGAGATTGAGGTTCGCTTCGTGACTGTTCGGACGCAGCGTCAGCGCCTTGCGATAGGCGCGAATCGCTTCACCGATTCGATTGAGCAACTGCAGCGTGAGTCCGTGAAAGTACGCCGCGTCGAAGCTGCGCGGGTCGACTTCGCGCGCTTCGCGGAACGCCTGCTCGGCGAACCCGTACTCTCCCCGCTCGAAATATATGTCGCCGACCCCGAGGTGCGCCCGCAGGATGCGCGGATTCTCCTCGATGACCCGTGCGAAGGCCCGGAGCGCCGCATCCTGATTGCCCTCGTTCAGAAACTGCTCGGCTTCTTCGAGGTAGTACGCGGCGAGTTCCTCTTCGGAGACCGCGGCGGCGCCGGAGTTCGGACGCTCGCTGGTTCCCCACTGGCAGCCGGTGAGTGGACCCAGGACCAACACGCACAGGCCGAGCGACAAGGCGGCTCCGATCGCGATTCGAATTCGACCACTGTCGTGTCCCAATGCAGGCGCCTTTCGTTCGACCGCCATTGATGCTGCGTACATCCGTCTCCATCGACCCGGTGGGGGCTGGTGGTTCATTATCGCCCGTCAGAGACGCCCGAGCCGGATTGGATCAATCTCCGCAGCCGCCGGAGATTGACCGTATCGAGCGGCGTGCCCTTCTCCGTTTCACCTTTCTCGGTCTCCAGGATCATCGGAATGTCCTGAAAGTCCGGATGATTCACAATGTACTCGAACCCGGGCCTGCCGACATACCCGTCTCCGATGTGCTCATGCCGGTCCCGATGGCTGCCCAGGGGCGTCTTCGAGTCGTTGAGGTGGAAGCAACGAATCTGGCTGAGCCCGACGACCCGGTCGAACTCTTCGAACACGCCGGCGGCCTTCTTCAGGGTGGAGATGTCGTATCCGGCCGCGGTAATGTGGCAGGTGTCGACACAGGTCACCACGCGTTCGGGATGGGCGACACGACCGCGAATCTCGGCGAGGTGCTCGAACCTGCCGCCGATCTGCGCGCCGCCTCCAACCGTCGTCTCGAGGAGAATCTGCGTCGACGATTCCGGCGTTCGCTCAATGATCTCATCGATCGCCGCGACGATCCGCGCGATTCCCACCGCCTCACCCGCGCCTCGGTGCGATCCGGGATGTACGACGACCCCCGGAATCTCCAGCCGTGTCGCGCGCTCGATCTCATCCACCATCGCATCGATCGACTTGCGCCAGATCGTGTCGTCCGGGCTCGCCAGATTGATGAGGTAACTCGCGTGGCTGACAACCGCCGTCCAGCCCAGCGCATGCTTCTCTACGAGCCAGAGTCGAATCGACTCTTCGTCAAGCGGCCTCGCCTTCCATTGCCGCTGGTTCTTCGTAAAGACCTGAACGGTCTCCATCTTCAACCGCTTCGCCTCGATGAGCGCGTGATGAAGTCCACCGGCGACGGAGAGATGTGATCCAAGCATGGCGGGCGTATGGTAGCGGACGGGACCGCCCGCCTCATCTTTACCGACGCGACTCACGCAGCGGCGTCGTGTGCGGCGAGTCGGCGCGAACGCCGGCGTACGCGTCGCAACGCTCACAGTGGAATCCCATCCAACCGCTCCCGTCGCGCAGCGGCGCCGCGAAACCTTCTGCGGCGCGCTCGGCGATCTCGAGATCCGACCACCGCCATTCGTCATCGCACTCCATGCACACGAAGTCCCGCGACGCGTCGGCCGCAATCGTCGCGTCGGCGGTAGACAGCGACGACTTCCACGCGACGGCGCCGAGCACGAGGACGATCAGCGTGAGCGAAATGAATCGGCCGGGATGCAGCGTGATGGTCATTATCAGGATCCGAAGGGTCGAGCGCCGTCATCGACGGCAAGCCAGTTCGATCCGATGGGCCAGGTCGTATCCATGTACTGATGCACACCGTGGCCGTCGAGCATCACGGTCGTGTGCACGCCAAGCGCCCCGTGATCGCCGATCGTCGGCACACCGTTCCAGAGACCCATACTCGCCGAATCTTCGAGATAGGCGACGAACCGGTCGGACTTCGTGTAGTACATCCGACGAATGAAGCGTTGAAGCGCGTCGACCTTACGCTGACCATATCCGGGTCCGAGCTGACTTGGGTAGTAAGTCATGTTGAACATGTAGCTCGTGCCGACATCGTCATAGGCGGAAACGAGTGTCGCGGTGTCGCGACGCGAGCGCTGGTACGACTGTCGATCGCTTGGACAGCGGAACGCCGGCAGATCGATTCGCGCATCGTCGGCGACGCGTCCGGGGTCCGCAGCGACCTGCTGCGGATAGATGTACTTGTTCAACGGCTTCTCACGGATCGTGAGATAGAACGGCTCGTACCAGTACGAACTCGTGGTCTTGCCGCCGTACACGAACGCCGCGGCGCCGCTCCCAAGTGGAATGAACGGCGCCGACTCCCGGTTGTCGCTGAAGTAGTCCATGTGGGCGACACCGATCTGCCGCACATTCGAGAGACAGACCGCCCGGCGCGAGGACTCTCTCGCTTCGGCCAGTCCCGGCGCGAGAAGCGCGAGGAGAAGCGCGATGATCGCGATCACGAGCAGTAACTCGATGAGCGAGAATCCGGTCGAAGTGGGTTGACGGGAGCGGCGTCCAGACATGGCGGCGACTCCTGATGGAGATCGGCTCGCCAGCCGCCCGCGGGAAGGGAAGGCCGCGACAGAATCGGTCGTCCGTTCTCTCGAGCGGCCGAAGCCGATCGATGAAGAAGGTCCAACCGGAATCATCGACCAGATCGCGCGCCCACTCGATCGGGTTCTGGGGGTTTTGCGGCTGGGGCATGTCCGCGGGGCCGCATTGCATGTCTCACCCGTCTGGACCCGCCCCCGCCCACAGCCCGACTCTCCCCCGTCGCGCCGCCCACTCGATCTGGAGGTACCGGTCGAGCAGCGCATGAGGCTCCGCCGCGTCCGCCCTCGCGAGTCCTGCCGAAAGGAGGCTCTCAGCCAGACTCGTTCCGTCCGGCAGGTCGACATGAGCCAGCAACCGGCCGAATCGCCCCCTCGACCGGCCGGGCTCCAGGCGCAGCGTCACCGTGACTCCATGGAGTAGTTCGCTCGTCAGGTGCGCCGCTTCCATGGCGAACGGCTCGGAACGGGCCGCGCTCACACGGCCCTCGACACGGGCGAGCTCGGGGCTGTCGATTCCCCATACACGCACTCTTGTGGTCGGCTCAGCAAATCGCGTGTCCGGCGCCTCGATCTCGATCGTGTCTCCGTCAATGACCCGAATGACACGGGCCGACCTCAGGTGGTAGGTCTCCCGGTCCGGGATCTCGGCGAGAAGCAGACCGCGCCGATCGGCCCAGCTCACGAGAACGAGCGCTCCCACGATGAAGAAACGCCAGCCCCAGCGACGAAGGAGAACCCTTCGACCGGGAGTCGCGTAGTAAAGCGGAAAGGGTCCGAACTGCGGCACAGCACGGGGATACCGCGGTCTCCACGACCTGTCAACTGAGGATGGAGTCAGTAGCCCGAACCGGCTGTTTCCGCTACTCTTGATGGACTCCCCCCGAGCGCGTGCGGCCGAGTTCCGAAACGGGACTGGCGTGACTCGCGGCGCTCCGTTAGACTCCCCAACCTGCCCGCAAGGATGGATGGCCCGAGGACTTTGAGCCCTACTGAAATCGTTCAACGAGATCGCTCGAAACCGCGTCCGCCGAACGATGCGGAACGCCGCGCGGTCGAACCGGCTGATGATTCAGCCGATCCATGGCCGACGGACGAGCCGGCTTCCGAGATCGTCGTTCCCGGCGGCGTTGTCGGTGGTGAGGTGAAGCCCACTTCGGAGCCGAAGCTGACCGGCTGGTCCCGGTGTGAAGCCTGGCTCGAGCGGCTCGCCCACAACAATCGATTCTGGCGCTACATCCTCTCCCGAATCTGGCTTCCGCTCGCGGCCCATTCCGGGCTCACGATGAAGAAGCTCGATCCGCACACTTTCACCGCGGTGCTTCCGTTCCGCCGTTTCAACCGGAATTTCTATAACGCCATGGCGGGCGCCGCGCTGCTGGCGAATTCCGAAGTGGCTGCGGGGATGTATCTCTTCGGGCAGTTGAAGGGAAAGTGGACGGTCGTCTGCAAATCACTCAACTACCGATTTCTGCGCCCCTGCTTCGGTCCTGCCGTGTACAAGGTGACGGCGAACAACGACCTGGCGGCGCTCATGGCGAGCGGGCAGGAGTTCAACATCGATCTCTCGCTCGAGATCGTTCAGCAGGTCAAGACGCCGGGCGGCAAGGAGCGTCGCGTGGGTCGCTGTGAAGCGACCTTCCATTGCACGCCGAAGACCGACGAGGGGAATCGTCGCATGCGTCGCCGGCTGCTCAAGCGCCTGAAGGGCTGACCAACCCATGTCCGTGGACGGCGACTCGAATCGCCCATCCGTGTCTCGCCTGGATGTCTGGCTCGCATGGCCGGCGTTTCTCGCGTGCAGTTGGACTTGGTGCATCGGGATGTACCTTCCCGTGCTCCTTCGCGACATCTACGGCTGGCCGGCGGTGCTCGTCTTCGCCATCCCGAATGTCATCGGCGTCATGCACTTCGCGTGGTCGATTCGAAGCACGCCCGAGAGCCGCGCGTTCGAAGCCCGCCATGCGTCCTGGCTGACCGCCTTCTCCGTCGTCACCGTCGCCTATCACGCGTTCTTCTTCGCATGGATCTGGCGCTGGGAGTACGGCGCCGGGTGGCTCGCCTCACTCGCCGTGGCTCCGGCGCTCTACCTCGTGGCGCTGGTTACCGCTGCGCTCAGCGACCAGGCGTTGAAACGGCTCGGCGTCCTTGTCTTCGGCGTGTCGGTCGCGCTGCTCGCCCTCTATTCGTGGACGGTCTTCGACGAGACGACTCGACTCGCGCTGGGCCGTGACGCGACCTGGACTCGCGAGGATCCGATCGGGGCGCTCTTTCTCGCGCCGATCGTGACACTGGGATTTCTCTTCGGTCCGTACTTCGATCTCACCTTCCATCGCGCGTATCGACATGTGGGTGGCGGAGTGAACGGCCGCAATTCATTCTTCATGTTCGGTGTGCTCTTCGCGATCATGATCGGTTTTACCGCGCTCTACGCCGTCTACGGGTTCACGCGTCTCGTGACGGTTCACCTGCTCGTGCAGGGTTGGTTCACGATGACGCTGCACATACGCGAGATTTCCCGGAGCACGAGTCCGCGCCATGATCGATCGAAGGGCCGGCTCATCGCGCTCACACTCGTGGCGGCGCTGCTCGGGCCGCTGCCACTCGTGCTCGCCGACTATCGATACTGGTATCTCTTCTACGGAATCGTCATCCCTACCGTCGGATTGTGTATGGCCGTCCGGCGCCGATTCAACCGACGACCCATGAGTCCGCTGCTCGTCGGTCTACTCATCGTGTTGTTCACCCCGTTTGGATTCTTCGGATTCGTCGGCGGGCAAGAATGGCTTCTCGTCATTCCGGTCGCCGCGATGATCGTGCTGGGATGCGCCGGAGCGCCGGTGGGGCGACCGTCGCTCGATTCATCGTCGCCTGACAATCCGTTCGAGAGAGCCGAACCCGTCGAACAGACGACGGAAACGGTTTCCGCGTGACCAATGGTCTACTTTGTCCTGGCTTTTCTGGTGTGTGGAGCGGCGAGCGCCCTCGTACTGCTCGTCACTCTGATGATCTCCCGCACGAGTCTGGCGCGGACCATCGCTCGGCGTTCGGGCCTGATGGCCGTCGTGTGGCTCGCGTTCGCGGGAGTGCTGCATCTCGGGATGACGCGCGCGCCCTCTTTCGTGTCAAGTCTTCCGGTGGGAATCCTTGCGATCGATCTCAATCGCCCAGTGTACGGCGACATTGCGCTCGTCGAACTCCGTGAACGCGCGCGGAACCAGGCACTCACCAGCGCGCAGATGTCGTCGATTACGGCACGGATTCTGCGTCACCCCTGGTGGCTCGAGGACGCGCCCGTACACCAACCCGCACGGCCTCAGGACAGCTGGCTGCTCACAATGTTCCACTCGGCGCAGCTCACGGCGCCCCAACTCGTCGCGTGGTTCAAAATCGCGCCGCCGCCGTTGTTTTCAGCGGCCGCGAGTGCGCCTGCCGGTTCCGACATCCCGGTATTCATCGAGTATGGCCGCGACTGGACCAGCCTGCACTCCGTTCCGGTTCAGATCGATTCCGTTGAGATTGAAGAACTCCGGCTCAACGGCGCGCCGACCGACTTTGAATTGGAGGAACTCGACGAGTCTGATGCGACGCTTGGACAATTCGCCTCGCGCGTCGCGTATCGCCTTCGTGGGATCGAGGCGCCCGCTTCCCCGTGGTCAATTGAGATCGACTATCGGCTCGATGTCGAGCCCGGGGGATATCGAGGGATCGGTCCGCTCCGATGGACCGCATCGGGCGCCGCTCAGCCCTCGCGGTAAACCACGCGGACATTTCGCCGGCCGTCGCGACGCGGGAAGACCCGGTCCCGCCAGCGGTGCAGCGCCGCGCCGCCGCGACTGACTAGCGAGAGCGCCGCGAAAGCGATGGTGGCGAAGAACGCGGCGAAGAGGATCAACAGGAACACCGGAACCGCGATGAGAAGGAGCAGCGCGACCGCTGCGGCGCGGGCGATGGGGTTCGGGTGGCGACCCACGCCGACATAAACCCGGCGTCCAGCGTCGACTGAGTTGGAGATCACCATACGCATTTCCGGCGGATTCTAGGGGTTCGGGATCCGAGGCGCGGTCGAGGCCATGTTCGTATTCTTGTTGGTAGCCCGCCCGTCACGATTTCGATCGATCTCATTTGGACATGTCAGGCCTGTGGAGAACCTGACAAGAGCCGTGACTGGCTATGCGAGTGTGGTATCCTTCAATCGAGATGTCGCGTCGAGACGCCACATCTCGTCGACGAACATATCCCGACCTCAACCCCTTGAGATGTCGATGCCAGACGAACCGAACCGAACCGAAGCCGAATCTTCTCGGCGATTTGTCCATCTCCATCTCCATACCGAGTACTCGCTTCTCGATGGAGGCAATCGAGTTGATCGCCTCGTCAAGCGGGTGAAAGAGCTCGGGATGGACGCCGTGGCGGTGACCGACCACGGGAATCTTTTCGGTCTCGTCGAGTTCTACCAGAAGGCGAAGGCCGCGGGGATCAAGCCGATCCTCGGTATCGAGGCGTATGTCGCGCCGGGCGATCGGCGTGATCGTACCTATACCGGCGTGCAGGATGGCGGCTTCCACCTCGTGCTGCTCGCCGAGAACGAGACTGGCTATCGCCACCTGCTCAAGCTGAGTTCAGACTCGTTTCTGAACGGCTTCTACTACAAGCCGCGCATGGACAAGGAAACGCTCGCCGCCTGGGGCGACGGGCTCATCGCGATCAACGGTCACCTGGGCAGTTCGCTGGCGTTCCACCTGCTCGAATACGAGCGGAGCGGCGCCGAGAAGCACTGGAGCGCTGCCGTCGCCGAAGCCGAATGGCATCGTGACACCTTCGGCGTGAATGAGAACGGTGAGCCGCGTTTCTTCGTCGAGTTGCAACGGCACAGCGTGCCGGAGCAGCATTCGATCAATCCGCACCTCATACGACTCGCCGAGGAACTCGACCTCCCGCTCGTCTGCGACAACGACGCCCACTTCCTCACCGCCGACGACTATGACGCGCACGACAGTCTGTGTTGCATCTCAATGGGGAAGACGAAGGACGAACAGAACCGGTTGCGTTATCCGGTCGATCTCTATGTGAAGTCGCCGGCGGAGATGTGGGAGTCGTTCGAAGATCGCCCTGACGCGATGGAGAATACCGTACGGATCGCCGAGCGATGCCGGGTCGATCTCGACTTTGAGAAGAGTTATGCGCCAGTCGTCGACCCGCTCGTGCCCGACGACCGGCTCGAATTCAACGGAGGCGATCGAACCGCGTGGTACAAAGCGTACTGCAGCCGTTTCGAGTTGCGACCGTTCGATTCGACGAGCGATGAAGCGCCCGATCCGGACGAGTTGAAGAACCGGTGTGATGACGCCCTGCGGCTGCTCGCTGAGGCAGGGCTTCTCTGGCGATACGGTCGCGATGGCGTGACCGACGAAATCCGGGCGCGACTCGAGCGCGAACTCAAGATTCTCGCCGACAAGACCATCTCGGCCTACTTCCTCATCGTCTGGGACTTCGTGAACTGGGCGCGGCAGAACGGGATTCCGGCGAACGCGCGCGGTTCGGGCGTCGGCACGATGGTTGGCTACTGTCTCGGCCTCTCGAACGCATGTCCGGTCGAGTACGGCCTGCTCTTCGAACGGTTCACTGATCCGGATCGCAGCGAATACCCCGATATCGATATTGACCTCTGCCAGGACGGTCGGCCCCGCGTCATCGACTATGTCCGACGCAAATACGGGCATGTCGCGCAGATCATCACCTTCGGAACGCTCAAAGCGCGAGCCGCGATCAAGGATGTTGGGCGCGTGCTCGGGTTTCCTCCGGCCGAGACGCAGCGCTTTGCGAACCTCGTCCCCGAAGGACTCAAGGTCACGATTCAGGATGCGCTCGATCAGGAGCCCGATCTCCGCGCCGAGTACGACTCGAATCCTGAAGTGAAGCGCCTGCTCGATACGGCGCAGCGCCTTGAAGGTCACACCCGGCATTGCGGCATTCACGCGGCCGGAGTCGTCGTCGCCACGCAACCGCTCGACACGATCATCCCCCTGTGCCGGCCGACCGGCTCCGCCGCACAGGAAGGTGATCTGCTGACCCAGTGGGACGGGCCGACCGTCGAGAAGGTCGGGCTTCTCAAGATGGACTTCCTCGGCCTGCGCACGCTCTCGATCATCGAACGAAGCAAGGCGCTCATTCGTGAATCGCTCACCGAAGAGGTCATACGCGAGACGCTCGGCGTCACCGATCCCGACCAGGACGCGCTCGATCTCGAGTTGCTCAGCTACGACGACCCGCGAGTCTTCGAACTCTTCCAGCGCGGCGATACGGCGGGCGTGTTTCAGTTTGAATCGGGCGGCATGCGCAAGCTTCTCATGGAGATGAAGCCCGACCGGCTCGAAGATCTCATTGCGGCGAACGCGCTGTACCGCCCGGGCCCGATGGATCTCATCCCGGACTACAACAAGCGGAAGCACGGCATCGAACCCGTGCCCTCCGTCCATCCGATCGTCGATCAGTTCACGGCCGAAACCTACGGCGTCATGGTGTACCAGGAGCAGGTCATGCAGATCTGCCACGAGCTTGGCGGCATCCCGCTGCGCTCGGCGTACACGCTCATCAAGGCGATCTCGAAGAAGAAGGAATCGGTCATCAACGCCCAGCGGCCGGTCTTCCTCGACGGGGCCGTGGCGCAGGGGCTCGACCGGTCGAAGGCGGACGAACTCTTCGAACTCATCCTCAAGTTCGCCGGCTACGGCTTCAACAAGAGTCATTCGACGGGCTATGCGATCGTCGCGTACCAGACCGCGTACTTGAAGACCTTCTTTCCGAATCAGTACATGGCGGCGGTGCTCACCTACGAATCTCAGGCGCAAAAAGTCGCCGGCTGGATCCAGTATCTCGAGGACTGCCGCAAAACAAAGTTTCCGGACGGGCATTCGGGCATTGAGGTCCGCCCACCGGACATCAATTTGTCGGATGCGGACTTCGCGGTGGTCTTTGGTGACGACGAGTCACGGGATGTCAACCACGGGCATGTGCGCTTCGGTCTGAAAGCGTTGAAGGGCGCCGGAGAGAAAGCGATTCTGGCGATCATCGATGAGCGGCGTACGCATGGGCCGTTTCGGTCGATGTATGACTTCTGTGAGCGCGTGCCGCTCTCCGTCGTGAACAAGGCGACGATCGAAGCGCTCGTGAAGTCCGGCGCCTTCGACAGTGTGCACGGGATGGAAGCGCGCTCGGCCATGGTGGCCGGGATCGATTCGGCCGTGAAAGCCGGACAGTCGCTCGCCGCCGACCGCGCCGCCGGGCAGGCGTCGCTCTTCGGAGGTGGAGCCGACACCAACGCCGCCGAGACCGTGGCGGCCCCTATAGAGGAGACCGAGCCGCCCCTGCCGCGCGTTCGGGAATGGTCAACCCAGGAAGCGTTGGCGCACGAGAAGGACACGCTTGGCTTCTATGTCTCGAGTCACCCGCTCGATCAGTGGAAGAACTACCTGACCACCTTCGGGACCGCCACGACCCGGACCGCCGGTGATCTCGCCCACGAGACCCCGCTCGTCATTGGGGGCCTTATCACACGCGTGCGACCCACCTTCGTCCGGAACGGGCGGTCCGCCGGGCAGAAGATGGCGATGATCACGCTCGAAGACCTCGACGGCCAGATCGATGGGGTGCTCTTTTCCGAGGTGTACGCGAAGTACGGCGAACTGCTTCAACTCGACTCCGTCATCTTTCTCGTCGGCGAGTGTGACCGTTCGCGCGGCGAGCCGAACATTCGGGTTCGTCAGGTCATCACGGTTGACCGGGCGGCGGCCGAACTCGCCGGCGGGATCGACATTTCAATGCGCGATGACGAAGATGCGACCGCGACGCTGAACTGTCTCGCCGGCATTCTCCGCCAGCACGCGAAGCTCAACGGCAGCCGCGGCAAGCCTGTCCCGGTCCGGCTCCACCTTCACGCAGCGCACAAGGAAGTCACCGTCGAGCCCGAGCGGCTCCGTGTCGCCGCGACCGAGGAGTTGCTGGGTCATGTCCGAGACCTCCTCGGCGCCGAGGCCGTACGACTCGTGGGTGGCGGACCACCGAAGTTCGAGCGCGAGCGCCGGTGGGGCGCGGCCGGGTCGTAGCGTCAAGTTCATACCGGGCGCGCCCCCACTCTTCCCCGCAACCGATTGGTGAGCACGGAACTTGCCGTCCGTGCCGCTAGAGTTGCGCTTCGATCCATGAATACCGACCGAATCTATCTCGACAACGCCGCGACCTCGTTTCCGAAACCGCCGGAGGTCTACGAGGCGATGGCGCGATACGCCAGGGATCTTGGCGCCTCGCCAGGACGCGGCGCCTATCGGGAATCGCGTGAAGCCGGCGCGCTGCTCGACGAGTGTCGGTCACGGATCAACACGCTCATCAACGGCGCCGCTTCGGATCATGTCGTGTTTACCTTGAACTGCTCCGATGCGCTCAACATCGCCATCAAGGGGATCGTGCATCCAAAGGCGTCAAGTCGCCACATCGTGACCACCGTCATGGCGCATAATTCGGTTCTTCGACCGTTCAACGCCCTGGTCGCAGGCGGTGTCGCTGAACAGACACTCGTCCGTTGTGATCCCGAGACTGGCCTGGTTGACCCGGGCGAAATCGAACGAGCGATCCGCGTCGACACGGGCCTCGTCGCGGTTGAGCATGCGTCAAATGTGACAGGGACACTGCAGCCGGTTGGAGACATCGGGCGGATCTGTCGGGCTCGCGGCGTTCCCCTTCTCGTCGACGCGGCGCAGTCGGTCGGCCATCTTCCGGTCGATGTCGTGGGGATGTACATCGACCTGCTCGCCATGCCCGGGCACAAGGGATTACTCGGACCGCTCGGAACGGGCGCGCTCTATATCCGCCCGGAACTAGCGCACTCGATGCGGACGATTCGCGAAGGCGGCACGGGATCGGTCTCGGAACATGACACGCAGCCGGAGTTCATGCCGGATAAGTTCGAGCCGGGAAGTCACAACGCGATCGGGCTGATCGGGCTCTCCGCCGCCTTGCAATGGATACTTGATCGCGGAGTCGACCGCTTGTGGGATCACGAACTCCGCCTGATCAATCGTGCGCTCGCCGGATTGAGCGACCTTGCCGCGACGCGCAGGGTGAAACTCTTCGGACCGCAAACGGCCGAGAACCGGTGCGGGGTCTTCTCGATTCGAGTTGACGGCCTGTCGCCGGACAAATTGGCGCGTGAGCTCGAGTCCCGGGGCGTTCTGAGTCGCGCCGGACTGCACTGTGCGCCCCGAGCCCACGCCCTGCTTGGCACGGCGAAGGATGGCGGGACGACTCGACTCAGCCTCGGTCCGTTCTGCACACTCGAACATGTGGACCACGCGATCCAAGCGGTCGAAGCCATTGCGGTCGAAACCGCCCCCGGCCTGAGCGTGTGAGTGGCGCTCCTGCGGCCTCGCTTTGTGTCCCGACGCTACGATCGTCCCGATGTCCATACCCCGCGTCGCCATCGTGGGCCGACCGAATGTCGGCAAGAGCAGTCTGCTCAACCTCATCGCCCGCCGACGGGTCTCCATCGTCGACCCAACGCCCGGCGTCACGCGCGATCGGATCTCCGTCTTCGTCGACCTCGAGCCCCCGGTCGATTCGGTCTACGAGGAGTCGGACAAGACTTTCGAATTGATCGACACCGGTGGCTACGGCGTGTACTCGGGCGAAGAGTCGGACGCCGACGCTCGATCGCTCACGGCCGACATTGAGTACCAGATCACGCAGGCCATCCAGAAGGCGGACCTCATCCTCTTTGTCATCGATGTGCAGTCCGGCCTGGCCCCGCTCGACGAGGCCGTAACGAGCATTCTGCGCGATCAGAACGCAACCGATCGCGTCCGACTCGTCGCGAACAAGGTAGACAGCGAGAAATGGCTCAACCACGCGTACGAGGCGGCGAGCCTCGGTCTCGGAGAGCCACTTGTCATCTCGGCGACGAGCGGGTTCGGGAAACGCGAGTTTCTCGATGCGCTCTACCAGATGCTGCCGGAGGCGTCGGGTGTCGCCGAACCCGAGATGAAGCTCGCGATCATCGGACGACGCAATGCGGGGAAGAGCACACTCGTCAACGCGCTGGCCGGTGAACAACGCATGATCGTGTCCGAGATCGCCGGGACGACCCGCGATTCAGTCGATGTGCGGTTCGAAATCGAGGGACGCTCGTTCGTCGCGATCGACACCGCCGGTGTCCGGAAGCGGAAGAGCATCCAGGACGATGTCGAGTACTACTCGTTCCGCCGATCGTTGCGCTCGATACGCCGGGCTGATGTGGTGGTGCATCTCATCGACGCGACCGTGCCGATCAGCCGCGTCGATCAGCAGCTCGCCGCCGAATGCGAGAAACAGTTTAAGCCGATTCTCCTCGCGCTGAACAAATGGGATCTTGTCGAGGGCAAGCTCGATCGGAAGAAGCAGCCGATCACACCGGAGTCGTATCTTGACCATCTCTCGAAGGAGATGCCGAGCCTCGAATATGCGCCGGTCGTCTTCCTCTCGGCGAAGGAGAACGATGGTGTTCGCGATGTCGTCGCGATGGCCCTCAACCTGTATGAGCAGGCGAGTCACCGCGAATCCACCGGTCGTGTGAACGCGGCGATCAAGCGCATCTTCGAGCGGAGAGGGCCGAGTTCGCGCCTGGGCAAGCAGGCGAAGGTCCTCTACGCGAGCCAGGTCGCGACGCATCCGCCGACCCTCGTGCTCGTGGTCAACCACAAGGAACTCTTCGAGGGTGGATACGAGCGCTACCTGCTCAATCGATTGCGCGAGGAACTCCCCTACTCCGAGGTCCCGATCCGAATTCTCTTCCGTGACCGCAAGCGGATTCCGCTTGGCGAACTCAAGGCCGGCCGCGGACGGGACGCGGACTATGAAGATGGGGACGACGAAGACGATTGACGCGGGAAGAAGTCGGCGTTCGCTTCCTCCTTTGTGATCTCGCGCCAGCGGCCGTCCGTGTCGAGCGCTTCAGCCGCACGGAACCGGGACTTGTACGCCATCGTCGTGGAGCCGGGAACCCAGTAGCCCAGATACACCTTCGCGCGATCTCCCGCGGCGGCGCGGTCCCGGCACAATTCGACCGTCTTCATGATGTTGAACGATCCGAGTGATCGTCGAGGTTCTTCGGGGTCGAAGTAGCAGTACACGGCGCTCCACGCGCCGGGAGTGACATCCGTCGTCGCCACCGCGACAAGTCGGGAGCCTTGTCGATACTCAATCTCGCAGGTGTTCACCGGAGTCATCCCGAGAAACTGTTCGAACTCACGCCGCGAACCGGTCATCATCCCGTTGTGACGCGTCGTAATATAGCGTCGATATAGCTCTGCGCGCTCATCCGTCGTTTGAACCGGGGTGATTCGAACCTCCAGATCGGAATTGCGCCGCGCGATGCGCCGTTGCGTTCGCGTGGGCTTGAATCGATCGACCGGCAGGCGAATCGGAACACACTGGCGGCAATACGGGCACGCGGGCTCGTAGATCATCATCCCGGCGCGTCGCCATCCCGCTTCGAGCATCATTTCCCACGAGTCGGGGTTCATCCGGCCAACCGAGAACCCGCGGTCACGGGCGACCTGCCCCGGAAGATACGCGCAGGGATGCCCCGGCATCGGCGGCAGCTGATGCAGCACCTGCAGCGGCGGCATATACTCCG
The DNA here is from genome assembly GCA_043101845.1 of Phycisphaerales bacterium. Classification (GTDB taxonomy): domain Bacteria; phylum Planctomycetota; class Phycisphaerae; order Phycisphaerales; family UBA5793; genus JBICHN01. Next base: position 521,012 of record JBICHN010000002.1, on the reverse strand, counting down.
AGTTCGGCTCGGACATGGTCGTCAGCCCGTTCGCGGACGCTCAAGTTCAGGAAGTCGGCAGACGCTCGGGCGCCTCTTCGTGCGCGACCAGATCATCGTAGGATTCGCGCCGTCGGATGACTTTCGCGACCGATCCTTCCACGAGAACTTCCGCGGGAAGCGGCATCGAGTTGTACCGGCTCGCCATGACCATGCCGTAGGCGCCGGCGGTGAAGACCGCGATGAGATCGCCGCGCGCCACATGCGGCAACTTTCGATCTTTCGCGAAGAAATCCCCGCTCTCGCAGATCGGTCCCACGACATCGCACCGCTCAAGGTCCGGCAGATCCATCTCGGCCTTCCGCTCGGCCGGAGTGTGCATCGGGCCGACCTCAACCGGCCAGATGAAATGAAACGCCCCGTACAACGAAGGGCGGATGAGCGTGTTCATTCCGGCGTCGACGATGACGAACTGCCGGTCACCCGATCGCTTGAGATACTGCACTCGCGTCACGAGCACACCGGCGTTTGCGACGATGGATCGTCCCGGCTCGAGAATGATCTTGAGGCCGTCCTTCACGCGGTCTTCGAGCAATGGCCGCAGGGCCGCCGCGTAATCGGCGGCGAAGGGCGACTGGTGTGATTCGTAATCCGCCCCGAATCCTCCGCCGAGATTGAGCGTATTGATTCGGCAGCCCTGCCCGTTCAGGTCGTCAATGAGATCGAGCGCCTTCGTTACGGCGCTGACATACGGATCGGTGGTGTACACCGGGGACCCGATGTGCAGGTGAATCGCATTGAGATGAAGCTTTGGATCGCGTCCGTACTTCTTGAAGAACGCTCGGGCTCGCTCGATGTCGACTCCGAACTTCGCCTCCTTCTTGCCCGTCGTCGTGTACAGGTGGGTCTTCGGGTCAACATCCGGATTCACGCGGAGCGTCGCACTGCATTCCGTGTTTATCGATTTCGCGATCGCCGCAATGTTCTCGAACTCGGCTTCGGACTCGATGTTGAACAGACCGATCCCCGGTTTGCCACCGTGGTCGGTCGAATACCGAAGGGCCTGACGAATCTCGGCGTCCGTCTTACCCACCCCGGCGTAGACGATCTTCGATCCGGGCACGCCCATGCGCTGGGCGCGAAAGAGCTCGCCGCCACTCACGACATCCATTCCGGCGCCAAGATCTGCGAGCAGCCTGAGGATGTTCAGGTTCGAACAGCTCTTGATCGAGTAGCACACAAGTGGCTTGAGCGAGGCGAACGCCTCAGTGAGGCGCCGATAGTGATCGACGATGGTGGCCCCGCTGTACACATAGGTCGGCGTGCCCGACGCGGCGACGATGTCGCGCACCGCGAGTCGCTCGCAGTAGAGTTGGCCGTCACGATACTCGAACTGGTCCATCAGCTTCGTCTCCGTGGGAACGGCTCGAAGTGTAGCCGGGCACGGCGACCCCCCACTCACAGATCAACGCCGACGGACGCAAGTATTCGCCGCCCCCGACGCTCGAAGTCCGTGTCCGAATGCTCGGCCCCCCACACCATCGTCGCGAGACCATGCAGGACAACGAGTCGGTCGAGCGCCTCCTCCTCGGCGTCGTCGAGTCGCCGTCCGTATCCGTCCAGAAACGCCTCCCTGAGATTGCGTTGCTCCGACCAGCGCTCGGACTCGAGCTTTACGAAATCGACGAGAGCCCAATCGAGACGAGCGTGCTCAAAGTCAATGACGCGCAGGCGTCGACCGCTCGCCGCTGAGCGGTCGGCGATCCAGTTCGCGGGCGTGAAGTCACGATGGCAGGGAGATCGACGTGCGAATGCGAAGTCGTCCATCGACCCGAAACGCGCCGACAGAGTTCGTCGCGTCAAAGGGTCGAGATACTCGGCGCTACGGCGCAGCCAGGCCTCGAAACGCTGGACCAGCGCCTCGTGAAGCGGAACCGGATCGGGGTCGTCAACAGGCAACGAATGGAGACGACGGAGAATGCGTCCGGCCTCGAAATACAACTCGCATCGCTCCGATGGACTCAGATCATCACATGACGAGAGGGGTGCTCCGGGACATTCAGAAAGGACGAGTACCCGAAGCGGGGATCCAAACGCCGCGACGAGTTCCGGCGTGGCGCCATCGAGCGCAGGAGTCCAGGTCTCGTACGCTCGGCGCTCGTTCTCGAAACGGGAGGCGCCCGGATGCTGCTTGAGAACGACTCTTCGCGTCTCGCCGACGCGCGCCAGCCAGACCGCGGCGCCGTGGTTTGCGGAAGGCGCCCGGCGAACTTCGGTCACGGCGCCAAGACGAGCTTCGACGACGGTTCGCGTGGCGATCGGGATCTCGTCCCGGGCAGCGCCCATCAGGTATGGCTGCTCATCGCCTCAGCGATGAGTTCGATCGGGTGACGGGCGATTCGACCGAGGCCGTCTTGAATCTGCGCCCGACAACTCGTCCCGGAGGCGGCGATCTTCGCGGTTGGGCCTCGTCGCCGAAGTTGAGGAAACAGGGAGAGTTCCGCGATCTGCATGGAAAGATCGTAACGATGCGCGGCATAGCCGAAGGACCCCGCCATCCCGCAGCACCCGGTATCGAGCGCCTCAATCTCGTCGCCGAAGAATCGCCGCAACGGCGCGGCGCTGGTCTCGATTCCCCAGAGCGCTTTCTGGTGGCAGTGACCATGAAGGACAACCGACCCCATTCCTCCCCGCCGGAGGTTCGGACGAACCGGGTGATCCTCCCATCCGCGCTCAACAAACTCCTCAGGCAGGAAGCTCATGACCGCGAGCCTCTCAAGATCGGAGCGATCGGTCTCGAGCCGGAGTTCCAGCCAGTCATCCTTCACGCTCGCAAGACAACTCGGCTCACAGCAGACGATGGCGCTCGGAGACTCGGACTCGACGAGGTCGTGCAACTCGCGGGCCGCCTGGTCCGCGACGCGACGGGCCTGCGACAACATGCCGGTCGAAATCAATGCTCGACCGCAGCATGCGACCCTGGGTGTGAGAACCCGGTAGCCGAGTCCCTCAAAGACTCGGACCGCAGCAAGTCCGATCCGTGGCTCGTTGTATGCGGTGAAGCAGTCGGCGTAGAGAATGACGGTTGGGCGATCCGTCGTCGCCGGCTCGTGCGTTCTCTTCCGTTGACGGAACAGAGAGCGCTCGAACCGAGGAAGCGGTCGTTCGGGCGCCAGGTTCAGAAGTCGATTGAGCAACGCGCGGGAAGGCGCGGCCGCGCTGAGCCAGTTCGACACCGGGGCGATGCTCGATCCGAGGCGGTTCAACCGATGCACGGATCCGAAGAATCGCGCCGCGAGCGGGATTCGATCGTTCGCGCGATAACTCTGAGCAAGATACTCCGATTTGTATCGTGCGATATCGACATTGCTCGGGCACTCGGTCTTGCAGGCCTTGCAGCTCAGGCAGAGATCAAGCGTCTCGAGCGTTCCCGGATCATTCCACGCGGGTCGCCCATCGTCATTGAACTGACCGCTGATAGCGAGCCGGAGCGCGTTTCCCCGCCCGCGTGTGGAGTGGCGCTCGTCGAGCGTCGCCATGTACGACGGGCACATGCTGCCCCCCACCTTCTTGCGACAGACGCCGGCGCCGTTGCAGAGTTCGACCGCGTGATCGAATCCCTGCTCGTGGTCGTACCGAAAATGCGTGTCGTGATCGCGGTCCATCGGAAGATCGACCATCGCGTCAGGGCGCACGCGTATCGACTCGTGGATGCTCGCGAGCGGCCCCGGCTGCACGATGTTCCCGGGATTGAGTCGGTTCTCCGGGTCGAAGATCCTCTTGACCGCGCGGAACGCCTGCATGAGCTCTGCGCCGAAGAACCGCTCGAGGAGCGGTCCGCGCGATCGACCGTCACCGTGCTCGCCGGACATAACGCCGCCGAGCGATCGCGCCAGATCGGCGACCTCGACCGCGATCCGTTCCATCCGGTCTCGATCGTCGTCTGAACGAAGGTCGAGCAGCGGGCGCACATGAAGCACTCCCACCGACGCGTGCGCGTAGAACGAGGCGATCGTCCCCTCACTCTCGACGATACGGCGAAACTCTCGAACGAACTCACTCAGCCGCTCGACCGGAACGGCATTATCCTCGACGAAGCCGACGGGCTTGCGACGACCCGGAATGGCGTGCAGCAGCGGCTCGCCGGCCTTCCGCAGCTTGAGCGCCTGAAGAATGGCGCGCTGTTCCTGATAGAGCCTCATCGCGATCGGCGTCTTCTGCTCGTCCACGAATCGGCGCAACGCCTCGAATCGAACCTCGATCTCCTCATCCGATTCGTCCGAGAAGAACTCGACATACAAGACCGCCCGCAGCTTGCCTGACTGCGGTTGCGGCATGAGTTTCACATACTCCGCATACTCGTTGTTCTCGCGGGCCAACCCGAGGATGAGATCATCGAGGAGCTCAACCGCCGACGGCCGCAGTTCGAGGAGTCCGGTGACCGTTTCCATCGCATCGTCGAGCGACTCGAAGCCGAGCGTCGCGAGGCCGGTCGCCTTGGGGGTCGGATGCAGCTTGAGTGTCGCGTGCGTCGTGACCGCGAGCGTTCCCTCCGAGCCACAGATCAACGGAGCGAGATTGAGCGTCTCGATCGGATCATGGCCACGCGCCTCCGCGCTCTCGATCTGATCGAGCATGGCGTCGAGCGCGTAGCCAGCGTTTCGTCGAATTGTCCTGGCGAACCGTTCGCGGATCAGAGACGCGTGCTGTCGCGTGATTTCGACCACTTCTCGCGCGATCGAGGCGACCTCCGGCGAATTGCGCTCCGGGCCGAACTCGAGGGGGCGCCCGTCCGCGAGCACCACTCGAACCCCCTCGAGATTCTCGCTTGTACGCCCATACCGGATCGATCGCGTCCCCGCCGCGTTGTTCCCGATGACGCCGCCGATGTTCGCCTGCCGAGCCGTCGCCGGATCGGGTGCGAAGAACACGCCCTCGGGGCGCAGCCGATCGTTGAGATCATCGACCGTGATTCCGGCCTCCACACGGCACCGTCTATTCGCAGCGTCGACCGACTCGATCGCCCGGCAGTGCGCTGAAACATCGACGACGATCGCACGACTGACGCACTGGCCCGCGAGACTTGTCCCCCCGCCTCGCGGAAGCACCGGCAATCCGTGTTCGGAGGCATAGCGGACGAGCTGCTCGACATCATCAATGTTTGCGGGAATGACGACGCCGAGCGGCTCGACCTGATAGATGCTCGCATCCGTCGCATAGAGCATGCGATCGTGACGGCCGAATCGGACTTCACCATCGAGGAGCTTCGAAAGCGCTTCCGCATGCGCGCTCAGTGTCGCATCCGCGGGAGACCATTGCTGAAGCGGGAGTGGTTTCATGTGGGTCGTTCGACGATGGCGAGTCGAATCAAAGGCCGAGCTTCGTCGCGGATTCAATCATCGCCTTGATTTCGCCAAACGCATCGACACCCGGATTCAGGCCGACACGCGCGTCATGGATGACTCCGTCCGCGCCGATGACGACAAGCACGGGGAAATACGGGGCCTGCAACGCCCGGGCGGCGGCCGCATTGTCGTCGCGATACACCGGCAACTCGTATCCGGCCGCCATCCAATGCTGCTCGATTTCGACCGATGGATCGGTCACATTGATCGCGAGCAGCTTTACTGACATGGCGTTCTCATTGACCCAGTCGTTCGCCTCGACGAGCCCCGGAAGGACGGGCGCCAATCCTTCGGAAGGAATGGTCCACAGCGCGAGCACGAGGACATGGCCGAGCAGGTCCTCGATCGCCACCGCGTCGCCGTCCAGAGTCGTGAACTCGAGCGGCTCGATCTCTGCGCCGACCAGATCAAGCGTGTTCGGCGGCGCCGTCAACTCGATGAAGTCGACCTCCCGGCGATCTTCGATTTCGACGAGCAGATCCTCGAGCGGTGGTGCGTCGAGAATCTCGGGATGCATTTCGAGAACAACTTCGAGTCCGTCGCCCTCGGGCATGTTCGGGTCGCGCAGGAATGACTCGAACCGGGTCGCCAGGTTCGTCTCCGGATCGATGCGCACCGTGACCGAGGCCCCGTCAGGATTCGCGCTCTCCACGCGCAGTTCGACGGCCGATGCTCCGGACGCCGTAACAACCTCCCGCTTACCGACGATCTCCGGCTCAATCAGAAACAGGAAGAGTTCGGTGAGCGGATCGTCCGCATAACGCAGCGGGATCTGTACGAGCGGGAATATTGGGAGTGACTGGTTGAACAAGTCGGCGGCAATGGCGCCTTCGTAGTCGAACGCGTAGTACCGATCGGGACGGTCCGCCCACTCGGCGTAGAGCGTGCCGTCCACGGCCGTAAGCGTCAACTTCTCGAGTTCGAGCCGCGCCGCGTCGGAAGCGAGCAGCACGGGAATCGTGATTTCGAGCGGCTGCTCCTGACCCATGAACCGCTGGACGGTGCGAAGGGTGCACCGGTCGCGAAGCGCCGGCGCCGCCCGGTATGCCTGCACGACCTGCTCGAACCGTTTGCGCGCCGACGCCGCCGCCTCCTCAGAATAATCAAACGGAACCCCCGACTCCGACTGCTCATCGACATCGCCGCCGGGCTCGACGACCGCGGGATCGGGCTGCGCTGACGCGACTTCACCAGCGCCCAACGGCCAGGCAAGTGCAAGTAGACCGATTGATAACCGATTGCAACTTCTGAAGATGTTCATGGTCGCGGCATTGTACTCGAATCGTCCCCGTCACGGCGTCGTTACAACGCCGGCTCGCCGTTCAGATACCACGCGAGCGTCCGCTTCAATCCTTCCGCCACTCCAACGGTGGGTTCGTATCCAATCCATGCTCGCGCACGACTGATATCCGCCTGACTGTGCGGCACATCGCCGGGTCGCGGCGAGGTAAACTTCGGTTCGAGGGCGCTCTCGTTCGAGTCCGCCATAAGGCGGGCGAGTTCGACCACGGTCACGCGGCCGCCACACGCGATGTTCATCGCCTGACCCGCCCAGGCCTCGCCGCCCCCGCGCGCCGCGACCCCCGCGCGAAGATTCGCCTCGACGACATTGTCGATGTAGGTGAAATCGCGCGACGCCGTTCCGTCGCCGTAGATCGTGGGCGCCCGGCCTTCGCGAATCGCGTCGGCGAAGGCCGCCACCACCGCGGCATAGGCCGAGTCCGCCCGTTGTCCCGGACCGAAGATGTTGAAGTAGCGAAGGCACACGGTTTCGATGCCGTACGAAAGCGACCAGACCCGCATCATCTGCTCGCCGGCGAGTTTCTGCTGGGCGTACGGGCTCATCGGATCAAGCGGACCGTCCTCGCGCTTCGGTAACGACGGATCGGCGCCGTATACGCTGCTCGACGAAGCGAAGACAATCCGGGGGGGCGATGTGCTCCGGCGCGACGCTTCGAGCAGAAGGAGCGTGCCGGTAGCGTTCACCAGGTGATACCGCTCGGGTTCTTCAATGCTTCGAGGGACCGACGCGAGCGCGGCCTCGTGGAAGACGATCGACGCCCCTTCGAGTGATTCCCCGAGAGCTGTCGAGTCCGTGATGGAACCCTGAACGAAACGAATTGAACCGCGAACCGAGTCCAGATTCTCCAATCGGCCGCTCGAGAGATCGTCGAGTACGGTCACCCGGGCCCCGGCGGCGACCAGTCGACGGCTGAGATGCGAGCCGATGAATCCGGCGCCGCCCGTCACAACCACGGCGCGATCGCGATAGGCCTCGAGCGTTTCAGTCAAGCTGAGCATGCGGCGATTCTACGCGGCGCGATTCCATTGCTCGGCGTTGACGCCACCGGCCGAGTTCTGGCTCAGTTTCTCTGTCCGAGCGACCTCGGCCGCCTCCTCTGCGGCGACCGACCCGCCGACAAAACGGATCCCGACGATGGAGATCATCCACATGAGCGTCAACTCGACGGCGAGAAGCAGGACCGGCCCCCCGCCAGTTGCGACGCCAAAGACGGCGCCGACACCAAAGACCGCCAGCCAGTGACGGAACACAAGTCGTTCGACAATGAGTCGCTGGGCGAGGAGCCCCGCGGCGCGCGGATGACGCAGTTCGTAGATTCGCGGGTTCAGCAGCGCCCGATAGGAAAGCCACATCAGGAACGAGGTGCCGACGAGAACGAAGAAGCCTTCGATCATCAGGGACCAGCCCCCGGCCGGCGACGATTCCGCGGCGTGATAGTCGATCCCTTCGGCTTCGAGCATGGCGTGTTCGAGTCCGACCACCTTGAGAAACGCGCCGCCGTTGACAGCCAGGACAAGAATCATGATGACTCCCGGCCACAGGACGAATTGGAGCCATTCCTGAGGATTCTCCTTCTCCCGGATTCGAGGAAGTACGGCCGCATAGGCCTTCCAGGCGAAGAACAAGCCAACGCCGATGATGACGAGGTAGATGGTCGAAACGGACATGTGCGCCTCCTTCAGGCGCTTAATCGGCGATTCCGCGACGGTTCGCCGGTCACAATTGCGAGCCCGATCGCTTCGTTTCCTGGCGAATTCGATGCATGTCGCAAAGTTGCGGCGGCGACCGACATCATCTTGTGAAAAATTTGAGTCTCGGACGGCGTCGGGCTATCCTCTCCCTATTTTCCGCAATCGGCCAGCTCCACCGACCGCGGATGGTTTCCGGGCAACACGGCCATGGGTCATTTCATTGGGCCGGGAGGGATGAGGCACCATGCTGGGACGCGTCTTCAAGGCGTATGACATTCGCGCCACCTATCCGAATCCGCTCAACGAGGCGACGGCCTGGAAGATCGGATACGGCGGCGGGCGATTCCTGCTTGAGGAGGCCGCGGCCGCGGGTGAGACGGATCCGATGATGAAGCATGTCGTTGTCGGCCGCGACATGCGGAAGAGTTCCCCGAAGCTCTGCGAATCACTGACGGAGGGTCTCCGGACCTACGGCGCCCATGTGATCGATGTGGGTGAGGTTGATACGCCTTTCATCTACTTCGCGATCAACTACCTCGACTGCGCGGGCGGCTTCCAGACGACGGCGAGCCACAATCCGGCGAACTACAACGGCTTCAAGATCAGCGGCCGCGCCGCGGTTCCGATTGGTCAGGACACTGGTCTGGGCGAGATCAGCAAGTACGCGGCGATGGCGGACCAGATTCGGACCAAGGGCGTCGCGGAAATGACCGGACGCATTGAGCAGCGGGATCTCTGGGATGGATATCAGCGCCATGTGCTGCGATTCCTGAACCTCGGCGACCGAAGCTTCAAGGTCGTGGTCGACGCCTCGAACGGAATGGCCGGCACGATGATGCGGAAGGTCTTCAAGGGCGAGAAGAACCTGAAGCTCACCGAACTCAACTTCGACAACACGACGGGCGAGTTCGTTCACGATCCAAATCCGCTCGTGGCTGCGAATCTCGTCGAACTCCGCGAGAAGGTCCGGCGCACGAAGGCCGACCTCGGGGTCTGCTTCGACGGCGACGCCGATCGCTGCATCTTCGTGGATGAGAATGCAGAGATCATCGGATGTGATCACCTCACCGCGCTGCTCGCCAGACACTTCCTCGAGAAGAACCCTGGCGCCTCGATTGTGTACGACCTTCGTTCGAGCAAAGCGGTCGAGGAGGAGATCAAGGCGGCCGGTGGCGTCCCCGTTCAGTCCCGCGTCGGCCATGTCTTCATGAAGCAGGTGCTGCGCGAACACAAGGCCGTATTCGGCGGTGAACTCTCCGGTCACTTCTATTTCCGTGACAACTTCAATGCGGACAGCGGGGCGATCGTCTTCGCGACGGTGCTCACGATGCTCGCGGGCGAGAAGAAGAAGCTCGGCGAACTGATCAAGCCGATCAAGCGGTACGCGCAATCGGGCGAGATCAACTTCGAGAATGAGGAGAAGGAATCCGCGCTCGAGGAGCTTGCCGAGCACTTCGCCGACCGGGGCGAGATCACCCGCCTCGATGGCGTCACGGTCGACTGCTTCAAGCGCGAGGGCTGGTGGATGAATGTCCGTCAGTCGAACACCGAGCCGCTCTTGCGGCTCAACCTCGAAGCGCGAGATCGCGCGACCAGTGAACGCATGGTCGAGCAGGTCGCCCCGATGCTCGGGAAGCGTGTGGAGCACTGAACGCCGGCGCCGGGTCCGATAACCGCCGCATCAACGAGCGCAGCGACCCGAGTTCTGCGGCGATATCATCCATCATGATCTCCAGCATCGCCCGATTCTCGGGCGCAGGCGAAGCCCGCTCATGAATGTCTCGACCTTCCTGAAGCACTGGAACATCAACGAGAATCCGTTCATGGCCGAAGAGGCCAGACAGGACGATGTCTTCGCCCGTCTGCAGGGCAGCGCTTCGCACCCGGACTTCCAGAAGATACTCGGAGACATCACCCGCCCGGCGTCGGCCGTGGTGTTTGGTGAGAAGGGAAGCGGTAAGACCGCGCTGCGCCTCCAACTCGCCGACGCGATCGCCGGGGAGAACCGGCGCCATCCGGAACACAAGGCGCTCGTCATCGCGTATGACGAACTCAATCCGGTGCTTGACCGGTTTGCGCGACGGGTGAAGGGGAAGTCCGCCCTCGAGACGCTTCAAAAACTGCGGCTGGTGGATCACATCGATGGATTGCTGAGTGTGACCGTGCCCGATCTAGTGGACGCGGCGCTCGGCGAGGTCAGTGAAGGCCATGTCTACTTCGGCGAAGGCGCCGCCGACACTTTTCGCAAGCTCGATAAGAACATTCGCGAAGACTGGGTCATCCTTCAGTCAATCTACGACCGTCCTGATCAGGCGCCCGATCGAACGGGACGGTTGAAGCGCCGTATCCGTTTCCTGCGTACCTCGGCGATTACGCCGCTCAAATGGCTCTCGATTCTCCTTTGGGCTGCGCTCGCAGTCGGCGCCGGCGTTTATGCGTTCATGTTCCGCGAGGAAACGAATTGGCCGTGGTTGATCGGCCTGATCGCGCTCGGCGTGCTGACGCTTCTCACCAGCGGAAAGTACCTGCTCGATCGAATGGCCCGGTCGCGCATCGCGAAGCAGTTGTCCAACCAGCTCCGCGTGCTGGACCGCTCGGCCGAGTCATTCAATGGATCGCTCGACCAGTTGCCGTGGAAGACGATCGCCCAGGCGGGACTCCCGCTCGACGCGCTCGATGATCCCCGATATGCGATGCTCGAACGACTTCGCCGCGCGGTACGACCGTTCGGATTCGAGAACATCATTGTGCTCGTCGATCGCGTCGATGAGCCGACACTCGTCAACGGCGAGACCGATCGCATGAAGGCCGTGGTCTGGCCGATGTTCAACAACAAGTTCCTGCAGCAGGATCGCTTCGCGTTCAAGATGATGCTGCCGATTGAGCTGCGACATGAACTCCGGCGACAATCCTCCGACTTCTTCCAGGAGGCTCGACTCGACAAGCAGAACATGATCGATCGGCTGACCTGGCCCGGCGCCACGCTCTACGACCTCTGCACGGCGCGGCTCAACTCATGCCTCGAAGACGGCGCCGATCCGATCTCGCTTACCACGATCTTTGAGGATTCGGTGACTCGGCAGGACATCGTCGACGCCCTCGACCAGATGCGACAGCCGCGCGACGCATTCAAGCTCATGTACAGCGTGATTCAGACGCACTGTGGGAACACCACTGAGGAAGAATCGCGCTGGCTCATTCCCAAGCTCGTGCTCGACCAGGTTCGCCGTCAGCAGACCGATCGACTCGAAGCGCTGCAGCGCGGCATTGGTCCAGCGTAGGAAATCGGGCGTCGGTGAATTGGCGACGAGCGTCAGCCCGACAGGCTGACAATGGTCAGAATGAAGTTGCCGAGCAGGCTGATTCCCAGGAGGACGATGAGCAGCAGCACGGCTGGATTCGCGAGCACCGCGTCGTTCCCGTTCGAGCGAATCGCCGGCGTGACGGCGGTGTCTTCGAGCGACTGACCAAGCATCTCGCCCGTGGCGATCGTCGACAGATCGACATCTTCTTCCTTGTGCGCCAGCGCTGGACGCTTGCCCTCGCGGACGAGTCGAAGGTCCTTGATGAGATCCCCGGCGGTGCGATAGCGATCGCGGGAACTCTTCGCCATCATCATCTCAATGACTTCAGACACGCCGGCGGTGAGCTTCGGATTCACATGATCCGGGGGGACGAGGTCCGCCTTGAGATGCTTGTGCATCACCTTCGTCGGGTTCTCACCGTCGAACGGAACCTGACCGGTCACCATGTGATAGAAGGTGGCGCCGAGCGAGTAAATGTCCGCCTGCGGACCGATGTCGACCTTGCCCTGGATCTGTTCGGGACTGATGTAATACGGCGTCCCGAACGCGCGGCCGGCCTCGGCCTCGGCCGCCTCCTTGTCGGAAAGCGCGCGGGCGAGGCCCATGTCAGCGAGCTTCGCCACGCCTTCCTTCGTGATCATGATGTTCTTCGGCTTGACATCGCGGTGCACGAAACCCTTCGTATGCGCGTGCTGAAGCGCGTCGGCGATCTGAAGGACGATGTCGATCGCCTCTTCTTCGGGGTAGCGACCGCGCTTCACGATGTCGTCGTAGACCGTTCGTCCTTCGACGAACTCCATGACGAAGTAATGAAAATCACCCGACTGATTGACATCGAAGGCCTGAACGATGTTCGGATGATTGAGCTTCGCCGCGGCGCGACCTTCGTCATAGAACCGCTTGATGAACTGCTCATTCGAATTGAACTTCGGCGGCAGCACCTTGATGGCGACATAGCGGTCGAGACTCGTCTGCTTCGCCAAGTAGACGCTCGCCATGGCGCCGGCGCCGAGTTTCTTCTTGATCTTGTACCCGGGGATCTGAGTCGTCGATCGCTGGGCGTCGACTTCACGCCGCACCCGGTCGAGCTGCCGCGAAGTGAGGAACTGATTGTCGACGAGGAGATCGGCGAGCGACCGGTCCTTCTCGTCCTCGGTTCCCCGCTGACGCTGCAACTCGCGACAGAGCTGCACCTCTTCTTCGGTGGCGAGGCCCTGCTCCACGACCACGCGACCGATAAGCGTGTCGTAGTTCGTCGACCCGCTTCGGTTCTTCGCTTCCGTGGTTGTTCCGGTCTGTCCGTCCGGCATCATGGCCTCGGTATACACGCGCGTGGAGACAGGCCGGCGGAGATTAAGGTCCGGCGTTTCCAGTGTCAATTCATCGGCCGAATCCGTCCGGCCCTTCCGTCAAACCGCGCGGCCTCTCCGCCAGCCGCGTAACTATACGAACCAACCGAGGATGCCTGTTCCAGCGAACCCCCCGGATCAGCGGATACGAGCCGCCTTCTCATCGAGCACGAAGCCTCGTTTTCGGCGGATCTCGCGCATCCGATCGAGAATCGCCCGGGCTCCATCCGCAAACTCAGTCTCGCGATCTCCGAGTTTCAGGCCGCACTCGATGAGCAATCGAACCAGCCCATGGTAATCAGCGACGCTGACGAACTCGGCGGCGGCCTTCGCGGGAGCGTCGGAGACGCCGTTCAGCACGCGGTCGATCTCGCCCATGTTGTGGTAATTTCCCAGCGGGAGGCAAAGACAGATCGCCTCGCAGCCGTACGCCTGAAAGGTCGTCGCCTCACAGGCCCCGCCGGGCATGAGCTTGCGTTGCCAGACGAACGACTTGTCCTTCTTCGCCACCTGGTCAGCGATCTGCGACACCGCGTAGAGCAGTCCGTGGTGGAAAACGCTGATCCGATCTCCCACCCGCACGATTGGCCCGCCTCCGATCGGCGACTCTGGAAACGATCGTGAATTCTCGAGCGCGATGACCTTGGCGTTCGAGGGGATGAAGCCGGCCTCACACGCTTCGATCGCGCCGACGAATCCGACCTCCTCGGCGCGCGTCAACAAGACGCCGACCGGCCCGGCGTTCTTTCGGCGACGAAGTATGTCAAGCGCGGACAACGCCGCCGCGACGCCCGCGAGGTCATCACAGGCGGGGGCGTGCAGGCGGCCTTTGCGCACCGTCGCCGGCTTAATGTCCCAGGTCGCGACATCGTCCAAGGCGATCGAATCGGACGGCCTTACGAGCCGGACGAGGACCTCGTCGAAGTTCGTCCCCTTCTCGTGCGCGACGATCCTCGCCGGATGGGCTCGATCACCGGCGTCGTAGATGAGGACGCGACCATTCTTGAAGTACGCTGCGTTGATTCCGCCGCGAAACTCGAGTCGAAGCTCACGGTCGCCAAGAACCTCGCGTACGACGAACGCCGGATGATCAAGATGGGCCGTGAAGATCACCGGGTCGATCCGTCGCCGCGACTTTGTCCGGAGAAGAAGGTTCCCGACGCGATCCCGCTTGAGCATGAGTTCCGGTCGGCGATTGAGCCATCGCTCGATCCATTTGATCACCCGATGTTCTCGGCCGGCTGCGGTCGGAATGCTGGTGAGCTCCAACGCCCACTGAAGATGCTGCGTTCGTTGTTTCTGAGTTGGCATGGTCGGTGAGTGTACCCAGATGAACGCTCGTGGAGTCGGGACCGGAGCGGGCTGACAACAACCGGGCGATTCGCTACCCTTTCGGACCATGGCCCAGATGACCAAGCCCCCACTGTTGCGCGTTGAGCACCTCAAGACCTACTTTCCGATCCGCACCGGACTCCTCCAGCGGACGACGGGCTGGGTCAAGGCGGTCGACGATGTGAGTTTCGAGATCGGCGAGGGCGAGACGCTCGGTCTCGTCGGCGAGTCCGGGTGCGGAAAGACGACGGTGGGCCGCACGATTCTCCGACTCATTCCGGCGACCTCCGGAAGGGTCTATTACAAGGGCCGCAACATCTTCGATCTCCCGGCGCGTGAGATGATGAAGCTTCGTCGCGAGATCCAGATTATCTTTCAGGATCCGGCGGGGTCGCTCAATCCGCGTATGCGGGTGAGCCGTATCGTGGGCGAGCCGCTCCAGGTTCATGGTCTGGCGAGCGGTCCGGAACTTCGGAAGCGGGTCGAAGAGTTGCTCGAGCGGTCCGGCCTTCCCGGCGCCGCGGCCGACCGATATCCGCATGAGTTCTCCGGAGGTCAGCGACAGCGAATCGGCATCGCCCGCGCCCTCGCGCTTGAGCCGAAGCTCATCATCTGCGACGAACCAACCTCGGCGCTCGATGTTTCGATTCAGAGTCAGATTCTGAACCTGCTCAAGGAACTGCAGGAGGACTTCGGCCTGTCGTTCCTCTTTATCAGTCACGACATGGCGGTGATTCAGCATGTCTGTCACCGCATCGCCGTGATGTACCGCGGGAAGATTGTCGAGATGTCCGAGCGCGATCGAATCTACGACGAGCCGCAGCACGCGTATACGAAAGCGCTGCTCTCCGCCGTACCGGAGGCGAAGCCCCGGCAGAAGAAGCGGCGCATTGTCTATACCGGGGAAGGGGAGAGCGCCGTCGCCGTTGAGCAGGCCTGATCACACGAATGGCTGCGTCGCGCGCAAAGGCTCATCTCGTCATGCCGTCATAGACGATGCCGACCCACTGCTCCGGCTTCATGAAGCCGCCGCCCCATTCTTCATCAAATGAAGCCGACGGCGCCGCCGCAATGACTTCCTCTCGCGACTTGCCCTCGTCGATCAACGCCTGAATTCGACCGTGCATCGTGTCGAGCATCGACCGATACTCGCGCAACTCCTCGGGGTTCGAAAGAGGGCCGTGTCCCGGGATGATCTTCGTCTCGTCATTTGCGAGTTCCAAGGCTCGGTCGACGGCCGCGATCACGCCGCCGAGCGATCCTTCACTCGAAGTGTCGATGAACGGATACCCGGTGCTGAAGTAGAGATCTCCCATGTGGATCGCATTCGCGCCGACGAAATGCACAAGGGAATCGCCATCGGTGTGCGCCGGATCCACATGAATGATCCGAACCTCGTCGTCGTTCCAGTGGAAGGTGATCGTCTCGGAGAAGGTCACGACCGGAAGCGCGCCCTCAGGGGCCGCGGGTGTCTCGCGGTTGAACGCGGCCATGAACTGCGTCGTGCTCATCCGCTTCCGCACATTCTCGTGCGCGACGATCACGGCGCCCTCGGCGGCGAGATTTTCGTTCCCGCCGGTGTGATCGCCGTGCCAGTGTGTGTTGACCACGAATCGGACCGGCTGATCGCTCAACTCGCGGATCGCGTTGAGGATGAGAGGCGTGAGCGGCGCGAATTGGTCGTCGACGAGGAAGACCCCGTCATCGCCCACCGAGACGCCGATGTTCCCGCCCTGTCCGACGAGCATATAGACGGAGCCTGAGACCCGAATGGTCTCAATCTCGACTCCACGCCCTATCTGGCCGCTCGCCGCCGCCGTCACCGCGATGGCCGCGGCGAGCGATCCAGCCTGCAGGACGATCCTGGGAATCCGCATCACGCTCACTCCTTCCAGTGGGCTCGGGGGCAAAGCGTATTCACGAATCTCATTGGGGTGAATCCGGATCGCGAGCCGCGGCGAAGTCATCCCCGAGGGCGATCAATGGGCCCGTCGGCCCAAGAAAGTTGTTCACTCCGTCATCCCAACATCCAGAAGGAAGAACCGATGATCCGCCAATCCACACTGACTTTCACTGCTGCGATAGCCACGGCGTCCGTCACCGGATTCGCCCTCGCGTCGCTCGATCATCACGAACCCAAGAACATCGTCGAGACCGCGGTCGCCGCCGGCTCGTTCGAGACCCTTGCGACGGCATTGACCGAGGCTGGCCTTGTCGACGCGCTGCAGGGTAAGGGACCGTTCACCGTCTTCGCGCCGACCGACGAGGCCTTTGCGAAGCTTCCCGCCGGCACGGTCGAGACTCTCCTCAAGCCGCAGAACCGCGATCAGCTCAAAGCCATCCTGACTTACCATGTCGTGCCCGGCGAGTTCAAGGCGAAGAAAGTCGTCGACATGAACAACGCCGAGACGCTCAACGGCCAGCGCGTCGACATCAAGACCTCGAACGGCAAGGTCATGATCGACAACGCGACCGTCGTGAAGACCGACATCCAGTGCAGCAATGGCGTCATCCATGTGATCGACTCCGTCATTCTTCCGTCGACCGACAGCATCGTCGGTACGGCTCAGAGCGCTGGTTCGTTCAACACGCTTCTGACTGCTGCAAAGGCCGCCGGTCTGGCTGAGACGCTTGACAAGAAGGGCCCCTTCACGGTCCTCGCGCCGACCGACGACGCCTTCGCCAAGCTGCCGAAGGACACGCTCAACGCGCTGCTCAAACCCGAGAACAAGGACGCCCTCAAGCAGGTCCTGCTGCTTCATGTGATCGACGGCCGCGTCTTCAGCGACAAGGCGTTCGAGGTCAAGGAAGCCGAGACGCTCGAAGGCGATTCGGTCAAGTTCTCGAAGCGCGACGGCAAGCCGTATGTTGAGGAAGCGATGATCGTGAAGACCGACATCGACGCGTCGAACGGCGTCATCCATGTCATCGACACGGTTCTCGTCCCCGACGATCTCGAGTTGGCGACCGCCGAAGAAATCACTCCTCGTGAAGTCATCGCTGCGGCGATCAATCGCGGAGCGCCTCTCTTCAACCACGGCCAGGAAGAAGCTTGCGCCGCGATCTACGAAGTGACGGCAATGTCGCTCCTCGCGATGCCGGCTTCGGAAATGTGCACCCAGTCGCGTCGCGAACTCCGCTCGGCCCTCGATCGGATCGAGCGTCAGCATGACGCGAGTGACCGCGCCTGGACGCTCCGCCGAGCCCTCGACGAGGTCTATTCGAACCTCGGCAACGAGATGCGGATGCGCATGACGACCGACGCCTGATTTGGCCTCCTCGGACCCACGCGCCCTCCGTTCGGGGAGGCGGTGGCTCCGCCACCCGGCCGTTCGACTCTACCGAGTCGGACGGCCTTTTCTTTGCGCTTCGGTCACCGGGGGCGGCGCGGGATCGCGCACGATCCACATATTGCGGAAACGCACGGGTCCTGACGCGTCGGACGCATGCGCCTGCAGGAGCAGCGGCGCCGGATCCGGCCCCTCCGGATCCGATGCCCCGGTCTTGCCGGGGACCTCGACTCGATCGTGCACGAGCACACCGTTCCAGAAGAGCGTGATCGTCGCGTCAGCAACCTTCTGGTCGCCCTCCCACCGGGGCGCGGTGAACCAGATGTCGTAGCTTTGCCAGGCGTCAGCGCCCGTCGACGCATTCCGATCCGGCGCCTTGAAGGCGTAGATCGCGCCCGCTTCGCGATCAGAAAGAACATGCGGCTCACCCGGCGAATTGAGAATCTGAATCTCGTATCGACCCTGCAGTTTGATCCCACTGTTGCCGCTGAGTTGCCCGGCGCCTCCAGCCGGGCTGAGCCATTCGAGGTGCAATCGACAATCGCCGAACGAATCGCGCGAATACAAGTCACCTGCGGCCTGATCAACGATCAATACACCGTCCTCGACCAACCAGGTGAGGCCGCTCTTCGATCGACCACTGAATGCGTCGAGAGTCGTTCCGTCGAAGAGAACCTGAGCGGAGTCCGGTGGCGGAGCATGCATTCCCAATCCGGGACCGGAGACCGCAAGAGCCAACGCGGAAGCGACGAGTTGAATGGACACGACCGAGCGCCTCCCCGGAGCGGCGGGCTTACGCCGTGACTTCCTGCTTGCGGACTCGAAGCGGCACGAAGATCCGAAAGATTGCGGCGAGCGCGAAGACAATGACCGCGAGGGCCACGAGCCGCCAGAAGACATAATTGGTAAGGGCGCGCATTTCCGATCCGGTCAGGTTCACCCACGATTCGGTATGCGCTTCGAGTTCGCCAGCTCTCCGACTCCAGTCCTCGGAACTGATGAGCGTGGCGACTTCGGAGAGCGCGCCGCGAAGTTCGGTCGCGGCGACGGCCATCCGGTCCGCCGCGTTCGTGACATCCTGAAGACTCATGGAGGACTCCGCCCCGGTCGACTCGCCCGCGTCATCCGTCTGCGTCATGGCGACGATTTCGCGTACCTCTTCCGCGAGTCCCGTCCAGGCGTCACCGGCCTCAGCGAGGCTCGCCGAGGCGCTCTCGACCGCGACGGCGGTCTCGTTCGCGCTCTTCATCGTCACATCCGCTCGCGCGAGCGCCGTATCAAGTCGTTCAATCGTGTCTCCAGCCTCGCGAATCGTGGCGCGAAGCGCCTCGCTGCGCCGCTCGACTTCCACGAGGGTCGCGCGAGTCTCCTCGCCGATCCGCGCCGGCAACGAATCCGCCGTTCGGGCCAACTCGCGCATACTCTCCGAGGCGATTTGCACGCTCTCGACGGCCCGCTGCACCGATTCACGATCTTCGAACGCGTAGAGCAGCAGTTCCGCCTGCCACCGGGTGCGTTCGGGAAGCGATTCGGCGATCTCGCCGATGTCCGCGGCGACATCGGAGAGTTGGCGGACCGCCTGAGCCCCTTCATCGATTCCGGAGATCGCCCGGAACGGGGCCATCGGCACGGAAGTCACCGACCGGAGCAGACTGCCCCCGCGGGCGGGCAGTGTGGAGGGAAGATTCGCCTCACGCGCGAACTCTCCGCGGATCGGGTTCTCATCGACGAACTGGTCGATCTCGACACGGACCGCCCGGAATCGGTCCTCGTCGAGAAGGAGACTCGCGATCCGTTCGATATCCGCCACAATGTCGGTCGCCGCGGTTATGGCGATCTCCTGGTTCGGAGCGAAGAGTTGCGACCCGTCGCCTTCGCGGAAGAACTGCTCCATCTGCAGCGAGAGGGTCCAGGCGTCGAGCAACGAGGCCCGGGGATCGCGCTGCGCCAGCGCCGACCACAACGACTCCACCGCACGAATCTTCCAGAGAACGGTTCGCTTGTCGACCTCGCGGTCCTCACTCCGGATCGCGATGTCATTCGCAGCGCCCTGCACCTGATTCGAAAACCGCTCGCCGAAACGCTCGAGACGAGCTCGCAGTTCTTCTCGTGAGATCAAGTCGGCCTGACCCGAGCCGAGCGCGGACGCGGACTGGTCCCGGTCGCCCGCCGCCGCGCACGAGCCCAGCAGCACAGCGCACACAACGCCGACCAGCACGCCGACTGCGACCAGACCTGTTCCATGTTGATATCGGCTCTGCTCCACCGCTCTCCAGTGTATCAAATCATGCGCATGTTCATCCCTGCTGCTTCTGTTTCTCGAGTGGATCGACGGGAATCTGAAAGAGCCCGCCGTGGATCTTCGCGCCGAGTTCGATCTTGAGTGAAGTTGCCCGGAGATTGCCCTTCCATTCGCTCTTTCCTCCGAGGCGGACGGGACCCGCGGCGATCGCTTCGCCACACTGAAGTTTCCCGTCGACTTCAATCCCGCCGTGCGCGATGACCCGCTTCTTCGCGACGACATGTCCGCGTTTCGACACCACGAGCTTCCCGCAGGTCTCGACGGCCATCACGCCCTTGTACGACTTGACGACGATGTCCTCGACGATCACCGGCTTGCTGCATCCGGGACACGATGTCGACATCGTCCGCCGGCCAACCTCGATCGGATGGCCGCAGTTGTAGCAATACACCGTGCGTGTGCGGATAGGCTTCGCCATGCGACAAGCGAACCACCACGCCACGAAATGACGCGTACGCGCGCTCGGCGAGCGCGCCGCGCACCGCCCGCGGCGTCGTCAGTTCGTTGAAGTGAAACGCTTACTTCTTCGTCGCGGTCTGCCGCTCCTGCGCGTTGCCCTTCACGACGACCTCGGCGGCCTTACCGCCTCCGCCACCGCCGCCGGACTTGGCGTCGGGACCCACACGAACATGCCCGTTGATCGAGGCGCCTTCGGCCACGACGAGCTTGGCGGACACGATGTCACCGGTCAGCTTCGCCGTCGCATTCAACTGGACGCGTTCGGATGCGGTGACATTGCCATCCATTCCGCCGTCGATCTGAATCGTGCTCGCGTTGATGTTCGCCTGGCAGATCGCCTTATCTGCGACTTCGACCTGGCCCTTCGCCTTGATGGAGCCCTCGAAGCGGCCGAGGATGCGGGCCCGGTTCTCGACTTCCATCTCGCCCTTGATCACCGTGTCCGGACCGATGACGGTGTCGGTGTTCTGCGACTCTGCCATGCGTGGGTTCCCCTTCTGCAAAGTGTGTACGAACCTGAATAAGAAAACGCGGGCAGGACACCCGCGCGTGTGCTGGCAGGTGGGTTATAGAGCGAGACCAGCGGAGCATTCCACCAACCCGTCACCCAAACCGTCTCCCGACCGCCGTCAGGGACCTGATCACCCGGGTGGCGCTTCGCCGCTCAGCGACGGATCTACCACGATCCGGACCCGTCGAAGCGTCCTCCGCCGGGACGCAATGCGCAACTCCTGCTCGAGCCCGGACTTCAGCGCACGGTCGAGCTCATACATCGTCGCGCTCGAATCCGCCACGACCGTCAAGACGCCGCGACGGAATGATCGCAGGCCGGTGCGAGCGAGCACCGAAGCCGGGGTCAGCCGTTCCCATGCGTCGAGAATCCCCTCGAGTTCCTGATGCGGTCGTTCGAATTCCCGGCGAAACTGCGCCGGAAGGAACTCGCCGAGCGAGGCTGCGTCTCGGTACCGTGAGGGCTGATTCTCGCGCTGGCGCTCAATTCTTCGCGCAATGTCCGGAGGCAGGTCGGCCACGCGGTCACTATATCGCGTGGTGAAGACTCCGGAGCGCGGGTACCCGCGACGAATCGCCGGTCATACGATGCCGGTCTCATGACCCCGATTGAACTCGAAGGCGTCCGGAAGGAATACGGCTCGACCGTCGCGGTCGACTCGGTATCGCTACGGATCGAGGCCGGCGAGCTCTTCTTTCTGCTCGGCCCCTCAGGGTGCGGGAAGACCACACTCCTGCGCATGATCGCCGGTTTCGTGGAGCCAACGGCCGGGCGCATCCGCCTCGGAGACCACGATGTCACCGATCTACCGCCGGAGAAACGCAATACGGGGATGGTCTTCCAGAGCTATGCCCTCTGGCCCCACATGACGGTGGCGGAGAATGTCGCATTTGGACTCGATGTGCGCAAGGTTTCGCGCAAAGAGCGGAGCGACCGGGTCATGAAGGCCCTGCGGACCGTCCGGATGCAGGACTACGCCGCCCGGCGGCCGAACGAACTCTCGGGTGGTCAGCAGCAACGGGTAGCGCTCGCCCGCGCGCTCGTCATCGAACCGCGCGTCCTGCTGCTCGATGAGCCCCTCTCGAATCTCGATGCGAAGCTCCGCACCGAAATGCGACTCGAGATTCGCCGTATCTGCAAAGAGATCGGCATTACGACGGTCTATGTGACGCACGATCAGAAGGAAGCGCTCTCGATGGCGGACGGCGTGGCCGTCATGCGACAGGGGCGCATCGTACAGATGGGGCCCCCAAAAGATCTGTACGATCGACCCTTCAGCCGCTTCGTCGCCGACTTCCTTGGCGAAACGAACTTCGTCGCGGCCGAGGTCGAGGACGCGTCGAACGGTGAACTCATTCTCGACACCTCCGCCGGTTCACTTCGATCGACGGCATTTAACGAGTCGACGCCGCGCAGTGGAAATGTGACCTGTTC
Organism: Phycisphaerales bacterium; assembly: GCA_043101845.1. Classification (GTDB taxonomy): domain Bacteria; phylum Planctomycetota; class Phycisphaerae; order Phycisphaerales; family UBA5793; genus JBICHN01. The sequence goes on along the minus strand of JBICHN010000002.1, from coordinate 498,652 downwards.
GATCCGGCCCGAAGCGTGCCAGCTACGGCGAGAGTCGAACGGGAGCCCGGCGCCGAATGTACTTCGCGGGACGCTTCGACAGAGCGTCTATCTGGGCGAGATCGCGCAACATCACATCGAACTGCCCGGCGAGGTCACGCTGAAGGTCTTTGAACTCAATCCGCGTGATCTCGCGGTCGGCGAGGCCGTGCAGATCGTCGTCGATCCGCACGACATCGTTGTCTTGAACGACTGATGGATGCGCCCAGCGATTACCCGTCTTCGAGTTCGCCTTTGATCCGTTGACGCAGTGCCTCGGCGTCTACTTCGTCAAGTTTCCCTGCTGGCCAATGGTGGGGCAGACCCGACCCGTCGGCGTACTTCGGGATAATGTGAAAGTGCACATGCGGGATCTCCTGGCCCGACGCCCGACCGTTGTTGCAGAGAATGTTGTACGCCGCGGCGCCGGTCGCGGCCTTGACGGCCCGCGCGATCCGCGGAAGCGCGCGGCCGAGGGCTGCGGCGGTCTCATCCGGCAGTTCGTCGACGGTCGTTGATCGCTTCCGGGGAATGACGAGCGTGTGCCCTCGACTCAACGGATTAATGTCGAGGAAGGCGAAGACATCCTCATCGCTGTACACCTCGTACGAAGGGATGTCCCCCGCCGCGATTCGCTCAAACAGCTTCTCGACCGACATGGCGTCCCTCCTGTCATGGCCTGGCGTCATCGAGCTTGAGTTCTTCTCGATCGGCGTCGTGCTCCGCCATCGGATCGATCTCGAGATACTTCGAGAGCCACCGAACTCCCAGATAGAACGGTACCGTGTCGGCGAGCGCCGCGCACATCTTGAAGAGGTAGTTGCTCCCCACGAGAATCGCCATCGATTTGAGTGTGCGTTCGCCGCTCAGGAACGATGCGCCAAAGGTGATCGAGATCACCGCGATCGAGTCCACGAGCTGACTGACGAGCGTGCTCCCGTTGTTCCGCAGCCAGAGATGCCGACCGTTCGTGAGCCGCTTCCAGAAATGGAAGAGGTAAACGTCGCAAAACTGGGCCGCGACATACGCGATCATCGACGCAAGCATCGCCCCCGCGGTGCATGCATAGATAAAGGTGAACAGAGGCTCACCGTTCTCGACGACCCCTCCCGTCGGCAGCCCGACGGGCTCGCTGAGCGGGAGCGACTGCCAAGGCGGCCGCTGCTCCGCTGCGACTTCGGGCAAATGCTGGCCGAGCCATACGGTCCCGATGACGAATAGATTGATGAGCAGGCCGACCCAGACGACGAAGTTCGCGCGTCGACGCCCGTAGAGTTCTCCGATGAGATCCGTGCAGAGAAAGGTGAGCGGATACGGCAGGACGCCGACGGCGAGCGCAAGCGGACCCAACTGCACAAAGTGGGTGATGCCGATGATGTTCAGCATCGCCATGGCGCCGATGAAGATGCTCGCAAGCACGAGGAACACCCGTTCGCGGCGCATGTGGAGTTCGCTCGCCTCGATCGGGTGCAGGGATGGTTTGGCATGGACCATGGCTGGAGCGTACCCGATCGGTTCCGCGTCGCCAAGCGTCGATCGTGCGCGCGGAACGGGCGCAAGTGAGCGGAACATTAGTGAACGGACTTCCAGTTCAGCGTGAATGAATTGCCCGCAACTCGACCGCGTGTGATCCTGCTGGGCGCGAGCAATGTATCGCGTGGACTCGACACCATCGTCGATCTGGCACGGTCGATTCTCGGCGCTCCCATCGACCTCTTCGCCGCGATCGGACGGGGTCGTTCGTACGGTCAATGGTCGCGCCTGCTCGGCCGGAGCCTCCCCGGAATCCTGGACTGCGGCCTCTGGTCGGCGCTTCGTTCGACGCCGGGTAACGCGCCCGTGTATGCGCTCGTCACTGATATCGGCAACGACATCATCTACGGCGTCGAACCGGAGCGACTCGTGGAATGGATTGCCGAGTCAACGACTCGACTTCATGCCTTCGGAGCGAAGACGACCGTAACCGGGCTTCCCATCGAGCGTCTGGAGAGCATCCGGCCCGTCGAGTTCGCGTTGTTCACCCGACTCGTCTTGCCCTCCAATCAAGTCACGCTCGAGCACGGCGTGGAAGCGGCGAAGTTGGTGCAGGCCGCCACACGAGAGTTGACCGCGAGGCGTCAGGTCGCGTTTGTCCCGCTTGCCGAACGGTGGTATGGCCGCTTCGACCCGGTGCATGTCCCGCATGCCAAGGCGCCTGAGTTCTGGCGTCACCTCCTCATTAACTGGAGTCAAAGGAGTCAGGTCACTCCTCCCGAACTCCCCCGACGATCCTGGCGTCGATGGTGGCGTTACACACGATTGAATCCAGTTCATCAGAAGCGGTTCGGCCGCGTGGTCGAGACACCTCAACCCTGCCTGCGCCTGCGCGACGGCTCGACCATCTCGCTGTTTTGATCCTGCAGGTCCGCGCTGAACAGCGCACCCGATGAACAAGATTTCAGACCGTTGGCAGTTGTCCAATTCCAGTCGACTCGAGTCGGGCGCGTGCCACTACCATCGGGAGCGCGTCGAGCGACTGGACACGACGCGGGGGAGATTGAGTAATGGCGCACATGAACACGCGGCACGGCCGGGCTGAGTTCTCGCCTCTGGATTCAGAAGGTTCGGCTTCGCTTCTGGCGACTCCAACCACCGGATTCACGATTCGGCGTTCCGCACGAACTGAACGCGAGCGGCGCTGCTGGTCATTGAATCTGCTCGATGCGCACTCCACGAAATCACACGGGATGACGGTCGATCTGGATGACGACCTCGCCCCTGCACGCGGGAGGAGGTAACTCGCATGCCTCTGCATCACATGCCCGGCGCCGGAGCGCGCCACACACTCGATGCCCTTGGCGGTTCCGCTACAGCAGCGACCGGACCCGGCGCACTTTCGATACTCCTTGACGGCGTCGCGGGCTCGAGCGCATCACTTCTACTGGATTGGAACAGCGCGTCGCCCTGGATGTGGGTTGGAGTCGGCGTTTACATAGGGGCCTTGGCGATCTTGGCCGGTATGGCATGGCATGGCCGTGCATCCACCGCCTGTTCTGAATGATCGCGCCCCGCGGACTGGTATGATTCCGGGTGACGAATTCACCGCCCGCCATTCGGAATCCCGCATCACTCTTTCGGCTTCGAGAGGATTTTCCGATTCTGCGCCGTGAGGTGAATGGCCGGCCGGTGATCTACCTCGACAATGCCGCAACCACACAGAAGCCAAGTTCCGTTCTCGACGCGGTTGAGAATTACTACACGAATCACAATGCGAATGTGCATCGCGGTGTGCACACGCTGAGCGCGGAAGCGACCGAAGCCTATGAATTGGCGCGGTCGCGCATGCGACGGTTCATCAATGCCGCGGACGATCGCGAGATTGTGTTCACACGCGGCACGACGGAATCAATCAATCTAGTCGCTCAGTCGTTTCTCGCTCCCAAGCTGGAACCGGGAGATGAAGTGCTCGTCACGACGATGGAGCACCACTCGAACATCGTGCCCTGGCAACTGGTGTGCGAACGTGCGGGCGCGCGAGTCGTTCCGGCTCCGATGTCCGCCGTCGGCGAACTCGATCTCGACGGGCTACGGTCGAGGATCGCCGACCGGACGCGACTCATCGCGTTCGTCCACGCATCGAATGCGCTGGGGACCATCAACCCGGCCGCGGCGATCGTTAATCTCGCCCGGGAGCGCGGCATACCGACCTTGATCGACGGAGCGCAGGCGGCGCCGCATCTTCCGATCGATGTGCAGAAGTTCGGATGCGATTTCTACGCGATCTCGGGTCACAAGATGTACGGCCCGACTGGGATCGGCGTGTTGTACGGTCGACGGGAGCGTCTCGACGCGATGCCCCCATACCAAGGTGGCGGCGAGATGATCCGATCGGTCTCCTTCGAGGGGACGACTTACGCTGACTCACCGGCGCGATTCGAAGCGGGCACACCCAACATCTCCGGCGCGATCGGCCTCGCCGCGGCGATCGACTACCTCGACGGCATTGATCGCGAAGCTCTGCTCGCGCATGAACACGAACTCCTGATGACGACGCGGGAAAAGCTGCGCAGCATCCCCGGCGTCCGGCTCATTGGCGAGCCTCGCGACGCCGTGTCCGTGGTGTCGTTCGTCGTCGACGGGATCCATCCCCACGACCTCGGGACGATCCTCGACCACTTCAGTGTCGCCGTGCGGACGGGACATCACTGCACACAACCGGTGATGGACTTCTACGGCGTTCCGGCGACCGCCCGAGCGTCGTTCGGCCTCTACAACACACTCGATGAAGTCGACGCGCTCGTCGAAGCGGTTCAGGAAGCGATCAAGGTGTTCCGCGCATGAGCTCAACTGACTCGGGCGAACTCTTCGATCTCTATCGGGAGGTTCTCCTCGACCACAGCAAGCGGCCGCGTCATCGTGGCCGACCGGAGGCCGCCGATCGCGAAGCGGAAGGATACAACCCGCTTTGTGGTGATCGAATCCGTGTCTATCTTGCCGTGACACGCGACACGATTGACGACGCCGGGTTTGACGGAGAGGCTTGTGCGGTATGCACCGCATCCGCATCCGTGATGACGGACGCGGTGATAGGCGCCACGAATGACGAGGCCCGAGCTTTGTTCGATCGGTTCCGGCATATGCTCGCCGGAGACGAATCCCGCGCGAAACTCGACGACACTGAATTGGCCGCCTTCGGTGGCGTACGACGGTTTCCGATGCGGGTGAAGTGCGCCACACTCCCATGGCACACCCTCATCGCGGCGATCAACGGGACTACGACCTCCGTAAGCACGGAAGCCTGACAATCGGCGACGGAGTCGCCGCGGTAGGATCAGTTTCCACTCGCAATCCCGAGCCGTAGTTTCTCCTCCCGTTCGATCGCTCGTGGAAAGAGAACATTGTTTTCCTTGTGGACATGTTGATGCATATCCGCCTCAAGTTCCGCGAGCGCGTCGAGAAGGGCCCGAACCGTTGTGCAGGCATCGACCGGAGGTTCAAAATCACCCGTTAGACGCCGAAGCGTCTTCAATGCCGATCCGGCGTTCTCGTGCTCTGATTCCAAGACTCTGATCGGAGCGGCGAGGCTGCCACAATGGAACTGAACCGGCTCCGTCGCGCGATCAATGGCTCGGATCATCGGAAAGAGGATCTGCTCTTCTTTCAGTATGTGCGAGTCGAGTTCGTTGGTGAACTGTTCGAAGACTCGACTCGCATCTTGTAACCACGGATGACGAATTGCATGAGCGTTCAATGCACGGGTGAAGAGCCGTTGAATCCGAGGCAGTTCGTCGCGCAGATACAAGTGATGCGTTGACTCGATATGGTCGGCGAGATCGGTCAGGGACAGCGGCGCGGGGTCGACGAAAGGAACGCCATCGGCTCGCCGATCTTCTCCCACAATCGCATCGAGCATTCGGACGACGGCGCCAGCGTCAAGACCAACTTCGTCGCACGCCTCTCTCAGCGAACGCTGTCCGCCACAACAGAAATCGATGCCGAGCCGCTCGAATATTCGCGATCGCGATGGCACGCGAGTGACAAGCTCGCCCACCGGCACATCAGCTGAAACAGGGCTCATCGTCAATTCTCCGGTCGAGTCGTGTTTACATCAGGATCGAGAACAGGTCGATTGATCAACTCTGAACAGACAGATTGCACGCAGCGCAATCCGTATCGGCTTCGGGTGGTGGCGCGCCTACCTGTGGGGCGATGATTCGGCGCGATGGCTCCTCGCCCAAGATGACGCGTTGTGTGGCGACCCATGCCCGCAACGCTCGCGCCACCCCGCGCAGCCGGCGGAGACGCTCACCGTGCTCCGGCGTGGTGTCGTTGAGTCGTCGATCGATATGTCGTTCAAGAAGTTGACCAAAGGTCGGAACCCACCACGCAACATGGTCGCGAAGAAACGCCCGCAGAGCGTCCTGGTCCGTCTGCAACCGCTCGTCTTGTTCGCGTTCGTGCGCGGCCAGCCGCGCATTCAGGAACCCCACGAACTCCAGTTCGAGCGAAATGTGGTCCGGCCGCTCGGGATCGTCCTGGCTCGGCTCGACGCCGAACGCCGAGTAGAAGCCGGCGATGTCGGCGAGTTGATTCGCACGGTAAGTCGGATCTTTCCAGTGGCAGTATTCGGTCTCGTTCGGTGGACATTCCTTCGACATGACGAGACCGAAGATATCTTGAGACGCGATATCGCGCTCACGGGGATTGAGCGCGAGCCAGTCGATCAGACCCCTTGCGTGATCCCGATGGGGCGCCGTCTCACCAAGTCCGAGACTCTCCGGCCGCAGATCACCGAACTCGTCAGCGAGCACGGCCCATGCGGCGGAAATGAGTTCGCCATTCAGAGTCTTGTTGTCGGACGGGGACGAAGTCCCGCAGGTGTCACGAAGCGCTCTCGACAGAGCCTGCGCCAGCACGCGATTCACGGAACAGAGCACCGGGTCAGGTGTTGCGGCGATCATCGGTGTCACCTCTCAAATGCTGTTCACATGGAGCTCACGCGAGCGTTCGAAAGTCGGCTCTTCCACCGTAACCCGCACGCACTCGACATCGAACTTGTTGTAGCCGATCACCATGTCGTTAAAGATCTCCTGAGTGCGTAGCGAACCGTCTGGCATCGTCACTTCGATCTCGGCGACCTTGGGGCCTTCCAAGACTTCGTATCGGAAGATGATCTGTTGTGTGGTCCGGAAGAGTTGCATCACGGCGAGCAACTCGCGGTCCGGGCAGGCGTATTGCTCGATGGCGTCTTCGACTCCGGGACCGAACATCTGGTTGAGATACGGCCTCGGCGCCCAGCGCGGCGGAATGTAGAACCCGTTTGGCTCCGTCCCGAACTGTGGATAGAGCGGGAGCGCCACGCGCCGCTCACGCACGAGGTAGTAGATCGGATTCCAGCGATCCTCCTTCCAGCGACCTTCATGGTCGATCGCAACCAGCCCCTGCAGCCGAATCCGTCCCGGGCACACCGTCATGCAACGGGTCTCAATCGGCTCGCCGTTCGGACTCAACTCCGGATCACGACCTTCTAGTCGCGGATAGCAGCCGACACACTTCTCGCTCGTGCGCGTCGTTGGACGGTACATTGCTTTCTTGTACGGGCAGGCTTCGACACACTTCCGGTAGCCGCGGCAGCGTTGCTGATCGATCAGCACGATTCCATCTTCCGGACGCTTGTAGATCGCACCTCGGGGACACGCCGCCAGACATCCGGGATAGGTGCAGTGATTGCAGAGTCGCTGAAGGTAGAAAAACCACACCTTATGCTCGGGCAGCTGTGCCGAACCCTGGGACGAGTCCGGGCTCGTGAATAAGTCGCCGGTCGCCGTCTCCTCGTGAATATTCGGCGCCGACCACTCCTGTTCGGACGGGAGGTATCCGACGGCGCGCTTGGCGCCTTCCGCTTCGTCGTAATAGTTCTCCGCCGCTTCGAAGATCGTCCGACCATCAAACCGGCCAAAGGGCGCCTCGCGCGAGGTCGGCGCCCGGTCATCCCAACGCTGTCTGCCGGGGTTCTGCCGCTCGAGCATCCAGAGCAGCTTCGAGTCCCAGTCGTGTGGATAACCGCCGAACGGCTTCGTCTCGACATTGTTCCAGTACATGTACTCCTGCCCACGGGAGAAGGTCCAGGTGCTCTTGCACGCCATCGTGCAGGTCTGACATGCGATGCATCGATTGATGTTGAACACGAAGACGAACTGTGATCGCGGATGGGAGTCTTCGTAGGGGTAACTCATCTCGCGACCAAGTTGCCAGTTGTAGACGCTTGCCATCGCCACGATCCTTCCTCAGCGGGATTCACCGATCGTCAAGTCCACGCCCCGGACATCACCGTGATGCTCCGTCATCCGGTGATGATGCATACCGATCCGCCGCGCGGCGCTATCGATGATCCCATCGAGCCGCTCGCCGAGTGAATGCCTCAGTCCGTAGAGGGCCTGGTAGTTCTCGTCGTGCGACATGTGCCCGACTTCGTCCGGTGAAAGGCCGACGAGCAGAAGTTCCTCAATCATGCAACGGGCCATGAGATCCGGATCGCCCCCGGTGACGCAACCATCGAGCAGCATCGGATGCGCAGGCTCCGCCGGACGGTCCGCCGGGCCCGAAGATTCGCCCGCTTCCAGTCGGTCACGGTTCCAGTGCGCTCGACCGTCAATACCCATAGTCGTCCTCCCCTCCAGCGCCCACGGTTGTCAATTCGCCCCGCAGATACGCCAGATTCGCCGGCGCGTCCCCCGTCGGTCCAAAACCGGTGGTCGCCGGCTCCCAGGCGCCGACGCCGCCGACGCCGCCCGACTCCGCTTTCGTGACTCGGATCAGCGTCTCCTTGGGGACCGTGTTCACCGCGTGGTTATCAACATCGGCGCCGAATTTGAATCCGAGAGCGCCGGTCTTCTTGTGAAAGAGCGAGTCGGTCTGATGCATCGGCGGAAGCCAGCCGCGGGTGATGGACTGATGCGAGCCGTATCGATAACTGGCCTGGTATCCCGTGTCGTTTGCGAGAGCCCGACCGTCGGCCCGTGTCTCGTGGGCCCGGACCGTGCGCTCCGAGGCGATCCATCCGGTGTGCTTCATGATGGTGAAGTGATACGGAAGAGCCGGATTCACCTTTACGCGGACGAGCGCCCGAAACGCCCGGTGGCGAAACGAGCCTTCGTCGTCTTTCCATCCTCGATAAGGCCGGTCGTCGGGATTGGCGTCGACCCATACATAGTCACCCGCAACGAGTCCGAGATCTCGCGCCGCCTGCGGGTTCAGTTGGATCTGCCGGTCGGCGACGCCCGGCATTCGCTTGTCGCGCCGATAGGCGTCGCCGTGGTCACACGACCAGATCCAGTGCCAGTCCACCGTCGACCACGATGAATGCGTCGTGTGACGACTCTTCGGCGTGGAGCAGAAGAAGTGAAATCCGTCACGCCACAACGGGTTCACCGTTTGCTTCACCTCCGACCAGGGCAGTTTGAGGTTTCGTACGGTGCGCAGGTCCGCATCCATCTCGTCCGGGCTGATGCCATAGTCACGAGGACGGACGAATGGGCTCGACGAGACAATGACATTCGGGAGGTACGGTGTCGCCTCGACGCTCTCGCGATGCACGATGAGATTCTCGCCGTACTCGATCGCCTCGTCGAGGTCGCAGTAGCTCGCGAGGCGCCCGCAGTCGGTATAGAACGGGAGACTGTCGTTCACCTGTTCCCAGAACGCGACGCGTGGGTAGGTGCGGAAGAGAAACATCGCCACTCCAGGCTCGCCGCCGTAGGCGCCGCTCATGATCTTGTCGAGTCGATAAGGACCGTCCTCGGCGCGCGTCGTGACGCAGGAGTTCAGCACGCGCTGGATGTAAACGCCCGATCGGCGCTCATGAACGAACTTCCAGTGATCGACGAAGCGGCGATCTCCGGTCAGATCGCCCAGCGCCCGCGCCACGCCCGCGAAGACTTCGGCGTCGTCACGGCTGTCGTAGACCGGGCGGATGCCGTCGCCGCCCCAAATCTGAATGAACGGATTCGAGCACGAGCCACCGAGCTCGATGTCCTGGAATTCGCACCATGAATTCACCGGGAACACGATGTCGGAATACTCGGCCGACCCGGTCCATTCGATCTGTTGATCGATGACAAGATCGACCTTCGGCAGGACATTGACGATGATGTCGTAGATCCACTTCGCCTGGTTCAGGAAGTTCGCGTTGTTGTACCAGAGCGCCTTGGTCGGCGTCGGCATGTGGGTATCGCCGGTGAATCGCTTCGTGCCCTCTGGCGTCGCCACCTTGAGAATGCGTTCGCCGTACGCCCAGTAGCTCGGTTCTTCATGTGAACTGCAGTGGCGAATCTGGTCATGGTCAGGCGTGACCCCTTCATCGAGAATGGGATCAAACGGATCTTCGGCGACGAATGCCCCCACCCCTGGCCCGGCGCCCTTTCCGCCCTGGAGCAGGGCGCCCTTGTAGTTGCCCGCCCACGAAAAGACGCCGGCGCCATGGACGCCGATGTTCCCGGTGAGGGCCATCAGGAAGAAGCACGCTCGATTGTGAAGCGTCGCGTGAAAGTAGTGATTCACGCCTTCGCCGAAATGGAGCGCAGCGGGCTTGACCGTGGCGAGGTCGTTGGCGAGGCGTTCGACGAGTGAACGCTCGGCGCCCGTGATCTCACACACGGTGTCGAGGTCGTAGTCCTTCAGATGCCGGCGGTACATTTCGAAGATGGGCATCACTTCGACGGACTCGCCCGTGACGGTCGTGACCGTGAACGAACCGTTCAGCGCCGGTTCGAATGTGAGTTGGTTACCGACTTCGTCGCGGCTCACTGGACGAATGGCGTTCGCCCCGGAATCCCACATGCAGAAGTCACCAATCCGGTCGCGTTGATCATCGGTGAGCCCATGGCGGGCGTACGACGGGCCGTGTCGCAGATCCTTCGGCGCATACCCGGGAATGACTTCCTGGGGCCGGAGCCGTTTGAGCGTGTCCGTCCGAACGAGCAATGGCAAGTCCGTAAAGCGCCGGACGAACTCGGCGTCATGCCAGTCGTTTTCGATGATGATTCGGCAGAGCCCGAGCATGAGGGCAAGATCGCTCAACCCGGCGCGGACGCCGATCCAATAGTCGCTCTTCGCCGATGGAGCCGCGTAGTCGGGCGCGATGTTGACGATGCGCGCGCCGCGCTCCATCGCCTCAATGAACCAGTGCGATTCCGCCATCTTGTTCTCAACGAGGTTCTTGCCCACCATCAGAATGAGCTTGCTGAAACGGAGGTCGCTGAAATCCATGTCGGAGGTCTGCAAGCCGGTGGCGAACGGCGTGCCGGGAGCCTGATCACCTCGCCAGGTGTACTCGTTCCACGCTCGCGCCCCCACCGCCCGGTCAGCCGGCACGCCACGCACATGATGATCGAGCAGTCCAAGCATGTTCGCGAATCGATAGATCCCGAACTTGCCCACCAGTCCGTGAATGGGCAGATTGGAGCCCATCTTGATGACGCTTGTGCCGGCGTCGTCGCGAGGAGTCAACATGTCCGCGTCGTATCCGTCGGCGAGCAGTCGCCGGCGTCCGTGTTCGCCGGCGTAGGTCGAGGCGATAGCGCGCAGGCCCTCCGCCGCGTACCGGTACGCCTCGTCCCATGTCACGCGGATGAAGGTGTCCGTGCCCCGGTCATCGAACTTGTAGTTCGTGCGTAGCTCCGGATGATCCGAGAGACTGGGGAACCCGGCGTCCGCCCACCGCTTCCATCCACGGCGAATCGTCGGGCCCTTGGCTCGGTAGGGCCCGTAGATGCGCCGCTGCATCGTAAAGCCTTTGGGGCAACCGCGTGGATGCCACGAAGCGCTCGTTCGGTTGCCGTAGCAGTCGACATACCGTTCACAGTCGTAGTTCTGCTCGGAACGGATGAGCACCCCGTTGCGCACGAAGCCGCGCATCCGGCACATATGGGTGTCATTCGGCGCGCAGACCCAGGTGAACGAGCGGTCGTACCGATATTGATCGCGGTAGACCCGCTCCCAGTCGCGTTTCGGATAATGCGCCAGTGGATTCTCGACGCCGAAGACCGGCTGCAGGCCCTGCAACAAATCCGGCCACGCCAGCGTGGCGGCGCCGGCCCCGATCATTCCCATGAATGTTCGACGCGTCAGCGCCCGCCGCTTCACCATCCCACGCTCATCGACGGTTGAATCCGTTTCGGTCGTCGCTTTCAACTCCGCATCCATAGTCGGCTCCCTCGGCCAAGGCGCCACGACCCCTGCCATTCCGCACTGATCAATCCACCACGAGCCAGTGCCAACCCGAGATCAGCTTCGTTCCATTCCGATCGAGGCGGGCCCCGTCCCACACCGCGAACGCGACCGGAACGCGGTCGGCGCCGTCGAGAGCCGCGTCGTCGCCTCGTGAATCGAACGGACGCCGCATGACGACGCGCCATCGGCCCTCCGACCAGACACCACGACCCTTGACATTCTGGTGTTCGGGGGATTGGACGGTGAGCGACCCGAACCCCGCGGCGTTCGACTCTTCGCACACCCGCGTGGACGACTCCGGGTTCGCTGCGGGGTTGCCTGCGTCCCAGGCGGTAATGAAGGAGCGATCATGCTCCGTCAGCGGTCCGTGGACCGGATCACCGGTCTTGAACATGTACAGATCCGACGGCGCGCCGGCGCCTTCGATCGCAAGGTCGTGACGACGGTGTTCATCGGCGTCGAGTTGCCGACTGGCTTTCCAATGCCACATATTCACGACGCTCGACGACTGCTTCTCTGCCGTCGCCTGAATGCCCATCGTGAGTGTGGGAATCGCTGAGGTCAGACTGAACATCACCGCCACGGCGTCAGTGGCGCGATCAACCGTTTCGTACGCGTCGAGCGTCGAGTCATCCCATTCGAGACATAAGACGACCGAATCACCAATAACGGCGGCGCGCACATCGACCCCACGCGCCGCATGCCGCCGCTGCCACAACGGTTGCACGGACACGAATGTCGGCTCAAGCGAAGCCCACTCCGGATGGAGCGGGTCGTCGAGCATTGCCGGATCGAACTCGCCTCTCCATGCCCGCAGCGAGGCGCCCGAGCGAATGGGATTCCGGTTCTTCTGTTCGACGAGGTGGTCAAGATACGCGACCATGGCCCAGACCATGTCGACATCGGAGCCGACACCTTCGACTTCGATGCTCGCATCGATCGCAGATTGAAAACTCGGCATGGGTGTGCCGGGCGCCCCGATCAGGATGGAGCGGTATCGATCTTCTGGAGTGGCCCCTGCCTTGAACACGCCGGTCGTGAAGTCAGCGGGCGGAAGCGGGAAGCCGTCCGCGTCAGCAAGGTCGAACGACGACGGACCGTCACCCCGTCCAGTTTCGCCATGACACGCGGCGCAACCCATCGTGGTGTAGACCCGCCGACCCTGCGCGACGAGTTCATCGGTGAACTCCGGCCGAGGCGGAATCCGGATCGGCGGCGCCTCCCGGGTCGCGTCATCCGGATTGAACGCGCGGACATAGTCGATCAGGCTGTCGATCTCTGCTTCCGTCAACACGGCGTCGAACCCCGGCATCGCGGTGCGCGGGACACCGTCGCTGATGACCCGGTGAAGGTCGTCTCGAGTAGGTGGCGCCATCCCATGCGTGGATTTGAATCGGTAGATGCCGGCCGCGAAATCGCGCGGCTTCGGGTAGAGCAGGTACGACGCCGGACCGTCGCCGCGTCCGGTCTCGCCGTGGCATGTGGCGCAGTGATTCGCAAAGATTTCCGCTGCGTCTATCGCTGCGGCAGGGCTCCGATCGTGAAGGCCCGTCGATATCGTGGTGGCCACAACCCCGGAGTCCGCGACACTCCGGGTGTTTACGACCGCGAGCGTGGCCGCCGCGATGACCCCCAGGCAAAGGCTGGCCGCGATAAGTGGAAGCGGAAATCTACCCCTCAACATGCGCCGCTCCTTCCCGACCGGATAAAAGTGGATAAAGTTATCCGATTTATCTCGTGTTCAGTATGGACGATCGACCGACTGATCGCAAGGGATCAGCGCTCGATGACCTCCTGATTACGAACTTGACCCGAGGGGCGACCGGCGATTGATGGCCGGCTCGTCGTCTGGTCGGCGGTGGTAGATTCGCCAATCGAATGTTTCGATGAGTCGATCGATCACTTCGTGGGTTGGGACCTCGACATCGACACTTCGGGCGTGTCGGATGATCTGGCGATTCAGTTGACCGACCTCGCTCTCGCGCCCTGACCGGAGATCATCGACCATGCTCGGAAGGTGGTCGGCCGCCTTGGCGAGGGCTTCGAGGGCGCGTGTCTGGAACCGCTCGCCGAGCTTATGGCCTTCTGCCTCGGCGACGGCGATTCCTTCCGCGAGCAGTCGCTCTACGACCAACCGCGCTGGCGAACTGAGTGTTTCGCCAATTGAAGTATCCACCAGCGCCGCCACGGGGCTCATCGCGGCGTTGAGAATGGCCTTCGCCCATACATGGCGATCGATGTCGGCTGCGTACTCGGTGTGAAAGCCGATTGCGGAGAACGCGGCCGCAAGGTCCCTCGTCTCGTTGATCACCTGCTCATCGACGCATCCAATGAAGTGAGGAGGATTCGTCATTCGGACATGGGTAATCCCCGTCTCACGATCGAGCACAGCGCCGTAGTGAAGAACCATTCGAAGGACGATCGCGCCCGGAAGCGCTTCCATGATCTGCGTGCCCGATTCGATACCGTTCTGGTAACTGATCAGTCGAACCGCTCGGCCGTCCACCCCGAGATCGCGGTACACCGGGAGCATCTGCCTGCACAAGCCGGGAATGGCGGTTGTCTTCGTGGCGATGAAGAGGTAGTCCACGCCACCCACCGCAGGCAGAGCCTCGACGCGGGACACCAGAATGGGGTAAGCCGTCTCGACACCGAGACCTTCGACAACGACTCCCTGGTCGAAGATCTGCGCGGCGCGTTCAGGGTCTCGACAGACGAGAACGGTTGAAGCGATCGGCGCCACGAGGGTGGCGAGACTGCTCCCCATAGGACCCGCGCCGACAATGCCGATCCGGAATGGAGGAAGGTCCGGCCGCACGGTCTGGTCCACCCTGCCATGACGAGTCACGGGTCACGCCACCTCGACCGCCGCCCCCGGAGTCGCCGCCGGTAGTTCCTGGACCCAACTCAGGAATCCGTCCGGAGCCGATGCCCCGCGCGACTTGAAGCGGCCGGTCACACTCGCGCCGCGGGCCGACAAGCGGGCGGCCAGGGTAGTCAGCAGGCCTCCCGGCGAAGTCTTGTAGGTGCAGAAGACGGCGGCGGGCTTGCCGTACAAAGGCGGAATCGAGTCGATGAAGCGCAACGACGCCTTGGTCGGGTGCTGCAGTACGAAGAACAGACCCTGCGTCCAGCTTCCCACGCACACCGCGTCGTAGTCCGAGACCTCGTCGGCGGGGATATCGCGGATGGACGCGACCCGGCATTCGTGATCCGCACCCCGGGCGATGGACGCCATTTCCTCGGCCGCCTGACGCGTCGTGCCGGTGCGACTGTCGTACACGATGAGAATGCGCATCGAGTGTCCTTTCAACTCAAGAGGGCGACGGCGATCAATGCAGATAAATCTATCCACTTTTATCGACCCGTTCGACCGTTCTCTTACGCCGTCGCGCAGAAACACGGTGAAGTCCCTAGGTCCAATCGATCCGCGATTAGAAGGTGAACTGCAACTGCGTGTACCAGAAATCGATGTCGCTCGAAGCGCCGGTGTCGGCGAGAAAATCGCCGGCGAAAAAGTGGCTGTAGCCTACGAGCGCGGACCAGTGTCGATCGAAGGTGTAACCGGCCGTGAAGTCGAACTCCATTCCGACCCACCGGTCTGTTCCGGCGCCCCCGGCCCGGACTATGCCTCCTCCCGCGTTGTAGAGGGCGTCGGCCGCCTCTGCTCGCCAGAAGTTATGCCAGTCGGCGCGCAGCCATAGCTTCTCGGTCGGATTGATTCGTCCGCTTAGTCGGGCGTCAATGATGTTCGACCGGCCGACGACATCAATGTATCCCAGATACGCGTGCCCGAGCGGAAAGAGCGCGTTGAAGGAGCCCGATTCACCGTCCGCCGGGTTCTCGTCACCACTCGCGTAGTCAAACCCGAGCGCGATCCACGGTTTCGATTCCAGTTCGGGGTCGCTCCAGCTCAACTCGGTCGCGACAAACCAGGCTTTGATATCCGCGGCGCCGGCATCGCCAAACTGCCACGCTGACTCGAAGTCATACGCGTATCCGTTCTTTCCAATGGATCCGAACGCGCGGGCGCCGAGCGTGTAGCGGTCGATGTCTCCGGTCGGGAGATTCTCCAGATGCTGGCCCAGCAGATAGAAGTCAGCGTTCAGACGCGGCCTGATGTCCTGCCATGTCGTGTAAACGCCCCAGAAGTCGTAGTCATCATCCCGTTCGTTGAAGTCATACTTCTGAACCGGAACGAATCGCGTGTAGAAGGCGTCAAGTGACCAGCCATCGTCAGCGACTCGCCCCACCACCCCGTCCCAGGTACGCCGGGTGTTCGACCAGTCCAGGGGGCTGACGAGGCGCTGCTTCCCATAGAGCAGTTCCTGCCTGCCGAACCGCACGAGCCAGTCGAGTTCCTCCGAGAGATCATTGGGCGCGCGAAACTCGGCGAATGCGTTCTGCAGGTCAAACTCATCTTCATCGAGAGTGCGCTGTCCCCCGGGGAGATCGCGATCATGGGAAAGAGCGCTCTTCAACTCGACGAATACGCGGACCTGATCGCCCAGGTGAAGGTCGCCCCAGAGAAAATAGCGATGGAGGAAGTAGAACGAATCGTCATCCCTCGCGGGCGCCCCGAAGTTGAAGTCATTGAAGCCCTTATAGCGCCATCGAGCCTGACCTCCGAGCGAGAACCAGATTGACCGCTCGTCATTCAGTGGAAGGAACTTCAATTCGTCGGCCCGGTCTCGAGCCGGGATGGACGCGAGATCCGCCAGACCTCGATAGTCTTCATCGAACCGACGCACGCTGTAGTTCGGCCAGTTGAAGTCGGTCAACTTTGGCGCCGCGTCGTCGGCCGGAGGTGGCTCGGCGCCCACCGGAACCCCTACGCACAAGGAAACGGCAATCGTACTGATTGGACCGAAAGACGACGGCGACCTCACCACGATCCCTTTCGAACTGAATCCCGTGGGCGCCCACTTCATCGTGCCGGGAGCGCGTCCGCCATCGGAATTCAGCCCGATTTCCGCTTGCCGCGTTTCGAATCGGACGACTTGGAAACGGTCAACGGAACCCCGGATTCGCGACAAAGACCAGAAGACGGCGAGTCGTCGACGGCTTCGGCGAGCGTGAGTGAAGACAACGCCTCGCGCGTCGCGACCGCCGCTTCGTCGAGTCGATGATGCAGGGCGCACAGCCGCAGCCGGTGACTCGCTCTTCCAAGCGGACACGATCGGATACGCTCAATTGGTTGAATGACCTCGACAATGTCGAGCAGCGTGGTCCGCGTTGGATCGCAGTCGAGGCGATACCCTCCGCCTCTTCCCCGGCGAGCTCGGATGAATCCCGCCTGGGCAAGCTGCTGGAGAATCTTGAGAGCGTAGTCGGATGGAACCTGAGTATGTCTCGCGGTTTCATCACTTGTCAACGGTCGCCCCTCGGCCTCGGTAAGGGCGACCATAATGCGAAGCGCGTATTCACTCGTGGCCAGTAACATTGAGTCCATTCTTCTCCCGTCAAAGCGGACAAACTACTCCCGATTGAAAAGAGTCGAAAATCGGCGATACTGATGGAGCGGATCGAAGCGACGCCCCCAGGATGAAGGAAAGCGATGGCCGAGTTTCAGTTTGTCTCTTACGGATCAGTCTACGAGGAGGCGTGGGGTCGCCTGCGTCGCGCCGCCGACGAACTTGAACATCCGATGCGTCTCGTCGTCGTGGCCACGAGAGCCGGGGATGGTCACCCCGATGCGCGCACCATGGTGCTTCGCGGCGCCGACCGGGATTCGCACACCGTCTGGACGCACACCGATTGTCGATCCGCCAAGATACGGCATCTGGGTCACTGTCCGTCGGTCTGCGTCGTCGCCTATGACCCCGAAGACGGTGTGCAACTTCGACTCTACGGTGAGGTCGCAGTCCATATTGATGATGAGATCGCGCGAAGACACTGGGAACAGCTTCGGATGAGTTCCCGACGCCTCTACCGACTCGATGCGAGGCCCGGCGAACCGATCAGGCGACACGAAGACCCGATCATGCAGCGGGCGACTACTGCGGCGTCGGTGACGCGAGAGGCGAAGGAACCCGGGTTCGAATACTTCTGCGTCCTCGGCGTTTCCATCTCGCGCATTGACTGGCTTCAGGTGCAGGGCGATGAACTCCGCCGCGCCGTGATGCACGCCGATCAGAACTGGAAGATCGAGCCCGTCGCCGCCTGAAATGAACCCAGGTCTAGTCTCCGGCGTCGGCCGGAGTGAGGTACTGCGGAAGGTACCGGTAGTACACTTCGAGCGACAGCGTGCACAGCGCGGTCTGATACACCCGTCCCCCGATCGTCGACCACTGGTCAGCCGGATTCCAACTTCCCGAGAGTCGCCCATCCTGGTGCTGGTGTTCGAGCAACTCGGGAACAAGTCTCTCGTTCCAAGCTTCCCACGACTCGCCGCCGTGCTGATAGAGCGCCAAGGTGGCGTAGTACCAGTAGTAGGTATTCGCGTCCTCGTCCCATCGCGGCGGATGCTCGTCGATAAGTGCGACCGAGTCGCGTCCACGCTCCATCGTTGCGTCGTCACCCAGCAACTGCCGGACGAAGAGACCTTCGGCGGTCATCGAAGGGGTGGGCGGAATACCGGGCTGGTAGGCGTAGCGCCCGGGCGCGCGTGGATGGCTGACCTCATCAAGCCAGTCGTGCGCGCGGTCGAGCGCCTCGTCCGGAACCTCAAGACCGGCGCGGCGCGCGCTTACGAGAGCCATGATCTGCCATCCGAGCACCGAGGTGTCGCCGAACTGACGAGGGTCGTATCGCCACCCTCCCGATTCCCGATGTCTCGCGTTCACGATGAAATCAACGGCGCGTTGGGCGGGTTGACGAAGCTCGAGGTCACCCGTCATCCCGTACGCTTCACACAAGGCGATCGTCGCGATTCCGTGGCTGTACATCGTTTCGCCCTGTCGCAGGTCACCGTCGGAACCCTGAGCGCTCACGATCCAGCGAAGGCCGCGTTCCACGGTCTCGCGGTATGGGCCGTCAAACTCGTGAGTGTGATTCGCGCCGAGAAAGCAGAGGAGCGAGAGGCCGGTCAGCGCCCGGTCGAAGTCGAACCCCGCCTGACCTCCACATCGGCCGCACTGATCATCGAAACTTCGACCGCTCCATTTGCCGTCGCGGGACTGATGACGACGAAGCCAGTCGAGCGCCATCGCGACCGCCTCCTCTGTTTCCGCGTTGCCGCCACCTTCAGCGACGAGTCGCTCGCGCACCTCCGGATCCCGCTGCGCGTACGCGTCGGCCGCCGGAGCGCGATCGAGCGGAATGGCGAGTTGAGGTGTGGTCGACACTCCCGGAAAGTCAGGCGTCTCGGCGGTCGCGAAGTCGAGCGACGACCGGCGTGAAACCGCCGCGTCGATCATCTCCTGCATCGGGCTTGCCTCTCGAAGCGATCGATCCGAGAGCAGGCTTACCGTTTCCGAAACGGCCGGCGTCGTTTCCAGCATCTCTTCCGCCGGCGCGTCGAGAACCATCGGAGGCGCGGCGCGCGACGGAGACGATGCTTCACGCTGCAATCGTTGGAGCTCGTCGGTCCGAGACTCTTCGTCCGATTCGGTCAACCGTCGTTCCTCCGACGCCGTCGACGGAATGGCCAGTTTACTTACGGCCAACGCATCTCCCAATGCCGGGATTGCGGACGGCGACAATACCTGCCGCGTGACCTCCGACGGCTCAACCGGCGATGAGTACGGCGCCACTGTCGCGTTCGACTCATGGTCAAGTTCGATCGACGCACTCAACGCCTCAGTCATGGCCGGGAGCGCTTCGGAATGCATCGCCGCGTCGCGACGCAAGCGAGGACGCGTCTCGTCGCTGATTTCTTCCGACGACGCGTCGACACGCGCCTCGTGTGGTCGATCGAACTCCGTACTCGGAATCGTGAGCGACGCGAGCGAATCTCGACTTGAGTCCGGGTCGAGCGAAATGACAGGATCAGAGAACGTCGTGCGGGGACGATTCGTCGTCGATTCGGCTGGAGGCAGTGAATTTGTTTCAAGGCGAGGTATGTCGAATTCTGGCGTCTCGAGCAACGCCTCGACGGTCTGCGTCGACGAATCCGACGGCGCGAACTCACCCGGCGGAGGAGACGAGTTGGCCAGAGATGTCCGCCGGATGTCGATCCGCGCGGCGTCATTGGTTGCGGTCTCCGACTCGTTACGGCGCGGGAGCGCCGCATCCGGAATCGAGAATTCGGGTGACGGCGCATCGGCGACAGGCGCGTCGGAAGGTGGCGTGAATGCTTCCAATTCCCGTGGCGCTGCACGGGTCGCCGGAGCCGGCGTGACGGGCGCCGGGTCAGCCAGCGGAGCGCGCGCGAATTCATTCGTCGGCGGCAACTCGATCGGAGCGTCCGTAGCGGAACGATTTACGATCGGGGTAGGCGCCAACGGAGCCGGCTGATCCGGCGCCAGGGTCAGCTGCTCCTCAGCGAACGCATCCCGCGGCGCCGAATCGGCCGGAGCGTCGGCCAGGGTCGGCGTCGGCGCCGGCGCCGGACTGAAACGATCGACTTCGTCCGGCGTCGACCATTGCGCCCGCTCCGGACTTGAATCCTCCAGTTCCACGCTCTCAGCGGACGCGGTGAGTGCTTCGGCGTCTGATTCGACGGCCAACTCCGCTGGCGCCGCGACTCCGTTCGTGGACAGCGGCTCCGGTGGGGCTTCGACCGTCGGTGTCGGCGCGTCGACTGCCGGCAACTCGAGAGCGCCGTGAAGTTGCGACACGATCGCCATGTTCGCCGGCGCGACCAGCGCGACTTTCGTCCCACCACCGTCACGGTCAAAGACATCAAGCAACGCCGGAGATACCTGCCACGCCGCGAGGAGAAGCATGAGAAGCGCGTGGGCGAGCAACGAGAGGATGAGACACTTCGCAAGCAGGCTCAGCTTGCGCCAGCGATCCCGCCAGACATCATTCGTCGCGAATCGCCGCAGCAACAGCAGGAGCAGCAGCAGGAGAGCAAGGAGCGCAAGCAGCCACAACCAGGGAATGATCGCGGACCAGTCGAACGATGATCGCGCCGGCTCCGTATCCCGGTACACTTCGCGTGACTCGGAGACGAAGAGGTCATACCGCGATCGCGGCGACTCGTCGTCGTCCCCGGCAGCCGCCGAGAATCGATCTGAACTGAACAGGAGTTCGAAGCCGAGATGACGGAGCGCCGGATCGAGTTCATTCGACTCGGTATTGACGGGCGCGCCGAGTCGCTCGACCGAGCCGTGACCGCCGGACTCGCGACGCGTGCGATAGAGGTCAAATCCGCCGAGTCCGCCCGGCCGATCCGACGCGAAATAGAGAAAGTCGCCAACTGTACTGACGGCCGGAGCCCCTTCGTCATGCGGCGAATTGAGCGCCTCGAGTCGTCGCGGCTCGCCCACGCCCCGGTCGTTCAGAGCGGCGACGAAGAGGTCGTAGTCGCGGCGGTCGCGTGTCTCGCGAATCGTGGCCGGCCAGTGCTCGCGTGATCCGACCACGGGCTCGTCGGGCTTCGGCCGGTTCGACGCGAAATAGAGTTGATCGCCCTCAGGAGACAGCGCTGGTCCATACTCGTTATGCGAGGTATTGACCGCCGGGCCGAGATTCTCAGGCGCCGCCCACTCGCCCCCGTCCATCCGCCGCACGACCCACAGGTCGTATCCCCCATGACCGCCCATGCGATCGCTGTAGAAGTAAATCGCGCTCCCGTCGGGGGCGGGGTAAGGACCGAGATCGTCGGTCGTCGAATTGAGTTCGTCGAACGGCGCCGGTTCGGCCCATCCGTCGCCCGCCCATTCCGCACGCCAGATGTCCGCGTTTTCGCCGGCGCGACCTCGAACGAAAAGTAAGGTCAGCCCGCCGCCGTATTCCCGGGGTTCATACTCATCAAACTGCGGCGTGTTGATCGAGTCGGGCAACGCGACCGGCGGGGTCCAGAGCACGCTCCGAATCGGCGCGTCATCGACCGACTGGCGGATCGTGGCGCCATCCGTATAGACGACATCGCTCCGATCGATGCTCTGAAAGATGACCGCCGCCGTCGCGACGGCGCTGGCGATGATCAACACGAGAATGGTGATGGGCTTCCACATGAATGATCGTTCGAATCAGCGGAGCGGAATCGTGTCGAGATAGGGTTCCTGAATGCCGGCGGTCTTGCAGAGATCGAGCACACGCGCCATGACTCCGTAGGACACCGCCTCATCCCCCCGGATCGTCACCTTCTGCTCTGGATTGGCGGCGACCGCTTCCTCGATGAGCGCCGCGAGCGCGTTCTCCTCAAGTCGGCGCCCCGAGACGATGAGATCGCCTTCTTCAGTGACATTGACGACGAGGTCGCGAAGCGACATGCTGATGGGGCCGCCCGACACGGTCTGGGGCAGCGCGATCTGCATCTCTCGTTCCGTCTGATGAAAGGTCGTCGCCACGAGGAAAAAGATGAGAAGCAGAAAGACCATGTCGATGATCGGGGTCAATTCGACCGTCGCCGATTCGAGTTGGTCCCGGCCGTTGCCACCGATCAGCATCCGCCACCGCCTTCCGCTGCCGCGACTTCGAGCGACACGGGCTTCGGCGCCGGCTCACGCGTGACGGCGCCGTTCGGACGCGGCGCCGGCGGGACAGACGATGACCCCTTCGTGGGCCCGATGACCGACACCCCCTCGGCGATTCGAACCGCGACGCGATCGATTTCGCGCACATAGCGGTCAATCCGAGATGAGATCCAGTGAAATGCGATGAGCGTTGGAATCGCGACAATCAATCCGGCTGCGGTCGTGATCATCGCCTCGTAGATTCCCCCTGCGAGCATCTCCGTTCGACCCAGCGCTTCGGCGGACACGGCGACCGTCTGAAAAGCGCGAATCATGCCGAGGATCGTTCCGACGAGTCCCATCAGCGGCGTGACCGATGCGATCACCGCGAGCGCCCGGAGGCGCTTCCGTAACACGAAGACCTCGTCTTCACCGGCCGCCATCATGCCCTTTTCCACGAACTCGAGCGGGCGACCGGCGCGGCTGAGACCGACATGGCATACGCGGGCGAGAGGCGAATCTCCGGCTTCGCAGCGCTTCCGCGCCTCGTCGAACTCGTTGTTGTCGATGTCCTCGCCGAGTTGACGCACGAGTCCAGAAGGCGCGACGCGCTCGCGACGAACGATGATGAGTCGCTCCACAACCACCGCGAGCGCGATAAGCGAGCAGATCCCGATCGGGATCATCATCGGGCCACCCTTGACGGCGAAGTCCCAGAGTGAGTCGACGGCGACCGACGACTCGGTGACGCCGGCGGCGTCGGCGCCGTTCTGCGCGAGTACGAGACAGTGAATGAGCGACATGACGCGATGCTCCTGTTAGCTTCGGCGATTCAGCGACCGGGCAGTCTCGACGCGTGGTCGAGATCCTCGATCTGATCGCGGGCCAGTCGCGCCCAGTTCGTATCCGGAAACCGTTCCAAGACCGCGTCGAACTGGGCTCGGGCGTCCGCGAGTTGATTGAGTTCGAGAAAGCACCGACCCGCTTCGTAGAGGGCGGCGGCGGTCCATTGCGGTTCGTCATAGAGAATGTCGACGCGTATCAATTCGCGCGCCGCGTCTTCGTACCGACGCAGCGCATAGAGACACTCGCCGATCTGGAACTGAGCGCGTGCGGTGGTCGGCCCGTCGTGGCGATCCACGAGTTCGCGGTAGGCGCCGATCGCGTCTTCATACCGCTGCTGGCCTTCCATCGCGCGCGCGAGATTGAACTGCGCCTGATACCAGTGCGAATCCGAACTCCCGAAGCGATCCAGAAATGTTCGGGCCGAGCGCTCACTCGCCGCCCACTTCTGCAGTGACGCTTCAACTTCCGCCGCACGAAGGATCGCCGAGCGAAGCGTCGATTCGTCGGGATTCGAATCGATCAGCCGCGTCAGTGTTCGATCCGCCTCCGACCAGCGCTCGAGCTGGATAAACGCGTCGGCGAGGACAAGATCGGACGAATGAACGACATCGCTTTCCGGATACCGCTCCGCGAAACCATCGAGCGCCGCCGTCGCGTCACTCCATCGACCCTGTCGCCACGCGACGACTCCCCTCAGATACGCGAGCGACTCATCGATTGAGCTCGAGAGTTCGTCGCCTGACGAGGTCAGCTGTTCAAGCGATCGAAGGTGCGCCGACGCATCGTCGAGCCGATCCGACTCGAGCGCGATCGAGCTGAGTTCGGCGAGCGCGTGCGCTCGCTGCTCGGTTGACCCGTCGCCGTTGGCGACCATTTCGTATAGGCGCGTCGAATCTCGAGGCGCATCGAGTCGCCGGTTCACCCAGGCGGCTTCGAGCAGGATCGTTGATCGAGTCGGCTCATCGAGTTCGTCGACATCCACGCGTTGCATTTCATCGCGCGCGGCCTCGAGATCGCCCGAGCGAGACAGCGCCAGAACGAGTCCACCTCGCGCCTCCGACGCCCGAGAGTGCGATTCGTTCGCGTCGAGCCAGGCGCGGAACGCGCCGGCGGCCTCACCGGGGATTCCCGCCGCGAGCATGGCCCGCGCCCGTTCCAGTGAAGCGGTAATTCCAATCGGCGCCGATTGTTCACTGGTCTCGATCTGGCCGAACCAGTTGGCCGCCTCATCATGGCGCCCGGCGCGGCTCGCGATTGAGCCGAGTCGCATTCGAGCGTGGTCCGCTACGGCGGATTTCGAACCGACCTCGAGCGACGCAAGGAACGACGCCGCGGCTGCGGAATCGCTTCCGAGCGCCTCGTAACTCTGTCCAAGTTCGAACTGGGTGCGCGCCCGCATCCCGGGAGAGAGCTTGTCAGCGAGCGTGCTCTCGAACACTTCGGCGGCGTCGGCATGTCGACCCTGTCGCGCCATGCTGAGGCCGAGCTGGAATCGTGCCTCGGCGTTCCCCGATTGAACGATCGAAAGGTACTGTTTCAGCCGACGCTCCGCCTCCGGCCATTCGGAGTTTCGGAAGGCAATATCAGCCACGGCGAGAACGGCGGGAGCGAGCCGCTCGTCACTCCCGGCGCGATCGGCGAGCGGAGTCAGAATTGCGCGTGCTTCGTCGACGCGTGACAGGCGGGCATGCGCCAGTCCGAGTCGAAGTTCCGCATCCGTGCGCTGAGGATGTTCGGGATAGCGCTTAAGCCATTCATCGAGTTCGCGAGCGGCGTTGGCGTCGTCGCCCAAACGACTCAGATAATCTGCGGCGACAAACTCGACCGTCGGGACCCGTTCGTGTCGGGGCCAACGATCGATGAAATCGACCGCGGTCCGGCGCGCCGTGTCCCAGTCTCCCAGTTCACTCCACGCGGACATCGCGGCATAGGTCGCGTCGGCCGCGAGTAGATCGTTTGGATACTCGGAGCGGACTGAGTTCCATCGCTCAAGCGCGTCGTCCCGACGACCGGCCGCATGCAGCGCGACGCCCAGGTCATAGAGCATGACGGGCCGGCGATCGCCCTTGGGATGCTCACGCAGTGCGGAGGTCCAGGTCGAAATGGCTTCATCCAGGTTCCGCCGTCTATGGGCGAGCTTGCCACGCCAGTATGAGGCGTCGTCCAGCCATCGGGGGTCGTCGAGCTGGAGAAGGAAGGAAATCGCCTGACGGGCGACTGGTTCACGCTCGAGTTCGATCGCGAGTCGCGCCATCTCGTCAGCCGCCTGCGGAGTGAGCGATCCGTCGGGATTGAGTCGAACGATCTGCTCGAGAATCTGCAGCGCCTCCTCGTCCGCACCTCGATCGAGCAGCAGATCGACAAGCTGAAAACGAGCGGATTCAGCTACGGCCGGGTTCGCGGATCTCGTGGCTTCCCGAAGCGTCACCTCGGCGCCGTCGGCGTTCTCGCTCGCTCGAATGCTTGACGCCATCGCGAGGCGCGCGTGATCCGCCAGAGCTGAATCTGAACTGTCTGACACGACGATCTGAAACGAGTTGATGGCCCGTTCGTGCTGGTTCTGCCTTTGAGCGGCGATGCCGGCGAAGTATTCGACGCGAGTTCGCTGCGCATTCTCAGGCCATGTGCGGCGGAAGGAATCAGCGGCGGTCGTAACCTCTGACCAGTTCTCGAGCCGCCACAGCGCCTCGACGAGCGTTGCGGACAATTGCGCCTCTTTCTCGTCCTCAGGATTTGCGGCAAGCCCCTTGCGGCACCAGGCCACCGTCGTCGAGTGCTCTCCGAGCCGCGACGCACAATGCGCGGCGAGTTGGGCCGCATCGGCGCCGAACTCGAACCCGTCAATCGAGCGGATCGAATCCAAGGCCGCGAGGGCGCCGCGCCAGTCCTCGGTGCGCGCGAGCGCGACTCCCAGCCCATACCGGGCGGACCGAGCCTTCTCGTGATCCGGATTTTCGTCGAGAAAGCGGCGGTACTCCTCGATCGCCATGGCGTTCAGACCACGCTCGAGCAGCCCGTTCGCCGTGTAGTAACTGCGGAGATCTCCCGTCGGCGCCGATTCCTGAAGGGCGAACGCCGGAGTGATTCCGACTCCCACCGCGATCATCGCGGCGCCGATGAATCGGGTAACGATGGCTGGACACATTGGTCGTCTCCGCTTCCAGTCGGTCGGTTGAAGTCGTCCTGCTCCCGTCGGAGGAGAGAAAGAAGGCGGGATCGGCGGCGGACGGCGGTCAAACAAGCGCACCGATCCCGCCCGACGGAGCAAGTGTCAAAGACTCCGAACGCATCAGAACACTCAATCAATCCGTTGAACTCAGTCGGCGAGCGTATCGCCGCGACGATCAGTGGTCGGCATGATCCTCATGCTCATGCTCATGCTCATGCTCATGCTCACGATCATGATCATCCTCGTGGTCGTCGCCATCGTGCTCATGATCGCCGTGATCGTGGTCGTAGTCGTAGTCGTAATCAAAGTCGTAGTCGTAGTCGTAATCGAAGTCGTGATCGAAGTCGTGATCGAAGTCGTGGGCGAAGTTCTCGTCCATCTCCCACTCGTAGTTCCATGCGCCGCTCTCCTGGAACGCTTCTTCGATCTCTTCGATCGCGTCTTCGATCGTCTCCTCGATCACCTCAATGCGATCTTCGATCTCCTCGGCCTCGTCTTCGAGACGATCCGCTTCATCTTCGCGGGCGTCGCGCTCCGCTTCGATCGCGTCGATTTCGCGGAGTAACGCTTCGATCTCCCGCTGCAACGCTTCAGCCCGGGCGTGAAGACCCTCTCGTTCGGCGCCGTCGATTTCCTCGGCCCGTTCAAGAAGGCGCTCGGCCTCGTCCTCCATGCGCTCAGCGCGACGCTCGAGTTGCTCGGACCGACGCTCGAGATCGGCCACCACACGCTCGGCCTGCCGATACTGCATTTGCCGTTCACGCGCCAGGTTGCGGAGCGTCTGAGCCTCGGCGCGGCCGCGATTCATCTGAGCCTCGAACTCGGCGCGGGGGTTGGCGCGCTGGTACCACGAGACGGCGCCACCCGTGGCGGACGCGTCGATCTCTTCTCCCTCCTCGTTGAAGACCGTCACATTCTCCGGATCGACCATGTTGAGGAAGGCGTAGAAGACACGATGTTCCGACGCCGTGGCGTACACCGTGATGCGATCGCTTCCCGGCGAAACATAGATCGGAACATCTTCGCGAATCATGAGATCATTGATCTCTTTGAGCTTCCCCTGCGACATCGCGTAGGTCCGGGTGATGTCCTCGCCGTCATCGACAAAGCCCACCACTTGACCTGCGAGACCCGTCGCCAGGTTCAGTCGTTGCCCGACCTGAAGCTGTCCGGCCTGCATCATCCCGTTCGCCTGCGCGATGACCTCGGCGACATTCGGATCGCCGTAGACTCCTTCAGCGATACCGACGAGCGTGTCGCCGGGGCGCACGATGTACGCCGATCCCCCGCCGCCGAACCCGGTCATTGACCGGCGATTCGGCGCGCAGCGGTCTTCACATTCACCCGAGCTCGACCCACTCACGAGGCCGAACGCCATATCGCCTCCACTACCACCTCCGAACAGGCCGGCGCTCGGTCCGGTCGATCCTTCGCGCCGACGGAGCTCTTCGAGCGCGCGCTGGAGTTCCCGGTACTGTCGCTCGAGTTCGCGCACGCGCTGCTCGAGATCGCTACTGGCGGGAGCCGAAGCGCCGGGGGGCTGCATGTGGCGTTCGAATGTCGTGAGTGGCGACGGCGCGGACGGCGCCACCGGCTCATCCGCCACGATTGCCGGCGCGACGCGTACGGTCGTCGCCTTTTCGGCCTTCTTCGCCTTTTCCGCCGCCTTTGCCTTCGCGGCCTTCTTCTTCTCGTCCGGACACTCGGCGGAAACGAATTCGTCGGCGACGAGAACTCCGGCGCACTCCAAGTCGGCCGCGGCGACCGCCGGAAGGGAAGCGGTTACCACAACCGGGGCCTTCGGCGTCTCGACCTCATCGGGGCAGACCATTCCAGGAAGGATGACCAGACCCATCGCGGCGACGGATGTGGTAAGCAGACCGCCGACGAAGGAAAGTCGGGGTCGAACGCGTTCTGTCATAACCATGCTCAATCTCCTCGAAAAGCGCCGCGCGCGCGTCGTCGCCATGCCCAGTCCGGCTACCGGCGCCGAGGCGTCGGGCAGACTCAGCCATGCTTTCGTCGTCACCAGAGCCTGCGCATAAGCGCGACGGCATTGCGGCAAGAGGGTGATGACCCAGGCGTCACAACACAGATCGGCTTCTTCTCGTATCCGGCGACGGGCCCACCAGGACACCGGATGCCACCAGAAGAGCAGACCAACAATCATCTCGAACCAGCACAGGACATGGTCGCGCCGGCGCAGATGCGCCAGCTCGTGCACGATGACCGACTGTCGACTGTCCTGATCAAGACTTTCCCAGAGTCCGTACGGAATGGCGAGCCACGAGCGGAAGCCGCAGCACACCATGGGCGAGACGCGCCCGTCGACGAAGAGCGCCTGTGGAACGCGGCGGAGTCCGAGCATCGTCGACGCCTCGCGCACCATGTGCTCCGCTTCGGCATTCGCCGGCCGGGACGCAAGCCGCCATCGTCGTCGATTGACGAACCGTGCGAGCACGATGATCGTCACGAGTCCCGCTCCACCGGCCCAGGCGATGGAAGGCGGAGCTGGGATGGCGCGGATCGATTCCACGGCGGCGCCGACACGCGACACCCATTGCGACCAGGGTCGCGACGCGATCGGATTACCCGGCCCCGCCGGCGTCGAAAGGACAGCGGCGTCTCGCGGAGTGCCCCCCGCGTTTCCAGCCGGTCGCGACATCGAGGTCGGCGGGACCGCCGTCGACGATGGCTCCACTTCTTCGAGATCTCCATCCGTTCTCGACGCCGACTCGGATTCTGGTGTCGCTCGTTTGATCCGGCGGGCGACTTGATCGGTCTCGGGCCGAGTCACGGTTCGAGGGGAGAAGGTCGCGTTCGCATTCAGTTCGCGCAGGGACGCTGCCCCTGCGGAGCGCGTCGCGAGTTGCTCAAGCGGACGGTGCGTGAGTTCGAACTGGTTCCCGGGCTGCCGGGCGAATGATGAGAAGTCATCATGTCCCGCGGCGGTGGATGCAAGGCGATGGTGCGATGGCGCGCTCGACTGACGATCACGCGGCGTTTCGACCGAGTGTTCGACCAAGTCGTCCGCCCCGGTCGCGGGGGCCGACGCTTCAATCAGAGGCTCCTCTGGTGAGTCTGAGTACGCGATCGACTCTTCAGTCAAATTCGACGGCGCGATGTCGACTTCCGGGGAGCCCTCGAGCCAGGTCTCGAACCGAACCTCAACCGTATCGAGCCAGGCGAGCGTCGTGTGCTGCCATTCGACGACCCAGGGAAGTTCCCGCCAGATCTTCGAGGCGCTTACGCGAGCGACGACCATGGGCGCCAGGAACGAAGCGAGCACGATGGTCCAGAGCGCGTGCCGTGTCGCAGGACGACGAACGCCGAGTGAGCACAAGACGGCCACCCCGACTGCGACGGGGATCGCCAGCAGAGAGCCGGCCCACAACTGATCGATAAACACCGCCGTCGAGTCCATGGATTCCTTCGCTTTCTCCCGGGCTCGCGTCGTTTCCGTTTGTTACGACGCCCTATCGCATGTATGGCCTGACACGAGATTCACTCCCGGTCCGCGTCAAGATCCTCGATCAGCTTCTGAAACGCCGCGAGCTCGTCCGGCGAGAACCGCTCGGTCTTCATGAGCTGAAGCACGAGCGACCCCGGCACACCGTCGAAGAGCTGCTCGATCAATCGCTCGAGCCGCGCCCGAGCGATGCGGTCGCGCGAGACGCGGGCGCGATAAACGAACGAGAGCCCAGACTTGTTGCTCGACACGACCCCCTTCTGTTCGAGTCGTGTGAGCGTCGTCTGCACCGTCGTATACGCGACATCCCGCCCCTGCTCGTGCAACGCGTTCATGACATCGCGCACCGTGGAGCGGCCGCGATCCCAGAGCACTTTCAGGGTCTCGAGTTCCGCTTCGCCAATGTCGGGGTCTTGTCGCGCCATGATTCAGTCGCCCGGAACCTACTACTCGTGTCGGAGGAGAAGGTACTACATCTGTCGGAGGCTGTCAACCGATGAGTTGGGAAACCGGCGCGGAAGATTTCGTGACGGGCAGTCGAGAATGACGCGACTCATTGCAGCGTCAGAAGATACGCAATCAAATCGCGCATCTGGCGCTTGGTCAGCGCGTCGGTCGCCGGCGGCATCGCCGAGGGGGGCTCGTAGCCTTCCGCGAGCGTCGCGTTCGGCGTCACGAGGGATTCGAGGATCGACTCGGCGGACAGCCGTCGCCCGACATCGGAGAGATCCGGCCCGGCCTCTCCACCTACGCCGTCGACCGTGTGGCAGCGCAGGCAGGACGCCGAAGTACCGAGTCGAAAGACCTCCCGGCCCCGTTCGGCGTCACCGCCGGTAAGAGTCATGCGGTATGAGGTCAGCGGCCCCCCCTCGTCCCACGCTTCCGTGAGAGCCGCGAGCCGATTCGAGACTTCGAGATCGTCCATCGCGGCCGCGACCTCGAGAACATCGAGTTCGAGCGCCGGGTCAATCGAATCGTCATCAATCCCGCGAAGCGCGTCGAAGACGAGCGCCGCGGCATGAGGCCCGCCGATCGTCGCGAGCCCGTCCAGCGCCGCGCGCCGTTCGTCGAGTTCGCCGGTCGACCATGCGCTCCGATAGATCGCCGCTGCAGCGTCCTCGTCGACGCGCGTCACGAGAAGGTCCCGCGCCCGAATACGAAGGGCCGGTTCGCTCGAGGCCATCGCCACTTCGAGCGCGGACTCGAGGAGTTCACTCTGATCGCGCGCGAGTTGATTCAAGGCGGAGACCCGCTCGCCCGTCGACAACGAACGGTCAGCGACCGCAGTGAGGCTCGCCTTCGGATCAAGCGTGATCTCGTACTGCACCGCGAGATCACGGGCCGCGGCGCTGATCGTCGGCGGGGTGTGGTCAATGAGACCAGGCAGGGCGCGCTCGAGGATCCGCGCCGCCGCCGCCTGGTCGCGCGCGTCCGGATCGACAGGTCGGTAGGAGCCAATGACTCGATCGCGCGGAGATGGATCGACCCAGTCCGCGAGCGCCGCCAGGGCTTCGTGTCGCATGGACAGCGGACGGCGATGATCACGCGCGAACTCAGCGAGCGCTGCGGCGTGCTCGGCGCCGCCCAGCCGCAGGTTCGCGTTGATGGCTCGACGGAGCAGCGGCAGGTTTCCTTCGACTTCGGGCCCGGCGCCGATGGGACGCTCGACCGAACCGTCGGGAAGTCTCCATCCGACCGCCACATGATCCTGCCCACCGCCTTCGAGATGAAACACTTCGAGTTCGTAGACACGATCCGCGTCGAGATGGATCGGATTCGAGATCTGCGAGTCGACCTGGGTCCAGGCGTCGGCGCCCACCCAGTCGTCGATCCACGCGATCCGACGCCGAGTCCCAGGCCGCTCTGCCTCCGCGAGGAAGAGCGTCGACGCGTCGTCACTCTTTAAGTAGAAGGTGAAGGCTCCAGACATCGGCGGCCGAATCGTCGCCTTGATTCGCGTCGCGTAATTGTCGTCAAAGTTCGTGCGTCCTTCCGCGATCGTGGTCGCGTCGGACTCATCGGGTTCGCGGGAAAAGACGGGGTGATTCTCCAGGGCGTCCGCCCCCGTTCCGTTCGAGCCGTGCGTAGATGAGGCGTCGGACGGCGACGCCGCGGCCGATGCGTTTCGAAAGAACTCTCGCTGGAATCGGTAACGAGCAGGCGGCGGGCTCGCCTCGGCAGGCTCCGCCGGTTCGTCCGCATGGATGAGACGCGCCAGATCGCTCATCGCCTCCGGTATCGGCAGGTCGTTGATCGCGCGGGCGGCTTCCGTGACGATCGACTCGTCTTCATCCGAAAGGAACCCGGCGATGCGCGAATCCGCGGCGCGTCGAAGAACGAGCACGATCACCCGTCGAACCGCCGACGACGGATCGTCGGCATACTCGAGTATGGTGTCGAGATCATTCATGCGCCATAACGCCATAACGGCCACGTGACGGAGATACAGATCCCGGTCGTCGTTCTGCCACGCGAGTGAGATGAGATCGTCAATCGCCGCGGCGTAGGCGAGCTCGCCGAGCGCCATCGCCGCGAAGTACTGAACCCGCTCACTCTCGTCCGTAAGCAGGTAGCGAATCGATTCCGCCGCGTCGATGTAACCGACATCACCAAGGACGCGGGCAGCCTGAGCGCGAATCTCGGCGTCCTGATCTTCCAGCAGGCCGACCAATCCCGACGCCGCGTCAGGATGATCCTGTCGGCGTGCGACGATGCCGAGTCCCCAGATCGCATGAAGACGAGCCAGTCCGGCGTCCTTCGATCTGGAAAGTCGATGAAATCGCTCGACCGACTCCCCGCCGCGATCGGCGAGCTCGAACTGCGCGCGAAGGCGAACCCGCATGTCGGGATGGTGGAGCAGCGTCTCGAGATCAGGCGAGGATCGTCCGGCGAATCCCTCCCGAAAGATTCGCGTCACTTCGGACACGGCCGCATCGTCTGACGCCGCGTCGTGTTCGATCGCGTAGAGCCGCCCCACTCCTTCGCCCACCCATCCCTCGACCCAGTCGGCGATGTAGAGCCGGCCGTCGTATCCGAATTCCACATCGGTCGCTAGGACATTCGCCGCGAAGACTTCCTGGTTCGCGAGGGCGAATCCGGCCCCGTCCGGCTCCACCGAGAACGCGACGACCGAGCTGGCGGAGGCGCCGCCGCGAAAGTCGCACAGGAAGAAGTGATCGTCGAACCGGCCCGGCAGGCCGACGCCCGGGTAGTAGGTGAGCCCGGACGGGCCGCTCGTAATGTTCTCGATGGGCGGAAGGATCCACGCGGGCTGATCCGCATGGCGCGGTTCCCAGATGCGCTCCTGAACCCATGGGCCACGAACATTCGCGCCCTCGAGGGTCTGGTAGTTCATGTTCCAGCCGGTCTCACCGCCATCGACAATGTAGACAAGCCGCGCGCGATCACCGGCGTCGGAGTTGTTGTCACCGGTAAACAGATTGCCGTACTGATCAAACGCAAGTTCCTGCGGATTCCGCAACCCGTAGTGCACCACCTCGAGCTCGGATCCGTCGGGCTCGCAACGGAAGACGGCGCCGGCGCCCGGGCTGTGCAGAACGCGTCCGTCGTCGGTCTCGATGTGGTACCCCCGGTCACCGATTGAGTAGTAAAGTCGACCATCGGGACCCCATACGAGTCCGTGCATGTCATGGCCGCGCAGTGCGATGCGCACGCCGTACCCGTCGTGAAGCGAAACGCGTTCGTCCGCCACGCCGTCGCGATCCCGATCGGGAAGCATCCAGAGATGCGGAATGTTCGTGTAGTAGATGACGCCGTCGCGGGCGATGACACCGGCGCCCGTGCCGTCGAGCGCATCATTAAACCCGTCGGCGAAAACGCGCGACAGGTCAGCGACGCCGTCGCCGTCTGTGTCACGAAGAATCCGGATGCGGTCTTCAAAGTCGGTGTAGTGGTCCATGCCTCGTTCACGCTTGTCCGCCCACTTGCGGTACATGGCGAGCCGGTCGGACACCGTCTGGTTCGAGATGTCGTCGAGGAGCCAGTACGGCTGGGCGCGGTTGTCCTCGACGCCGAGTTCCTGGCGAAAGGTCTCGGCGACATAAACCTGGCCGATCTCGTCGAAGCAGAAGGCGACCGGGTTTTCGAGCAACGGCTCTTCGGCGAAGAGCGAGGCGCTGAATCCCTCGGGAAGACGCATGGCGTCGAGCGTGCGCTGACCCGGTGAGCGGTCGTCGTGTAGCTTCGCCTCATGCTCCGCCTGACCGAGCGCCCCCGGTACGCTGAGCGCGAGAAGACCGGCAATCAGAACGGCGACGATGCGTCGGGAGTGTGACATTGAGCCAGTGTATCACGGCCCGGTCGCAGAGGAACACGATTCCGTTTCGCGCCTCACGGATTGAGCGACGGAACTTTCGCCGCCCAGTCGTTCGCGGCGGATTCCTCGCCTCGAGACCGGTAGTGCGCCACGAGCCGTTCAATGATCTCTCGACGCAACGACGAGGTCGCCGCCGTCGTAGCCTCGCATTCTCGCGCCGCCTCGAGCCATGATCGTTCGGCGTCGTCGGGGCGGCTCTGCGCGTGATGAATCTCACCGCAGCGGAAGTGGATCTCAGCGCGGTCGTCCGGACCGAGGGCGCCTTCGTCACGATCGACACTGAGAATGTCCTCGTACTGACGAAGTGAATCGTCGTGGCGGTTCAGCGCCATCAGCGTCCGAGCGAGTTGCATGCGGGTACGAAGCGTCGTCGGGTGTCCAGCCCCCAGCGCGGTGGCGGATCGCGACGCGGCGTCCTCGAATACGACGAAGGCGCGATCCGCGTCTCCACGGTCGAGATAGGTCGAACCCTCGCCGTGTCGCGCCGCCAGGGTCTGCGGATGGTCTTCGCCGAGTGTGCGCACGAGTATCGGAAGGTTCTCATCGAACAGACGCAACGCGTCGTCGTAACGATGCAGCGCGCGGTAGATATTCGCCAGGGTGCGCGCGGCGCCCAGGGTCGCCGGATGTTCGGGACCCACCGAGGCGCGACGCAATTCGAGATGCTCCTCACCCAGCTGCGCCGCGTCATCGAGACGGTCGAGCAACTGATACACCATGGCGAGGTTTCCGATCGAGGTCTGCGTCTGCGGGTTCGATTCCCCGAGCGTACGGCGTCGCGCTTCGAGCACCGACTCGAACTGCTCCGCCGCTTCCTCATACCGGCTCTGCTGAAAGTACAGAACACCGAGATTGTTGCGCACGCTCAGCGTTCGCGGATGTTCATCGCCCATGATCTGACGGTGAATGGCGAGCAGTTCATTCTTCATTCGCTCGGACTCGTCGAATCGACCCATCCGGTCATAGAGCACGGAGAGGTTGTTCATCGTGACCAGCGTGTCGGGGTGATTGTCCCCAAGCGAATCGCGCCCGCGATCGAGCATCTCGCTCCACATGCGCTCGGCGTCCTCGTACCGCCCTGCGTTCGTGTAGCCCGCGGCGAGATTATTCATCGTGATGAGCGTGTCGTAGTGATCGACGCCCAGCACGGCGCGGCGCCCGTCGAGCGTTCGCTCCCAGAGATCGATCGCGTCACTCCACCGCCCGTCCGAATGCCAGATGTTCGCGAGAGCGTCCTGGGCGGCGAGGGTGGCGGGCGCGTCCGCGCCCTCGACGCGCGAGCGGCGCGAAAGCACATCCGTCAAGATCGACTCGGCTCGTCCAAACTCACCCAAACGCTCATACACTCCCGCCAGGTTTTCTCGATAGCCCAGCGTCTCCGTGTGATCGGGACCACGAGTCACGCTCACGAGCTCGATGGCGCGCTCGAGATGCGGCGCTGCGAGATCGAATCGACCGAGGCTCTCGTAGGTCACGCCGAGCGTGTTTCGGATGGACGCCTCCACGAGGGGCGCCGCGTCGAATCGACCTTCAATCCGGGCGGCCGCGTTGTCGAGCGCTTCGCGGACCGTGATCTCCGGATTGAGTGTGTTCTCCGGATTGACCGCGGCGAGAAGATCGTCATTCAGGAAGACATTCACAGCGCTTGTGATCGACGCCTGGTCGAGCGCTTCCTGTTGGGCGGCGCTCTCGGCGTTGCGCGTCTCGACGAGATCGGCGTAGAGAATTGAGACCACGATAAGCGCCGCGATGAGAATACCGACGGCGCCCCCGATTCCGGCCACCAGACCCGTGTGCCGCTTCGTGAATTTCCGGGCCTGATACCACGCCGACGGTGGACGGGCCTCCACCGGCTCATCGTCGAGGTATCGATCGAGATCGGCCGCAAGTTCCGCGGCCGACTGATACCGCCGGTCCCGGTCCTTCTCGAGCGCTTTCCGGAGGATGAGTTCGAGATCACCACGCAATCGCCGATCGATCGAACTCGCCCGGCGTGGCTCATCCTCCGAAATCGTGCGGCAGGTCTCGACGAGACTCTTTCCGTCAAGGTCGTACGGCAGTCGCCCGGTCAGAAGTTCAAAGCCGAGCACTCCGAGCGTGTACACATCGGAGCGGCTGTCGAGCGACGACGCGTCACCCTCGACCTGCTCGGGACTCATGTAGGGCGCCGTGCCAATGAGTTGTCCGATATCGGTCTGCACGGTGGTGCACTGAATGTCCGAATCGGTCGCGCGCGCCACACCGAAGTCGACGATCTTCGGCTCGCCCGCCCCATTGACGAGGACATTCGCCGGCTTGAGATCCCGATGGATCACACCCTTCTGGTGCGCATGGTGCGCGGCTCGACAGATACGCGCCAGGAGTCGCACGCGAGCGCGGAGGTCAAGCTTTCGACGCTCGGCCGCTTCGAGGAGGGGCGCCCCTTCGATGAGTTCCATGGCGAAGAAGGGCTGCGGTCCGAAGCCGGTGTCGGCGGCGCCTGCTTCGAAGACCTGTGCGATGTTCGGGTGGCTCAATCGTCCGAGCGTTTCGCTCTCGAATTCGAAGCGCCGGAGCAGACGCTGCGAAGTGACGCCGGGACGGATCACCTTCAGCGCGACCGTCCGCTGCGGATGTTCCTGTTCCGCGCGGTAGACGACGCCCATGCCTCCGGCGCCGAGTACGCCGAGGATGCGGTAGCCCGCGATCTGTTCGGGGAGTTCACCGAGCGTATCGGTTCCCGAGTCCGGCATCGATGGGAAGTCCATCGCTTCGACCACCGGCTCGTCGAGAAACGAACCCTCGCCAGATTCGGACAGCAGGCTTTCGACTTCCTCGCGGAGTTCGAGATCTTCGCCGCAGGCGCGACTCAGATGCTCAGAACGCGAGGATGGATCCATCTCGAGCGCCTCGAGAAAGATCGACTTCACTCGATGGTATCGATCGGCCTTCACCGGAAACGCACTCCCGAAAACCTCCACGCTATCTGCAGGCTCATCCGGCGCCGAAATCCGCCGATTTCTCAAGATTCTGGCTCTCGGTCCTCGTCCTCTCTCTGATCGCTCAAGGCCCGACGCAACCAGGCGCGGGCCATCGTCCAGTCATTCCGCACGGTCCGTTCCGAGACGCCGAGGATTCGTCCAACCGCTGCGTCATCGAGGCCGCCAAAGTAGCGCAACTCGACGACCCGGGCGGCGCGGGCGTCGAGATTTGCGAATCGCGTCAGGGCGTCATCCAGCGCGAGCAGATCGACACCCTCCCCCGTTGATCCGGCGAGATGATCCTCGAGCGTGATACGGGCGCGTCCGCCGCCTCGCTTGACCGCTCCGCGGCGGCGCGCATGGTCGATGAGCACATGGCGCATCGCCGTCGCCGCGAGAGCAAGAAAGTGCTCGCGATCGTTGATCGTCGCCGCGTCATGGTCACAGAGACGGAGAAAGGCTTCGTGCACGACCGCAGTCGGCTGCAGGGTGTGCCGGCCGGCCTCGCGGCCAAGATAGTGGGCGGCGAGACGACGCAGCTCATCGTACACGAGAGGCGTAAGTTTCGCGGCCGCCGCCTCGTCTCCATGCGTCGCGCGGTTCAGTATCTGCGTCGCCGGCTTCATCGCGCCGCCATTCTCTCCGATCGAGTCGCGCGCGACAAGTCGCGTTCAACCTGAATACTACAACATGATCGGAACCACGATGGCTCCCACGAGTCCGTCGAGCACGACCTTGGAGAAGAGGATGATGCACGATCGCCAGGTCGTCGCCCACCAGCCGCGACCGTAGAACACGCGACACGCCCAGATCCAGTAGATCAGCATGACGAACGAGGACACGATCGTCATCCAGATCCACAAATGTGCGCCGGTGAGCAGCGTCACGGCGCCGAGCAGGAAGAACTGCGCGTTGAGGTAGAGCACCGGCGCCGCATGTTCGGCGTAATTGAGTCGGTTCCCCCGAAACGCGAGCATTTGAATGAAGACTACGAGCGGCAATGAGGCGAGCGAGAAGAACTGGATGTTCTGCTCAACGAACTCGACCGCCTCAAGCTGTTTACGCTCCGCGTCGGTGAGGGCTGCGATCTCCTCCTCCGTCAGTGTCTTCCGTTCGCTCAGGGCCTCGGCGCCGATGAGGTCGGCGAACCCACCCACGGTATCGACATCGAGGGTAACCGTGAGCAACGCGAAGATCGCCGCCGCATAGACGCAATACCGCAGCGGGCTCATGTATTTGCGACGGCGACCGTCCACATACTCGCGACACACGCGTCCCGGCCGGATGATGAGGTCGACAACCGTGCGAACGACCGGCCAGTCAAGTTCGAGCACGCTCTCAAACCAGTCACCGAGCAGCGTCTTCATTCGGAGACGCGGGTGGGCATGATCCTGCCCGCAACGACCGCAGTACCGGTCCACGAGCGGGGCGCCGCAGTTCATGCACTCGGTCGGGCGCGACGGATTGGATTCGGAGTTCTCTGCCACGGGGTTGAGGAAGTTCCCGTCTGATTGATGTCGACGCCTGACCGCCAGACGCAGGCGTGAGGATAGTGACTTCGCGGCTGACGGCAAAAAAGTCGCGGAGGCCGGCGGGCACAGCTCGCCGGCCCCCGCGCTGGGTGACCAAACAGTCGACCATCGTCCGGTGTTACGGAACGCCGATGATGTCGATGTCATCGACGAACCAGCGATCACCGGAGCTGCTCATGCTCGGGTCAAAGACCACTCGGAAGTCGCTCGTCATCGCGAACCCGCTCAGGTCAATTTCGTGATAGCGGTATACCCCATCACTATCGGCCGAAGTGAAGGTCTTTACGATGTAGTAGTTCGACGCGTCGGAGCTCACCCACACATGGGCGTCGTCCGATCCCTCGAACGACTCGACTCGCGACCAGAAGGTGAGCTTCACGCTCGTGGCGCCGGCGAGATTGACCGCGCGCTCCATGTAGCCGCTACTTCGACGCATGCGCACATGGCCGCTCCCGGTATGCGGATTGTCGCGATTCCAGCGGATTCGGATGTCACCGGATCCGAACCAGGACCCAATCCATGCGCCGCTTCCACCGCTGAAACTGCGCGATTCAAATCCATCGAACGCGAGCGACTGCTCGCCCCCACCGCCGCCCGGATCGGACACATCGATCGTCACCGTGGCCGTATCCTGAGCGCCGCCATCGTCCGTGACGCGGACCACGGCGTCGTAGGAGCCCGGAATCGTGTAGGTCACGAAGCTCGTCGCCGTCGTGCCGGTCGATTCGTCGTAGGTTCCGTCGCCGTCGTAATCCCAGGAGAAGTCCGTGATGCTTCCGTCCGGATCAAAGCTGCCGGACGCGTTGAAGCTCACATCGAGAGGCGCGTCGCCGCTGAGCGGAGTCGCGGAAAGATCCGCGACGGGCGGCTGGTTCCCGGGACCACCGAGCGATAGTGACCCGTACACATTGATGCGGCCATACCCGAAGATGTTGTCGACTCCACCCGAACCGAGGTCATCACATCCTGACTTGAGTCGGTTCTCGACATCGTCGGGGGTGAGCGATGGATCCTGCGACCAGATCAGCGCGGCAAGACCGGCGGCGAGCGGGCATGCGAAGCTCGTGCCGCTCACAGACGCGTAGTCGGAGTCGTTCCCCGAATCCGTGGTGTACACGCCCGATCCCGGCGCCGTGAGATCCACGAACTGACCGTAGGCCGAGAAGTAAGACGAGTTGTCATTCGAATCCGTCGCGCCAACGACGATGATGTCATCGTTATCGCGATTGCCAAAGGTCAGATTGCGTCCATCATTGCCGGCGGCCCAGACGAGCAGTCCGCCGATCGACTTGATGTACGACGCGGTCGTGAGATTCGACGAGTTGTCAACGCCGCTGTAGCTCACGCTCGCGACACGATCACCGGCTTCGATCGAAGTCCGGGCCGCATGCTGCAGCGTCGACATCGAGGCGCTGCCACTGCTGCTGTTGCTCACGCGCATCATGCGGTGACTCAGATTCCAGCCCACGCCGGATACCCCGACACCGTTGTCGCCGTTCGCCGCCGCGCATCCGGTCGTCTGTGTTCCATGCGGATGGACCGGCCCGATGTTTCCGCCGGAGAACTCCCAGACCTGGTCGACGGCGTTGTAACCTTCGAGACGGTTCGCCTGGAGGTCCTGGTGTGTCGTCCGCACGCCGGTGTCGCAGATGCCGACGCTCACAGACGGATTTCCAGTGTGGAT
The DNA here is from genome assembly GCA_043101845.1 of Phycisphaerales bacterium. Taxonomy (GTDB): domain Bacteria; phylum Planctomycetota; class Phycisphaerae; order Phycisphaerales; family UBA5793; genus JBICHN01. The sequence continues at coordinate 458,424 of JBICHN010000002.1, read as the reverse complement.
GCCCCACCCGTCACACGACTGCATCCGATTCGCATTGTGATGCCATTGGTTCCCGAGCAATGGATCGTTCGGACAGCCGATCGGATACAGGATCCAGTCGGGTTCCGCGTACTCAAACAGCCCGGAGTTCATGAGAACACGATGGACCGAGTTCTCCGTCTCGCCCGCCGGCACAGTGATGAGGTACTCACCGGTCTGCGGCACAAAATTCACGACCGTATACGATTCGGCGAGGACACGCGCCGCGTCCATGCGGCCGCGGGCCTCGAGTTCCTCCACCCCTTGCGCCCGCCAGCCGTCGAGCTGGACCGGGCGCACGATCATCCTTCCAGAGAACTCGTGGTCGCCTGCAACTTCCTCGAATCCGTTCGCCGGCGTGTTCTCCGGTCCGGCCCCACCAAGGACGACCATTCCGCAGCATGCGAGAACTGTCGCCACTGCCCCCCGAACGCCCATGATGCGTTGGATAAGTTTCGTTCTCACCGTTTCCGTCTCCTTCAGCTATCAGCGCCGCACCCAGCTCCTCGCGCTACGCAGCGCTCAGAGCGCCCCCACGGCAACAGGAACGCGCACCGATCACGACGACCCGCCGAGATCGGAACACGATGAGCCACCCGCATCCGCTGATTCTCCGGCGGCGCTCGATCACAATCGACCTTGACGAACGCCTGCAGTTGTGAACCGCCGCTTGAAAGCGCGGCGTCGCGTCACGCAGAATCGCGTGAATCAGAACTCGAACCATCGCAGACTAACGCGACCGCAAAGAGCGGTCAAATCGAAAGCGCAGTGTTCAAATAATCGTCAAAGATTGATCAGCGGCGTCTCTTCAAATGTGCGCGCGATACTGGAACGAACGATGCGTGCGCGCGAAGCGTGCGCGCGCCGTCAATCGGAAACGACGCGGTTTGGACGGAGTCTCGACCGTATGGAAGACGGTTTCAGTTTCCGGCGCCATTGTTTATAATCATGCGAGCGATCTCACGAATTCGCGATCTTTCGAAGCATCGAATGGCTCAACGACGATTTCACTACGAGCAGGCGTTCGAGCACTACCTTCGAGCCAACCGCGCCCCGTATATCGCCGTTGATGAGGCGAAGAAAACCCTTCTTCCCGCATCGACGACGAGATCGGCCGTCACCGACGGCGGCGCTTCGCTCAAGTCTTTCGACTTCGTGGTGTATGGAGCCGACGAGAACCTGCTCATTGATGTCAAGGGCCGGAAGTGCGGGCGCGCGAAGGCGCGGGGGCTGGCGACCGGTCGGCTCGATTCGTGGGTGACGCGCGACGATGTGGAGTCGTTGGCGGAGTGGCAGCGTCTGTTCGGCGCCGGATTCCGTGCCGTATTCGTCTTCGCATACTGGCTCGACGCCCAGCCGCCGGATGCGCTCTTCCAGGAGATCTTTCACTTCCGCGACAAGTGGTACGCGTTGCGGCAGGTCGATCTCGGTGCGTATCGAGAGGCGATGACCGATCGAAGCGCCCGATGGGAGACCGTCCATGTGCCCAGTTCGACCTTCGAGAAGATCAGCGAGCCGCTCACCATCCGACGGGCCGCCCCGTAAAAGAGATCATCTTCTCCGGGTACGATCACACCATGCTCGATTCGCGCACCGATGAGATCGCTCGCGAGGCCGCCCGGCTGCTCGAAACGGGGACGCTCACCCGTCTCGACGAGGCGATCAACGCCGCGGCGGAACGGCTGCGCTTCGAGGAGGCCCCTCGACCGAGTCGCAAGCTCGTGCGCGATCATGCACGGGGTATCGCGATGCAGGCGCTCGGAGCCGAAGGCTACCGGGCGCGGATCATCGAGATCTGGCGGAGTTGCGAGAACATCATGCGGCCACTCGAACCGTGGGATCCGCGGCTCGTCGGGCGGGCCGCCGACGGGAACATCGACGCCGGAGTAACGCTCTACTTCAAGGTTGTGACAGACGAAAGGATTGGCCGTATCGCCGAGGCGCTCTGCTCAGTTGATTTCGCCGAGCCGGAGTTCGAGACGGCGGACACGAAGTTCGGTCGATTCGACCGCATTCGCTTCGTGGAAGATGGTCTCGAGGTGGTCATCACCCGACTTCCCACCGCCCGAACGAACCTGGCTCGGTTCAATCTGCATACCGGAGAGCCGGTGACGACGCTCACCGCGCTCCAGCTTCAGGCGAAGATCGAGAAGGCTTTGGCGGAACCGGAGCGGTAGCCCGGTTCAGGTCATGGCGACTTCGGGATCGCCACGAGAAAGCTTGGCTGGGTCGTCTTCACTTCCTTCTGGTTGAAACGAATCGTCTCGACGAGTTCATGACCGTTCCACGAGTTGTGAGGATGCCGCTTCTGTATGGCGAGCACTTCCGGGCTGTACACGCCAGTTGCGGGATCAACCGCATCCTCCAGGAAGACGCCCACTGTGACGAGGCTCATCGTGGGCCCGTGGTAGTAGAACGCAAGTTCGCCTTCCCGGCGAAGGAACGCCGCGACCTTCTCCGCCTTGTCCTGAGCGTCGCGTCGTGATTCGCCGGGCTCGGGTTCGAAGAAACCAATCTGAAGCGAGTAGAGCGTCTCGACGCCGGGATAGAGGCGGCGGGCTTGAAGAAGATGAAACTGGGGCTGGTTGCCGGCTTCGATCGCCGAAGCGAGCGGCCCCACGAAGGCGCCGCGAAACGGCTGTCGCTCGCCGATCGTCGCGGCGTGAAGCCGATCGAGATCCTGGCGAGCGGCGGGCGAGTCGTACGACTCGTACCGGCCATGACGCACGATCGATCGCCGCTCGTTCGACTCGACCCAGATCGCGGTCATTCCGCTTGCGGCGATCGCCTGCTGCCGAAGCTGCTCGGCCATCTCCTGATGACCGGGCTGGCTGTAAGTCCCGAGGACGATCGACCATTTGCCGCCCGAAGCCGCGACCGAACGATTCTCCGGAGCCACCGCGTCCTCAAATGACGGCTCCCCCGGCTCGTCTGCGAACGGATCTTCGATCGCCGGAGGATCCGCCGGCTTGTTCGGCTTGCTCTTTGGCGAGTTGTCACATCCACCGGGCAGCGCCAGCGCGAAGAGCAGCGTACCGATAAAGATGGCCGAACGACCGATAAGACGCGACGGTCGGGAGACCGCCTCATTCTTTCGACGGCCTGGATCGGCGATGACGACGGCGGCGGCCCCTAAGTCGTTACTATGAAACATCTTTAATTCCTCCGCGAGCGGTGCGGATTGTGGATAATCCTTCAAGCGGCGTCGACGGCCCCGTCGATACTTTAATCTCGAGGAGGGGCGATAACGCACGACCCGAGCGGAGTGACCAGCCAGGGTCTCACCGCTCGAATGCACACGAAGGAGTGCTTTCGCCATGTCTGACATTCAGCCGATGGGATCCGTGGCGATCCATCGCGTCCAGGAGTATAGCTCGAACGGCAGCGTCCGCGTGGACCGCGATGGCGTCGTCCCGCGCGAAAACGACCGTATCGATCTTTCGGAGGAAGCGCGTCACGCGGCCGATCTGGTGGCGGACAATCCGATCCGCGAGGGGCTCGTCGCGCGGGTTCGCGCTGAAATCATGAACGGCGAATATGAGTCGCCGGAGAAACTCGACGCAGCGCTTGATCAGCTTCTCCTCGACCTTGAGTAGAACGATCCGCTCCATCCATATTCCGGTTCAACTGGTTCAGAAGGTCGCGATCGGAGGATCGCGACCTTCTTCCATGGCGTCGCCTCATCCATCTGATCGCCCGGCGACAGAAGATGGCGCCTTGGACGAACTGATCGGTACTCGCGCGAAAACGAAGAGCGCGACGAACGCAGCGAGGCTGACGCCGATCAAATTCGCCACGAAGTCCTGAACCGTCGCAAACCGGTCTACTTCACCGAAGATCTGCGTGACCTCATCAAGGCCTGCCCAGATGACCGCAATGAGCGTCGACCAGCCGATATTGCGGCAGTGAAATGCCCGACCGGCGTCCGATCCCGTCGGCCGTGCGAGCATGACGAAGCCGGCGAGACCGGTGAACGCGACCACATGGAGAATCTTGTCCGTCGGAAAGCCGCTTGGCTGGCCGATTCGCATTCCCGGCCAATGGGTTCCAATGGTCAACGCGACGCCATAGAGAAGGAGTGTCCAGCGCCAGAAGCGGACCGATCGATCGACTTCCATCCACCGGACGAAGGCTCGGATCATGACGAGGCGGACTCAGCGCCGGACTCAATTACTTCGACTTCCTGCGTCTCAACTTCGTCCTGCATGCCCGACGCGACGACGGTGACTTCCGGAGGTTCGCGATCATGGCTTTCGGTGTGGCGCGGCGAGTCCGCATGTCGTAACTTCGTGTCTTCGATGAGCGCTGCGGCGAGCGAACGGTAATCCTGCGCGCCTGCGCACTCCGCGTCGTACGAGAGGATCGACGCGCCGAACGAAGGCGCTTCGGCGAGCTTGATGTTGCGTCGGATCGGCGGCTGCAGCACGCGGCAATTCCGCCAGGGAACCGCATGTTCGCGCTGACTTTCAAAGAAGGATTCGAGGTCGCTCACGACTTCAGACGCGAGCCGGGTCTGCCCCTCGTACATACAGAGGATCACGCCGGTCATTTCGAGTCGCGGATTGACCTGCTGGCACACCATGCCCACGGTCTCGAGCAGACGACTGACTCCCTGCAACGCGAGAAAATGCGCCTGCATCGGCACCATGACCTCGCGCACCGCGCCGAGCGCGTTGAGCGTGAGCAGTCCCAGACTCGGCGGACAATCGATGAAGAGGAAATCGAGTTTCCGCACGAGCGACGACGATTCGAGCTTCCGGGCGAGGATGCGATTCCGCTCCGGAGCGTTCGCAAGTTCCTGCTCGGCCGCGGCGAGGTCGACCTCCGCCGGTATGAGGAACATGCGGTCATTCACCGGGGCCATCGCTGCTTCGGCCGTCACCGAGTCGTCCACGAGAAGGTCGTAGACGGTCGGTCGCTCGTCGTTCTCCACTCCGAGATGGAGTGTGAGATGCGCTTGCGGATCGAGATCGATCAGTCCGACGGACCGCTTGCGCTCGGCCAGCGCCGCGGCAAGGTTGACGGTGGTCGTCGTCTTTCCAACCCCGCCCTTTTGATTGAGAAATGCGATCGTCCGTGTCATGGCGGTGGGTCCATCCGGGTCCGTGGATTCAGGGTCAGTATACATTCCTGGTGAACCGGCGACCGACGACGAGAGTCGATTCGGTGTTCGAACACATTCATCGGACTCTACCGATACCCGGCTCCGGCACTCCGCGATTCCTACCGTTCGCCCGATGAGCAGCCATCTGCGCGACGAGGCCGTATGCGTGCGGCACTGGGACTTCTCGGAGACGAGCCAGACCGTCTCGCTCTTCGCGCGCGAGCATGGACTGCTCCGCGGCCTCGCCAAGGGGGCCAAACGCGAACGGGGGACCTTTTCGGGCGGCATCGGACTGCTGACGCGAGGACGAGTCCTCGCCATCGTCAAGCCGAGTCGGGAGCTGGCGACACTCACCGAGTGGGATCTCACGGAACTTTTCCCCGTGCTCGGACGCTCGCTCGAAGCGCACTATGCGGGGCTCTATTTCGCCGACCTGACGCACCACCTCTTCAGCCCGCACGACCCTCATCCAGCGGCGTATGACGCCCTCGTCCGTTCGTTGCGCTCGCTTGATGACTCGGAAGGTGCGGCGCCTGCCGCCACCCTGCGATTCCAATGGACGGCGCTCGTCGAAGCTGGATACAGGCCGGCGCTTGATCGCGACGCGGAGACCGGAGAGCCGACCAATCTCGCCGACGCTGAAACCTTCGGATTCAGCGCCCGTCATGGGGGTGTGGTCAATGACTCGGGCGCATCGGATCGATGGAGGGTCCGCGCCGAAACGGTGGACCTTCTGCGATCGATTGACGCCGGCGCCGACCTCTCGACCGCGGATGCGACGATCGTGACGAGAGCGAATCGGCTGCTCGCCGCGTACCTGCGCGCAATCCTCGATCGCGAGTTACCGACCATGCGTTATCTGCTTGGACCTCTCGAGGTCTGAGGAACACCCGGCGTTCAGGCGCCGCGACGGCGTGCGACATCCTCTTCGCGCGCTTTGTAGAGAAACCGCTTCCCCTCATCGGCGCCGAGATGGCCGATCGAGGTGTAATAGGTGTGGCCCCGCTGCAAGTTCCAATGCTCGTAGTGGAGTCCGAACTCCCCGTAGCCGTCGACGAGATGTTTGACGGAAAGGCACATATTCGTGGGACGGCGAACGAAGCCACGACTCACGAGCGCGGAACCAAGCGGGACTTCCGGGCGAGTCCATGACGCCAGATGATCGCATCCTTCGCGAATGAGCTCCGTGCAGGCGAAGTCAGCAAGCAGATCAACGATGTCGGTTCGTCCGGGGACCGTCCAGAGCGCGTCGATATACCCGATGCGCACATCGAGACTCGTCACATTGAGTACGCAATACCCGAGTGTCTTTCCTGCCTCGGTATACGCGAAGCGACGGAATGGCACGATTGAATCTTCGCAGAACTTGTGCTGCAGCCACGCCGAGTCCTGCCACGCGAAGATGCGGCCGAATTCCTCACCCGGCGCGTTCGCGAGCGACCAGAATTCGTCGAACTCGGGGCCGAAACGATCGATCTCGGTGATATCGCCGGTCATCGACGCCGGCGCCTTCCATGACGAGCGTCGCAACGGTCCGGGCAGAATCGAGGCAAGCCGCGCTGAGCGGGTCGCCTTGCTGACATACGCCCGCAGCGAGGTCAGCTTGGCGAGCTTGAGCGATTCCCAGATCGGCTTGTAGCCAAGTCGCTTCGTCACCAGGGCCCGCATGTGCGGCGGGGTCAGGCTGTAACTGAAGATCGTCCCCGGCGGCGGCGCATCGCGTTCACACGCCTCAGTCATCGTGCGCAGCAGTCGAAGGCTTCGGCAATCTTCGCGAATCGCCACATCCTGATGCTGATAGACATGACTCAGCTCACCGTCTGCGGAATACGGCACAGGATTCGCGCCGATGAACCCGACGAGATCGTCCTGATAGGTCGCGACGAAGAACCGCAGCGGAACGGAGTACGGGTTGTGAAAGAACTTCCACTCGAGCCACTCAGAGGTCGAATACCGGCCGAGGGTCTCGCGCAGGAGACCGGGCAACTGCTCGAGATCACCGCGTTCGAACTCCCGGATGGTGATGTCCTTCGCCGGCACACGGGAAACCGTGTCGAGCTTGTCGGATTCACTCGGCATTACGCGGCGTCTCCACGATCACATCGACTACTCGCTCGAATCAGTCCTTCGTCACCGCGACCGCTTCATCCGCGGCAATCGATCGTCCGTTCGCAGCGCCGCTCTCGGCGCTCACGAGCTGCGTACGGCAGAGCTGCTGGTACAACTCGCAACGCTGGAGCAATTCGGCGTGCGGCCCCTGATCGACTATGCGACCCTGATCCATGACCACAATCTGATCGGCGTTGATGACCGTACTGAGCCGGTGGGCGATGACGAGCGATGTTCGCGTCTGACAGAACTTGTTGAGCGCTTCGGTGATGAGCGCTTCCGAGTCCGCGTCGATCATGCTCGTCGCTTCATCGAGAATGAGGATGCGGGGGTCGCGCAGAATCGCACGAGCAATCGCAATCCGCTGGCGTTCTCCACCGGAGAGCGTCGACCCCTGATATCCCACGACGGTGTCGAATTGCTTCGGCTTTCGTTGAATGAACTCTTCGGCGTACGCCTGGCGAGCCGCCTCTTCGATCTCCTCGCGCGTGAGCCCCTTCGTCCCGTACGCGATGTTGTTCGCGATGGTGTCGTGAAAGAGCACCGTCTCCTGCGTCACCACGCCGATCTGATCGCGAAGGCTGACAAGTGACACATCCTGCAGGTCGTGACCGTCCGCAATGACGCGTCCATCCGTCGGGTCGTAGAGCCGGGGGACGAGACCGAGCAGAGTCGTCTTTCCGCATCCATTTGGACCGACAAACGCGTACATCTTCCCGGCCGGTATGCGCAAGTTGACTCCGTCGAGCGCGAACCGCTCGGACGACGGATAGGAGAACGAGACGTTCTCGAAGACGAGTTCGTCATGGAACGGCGGAAGATCCGGATTGCCCTTTGTGCGCGCCTTCTCGGCCGGAAGTGCGAGCGTCTCCTCGAGACGCTCCGCGGCTGCGGCCGACTCGTTCAACTCATTCCAGAGATAGGTCACCGGCTTCATGGTGGTAAGAGCCATGCCGAGCGCCAGAATGGCCGTCACGACCGGCGCGCTTCCGGTCGGCTCACCAAATTCACCGAGTATGCGGCCGCCCGCGTAGAGCACCACAAGGCCGAATCCGCAGAGCGCGATCGTCTCGATCGTCGGCGCTCCAACGGACTTCCACCACCGGAGCGGAAGGTCTGCGTTGATCTGGCGCCGATTCGCCTCGCGTAACCGCTCCATCTCCATTTCTTCCGCGGTATGAACCTTCACGACGCGAAGTCCCTGCAGGGACTCGGTCGTGGTGCCCAGCAGGTAGGCGTACGCGGCAAGAGTCTTCTTCGAGGCGCCGCGTACCCGCTGCCCGAAGAAGCGGGTAAAGAGAAGCAGGATCGGCAGGATGAGCAGTGCGACCGTGGTCAGTTTCCAGTCGGCCCAGAACGCCATGGTGATCGCCGCGACACCACGAAGCAGTTGTCCGAGCGTCTTGCTCGCGAGCGCGGTGAATCCTCGACCAAGCTGATTGCTGTCCTTCAGGACCCGGCTGATCTTGTCGGTGACCGGTTCGCTCGTGACCGTGAGAAGCGGCAGGTTGATGATGCGAGAGAAGACAATGACGCGGATGTCATTCACCGTGAGGATCGAGACGCACATCGACAGGTACGAATGGGCGACGCGGGCGATCGCGCCGGCGATCGAGAGCACGATGAGAATGGCGACGAAGGCCATCAACCCACCGAACGCGTCGGCCGGGAGGGCCGCGATGAATCCGTCCGGGATGAACCCCCCGAGTTTCTCGGCGTCGAGGTCGTAGACCATGTCCTGGAAAGTCCGGGCGCCCTGCTCCTTGAAGAGGACGCGCAGAATGGGCAGCGAGACGCCGATCCCGCTGCCGAAGCAGATCGCGGAGATCACGGCGCAGACAAGGGCGATGGTCAGGCGACCCTTGTAATGCAGCATCAGACGGGCGAAATGCCAGAAAGCTGTCATAAGACCTCACTGTAGACGCGTGGCGGTCCCCGTACGCAGTTCTTCAGTCGTGAAATCAGCGTTACCGGTCCTGCCACACGGCCGTCGTGCGCTCGATGAACACCCGGGTTTCGTATCGGCGACTTGTCGAACGGGATGAACGGCAAGCTTCCGGACGACGCCGAATCCGACGCTTCGGTCGCGATTCTGGGCGTCGTGACAAGGTATATAGTTGCCTCGCTCGGACCGGACGGAGGGGTGGGGACTCTCTTCGCCGCGCAATTGGATATGACGAGGGCGTCGACCGATGGCAGAGGACAGTGCCTCGATCGGGTCGCCGACCGGCCGAAGAGGCTGGGTAGACGCATCGCCTCAGCAGGAAAGAACTCCCGTGATCCGAGATGAACGAGGTCGAAATCGCGTGGTGGTCACCGGCCTCGGCGCCGTCACCTGCCTTGGACATGACGCCGAAACAACCTGGCGTCACATGCTCGCGGGGGAGAGCGGCATCCGGCGGATTCGCCGATTCGATGTGAGCGAGTTCCCCATTAAGATCGCGGGCGAAGTGCAGAACTGGGATGCGGACGCCGCGCTCGGCCCGGACTGGGCCGCGCAGGGCGAACGCATGAGCGAACTCGCGATGCAGGCCGGGCTTGAAGCCGCCCGTTCCGCGGGTTTCGAGCCGGGGGATCCGAAACTCGAGGACGCCGCGGTCGTCATGGCGAACGCGCACGGCGACTGGGATGTGGGTACGCCGGTGTTCATTCGTGTCTCCCTCGAAGACGGGGGCCCGGCGGCCTATTCGCCCCCGGAGTTCTGGCAGCGCATCTTCTACCACGCCCCCACCTATATGGTGGCCCGGCGCCTCGGCGCCCATGGCCCCGCGTTCACCGTCAGCTGCGCGTGCGTGAGCGGGGCCAAATCGGTCGAGCGCGCGGTCCGGTGGCTTCGACGCGGCCACGCTCAGGTCGCGTTCGCCGGCGGGACCGAAACCGTGGTCGACAAGTACTGCGTCCAGTTTCTGCACACCATGCGGGCGCTGACCGCCGAATGGGAGGACGAGCCGGCGCAGGCGAGCCGTCCGTTCAATCGCGATCGCGCTGGATTCGTCGTCGCCGAGGGCGCGGGCGTCCTGACACTCGAGACGCTCGAACACGCGCAACGCCGCGGCGCCACGATTCTCGCAGAAGTCGCGGGTGTAGGCGGATCGGCCAACGCCCACAGCCTCTTCGCCCCCGAGCCGGTTGGCGAAGGTCCGTCGGCTTCGATGGACGCCGCCCTGCGCGACGCGCAGATGGATCCGGCGGAGATCGATCTCATCCTCGCTCACGCCACCGCAACCGAAGTTGGTGATCCAGCCGAGGCGGACGGATTCCGGATGACCTTTGGAGACACGGTCGGCCAACCGTCGATCTGCGCGACGAAGTCGATGATCGGGCACGCGATCGGCGCCTCCGGAGCGATCGGCGCCATCAACCTTGTTCAGGCGCTCCGCGACGGCGCGGCGCCCCCTATCCTGAATCTCAACGACCTCGACACCTGCGGCGAGGGACTTCGCCTCGTCCGCGGCGAGGCTGAATCAAGGCCGTACCGAGCCGGCCTGGCCAATGCGTTCGGTTTCGGCGGAACGAACGCGTCGCTCGTCTTCAAGCGATTCGATGGCTGAATCACCTCCGGGTTCGTTTTCTCGGACCTCAAGATGGATGGCCGATTCGGATCATGGGCAGGCGGGATCGAACCTTCGAATCGCAATACGCTTCCCCTCGCCGCGTTCGCCTCATGTGAATTCGACTCTCTCCGTGCTTGAACACCGGAGGACGAGACATGAAACATCGCAGTTCGCAGGCCCTGTGGATCGCCTGTGCCGCACTCATCACCCTGCCGGGCTGGGCCCAGGACGCCACCCCGCCGGCTGAGATCGATCCGGCCGCGCCGCTTGCCGGCCCTAAGGTGGAGGATGCGCCGGCGCCCGGGGTCGCCATGTCGTTCAGTGAATCTCAAACGCGGTTTCAGCCGCGCGATCGCGTAAGTCTCCGCTTCTATATCGATGTCATCAGCCGTCTCGACGGCGTCTCGGAGGCGCAGACCGCCGAGGGACGCATGATCGCGACCGAATATTTCCGAACGATTCGAGAATACGACGCGGCTCATAAGAAGGAGATCGCGAAGCTTCTCGAGCAGTTTGCGCAATTCGATCGCGGCATGGACGATCACTCCATGGCGTCTGATCGCGTCGAGCCCGCCACCGATACGGATTCTCCCCGGGGGCGGAACCGGGCGGCCAACCTCGCCTCCATGATGCGTTCGATCGATCCCTCGACCCTCGCGCCTGAAGAGCGAGAGCGATTCGCCTCGATCGCAAATCGATTCCGCGAGATCCGTGAGAATCGTCCGAGCGACGAGCCGGTGAAGCTGGCCCTCTGGAACCTGTTGACCCCGGCGCAGCAATCGCAGTTCGAGCAGGAACTGGAGATTTCGCTCGAGCGCCGTCGACGCGCTCGCGAAGCCCAGCAGGACGCGATGGCGCCGATGGACGCATCGGGTGAACCGGGCATGGATTCCGCTCGTGACCGCCGTCGCCTGGCGCGGCTCGATGTCGATGTTGATCTCGACAGCCTGACCCCGGCGCAGCGTCGGCGCTACGAGCGATTCGTGCAGGAACGCGACCGCATGCGTGAGTTGCGACGCCAGAATCCGCCGGAGCCGCCCTCGCGAAACGAGATCGAATTCGAAGACCCGTCGGAGAAGAAGGAGCCGATCGGCTGAGCTCGTTCGCCGATCACGGACCAAGCGCGTCCGCAAGATCAATGGGCCCGATCACGAGCGTGTCGAGCGGGCGCACCTCGCTCTCATCGCCGGGCTCTTCACTCACTGCGGCGACCACGACTTCTCGCAACTCGAGACGCAGCGCCTCCTCTGACAAGTCCACGAGGATCGCGGCGCGCTTCGCCGTCATCAATCCGCTCTCGGTCGTTACGCGCACCCCGATGAGTTCGTTCGTCTCCGGATCGAGGTCGTCAGCTTCGAGCGAGGTGGCGCCCGTGGATACTCCTTCGAGCATTGATCGCGCGAACTCGGCCGCGATTGCTTCCGCCGAACGGGGCGGCGTTTCTTCACGAGCGCAGCCGTGAATTCCGCCGATCATGAGGGCGATCGACAGGGTAACGCCCCTCGCAATTCGTCCAGTAACTTCTCTCACGAGTTCATTATCGACCAGTCGACGGCTCCGCTTCCGAAAGTTCCACTCGGTAGTCCACTCGGAGCTTGAAGTGGCGACGACCCGAAGTCGCCGCAAAGATGTGCCGAGGCAGCACCGAATCCTTCGCAAGCGCTCGCCCGACCCGTCCGCGTTGATGAAGACTGGTCCGCGGCGAATTGAGAACGAATGATGGTGGGATCAGGTCTGTACGGAGATGACCGGTGAACGAGCTCCGCGCACTGGTCGCCGGACTGTGCTTGATCCTCTCAGCGTGCGCGACATCCTCCAACGAGGGGTCGCGCGCGTTTTTCGTCCTGCCGTCTACGCTCCCTGATGGTTCGAGCGCCGCGCTGCTGCGAATGGCATTCGAACACTGGCTCATTGAGGAGGCGGGCGGATTCACGGAGTTCAGCGAGACGCGAGGCGCCTGGCGCTCTCCCTCCGGCGCCATCGTCGAAGAACGACACTCCGCCTATCTCGTCACCATCCCCTCGTCGGCCGATCGAGCGGTATGGATCGCCGCGCTCCGCGACCGAATCGAACAGCAGTTCGAACAGGAAGAGGCCTATGTCGAACAATGGTGACCCGCTTGCTCAGGCGGCGATCGAATCGATTCGTGACGGCATGACCGTCGGCCTCGGAACCGGACGGGCGGCGAGCCGCGGCATTCGGGCGCTGGCGTCCCGCGTGCGTGAACAGAACTGGAAGGTCATCGGGGTGGCGACAAGTCGCCGCTCCGCCGAACTCGCGCAATCTCTCGGTCTTGGAATCAGACCGATGAGTGAGGTCGAGCGCGTTGACCTGCTCTTCGATGGCGTGGACGAGCTTGACCCCACACTCGCGATGACCAAGGGTGGCGGCGGCGCCATGACCCACGAACGCATCGTCGCCGACGCGGCCGATCATCGAATCTACCTCATGGACGCGTCGAAGCGCGTCGAACGGCTCGGCGAGCGGTATCCCCTCCCGGTTGAAACCCTTGAGTTCGCCCGGGCTTTCGTCGCGCGCCGACTCCGTGAACTCGGGCTCGCGTGCGAACTGCGGTTCAATCGAGATCAGAACGCGCCGGAGCGGACCGACGAAGGCAACCTCATACTCGATTGCTCCTACGGCGTCGCGAGCGCCGGCGACCTGCACCGCCTGTCGGATGAAATCTTCCGTATTCCAGGAGTGATCGGGCACGGACTGTTCGTCGATCAGGCGGATGTCATTCTCATCGAGCCCGAGATGAACGCGAAATCCGGCCCGATTGAACGCCTCGAACGGTCGCGGAGTTCATGATGGCCACCAACCCGAATGAACCGGCGCTCGAGATCGAACCGGAGGTCTTCTTTCAGGCCGATCTTCGTGTCGGAGTCGTTCACCACGCCGAGCTACTCGCCGAGGCGCGGATTCCCGCGTACCGACTCGAGATCGATTTCGGACCGCTGGGGATCAAGAGATCGAGCGCGCAGCTCACGCGCCGGTATGAAGTGACGGACCTGATCGGTCGTCGCATTGTCGCGGTCGTCAACTTTCCGCCGCGCCGCATCGCCGGATTCAAGAGCGAGGTGCTCGTGCTCGGCGCCGTCCCGAACGATGGTGATGTTTCACTTCTGTCGGTCGATCACGAGGACATTCCGCCCGGAACGCGCATCGCCTGATGACCGAGACGGTCATGGTCATTGTTCACGGAGCGTCAGTTGACGCTTCGCCCACTCACGCCATTGCTCTGTCTCGCCCTGCAGGGCTACTCTCTCGAGCATCGGCCCGGTTCGCTGATCCTCGCGCGCATGGAGAACCTGGGCGCGCAGCAATCCCTGCGTCGACGGAATGTGGCCCGGATACACCTCGAGCGCCGCTTCGTAGTGCTCCATCGCATCGTCAATTCGACCAGCGCGATCGAGAGTGAGCGCAAGATTCAATCGGGGATCGGGATGACCCGGCATGAGCTTCCGCGCCCACTCGAACTCGCTCGCCGCGCCGTATAAGTCGCCTTTGTTCAGAAGGACGACGCCGAGATTGTTATGGGCAGCTCCATTCCACAGATCCGCTGCGAGCGCTTCACGAAGAAGACGCTCGGCTTCTTCCGGATCATCATCGATCAACTCCACGGCCGATCGAGTCAGACGATGCGCTCGCGCCGAGTCGCGGGCCTGGTCAGACGCCGGCGCATATGGCGTGGCGCCTGACCTCGCCGCGGGTCGCGTCGAATGACAGCCGGCGACAATCACGACGGTGAGTAGAAGGAGCGGGAACGCGAATGGTCGTTGAACGAGGGGCCTGATCATGATCAGTTTCCATCTGTCGCATAGGTTGCGGAAAGCGCCAGCGAGACGGTGTAGGCCGCATCAGTTGCTGCAGTCGTTCGGAGACTTCGCCCGTTTCGACGATGAAACTCGATCGAAGTGATTGTCCAGACGGACGACTCGGGGAGAGAGCGCCACGATTCGAGAACGCGCCCGAAGTCCTCGAGCGTGAGTCCGTCAAGCGTGACGCCAATGGTCTGGCGACGAAGATCCGGCGCGTTGCGCTCAGTTCGAGTGCGCAGTGCGGTATCGGCCTGTTCGGTCAGCGAAACCAGTCGCGCACCGGAGACGCCCGAACGCTCAATCGCTCCGTTGACGAGTTCGAGCGCGACTGCGGTCGGCCGCTTCGCCCAACTGACCTGCCGGCGCGTTCGCCGCAAGTCGATGAGTTCGGACGCGTTCGCGACCACCGAATCGACCGCCGACTGGGCCGCGGCCAGTTCTTGCTCGGAGGATCGCCACCGTAGCGTCGACAGCGCCAGTGTGACCATGAGCGCCACGGGAAGGATGAACACGCCGATTCGAACGCAGCGGTCAATCATCGGCGCCCTCGCTATCTCTGTGGGCGACGGTTGACTCGAATCGCAAGGTTAGTCGTACTCCTTCACGACCGGCCTCACGCACCTGTGGCTGCAGGCGACGCCAGCCCTCAAGATCCGTCCAGCCGGCGACGAAGCGCGACGCGTCCTCGGTCGAATCAGTCAAGAGGACGACGGTCACCCCGGCGTCGGATACCGAGAGCGATTCCGTCCGAACCGTCGTATTGCGAGGCCAGTGTCGCAGGAACTCTACGAGCGCCTGCGCCGCATCGTTCGACAATGCGGCATCGCGCACCAGAGTCGCACCCGACTCCGCCGCCTTGAGCCGTCTCAACTCGCCGATCATTCGAATGGACGCCGGCTGCAGCGAAGGATCACCATGATCAGGCACGACGGCGGTGTACACGGCCTCAGTGATGTCATTCGTGCGATTCATCGCCGACTCACAGATTCGACGCCGACGATCCGTACCAAAGATGAGCACGGAGAGAATCGCCGCGCTGAGCGTCGCAGCCACAATCGCCCATTGCCGGCGCGATTTCCCAACGCGCGGTGGTTCGGCGTCATTCGTCAGCAGGTTGAGCTTCTCGAGGTCAACGGACTCAAGAGCGGAGCGAAGGTGGCCAGGCGCCTCAATCGGCGTCAATCGAGTGGCCTCGTCGGGCAACGACTGTTCAAGCGTGTCGCGACACACACCGATCGCGAGCCACCGATCATCAGGAAGTTCCACATACTCCGCATGAATGCTCTCGATCGGCGTCGGTATCGCGTGTTCGAAAAGATAGCCGAGCTGTTCGCGTCGCCGACGCCGACGGAGAGGAAGCGGTTCCGGCGCCGATGCTCGATCGAGTATGGCCCAATAGAACCGATCCGGCGTCCATCGGATCCAGTCCCCGCATTCTGACGCAGAATTCGAACCGGTCGTCATCGCCGCCGCGCTCCGTCCATCGTCAGGGCTTCTTCGAGCGACCATTCCTCGACCGCGAGTGACAGGGTGCGCTCACGCGAACCGTCCCGGAGTCGAAGGCTCATCCCATCGATGTCGATGATCGTTCGCCCCTCGATCGCATCTCCGACGGTGAGCATCTCGAGTTCGTCCGCGGCATGGCTGTACATCACCGCCGTGAAATGACCATCGGACTCCCGCACGATCGCAAGCAGGTCAGCGGTTAACGGCGCGAGAGCGCGGGGTTCCGGGACGGGCGCCGTCGCCTCGGCCTTGATCGGCGCGGCGGGCTCTTCGCGCGGCGACCAGAGTCGCACATCGGCGAGCGTTTCGAGATCGAGCGACGCTGGTTCTGACGGTTCATTCATCCCGTCCCGCGGCGCCTCGATGCGCGTCAACAGTTCATTCAGGCGTGCCTCGGCGTCAAAGGTCAAAAGCGGTATAGGCGAGTGAAGCGCCCATACAAGCGCTGCGATCGACGCGACGACGCCGCAGACCACCGTACCGCGCGTCCGCATGGCCCATCGTCGCAGCGGATCGTTACTCCGCGATGATGACACGCCGGGTCTCCTTCCAGTCACCGCCGGACACTTCCCATTCGCGCCACCACGACGCCCTTCCCGTCTGTCCGACGGTCGCGTCGACGCGAAACGCCCAGCGATCGCTTTCATCAACAAGACGGACACCGCCGACCGGACCGATCCCGGCGGCTCGCGATGACGCACTGAGTTGGCCTGCCTTACCACGAGATCGAGCCGCGCGCACGACCGATCCAACATCGACGCCGGCAAGCCGAGCCGCTTCATCCACGAGATCAATCGGCGCCGTGTTGATGTTGATCCGGATCGCGACTTCCTGCACCCTCCCGAACGAGACCGTCGCCGCGAGTGCGCGGATATCGCCCACGGACCGCGGATAGACGAGCCCGTTCGTGGCCGTGCTTCCGTTTGCGAATGAATCAGGACCCGGCCGGACGGCGGTCCACTCCGGGACGACCGAGGTCTTCTCTTCGATGAGTCGTCGAATCTGCTCCGGGATCATGCCGACTAGTGGTGATCGCTCGGTCACCGCGTCAACCGGAATCATCCCTCGGAGGTCACAGGCGAGGACGCGCACCCCTACGGTCCGCCCGTCGGCCAGCGTCCAGCTCTCGTCAAGCATCTCTATGAGCGGCGCCTCTGCCCCGAGCGGCAACGAACACGCCGGCGCCGTACGGCGCAACCAATCGCGAATCAAAGCCGTCGATCCGTTCGTCGCGAGATCATCGGCGATCCGCGCCTCGTTCAGCCGGCGCCGTTCGACTCGCGAGATGGTCTCGAGGCGCACGATCCCAACAACGAGCGGGAGCGTGAACGCGACGACGCTGAGGACGAGGAGAAGCGCGAACCCTCTTCGCCGACCGTCGCCCGCCGTCATGATGTTGAGGTCATTCGTACGCATCGATCCATTTCCATCGACGATTCATCGACAGGAGCGCCGTCTCATCGTGTCCGGCGGCATTGAGCGTGATCGACAGAACCCTTCGCTCGGCGTCGATGACGATGCGTGCGGACGCGACGCCACGCAGCATCGTCCGCTCTTCGACGAGCGCACCTCGTTCACGCGCCCCGTTCAGGCGGAAAGTCCGTCGCACGAGCGTCGATCCGGCGGTCGCATACTCCCGCCGCGCCGCCCCGACCCCGTCCACGCGTGTGTCGATCAGCAGCCGACCCCCCGGCGCCATTCGAACCCGCGATGATTGACGCCCGGACCGAGTCTCCTCGATCTGGTCGAATGAATGGAGATCCTCGCCGACGCGCGCGAGCGCCGTCGCCGCGGCGCGTCGCCATTCCTGATTTCGAAGCGGTCCGTCCGCCACATGGGCCATGAGTCGCATCCATCCCACCGCCGCGACGAACAGGACGCCAAGCAGCGCGATCGCCGCGAGCACCTCAACGAGCGTCATTCCCCGGCGCTTCACGGATGACCTCCTCGCGCTCGCCCGAGTTCAACCGTTTCAACGAGCGGCGTCCAACGCATGACGACCGACTCGCGCCACTCGAACACGAGCCAGGAGCCGCCCGACGCGGCGCCTTCGTCCGTCGGCGTCCGTCGTCGAAGAGCCACCGGGCTCCGCTCGATTGCCTCCGGCCACCGCAGAGTTGCGTCGAGCGGTGTGGATGCGTCGACCAGCGACGATCCCGCGACACCGAACCGGTCGCTGTCGAGCATGAACCGATCGACGAGCGTTTCGAGTTCGAACTGCGCATCGATTCGTCGCTCGAGCTCACCCGCCATCCGGTCGCTTTCCTCCTGCGACCACACTGACCGCACAATCGGCGTCGTCACGAGCACCACTCCGCCGAGGACCGCGATCGCGAGAAGCGTCTCGATCAGCGTGCATCCGGGCGCGTTGGACGGCCCCCGCGTCATGGCGCCCCTCCGGTTTCGACGCCCTCGTCTTCGGCGATCACCGCTCCGGTGACGCCGGAGAGAACGATCGACTTCGTTCGCGCGCCGCGTCGCACCGACACCATGTAGTCCGCACTGCGGCCGCGCGCATCAATCCAGAGATCGGAAATCGCCACGCCCGACCGCGACGCCATGGTCACGGCGACCGATGAGTCCCAGTCCCACCTTCTTATCGTGGCGCCCGCATCACGAAGAACGGCCGTGCTGTCGTCGAGAACTCGCAGCGTCATGCGGCGCGCCTCGATCGCGGCCGTGGTCCGGGCGCCATGATCGATCCGCCGCCAGTCCGACACCGCCGCGCGCAGACGGCCCGCCGCATCCTGCGCCACGAGCCCTGTTCCCATGACCGAGGCGACGACCGCCATGATGACGATCACGAGTAGAACTTCGAGTAGCGTGAGTCCGCGATGACGATTCCGCATGGTGGTCACCGCCGGTCCTCCCGAAGTCCGGCCGAGCTGAGGTCCGCGTTGGCGCCTTCACCACCCGGCGCGCCGTCGGCGCCGTAGGTGAGCACTTCGTACGGATGTCCGTTCGGTCCCGGCGTCACGAGCAGAAACGGCCGTCCCCACGGATCGAGCAGTTGATCGCCGGAGAGGTAGAACGCGTCGGCCGGCGTCGCCTGCCCATCGGTGAGCGCCGCGAGCCCGGTGTCGTTCGACGGCCACTCGCCGCGCTCGACCCGATACGCCTCGAGCTTCCCCTGAATGACGCCGATGCCCGCGCGGGCAAGCTCCCGCTGCGCGCGGTCGAACGAACCGGAGAACCCCACCGTCAGCGTCGCCGCGAGCATGCCGAGTATCGACCAAGCTGCCGATTCCCCGCGCCGCGCTACTCCTTGGTATGATGGGGCGCAGAAACGGATATGCGAAATTGCGCATATCTTGGCTCAGACCCTTTGCTCGACGGAATTCAGTTCAATCTGTGGTTGTGCATTCATAAGAATACAAGGGCTCGCTCATGAAGTTTGAAGGGTCGCTGGATGACTTTAAGCAAACCATCGAGGGTTGTGGCTTCTCCGTGGAGGAGGTGCGGGAGTTAGAGCACGGGTATCAGGTGCGAACCAAAGAAGGAGCAATTGTGAATTGGTATCCGTCCAAGGGAACAGTCAACATCCAAGGAAAGTTGGCTATCAGACAGCAACTCCAAAGCGCTTGGGCGACATATACGGGGAGCGAGCCTATCACGCCAATCCAGGGAGGCGAACCAGCTCCTCCCAATGCTCCCACAACCTCCGATACTGCGAACAAGAGGGTATTCGTCGTTCACGGACACGATACCACTGCTCGCGAGCAACTTGAGCTCGTACTTCACAAGTTGGGGCTTGATCCATTCGTGCTTGTCAACACTGGCGGTGGAGGCCTTACGATAATCGAGGCGCTAGAAAGGGAAATTGGACCCAACAAGCAACAGGCTAGATTCGGAATTGTCTTAATGACCCCTGATGACATGGGCTACGCGAAAGCTGATGGGCCGGACAACGCCCAAGCGAGGGCGCGGCAGAATGTCGTCCTTGAGATGGGGATGCTCATCTCCGCGGTCGGGCGGGGAAATGTCGCAATACTAAAGAAGGGGCATGTGGAGGTTCCGTCGGACGCGCAAGGTATCCTCTACATTCCGTTCAATGATCATGTAAAAGAAACGGTTCCCAAGCTCACCGATCGACTGCGCCAAGCTGGCTTCGTTTTAGCGCCCGAGAAGATTACCAATGCCTCTAGCTAGCACTGCATAACCAATCGCCGAGCTCAAGCATTACGACGCGTCGAGCAGGTGGACTTCCTTTAACCAGAAGCCTTGCGCTCACCTAGCGCCGGCGCGCGGCTCTCATCCCACTTCCCGAACGGCCCCAGCGGCATCGCCGCGGCGTGATCGTACTCGTTGAGATCCTCGAGGTAGCGGTCGCGGAGTTCGAGGGCCATGTTTGACGCCGCAAGATCATTCTAGTAATCTCGGCGACATGTCGAGCGGCGGACACAGGCTGCCGCTTTCCTGCCCCCCTATCGACGCCGACTCCGCACAGGGTCGGCTGTCACCCAGACAGGAGGACCAGAATGTATAAGCGCGCTCAATGTTCTGTGATCACTACTGCCATCTGTGGCGCCATGGTGTTCGGAATGGTTCAGCGGCAAATCCACGCTGAGCCGTGCGATCCCGTCGATGTGCTTGTCGACTTCAACAACGGTGGCACGCAAAGTGAACATGGGAAGGCGGTCGCCGCCCAGGGAGTCTACATCGCAGTGCTTGACCCCAAGTTCAATGCTGGAGGCTTTACCGCGTGCAGTGGATCAGTATCGATATGGAAACCTGACCCCGAGAATGACAACTCAGCCTGGGTTGTCGACTCCGTTTTCGACGACGACGATATCGGCGTCGCGTCGAGGATCGGCGAACAGGGAGGGGAGTACGCCCCGGGCCGGCGCCACCTCGCCGCCGCCGGCGATGTCGACCTCGACGGTCACCCGGACTGGGTGGTGAGTGGCGTATATTCGTGCAACTCAAGTCCATTACCGGTGGACGCCGTCTGGGTCTTTACTGTGGCGAGCGGTAGCGCTTGCGGAGCAGCCCCGCAGTTGAAGGCAATGATTACCAGTGACTCTGCCGGTGCGACCTTGTTCGGGCGTTCAGTCGACGGAGCGGGGGATGTGGACGGAGATGGCGCTTCTGACATCGTGGTCGGAGCGCCTCAAGGATCGGGAACTGGAGGCGAGGCCCGCGTCTATTGGGACTACCAGTGCGTTGGAGGAAACGGTTCGTTCGCCTCGTCGTACATCATCTCCGGTCCTCCTAGCGAAGCGGCGTTTGCGAGCGAGGTACGCTTCATCTCTGACATCGATGGAGACGGACGCGACGAAGTCGCAATAGGTGACCCCTCTCGGCACCAAGTCGAGATCTACGCATTCAATCCGTCGACATCGACATTTGCATTGCACAGTACGATCACTCCTCCGCCTGGCACGGTGTCGTCGAAGTTCGGGAGCGTCATCAATCACTATGCGACAAGCGATCCGAATCAGCCGACCATGGTGTTGATCGGTGACCCGAGATTCTACAGCGGTCCCGACCAAATAGGCGCCGTGTACGCATATAAGTGGAACACGACCACTTCGAGTTGGGCACACCAGGGCACGCTGTTCGGCGAGGAAGACTTTGACTGGTTCGGATCCAGCATCGCTTCTGCTGGAAGCTTCGGCGGAGGGGGCGCATCAGGGAGCGACAACTTCGTGGTCGGCGCTTCCGGCGCCACTCGAAAGGTCGGGGTGGACGGCATCGGTGAAGTCATCGTCTTCGATGGAGACACTTTCACGGAAGTCGCTCGTCACGGCGGTGAGAAGTGGGGTGACGAGTCGCTCTTTGGGCATTCGGTCGCAGCGACTGACACCGGTAAGGAGGTCGGAATCGTCGTTGGCGCTCCGCAGCACGACGATGGTTCGTTTGACGGTCGAGCATACTGGATCCCAGACATTGTTTCGAATCGCCGCACAATGGCCCTATTCGTTTACGGCATTAGCACTGGACAAGACACCACATTCCAAGTCGCCGGAGCAGACCCCCATGAGAAGATACTGTTGGCGTACAGTCTTTCGTCCGGCTGTACGGGAACAGCCAGCGGTGCGAGAATCGAACTCTTCAATCCCACACAAGCTGCGATCGTGACTGCGACCGCAAACGGCTTCGCCCAAGGGCAATTCGTAATCTCCGGTCAATACAGCGGTCAAGAGTTGATCTTTCAGGCCGTGCAGCACAAAGACGGATCGAATCCCCTGTCATCGAACGTCAATGTGATGCCTGTTCTCTAGGTCTCGCGCATGTTCGGTAATCGGCAAGACTCGGCGGCGCGCCTCGCGTCGCCGAGTTCTTTGCTTACATCCCACTTCCCAAACGACCCGGGCGGGAGCGCCGCGGCGGGGTCGAACTCGTTGAGGTCCTCAAGGTAGCGATCGCGGAGTTCGCGGGCCTGGGCGATCAACTTCGGGTCGTGCTTCTTGCGCGGCGCCCGGGGTTTTCTCGGCTTCTTCTTCACCGGCTCCGCTTCGGGCTCGTGGTCGCCGCGCTCGATGTACCGCAGCCCGCCACCTGACATGACCGCCGCCTTGCCCGGTGGCAGCCCTTTCAGATGCTTCGACTTGCTGCGGACGACCGCCATCTTCCGCGCCGTCGAGACCTTCGGCGCCGGCGGTCGCGTCGGCGGCAGCGCCTTCGGCTCGGGCTTCGCCCCAATGACCGGCTCGCCCCGCTCCATCCCGGGAACGAGCAACGGCTTCGCGTCGCGCCAGTGCGTGCCCGGCGGAATCGGCAGCACGATCCGATCTTCCCGCACCGCCCCGGCCCGCGTCTGCGACGGGAACCAGTACGGCGTCGTCTCATCCCCCTCGCGCACCCGCCGCTGCCAGAAGATGTGAATCCGCTGCTTCCCCCGGCTCCCCGTCCGGAACGCGAGCGGCACGAAGCCGATCGACTCCCAGAAGAAGTTCGCCTGGATGTCCTGCGCGCACCAGCAGCAGAACAGCCGACACCCGTACGCGGCGCGGTCGAAGACCGCCCGCACGAGCGTCGCGCCGATGAGCTTGCGCTGTTCAATCGGCAATACATTGAGCTGGAAGATCACGCCGACATCATCGCGGCTCATGTACTGGTCCTTCGCGATGCAGTAGCCAAACGGCGTCCGCGCCTCGTCCTCCGCGATGATGATGTTCCCCTCCCCGATGTGGCTCTCCATCTGTTTCTTCGGGAACCACCCGACCATGTGCGAGTGCATCTTCTGCAACTCGTCGAGGAACGGAACATCGGCGGCCGCCGCCGGTCGCGTCGTCATATCGACGCGCGGCTCGGGCCGCGTCGCGAGTTCGTTCGATTCGTTCACGCTGACGCGGGCCAGCGGGTACGCCTTCTCTTCTGCTTCACGCATGACAAACTCCGATCGCAAGCGTGTCGGTTCGCGGGTTGAACTGGCCGCCGCGCCGTTCTTCACGCCGCGGCGCCGGGGGCGCGGCCGGGCCGATCGTCGAGCGATCGACCCGCCGCGCGTCGCGCCATCCACCCGGTCGGTCTCGCGGTCCGCTTCCCGCGCCAAGTCATGGCGAGAAGGTGAACGCCGCGAGTTCGCGGCCGAGTTCGTCGGAGATATCGCTTGGCGCGTTCGAGTAACTGATCTCGTTCGCGCCGATCTCCGCCGCCTGGAAGGTCCAGACGATGTGGAGCCGGTCGTACGCGCCGTTCGACAGGGAGACGGCCTCGTAGCGTCGGTTCGCGATCCGGGCGCTCCACTTCACCGGATCGGCGCCGCTCACATCGGACAGCGGATACTCGGGGATCGTGTTGAACACGACATCGCATTCCCCGCCCGCCGCATCGAAGTCGATGTTCGTGACGCTCTGGGCCTCGAGCGGCTCAGACTTGAAAGGAAGTCGGGGTGACAAAACCCCCTGACGCGTTGCGGACCGCGGGGTCCTCGTAGGGAATGTTCACCACCGTCGCCAACGAGACATCGGCGTCGAAGGTGAGGTCAAGCGTCGTCGCCGACGACATCGCGGCGCTGATCGCGACCGCGCCCGCGACATCGGTCGTGTACGCGGGGACGCCGTCGAGCGCGACGGGCTGGTCGAAGACGACGGTGAGCACGGCGCCGGCCGCCGAAACACTGCTCACCCCGATCGGCGTCGTCGGCTGGGGCCGGTTCGCCCGGCCGTTCGTCCGACGACTCATGCGGTGACGGATGGTCCGTCTCATGGTGCCTGCCATCTCAATACTCCTTGTGTGGGAGGCGTAAACGGGAACTACGCGGCGATGCGCATGCTGATCGGGAGTGACCAGGGGCCGACATCGCCCTTGCGGCTGACCCAGCGACCGAAGTAGGTCGCCATCTTGCCGTCGTCGTCGGCGTCGAAGCCGACGCCGATCGGGTTCCGGGTGAAGGCGCCGTGGAACTTCGCGAGGTCCGGATCGGCCACGGCGTTCTCGTCGACCGCGACGAAGAGTTGAATCTGCATCGCCCCGAACGGCTTCGCGCCGCTGTCGGGCGTGTTCGTGTCCGCGTAGCGGACGGTCTGCGCGCCCGGCGTGCAGCCGATGATGTTCAGGAGCGGCGAGGTCTGCGGGGCGTCGATCGGCTCGCGGTTCGGGTTCACCGGCCGCACGCCGATCGCGATCTTGTCCGGATCGCTGATGCCCGCGTTGTACTTGATGAGCGTGGCGAACTGCCGGCAGATCTGCTCGGCGCTCGTCCGGGCGTCATCCTTCTCGGCGATGGTCACCGGCGTCCGCGAGCCGGGAGCGCTCGCCGTTGTGTACGCCGTGTCGAAGTCGGCGACCGCGTTCGCGATCGCCGTGGCGTCCGCCGCGGAGAGCATGTAGAGCGCGGGGTTCGCGCTGATGCCGGCGGAAAACGCCTGCATCCACGCGAGGGCCTGCGCATCCTGTGTAGGGATGTACGAAGAGCTCATGACGGGTCTCCTTGCGAGATTCGGGAACACACGCGGCCGGGACCACACCGCGGCTCGCGCCACAACGCGGACCTCGATCGGCGTCATTCCGCAAGGGCTGAAAGCCGCCTCCGCCTTTTTGCGGCGGCGTTCGGGACTTACGGCGGGAGCGTCCGGCCGCAAGTTCGTGTGTTTTCGGTGAGAAACAGAGCGCCGGCGGTCGCCAAGTATTTTTGGAAACGGGCGATCGGAAACCGGCGCCTCGCATGGAGATTTCAGGAGTTTGCGCGTTGGCCGGTTCCGTTTGCGCTTTGGAGCGATTCGTTTACGAATTCCCCGCGCGAACTTGCAAGTTGGAGGGGATTATTCGGGCCTGGACGGTCCGAAAAGGCGGCTGGATGCTTCCAAATGGCGATCTGACGCGGTCATCTTGCGAGTTGAAGCGAGCAACTTGCAAGGCGCCGGGTCCGGGTCGCGACTGGGCGCGGGGAGAACGCAATCGGAGGACACGCGGAAGCGAACGAAAAACGCCCGCGGGTGACGAGTCCGCGGGCTCCTGCGGTGACCCCCAATGGAAACGGGATCAACGCGGGGTTTCAGGTAGATAATAGCAGATTCACTCCTGCCCCGCCAGCACCCGCAGAGGGATCAGGTTACATTGCCGACTGCTAGATAGGGAGATTCAATATGCGCGAGTTTTTTCATACTTTGAAAAGGATGTCGGATGCGGACTATGAGTCACTTCAGCCGCTCGTGAAGAAGGGCAAGGACCGGCAAGAGGAGCTGGAATCCATCGTCTCGAAGTGGCTGACACCGTCCGCGAAGGCGGCTGAGCTGGACGGGCCGCGAGAGGCGATCGAAGCGCATGTGGCGGACGGCGGGTTCGTTCTCGACGGTTTCGCGTTCGTGGACGAAAACACCAACGAGCCTATCGATCTGGGCGAATTGCTTCGCCTGCTCGAAGAAAGCCTCCGCGCCGATGGCGCCGGTGAAATATTCGAGCCGCGTCCGGACTTGTTTGTTCTTATTCGGCACTGCAGGTTCGACGCTTGCGATTGTAGAGGAGTCAAGGTCCGGCCACGCTTAGTAGCGCACCATTGTCGATGCGGCGCCGGGGCAGACTTCCGTCATGCCAGATTTGGCTACGGGGCGAGCATCAATTTCGTCGAGTTCGGCGACGGGGCGGACTTCGGGGCCGCCGATTTCGGCGACGGGACAGACTTCTGGCGCTCCGAATTCGGCGACGGGGTGAGCTTTTGGGGCGCCGGATTCGGCGACGGGGCGAGCTTCTTCCATGCCAAATTCGGCGACGGGGCGAGCTTCCGGCGCGCCGAATTCGGCGACGGGGCGAGCTTCTTCCATGCCAAATTCGGCGACGGGGCGGACTTCGGGGACGCCGAATTCGGCGACGGGGCGAACTTTCGTCACGCGCGGCTGAAGGGAGCGGACCTACGCGGGACTCAGGGCTTCATCCCCGGCGAGACGCTGATTCGCGACGCTCACTTTTCGGCGCGGGCGAGCGATCCATGGTCGAAACTCCGGGCGGCGTACACGGGGCCGCGGCTCATCTTCAACCTTCTCTTCCTCGCATTGTTCTTCCTCCCACTGCTCGCGCGGACCGTGGGATGGACGGTGATCGGCGCTGCGGAGGAGGAGTTCGTCGCCGCGCTCCCGGAGTTACACGAGATGACGCACGAGCTGGATGAAGAGCATCCGCAAGTTGCCGCGTGGCTTCGCGAATCGCTTGGAGAGATCGAGCGGAACGCACCGGGCGGCGCCGCGGACCGCTGGCGCGAGACGCGCGTCATCGATCCCGTGCTCGGCTGGAGCCAGGGATTACTCTTCTTCATTCCGGCATGTACGCTGCTGCTCTACAACCTTGGACAGGGTTTGCTGACCTATGTCGTCTCACCGATGCGCGACGCCGAGGAACGATCAGGCATATCCCCGCGGTATCGCGCTCGGCCGTGGGAAAAAGTGCAAGATCACTGGGCGTCACGCAACACACGTGATCAGAAGAAGGGCGTAGCGACCCGGGCCGCCTCATTTGGACGAAGGATTCGGGAGTATCTTGGGGGCTATTTCGAGGCGTATGGCTGGCTTGTTCCGATTCACAAGGCGATGAATTGGCTGCTCTTACTCGCGATCGTTTCGTTCATCGTGAATGCGGTGAACTGGCTGTTTTTCCAAGACGTGTGGGTGTTGAAGGTGTGACGCGGGCGCACCGTGCTTAGGAGAATTCGTTAGTGATTGAAACTGCCCTCGTCATTGCCCCCGAATGGGTCGCGAAGATTCTCGCCGGTGAGAAGACCTGGGAGATTCGGAGTCGCCCGAACGCCCGCGTGGGCCGCATCGCGCTCGCGGAGAAGGGCGGCCCGCTCGTCGCAACCTGCACGATTGAGAAGTCGATCCCGATCCGGGCCGAAGAGTTCGCGATGTACTTCCCGAAGCATCGGGTGAAGCCAGAGGACCTGTGGAACTTCTACGGCGACCGCGATGTCTTCGCGTGGCCCCTCTCCGATGTCCGGCGCCTCGACCCGCCGATTGAATACCAGCATCCGGGGGGCGGGTCGTGGGTGAAACTGTCACCGGCAATACTTACGAAATTAGATCGCTTCCACACCGGATGATATCAGTGCAATGGTTCACACATTCAGGAGTGCGACGGAGCTGATCCAGTGGCGTGAATGACCTCCTCATTCATGACACGGATAGCCTCTTGCTCAGTGTGATACGCTTCGGTCCGCTTGGCGTTGGCCTTCAGAGCAAGGCGATTGATCTCGGCCTGAACCGACTGGTTCTTCAAGAGAGGGACTGCAACCTGAGCAATGTGATGGGCGTCAATCTCGCCTACAGCGGATCCGTAGGAAAAACGTGTGATAAGTTCACGGCCATAATCTGTCGCGAGAAGCACATAGAGATACCCAGCGATACCCGGGTCGGCAGGCACTACACGAATGATATGCTGGCTTGCGGCGATACCCTTCCAGTGCTTCGGAGTTAATGCGACCTTACCAATCGTTCCGCTGCAAGTGATCAAGATCATGTTCTCTTCAAGCGCAAGTTGCTCGCGAATGCGCGACCCATGAATCTTTAACGATAAGAACTTCCTGTCCGTGGGGTCGAGTTGATGAATCTGCTTCCCACCGAAGAATGGAACGCCTTGGCCTTCCTGCACGTATATCCGCGCAAATCGTCCCGGAAGGATGACGCGCTTGGAGATTCGCGGGTCACCTATAGTGGTGATCTCGGCGGCTTCCTTCTTGAAACGGCGCAAGATGGCAGCGATGATTGGTTGATGATACGCAGCGTCAACTCGCCCGGCGAGATGGGAGAGTCTGACCGCGTAGTTGCGCACTTCGGCACCTATGTCG
This sequence comes from Phycisphaerales bacterium, assembly GCA_043101845.1. GTDB lineage: Bacteria > Planctomycetota > Phycisphaerae > Phycisphaerales > UBA5793 > JBICHN01. Next base: position 430,092 of record JBICHN010000002.1, on the reverse strand, counting down.
AAGCCCCGAGGACGCAGTTTGCCTAGTGGCGGTAGTCTTAGTGCATCACAAAAGAGTCGTTCTGCCTCTTCGAGCAAGGCGTTCGATTCATCCCGCAAGGCATAGGAATCGATGACAAGATTGTGCACCTGCTTCTTCAGAATTGGCGGTGGGTCTGGCACCGGCACCGCTTCGAGGTGGGACGGGTCGATGTGCGGAATCATCGCACCGTATTCGTTCGACTTGACAAGTGCTCGGCCGGTCTTGGTGCTGAGGAATGCGTAGAGGTAGCCCGCCGTATCGGGCTTCGAACAGGCAATGCGAATTAGATCGTGGCTGAATACATTGCCATCCAAAGTATCAGAGACATAGGTCGTCCGGCCAATACTGCCGGAGCGCCCCGAACATGTCATAAGAATCTGGCCTTTTCGCACTCGAAGATCGTCAATATTTGTTTTCGTAATGGGAGACAGATACCCAGATGGCTTGGGGTTGATCTCATTGATCTGGCTCGGCTGAAATATGGGGTACTCGGAATTACTTACCCAAATTCGCCTGAATCGTGGCAAATGAAAAGCGTGCGCCATACCCCCCTCGCCAGCAACGTATGTAACTGGCCACTTACATTCTTCTACGAGTTCCCTGGCGTGTCGTCCCTCAATGTCGAACACCGCGGCCTTCAGACGAGACTCTCTCTGTATGGTTTCTTGAAGGCGCACACTGCACCAGCGCAGTTCCTCTTCCGGGAGCTCTATCGGCTCATGACCACTCGGCAGTGCTTCCGGGCATGGGTTTACCATGCGATTCCTTCCGCCTTTCGCCATTCGTCGAAGACCCCTGGGACGAGTGTCGTCTGGTCGTCCAAGACCTTTCTCTTCGACTTTCTCTTAGCACTAGGGGCACCCTCCGGCGTCTCACCCAGTTCGAAGACTTCCTCCTCGGGAACTAGGATTTCGCTTCCCTGCTTGTCTCGCTTGAACAGCGGATTTCCTCGCTTGTCATGGCCAACGCGTTCCACCATCGCCATGAAGATGGGGTAGTCCGCCATCTTGCGTGTCCGTTCTTGGGTGCGAATCTCTTTCTCTGTCTTCTTCCGAAGAAACAAAACCGATGTAAAGGTTCCATTGCGCGGCTGGAATGTGTCTTCGTGCAGATCAACGCTGGCGAGGATCTGTGTTTTCTCCATCAGCCATTGCCGAATGTACCCAAGCCCCGGTGAACTAAGAATGGAATCGGGTAGGACAATACCCATGCGCCCACCGGGTTTGAGTAGTTGTAGGCATCGTTCGATAAACAGTTGCTCAGGCGGAACCGAACCTTGCAGGCGCTCTGTCAGCGTCCAACGGTTGCGGTCGGTCGTGTCGCGGTCCCAGATATGGCCGAGGTCGAACTGTTCCAGAATGTGAGGGTCCTTAATTGGGATTTTGCTACCGAAAGGCGGATTGGTCACAATGACGTCGAAGAAGCCGATAGCATCATGCTTGCGAAGGGCGGACTCCTTCACGTCAAGCACCTTTGCCAGGTTCTTGCGAAAATCGGCCTCCCAGACATGCGGCGGCAGTAGAGAGTCGGTTTGAAAGATGTTCCCGCTCCCATCGTTGTTCATCACCATATTCATCTTCGTCGCTTTGACCAGATCTGGGTTGAGGTCGAAGCCGAAGAAGTTCGCGGACGCGATCTCGGAGATTCGCTGCTGGAATAAGCGCTTCTCGTCGTCCGTCCACTTTGCTTTGGGCCGTTCCCATTCCCCAATGAGGCTCTGCTCTAGGGCTTGAATCACCTTGTTCATGGCGATAACGAGGAAGCCACCGGTGCCACACGAGGGGTCGAGAACTCTTTCATCGGCCGTGGGAGCCAACATTTCTACGGTCATATGCATGACATTGCGCGGCGTGAAGAACTCACCCCGGTCACCACGCAGGTTCGCGCCGACGAGTTCTTCGTAGGCCTTTCCTTTGATGTCGATATGCGTGCTGAGAAGCGAGTACTTCTGAAGCTCACTTACGATATACGCCAAGCTGCGCGGCTTGAGTTTGATCTCATCGTTCCGGTCGAAGATGCGCGAGTGCTTCTTCTTAACCTGTTCAAAGATGGCCGAGATGCGCTTCCTGACAGTGAGTTGTCCATCTGGGTTCGAGCGTTCGCCCGAGGACGCATAGAACTCGAGAGGCTTCCCAATGTTCCGCTCGTCCTCGATTTTGCAGAAGATGACCTTTAGTAGTTCGAAGAATGCGGGCTGCTTCTGCAACCCATCCGTGACATAGATGTGATTATGGCAGGTCTTGAAAACGAACAGCAGGTTATCTTCAACCGCGTTCTTGAGTGAGTGGCGTTTCGGACGATCGATATCCTCCAGGCGGCCGTCGCACGACGGGATGTCGTTGAACTCAATGAACTCTGTCCGGCCTTTGGCGTTCACTACCTTTCGTAGAACTTCCTTGTATTTCCCATTCGTCCACATACCCCATTCACAGTTGGGGCACGCGGACATGTATGACTTCAATTGCCCGACGCCATCCTTGCGCGAGGTCGGTTCAACCGACTCCTTCTTGCATTCGATGATAATCTGGACGTTTTCTTGAGCCGCCTCGTCGGTATCGGGCGCGAACACGACAATGTCGGCACGGGGCTTGCCCGAGCCCACGCGGATGGTGAACTCGACCGCAATTCGCTCGCGCGGGTATCTGTGCTCATTGACAAGGCGCTTCTCGATATTCTGCCGGACATACTCTTCAGGAGTGTCGTTCCGAAACTTCCCATCGATGTAGTCACAAACCTTGCCTTCCGGGATGACCAGCACGTTCGGCATCGCTCCTCCTTCTATACGCGCAATCGGGGACCGAGTGAGCGCAAGATCTGCCCAGATTCGTGCCCAGCGCGGGAGAGCCATAGTAGGCGGTACAAGAGCCATGCCAGCCGGGCGAACCTGACCGACCCGGGCCACATCACTCCGCTGTGTCTCGAACGAGCAGAAGGTCGCCGACTTCTTCTACGACAGCCCCGACCTGAACAACCCCTCCCAGGGAACCGGCGACGGGCTCCTCTCCGTCATTCGCGAGCACGACGCCGACCCGACGCTCGGCGCCGGGCCGCGCGTGACGAAGATGCGCTACGACTATCGCGGTCAGCCGACGCTCGTCGAAGAGCCCGAGGCGCCGCACCTCGCGCTCGAGTACGACAACCTCGGCCGCGTCGTCACGCGGTCGCAGGTGAGCGATCCGGGCGATCCGCTCGGCACGATGAAGCGCCTCGAGCGGTTCGACTTCAGTCAGCGCGGCGCCCCGTACCGGGCGCGCTTTGCGATCGATCCGCTCGACGAGGGCCTCGGCCATCTCGAATCCCACCGCTGGTTCGACGCGACCGGTCGCGTCGTCGCCGAGTGGGAGCCGAATTCGCCCGCGATCAAGGCGAAGTATGACGCGTTCGGCCGCGTGGCCGCGGTGTATACGACGGACCGCGGCGGCGACGCGGCGCCGGGCGAGATCGGCAATCACACCGACGCGCTCGACCTCGTCGATGATCGCGTGGTCAGCCAGCTCGAGACGCGCTTCAACGCGGTCGGCCAGCCCGACCTCGAAACGACGCGCGAGCGATTGCACGACACCCCCGCGACCGGACCGCTCGACGACGCGTCGTCGGTCGCGGTCTACACCGGCTACTTCTACGACGATGCGAGTCGGCCGATCCGGATCGCCGAGTACGGCACGAACGCGGCCGGCTTCGAATCGGGCGGGCCCGTTCCCACGATCGACCCGCTCAACCCGCCGACGCCCGGCGATCCGAACGAGCCGGCGATCGTCATCGGCGTGTCGTACGACATCCGCGGCCTCGCCGACGAGATCATCGACCCCGACGGGCGCGTGACGAAGACCTTCTACGACGCGCTCGCTCGCGAGATCATCGTCATCGAGAATCAGGTTGCGGTCGATTCGTACACCTGGGACGACTTCCTCGGTCAGTGGTCGTTCACCGGGCTCTCAGACAACGCCGACCGCGTGACGAGTTCGTACTACGACGGCCTCGACCACATCACGAAGGTCGTCGCCCACCTTCCCGACGGCGCCGGCGGCGAAACGACGCAGGCGACGAAGTTCGTCTACGGGGTGTTGAACGGCGACCCGGCGAACCACACCGACTCGCTCGTGAACTCGGTCGATCTGCTCGACCGCGTCGAGTACCCCGACGGCACGAGCATCCATTATGCGTGGAACCGGCTCGGCGAGCTTCGCGCGGTCCTCGACCAGAACCAGACGACGCACTCGTACCTGCGCGACGCGGCGGGCCGGGTCGTACGCGACTCGATCGAAACCGATCGGCAGAGCCTGGTCGACGCGCGGGTGCGCGCCATCGCGGTCGAATACGACACCCTCGGACGGCGCGCGTTCACGCGATCGCTCGACGAGTTCGACAATGTGCTCAACGCGGTCGGCGCGACCTTCTCGGCGGCGGGTCAGCTCGATTCGCTCTACCAGAACCCGTTCGGCGAGGTGCAGTGGGACGCCCAGACCGGTGATCCGGTCGGCGACACCGTGAGCGTCGATTACGACTACGCGTTCGCGCCCGTCGCAACCGGTTCGGGCGAAGGCGATCATGGCAACCGGCTGCGCCTCGCGGGGGTGACCTATCCCGACACGACGACGCTCGGCGTGAAGTACGGCCCGTCGAACGGGCTCAACGATCGCATCGGCCGCATCGCGTCGCTCGGCTTCGACAGCGGGCCGGGCGCCGAGCCGCTCGACCTCGTCTCGTACCAGTTCGTGGGCGAGAGCCGCGCCGCGATCGTGGACTACCTGATGCCCGAGATTCAGCTTGACCGGACCGCGACCCGCGAAGGGCAGCGGCGCTACGGCGCGTGGAAGACCGGGACCGCCGGGGAATACGCCGGGTGGGATCGGTTCGGCAGGCCGCAACGGTTGAGCTGGGTCGACTGGGACTTCACGGAAGATCCGCTCCATCCCACCGTTCCTGCGAAGCCGCCGGTGATCAGCCGGCTCGCGACCTTCGACAAGGCGAGCAACATCCTCGCGCGGTACGACGATCGTCCCGGCGCGCGGATCGACAACCGGGATTTCGAGTTCGACTACGACGACCTCGACCGACTCACGACGGTCCGCCGCGGTGAGTCCGACGGCGGCGCCTCGTGGACGAACGGAAAGGGCGGCCAGTCGTACCTGCTCGACATCCTCGGCAATTGGAAGGAGCACGCGACCGACCTCACCGGCGACGGTGACTTCGACGACATCGGTCCTGATGGCGATCGGCGGGAGCTCCGCGCGCACAACGAGATCAACCAGCTCACCGAACGCGACTTCACGAACGACCCGGCGCTCGGCGATCCGACGCCGTTGCCATTCATGTATGACGCGAACGGCAACCTCTGGCGGTCGGAGATCAACACCGACATCGACGCGTACGAGTATGTGCACGACGCGTGGAATCGTCTCGTGCGGATCGAGTTCGTCGACGAGAACAACTTTCGCTACACGATCGCCGAGTACGAGTACAACGGGCTGCACTGGCGTTGCGTGAAGCGCGCCGACACCGCGGCGACGCCGGATGGTGAGCTCGATGAAGTGCGCATCGGATACTTTGATGCGCAATGGCGACTGCTCGAGGAGCTCGTCGATGACGCGGCGGTCGACCCGTACGCGCCGGCGCCGAATCGACGGGTTCAGTACGCCTGGGGGGTGCGTGGCCTCGACGACATCATCATGCACCGCGAGGACCCGGACCTCGACGGCGACTACGACGAGCACTACTACCACCTGACCGACGAGCAGTTCTCGACCCTCGCGATCGTCGATGACACCGGCCTGCTCAACGAGCGGGTGTCGTACGACGCGTACGGCGTCGCGCGCCACCATTACGCGGCCGACTTCGACGGCGATGGAGATGTCGACCTCGACGACAGCGACCTCGCGGACCTTGCCGCGGGCGCCTGGATCTATGAGGCGAACTACAACGCGGATGCGGACCTCAACCGTGACGGCCGCATTACTTACGCCGACCGCGATCTCGCGGTCGCGATGTACGGCTCATCGGGCGTCGCAGCGTTGCCGACCGGCGCGCTCTCCGACCCCGACGGCGCGGACAACCGCATCGGCTACGCCGGCTATGTTTTCGCCCCCGAATCCCACCTCTACCTCGCCCGCTACCGCCACTACAGCCCCGAACTCGGGCGCTGGCTGGAAGAGGATCCGCTGGGGTATGTGGATGGGCCGAATCTGTATCAGTATGTGGCTGGCAATCCCGCCCGGTATTTTGATCCGACGGGTCTATTTCTTAAGAAAGCATGGGATCTTGCCTGGCTGATCGACGACTTCCTCGTGGGATACGGAACTGGGATGTGGGACTTCGTCAAGGACTTTGGCGGATCGATCTTTCATCCGATCGAAACTGTCAAGGCTGTATTCACAGGCATTCGCGCCCTTATCGACACCGCACTCTCTGAAGGACTCCTCCCGGCGTTGGAGATGATGTTCCCCGATGTCGCGCACCTCATCCGAAACTGGGATTGTCTGTCACCGGAAGCACGTGCACGGCTCATGGGCAAGATAGCGGGCTATCTGTCCACCGAATTACTAACCGCTGGATTCGCCGCCCGCCTGCTCAATCAGTTACGTGGACTTCGGAAAGCCGGTGACATTGAAGCCACGCCACGCGCGGACGGAGCTTGTTTCGCCGCTGGAACGCTCATCCAGACAGCAAACGGACCAGTTCCCATATCTCAGCTACAGCGTGGCGATAAAGTTATAACAATGAATCCCCAAACAGGAGCTCTCCTTACTTCCACAGTTCAGGAACTATTTGTTCGAAGCGCTCCCGCACTCCTCACACTCACCATCACGATTCAACCCTCAGCAGTCTGCGCGGCTCACGCAGATTTGGAGAATGGACCCACTATCACGTCGTCGATCATCACCACCACGCCAGAACATCCATTCCGATGCACAGAATCCGGATCTTGGGTTGCAGCCGCCGAACTGATTCAGAACGACGAGCTAATGAATGCTTGTGGCTGTCGCACGGTTGTACGCGATATCACATATGTTGCCGATCACACAGTCGCACCGAATCGCGTCTACAACCTTTCTGTGTCTCCAACACCCACCTACCTCGTCGCGGCCCCGAGCGGCACTTCTGAGGTCTACCTACTTGTACACAACGCTGCGTGTAATCCAGATGGGCGAAGAGGCAAGCCGCCCCATAGGGATAGGGTTGACGAAGTCGAACAGGCATTCCAATCGATGAATCCGGACGCCGAACACCTAGCCGGCGGATCTCTCCCCGAACGGCGGACTCGCGTTCAAAACGACCCCGCCAAGTATCGATTCGCCGACCTACTGTTTAGACTCAAGAATAGGATCATTGCCTTTCAGATTGGAAAGAAAATGAAGCGGCGTCCGGACCCCATCAAACGAGAGCGTGATGCCTTGAGAGATCTGAAGAACTCAGACGAGATAGACGACGTATTCTTTTTTCCCTACAATGACCCATGATTCTAGATTGTTCTGAGTATCATCGTGTTGGCCGAGGACGATCTTTTGAATTCTTAGCATTGCCTGAGGAATACATTAGGTGGATCTGTTCTATCGATGACTGTGCAGAATGGATGGCGATCACCCTCTACGATTCTGATGATATAGACGCCGTTCCGACTGGCCGCAAGACGCATATCTGTGAGACCACCGCGGTCCTCGAACTCCTACCCGAGCTCCGCGCGGAGCTTTCGATCAATGTGTGGATATGCAATCCGAACTGGACACCGCATCTCTCCTTTCCTCTCTCCGGTCATGTTCAAAAGCCGCTGTCTTTCAACGGCTTGATCTCGGCCCGATTCATCTTCTCGGAGAAAGTTGGATCATTTCCTGTTCTCTGTCAACATCTCGACCGGATAAAGAATGAGGCTACCGGCGAGATTGTTACTTGGTCTAACTATAACCAAGTCTGGCGTAAGATTGTGGCGAATATTCGTAAGCGGACCCCCCTCGTATCGCTATGGCAGAGTGAATCCGGCGAGTATGTTCCTTCTGCATATCGCATGTCCGCCGGTTACGCGGCAGCCGTTCGACAGCAATCGATCAGGTCGCGATTTCGGCCGGAGGAGTAGTGCCGATTGAAGGGGGCACGCGACTTTCTTATCGCCAATCAGCCTCTACCCGACGCCAAGGATGTTTCTCAGGAAGCGCTCACAAGCTTCGTAGCCATCATCGACGAGTTCGACTCGACACCGGATGACGGGTTGATTCCGCTGCTGCTCGGCGCGATGGGTGACGGATTCGGCGCCGGAACATACCAGGTCTTGTCGCATATGTTAGCGGAACGGCCGCGCGATGTTCTCGAATCACCGCTGAAGGGGGCTTTCGCCTCGCCACACGCGGGTACACGGTTCTCGGCCGCATCGGTTGCCGCAGGGACTCATGACGAGGTCTATGCCTCGTCATTGGTGAAGCTGCTGGACGATGTGGACGCTGATGTGCGATGGGCGGCTACATCGGCCATGGCGTCCATGCCCTGCCCCATCGTCGACCGGGCCTTCCGATCACACATCGAACGGTTCCGTGATGAGTCGGTCGGGGAGCCGTCCGACTCGTTCGATAGCGTTGCGGTAACTGCGAAAGCGGGGCCTGGCCGTGAATGAAGATCGTTAAGACCTGGAATGTTCGTTGACGACTGCGTCGTAGCCAGTCATCGAGCTTCGATATGCGATATGATGCCACTCTCCTGTTTCCAATTCGCTCTTTTCCGCCGCGCTTCGTCGAAAGGACACTTATCGCGTGCGATTGCAGGTCTCGCTTCTTACCGCGTCGCTCTTCTTCTTCCCCGCACTGGCCGGGTGCGCGAGGAGTGAGTCCGGGTCGATTGATTCGACGGCGGAACGGCGCACAGGCGATGCGAGTACGGCAAAGGAGAGCGGGCCTCGCGACGGAGTGTTCGCCGCGAATCGTTCGGCGCGGCCGGCGATGACCTGGGTCGCGTCCCCCCACTTTCGCAGGGCGGAGGGCGGGCCGCGGACGGCGGCGGAGGTCGATGCGATCGTCCTCCATACGACCGAGGGCAGGTACGACGAAGCGGAGTCGTTCGAGGTCAATCAGGCGCGGAACTACGCCGGAGTCGTGCGGTACTTTCAGAACAACGACCGGCAGGTGAGCGCGCACTTCGTGATCGGGCCCGCCGGCGAGATCACGCAGATGGTCGATGTCGGCGACATCGCGCATACGCAGACCTACTACAACGCCCGCTCGATCGGAATCGAATGCGCCGGGTGGTCCGACCGGCCCGAGACCTGGACGCCGGCCATGCTCGAATCACTCGTCGAACTCGTGAGCTGGCTCGCCGTCGAATGGGAAGTTCCGCTCGAGCGACCCGAGGGCGACGCGTACTCCGGCCCGTGGTCGATTGTCGATCCCGTCGCGTACGAGGAACTGCTCGCCGAGGCGGTGGCGGCGGCGGCGGCGGATGAGTTGGAAGCCGCCGACGCGCCCGTCATCGGCGATGGATCACCGGACGACGCCAGGCCGACCATCGGAACCGGTGGTTTTGACGCCGATCCATCCCCCACGACCGGCGCTTCGACCACCGGCGCGCTTTCGATCGACGACCGGCCGGCGCGGCGATTCAACGGCGCCGGACTCGTCGGGCATTATCAAATCCAGCCGTGGAATCGGACCGATCCAGGCCCGTATTTCCCGTGGGCATGGTTCGAGGCGCAGGTGCGCCGGCGCGTCGAGCGCCCATAGAACCCCTCAACCTGACGGCGGGCGCGCACGCACTTTTTCTGTCAGATGAGTCCCATTTCACGCTGCATTCATGACCGGTTCATCGCCGTTCGTCATGATCTACTCGCCGAGTGCGAGACACGCGGCGCGGAACGCCTTTCCGATATGACAGCCGGGGGGAGGTCATCTCGGGGGGAGGAGGCGTTCCGCGCCGTGCGCACAGGCGACGCGAGGACGGCGCCGCGCAGTAGAGGTGAGTCGGCGAATCGATGTGCGAATCCATTGAGGGATGAGTTGGGCGCGGAGGAGAAAGAGCGATCGCCGCTCAGAGAATGCGACGGAGCAGTTTGATCTCAGTCGCAATGGCGGAGAGACAGCGCGACTCGCGGCATCGGGCTGATTGCAGGGGAGAGAGGCGGGATGATCGCCCGGCGAGTTCGACGGACTCGCCGGGCGCGAGCGATCGGAGAACACGCCGAGCGCCGTCCGACGCCACGCCAGGCGATTCCATGCTGGCCCGTCACGGGGCCATCTGAACGTGTTTGAGTTCGATAGATTGATGACCACACCCGGGCGCCATCGCTCGAGGATGAGGCCGAGCCTGCCGCCGGACACTGCGTCAACTCGACGCGCCGGCGAGACCTGATCGTCTCCCGGGCCGCCCTGGTCCCTCGATATAACGCGACGGCCCCGTTCTTTTTGGACGGGACCGTCGAGAGACATCAGTTTGCACGAGTCGCAGGGCCGAGCGAATCAGGTCAGGGCGGACTTGAGCGCCGCCGCGTGCTCGGTCTTCTCCCAGGAGAACTCGCCGTTCGACCCCGGTTCCCGACCGAAATGGCCATGATGCGAAGTGGGCGTGTAGATCGGCTGGCGTAGATTGAGATGCTCGATAATGCCGCTCGGAGTCAGCGGGAACTGTTCGCGAATCGCCGCGGCGATCTTCGGCTCCTCGACGGCGCCCGTGCCGAAGGTATCGACATAGACGCTGATCGGCTCGGCCACGCCGATCGCGTAGCTGAGTTGAACCTCCGCCTCTTCGGCGAGTCCGGCGGCGACGATGTTCTTCGCGATGTGCCGCGCCATGTAGGTCGCCGAACGATCGACCTTCGTCGGATCCTTGCCCGAGAAGGCGCCTCCACCGTGCCGTCCGCGACCGCCGTAGGTATCGACGATGATCTTGCGGCCGGTGAGACCGCAGTCGCCGTGCGGCCCGCCGATCTCGAAGCGACCGGTCGGGTTGAAATGAATCTTGATGTCGTCGTTCCACCACTCATCGCCGAGGACCGGGCGGATGATGTGCTCAAGGCAGGCCTCTCGAAGCTCCGCCTGGGCGCCCGGCTTCGACCAGCGGGGACCGTGCTGCGTCGAGAGCACGACCGCGTCGATGCGGGTCGGCTTGCCGGTCTTCGTGTCGTAGACGCAGGTGACCTGGCTCTTCGCGTCCGGCCGCAGCTCAGGCACTGCGCCGCTTCGGCGGACTTCCGCCTGTCGTTCGACGATCCGGTGCGCGAGATGGATCGGGAGCGGCATGAGCTGCTCGGTCTCGCGGCAGGCGAACCCGAACATGAGGCCCTGATCTCCGGCGCCGCCCGTGTCGACACCCTGGGCGATGTCGGCGGATTGCTTGTCGAGTCCGACGAGGACCGAGCAGGTCTCGGCTTCGAAACCCATCGCCGGATCGGTGTACCCGATGCGGCGGATCGTCTCGCGGGCGATGTCGCTGATGCTCGCCTTCGAATTCGTGGTGATCTCGCCGGCGATGACGACGAGTCCGGTCGACACCATCGTCTCACAGGCGACGCGCGAGTTCGCGTCGTCGCGCAGCACGGCGTCGAGCACGGCGTCGGAAATCTGGTCCGCCACCTTGTCGGGGTGACCCATGCTGACGGATTCGGAGGTGAAGAATTGTTCGGCCATGGAAGCGATCTTTCTTATCCGTTCATCCGGATTAGCGGATCAATGAGGCGCCGTGAGCATAGGGTCAGGCGAAATACATGTATAGCCCGGCGCGGCGTCGCGCGTCGCTTTGTCCGCGCCGGATCGACAACCTAGGCTCCGACCCCATGACTAATCGAGTGGTACGAACCCGCTTTGCGCCGTCTCCATCGGGACATCTCCATGTCGGCGGCGCCCGCACGGCGCTCTACTGCTGGGCGTTCGCGAATGGGCGCGGTGGCAGATTCATTCTCCGTATTGAAGACACGGATCAGCGCCGGTCGAGCGAGGCGGCTTCGCTCGAGTTCCTCCGCGACCTGCGCTGGCTCGGCATCAACTGGGACGAAGGGCCGGAGTACGACAGTTGCGGCGGCGGCGACGCGGGCCCGTATTTCCAGAGCCAACGGCTCGACTTCTACAACGAGCAGATCGACCGCCTTCTTTCGGAGGGCAAGGCCTACTACGCCTTCGAGACTCCGGAAGAACTCGAATCGAAGCGGGTGGAAGCTCGAGAAAAGAAGGAGAACTACCGCTACGACCGGGCGGCGCTCGAACTCTCCGATGACGAGGTTCAGAAGCGCCTCGACGCGGGCGAGCCGGCGGTCGTTCGACTCAAGGTCCCCGACGGGCCGGTGACCTTTCGCGACGAAGTGCGTGGCGAAACCACCGTTCCCGCAGGCGAACTCGACGACTTTGTCATTCGCAAGGCCGACGGCTACCCGACCTACCACTTCGCGGTGGTGGTCGATGACGAACTCATGGGCGTCACGCATGTGCTCCGCGCCGAAGAGCACTTCAAGAACACCGCAAAGCATGTGGTCATCCAGGAGGCCCTCGGGTTCGCCCGACCGGTCTACGCGCACCTTTCGGTCGTCGTCAATCCCGACGGATCGAAGATGTCGAAGCGCGACAAGGACAAGCTCCTGCGGCAAACGGTACGCGAGCGGAAGATCGACGAAGCGCCGGACAACACGGTGACCCAGGAGCGGTTCGACGCGTGGCTCAAAGACAAGGATCTCCAGCTCGAGACCGGCGAAGCGTCGCGCCTTGCCTCGGCGCTCGAAGTGGCGCTGCCCGAGATCAACATCGATGATTTCCGTCGCTCCGGCTATCTGCCGATGGCGATCAACAACTTCCTCGCGCTCAACGGCTGGTCGCCCGGCGGGGATGTCGAGCAGTTCGACATGAAGTTCTTCATCGAGCGTTTTGATGTCGACCGGTTGATCAAGGCGCCCGCCAAGTTCGATCGCGTGAAGCTCCTGTCGTTCAACCACGACGCGATTCAGGCGTTGAGCGAGGATGACTGGACGACACTTCTGCAGAAACATTGCGAGTCGTATCACCCCGAATTCGTCGACCGACTGACGCCCGAGCAGTTCCGACTCTTCGCCCGGGCGAACCAGCGGCGGTCGAAGACGCTCGAAGATCCGGTGAGCGCCGGCCGATTCTTCATTGTGCCGGACGACGAGATCACTTACGACTTCTCGAAAGCGACGCGCAAAGCGCTCGCGAAGGGGAGCCCGTCCGGTTTCGATCACCTCGCCACGCTGGGACCGCTCTTGCGCAAGGCGCCCGGGTGGACCGTGGGAACGCTCGAAGAGACGGTGCGGAATTACGCGGAGAAGCATGCGGGCGGCCGGCTCGGCGATGTGGCCCAACCGTTGCGGGTCGCCGTGAGCGGCGGGGTCGTGAGCCCGGCGATCTTCGAGACGCTGGTGATTCTCGGGCGGGACAGCTCGCTCCGCAGAATCGAGCGATGCCTGTCGATGCGAAGCATGTTCAGCGCCGACTGACGATTCCCGGCGAACAATGATCCAAGATCGGCGTCGGCGACACTCGCCGGGCCGTCCGTTGAGCCCCTTGCAGGAAGAGAACGCGACCATGTCCACGGTCGAAGAAGCGCCGAAGGACTTCATTCGTCAGGCGATCGATGAGCATCTCGAGGCGGGTCGCTTCGACGGAGTCGTGACGCGCTTTCCGCCCGAGCCGAACGGCTACCTCCACATCGGCCATGCGAAAGCGATTCACATCAGCTTCACCATCGCGGGGGACTACAACGGTCGCTGTCATCTCCGCTTCGACGACACGAATCCCGTGCGCGAGGAGCAGAAGTACATCGACGCCATGCGGGAGGACATCCGCTGGCTCGGTTTCGAATGGGGCGAGCACGAGTACTTTGCTTCCGACTACTTCGAACAGCTCTACGACTGGGCCGTCGAACTCATCAAAAAGGGCGTCGCCTATGTCGACGATCAGGACGCCGATACGATACGGGAAACGCGCGGCACGCTGACAAAGCCGGGAGCGCCGAGCCCGTTTCGCAGTCGCACGGTCGACGAGAATCTCGACCTCTTCGCCCGGATGGGCGCCGGGGAGTTTCCGAACGGCTCGAAGGTGCTCCGCGCCAAGATCGACATGGCGTCGCCGAACATGAACCTGCGCGATCCCGTGATGTATCGCATTCAGCACGCCCATCACCATCGGACCGGCGACGCGTGGAAGATCTATCCAATGTACGACTGGGCGCACGGCCAGTCCGATTCAATCGAGGGCATTACGCACTCGCTGTGTTCGCTTGAATTCGAGGACCATCGACCGCTCTACGACTGGTTTGTCGATCAGCTTGGCATTCATCACCCGCAGCAGATCGAATTTGCGCGGCTCAACCTGAGTCACACGATCACGAGCAAGCGCAAGCTCCTTCAGCTCGTCACGGAGGGGCATGTCGCGGGCTGGGACGATCCGCGGATGCCGACGCTTGCGGCGATGCGGCGACGGGGTTACCCGCCGGCGGCGCTTCGCGCCTTCATCGATCGCGTCGGCATCGCGAAGCGATCGAATGTGATTGAGCTGTCGCTGCTCGAACACTTCGTGCGCGACGAACTCAATCGCACGGCGCCACGCGTTATGGGTGTGCTCAACCCGCTCAAGGTCGTCATCACGAACTATCCGGAAGATCAGGTCGAGGAGCTCGACGCGATCAACAACCCGGAGGATCCGGCCGCCGGTTCACGCAAGGTTCCGTTCGCTCGTGAACTCTGGATCGAGCGGGACGACTTCATGGAGGATCCGCCGCGGAAGTTCTTCCGCCTCGGTCCTGGTCGCGAAGTACGACTTCGCTACGCGTACTTCGTTACCTGCACCGAGGTGGTGAAGGATGACGCGGGCGAGATCGTGGAACTTCGCTGCGAGTACGACCCGGCGACGCGGGGCGGTGACGCGCCCGACGGCCGCAAGGTGAAAGGCACGCTGCACTGGGTCGCCGCGCCGACGGCCCTCGACGCCGAGGTTCGTCTGTACGAGACTCTCTTCTCGAAGGCGGATCCCGAAGAGGTCGAGTCGGAGAACGAGGATTACCTCTCGAACCTCAACCCCGATTCGCTGAAGATCGTTCCGAATGCGAAGCTCGAGCCGAGTGTCACGGACGCTTCGCCGGGGACGGTATACCAGTTCGAGCGTCTCGGATACTTCTGCGTCGATCCCGATTCGACCGAGGGGGCGCCGGTGTTCAACCGCACCTCCACGCTCCGTGACACCTGGTCGAAGATCGCGAAATCCGGCGGGAAGTAATCAGCGGAACTCGACGACCACGACATTGCTCACTCGACAGCCATCACGATCGACGGCTTGCATCACGATCTTTCCGAGCCGCCCCGCGTCGGGTGGCGCGTAGAAATCGAAGTAATTCTGCATCGGCCGCATTTCGACGCTGCCGAGGAGCCTGGGATCATCCAGGCTCATCGCGTCATCAATGCCGGGGCAGTCATCTACGAGCGTCCCGCCACCATGATGACTCCAGAATATGTAGGCGCGGCGCAGTGCGCCGCCGACTTCAAACCGGTTGACTTCCCCTGCTCGAAAGTCGTGTGTGGGCCGCAGCATCATCTCCGGTATCTGACGCACGAGAATGTATCCGCGTCGATGCAGGCGGCCATTGGGACCCCGCCAGTTCGCCGCGCCGGTGATGTGCTGGCTCGGGCGACGAAGGAGTGATGTGACCTCGAAACTCGAGTCCGTCTCCCAGCGATGTTGCGGCGGAAGGAGGGAAGGAATGTCGATCGCCGGTTCTGCAAGACCGGGATACTCCCACAGGACCGGTGTCCGCTCACTTTCACGAAACCGGTATCCGATGACGCCGGGCAAATCCGATCCGACCATTTGTCCTTCGATCGCAATGGCTTCGGACGACCACTCGGGCCCGAACTCATGAAGGTCGTGAACCAACTCACTTCCCAGCCAGGCGACGGCATGCGATTGTCCGTCCGCCGCTCCAGCCGCGCCCACCGACCACCAGGCGACTCCAGGAGGAGATACATCGTTGACCCGGGTCCAGCCGCCGAGTGACTGCAACCGCTCAACGCCCCCGTCGTCTGGCCAAATTAGTCCTTGAGGGCCCGCGACTGGATCGAGTGCGTTGCCCACCGCCATGAATCCCTGAGCGGGATCCTCCCCGCCGACCACTACCACATCAATTCCAGCGAATCCATCGACAGGTAACCAGTCCCATTGATAAGAGTCCGTCCAGAATGGGCGCAAGATTGAACCGGTTACGGGACCTCGAGCATTACCAAAGATTCTCCACCTGACGAAGACCGCCTCGGCCCAATCCGTTCCGGGGGGTCGAAAGGTTACTGGCTCGAGGTCGGGCCCCCAGTACACGGCCACTCGAGGTTGTCCGGGCCCGGGTTGCGCCGAGCCGACCATCTCCGCAGAGTAGTCGAAGTCGAGATCGTTGACGAAGACCTCTTCCGCGCCGCCGAACACACGCAACTCGCTGTAGTCTTGCGCCCAAGTCTGGAAGGCGAGGCGTGTTCCGTCCGGGTGGAGATGTTCGCCGGCGGTAAGCGCGACATCGTCCTCCCAGTCATAGATGGCGTGCCGAACAACCGTCGTCCCCGAGTCCGTCGGGCCGACAGGGACCATGGCGTATTGGATGTCGCGAGATTGAGCGATGGCGAATCCTGCGACCATGACGGCCGCGACACCCGCCATTCGAATGGCCGAGCGATTCAACGAGAACATGTTCTTGATCCCCGTGCAGGAGAACCAGTCGTCGGCGATTTGGCCACCACCTGAGTCTGATTGATTCAGCGTGTAGTGTCAATGATCGAGAGGTATGAAATCCTCCCCGACGCGATTAGGGTGCTTGCTTATTGAAACTCGGTGACGACGATCGGACTCAGTTCGCATGCTCCGCTGTCGACGGCCTGAAACAGGATTTCACCCATGGAGCTCGCTTCGTCCGGGACGAAGATGGTCAGTTCGCCGACGCCGTTGTGATCAGTAATCAGGCTCCCGATGTGCTGCGCTTCGTCAAGCTGCAGCGCGGCGTCAGAGAGGTCGCAATTCGGCAGGATCGTGCCACCGCCCTCGAGCGCCCAGACAAAGTCGATACGGGAATCTGGTTGGGCATTGACCACTCGGAGAATGTTGTGTTGTCCGGCCAGATTTCCAAGTATTTCCAATTGAAAGATGATCCGGACCGGCGTCATAAGGAACTCAGACGACTCCGAGTCGCCGCGGGTGGTTCGTCCGATGATCTGACTCAAGTCATTGATGTCATAAACGGTCGCGTACGCGTCCGCGTGAAACTCCCAGGTTGAGTTCGGCGGCAGGATTTCTTCAAACCCGTAGACTTCGCCCTTCGTCCAAAGCAGCCACTCCCGGATCCCCCCGGTGTTTGCCAAACCGACTATCTCGCTCAGGTCATTGATCGCGAACGCTTCGCGTGGAACACGGTAAGGTCCGGCCCCGAGGACATTGGCGCCCCCATGGCGCCAGACCACCGCTCGATGATCGCCCGGAGAGGCCGCCGCCCAACCGACGATTTCGTCGAGATTGTTGATGTCGTGCGCCTCCGCCCGGTTCCCACCGAGCGTTCCCAGGTCGAAGGCTCTCAGCGACGACCATGCGATGGCGCGACGCGTTCCGTTTGGCCGATCGTGATAGCCCACCGCGATGCGACGATCGTTAATCGCCGCAGGATGTGAATACTCATCCGCCAACCGCGGCATCTCGAAGACATGTCCGTTGATCCAGATGACCGGCGCCTGACCGTCATCGGGCAGTGGGAGGCGAGCACGGCCAACAATATCGCCGATGTTATTCACCGCGGTCGCGGTCTCGGAGCCGCCACCGAGTCCCGGGAGCTTCGACGGCGATCCATCTGCGTCCCATATCACTGCGACCCGATCCTGACCCTGCCTGGCGTGTCCGACGACGACATTCAGATCATTGATATCTGTTCCCGCAGCCTCGACACAACCGATCGGCGGTAGTAACGACCGGACGGCATTCCGATACTGAAGGAACGCGTCACTCGAGTTCGCGCCGGGGCCGAACATTTCTCCCGCTATAACACCGAGGTCGTTGACGGCGGTCGGTCTTCCATACCCGTCCAGGAGGTCGCCCACTTGAAGGATGGCGTAGCTCGGCGGTTCAGCATCTACGCGTGGGCCGACACCGTGACCGGTCGCGACAGCAACGCCCACCATGGCGAGAAGATTGCGGAAGCACATTGACATCTCGTTGACTCCATTGAGTGGTTCGCTCCGATCGGGCAATGTCATTGTCCGAGAATATCGATCCGCGTCAATACCTTACTGAATCCTTGCCTTCCCTGCGATCTGTTCTGGCGACTCAAATTCTCCGGGGCCCGATAAGGCCGAGCCCCTGCGACCGGCGCCGTTTCACTAACCCCACGGAACGCGCCCAGCCCGCGCAATCGGCGCACACAAGGCGTCTTCGCCCGATCCACACTGGCCATCCGGTCGATTGAATAGGACGGTTCAAGCGTACCGGTCGAGGACCTGGGACAACGGACGAAGGTCATGCGCCTGTTTATTGACACTCTGGTCGCCGCGATGCTCGCCGCTCTGCTTGCGGGGGTCCTCACCTGGCAGGACCAGCGTGAGCAGGAGAAGGCCGATGTCGCCGCGGTCCGCATGAACATCCGGCAGATTCAGCAGCAGATCATGCTCCAGTCCGTGCTCGCGAAGGCGCCGCGCAACGAATACGGGTTCCCGCGATCGATCGATCCGAAATGGTTCGGTGAGAACACTCCGACGAACCCGCTCGTGGGGCCCATGCACCCCTGGCTCGAAATCGCCGGCGAACACGAGTTCGAGCTCACCCATCCGAGTGTCAAAGTGGCGTCCGAGCGCTCCACCGCGTCGTTCTGGTACAACCCGCGACTTGGAATCGTTCGCGCGCGCGTGCCGCAGATGGTGAGCGATCGACTCACGCTCGAAACCTACAACTATGTGAACGAGTCCGCGTTGACGAGCCTGTTCGGAGTGGAGCTGCGGGACCGATCGAACGCACCGAACGCTTCGAAGCGCGCCGACTCGATCAAACTCGATCGAGTCCTCGACGAGTCCGTCGCGTGTCACACACCGATCGTCGTCGGACAGGAAGTGGTCGCGGTGGTGGAGCAGCGTTTCGATCGTTCAACCCGTATCGGGCGCGAAGGCGTCGCGAATGTCGTATTCACCGGGGCTGCGACCACAAAGCCAGCCGGCGGCGCGAACGGCGCCAACCGCGAATAGCGTGCGTGACACCGCGACATGCCGGATCTCGAGGTACTCACCCGGGCCGGCGAATCGAATGACATGTTCTCCGACCACATCGCCGCCGCGAAGGCTGTGGTAGCGTGATTCATCAATCTCGATTCCCCCGCGGGCGACCGACTCGGCGAACGCGAGCGCCGTGCCCGACGGAGCATCCCGCTTCCGATTGTGATGCGCCTCGACGATGTCGACATCGTACTCGGAGCCAAGCAGACGCGCGGCCTGTTCGACGAGCCGCCGCCCAACCACCACACCCAGACTTGTATTCGCGGCGCGCAACACCGGAATCTCCTTCGCGGCGTCCCGGATGAACGCGAGCGTCGAATCGGAAAGACCGGTGGTCGCGACGAGCAGTGCAGCCTTCGCCCGACGCGCGCACTCCACCGCGGCGCGGGTTCCTTCCTCGACTGAGAAGTCGATCACCGCGTCGCAGGCGCCGTTGTAAGAAGCCTCAACCGGGGGCGATCCTTCGGCAGGGGCGGACGGCTTGCCAATCGCGTCGCTCGCCCCGTGGCTCACGGCGGCGACGAGCTCGACCTCCGGTCGGCGCATGGCTTCTTCGCACACGAGTCGACCCATTCGCCCGCTGGCGCCATACACGGCAAGCCTCATATCGAAAGTCTCCGGTTCAATCGTCCCGTTCCGGACCAATGAGCACATGGGGCTCTGCGCCGATTACTCGTTCTCAGTGTCGCGACGACGAATCTGGAAGGTCGCCGTGTACGGATCGGAGATCACGGTCACCCCGGAGGGCAGATGGTCGAAAGAGACCGTCTTCTCGGTGACCCCGCGCACGAGGTCATCGCTGGTCAGGCGAAGGAGACCAATAACGCGGATCTCACCGCGCTCGATTTTCGCCATGACATCGCTTGGGCCCGAGAGTTCGAGCGAGTCGATCACCGGGCGTTCGAGTTCGACGGTGTACTGAGCGACATCGAGCGGCGTCATGATGAGATGGATCGGAACCGCATTCTTCGTGAGTTCCACCCGCTGCGACTTGACCGTCAGCGTGAGTTGGGCCGCCGGATTGGAGATCTTAACCAGCGATCGATCGGCGACGGCCGGCAGGCTCAGGCGAGCGTCGACGGTGCTCGCCTCACCTTCGGGGAGTCGCGCGATCGAATCGCTCGACTCCGGCGTCGCGACGAGATGGAGCGTGTTCGGATCAAGTTGACGAAGAACCGACTCGGCGACCTGCACCGTGGCCCGGCTCGGCTCGACGACTGGAGGTCCGTCGAGTTGCACGCTGCCGAGCGGCGCCACCTGAACTTCGAGGTCCTGCGCCACCCAGCGATCGACCGAATAAGTGAGCGTGTCCGGATCGACTGAGCGGATACTCACCCCGCGCCCCGCGAAGATAGGGTGCCGCCGGAAGGTCTCGAGCATCGAGATCGTGTACGGCTCGGGGCGTGGCTCCGACGGCGCTTCATAGCGACCAATCGGAACTCGTATCGCCTGGGCGAGCTGTTCCTCGAGTTCGTCGAGGGCGCCCGTCGGTCCTTCAATTCGGATCGAGAATCGTCGATCGGGCGCCGCGGGGCGCACGATGAGGTCGGAGTTCTCGGAGGCGACGATCTCGACCCGCACATCGGAACGCGTCAGGACGGCGAGCTTCTGGCCCTCGGCGTAGAGCCAGATGAGGAGGGTGATGAGGGAGACCACGAGAATAGATTGCAGTCGTTCAAGCATCGCCGGCGACCTTCGCTTCCGTCCGTTTCACCGCGCCTTCACGCTCGGACGCTGCGTGCACCGAGGCGCTCGACTCCTCCGCTTCGTCGACCGGCTGACGAAGTCGCAGATCCGCGAGTTCGGCGTCGATGCGCTGCCGCTTCCGGTCGTCGCCAAGGAGGCGGTCGGCGAGGAATCGTCGAAGCTGGTCCGGGGAGAGATCCTGGTAGAGTTGGCCGCGCTCGGCGACGGAGAGCCGCCCGGTCTCCTCGCTGACGACGACGGCGAGGCAGTCGGAATCCTGGGTGACGCCCACGGCCGCGCGGTGCCGGGCGCCGAACTCGCCCCCGAGCTCCCCCACTTCGGCCATCGGAAACTGAACCCCGGCGGCAAGGATTCGGCCACCGCGGATGATGACGCCCAGATCGTGCAGCGCGCTGTTCGGCCAGAAGATTGACTGGAGCAATCGACTCGAGACATCGGCGTTCATCGAAGTTCCCCCTTCGACGAGACCGCCGAGACCGACTACCCGTTCAATGGCGATGAGCGCGCCGAACGAATTCTTGCTGTTGAATTCGCAGGCGGTGACCACGGCTTCGATCATCGGCGCGAGTTCAGTGCGCGAAGAGCGGAAGAACTGCGTCTCGCCCAGCCGGATGAGCGCGCGTCGTAACTCCGGCTGGAAGACGACGATCAGAGCGATCGCAGCGAAACCCAAGGCCCTGTCGTACAGGAAATTGAGGCGTTCGAACGACTCGCCCTCCTGGCCGAGAATGCGGATGCCGAGCGTTCCCACGACGAGGATGAGGGCCAGACCCTTAATGACTCCGGCGCCACGGGTGCCGCGGAGGAATCGAACGACTCCGTACACGACGATCCAGATGATCGCGAGTTCGATGATGACCTCGAGCGGCGAGTAGCCGCGGAGGCGGGAGAAGAGCTGGAGAAGGCGTTCAATCACGGAGGGTCGCACATCCGCGTGGAGGGTCCAGACATTCTATCGGAGGGATTCCCGAGGCGGGATTACCCCGTTCCATCACCCGGGCCGGCGCTCTGAGCCGAAAACGCGGCCGCGGGACTTGGCTTCGGGACGAGTCCGGCTACACTTTCCGGCTCATTTTTGGACCCGAATCAACTGCCCGCGCGCGTAAAGCCAGGAGCGTCAGCCGTGTACGCCATCATCGAAGACAGCGGTACTCAGATCAAGGTCTCGGAGGGTGATGTCTTCGAGATTCATATGCGAGACGCCGAAGCCGGCTCGAAGGTCACCTTTGACAAGGTGCTCATGGTTGGCGAAGGCGATGGCGACGCGAAGATCGGCGCCCCCTATCTGACCGGGGCGAGCGTCACGGGCAAGATCCTCGACGAGGTCCGCTCGGAGAAGATTGATGTGATCAAGTTCAAGCGTCGCAAGGGATATCGGCGCAAGAACGGTCACCGTCAGTCGTACCTCCGGGTTGAGATCACCGGCATCAAGTCCTGACGAAAGTCGTCCGGAACTACTTCGAATCATGCGACGGCGGAGTCGATCGGGGCTCCGCCGCTTTCATGCGCGCGTAGTCGAGGTGATACTCGAGACTGCGGCGCTCCTGCCAGTGCTTCTGGATTCGTTCGAGGGCCGGCTCCGGCGCGAGGACCTCGAATCGGTCGCGATCGGACCAGAGATCGAGCCGGTCCATCGACTCGATCGCATCGTCGACATCGAAGCGGCAAACAAGCTCGAACCGCTCGCGGAGGTACGCCTCGACCGCTTCCTGGAGGTCTGCCGCGCTCGCGATCGCCGTCTGCCGTGAGCGGCAGATCGTGTAGGCGAGAATCGCTTCCTTCGCCTCTTCTTCGCGTACTTTCGAAAGAACGAGGTGAATCGCCCCGAGATTCGAGGCGAGCTTCTGAAAGTAGAGTTGCTGAATGCGTTGGGAGTCGCGAATGGTCCGCGCGGTTCGGTACCCGAAGAAGGATCGGAAGAGCAGTACCGAGGCGCCGATCGCGACGATCCAGAAGAGCTTGGTCCAGTAGATCACCGACGCGAAGACGGTAAACGCCTTCATCGCGGTGGATCCGAGCACCCCCGCCCCACCGCCGAAGACTTTGAGCTGGTCAACGAGGCTCATCTGCACTTCGGCGTGAGGAAGCAGCGCTTCGAGATCGGGCACGGGGATGTCTTTGAACAGTTTGATCTGGAGGTGCGGGTCATCGACGAGTCGCGCCGCGACGATGAGCCGCCGATACATCTCATAATCACGCTCGACTCCGCGGATCGGATGGCGCAAAGTGCGCCGCCTGGCGCACGACGGATACCGACCCCGCGCCCACACGGTCAGCGAATCGAGTACTTCAGGTCGAAGCCGTACCCGCAGTCCGTGAAGGCTCGCCGCGTTCACCGCCGCCTCAATCTCCGCCTCGCTCAGTTGACGGAAGTTCGCCTTCCCGAAGAGGTAGCCGAGCCATTCTTCGAGTTCACTCGCTTTCGAATCGATCGCAACTTCTTCCTCGAGCGGCGTCTCGTCGATCGTGTCACGATCGGGATTGAACGGCTCGTACCGATCCACGAGATTGCGTTCGAACGCCGACGCCTCGAGATCGCAGACCCATTTGAGCGAATGGGCGATGAGGCCGAGTTGCACGGCTTCGTCGCCGAATCGATCGGTGTCACGGGCGATCGCGTCGCCGAGCGTACGGGCACGGATCGGAATGAATCGATCGTCTTCAACAGACGCGGACGACTGGTTGTCATCGAGGTGACTGTCGTTCGACTCGACCGTCATTTTCGCCCGTCGGGGGCCTCGAGTGGGCCGCCATAAGTTCGACCGGCCGATCCCTTCGGGGAGAGCGTGAGGCTGACCGTCGTCTCCTCGCGAAACTGGTTGTACGAGGCGCCGATGCTCACATCGAACTGAGGGGTCTTCCGGTCGAGCGTCAAGCCCATCGATCGGGCTTCGTCCTCCTTGAGATCGTAATTCACGATCCCGCGGAACGCGTACTTCGGCGTGAGTCGATACCCGAGGCCGATGAGCAGGAGTCGGTCATCAACCGCGTCGAAGTATCGGTAGTCGACAAAGCTGAAGAGGTCGGCCGAATGGTCGATCCGATATCCGAACGAACCGTGTGCGATCGCGGATTCGTTGAGGTCATAAATCGAACGGCCAGCGAGGGCGAGCGAGTCACTGACGAGCCACTCGCCGTCGACGAGGATGTGGTCGCCGAGCCGTGAATACTCCGGCCGGTAGTCGTAGAACCGCGGCAGGACGAAATCGCCCTGGTTCTCTGAGGTTGACATGACGACATCGGTATCGACCCGGAGGAAATCGACGCTGCGCCAGCGTCCCGGGCCGCCGCGTTGCGTCTGCCAGATGTTTCGCAACCCGAATCGCGCGGCGCCGCCTTCGGTCACGCCCTCAACTTCGTAGTCGTAGATGGGGTACGCGTTGGCGCCCGCGTTCGATTCACCGTGCCAGAGCGTCAAGCTCGGTTCAATGATGTGCCGGATGCGATGCAGATCGAGCACGCGATTCTCGACCGCGTTGTTCACTCCACTGAGTTGCGTCGCGAGCCGCACGCCGCCGGCGAGATACCAGCGGTTTTCTTCCGCCTGCGCGCTGAACTCCTCGAACTCATCGTCGTACGAGGTGAGCCGACCCACGGCGAAGGGCACGACCTTCCACGCGCCAAGCGTCAAGGGGAGACTCAATTCCTGTCGTGTGTGCAGGCGGTTGACCCAGTTCTCACGGAATCCCGCCGCGAGGGCGGCGTCAGTCAGATTCGTGCCCGGCGGGAGTCCGAATCCGACCCGCCCCTGTCCGATTTCCGCGAGCGTGTGACGCGGAAACACGGTCCGCGCCCGGGTGTAGCGGTATTCGCTCGACCAGCTCAGACGACCGAGATCATCCGCGAACCGGTAGTAGCCAAGCTCCGGAAACTTGTCGACCTGGTACCCGACGGACTGGAGCAGGTCTTCATTCGCGATGAAGTCATTGAGGTCATACTTCACGAACGCTTCGAACGCCCAGTTGTCGCGCTGCTGTTTGGCGTAGAGTCGCGTCTGATACTCGCGACGCTCCTCCGCATCGTTCTCAAAGAAGTTCTCGATGAACCCCGGGTCCGAGATGTATGCCGCCTCGAAGAGGATGGTCCAGTCGTCGGGGAGACGCTCGATGTGCCAGGCCTCGAAGACGCCGCGCGTTTCATCGTCGACATTGCGCTCACGCCCGCTGCTGAAGAGGTCGGTCCCGTCGTCCTGGATGATGTACCCGAAGGCGTTGCCCTCACCGCGATCCGTTTCGTACGCGACATCGACGCCGGTCGCCGGCCCGCGCTCACCGTAGTAGTCGACGAGAAGGCTCGCATCGACATCGTCGGGCGGTTCGCGATCGAGCAGACTGAACAGATTCCATTCGGTGCGGAGCGTCACGCCCTTGTTGTCACTGTTGCCGATCGACAGTGATCGAAGCGGCGCGTCTTCCGGCTGCCCCTTGTACCCCGGCCACCACAGAATGGGCGTTCCCCCAAGCCGCGCCGTGATGTTGTCCGCTTCGACATAGGTCTTCGTAATCCCCGAGTCCGGATCGACCCGGCGTTCGACCGTTACGCTTCCGGCGCCGACGCTGACATGCGGGACATAGAACTCACTCGTCGAGATGGTCATCCGCTCGGCGCGCCACTCGTTGTCCGCGATCTGCCGAATCTCATCGGCCCGCATATAGATCGGGACTTTCGCTTCGGATGAGTAGGTCGAGAGAACCGCGTCGATGACGACAGCCTTGTTCGTGTCGAACTCGTAGTACATACGCGGCCCGCGCAAGGTGTACTGGCCATCGGACGCGACCACATTGCCTTCGAGGTAGACGCCGCGCACGGCGTCGGCTTCCACGCGCCCGCTGAGCGCCTCCTCCACCGTGATGGGATCGGTGAAGATGACGGCGCGCTGTGCGGTCAGCGTGAGCACGCGAGGCTCCGCTTCACCGGGTCGCCTCGACAACTCCTGGTATTGCACGACGAGCCGACCGCGCAGGACGGCGAGCCCTTCTTCCTCGCTCTCGTCGGCGAAGAAGTACTTGAGATCACCATCAACATCGAAGAGCACGACTGCTTCAGGCGGTTCGGGCATCCGGGAGATTCCCGGCTCAAGATCGACCGGATCCCAGGGACCGATCGGTTCAGTGGCGCCTCGATCAGCAAGCCGGACTTCACCGCTCTGCTCATCGAACTCGATCGCCGGACCGCGACCCGGCGGCGGCGGATAGTCGATGACCGGGCGGGCCGACCTCGCGTCCGCCCTCGGCTGAGTCAATTGTCGCACGACCCGCGCTTCCGCAAGGTCGAGCAGGCGCTCATCGGTCGGCGGCGACTCCACGAAGAGATCGCTCCGCAAGGCGATCGACCCCGTCGTCGATGCGGTTACCAGAAGTTCGTCGGCCTCGGCGCTCATGCCCGATCGTCGGGACGCGTCGGTCAGATCCTCGAAAAGGATAACGATCTCATTGAGGGCGCCGAATTCAGGCGAGGGTTCTCGATTGATCCACACGACCGCGCGTTCTGCGCTGAATTCGTAGTCCCCGATCGAGACTTCCACCCATCCCTCGAGGTAGAGCCGGTCAACATACCGGGCCTCGCGCCAGACATGCGCCCGCAGCGCCGAGAAGCGCGCATCGACCTGAAGCGGCTCGATGGGCAATCCCTGCGCGAGAAGGACACGCGAAGCGGGCGGTGGAGTGGGCTGGTGAACGCGATTCGTATCGCCCTCCTCCGCCCGCAGATGCGGGGTCAGCACGGCGCCGAAGACCACGATCGCGGAGCAGAGCGCGCTGAGGGTTCGCGTCGGGATTGATCGTTTGCATTCCACCGCTTGGCGCCGATGATACGAAGAGGCGCGAAAAGCGGCAACCGGGCGGCGAAGAGGACTCGAAATTCTCAACGAATCCGGCGGCGGTGGGTTAAATACCGATGAACCGGATTCGACGGAGGGTCTTCGCTGGTCATTCAAGTCGCCATTCTCGAGTTCACGAGCGTCGCCTGGCTCTTTGGCGGTCTCGCCGTGCTGGCGCCGATCATCGCTCACTTCGTCGGACGGCGCGCTCCTCGCCGGATAGTCTTTCCGTCCGTGCGCTTTCTCGACGACGGTGTCGCGGCGCGATCGAGCCGCATCCGATGGCGGGATCTCGCGCTTCTCGGCGTCCGCTGCGCCATTGTGTTCCTGCTCGTCGGCGCCTTCGCGCAACCGGTCTGGCGGACGGCCGCGTCGTCCGCTCGTGATGGCATGCCCGCCGGCGGAATGAGCGCGATCGGCCGCGATCTGGTCATCGTCCTGGACGCGTCCGCGTCGATGCGAATCCACGATCGAGGGGTCAGCCGATTCGATCGCGCGAAAAGTCGGGCGCTCGACCTTCTCGAGTCTCTCGCTCCCGGGGTCGATCGAGCCGCGGTCATCGTCGGGCGGCGCGAGGCGACGGCGCTCCTTCCCGGGGTCACTTCAAACATTCCCGCGCTTCGTGCGGCGCTTGCGGACACCGGCGTCACCTTCGAACGCGCGTCGATGAACGACGCCCTTCAACTCGCTCAATCCCTGTTCGAGATCCGGCCGGAACGCGACCGCGCGGGACAGATCGTTCTTCTGACCGACGCCCAGGCGAGCGCGTTCGTTCTGCCATGGCCCGATTCATCGAACCTCCGATGTGAATGGTTCGGCGCGGACGACTCCGCGACGCCAAACCTCGCGGTGTC
Source organism: Phycisphaerales bacterium (assembly GCA_043101845.1). GTDB lineage: Bacteria > Planctomycetota > Phycisphaerae > Phycisphaerales > UBA5793 > JBICHN01. The sequence goes on along the minus strand of JBICHN010000002.1, from coordinate 402,503 downwards.
CGAGCTTCGCGTGAATCCGAAACGGCCAGTCGTCGGCGACGAGATCGACATCGTTCTGGAGGTGGCGAACTTCACCCCGGTTCGACGGGAGGTTCTCGTCTCGGTCGAAGCGCTCGATGATTCGAATGAAGTCGTCGCGGCCGATCGGCTCACGCTCGAGGCCTGGTCGACCGGCGCTGCGCATTTCGCCGTCACGCCCGTGTCGCGCGGTCTCTCCCGGTATCGCGCTGCTCTGACGGACACCGGGCCATTCGATGCCGACAACGGCGTCGAATTCGGAATCGTCGCGCATCCATCGAGTCGATACGCTCTGATTTCAAGCGGCATTGACGCGCGAGATGGCGAGGGTCGCTTCTATGCGGCCGCGCTCGCCTCCGCGCCGGCGGGGTCGACCGTCGAGATGCTGGACGCGCTCGACACGAATCCCGCCTGGCCGATCTATGACGGATTCGTGATCACGCAATGCGATGCGATGTCATTCGAAGTCCGAGCGGCGCTGGCCGAGCGGCTGCGACGGGGCGCCAGGGCCTGGTGGGCAATCGATTCGACGACCGGCGCCCAGGCTCTTGATGCGTTTCTCACGACGGCCGGATTACCACCAGCGCAATGGAAGACGACGACCGAGCGCGATGACGAGTCGTACTGGATTACGAGTGATGAGAGCGCTGTCTCATGGGACGATGAACTTCGGTTCTTCTTCGAACGATCACTGGTCTCGACGCAACCGGGCCGAGTCGGCGTCCCGATACTCGACGCCGAGACCGGAGGACGCGCAATCATTGCGGATTCGAATGACCTTCCGCTGCTGACCTCACGGTCGATCGGTGACGGTAAACTCTTCGTCTTTCTGGGAACCATCGCCCCGCCCGATTCGATGCTCGCCTCCTCGCCGGCCTTTCCAGTGCTCCTTCACACCGTCTTTCACTCGACGCAGGGCGCGTCGGCCGAATCCTTCCATCCCGGATCGCCGATCGAGTTCATGATCGATCAGCGTCTCGACCTCGACGCGATCGCCGTTCGACCTTCCGTCGTCGAGCTTTCGATCACTCCGGGCCAGAGCGTGTTTCACATTCAGGCGAGCGGCGCCGCAGAGCCCGGGCTGTACGAGCTCATCGACGCCGACACCAATGAAACGATCGCGACCCGAACGGTGAGCATTGACCAGGCCGAATCGGATCTTCGCCCACTCGCGCCGGAAGTGCGGGATCGCCTCGTCGGCGAAGCGGCCGCATCGTCAGCTACTCAAGCCTCGCGGTTCGATTCCGATTCGCCGATCCGAATCTGGCCCGCCCTTCTCCTTTCGACACTTGCCCTTTGTGCGATCGAATCCCTCCTGACGATGCGACGCGGTCGCGCAGACACCGAGGGCGCACGATGATCTTCCGACCGCCGGTCGATCCCGTCTTCGTATGCGTGATGCTGGCGGTCGCCCTCGTTATGGGCGTCGTCGCGTACCGAACCATTCTTGTCGAACTGACGAGCGTTTCGATGCGCGGGGCGTGGGCTGGACTTGCTGTCCTGCGGACCCTGGCGATCGTCGGCGTCGCCTTCATCGGGCTCGGACCGACCACACTGCAGGAGAGGCCCATCGATACGGCGTCCGGCGCAGTTCATGTTCTCATCGACGGGTCGGCGAGCATGTGTGTGGACGACATCATTGTCGACCGCCGGCGCTTCACGCGGGCTGACCTCGCGAATCGCTGGATCGAGAAACTGCTCGACTCGGAAGTCACGACTTCGATCCGCCTGCATCGCATCGGCGAAGAGTGGACACCTCTCACCGGCGCCGCGCCGGCCGTCGCTCCGACGGATGACGCGTCGCGCCTGGTTGACCAAGCTCGACGCGTCATCCAAAGCGCGCGACCTGGCGATGAAATGCTTCTGCTGACGGATGGACACGACACCACCGAGGCGGATTGGATCTCGATCGCGGAGGACGCCAATGAGCGGGAACTTCGAGTTCACGCGGCTCCTCTCGGTCGAGACGATCCCGTCGCAGATCTTGCCGTGCGCCTCTTGCCCGATCGATCTTCAGTCTTCCGTGATCAATCGCTCATCCTCCGGGGCGACATTCGCCGACGCGGCTTCGACGAACGAGAGGTCACGGTCGAGCTCTATCAGAACGATCGGCTCATCGATCAACGAATGGTTCGACTTCAACAGAGTCGTACACCAATCGATTACACCGTCGTACCGACGCCCTTCGATGAGTCTGCGTCGTCCGGACTCGCCGCATTCCGCCTGGAAGTCACGCCGCTTCCCGGAGAGCGTTGGACCGAGAACAACACACGACATGCGTTCGTTCGAGTCAATGCGGAGCGCATTCGCGTCGTTCTCTTCGAGAATGAACCCTATTGGGACTCGCGCTACCTCATCGCGGCATTGCGTCGCGACACTCAGGTCGAACTCACGACGGTGATCGGCCTCGGCCCATCCGAGCGCCTCACCCGATTCGCTCCCGGCGATGAGTCCGACTGGGCCGGCGCCCCGCTCTCGACGCCTCCCGTGACGGCGGAGGCGCTCGCCCGATTCGATGTCATCGTGCTCGGGCGGGGAATCGAACGATGGTTTCCGGGATCGGCCGCGATAGCGCTCGCAACCTTTGTTGAAGCGCGCGGCGGCGCCATCGTGTTCGCTCGAGGACGGCCGGTCGGATCGGACTCGTCCGACGCCGGCCAGGAGACGCGGCGCATTCTCGAATCGATCGCTCCGGTTCGCTGGGGAGATGACCGCGCCACGGTGACGGGCGTCGAAGTCACACCGGAGGGACGATCGCGGCCGCCCCTCAATTTCGGATCGCTCGGCGATACGGAGTCGATCCTCACCGAACTCCCGGGTCTGATTGCACGAACACGCGTCGAGTCGCGCCGCTCGCTCAGCGAGATCTGGCTTCGCGCCGAGAGCGACACCGGGACCGGCGCCGACGCCGACGCCGACGCCGCGCTCGTCGCGACCGTTCAGTCGGGCAACGGCCGCACGCTTGCCGTTCTTACGGACGGACTCTGGAGATGGGCGTTCGTATCACCGGAGACAGACTCCTATCGGTCGGTGTACGAATCGTTCTGGGCGCGAACGGTTCGGTGGCTCGTGGGCGCGGCCGACCTGCTGCCGGGCCAGGATGTCGCCCTGAGCGTCGATCGAACCGCTGCGGCGCCGGGAGACCGAGTCCGGATTACCGCGACGATGCGATTCGCGCCAGACGACTGGTCGCCTCCAGTCGTCATCGTTACCTTACCGTCGGGAGAGTCGACTCCAGTCGCTCTCTCATCCGAGCAACGAGGGCCGGACCGATTCACCGGCGAGTTCGTCCCTGCGGAAGAGGGCGTTCATCTTGTGGAATACTCGGATGAGGAGGTCTCAGCGGCGCCGGTCACCACCCGGTTCGCCGTGCACGCGTCGAGTGTCGAGCGACTCGAAACTTCGTCGAGACCGGAAGAACTTCGAGCGCTGGCGGAATCGACGGGTGGTGAAGTTTTCGAACACGACGACTGGGACGAATTCACGGAGTCGATTCGCAAGACGGCTCAAGCGAGGATCGTTCTCCCCCGGCCGCAAGACGCCTGGCCGCGATGGTGGTTCCTCGCCGCATTGCTCGGTCTGCTCTCGAGTGAATGGCTGATTCGCCGTCGTCTCGGCTGGACTTGAGCCAGGGTTTGATCGCTCACCGCTAGCATCATCTGAAATGTTTCGACCCCGACCTCTCTTTCACGATCGGGCCGAGGCGGGCCGTCGCCTCGGTGACCGGTTGCGTTCACTGGTGGAAGATCGACCGCTTGTGTTGGCGTTGCCGCGCGGAGGCGTGGTGGTCGGCGAGGCGATCGCAGAACGACTGGGCGCTCCGCTCGATGTGCTCCTGGTTCGTAAGATCGGCGCTCCACTGCAACCGGAACTCGCCATCGGGGCCGTCGTCGACGCGGGCCGTCCCGTGATCGTCTGGAATCCGGATGTGATGGAAAGCTTTTCCCTTTCAGCGAGTCAGCGAGACGAACTCGTTGAGCGGGAATGGGACGAAATCATTCGGCGCCGGGAGATGTACGGCGTGCAGCACGAGGACCTCGACCTCACGAGTCGAGTGGTCATCGTCGCTGACGACGGTGTCGCAACCGGCGCGACGATGCGCGCGGCCCTCCGAGGCCTGCGAGACGCCGGGGTTCGGCGGCTCGTCGTGGCGGTACCTGTTGGGCCACTCGACACGATCCGTGAACTCGATCGCGAGGTCGACGGTGTCGCCTGTCTCGAAACGCCGGAACCCTTCCGCGCCGTCGGCCTGGCGTATCGCGATTTCCGCCAGATCTCCGACGATGAAGTCATTCAGGCGCTGCGGCGGTCCGGCGGGGAACGAGACCCCGCTTCAACCCGATGACGCGTTGGCGCCCGAGTCCGCGGGTCGCCCTTGGGCCTTGATTTCTTTGAATCTCGCCTCGACCCAGCGGGCGATGTCGAGCGCGGTCTCGTTGTAGATGGACTGTGGGTAGCCGATCGGATCACCGATGTCGGCGTCCGGCTGCAGGAGGAAAACCCGGTCGCGAGCTTCCGGGAACTGTTCGAGAAGCGCCGACTGGTGGGATCGGGTCATGACGAAGATCAGCGTGGCGTCGCCGACGAGATCCGCGGTCACCGGCCGCGACCGGTGGTTCGTCGACTCGACCCCCATCGCCCGCAGCGCCTCGACGGCTTCCCGCGTCGCGGGCGCCCCGGCGCCCGCGCCGATCCCGGCGGACGCGACGCGCCATCGCCCCCCCTCCTCGCCCAGGCGGCCCTTCTCGATGAGCGATCGAGCGATCGCCTCGGCCATCGGAGACCGGCAGGTGTTTCCGGTGCAGACGAAGAGAATGAGTCCACCCATGGCTCGAATTCCCCGAAGTTCGACTGAGTCCATCTCCCATCGACCCGACGAGACTATACCGCAGTTCCGAGTCATCGTTGTGTCTCGGGCTGCGGCGGGTACACTTCAGCAGTCGGCGTCCCGGACGACGCCGGGTTCGAAACCGAGGAGACCGCGCCGGTGGAGTTCATCCAGTATCAGGAGGTGTTCCCTGCGTTGAAGCAGCAGGGAATCGTCGAGGCAAAGGACGACGAGAACCTCATCCGTCTTGAAGTCGAGCCCTCAGACAAACTCAAGACGATTCATATCAAGGATCCGGCGAGCGAGACGCCGCCCTATCCCGACGCGCGTGTGTTCGAGCGCTCCCGCGAGGAACTCGCCCGGCTCATCGATGCGATCCTCAATAAGATTCACCTGACCGAAGTGCTCGTCGTTCCGGTAGGAACCTGGCGAGACATCATCGACTGCGCGGCGTACGAGCTCGCCGAGGATGAGGCGTGGCTCGAAATGGACGCCATCGCCGCGGTCCACCAGAACACCCGCAATCCACTTGCGGTCACGCGTGGCGAGACGAATGTGCTCATCGACATGATCGCGGCGTTGGTCAAGAACGCTGAGTCCTCGAAGCAGGACCTGACCATCACTTCAGATGTGCGACCCATGCTCATCGAGGTCTTCCACGACGGCGCCGTGAGCGTGACCGCGGATGTCCGCATTCAGGACGAGATCCTGCGGGCCATCAGTCGCTGACACCGCCGTCGTCCAACGGCCATCCGAACGATCGCCTCTCCGGAACCGGCCCTATCCTCGGAATGAAGTCCCGCGACCCGCCGCAACATCGGCCGTCGGGCGGTGTAGAACCGAGTGATGAGAAGTGCGGAGAAGACAAGACGGAGAGGGTTCACGCTGATCGAACTGCTCGTGGTCATCTCGATCATCGGGCTTCTGGTCGGCCTCCTCATGCCCGGCCTCGCTCGGGCGCGGGCGAGCGGACAGAACATCAAGTGCCTCTCGAATCTCAAGCAGATCGCCACGGCCCTGACAATCTACATGCCCGATAATCGGGACGATCTGCCCTATGTCCTGCCGCTCGGCTCGAGCAAGGGCGAAGGACAGGACGACCTGCTCGTGGAGCTCGAGAAGTATGTCACGAGCACCGAGATCTTTAGCTGCCCGAGCGACGACACGGGGGTCTCCGAGGAGCTTGGCTCGAGTTACGACTACTGGCCGGGCTGGATCATGTTCGCCCGCGAGATCTTTCGTGGTGACTCGAAGACGAGCGTCGCCCGGACGGTCACGAAGTTCTACGAGCGGACGCCGGGCCGCTGGCCGGTGATGGCCGACGCCGAGGCCTGGCATCTCGAGATCAATCCGTCCGGCAAGAATGCGTCGTACTGGGATGGATCCGCCGATGCGCTCATCGACTGGACCGATCCCAAATGGCGCGACCGTCTCGGGGGAAGCTGATATCGTGGGTCGAACGCGCGAAACATGGCGTCGGAACTGGCTGAGCGATCGGCGCACCCGATGGACGCTTGTCGGCTCGGCCGTGGTGGCCGGCGTGGCGGTGGTCGCTCCGGCCGTCGTCGCCTTCTGGCCGACACCCAAACCCGACATCTGGACGGACGAGATTCCCGATGTCGCGGTCTTCCTCATGGATCGCGATTTCAACCGGCTCCCGACGGACGAGCGGCTGGATTACCTCCAGCAGTTCGCGCAGCGGTTCCAGCAGTTCGACCAGGATGACGCCGTCGTCCTCGCGTCCTTCGTCGCGTCGATGAACCGGAAGATGCGCGAGCAGATGGAAGACAACATGCGTCAGCTCGCAGTCGATGTCATGACCGAGTCGGCCGTCGAGTATTCGAGCATGCCGCTTCATGAGCGCGGCGCCTACCTCGAGCAGTTCGCCGTCGAGATGGAGAAGCTCATGGAAGGAATGGTCGGCGAGGAGCGTGAGTTGACCGACGAAGAGCGGGTCGACCGATTCAAGCGGCAGGCGGCACGCGACCGCGAGCGAGCCCAGGAGCGGTCGTCCAACCCGGACGCCGAGGGTGTCGGCGGATTCTTCCAGTTCTACGAGCGAGCGTCCGCCGAGAGCCAGATGTCAGCCGTCGAGAAGGGCCAGGTCGCCCGCCTCATGCTCGACATGACCCGCCATTTCCGTGGCGAGGGCCCCGACAACTGAGTTCGAGCCTTGCCGCCGCACTGCTTGGACGAGCGGCTCGATCAGATTCAAAAAAAGAAACGCGGCGGTCGTAAGACCGCCGCGTTCGTTGGTACGCGTTGAAGCGTTCGATCGCGAGTTACCCGAGCAGCGAGAGCACATTCTGCGGCTGGGAGTTCGAGATCGCGAGCACCGAAGTCGCGGACTGCACGAGGATCTGCGACCGGGTGAGGTCCGCCGTTTCCGCGGCGAAGTCCGTGTCACGGATCTGGCTTTCCGCCGCCGCGGTGTTCTCGAAGGTCACACCGAGCGACCGGATCGTGGCGCCGACTACGTTCGACTGGAACGCGCCGATACGGCCTCGAAGCGAAGACACCTGCTTGATGGCGGAGTCGACAATGCGCTGGGCCTTGTCGATGTCGCCGTCGGCGGTCGACACATTCGCGGTGCCGCCCGACTTGAGAGCAGAGAGGAACCCGTCGACCGAGTCGCCAAGGTTACCCGTGGTGACCTGCTCGATACCGATGCTGGCCTTGCCGGCGAGGTTCACATTCGGCGAGAGGTTGAAAGTCGCGCCGCCGCCGGTGATATCGAACGAGGTGTTGCCGTTCGTCGTGTTGACCGCGCTGGTACCGTCGATCGTCACGCTGACATCGAAACCGTCCGAGCTCACCCGCGCCTTCAGGCCGTCCGTAGTGGCCTGAGTGCCGTTGATCAGGAGCGTGGCGTCTCGCCCTGTGTCTTTGTCATCATTTGACCCTGTACCACCCAGGGCGTCATAGATGATGTTCGTCAGGTCATCCGACCCGTCGAGCTTCTTGACGCTCACGAACTGCTTGGCGCCGAACTCAGTGGAGCGCATTTCAATGAGAGCGGCGCTCGTGCCGTTCTGAGCGGCGGAGACGCCAGTCACATCCTTGAACTGGTTGATCGCCGTGATCATGTCGGCCTGGCTCGTGCCCGACGCGAAGGTGAACTGCTGCGTGCCGAGGTTGCCGGCGACTTCGATCGTGAAGCTCTGGCCGCTCGTATCGAAGTTCGTGCCCGTCGAGAGGTAGAGGCCGGCGGTCTGGGCCGAGGTCAACACATCGACGCTGACCGAGATGTAGGAGCCGGAGCTCGTCGGCAGCTTCGCCGAGTTGACCGTGACATCGGAAAGCAGCGTGCTGTTGACGCCCGAAGTCGTGAAGTCGAAGTTGCCGTTCAGGAGCTTGACGCCCTGGAACTCGGTCGAGTTCGCGATTCGGTCGATCGTCTGCAGGATGGAGTCGATCTGAAGCTGGTTCGCTTCCTTCTCCTCCTGGCTCAGACCGGCGTCGTTCGCCGACGCGGCGACGAGACCCTGCAATTCGACGAGCAGGTTGCTGACTTCCTGAAGGCCGCCTTCCGCGACATTCATGATCTGATCAGCGCGCTCGGCGTTCCCGATCGCGGCGGTGATCGCCTTCTTCTCGGAACGCAGGTTCTCCGAAGCGATGAGCCCGGCCGGGTCATCGGAGCCGCGGTTGATCCGGAGACCGGTGCTCAACCGCTCGATGCTCTTGGCCAGACTCATGTTCTGAAGGCCCAGCGTTCGCTGGCCAATCAAAGACTGCACATTGGTGTTGATACGACTCATTGGATCCTCCGTGATTCCGGTTCAGCCCATATCACCCGGGCTCTGGTTGCTGGCGTCTGTCCGTGACGCGGTTGTTTGGTTGCCGCCTCCATGCGACCTGCGACCTTCAGTCCCAAGACCCGTTGGGACCCATCCTGGATCCCCGAACTGCCAGTCCACTGCGGCCAAAGCCGGGGAGCGGGGCTCGACCGTGAGCCACGCGTCGTGGGTATCGGTCGAACCCCAGCCGCTGTTAAGTCGCTCTTTCGATCCCCCGCACGGTTTATCAAACGGACGGTCCGAGAACTCGACCTCGCAGGTCCGAATCGAGTCCGATAAGGGCCAAAACGACCGCGACCCCCCGATTTCGGGGGGTCGCAGGGAGGTTTGGATGGCTCGTCGCGGCCGGTCAGCTGGCGGCCGCGGGAGGATCAGGATCGCTACCCGAGAAGCTGCAAGACATTCTGAGCATTCGAGTTAGCGATGCCAAGCACGGATGTCCCGGACTGGACAAGAATCTGCGACCGCGTCAATTCGGAGGTTTCGAGAGCGAAGTCGGCGTCCCGAATCTTCGAATTGCTCGCCGTGATGTTCTCGAGAGCCACCTGGAGCGAGCGGATGTTCGTCTGGAGCGTGTTCCGCTCAATGGCGCCGAGTTGGCCCCGCATGACCGCGATCTCGTCGATCGCGGCGTCGATGACCTTGCTCGCGTTGACGAGGTTGTCGCTGTCGAGGTCGTTGTCGCCACCGCCCTTGATCGACTCAAGGTAGTGCACCTCGCCCTCGATGAAGGCGCCGCCGAGGCGGCTCGCGGCAATGGATTGCACCCCGAAACTGACCTGCTGGTTCGAGCGGACCTCCGGCCCGAGCTGGAACTTCGCCCCGCCGCCCGTGATATGGAAGGTGCTCGTGCTCGTCGTCTGCTGAGCGAAAGTGCTCGTAAGCATGAGGTCGAGATCGAGTGTGGAGGTCCGGACCGCGAGATTGAGCCCGTCGCCCGTCGCGAGCACCCCATTGACGATGCCGACGACATCCTGGCCGCTCGCACGGCTATCGCTCACCTGCGAATCGAAGAACTGACCAGAGTCGCCGATCCGGCGGATGCCGACGAAGGCGTCGGACCCGTACTCGATGCTCGAGAAGACCACACCGGAGCTGAGGTCGCTCGTGTCGACGAGACTCGCGGAAACGCCGGTCGAGTCCTTGAGCCGGTTGACGGCCGCGACGACAGCCGAGACGGACTGGCCGGAGACGAACTGGAGTGTCTGGACACCCTCGTTGCCGGAGAACTCGAGCGTGATCGAGCTGAGCAGGGTGCCGTCGTTCGCGGTACCCGCGTAATCCGCCTGGAGGGTGATCTGCGCCACCTGGGCCGATCCGAGCACCTGAACGGTCACCGGAATGTTGTCTTCCGAGCCGAAGTTCGCCCCGAGCACCTTCGACATGCTGATGTCCGACGAGGTCACGCCGGAAGTCAGGTAGTCGAGTGATCCGTTAAGCAGTTGAAGACCCGCGAAGGTCGTCGTGTTGCTGATGCGGGTGATGCTCTCGATCGCGGAGTCGATCTGAAGCTGGTTCGCTTCGATCTCCTCGGGCGACAGGCCGCCCGAGTTCGCCGCCTCAATGATGAGGCCCTTGATCGACGCGAGCAGATCGGCGACTTCGGACAGGGCGCCTTCGGTCGTCGAGATGACCGAACTCGCCCGCTCCGAATTGCTGATCGCCTTCGAGATCCCTCCGATCTCGCTGCGCAGCCGCTCCGAGGTGATGAGCCCCGCCGGATCGTCCGCCCCGCGATTGATGCGCAGGCCGGTCGAGAGGCGCTCGAGACGAATCTCGAGTTCGCTGTTCGTTCTCGCCAGGTTCTGCTGGGCGATCATGGACGAGATGTTCGTGTTGATACGAGCCATGCCAATCCTCCTTGATTGCGGCTACGCGTCCTGCGTTCCGGAGCCGGTCGAAGCGAGAAGGAGTCGTCGCCGCTTCGAATCGGTTCGGGAGCGCGTCCCGGTGGGCTCGGTCGTGGTGCGTGACTGGGTACTCATGCGGACTTGCACTTGATCGAATCGAGCTTGGCGCCGGGCGGCTGGGAGTTCTTTGCCCGCGAGCGGCCCTTCGATGCGCCCGCGGTCGAGTTCAGACTGATTCCGTTCAGGTCCGATTCACTGATGCGCGAGGCCTGTTCGTTCTCCCGTCGAATGGCCTCGTATACCTCTTTCCGGTGGACGGCGATCCGGGTGGGGGCATTGATGCCCAACCTGACCTTGTCGCCTCGTATATCCACGACGGTGATCTCGATCTCGTCGCCGATCATGATCGTTTCATCGCGTTGACGCGAGAGGACCAGCATTCCGTCGCTCCCATTCATGGCGCATCCATGCGCCGGGGGTCGGCTGTCATTCGCCGCGTCCAGGCCGGCGGCCGGCTTGAACGCCTCACTCTCAATTCCTCCTGACCGGCGGCGCGAGCCGTCGTCAGGCGGAGGCGGCCTGAGCCGATCGACCGATCTCGATCAGCTTGTGGCGCGTGGTCCATCGCTGATCGGCGAGGACGATCTGCTCTCCGACCCGCGTCGTGACATTGATCACGAGCGGCCCCTGCAGATTGCCCGTCAGGTGCTGGCCGTATCGATTCACGATGACCAGGACCTGCGCATCATCGAGCGACTCCACACCGAGCCCGTCGAGTTGCTCTCGCCGCATCGGCACTTCGTAGCCTGTTACAAAGAGGCTCGGGTCCGTCACGACGAAGGCGAGCTCCGGCGTGTCCACCGACTGCAACCAGTAGAACACGCCCTCGGGGTTCGGCTGCAGCAGCACGAACCGGGTCATGGAGCTGAATCCGAGCAGCCCCGCGGGAAAGGTAATGACGCGGTCGTCCTCGACTTCGACTTCACCAAATCGGCTGGTGCTCACAATCATGTGAACGCTCCACAGTCGGCCAAACCATCCTGGTTACCCGGCGAACATCCTGCGCCGGTACTTCCTGGTCGATGGCGTGGAGCGGCCGAGCCTCCGCGCCATCGTCTCAAGGTGAGCCGATCTCACCTCAAGAAATTGATCAGACTCAGGCGATTCGATTGTGATCCCACAAGCATCGCCGCCTGTAACTGTGTCTGCAGATTACTGAACCGGACGGACGCCTCCGCGAAGTCCAGATCCCGTGTTTGACTCTGCAGACTCATATCCAACACCTGCGCGTCTTCTTCGCGCCGAATGGCGGACGAGATCCGATTCGCTCGCTGGCCCAGGATCGCCCGGGCCTGCGCGAGTCGGTCCAGATCCGCTTCAATCTTCTCCCCAGCAAAGGTGATGCCACGCTCGTCATTTCCTTCAAGAGCGTCGCGAAGTGATATCAAATGCGTCAGAAGGCCCTCGACGCGCACTTTCGAACGATCTTCGCCGGTAATAGTTGCGCCTTGCGCCTCGACCGCGAGACCAAGATGCGACGCGGCGAATGAGCTGTTCCGTGCTTCGATCGAAAAGTCGCCCGACCCTCCACTCGAATCCGTGAGCACGAACCCTTCTCCGGTGTCGCCGATCGTGATCGAGAATGTCGGCGGCGCCGCAGCCTGCACGATCGAGACGACATCGGCGACTGTTTCGGCGCCGGCGAGGTCGACATCGAACTGTGTGCCGTCACTCAGCGTCACACGGAAGTCGACATCGAGCGCCGGATCGGGAAGACCGGTCTGCGGATCGACATTCCCTGAGAGAATCGTCACGCCCCGGCCGAAATTGAAATCGCTCAGTCTCGTCGAGCCCGTGAAAGTGCGGATCCCGAAGTCGTCGGCGGTGGTCCCGCCGCTCGTCTCGTAAATCGACATGTCGGCGCCGGAAAGCTCGTTAACGATATTGATTCGGCGACCGTCATCGTCGATCTCGAGTCGTGCGCCGATGTCGGCCTGGCTGATGAGATCCGCGAGTTCGCTCAGCGTGGTCGCCGTGCTCGCCTCAATGACGCGAATCTGCTCCCCGTTCTGTATCACGAAATCCGAGATCGCGGAGAGGCCGCTCATGTCCGTGAGGTTCGTCTGCATCGTCAGCCGCGGATCGAGATCGTCGGCGTCGCCGTTCGAATCATCGAACACTCCGGTGGTCAGACCGAGATCAGCCGCGGTCACGCCGCCATCGATGTCGGAGACGGTCAGCGAGACGCCCGCCGCGACATCGAACGCGATCCCATTCTGACCGGAGTTGATCGACACCCGTCCCGCGTCGAGCACGGTCACACTGTTGTTCGTCTCGAACTGCGCGATCTCATCGTCGAGAATGTCGATGACATCCTGCACATTGTCCGCGTCGGACAGATCGACCGTAAACGATCCGACCCCGGCGACCGTGAGTTCGATCAGCCCCGGCGTGACCCCGAGTCCACGGGCGCCGTAGAGAGAGTCGAGCCGTTCATCACCGGTGATGACCGGGTCGAGATCACGATCGCCTTCGACGCGTGTCGAGAGGGCGCCGAAGGCGGCTTCGCCCCCGAGCGTCACCTCGAGATGGCGGAGCGATCCAAGATCGAGCCTCATACCATCGCGACCGCCGGCGTATCGATACCCGCCGTTGAGTTGCTCAAACGGCTGCGCGCCGGTGCGCTCGCCGCCGAACAGGTGCACCCCGTTGAGTTCGCGATTCCCCATCGCGACGATCTGATCGATCATCGTGTCGAGGACGATCGCCTGGTTTCGCCGCGTCTCGGGATCGACCGTCGGGCCGATCATGGACGAGGCGATCCCTTTCGCCTCGAGCGTGATCTCGGTGACCTCCGCGAGGGCGGAGTCGGCGGTGTCAATGAGCGACTGGCCATGGTCGAGATTGCGCATCCGCTGCTCTCGCCGCTCGATCACATCTTGCAGCACCGTCACGAGCGAAGACCCCGCCGGATCATCGCTCGGGCGATTGATGAGGCGACCGGTCGAAAGCTGGATCTGCGTCTGCAGAACCCGCGAGTTCGTCCGGTTCAGCGTGCCGAGGAAGATCTGCGACGCGAGAGCGTTCGGCACACGGGCGAGATTGGAAGGTATCGCGCTCATGGTTAGATCACGGAGAGAAGGGTTCGCATCATCTCGTCGACCACGGCGATAAGCCGGGCCGCGGCCTCATATTGCCGCTGGTAGTTCATCAGGTTGATCGATTCCTCATCAAGACTCACACCGCTCACCGCGGCGTCCTGTGCTTCGAGACTCTCACGCACGAGCGTTGTCGAGGCGACGCGACCGTTCGCAGCACCGGCCTTGACGGCTACAGATTCGACCTCATCAATCCAGAATTGTCGGAGCGACGCCCCGTTGAGCAAACTCGATCCCTGGTTCTCGAGTCCGACGATGGCGAGCGCTGTTCCGTTCGAACCCGGCATGTGGTTCATCCCCGCCGCGAGATACTCCGAATCATCGAGTATGTACTGGTTGACGGCGATGTCCGTGCCGTTCGCGCCGGTGAAGTAAGTGTTGATTCCGAGACCTGCGAGCGCGCCAGACGAATCGTCGCTGAAAGTCATCGAGTACCCGGCCGGCGCATCGAGTTGCAGGCGTCCGTCCACGGTGACCGCCGCGGAGACACCCACGCCACTCAACTGCGTGTTGATCTGGCTCACCAGGTCATCAAGTGAGGTGTCGGAGCCGACCCCGTCAAGGTCGATCTGTATCTCGAACGATTGCCGCGACCCGGTCGCGTCGTTCGTGACATGGATCATGAAGCTGCCGTTCATGATCTCGAACGGCAGGTCAGTTTCCGAATCGTTGAGCGGGACGGTCGAGTCCGAGACGATGTAGCTTCCGGTCACGCTCGAATAGCCGCGCCCGCCCTGCCCCTGGGAGTGAATTCGATTCACCTCCCAGATGAGCGCGCCCGAGAGGTCGTCCACCGCGTCGATGACGCCGACAACCGACCCCTCGCGCTGTTCGAGCAGGGCGCCGATCGATCCAGTCTGTACGGGAAGCTCGGAGCCGTCGGCCCGGACGCGGACGGTCGCCTCCACCGTGGCGCCTTCGGTCTCCACGCGGAGTTCGAGTCCGCGTGACTGATCGCCCAGCACGATCGGAAGGGAGCCGACAAAGACATCGACCATTCCGTTCGCCTGTTCGACCGTCGAGATATCCATGAACCCCGCGAGTTCCTGGAGCATCTGATCGCGCTGGTCGCGGAGCGAACTCGCGACGGTCCGCCCCTGTTCGGAGTCCGCGATGGCCCGGTTGATCACGGCGATTTCGTCGAGCAGGTCGTTGGCGTGAACCACGGTCGACGCGAGCTGCTCGTCGATCTGCGTGCGCATCTGGACGAAGTCTTCGCGCATCCGCGTGAGCTTCGCCGAGAGGTTGACGCCTTCCTGAACGAGCAACGATCGCACGGCCGGATCGTTCGGTGTATTTGCGAGTTCAGACCATGAATTGAAGAAGGACGAGAGAGCCGAGGAAAGATCGTCATCGGAGAGCTCGTTCATGAGCGTCTCGACCTGCGTCAGCAGCTGCTGACTCGTCTTCGCCTCCGCTTCGTTTGAATAGGAGTCGCGGATTCGATCCCGAATCGCCTCGTCGACCTGCCGGGTGATCGCCTCGAGTTCGACACCGCGTCCCGCCCAGGCGCCGGCGGTAATGAGCTGTCCGCGGGCCGGCACGATGTTCGCCGATTGCCGCGTGTATCCGGGCGTCGTCGCATTCGCCATGTTGTTGCCGGTGACCTGCATCCCGGCCTGGCTGACGACGATCGCTGATCGCCCGATATGGAGTGCGCTCGTAAGGCTCATCGCCGATTCGTTACTCCCGGAAGTCGATCGTGGATACGGCAGCCGGCGTCGCGCCGACGCGACCGTCGCGACCATACAACCCGGTCTGGTTCAACATGAACTGAACGCGCTGGACAATGCCGCTCACATGGGCCCGAAGAGTGTCAGCCGCCTGGCGGATCGCCTCGCCGGCCGACTGGGTCTCTTCGATGAGGCCGCGCAGACGCCCGCGTCGCTCAGAGAGTTCCGTGGCGTCCGGCTCCGGAATCCGGGCGAGGAGCGTGCGGACCGCTCCCGTTCCCTCGACCGAGATTCCGGCGGCGTCGAGGAGTTCGAGTCGTCGCCGATCGAGCGCCTCGATGCGCTCGAGGACGGAGTACTCGCGCTGCGCCGCGTCTGCGAGCGCCGGCGCATCGGCCCGGCGCATCGCGTCGCGCTTCACCTCGAGCGCTCGATGGAGCGCTTCGTGGGCGTCGATCATCTCGTCGAACCAGAGACGCCAGCTCTCGATCTCGATCGTTGGGTTCGATTGTCGTGAAGCGGTGGCATCAGGCATACAGGTTGACTCCCGAACTGGTCGTGGCGGGCGGCGGCGCGGGAATTGCGCCGCGTGTCAGCGCCTGTGGATGTCCGAGCAAATCGCGGGCCACGCTGTCGACGAGATCGAACCGGGCGCTCCGCGTGATTCGCTTCGCGAGTTCCGCGTCGAGGAGCGGTCCGAAAGACTTCTCCCCCGCCGACACCGGGAGAAGATCCGAGCGGAGCGGATCTTCCCGCATCATCTTGAACATGGGCTGCACGAACGCGGTGGCGACAAGCTCCTCGGCGGCGCGCCGAACCGTTTCGTACCGATCGTTCGAAGACGATCCAACGAGCGACGCGGCCTGCGAGCGCGCCCGCGCGTTCGCGTCGTTCATCGTGCTTCCGAGATGGATCGATTCAATCGTCATCGTCAGAAGACCTCGATAAGCTCGGCGTGAAGGACGCCGGTGTCGTGCATCGTGTGAAGGATGCTCACACGCTCCTCGAACGGCACCTTAAGTGACTCAAGCGCGTTGAGAAGGTCCTGCAGTCGCGCCGCCTGACGCGGCCGAATGACACCGTCGTCTCCGACGGCCACATGATTCTCGATGTCGTACACCGGATCGGCCGGGGTCGGGATGGGCTCGGGAGTGATGCGGGTGATCGTGAGATTCCGCGAGCTGATAACCGCCGGCGAGATCTCCACATGACCCTGCACCACGAAGACGCCGTTCGATCGGTCGATGACCACGCGCGCCGGCAGGTCGAGCAGGCTGAGGTCAAGATCGAGATTGAGAATGCGCGCTATGACGGTGTTCGAGTCGGTGCGGAGCCAGTCCGCGATTTCGATGCGCACATTTCGCGGATCGACGACTTCGGCCCATGCGCCCGCTTCGCGATTCGACCCGTTCGCCCCGAGTCCGAAATCAAACTCCTGGTTGATGCGTTCGGCGAGCGCCTTCGCCATCGAGTATCCCGCGTAGTGGTCCCGCAGAACGAGGGTGACCGACCCGTCAGCCGGATTGATGGCGCTGGCGCGAATGTCCTTCATCATCTGCGCGCCGCCGCGCACGATGCCGGATCGCGGATTCTGGGAGTCGACCTCCACGCGTCCCTGCGATACCGCGTAGGCGCCCGGCGCGGGACCGGGGCGCAGCGCCGTCCAGATCAGTTGACCGCCCTCGAGACTCGACGCGTCTCCTGCGGTCGAGACGGTGACATCGAGCATATCCCCTTCGCGGGCTCCGGTTTCCGAAACGCGGGCCGTGACGAAGACGATGGCCACGCTATCCACACCATCAAACTCATCGAGCGACTCGACACCGAGACCGTGGAGCCGGTAGAGTTCGTACAACGGGCGGGCGAGGCGCTTCGACTTCTTCGTCTTGTCGCCGGTGCCGTCAAGGCCGACCACGAGTCCCATGCCGGTCAGCGTGTTTGCTTCAAGGCCTTTCGTCCGGGCGATGACTTTGACATCGATGGCGCCGGCCGGCCAGGCGCCGGCGAGCAGCACGACGCCGAGGAGTCCGATCGTCCATGCTCGATGCATGCCACTGAACTTCATTCGTTCGCCTCCTGCGAGTTCTCGTTGATCGCCTGGTGCGATCAGAACGCGAAGATTCCTTCGAGCACGCGCGACACGACGCCCTTCTGGGTCGCCTTCTTGAGTTCGCCCTCGTGCAGTTTGATGACCTGAAGATCGAAGAGCTGACTGCTCAGGAGCGATCCCGCCGGCGTGATGTCCTTCGGATCGCAGACGCCCGAAAGCAGAATGGTGGATTCTTCGGAATCGACGATGAGTCGGGTACGCGCTTCGACGACCAGGTTGCCGTTCGGAAGCACTTCGATGACCTGGGCCTTCACTCTCGCGCTGAAGTCGTCGTTGCGCTGGATTTGCCCGTCGCCTTCGAATGATTTCTCGCCATCGATGTCCGCCGCGGGAGGGTTCGCGTTTTCGCTCGCTTTGAGCACGCCATCGAGAATGTCGTTCAGCGTGAACTGCGGGAAGTCGCGAATTTCCGCGTCAATCTCAAGACTCTTCTCGGTCTCGAGGGACTGCTTCGATCGGACCGAACTCGACTCGCGGATGATGATGTCCACGAGGTCGTGCACCTGATAAGTGCGCGGCTTCGGTGGCGCCACCGTGAACAGGCTGTACGCGTGCAGCGACTCCGCCGGGTCAATGATCTCGTCCGACGCGCTCGAGGCGCTCGCGTTCGAGGCTGGTTTCTGAAGCAGGACGGAGCTGCTCTGCCCCACGGTCGACGCCGCGCCGCCGAGCAGGAAGAGAATGGCCATTACGATGGTGTGAGAACGCCTCATCGTGTATCGACTTCCATTTCCGTGGTAATCGGTACGACCTCGCCGTTCCGGTCGACCCGGGCGAGATGCTCTGAGCGATCCATAAGCAGTTGAATGCGGATGATGTCGCCGACTCGTCCGTCCTCGAGCGCCTTGGCGCGAACGCGGACAATGAAGCCACTGTGCATGGCCCGGAAGTTGATCTCGCGGTTCCGCTTCACTCGGATCGGCGCCTCGAGATCGTTCTCGCGGAGAATCTGTCCTTCATTGAGCCGCGCAGCCGTTACCATGCCGTGGGCGTCCTGCGACCGATTCACTGCGGGCTCAGGGTGCGGAGGAAGCAGGCGAGATTCCTCGCGCAGGTCTCCATGCCCCAGAGCATGACCGCGGGGAAGATCGCGGCGAACGATCACCACGCGATCAAGTGTGCGCACATCGACGAGCGTGCGGAACGACAGCACGACTTCGTCATGGCGATAGACATTGATGAGGAGAGGCCACCGGCCCGAATTCGGTGTTCCTTCCGGCACGATCTCCACGACTTCGTCGACGACGGCTCGTTCGAGCGAGCCCTGCGTTGGATCGAACGAAAGTTGCACTTCGTGGGGCGACCGGGCGAGGCGATCGATCGCGACAAAACGACCGACATGACCGCGTACGGTCGCCTCTTCCATCCAATCGGCCGCCCACTTCCACTCCGGCGCCTCGTCGTCGGCAGAATCCGATTCCGATGGGGCGATGGCCGGACGCTTCACGCGTTCGCGTCGTCGTTCGAGGCGACATTCCGATCCGCTGAGCGCCACGCGCCCGAGGTTGACCTCGGCCTGCTCGAGTGCGGTGCGCACCTTGCGGATGGTGATCTTGTCCGGCGCGTCGCCTGGTTCCCATTGAGTCACCACGATCGCGGCGAGCGATTCCGCGTAGTCGCCCTCGAGATCGGCGATCTGTCCGAGTGCAATCTGCGCGGTCGCATCCTGTTCGATCGCCATCGTCGAGCGAAGGACGACTCGATCCGCGAGCCCCGTCCCGGCGAAGGCGAGCGTCATGAGGGCAACGAGAATTTTCCGCGACTTGTCGCGCGTCATTTACTCACCCTTATCGCCGACGGAGGTTGTTCACGATTTGCAGCGTCTCGTCGGCCGCCTTGACGGTCTGACCGTTCAACTCGAACGCCCGCTGCGTCTTGATGAGCGAGACGAGTTCCTTGACCGGATCGACATTCGACCCTTCGAGGAAGCCCTGGTTGATGCTGCCGAAGACACCCTCGGTGGGCGTCCCGGTAATCGCGTCACCCGACGCGGCGGTCGCGACGAAGAGGTTCTCGCCGACTTCGGCGAGACCCTGCGGATTGATGAAGGCTGCGAGTTCGAGTTGGCCGACGAGTTGCGGGTCCGCATCGCCGTCCACCTTGACGAATACCTGACCGTCCGCCGTGATGGTGATCGCCGACGATGACACACTGTTATCGATGGTGATTTCGGGCTGCACGATGCGCCCCTGGTCTGTGGCGAGGACGACCTGGCCTTCGGAGTTGCGCGTGAGGTTGCCCGCTCGGGTGTAGGCGATTCCGTCGGGGCCAAGGTCGTCTTCCACTGAAACCATGAGGAATCCGTTGCCCTCGATCATGATGTCGAGTTCGCGGCCGGTTGCGACCGCATCCCCCTGAGTGAAATCCTTCTGCGTACCCGACACTTCGACGCCCAGTCCGACATACAAGCCGATCGGACGCTCGTCGCCGTTGATGTTCTCGACGCCCGGCTGCTTCTTCTCGAGGTAGAGCAGATCCTGAAAGTTGACACGACTGCTCTTGAACGCGGTGGTGTTCACATTCGCAAGGTTGTTCGCGATGACATCGAGCTCAGTGCTCAGCGCGTTCAGGCCGGTCGCGGCGGAGTGAAGTGCGGTAACTGCCATTCTGAGTTCTCCAGGCCCCGCCCTCCTGGCGGAGCCGACAAAAAGTCAACGGGTCAACTGACCCGACCGAATCGGCTGATCGCCGATCCGAGAAGTTCATCGTGATACTGCAGCATCCGCGCGTTCGAGTTCGCCGCGGCGGAGGCGTTCTGGATCGCCATGAGCGAGAGAATCGGGTTGACCGCCGATCCTTCAAGCGCATGCTGCTGAAGTGTGCCGCTTGCGTCCGTCACGCTTTCCTGCGCGTTGTTCGGAAGCATGAACATGTTCGATCCGGCCTTCACGAACAGGTCCGGAGACGGCGCCGTGACGAGTCGGATTCGCGCGACCGGGGATCCGTCCTGCAGGATGAGTCCGGATTCCTCGATCGTAATGTCCGCGCCGGGTCGCAGTCGGATTGGCCGATTGTTCTCGTCAAGCACCCGCATGCCGCTTCCGGCGTGAACGAGCTGGCCGGAATCGCTCAAAGTCAACCGACCGTCCCGGCTGTACCGAAACTTCTCCGACCCGTCGCCGGAGCCGGACGAGAGTTGCAGAAACCCTTCGCCGCGAATCGCCACATCGAGAGCGCGGCCGGTGATTTCAACCGGCCCGTCAGAGAAGCGTGTCTTCGTCGGAGCGGCGAGCACCCCCCCACCGAGGCGCTCGAGATGTTCGTGCGGCGCAATCGGAAGGCCGTCCTCGAGTCGTTCGACGGCCCGCTGCTGGACCATCGGAATATCCGGCTTGAACCCGGTCGTGTTCACATTGGCCAGATTGTTCGCGATGACATCCTGACGATGCATGTTCACCAGAAGACCGGACGCGGCGACATGGAGGCCGTAATTCATTCGCGTCCTCCACGCTCATTCCACCCACCGGCGAACGCGGTCGCCTTGCCTTGGGACTCGAGCATCGTGAGATGCAGCGAAGTCGCCGCCCTCGCAAGTTCGATGACCCGGGAGCCCAGTGGCGTCCCGTTGTTCGAAACCTCAGGCTCACCCTCCTCGAAGGCGACGGGAAGCCCGGCGAACCGACCTCCCTGGGTCGAGATTCGCGGGGTTTCGACGGCGAATGGCTTCATGGGCACGGGGCGCTCCTGGACCTTTCTCATCCGTTCATAAGGCAAGAACGGGGCCAGACACCCGGCGCCGGCCGGATGGTTCGATAAGCGATTGAATTTAAGTTACTTACGGCGAGATTCAGCCGTTCGCGACTCATCGCTTGGTGGGCCGGTGGGGCGCAAAGATCGCCGATGGACGCGCAGGATGCGATCTCAGCCGGGGCTGGCCGGCGGCGTGGGTCGCCGGAGTTCACGAAGCGCCTCGGTCTCGAGGGCCGCGATCCGTTCCGGAGGCTTTCCGAGCGCGGCGCCAACCTCGACGAGCGTGGCTGGAGCGTCGCCCGCCCACCCGTACCGGCGGATAAGGACCTGCCGCCGCTCCGGCGTCAGGTGCGGCAGGTTGCGCCGGAGCCGGGGTGGGGGCTCGAGGATGCGTTGCCACGGATCGAGGTCCCACCCAAAGTCGCGCAAATAGAGGCTGGTCTGGGAGATACGACGCGCCCTCCGGCCCGTCGCGGTCTGGGGGCGCCGGGCGAGCGCGCGCCGAAGTGAAAAGATCAGATAGGTTTCGAAGCGCTGCTCCCGCCGCGGGTCGAACTCCCGCGCGGCGTCGCGGGCCGTCGTCATGGCGAGCGTGTGAAGTCCGGCGATCTCGTGCGGCGCCTCGTTGAGGAGGAGTCCGCCGACCTCGATCTCGAGCGCCCGAAGAATCGGTCCCCGGAAGGCATGAATGATTCGAAGCTGAAGTCGCGAGGCCCAGCGCAGTCGGGTCTCGATTCGATCGAGCGTCAGCCCGCGAGGGCGATCCGCGGCGAGGCTGCGGCGCTCCGCATCCGCGCGGTTGAGCAGGAAGTGCCGGGCGGCGAACCAGGCGAGTTCGTCATCCTCGGACGGCGGCGCCGTCGAACGGGCGCCCGCGATCCATTCTTCCGCGTCTCCTCCGAGTGTCGCGTCCGGGTCGAAGCCGGTCCTCACGCTCGCGGGTGAGAGAATGATCTGATCCGCTCCGTCAATCTCAAAGGTCGGCAGTTCGATCCAATTCCATGCCCAGCCATTCAACCGCGCCAGTCGCTCCTCGTAAATCGTGCGGTAGATGCTGCTCCGGCTCCGTTTGAAACGCTTCACGAGCAGATTGACCGGCGCTCCAAAGTCGGCGGCGCGCAGGATGACCGCTCGATCACGGTCCGACAGCGGTTGCGGATCTTCAAAGAGGATGTCACCCGGCGAAGACGCGCGTCGACGCATGAGAATCTGCCGAACGGTCTCGTGACTCCGATTGAATCGACGGGCGATTCGTAACGCCGCTTCGTTCAGCGAAAGGCCCATATCCGCGTAGCGACGCGCCCGGCGATGCATGCGGTCGACGCTCTCGTCGGATACGCGGGAGAACTCCTTGGCTCGTCGAACTCGATCCGACTTCGCGGAGACGAATCGATCGAGCGCATCCTTAAAGACGGCGAGCCGCTTCTTGCCATCGGGCCAGACTACCTGGTGGGCGACCAGACCCTGCTTTCGATATCGATGGAGCGTGGTCGGACTCACATTGAGTCGCTGACCGACCTCGTCCATCAGCAGTGCAGCCCGTGGCGCATACTCGTCCACGCCAAGTGCGGCGGCGTCGCTCAGACGCTCGATGAACTTCGCGAGATCTTCGATGAGTGCGCCGCCCGGTAGAAGATCGGGCTGACTGGACTCCGGTCGGAACGATGTAATCCGGAAGATAATGAAGTCGATCGGATAGACCCGATCGGGCTCCACCTCGTGGAGGAGCCGCTCGGCGGCGTCCATCTGCCGACGCATCGTCTCCGGCGGGGCGTATCGGAGTTGATCGAGAAGATTGTCGATCGCGTCGGATTTGAACTTGGGCGGTCGAGCCACACGAATCCTCGAGGTGCGGCGCCTCAGGTTACCAACTGGCGAAACGAAGAGGCCGATTCTCGTCGATGAGTCCGAGCCGATACGCATACTCGAAGAATCGCTCGACCCCAACGCGGGCCTCCGGCGTCCATTCGTAGCGAAGCATTCCGGTGAGGTACTCTCGCGCCAGATCGATCGGCCAGCCGCGCTCGGCCGCGCGCTGCAGCAGAACTTCAAGGCGTTGTCGATTGTGTCGCCGCTGGCGGTCAAGCACGGCTCCGAGCGCGCTGACCTCGGCGTCCGCCGGCGCCAGCCATGAGGCGAACACGAAGGGAAGGCCCGTCAGTTCCTTCCACTCCGCGCCGAGATCGAGTTGGTAGGGATAGCGGATCGCCGGCGTGGAATCGGTGACGACCTTGTCCCCGATCAGCAGCATGGCCTCCGGCCACTCGACCCGTTCGTCCGTTTCTCGGACTCGTCGGTCGCGCGCATCGAAGTCAACGAGTTCCGGTTTCACTCCGTGAAGTTCATGGAGCAGGATACGAAGGAGCGTGACGGAAGTGTGGCTCTCCACATCGCAGCAGACACGGCTGATCCGCTCAATCGGAGAATGGCTGAAGAGCCGCACGGTCATCGTCGACCCGTCGCAGCCGAGCAACCCGGCCGGAACGATCTGCAGCGGCTTCGGACTCCGCTGATAGTCGATGATCGAGCACAGGGCGAGATCAACGCGACCGTCAAGAAGCTGTTCGATGAGCGCGCTCGGTGGCGCCGCCAGCATCTCAAGTTCCCGTAAACGGTCGAGTCCATCGACGAGCGGCAGCGTATTGACATAGCTGACCACACCGATTCGCCAGCGGGCCGTGGTCGTCCCGGTCATGACGATGCCGATTCGAAGTGTGCGATTGTCGTGTGTGGTCTCATTGCCCTCGAAGAATAAGCGGCCGATCATCCTGCGTCATGCGCATTGATCTGCGAGATCGAGATCGTGAGTGTCTGGGACGCGTGGTGGTTGACCCGAACTCCCGCCCGGCGTCCGTGTCGGTCTCTCCCGACAGACCACCGGTACCCCTCGACTGGGACCATGCGCTGACGGAAGACAATGTACTAGACCGTTGCCCGGTCTGCCGAGGACGCGATCTATTTCGACGGCGAGACTTCCCCCAGCGATTCGGCCTCGGGCTGGTTGTGGTCGCAGGCGTGGGCAGCATTGTCCTCTTTGCAATGGGTCCGCGCTTCGTGCCCTGGTCGATCGCGGTGCTCGCCGGGGTCGTCGTCATCGATGCGGCGCTCTATTTCTTCACGGGTCAACTCGCCGTCTGTTACCGATGTCGAAGTGAGTTCCGCGGGATTGAGTTGAGCGACGCCGTCGAACCCTGGGATCTGGCGATCGGTGAGAAGTACCGTCCGATTCGCGACGCGCCGTCCAGACCCGCGGCCGCGGATGAAAACTCGTCGAGCGGCGCCTGATCGGTCGATGCTCTCGCACAACTGCGACGACACCGGAGCGGCACGGAGACACGAAATGGGTGGCGACGCGAATGATCGACCAGCGTCTGACCTCGTTCTTCTCGGGGGCGGCGGGCACGCAAAGGTCGTCTATGACGCAGCGCTGCGCGCCGGATGGCGCGTCCGAGGGTTTCTCGATGATTCCGCGGAAGCGCCTCTCGCGTCGATCGGCGCCCGACGACTTGGTCCAATCCGTTCGTTTTCGGAGCACCAGGATTGCGTGATGCTCGTCGCGATTGGGGCGAATGCGAGACGAGTCGAACTTTCCGATGAGATGGCTCGATCGGGCATCGACTTCGCCACGGTGATTCATCCAGCCGCAGTCGTTTCCGAGAGCGCACAGGTCGGCGTCGGTGTTTTCGTGGGCGCCGGTGTGGTCATCAGTCCCGACGCCCGGATCGATCGAGCAGTGATCGTGAATACCGGCGCCGTCGTTGAGCACGATGTCGTCGTGGAGGCCGGCGCTCATCTTGCGCCAAACTCGACCGTCGCCGGCGAGGCGCGAATCGGCGCTGAGGCGTTGATCGGCGCCGCCGCCGTGGTGATTCCAGGTCGACGGGTGGGCGCGCGCGCCGTGGTCGGCGCCGGCGCCGTCGTGGTCCATGATATCGAACCGGGCGAGACCGTCGCCGGAGCTCCGGCGCGACCACTCCGCTGATCACATGTTGTTTCGCGGAACAATCGAAGCGACAAGTCGAATGGGCGGCACATCGTCGCTTTCGATCTCAAGCTCGACATCCGGATCATTCGCGATCAGGAAGTCGACGGTCGCGCGATAGAGCGATGGCCCGATCTCGTAGTGCAGCGTAAACGGGAGGATGCGTTCGCCCAGTTCGTCGAATTGAGGCGGCATGCCCGTCATGAGCACATCCTCGACCGCGGCGCCCCCCGGGTCCTGAATGACATAGAGCGTTTCATCGTCGGGACGGTATTCGATCCGCAACACCTCCCCGGTGTTCGCCACGAACTCGATGAAATCCGATTCGAGCACGGGGTCGGCGAGCACATTCGCGGGGAACGGTCCGAAGTCCGTGCCGGTTCGAATCATGGTCAGGATTCGGTGCATCGTCAGCCGCGCGACCGCGCAGCGCGACGCCCACTCCGTCGTTCCCTGATAGGCGCGCAACGACGCCTGCAGGGCGCCCATAACCGCCGTGAGGAGCATCGCGCTGATCGCGAGCGCGATCAGCATCTCCACGAAGCTGAACGCGCGGCGATCAATCCTGCGGCGTCGTGACCGCGTCCGGTTCACAACTCGCCTCCCTCGTGGTAGGTGCCCGAGACGAACACGGCCTTGAGCGGCGCCATGATGCCGTCGGGCATCGCCAACTCAGGGTTGTACACGATCGTGATTTCCCCGAAGCCCTCTGCGAGGGTCGGCGTGCCGCCTTCACCATCGCCGTCGTCCGGACCGAAGTAGCCGATTGTCGTGTTGAACGACGCGGCGCTTCCGCCGTAGTACAGAGCTCCCTCGCCTTCGACCGGCGCATAGGTCATGAGCAGCGTGCCTTCGATGTAGGCCGACCCGCGAATGTCCATGACTCCGGCGACGATCGTTCCCTTCAACTCGACCTTCTCGTCCTGGTTCTCGAAGTTGCCCACATCGACTGAGAAATTCGGCGCCATCAGCGATGACTTCTCGAGTTCCTCCCGATTGTCCTCAAACGACTGAAGGGCGATCGTGAGTTCCTCCGGCGTGAGGTTGGCGCCCGACGCGTCAGCCGTATCGAATGAGAAGCGGGTGTTCCCGGTGAACTGAACCTTGTTTCGCACATGGGCGAACTGATCGGGGCTGTCCGTCACAATCGAGCCCACGATCAGGCAGTCATGGAATCGGAGGTTGTTCGAGAACGGCTTCGTGTCGAGAATCGGATCCGGATAGCCCGGAATCATCAGGGGCGGATCCCAGTACGCGTAGTCGTACTTGTCCACATAGTCGTTCCCGATCTTCTCCTTCATCCCCAGGAAGTTCCAGTTGTGGTGGTCCTGACCGCTCCCGGAGTAGGTCTGCGCATAGACCGCGCCGATGAAAGTGCAGTTGATGAACAACCCGTTGTTGAGGTTGTTGAAAGTCGGAGTCGCGTAGGCGCCCGTGGGGTCGTACTCGCCGATCGGGATCGTCACATTGACGAAGGTCATGTTCTTGTAGATCGGACGCTTGTACCAGTCGTAGAAGCCGGGTGAACCGAGAGGCATCTGCTCCCAGAGCCCGAGTTCGGCGCGAAGGTAATCCGGATCGGTCGCATGGTCCGACCACACATGGGTGAGCAGATCGCCGCCGAGTTGCGCTTCGACCTGATCCTCGAACGGCAGACCGTCGAGCGCCGCGGTCTTCACGCCGGCCTGGGAATTGACGAAATCCTCCGGATCGAGGTCGTAGAGCTGGGTGTCGGAGACCTGAAAGTTCGTGGCGGCCTCTTCGAGGTCCGGTCGCAGCGCGCCCTGCACCACACTCTGGTAGTCGATGCCTCCCTGGGCCGTCTCCCACTCCGACTTTGAGGTCTTGAAGAGGAGCGAGCCTCGCACCTTCGAGTACCCGTCGAGGTTATCGACGACCCCGTCGAGGTATCCGAGCGCCGTATCCGCCGCGTCGACGAGCCCGTCGCCGTTTCGATCCGGCTCGCGCGAATCGATCAGATCACAGAGCTGATCGTCGATATCCGAGAATTCCTCCGAGAGCGAGCCGAGTCCGGCTGCGATCGCGAGGTCGGTGTCGTACACGATCGCGCCGTCGTCATCCGTGTCGTAGAAGCCGACCCAGAGGTCGTAGTCATCGACGAATCCGTCACCGCTGAAATCCGCCATGTAGGGCTCGGTCAGTCCCAGCGATTCGGACGGGTGCGTTGGACGGAGACGGTTATCGCCGTCGACATCGTGCTCGGCGATGCGAGTGATCAACTCGTCAATCTGTCCGTCCAGCGCGTCATCGAGGTAACGGAAATCGGATCGAAGGACGAGCGGATGTCCGTTGTCGGCCTCGAGATCCTCGGGGTTCTCGCCGTATCGGCTTCCGATCGGGCCGTCGATGAACACATTCTTCCCAACCATGATCCGGTTGGGGGAGATGATCGCCGCGTCAAGCCGCTTCACGATTTGAAAGTCCATCTGCAGCGTGCGCGTCAGTTCGCCGTCGCGGCCGACGCTCGTGACGCGCACATAGCGCCCGTCCGCGAGCGGCTCGTAACTCAGCTGAAAGGTGGGACAATTCTCGTCGTCGTCCACGAGAATGGGCTTGACGACGAGCTTGCCGAACTCGTCGATGTCCGGCAGCAACGCATGCCACTCTTCGAGATTCACCGAATGCCCGTCGGCGACATGCGCGTTCATCACCGCTTCGGCGATTCCCGTCGCGGCGGTTCCTTCGACGAATCCTTCGGGCGGCAGAACCGTGATCTGCCCGTCCACATCCGGATCCCAGGTTCCGTCCCAGAGTTTCTCCGCGAGATCGGCATCAATGACCCCGCGTTCGACGACGAACCGCGCCGACGCTTCGGCGATGCGGCGGGCGGCGAAAGTCAGTCCGGTCTCTGCAGCGCTGTAGGCGCGGTTCACCTGCTGATGCGAGTGCGCCGTGCGCAGGTTCCCCTGCGCGACGACCGCCATCACGGCCGCGAGTGAGCTGAAGACGACCAGAAACATCATCGCCAGTACCGAAGCCACCCCTCTTCGGTCACCGCGACGGCCCGGGCGCGACACACGGCGCGGTCGTCGGGTAGACCTGTTCATCAAACGCTCCGTCCTGCACGATCGGCGTGCCATCACCATCAAACTGTCACTTCCCCCGGAACCCATCAGTAACGGCTGATCCAGGAGACTCGTGTAATCTCACCCGGCTCGGCGTCGAGCGGTCCCTGGTAACTCACGACGACCTCGACGCGCATCATCGTCGTCTGTCCATCCATGAGTGGATCGCCCGGCGCCGCGATGTCCATCGGATCAACATTGAACACCCGGATGTACTGCGACCAGCCCTGCATGTTCGGAATGACCTCGCGCCGCGCATTGACCGGACCGGTCGCGTCGAGCGCGGCGTAGGTCAAGCCGAGTCCGTCGGCTCCGTCGAAATCATCGAGGTCATCGAAGTCTTCGAGGTTGAGTTCATTCGGCTCGGGACCCCAATACGCGGTCCAGGTCACCGGATCGTGCCGGGGCAGCCGAATGGTCATCTCCCGGACCTCGTTGGCGAGATAGGTCGCCGTGCTCAGGCGGGACGACCAGTCGTTCTCCTGAAGAAAGGCCTGCTGGGCGTAGATGATGGAGAGCACACCGGTCGACACGATGACGATCGCCAGCGCGGTCTCCATCAGTGTGAAACCAGCGCGTCGAAGGACTCGGCGGCGGTGGGTTCGAGTTGGATGGGTCCGCATCGCGATCATTCTCCTCGCTTCGCCACCCTCCCTTACTTAACGAGCGAGCTCATCTTGAAGATCGGGAGAATGATGGCCATCGCGATGAAGCCGACGATGGAACCCATCACAATGATCATGATCGGTTCAATCATACTGGTCACCGTCTTGATCGTGTCACGCAGCAGCTTGCTGTAGTACGACGCGATCTCCTGCAGTACATCCGCCAACTTACCGGACTCTTCGCCCGCGGCGATCATCTGCACGACCGGTTTGGGCAGGAGCGCCTGCCGTTGGAGCGGCGTCACGAGCTTCTTTCCCTGCTTCACCGATACATAAACCGACCGCCACAGCTTCTTGTGAAAGAGATTGCCGACGATGTCGCCCGTGATCGCGATCGAATCGAGCATCGGCACGCCGGCGGCGAGAAGCTCTCCCATCGTGTGCAGGGCCCGGTTGATGTACAGCGCCGAGAACATGCGGCGAAAGACGGGGAACTTGAGCTTGAGCTTGTCGAGCGACAGGCGGCCGACCTGCGTCTTGCGGAAGAACATGAACCCGACGCCGGCCGCGATCATGCCGAGCACGAGGAACAACCAGTACTTGACCATCCACGCCGAGAGCGCCATGAGCATGACCGTGGGTCGCGGGAGATGCTCCTCTTTCCCCTGGAAGATCACGGCGAAGCGGGGAAGCACGAAGGTGAGGAGGAAGATCGTCACGGCGATCGCCATGGCGCCGATGATCGCGGGGTAGATCATCGCGCCGATGACCATCTTGCGCGTCTCGAGCTGCTGCGTCATGTACGCGGCGATTCGATCGAGCATCTTCGCGAACGATCCCGACATCTCGGATGCGCGCACCATGTTGACATAGAGCGGGCTGAAGAGCTTCGGATGCTTGGCGATCGCCTCCGAGAACTGCTTTCCGCTCTCCACATCCTCCTTGATCTCCCGGAGGATCGCCCGCCACTTCGGGTTCTGCACCTGACCGGCGATGCCGTCGAGCGCCGCCCGAATGGAGATGCCCGCGCGAATCATCACGGCGAGTTGCGTCGTGAAGTCGAGCACATCCTTCTGCGAGGGGCCTGAGGAGTAGTTGAGTGATTTAAGCGTCGCGGCGAGTCCGCCCTTGGCGCCCTTTCCTCCGCCAATCGGAACCAACTGATTGACCCGCTGGCCCTGATTACGCAGGATCGTCGCCGCGGCCATCGCGGAATCGGCCGCGACGGTCCCCGATTGCATCTGTCCCTGTGCATTTCGAGCCTGGTATCGATACAGCGGCATGAGCCCGCCCTTCCGGTCTCTTGGTTCCCGGCGCGACGACGCGCCCCATCATCACGCGGCGAGCGCGCGCTCCAGCTTGTCGGGGTATGCGGCCTGAGCGATGGCGTCCTCGCGGCTGATCATGCCGTTGAAGTACAACTCGGCGATCGCCGTATCGAGGCTCATCATCCCCAGATTGCGGTTCGTCTCGATGACATTCGGAATCTCGAACGAACGGTTCTCGCGGATGATGTTTCGAATCGCCGGGGTACAGAGCATGATCTCGACGGCCGGGACCATTCCCGGCGAATCGATGCGGCTGAACAGCGTCTGCGAAACCACCGCCTGCAGCGTGTTCGCGAGCATCGATCGAATCTGATTCTGCTGGTCCGCGGGATACATGTCGACAATACGCTCGACCGTCTGCGAAGCGTTGACCGTGTGCAGCGTACTGAGCACGAGGTGACCGGTTTCCGCGGCGGTAATCGCGAGCGCGGTCGTTTCGAGGTCGCGCATTTCGCCGACCAGAATGATGTCCGGATCCTGACGCAGAATGTGCTTGAGACCCGAGGAGAAACTCGGCATGTCGGCGCCGAGTTCGCGCTGCTCGATTACACTCTTGTTCGACTCGAACGCGTACTCGACCGGATCCTCGAGCGTGATGATGTGCTTGCGGTACCGCTCGTTCATCGCCTGGATCATCGCCGCGAGCGTGGTCGACTTACCCGAGCCGGTATCGCCCGTCACGAGCACGAGACCGCGCGGCAGATAGGTGAGACGGCTGATGACCTCGGGAAGGTTGAGCGATTCGAGCGGTGGCACCTTCGTCTTGATCGCTCGAAGCGCCATCGCGACCGATTTCCGCTGCACATGCGCGTTCACGCGGTAGCGGCCGAGTCCGTCGACCGCGTACGAGAAGTCCGCGTCCTGGACCTTGTCGAAGACATCGAGCGCCTTCTGCGGGGCGATCTCCTTGAGCATCGCCGCCGCGGTCTCCGGCGTGATCGCCGGAGCGTCCATCGGGGTGATCACCGTGTGCACACGCAACAGCGGCGGGTGCCCGGCGACGATGTGAATATCGGACGCGTCATGGTCCGCGGCCGCCCGCAGAATGTCGTCAAGGTTCATCAATCACCTCTCCAGTGAGGGATTCTCGTGGTCGTGAAACCGGTCCTTCAGCCACTGGCGCCGCGGCGCGGGGCCGGGACGCCTTGCGAATATCGGCGAAGAATCGGGGTCGAATCAGTTCGAGGAGATAGACCGCCCACACTTCGGACGGTCGATCCCGACGATCGTCAGATCGTCGCTTCACAGACGCGAAGCACTTCCTCCACCGTCGTCAGGCCCTTGGCGACCTTTCGCATTCCGTCCTGGCGGAGCGGGACCATGCCCCGCTCGATGCACATGCGGCGGAACTCGGTGACATTCGGGCTTCGCGCGATGGCGTCCCGCGTCACATCATCGAGGACCAATAACTCATAGATACCGACGCGACCGGAATACCCGATCTGCCGACATCGATCGCAGCCGGACCCACTGTACAGATCCGTCGTGGCAAGCCCCTGCATCGTGAGGAATTCGGCGATCTCCTCCGACGGCTCCTGTTGCGCCTTGCAATGTGGGCAGATTCGCCGCACGAGGCGTTGGGCGAGCACGGCGTTCAAGGCGCCGCCGATGAGGAACGGCTCCACACCGATGTTGATGAGGCGCGTCACCGAGGACGGCGCGTCGTTCGTGTGCAGCGTGCTCAACACGAGGTGACCGGTCAACGCAGCCTGAATCGCGATTCGCGCCGTGTCGGTGTCGCGAATCTCACCGACCATGACGACATCCGGATCCTGCCGCAAGAGTGAACGGAGCGCGGCGGCGAAGCTGAGCCCGATCTTCTCGTTGATCTGGATCTGCGAGACATTGTCGAGGTGGTACTCGACCGGATCTTCGGTGGTTGAGACATTGAGCCGCTGTGTATCCATCTCGCGGAGTGATGAATACAGCGTGGTCGTCTTACCTGACCCGGTCGGTCCGGTGACGAGGATGATGCCGTGCGGCTGCCCGATCTGTCGGCGCCAGAGCTGAAGGGTGTCCTCTTCGAACCCGAGCTGATCGAGCCCCACGGAGATCGATCGGTTGTCGAGAATACGAATGACGCACTTCTCGCCCGAAACCGTCGGGAGCGTCGAAACGCGAAGATCGAGTTTGCGACCGGAAAGCACCGCGCGGATTCGACCGTCCTGCGGCACGCGGCGCTCGGCGATGTCGAGATTCGCCATGATCTTGAGCCGCGAAATGATCGCGGCATGGTTCGACAGCGGCGGGTTCATGACTTCGAAGAGCACACCGTCGATGCGGAAGCGAATCTTGAGCTTCTTTTCCGCCGGTTCGATATGAATGTCCGACGCGCCATCGGTAATTGCCCGCTGAATGATCACATTGACGAGTCGAATGATCGGGGCGTGATCGGTATCGTCGCCCGAATGCTCGTCTTCCGGTGTCTTCGCCTGCTGGAGATCGAGGTCTTCGTTGTCGAGTGACGCGAGAATGTCCGTGAGGTCATCCTGGTGCTCACCCTCCTGCTGATGCGCCTCGACGATTCGATGAATGTCCTCCGCGGTGATGAGCACATGCTTGATGTGCTGAATCCCCGTCTTCCTTCGCACATCGTCGAGGAGGAACACATCGTCCGGCTGGGTCGTTCCGATAACGGCGCGCGAACCTTCGCGTCGAAGCGGAAGAGTGCCGTGCTTCTTGCAGTAGTCGGCGCCGAGGGCGTCGAAGAGCTTGTGGTTGTAGCTCGTTTCGTCCTCGACGCGTTCGAATTCGAGACCATGCTGCTCGGCGATGACGCGCTGGATGACCTCCTCGGCGACGCCGCGCTCGACCAGGATCTCCTTCAGCGTGCGTCCGGGACTCTGACGCTGAACGGTCCGGGCATTTTCGAGCACATCGGCGGCGATTACACCCCGACGCTGCAGCTCGAGGCCAAGATCTGACTTCGAGGCGCCCGCGGGCGCCTGATCGCGTGACGGTCGCCACAATGCCTGCAGCGCATCATCCGGACCGGGTTCGAGTATGTCGGCCGAGGTCGTGTTCGACGACAAGAGGGGAGCCGGTGAAGAGTGGTCACGCTCGGACTCGACCTCGGCGCCCTGGGCGCCGGTGAGTGACTCGACCTCGTCCGTCGAGGAATCGCTCGGCTCCGAGATGGTCACCGTCGTTGACGCCTCCCGCGCGTGGGACCGCCCGCCGCCGTTGTGCTCAGTCGCGGCCTGGTCGTCCGACTCAGTCGGCGGACGAGCATTCCCGTGGTTCGCCGCCGGCGCAGCATCGGCGTTCGTCTCCGCCCCATCCTGAGGCAGTCCCAGATCGCTGAGCAGACTGTCCAAATCGAATCGCCCCATTCCACCATCCACCGCGACTCAAACCTCACGGGCCGAGTGTGATCTCGAACTCTAATCCCTCCGCGTCGAGCGTCACCCGAAGCGGCTCGATGCGAATGACCTGAAAGTCGTCGAGGTAGTCGCCAACCTGAACGACCTGGTTATTGACGATCGCGACGCACGAATCGCCGCGCCCCATGACACTGCTGATCTCAAATCGTGACACCCGGCGGGCGAGTTCCTCCCGGCGACGCTCCTGCTGTCGGCGGAGGTATTCGCTGTCGTTCGCCGGCTCCACATTTCTTGGCGTCGGATCGGTGGCCGCCTGTCCGATGAGGAAGAACGGGTTTTTCTTGACTTCGTCAAGCGGCACCTGAACCTCGCTCCGATCGAGCGAGAGTCCGGCGAGCACGCGCTCACTCTCCGACCGCATGTCGGTCTGATCCGATTGAATCATGCGATTCACGGCTTCCTTGATCTTGACCTCGACGCTCTCGTCACCGGTCGAAGCCGATGCGGACTTCTGCGCGACAATCCGCATTCCATACAGCACACCACCGGCGACGAGAATGATGGCGCCAAGGGCAAGCGTGCTGTCGCGAAGCTTTTTCTGCTTCTTCCCCGACCCGAGGAGGTCAAACTCATCCTGACCGAGCGCGAGGTCACCGTGGTCGGTCTCCAGGCCGGATCCGGAGTTGTTGTTCAGCGTGGGATCGAAGTTCATGAGTTGGCTCCCGACAGCGATCGTGTGCGAGCTTCGAAGAACACGCTCAGCGTGAACTTCGCGGTCATGGCGCCGTCGACATCACTCATCCGCTCCATCTTGAGGTTCTTGATTCGAGTCAGCCGCGGAAGCTGCTCGAGATCGAGCAGGAATCGATAGAACCCGTCGAAATCGCCCGAAAGCTCAACCTTGATCGGCAACTCCATGAACTGTCCCGCGTCGAGTTTCTTGTCGGGCGCCACCGAGTCGATGACGAGACCATGGCGGTCGGCGATCTCCCAGGCCTGTCGGAGGACCTGGTCGACCTGCTGCTCTCCGGGGAGTTTCGCCTCGATGAGGTCGATCGCTTCTTCCCAGCTCACGATTGCGGCGCCGAGATCGTTGATGCGCAGCGTGGTTTCGCTCAGCTTCTGGAGGTCTGCCCGCTTGCGGGAGATCTCTTCTTTCGCCTCCTGAATCTCCGCGTTCCGCGGCTTGAAGACGAGCATGAAGGACGCCACGGGAATGGCGAGCAACACGAAGACGAACAGGATTTCCCGCACACCGAATCGCATCAGTGAGGCTCCTCACCGTCGAAGTCAACCTGAGTGAGATCCGGGTCGAAGCTGTCGAGTTCGACCTCCGCCATGGTCGGGTCGCGAAGAGAGCGGTTCGCCCGCAGCGGTTCGAACTGCTTCGCGTCCGCGTCGTTGTCGAGTTTCATCTCGATCTGGAACTCGCGCAGCTCCTGGCCGTCGATGTCGGCGCCCTTCGTGTGCTTGAGCTCCACCTCACGAACGAGCGGACAGAGGTTCAGATTCGTGATGTATTCGGAGACATGCACATCGGTCGGCGCGAAGCCTTCGAGCGTAATAGTCACATCGTACTTCGGAGCTTCGACCTTGCGCTCGGTCGCTTCGTCGGCCTTGGTGGGTCCGCGCTTCTTCTCCGCGAGCGACTTCACCCGATCCTTCGCGGTGGACGCCGGCGCCGCGGTCTTGATTTGAATGCTCTTCAATTCGAACTCGTCGAGGCTGACCGCATCGGGCATTCGGTTGATGAGTTCCGCCAGCAGGACCGAGCGCGGAATCCGCTCGACGAGCGCCGCGGTGATCTCGGCGGTCGAGAGCAATTGGG
Organism: Phycisphaerales bacterium; assembly: GCA_043101845.1. Lineage (GTDB taxonomy): Bacteria > Planctomycetota > Phycisphaerae > Phycisphaerales > UBA5793 > JBICHN01. Next base: position 367,224 of record JBICHN010000002.1, on the reverse strand, counting down.
CTTTTCGCGCCTCGAGTTCGTTCAGTTCTTCGATCCGCTTCGCAGCCTCGGCGAACTCGAGATTGATCTGCTGCTGTTCGAGCTTGACCATCTTCCATTGCCGGTTCGTCACGAAGAAGGCGGCGACCACGGCGGTCATGACGACGCCGAACAATGTCAGGCTGATCACGCTCGACCGGCGCTCCGCTCGCTGCGCGATGTAGTCCTCAGGTAGGAAGCTCGCATTACCCATCCCGGGCTCCGGCCTTCATTCGTTCGCCAGTCAGTTCCGCCCCTCGATCGCCGTCCTCAGCGATCGAGCGGGCACCCACACAATCCTCGAGTTACGCACCATCCCGGCTGGCCTTCCACTCGGTCGAGCCCCACGAGCGAAGGCGGCTCGGCGAGCGATGGACGAAGTGGATCGGCGACGAACGCCGGGGCGCCGACCGCTTCCGCGACTTCGCGCGCCATTTCCGCGTCCCGCGCCTCACCACCCATCAGGATCACGCGGTCCACCGGACGGTCGGGAAAGAGCGACTCGTGATACCGCAGGCACATCCGGGTCTCGTCGACGAGCTGCTCCACCAGGCCGCTGATCGCCGAATGAATCGTGTCGGCGTCGTTCGCCGCGTCGGCATCGATCGAATCGCCGCCGCCATCCGCAGAAAGCGGGCGAAAGTCACTCGGCAGTTGGCCGACACGGCGCTCGTCAGCGGTCATCACAGGGGCCGACGCTTCGGTCGTTCGGACACCCGCCGACGAACCGGCGGCGGCCGCGGCGCCGGCGACGACCCCGGTCGCACTCACTGGTGTCGCGTTCGACTCGGCCGGCGGCTTCGCTCTTTCGAACCGTGCGGCCCGAGCCTCCTCGACCGAGATCTTCAACGAATCACCAATGCGCTGGTCAAAGTGCCGCCCACCGACCGGAATCGACTTCACGAATCGAATTTCGCGGCCGTGGGCGATGACCGCCTTGGCGCCATTCGCGCCGAGGTCAAGGTACAGGGTGGTGATGCGATCGTCACCCTCCCGACGGTAGAGATGATCGAACGCCCGCGCCATCGCGATCGGCTCGGCGTGCAGTCCCCCGATGTCCAGTTTGCACCGACCGAGCAGATCGAGCTGCTTCATGACCACCTCGCGGTTCACCGCGAAGCAGACGACCTCGGTGAGCGCCTCCCCGGCGCGGAAGAGGTCACAGATTTCGAGATGGCGAATCAGTACCGAATCGGGATCGCACGCGATCATGTTCTGCAGTTGATCGAGGAGCTGCGCTTCGATCGCCGAAGCGTCGCCCTTGCCCACCTGCATGTGCTGGGTAAAGGTCTGCCACGCCGGAATGGAACAGACGGCGAGCTTGCCTCGAAACCGCGCCTCGCGGAGAGCGCGGGGCAGGCGATCGTTGAGGAAATCCCAGCGGGCGATCGAATCCTGCCGCGCCGCCTCGGGAATCTCGATGCGGGCGGCGGCGCCGACCGTCGGCTTCTCACCGGGCACGAGCTGAAGCGCCTTGACCTCGGAATAGCCGAAATCGATCGCAATCGGCGCGTTCGTGGTCTTCAGGAACTTCAGCACACTGGTCTCCGTTCATCCGTCCTCGGCCGAGCCATAACCGCGGCGCGGCCACGGCGGCGGCGCACTTGCCCCGTTACACCGATCGTCACAGCCATCATCGGCGGGGTATCGGAAGCGGTTTAGATGGACGCGGAGTTCAGACGCCGGCGGACGGTACAGTCACGCGCCGACTGGTTCTCGGACCTCATCCGTCCGACGCCCCGGATGATTCAGCCGGCGGCGTGAAAGGAAGGGTCGCCGCCCGCACCATCTCCCGGGCGACAAGTTCAACGGCCTCGGTCGACTTCGCGGTCCGCTCGACCACGATGAATCCATCGGGATTGATCACATGGATCATCATCGCATGGGTCACGATCTGATTCGTCATCGGATCGATCGACAGCGGAATCTGAAGCTCATCGCGAATGAGTGTCCGGGTAGTGTCGATGTCGGCGCGGAGCAGGTCGGTATGCTCAAAAACGATGCCGCGGGACTCACCGTACGCCTTGAGCGCCGCCGGCGTATCACGCTGCGGGTCAAAGCTGATCAGCAGGAAGTGGATGTCGTCCTCAAGCTCCGAGGGGACCTGGCGGGCGAGCCATGCCATGTCGGCGGTCAATCGAGGACACATGTCCGGGATGGGGCACGAGGTGTAGATCGTCGTGATGACGAGCGTTTCGCCTTCAAAGTCGCCAAGGCGGACCGGCTCGCCGTCCTGGTTCGTGAACTCGAGGTCGAGATTCGGTCGCGTTCCGATGAGGGTCTCCAGAACATCTGGATCAATGCTCGTCTGAATGGAGCCGACGCGAGCGACCGTCTCCGCGGAAATGGTCGCGCCTTCGGCGGATCCGATCGTTCCGTGGTCGCGTTCGCTCACGGGGTCCGGGGTCGCCGGTGTCGGAGGGGCGGTGGTCGCTGAAGTGATCTCAGACGGCGCCTCCGGAGGCGATGCGGCGTCCTCTTCACAGGCGAACATGACGGCGCCAGTCAGAAGCGCGAGAGTCAACAGGGGCGCCTTCGTCCATCGTCGCGACACTTTAATCTCCCGATCATTCGCTCGATTCGTGTAATCGCTCGGAATGGTAGGTGATGGCCAGAGCTACGAGCCACGCCCGGCTGCCCGCATGAATCGCGACACGCGACGACCATCGAGGGCGCCGTCCCACCGTCCGCCCTTCTTGAGCGCGGATCCGACGATGACGCTGTCGGCGAGGTCGATGAGCGCCGAGATGGTCTCGGCGGTGGCGCCGCTCCCGACTACGACGGGCAACGAAGTCGCCGCCCGCACGGCTTCGAGGTCGCCCGGGTCCGTCGGCGCGCCCGTACTCGTCCCAGTGACGATGACTGCATCGGCTCCGGCGAATTCCGCGGCGCGGGCGGTTTCGCCCAGGTCGAGATCAGCTGTGATGGCGTGCGATGAATGCTTCTTCTTGATATCCGCCCACACGGCGATCGCGTTGGCGCCAATGGTTCGGCGATATCGGAGCAACGGACCCGCGTCGGCCTCGTCGAGTATCCCTTCGTCCGCGACCGACGCGAAGACGAACCCTTCGGCGCGAATAAAGGTCGCGTCAATCGCGTGCGCGATGGCGAGCGCGGCCCGATTCGCGCCCGCGAGCGTCTGAACGCCGACGGCCGCGCGGGTTCCGATCGCCCCGCGAACCGCCTCGCCACAACGCGTCATCGCGGCGACGACCTCCGGCCCCACTTCACGACGAAGGTACGGCCGATCGTGCATGTTCTCGATGATCACGCCGTCGAAACCGGCGTCGACGAGGCGCGTCGCCTCTTGAGCCGCCGCGGCGGCGAGCGCGCCGAGCGGTTTCGTCGACGAGGGCGCCCCGGGAAGCGCGCCAAGGTGAATCATTCCGATCAATTGCGGGATGCGACCACGCGAGTTTCGATTCGCCATTGGTTCCTTTCCACTTCGCGAAGGATATCAGAGCCGCGGCGTGGTCGTCGAGAGCCAGACGATCGTGACGGTTTCCCTGCCGGGCGGTGGGCCAAATACAGAAATCGTGAGTACCCGTTTCGTCTTGTGAACGGGCGCGGGGGCCCGGTACAATGCGCGTCATATCTTGTTCTACGGCCCCAGAAATGGCCGCCGAACGCCTGTGTGTTGTGTTCTTCCAGGTCGTCGTACGAGAAGGAGATTGAGATGTTTCGGAAGAGGCTTTCGTGGCTAGGCGCGATCGTTGCGCTTGTCGCCGGGGTAGGTGTCGCGTCGGCACAGACGGTTCAGAGCTTTGACGGCACACGATGCTAATCGGGCGCGAACCAGTACTGGCTGACGGGAAATGGAGGCGTCGGACCATTGAGCCAGCTCACCGCACGAGGATTTACCGTGAACAGCACGGGCATCATCAATACGGGATCGCTCGCTGGCGCTGATATCTTTGTCACCGGCTTGCTTCAAGTCGGCGCGACGATCTCCGCCGCCGAAGGGGCGGAGTTGCAGAACTTCGTTTCGAACGGAGGAGGATTGCTCTTCATCGGCGATGGCTCGGCGTTCTCCGCGTCGTGCAGCCAGTTCGCGACTTTGTTTAATGGGCCGAACTACGGCGGCGAATACAACGCGTTCGGGGTGAACCTCATCATCACTGATCCATCGCATCCGCTCATCGACGGACCGTTCGGAGTCGTGAGCTTGATCGGTGGGCTCAATGTCCCGGGTCGCTGGGTCAACCTGAACGCAAGTCATGCGTCTATCGCTCAGAATCCGGACACATCAACCGGACTCGTCGCGTTCGACTACGGAGCCGGTCGCGTTGTCTTCACCAACGATGTGAACTTCTTCTTCTATCCGCCGGCGTACACGGCCAGTCACGCCACCCTCTGGGACAACACGATTGAGTGGTTGCTCGGCGGCGGTCTTTCGCTCAGCGTGAGCGGCGCCTGCCCGGGGTCGATTACCGTCGAGGTCTCCGGCGCGACACCGAACGGCCTCGTCGCGTTCGCCGGCGCCGTGGGAACCGGAAACTTCGTCGTTCCGGGAGGTCCCTGCGCCGGTACACAACTCGGACTCAACGGTACGGCCCGGCTCGTCGGCACGGCGACCGCGGACGCGGCGGGCGAACTCACGATCAGCCGGAATGTCGGCGCCGGCGCGTGCGGCGCGTTCCTCCAGGCCGTCGACGCGTCGACCTGCGGAACTTCGAATGTAGAGCAGATTCCGTAACGACCCGGTCCTGAAGGCAAAATCGAGGCCCACGGGCGTCCTGCCCGTGGGCTTTTTATTTGTCCAGTCGTCGAGCCGTTTTCGAGTTCCTTCGTGGAGGCGGAGCGACCGCCCGAACGCGTGTAACCGAAACCCCGCGAAAGGACTTGATGATGAATACGCGAAGCTCACATTCCGAACTGTTCCGCACGATTGCTCTGGTTGGGCTCGCCCTGCTCGCCGGCGTCCGCATGGCCGGGGCCGACACTCGTCGCGTCAAGATGGAATTCTCCGACCCCGGCAACGCCGGACGCGTCAAGGTCACCTTCACCGACACGACGAAGCCGGCGAATGACCCCAACCGAACGAAGGAAGTTCCGGTCGACATTCCCGCGAACTGCAACGCGCAGCAGAAGCGCGACCTCATTGCGACCCAGCTCCGCAACGCGGGTTACACGGTCTCGACGATGGGGTTCTCGAACGAGTTGGAGCTCACGCGGGTCGACACCAAGGTCAAAGTCGACTTCGATCCGGGTCCGACGATGGAAAGCGATGTGCTCGCATCCGCTCACGCCATCGGCGGCAGCGCCGCGTTCACGAGCTTCTTCGAACCGTTCACTCCGGACGGTCAGGACGCCATATTCGAGGCGGGCATCGTGACCGATCTCGGTGAGCTGCGGGTCATCGTGACTTCCGGTGAACTCGGATACATCACGGACGGCCCCTTCATCGCGCAGGAGCTCTTCAACCGGCTCGCGCCTCAGGCGAACTTCTTCGGGGCCGACGCCTTCCTCGATCACGATCGCATCGAGATCTTCATCGATCCGCTGTTCGCGCAGAACGAGGCGGGCGTGATCTTCGGCACGACCTCGCCGTCGTCGGGTCTCCTCGGGACACTCTTCGCCGATCCACCGAAACTGCAACTCGACGCGACGCCGTTCATCGCGGGATCGGAAGTCACGCTGACGGCGACGGGAGCCGACCCGTTCACCACCGTGTACTTCGCCTATTCCCTGACCGGGACCGGGAACACCTACATCCCCGCGCTCGATGTCACGCTCGATCTGCACTATCCCTTGCTCGGCGGATCGTCTGTGGCCGACCCGCTCGGCCAAGCGACACTGCAGGCGATGATTCCGCCGTCCGCCGCGGGCCTTGAGCTACAGCTTCAGGCAGCGGTCGTCGGAGGAATCTCCCCGGTGCTTCCGGTCATCGTCCGCTGATTGAGGCGCCCGATTCCCGTTCCCTCGCTGCACAGCAGCCCGCGAACGCAAGTTCGCGGGCTGCCGCTGTTTTCGTTTGGTTGAGTCCGTCAGGCGATCGAGACACTCTCGTCGAGATAGACATCCTGAATCGCGTTGAGCAACCTGACGCCGTCCGCCATCGGGCGCTGGAAGGCCTTGCGACCCGAGATGAGCCCCATGCCTCCGGCGCGTTTGTTGATGACCGCCGTCGTCACCGCCTGGGAGAAATCGTCCTGCGCGCTTCCGGTCGAGGCGCCACCGGAGTTGATGAGTCCGGCGCGTCCCATATAGCAGTTCGCGACCTGGTAGCGGGTCAGTTCAATCGGATGATCGCCGGGGGTCAGCTCGTCGTAGACCTTCTTGTGGGTCTTGCCGAACTTGATCGCGTTGTAGATTCCGTTGTTCTCCGCCTGCTTCTGCTTGATGATGTCCGCCTGGATGGTGACGCCGAGATGGTTCGCCTGACCGGTTCCATCCGCCGAGACATGGTAATCGACGCCGTCCTTCTTGAATTCGCTGTTGCGCAGGTAACACCAGAGAATGGTCACCATCCCGAGCGCGTGCGCCTCCTCGAACCACTCCGTGACTTCCTGAATCTGCCGGCTCGATTCGGCCGAGCCGAAGTAGATCGTCGCCCCGACGGCGACCGCGCCCATCTCATACGCCTGCCGCACCGAGCCGAAGGCGACCTGGTCGTATGCGTTCGGATAGCTCAGCAACTCGTTGTGGTTCAGCTTCACGATGAACGGGATCTTGTGCGCGTACTTTCGCGCGCACGCCCCGAGTACACCGAAGGTCGAGGCGACACCGTTGCAGCCACCTTCGATCGCGAGTTTGATGATGTTCTCGGGGTCGAAGTACTCGGCGTTGGGCGCGAAGCTCGCTCCCGCGGAATGCTCGATTCCCTGATCGACCGGAAGGATGGAGACATATCCCGTGCCTCCAAGCCGCCCCGTGTTGAGGAGCAGCTGCAGGTTGCGCAGGACCACGGGACTGCGATCGGACATGCTCATTACCCGATCAACGAAATCCGGTCCCGGCAAATGGAGTCGATCCGCGCTGATGCCCTTGCACTTGTACGAAAGCAGCGATTCAGCGTCGGATCCGAGGTATTCCTTGACGGATGACATGACGATCACTCTCCTGCTGACCGGCGCGCCTGGTTGGACGCGCGAAGAAATTGACTTGAATGACGGACATGAGTCGGCGCCGCGGGCGGCGACAGAATCGTGGGCATTCTATTGAAGGACGATTCTCGAAGGTCAACGGCGGAGACGCGGGAAACCGGGGCCGCCCCGAGTGATCATTCGGCGGAATCGGACGCGACCGCGTCCCCTCCGGGCCCGAAGGTGATCGCATTCTTCCCCGCGCGCTTCGAGGCGAGCGCGCGGTGGTCGGCGACTTCGAGCAGCGATCGCGCATCGTGACCGTCCCATGGGAATGAGGCGAGTCCTCCCGAGATCGTCAGTTCGCCGTGCGCCTCGGATCCGAGCTTCGGGAATCGATGGCTCCGGATCTGATTCTGAAACCGGCGGGCAATGTCCTGGATCGACTCCGGATGGCGGCTCCCGATCGCGCGCTGGCCGGACGGGTCGTAGAAGATAATGGCGAATTCATCACCGCCGATTCGACAGACCTCATCGTGGGGACGAATGACCGATCGAAGGAGTCGAACGGTCTCGACGAGTATTTCATCACCGGCGCCGTGGCCAAAACGATCGTTGTAGGTCTTGAAGTTGTCGATGTCGTACACCATGAGGGTGACGAACTCGCGCCGGGCTCGCGCCTCGGCGACGGCGTGCTCGAGAAACTCCATGAAGTATCGACGATTGCAGGCGCCGGTCAGATCATCGGTATACGCCAGGCGCCGGTAGGTCTTCAGGCGATCTTCCAGCGCCAACCACCGCCCGGCCCAGTCGCCCCACCGCTCGAGCGACTCGCGAGACGCTCCGCCGACAAGTAAAGCGAGATCCGTGTCACCGGCCCGGACGACGACGCCGTCCTGCGACTCGGCCGCGTCGAGCGCGACGAAGTCCGGCGTCTCGACACGCCCGTGCGAGGCGATGATCTCGAGGAGCATTGGTCGGAACTGATCGGGATCCTCGAGAAGCTGATCGATGAGATCGATATCGCCCAGCGCGCGGCCATCGCGGTGTCGGTCCTCATCTCCTCCGCCGCCTGCACCGGCGGACGCGGATTCGTGCGGCGCGCTCGGCGTGGGCGACTGATTGCCCGTATCGCTCTCATGCGCGGCCGGCCGGTCGCGCGGCTCCCACGAGGCTTCACTCAGCGCGCGCTCCAATTCGAGCCGAACGACCGGGGACTTTACCTGGCCGTCGAACCCGGCCCGGAGCGCGCGGTGGGTCAACTCCGCCGTCGCGCCACCGTTCGTCACGAGCAGAAGCGTGACCGAGGGGTCAATGCGTCGCATCGCGCGGACGACCTCCGACGGGTCTTCGTCCACCGCCGTAGCTTCCACGAGAACCGCGTCGGGAGCCGACGCGAGATCCGACTTCGCAAGCATGGCCACGGCGTCGAGCGTGGCGCCCACGCGGGTCACTCGTCGCGAAGTTGCGGCGGCGAGTTCCGAGGCGAGGTGGGCTCCTCCAACCGCGAGCAGGCCCCCGCGGTCCGGGCGACGGGCACGCGGGCCGTCGCTGGTCCCTTTCGAAATGGTGGAGTGTGACTCGCTCATTTAGATTACTATCAGGAATCGCCGGCGCAGATCTTCCACAAGATCTTATTATACATCATTTTAGGCCTCGGCGCCGCGGCGGCCCGAGCCAGAGGATTCGTCCTCGTCCTCGCTGGGATCCGGCCTCAGAAGCATCGACAGTTCCTCGGGCGACACCACACCTTCGCCCAATTCGTCGTCGTCCTCGCTCCCGTCGCTGTGGCCGGAGGGTGTGGATGGTTGTCCGTCACCGAATCCGGCAGCGGTTTCAGGCGCCAACCGGAGCGAAGGCGGAACCGACCCACGCGTAAAGGTCGACGGCGGCTCGTCGCCGGCGCTGTCATCAATTCTGCGTGGCCGAGGATGAAGATCGGCGACCATTTCGTCACGCGACGCGTCGTGGTCCGGCGCCGCCGGCTCGTCGAGCGGCGCCAGCCGTGGATCGACATGGTCACGGCACGCCCAAACCGCGACAAGCGGAAAGTGACGACGAATCGCGTCACGCAGCTTTCCGGTCCCCGCAAATTGTTCCGGCTCGACGATGAGAAGGGCGATGGGCACGCCCCGTGTCCGCGGAGCGCCGGACGCTCCCCGACGATGCTCGATCTCGAATCGCGCAATCTCGGCCATCGCGGCGACGGCGCTTCGTACACTCGTCACCTGCGCGCCCTTGCGCTCAAGGATATTGAGAACCGCAGGCGGCGTTCCGACACCCGATGGGCTGAGCGCCACGATGTGCGTGCGCCTGTCGGCCTTCGCTGATCCTTGCGTGTTCGGTCCGCCAGTAGATTGCACGCGTTTAGTGTAGCAGGAATCGACGCAGGACACTGGCTGCGGCCGATCACTCCCGCCGCCAGGCCCGGCTCGCCGTCCCCCCGAAGCCCCGCCCGAGCGCCATCTCCGGCTCCGCGTCCGCGAAAGAGTTCCCGCCCACGGTCATACGGCCAGAAACCGCGGCGTCGTACGCGATCACCTCGACGACGCGGCCAAACGGGAAATCTCCCTCAAGTTCCCCCGCTTCGTATCGAATGGTCGAGCGCGCCGGAGCTCCGGCCTGACGGGTTCGTCCGTCATCCACGAGTTGAGCGCCGGACGACGGATCGCCGAAGAGGTGAATTCGCCAGTGGCATCGCGTGAGGTCATGGTCCCAGCCGACGAACGACTCGTGATCCGTCGGAATCGGCTCGGCGATGATCGTTCCCTTCCGGATAAAGAGCGGAAGGTCGCCGATCGGCGCCTCGCGATCGAAGAGCGCATCGCCGTCTCGCCATTGACTCGCCGTCAAGTCGAACCACTTTCCCGGCGGAAGGAGCACATGCCGCCGTTCGGCTCCGGCATGTACGACCGGAGCGACGACGATGTCCGATCCGATCGCATACTGATCATCGACATCCCGATAGGCGCGGTCGTCACTGAACCAGCACATCGGACGCATCACGGGTTCGCCGGTCTCGAGATGTCGTGCGAACTCTGAATAGAGGGCGCCGAGCAATCGATAGCGCAGGAGCACTGTTTCGCGGATGATCTCCCGCGTCGCCGTGCCGAAACACCACGGTTCCTGATGGGCTGTGCCATTGTTTGAATGGTTCCGGAAGAATGGGAAGAGCACGGCCGCCTGATACCAGCGGGTCAGCAGTTCACCGTTCGTGTTCTCCATGAATCCGCCGATGTCGGGCCCGTTGAAACTCACCCCGGACAACGAGAGATTCACTGACTCGGGAATGCTCATGCGCAGATGCGCCCATGATGAGCAGTTGTCACCCGTCCAGACCGCGGCGAATCGCTGAATGCCGGTGGAGGCCGAACGGGTGAGGATGAACGGGCGCGTATCCGGATCGTGCCGCTCGTAGCCGAGCCAGGTCGCCTCGGCCATAAAGGTTCCGTAGAGGTTATGGAAGTATGCGTGGTCGACCTGCCCCCGATCGAAACGCATGTCGTCGAGGTCGGCGGCGCCGGCGGCCGGGTCGTTCATGTCGTTCCAGATGCCGTCGACCCCCATCGCGAGATGGGCGGCGATTCGATCCGCCCACCATTCCCGCGCGTCGCTCCGGGTGTAATCGGGAAAGACCGTCTTGCCCGGCCAGACCATGCCGATGAACTCGCGGCCTGACGCCGCGAGACAGAAGAGGTCTTTCTCACGCCCATCTTCGTAGGTCTCGTCGCCTTCGACCGCCGCGACCCCCGGGTCGATGATCGTCGTGAGTCGGACGCCACATTCATGCATCCACTTCGCGAGCGCCTTCGGGTCGGGCACGCGCTCCGGATGCCAGGTGAAGACGCGGTACCGGTCCATGTAATCGATGTCGAGCCAGAGTGAGCTGAGCGGAATCTCGTGTTCGATGTACTGTTTGACGATGTGCTGATACATGCGCACCTCGTCGTAACCCCATCGACACTGATGATGCCCCAGCGCCCACAGCGGCGGCATAGCCGGATCACCCGTGAGACGCAGGATCTTCGCGGCCACCTCGGCGAGCGTGTCACCGGTCACAAAGTAGAAGCTGGGCTCGCCGGAGTAGGTCCCGAAGTAGAAGAATCGGTCTTCGAGAAAGTCGTTCGACTGACAGTTGAACCAGGATGCGCCGCCGTTGTCGATGAGCGCCGCGGCCCACGCGGTCGCGGCGCCGTCTTCGCTCGCCACGCGCCAGTACGCGACGGGAATACTGCAGTAGGTCGGATCGTAATCGTCGCGACACGCGCCATACGGGTGATCCGCGCAGACATCGACGGTCCAGAACTTCATCCGGGCGCCCTGCTTATTCAGACGTCCCGTCTTCTCGCCGAATCCGTAGAAAGGAGTTTTCTCGGGAAGACGGAGCCCCACGCCGAACTTGTCGCCGCAGAATCCGATGATCTGAGTGTCATCGTGCGGGATGACCTCGAGCGTCACCCCATCGGCCGTGGCGTGGGTCAACGAGAGCGTGAGCCGCTTGTGGTCGACTCGGAACCGGGCGCCGTCGGCCCCGGTAAGTGTGGTCGCCGAGTCGTCCCGTTCCAGTTTACCCTTGAAGGCTGCGGGAGCGCCGGCTGGAACCGGCGTGTAGCGCGGCAACGGCGCTTCGAGCCGGTTGACCGTGAGATGAAAGTAGTCCCCGACCCCGGCGCGAACCCTGAGATCGACGCCAGAGCCTGTCAAATGAATTGAGGAATCGTCGGGTTCATTCGGCGACGGGGCGAGACGCTCGATCGGCGCCAGACAATCCGGACTCGGCTGCTTGTGAAAGTGCATGATCGGCGCGGCTCGCTCTCTCCCGACGGGCGCGGACGAGCATCGTAGGCGATCCCGCCGCGCTGGACACCCGGTTGGGAGCGTGCGCCGACCTCGTCAATTCCAGCGCCACTCGATCGGCTCGCCACCGATCGGAGCCGGGGAGAACAGGATGAACCCTGCGCCGTCAATTCGGTACGAAATGGGTCGTCCGGTCCATGGATCGATCGGCGCTTCGTAAGTCGACGGATCCGGATAGACGCCGTGTTCGGCGCGATAGTCGCGCAGGTCGAGAGCGAGTCGGGCGATTGCGCGATGCGATCGAGCCGAGTCAACGACGCGTTCCATCTGACCCGCCACCGAGGCGACATAGCTCGCCACTTCATCACTCGCCGACGGGCGCGGCGATGCAGACGCTTCTCGTTCAAAGCGCCGCGTGATGAACCAGTCGAGGTACTCGATTTGCAAATCAAGATACGCGAGAATCTCGGACTCGGCCTCCGGATCGAGGCATCGGTCCGCAAGATTCGTAAGGTTCCGCGCGGAAAAAGTCATGGGAACTGGTAGACCACGCTGTTCGACAGCCGACAGCTTGCGAGATCGACGGCTTGGATGAGGAGCGCGCGTCCACGGGCGCCGCGAGGGACGAATCCAGTGAACGAGGCGATGCCCGACACACTCGCGACCACCTCGCCGGCGACATTCGCGTCGTCGAGATCGAGTTGCACGCCGGCGCACGACGACACATTCGTCCGGCCTTCGCGCAGCGCCCAGTAGATGCGCACTTCGCCGTTCGCGGTCGCATTCGAGATCGTGACCAGGTTGTTGAAGCCCGCGCGCCCAGGCGTGGGGCCGCTCAGGCGCACTCCCGGTTCGCATTCGTCGTCGTCGAGGCACGGTCGGGAGCGGGCGAAGGACGAGATCGACGCGATGGATTGCGCGCCGAACCGGGTCGGGTCCTCAGCGCACCCTCCAAGACACGGGCACATGATGCGACAATCGGATCCGCTCGAACAGGTCGAACTGCAATGGCCGGCGTTCCAGTTGTGCCCGAGTTCGTGGGCGACGAGCGCGACCTCGTCGACATGGTTCGTCGTGAATGTCACCTGCGACACCGCGTAGCCGAATGATTCGGTGCATATCACGCCGAGGTACGCGATGCCGATGACGCGTCCCTCGAGGTCGCGGCCGGTAAAGAGGTGGGCGACATCGCGCGTGATATCCGGGTGGTTCCCGCTCCATTCCGTGCGAAACTCATTGAGCGATTCGCTCGGGTTCGTCATCGAATACGGATCGGGCTCGGTCGGACGAATGAAGATCGAACTGATCCGGTGCGTGATCTCGACATCGCGCTCATAGATCACATTGACCCCGTTGATGATGCTCTCGATTTCGCCGATCGCCGCCGTCACCGATCCTTCACTCTCGAAGAACTCGACATCGCTGTCGATCGCGATTTCTGCGACGCGGCAGAGGCCGTCGGGTTCGCCGGCCCCGTTCCGGGCCGAGCGCGAAACCTCGCGCGGCGCGCCGAGAACCCCGCAGACAAACTCACCGTGCTCGATCGAAGCCGCGTCATAAAGAATGTGAGCCGACGGGGCGGCGTCCGGCAGAATCTCGCGCAACGGCTGCACGCCGAGCGTCACCCCGGACGCGAGGGTGATCGTGGCCGTGATCCCTTCGTCTTCGATCGACGCGGCGACCACGCTTCCCGGCTCTTCGAACACGACTCCTCGATAGACCGCCGATGGCGGCGCCGCAACCGGAACGAGCTGGCCGTCCGCATTCTGAACGAGGATCTGAAAGGATTTGCTTCGCACGGAGACTCGGCGAAGCTCGATGGTAAAGGACGCCGCGGCCGCGTGGACGATCACCGTCGACTCGTCAGCGCTGGCGGCTGGCAGGAACTCCACCTCGACCGTCTCCGAGTCGCGGACCTGCAACGCCGCGTTCACCGGATTCGCGGCGCCATTCGCGGCAAAGCCGAGCGAGACGGCGAGGCCGAGCGACGCGAGAACAGGCGCACGCGAGGCGCCTCGGAGCGCGATCGTCAGAAGCGTCATGGAGTCATCCCCTGCGCCGCAGGAGCGGCGTGCTCACCGACGATCGTACCACGAGGCTGTTGGTGAACGCAATGGCTATAAGCGGCCGCCGCCGACGACCCCGCGATCACAATGATCCGAAAACGAGCCTCGCCCCGAAGCCGCAAAGCTCCGGGGCGAGGCGTTCAAGTCAATCTAAGAGCGAGATCGGGCGCCCGATCAGTCGCCATCCTTGACCTCATACTCGGCGTCGATGACATCGTCGTTGTCCGAACTCGTGGACGCGGCGGGCTCTTCGCCCTCCGCGCCGCCAGCCGCAGCGCCGGCGGCCTGGGCCTCGTACATCGCCTTGCCGAGTTCCATCGACGCCTGTTCGAGATTCCGGAGGGCCGCTTCAATGGCCTCCTTGTTCTCTTCCTTGAGCTTCGCCTCGAGGTTGCTGATGGCGGACTCGATGTTGCCGCGCACATCGGCGGAGACCTTCTCCCCGAATTCGTTGAGGTTCTTTCGCGTCTCATGGACGATGTGCTCGGCGCGGTTCTTGAGATCGATGAGTTCACGCCGCGCCTTGTCTTCCGACGCGTGCGCCTCGGCATCCTGCTTCATACGCTCGATCTCGTCTTCCGACAGGCCGCTCGCGCCCTTCACCTCGACATTGTGACTCTTCCCGGTCGCCTTGTCGGTCGCGGTGACATTGAGAATGCCGTTCGCGTCGATCGCGAACTCGACCTCGACCTGCGGCATGCCCCGCGGAGCGGGCGGAATGCCGGTGAGGTCGAACCGAGCGAGCGTGCGATTGTCCTTGGCGAACTCGCGCTCGCCCTGAAGGACATGGATGGTCACGGCGGTCTGGTTGTCCGACGCCGTCGAGAAGGTTTCCTTCTTGCTCGTCGGGATCGTCGTGTTCCGCTCAATGAGCTTCGTCATGACGCCGCCGAGCGTTTCGACGCCGAGCGAAAGCGGCGTGACATCGAGCAGCAAGACATCCTTCACATCACCCTGGAGCACGCCGCCTTGAATCGCCGCGCCAATCGCCACGACCTCATCGGGGTTGATCGATCGATTCGGCTCCTTGCCGCCGAAGAGCTCCCGGGCAATCTCCTGCACCTTGGGGATGCGCGTCGAACCGCCAACGAGCACGACCTCGGCGATCTGTTCCGGCTTGAGTTTCGCGTCCTTGATCGCCGACTGGCAGGGCTCGCGAAGCCGCGCAAACAAGTCATCGCAGATCGACTCGAACTTCGAGCGTGTGAGCGTGACCTGCAGGTGCTTCGGCCCGGACTGATCCGCGGTGATGAACGGAAGGTTGATCGCCGATTCCTGGCGGGTCGACAGTTCGATCTTCGCCTTCTCCGCCGCTTCCTTGAGCCGCTGGAGAGCCATCGGATCGCTGCGGATGTCGATGCCCTGATCCTTCCGGAACTCGTCGGCGACATAGTCGATGATCCGCTGGTCGAAGTCATCACCGCCCAGGTGGGTGTCACCGTTTGTCGAAAGCACTTCGAACACCCCATCGCCGATATCGAGAATGGAGATATCGAAGGTGCCGCCACCGAGGTCGAAGACCGCGATCTTCTCGTTCTTCTTCTTCTCGAGGCCGTACGCCAGCGCGGCGGCGGTCGGCTCGTTGATGATGCGCTCGACCTTGAGGCCGGCGATCTCACCCGCGTCCTTGGTCGCCTGACGCTGCGCGTCATTGAAGTACGCGGGAACCGTGATCACGGCCCGGTCGACGGACTCGCCGAGATAGTCCTCCGCGGTCTTCTTGAGCTCCTGCAGGATCATCGCTGAGATCTCCTGCGGGGTGTGCGTCTTGTCGCGCACCTTGACCTTCACATACTCATCCCCGTCCCCGAGGACTTCATACGGGACCATCTTCTCTTCCTGCTGCACCTCGCCGGAGCGTCGGCCGACGAAGCGCTTGATCGAGAAGATCGTGTTCTTCGGATTCGTCACCTGCTGGTGCTTCGCCGGCTGACCGACGAGTCGCTCACCCTTCTCGGTGAACGCGACGATCGAGGGCGTGGTCCGGTTGCCGGACGAGTTGATGAGAACCTTCGGGCTGCCGCCTTCCATGATGGCGACGACCGAGTTCGTCGTACCAAGGTCAATTCCGATGATCTTCGACATGCTTCTTACCTTTCCCTGCGCGGGGCCCATCTGGCGGACCCGACGCCGATTCCTCTGTAGGAGTAGACCGTGTCCTCCCCGCGGCGTGGCTCCGGGACACCATCGTCGTTCGCGACGGTCGGGCGCGAACTCCGGGCCGCCACCTCAATTCGTAGTGCAACGGCGGCGCCATGTCCGGCGCCCTCCCGGGTGGGTGAAATCAGCGATCTCAGACGCCCGGATACCCTCTCGCGGCGTGGCGTGGGTCCACTCCTGCCATATTGGCGGGAGGAGCGCCTTCGCCGCTCGCGTCTCGGTTCAACTTCCAGAAGCTCGAGATTCGCGTCTCATGGCCCACGGGCATGAAACCGATCTTCCTACAATCTCCGCGTTCGCCCGACCGAAGCCCCAGACCGCCGCATTCCGGAGTTCGACCCGCCCATGCTCCGTTCCGACCAAGCCCGAATCCGCAGTTTCCGCGTCGTCCCGGCCCTCCCCGAGCCGCTGGCGCCGCTGCTCGACATCGCCCACAACCTGTGGTGGACCTGGAACCCCGACGCGATCTCGCTCTTCGTCCGGCTTGATCCCGATCTGTGGTCGAAATTCAACCACAATCCCGTCAAACTCCTCGGTCATGTGAGTCAGGATCGACTCGACCAGGCGGCCCGGGACGAGACCTTCCTTCACGAGATCTATCGGGTTTACAGTCGCCTCGATCAGCATCTGACGCGGCAGTCGTGGTTCGCCGAAGCCCATCCGGACGCGGAGAACGCGGTCATCGCGTACTTCTCGGCCGAGTTCGGGCTCACCGAGTGCCTGAACATTTATTCGGGCGGCCTCGGCGTGCTTGCAGGAGACCACCTCAAGAGCGCGAGCGAACTCGGGATCCCGCTCGTCGCGGTCGGCCTTCTTTATCAGCACGGATACTTCTCGCAGTACCTGAACGCGGACGGCTGGCAGCAGGAGACCTATCCCGAACTCGACTTCGCCAACCTTCCTCTCAAGCGGGTGCGCACGAACGATGAGCAGTGGCGCAAGGTCACCGTGCGCTTTCCCGGGCGCGAAGTGGTCGCCGGCGTCTGGAAGATCGAAGTCGGTCGCATCGCGCTCTACCTGCTTGACACGAATCTGCCGGAGAACTCCTACGACGACCGCCAGTTGACGAGAAACCTCTATGGCGGCGATGTCGAGACGCGAATACAGCAGGAGATCCTGCTCGGGATTGGGGGCCTCCGCGCGCTGCACTCGATGGGAATTCGACCCACGATGTGCCACATCAACGAGGGCCACGCCGCGTTCATCGGACTCGAACGAATCCGCACGCTCATCGAGGAATCCGGAGTCGATTTCGAGACCGCCCGCGCTCAGACCGCCGCGAGTAATCTCTTCACGACACACACGCCGGTTCCGGCCGGCATCGACCGATTTCACCGTTCACTCGTCGAGAAGTACCTGGGTGATTTCGTACCTTCACTTCATATCGGCATGGACCACCTGCTATCGCTCGGTCGGGAGAGCGTCGAGGGTGGTCATGACTACTTCTCGATGGCGGTGCTCGCCATCGCGCTTTCCGATTACCGCAACGGCGTCTCGCAACTGCACGGCGAGGTAAGCCGGAAGATGTGGCGCCATGTCTGGCCCGCCGTGCCCGAAGAAGAGATTCCCATCGGTCATGTCACGAACGGCATCCATACCCGGTCCTGGCTGTCGGCGGAGATGCGGCTGTTGTTCAACCGGTATCTCGGGCACAGTTGGCAACATGATCCGACGGATCACACGGTGTGGGAGCGGGTGAACGACATCCCCGACGAGGAACTCTGGACGACTCATTCAGAGCAGCGGCGTCGCCTGATCATCTGGACCCGCCGCCGTCTCCGCGAGCAACTCAAAGCTCGTGGAGTGTCGATGATCGAGATCGATCGCGCCGTCGGGTCGCTTGATCCGAACGCGCTCACGATCGGATTCGCTCGGAGGTTCGCTACTTACAAGAGAGCGACTTTGCTGCTCAAGGATCGAGAGCGACTCCTTCGTCTGCTGGCCGACCAGGATCGACCAATCCAATTCCTCGTCGCCGGGAAGGCGCACCCTGCGGATTCGGCGGGGAAGGAGTTCATTCGTGAACTCATCCACTTCGCCCGACTCGAGACGAATCCCGAAGCGAGCCGCATCGTCTTCCTCGAAGATTACGACATGAATGTCGCGCGCTACCTCGTCACCGGGTGTGACATCTGGCTCAACAACCCCCGGCGGGGACTGGAAGCGTCGGGGACGAGCGGCATGAAGGCCGCAGTCAACGGCGTCGTGAATTGCTCGATTCTCGATGGGTGGTGGGACGAGGCGTACGAGCCCGACAACGGCTTCGCAATCGGCCGGCGCGAAACCTACCGGCAATCGGAGGACGCGGACCGCATCGAGTCCGAAGACCTGTACGATCTCATCGAAGAGCAGATTCTCCCCGAGTTCTACGACCGCGATTCGGCCGGTGTGCCCCGCCGCTGGCTCGGTCGTATGAAGCGCTGCATCCAGACGGTCGCGCCCTTCTTCAACACGAATCGCATGGTGCAGCAGTACGCCGACGACTACTACGCGCCGGCGCACCGACGAGGCCTGGAACTTGCGGCGAGCGAAGCCGCCGGCGCCAGAGATCTCGCGCAGCACCTTGCACGATTCCGATCACGCTGGAGCCAGGTGAGGGTGGAATCGGTCGAGATGGAGAGCCGCCGCGCGCTCCCGGTGCGCTCTTCACTGCCCATCGACGCGGTGGTCGTGCTCGGCGAACTCAACCCCGATGAGGTGACGGTCGAAATCTACACGGGTCGCGTCGATGCCCGCGGAGATCTGACCGACGGCGCCGCAGTAGAGATGCGGCACAAGGAGAATCTCGGCGACGGTCGGCACCGGTACTCCGGCGAGGTCGTCGCGGATCGCTCGGGGCGGAGGGGACTTGCCGTGCGCGTGCTGCCCCACGATGCGCGGCTCGCGAACCGGTTCCTGCCCGGATTGATCACCTGGGATCATTCCGAGGATCAGGAGGATTCGAGAGTGCGAGCGAAGAAGGTCGCCGCGAAGTCGTGACCGGCGGGTGTCAGATCGACCAGAGGACGAGCCCCAGAGCCAGGATGACGGCGACGACGACGATCAGCCAGGGACGGGCCAGCAGCGGATTGCGCCGACCGGTTGACGCGGGATGTATCTGAAAGGCGCCACACGACGGACAGACTGAGGCGGCGTCGAACATCTCCTCCCCACACTCGTAGCATTCGATGAGCGCATGCTCCCCGAAGCGTTTGAGATCCGCCTCGCTCGGACCTTCGTCGATCTCGTGGTGGTCGGGCACGGGTCGTTCTCGTCAGGCGGCCTTGAGTCGCTTGACGATATCCGACAGGATGTAATGGAACCGCGCGACCGGAACTCCGGTGTACTTCGCGATCGATCGTTCGGGATGCACTGCGAGGTCAATGACCTGACCACGAACGCCCGAGACCGATTCCTCGAGAAGCCGGACGGAAGGTCGACAGGGCTCGGCCATGTTCGGAGCGGTCACCGCCGCGGTCGATCCATCATCGAGTTCGACCGCCGAGCCGACCGGGAATGGGGGAATCCGCCGTAGCGCCGTCAGCCGCACGATGGGATCGAACCAGCCGTCAAAGTTGGGTCCGGCGAATTCGCAGAGCGCCATGATCGGTGGCCGACCGGCGCCGTCCGCCCCGATGAGAAGATTGTCGAGCACATTGGCGACACTCACGATGCGGACGAGGATGTGAATCTGCTGACCCACCTGAGGCGGCGCGTTCGCCCGGCCGGTGACTGCCGCCATATCCGGCCATCCGGTTCCGTCGAATCGCTGATGATGGTTGAGCACAATCTGTGTCACGGACGCCGGGGCTCGACAGTCGCGCAACATGCGGTAACCGAGAATCGTGTGTCGCTCATATTCGGCGAGCGATGACTCTGCGTCGGCGTCCCCGTCTTCAATCCCACCATCGATGATCTCGTGACGCTCCGCCCCCGGTCCTTCCAGTCGGGCCTTGCCGATGTCATGCCACATCGCGCCGAGACCAAGTGTGGTGAGATCCCGCGCCTGCTCAGGCTCGATGCGCGGCCGTTCGCGGACGATGTATTCGCGAAGTTCAAGTCCCACCATGAGCGCGAGGTAGGCGACATTCGTTCCGTGACTGAACAGATCTCGTCGCGAGGTGAACATGTGGTCGGCGAGGCTTGCGTACGGGCCCCCGGCGGCGATGTTCAGGATGAAATCCATGACCGATTGACGATACTCGTGAAGCGTGGTCGCGGTGATCGTGCGCTTGGCCATCGCGTTGACATCGGCTTTGAGTCGCTCGTAGATCTCGCTGCGGGCGGCGACGATCTGCCGCGCCGCCGACGACTCGAGGTCGCCGGTGAGATCATGCTCGATCCAGACCTGCGACACGCCGAGTCCGCGGAGCCGCTTGAGGAGCGCCTCGCTGATGGTGACTCCCGGCTTGAGCAACTCGACATCCGGCGCCTCAGGATGCATGACGGAGGCGCCGGTGACAGCGCCGGGCAGGATGTCGCGGATCGCGCACAGAAGCACGCCGGTCCCCTTTCGCAGAGGTCGGTTTCTTCTGCATCGGATGATTCGGGCCGTGAGATCGGCGCCCGCCTGCGAATCACTGCCGCCGGTCCGAGAATCGTCGTCTCAACCGGACGGGTTCCGCCGGCTTATCACCACTGATCGAGCAGGTCGGCGAGGAGCCGCACACCAAACCCGGTGGGTCCAGCGGCGAAGGGCGGCCGGTTCGAGTCAGTCACGGAAACGCCCGCGATGTCGATATGAGCCCACGGAATTCCGGACTCTACGAAATAGCTCAGGAACGCGGCCCCCTGAATCGGATGAGCGCTGCGCACCGGAGCGCTGTTCCAGATGTCCGCGTGCTGGCTCTTCATCATCTCCCGGTAGTCTTCAAAGAGCGGCAAACGCCAGACACGCTCGCCCGAGGTCGACGCCGCGGCTTCGATCCGGCTGCGAAGATCGTCGTCCTCGCAGAAGAGTCCGGCGCAGGCGTGCCCCAGCGCCACGACGACGCCGCCGGTCAGCGTCGCGACATCAATGATCGCGTCCGGCTTCTCGTGCTTGCACCCGTAAGCGAGCGCGTCGGCGAGCACCAGGCGGCCTTCGGCGTCGGTATTCGTGACTTCAACGCTTACCCCGTTCAGAAACTCAAGAATGTCGTCCGGCCGGTACGCCTCGTCACTGATCGAGTTCTCCGCGGTGGGGAGAAGGGCGACGACGCGGACCTTCGGCTTGAGCCGACTGACGGCGTGCATCGCGCCGAGCACGGCCATTCCTCCATTCTTGTCATACTTCATCCCCTTCATCCCATTCGAGATCTTGAGCGAGAGGCCGCCGGTGTCGTAACAGATCGTCTTGCCGACGAGAAGGATGGTCGCTTTGGCCCGCGATTTCGGCGTGTACTCGAGGCGAACGAGGCAGGGGGGATTCTCAGACGCCTTTCCGACATTGATGAGGCCGACGAGTCCGTGACGAGTCAGTGCGGCGCCATCAATGACGGAGCACTTGAGGGCGCCGTTCGATCCCTTCGCGAGCGCACGAGCCTCCTCGGCGATCCGCGTCGTGGTCGCAATGTTTGGAGGTGTCGCGGCAAGGCGTCTCGCGTGGTTCGCCGACTCGGCGAGTTCCACGCCGCGCTTCATCGCGCGCGCGAGTCCGGAGTCGCCGGTCGAGACGGTGAGATCGCGCCCGTCTTCTCTCGATCGCGTTGACTGCTTGAAATCATCGAACAAGAAAGCCGCGAGGGCGAGTCCTTCTCCGAAGGCCCGCGCGGCCATCGACCCGTCGAGGTCGTCGGATGGCATCGCCCCGAGGTCCACGGTCACTCGACGGGCTCCGGAGCGATCGAGATGCGACGCGAGCGTTCCGGCGGCGCTGCGGATCGTCGCCGCGGCGAGTTTCTCGCGTGGACCGAGACCGACGAGCAGAATCATCGGACCGTCCACTGGAAAGAGCGGCGTCA
Organism: Phycisphaerales bacterium; assembly: GCA_043101845.1. Taxonomy (GTDB): domain Bacteria; phylum Planctomycetota; class Phycisphaerae; order Phycisphaerales; family UBA5793; genus JBICHN01. The sequence continues at coordinate 345,237 of JBICHN010000002.1, read as the reverse complement.
CTTCACCCGCCTCGCCACGCACCGATTTGCGCTTCATCGCGGACTCAATGGCGCCGCGGACCCCTTCGTCCTGGATTCGATTTCGAGGCGATTTCGACTCACCTTTGCAGAGGAATGTGACGAACGCGTCGGGGGACTTGGAGTCGCGGCTCGTCGCCTTGATCGATCGGATCACCGGAATGCCTCCTTCGTGGCGGGCGGGTCGATTGCGGGCGTGGAGTGTAGGCGGGACGATTCTCGCGCCACTCGTCCCCCACACGCCGGTACTAGAGTGTGGCCATGAGTCGGAAGAACATCTGGGCGCCGTGGCGCCTGCAATACCTCGATCGTCTCAAAGACGAACTCGACGAGACCGACCCAAAGGTCGAGCGCGGCGAGCGACCGTTCACCGATGACGAGACGCCGACCTTCCTGACCGAGTACTGGGTGAAGCCCGAACTCGACGCGGAGCATTTCGTGGTTCTTCGTGACGAGTATGGGTTCGCGTGCCTCAACCGCTACCCGTACAGCAATGGTCACCTTGTGGTCGCTCTGGGGGACCCGAGACCTCGACTCATGGACTACGAAGCGGAGCAGCGCGCGTCCCTCTGGCGGCTTGTCGACCGCGCGACTGATCTCGTCGAGCGCTCGCTCAATCCTCAGGGGATCAACATCGGCGTCAATCAGGGCCGAGCCGCGGGAGCGGGTGTGCCGACGCATCTGCATGTCCATGTGGTGCCGCGTTGGGGCGGCGACACGAACTTCATCACCGTCGTCGGCGACATCCGCGTCGTGCCCGAGTCGCTCGAGAGCATGTACCAGCGCTACGCCGCAACAGTCGACGCCGAAGAAAACCGCGGAAAAAGTTAAGGCGACACCCTGAAATCCCAACAACGCGCTCGGACTGGATGATCGGCGATTAATGAGCCCTCGCCCGGTCCGTTGCTCTTGTGGAGGAGCCCGTGGCGCCGCACGAGAACCGGCGCCGCGGTCCCGCCGTATGAATGGCAAAGGTGCGCCTGCGCCCGGGAGTTGCGAGCTGAATCGCCCCGTAAGGAATACGACCGAGCCCCGGCGCATCCAGTAGGACCGGAGCCCGACGGCACGGGGCGGCCGCGGCGAATCCTGAGTCCGAAGAGGCCCGGAAGGCCTCGACCCCACGCCTGCGCGATTAATAGTGGTTCACAACCACTTGCCACAATACGCGTAGGAGAAGCAACGGAACCCGAACCATCGGGTGCTCGGAAGACAAGGGAATGACAGCATCCGAGTTCTAGCCGTTGACGAACACAAACGGGGGAAGCGAAGGACCAGGGAGGACCGAACGAATGGGAACTGCAATGAGAAACTCCGACCGGTCGCCGTTCGATCAAGTCATGCGCCTGCGGGCGAAGCGGCTGGCCGAACTCAACAAGAAGTCTCGAAACGGATCTCCGAAGTCAATTCGCAGCGTTTCGCTGAGCCCGGAAGACCGGGAGCTCCTCAATCGCCTTCTGGTCGAACCGATGGACTACATGGAGAGTCCGTACTTTGAAGAGGACGACGCCGAGCGGCTCATCTTCGATGACGCGCCGGAAATCCCGCTTCCGAAGGTGGGCTGGTATCAGCCCGCGATGGAACAGAATGATCTGGTAAAGGATCGCCGACCGGCGACGAAGTTCGTATTGACCAAGAAGCAGGAAAAGGCGCTCTTCCGCAAGTACAACTACGCGCGGTTCCGAGTCCGTCTCGTGCAGGACGAACTTGGCGTGGGGGACGAGTACGGCAGCCGCGAACCGTCCGAGGCGGAGATCATGGAACTGCTGCGCTGGGGCGGTCTCGCTTCGGCGCTTCGCGAGCAGATCGCCGAGTCGAATCTCGCACTGGTCCTCGCAATGGCGCGCCGGACCCGGATGAAGGAAGTTGAGTTCCAGGAGCTCGTGAGCGAGGGGAACATGGCGCTCCTTCGCGCGATTGACAAGTTCAATGCGGACCTGGGCAATAAGTTCTCGACCTATGCGTGCCAGGCCATCATCAAGGGCTTCAGCCGGCTCGCGCTCAAGCAGTCGAAGCATCGGGAACGCTTCCCGGTCGAATACGACCCTTCGTTCGAGAATGTCGGACGCGAAGAGGGCGACCGGACCGAATTCGAGAAGGATTGCGCCGAAGAGCTCGGCGAGATCGTCAAGCAGAACCGCGCCGGCCTTACGGATGTCGAGCGGGTCGTCATTGAAAGCCGCTTCGGCATCGGCGACCGCGCCGACGGACCTACGCTGACTCTGGGTCAGGTTGGACAACTCATTGGTGTGGGGAAGGAGCGAGTCCGCCAAATTCAGGTGCGGGCGCTCGCGAAGATCCGCCAGGAGCTCGAAGAGCACTTCATCGCCGGCCGACCCCGGGAACGGGCACGGATCAACTGAGGGCGCAGGCGCCTCACGAACTTCTACAGCCCCGTCACGCGACGGGGCTGTTTTTTTTGTGCGCGTCGAGTCCGGACGCCGTTTGCGTAGTCTTCGCGATCGTTTCGCCGACAATAGGTGAACACACCGCCGGAGATCGCGCTTGAATCTGAATCCGCACTTCACCACGATCGACTGGTTCACCCTGGGCGGATATGGACTGCTGCTCATCCTCGCGAGTTGGTGGTTCTCCCGACGGGAACAGCACGGAACGGACGACTACTTTCTGGCCCGGCGAGGCGTTCCGGCCTGGGCGGCGGCGATCTCACTTCTCGCGACTTCCCTGTCGGCGGTGACCTTCATCGGCGGACCGGAGACCGCGTACAAATCGGACCTGACTTATCTCATCGCGACACTTGGCGGCGTCGTGGGCGTAAGCGTGGTCGCCGTGTTCTTCGTCCCGGCGTTCTACCGGCAGGAGGTCACGAGCATTTACGAACTCGTGGGGCACCGATTCGGACCGCATGCCCGGGTTCTCACGAGTGTCACCTTCATGGTTGGCCGAATCTTCGCCAGCGGAGCGCGGCTCTTTGTGGGAGCGCTGCCCGCGGCGCTCATTCTCTTTGGTGACACGCAGCCGGCGCAACTCACGCTCGCCATCGTCACGCTGACACTGGTCGCCGTCGCCTACACGATCGTGGGTGGGATTCGAACGGTCATCTGGACCGATGTGGTTCAGACGGTCGTCTTTGTCGGCGCCGCGATTATCGCGCTCGTCCTGCTCTTCGACCGAATCCCGGCGAGCACGGGCGCCATCATCGAGGCGCTGCAGAATCCCGCCGAGGGCGAACCGTCAAAGCTTCGACTCGTCACGCTCGGCGTTGATCCGGCGCGTGATGGTGGATGGATCGATTTCTCGGAGTTCTACACCCTTCTCACCGCATTGACCGGACTCGCGCTCTTCAACATGGCGGCCTTCGGGACCGATCAGGATTTGATTCAGCGGTCGCTCACTTGCCGGAACGCAGCCGCCGGCGCGAGGTCCGCCGTCGGGGGGATTCTCGTCGGAATCCCGGTGACCTTTCTCTTCATGGCGGTGGGCCTGCTCCTGTTCATCTTCTACCGACGCCCGGACCTCATGGGGGTCGCGTCGCCGGACTACACGCCGCCGGATGAACAGCGGATCTTTCTCACATTCATTCTGCGCGAGCTTCCGCCGGGTCTGACCGGACTCATGATCGCCGGCCTGTTCGCCGCCGGACTATCGAGCATCAATTCGGCGCTCAACGCGATGTCGTCGACCTTCGTGACCGACCTCTATCGACGCTGGCGGCCGTCATCGCCGGAGCGGCACTATGTGTTCGTCGGCCGCTGCGCCGTCGCGGGGTGGGGAGTCGTTCTCGCCGCGTTCGCGGTCTTCTGCATCTACTGGCAACGAGCGAGCGGAGATCGACTGATCGATTTCGCCCTCAAGGTCATGATCTTCGCGTACTCCGGACTGCTCGCCGTATTCCTCAGCGCCCTGTTCACCTCGCGCGGCCGAGGGTGGAGCGCGATCGTGGCGCTCGCAACCGGCTTTGGTGTGACGCTGCTCCTCCAGCCATGGGAATGGGCGCCCTGGAAGGGCGAGCGTTCGATCGCCTTTCCGTGGGTGATGCTCATCGCTACCGCGATCGCTTTTGCGGTGTGTATTCTGCCTCCATCACGAGATGGCGATACCGTCATCGCGGAATGACTTCGACCTTGCACGGCGATCTGCAACTCCTACCTCGACCAGTCTCGGTGACGCTGGCCTCCGGTTTCGTCGCGGCGCCCAACGATCGATTCTCAGTCTCCGGCGTTGACGCCAAGATCATTGAGACCACCGTCGGACGCCTCGGCGCCACACTGCCCATGCGCGATCGCGCGTCCTGGGTCGAAGTAGTCATCGATGAGTCGCTCGAGACTGGTGCTCCGAAGAAGGTTCGAAGTCAGGCGTATCGACTCGAACTCTCGTCTGCCGCGGATGATTCGAATGCGCCCACCGCGCGAATTCGGGCGACGACAGTCGACGGGGTTCGCTACGCCCTCCGGACACTCGCTCAACTTCTGGAGGGAGCGGTTGACGACCGGCTCCCCGTCCTCGAAATACACGACTGGCCGGCGTTTCCGCTCCGCGGCGTCATGCTCGATGTCTCCCGCGATCGTGTACCGACGATGGAGCATCTGTTCGATACAGTCGATCGTCTCGCGTCCTTCAAGATCAATCATCTCCAGCTCTACTTCGAGCATGCGTTCGCCTACGCCAGTCACGAGGCAATCTGGGCCGACGCGAGCCCGTTCACGCCGGCGGAGATCCGCGAACTCGACGCGTTCTGTCGAATGCGCGGCGTCGATCTCGCGGCGAACCAGAATTGCTTCGGTCATCTGCAGAAGTGGCTGACCCATCCGGACTACATCCATCTCGCCGAGATCACCGGGTCCTGGGACTTCAACGGAACACCGCGATCGGGCCCGTTCAGCCTGTGCCCTACTGACGCCCGATCGATTGCGTTTGTGCGCGAGCTGCTCGATCAACTTCTCCCCTGCTTCTCCTCGCCGCTCGTCAATATCGGATGCGACGAGACATTCGATGTCGGGCAGGGACGCTCGCGAACGGCGGTCGAGTCCCGTGGGCGCTCCGCCGTCTACTTCGAGTTTGTACACCAGGTCATGGATCTCGTGCGCGATCACGGACGGCGACCGATGTTCTGGGCCGACATCGCACTTCGCGATCCGGGTCAGATGGAGCGCGTGCCCGAGGACGCGATTGCACTCGCGTGGGGATATGAACCCGACGCGGAGTTCGAAGAATGGACACAAGTGTTCGCGAAGTCCGGGCGTGAGGTCTGGGTGTGTCCAGGGACGAGTTCATGGCGATCGATCACGGGGCGATCGTTCGAACGATCGGCGAACCTGACGAGCGCGGCGCGGTGCGGTCACGCCGGCGGCGCCACTGGTTTTCTCGTCACGGACTGGGGCGATTGCGGCCATGATCAGCAATGGCCCATCTCCATGTTCGGTCTCGCCGAGGGCGCTGCGACGGCGTGGGCGGGAGAGAAGTGGGCCCCCGACTCGGCGCCGGAGCGAACACCTCACTGTTTTTCGGGAGGGTCGTCGTTTCTCGACGCCTGGCTGACCGTGCTCGGTGACGCCGATCTGCCGCTGCGTCTGCGGTGGCGATCGACCGCGGACAATGAAGACCGGTATGCGCCGCTGCGAAACGCGGGCGCCCTCTACACCGACCTGCACACACCATTCGACGCGCCGGAGAGACCTCGCCCGGTCGAAGAGTGGGAGTCGACACGCGGCGTGCTGCTCGATCTCGAGACGCGGTTTCCGGATGGCCTCGATGAACTCGTCCGAGCGGAGTTGCGCCAGTCGCTGGCGGTCGCGTTGCTCGCCGCCGATCGCGCCATCGCGCGGCGAGTCGACGAGGGGAAATCATCGCGCCGGCGGGAGAATCTCGCGTCGCGTATCGAGGGGATCATGGATGAGCACGCCCGGCTGTGGCGTCTTCGATCCCGTCCCGGCGGGCTGCCGAGCAGCCTCTCCTACTATGCGGCGATCCGTGACGATCTGCGAAGCCACGATCAGAGGCAGGCGCCGGGATGAGGGATTCACTTGTTGGGGCCGGGTCGAACGGCGCCCGCCGAGTAGTCGGCGTGATGACGGGCACGAGTCTGGACGGGATCGACGCAGCGCTCGTCGAGATCGAGGGGCATGGGCTCGACATGACAGCGACGCTTTGCTCGAGCGGTTCCCGCCCTCTGCCCGAGCGATGCACACTCGACCTCCGCGCGTTCACCACTGGTGAGCCGCTCACCGCCCGACGCGTTTCGGAGATTCGTGACGAACTCGCGGACGAGCATGCCTCGCTCATCGAAACCGTGCTCGGCGACGGCGTGACCGATCTGATCTGCCTGCACGGGCAAACCGTGTTTCACGACCCACCATTGAGTTGGCAGCTTCTCAACCCGACGCGCATCGCGCGACGACTCCGGGCGCCCGTGGTGTTCGACCTCCGCGCCGCCGACCTCGCCGAGGGCGGTGAAGGCGCTCCGATTACGCCGCTCGCCGATGACATCCTCTTTCGTCATCCGACCGAGCGACGCCTCATCGTGAATCTCGGCGGATTCGCAAACGCCACAAGGCTGCCGAGCCTGAACGATGACCCCGTCGGCCCCCGGAGACTTGATCGAATCGATGGCGGCGACATCTGCGTCTGTAACCAGTTGCTCGATACCGCGGCGCGTCGAGCGCTTGATCAACCGTACGATCGGAACGGTGGAGCCGCGCTTCGAGGATCGGTCGATCAGGCGGCGTTCGAATCGCTTCGACGATCACTTTCGGCACAGGCGGAATCGGGCCGTTCGCTCGGTACCGGAGACGAGTTGATGAACGAATGGCTCGACGAGAGTCTGAAGCGTCTGTCCGCGGCCGACCTGTGCCGGACGATAACTGCCGCGATCGCCGAGGTGATCGCGTCCCGCGCCTCCGAATCGGATCGAGTGCTTCTTGCCGGTGGCGGCGCCCGGAACGAGGCCCTGCGGAGCGAACTCCGATATCGAATCGCGGCGCCGGTCGAATTGAGTGACGCGGTCGGCGTGCCGCTCGACCTGCGGGAAGCGATGGCGATGGCCGTGCTCGGCGCGCTGTGCGCCGATCGAGTCGCCATTACCCTCCCGCAAGTGACTCGCGTCCCCCGACCGGCCCCCATCGCCGGAGCATGGGTGTACCCGAATGACGCATGAACAAAGTCGATCGCGCGACGGATCCCCCCCGGACCGGTCGCATCTCACGACGGAAGAGCGACATCCGAGGTCGACGCGGCTGCATGAGCTTTCCGTGGCCGAGTGCGTCGAACTCATCCATCAAGCCGATCTCGAGATGCTCGACGCCGTCAGCCGTGCGCGGCCGGCGCTCGTGCGATTCATCGAAGCGGCGGCGCCACGATTCGCAGCCGGTGGACGACTCGTGTACCTCGGCGCCGGAACCTCGGGGCGACTGGGCGCCCTCGACGCGTCCGAAGCGCCGCCAACCTTCCAGGTCGCCCACGATCGCGTGGTCGGCCTGATCGCCGGCGGCGACGCGGCCCTGCGGCGATCGAGCGAAGGACTCGAGGATGATCCGACCGGCGCTCGACCTGACCTCGATGCGCTCGGGCTCAATCACGACGACATCCTCCTTGGGGTCGCGGCGGGAGGGACGACGCCCTATGTGCTCGGTGGGCTCGAGTACGCGCAGTCGATCGCCAAGCCTCCGCTCATCGGACTCCTCGTCTGCGCCCGAATCGATCGCCCGTCATTTGTCGATCACTTCGTCGTGATCGAGACGGGTCCGGAGATCGTGACCGGTTCGACGCGCATGAAAGCAGGCTCCGCGACGAAACTCGCTCTCAATGCGATCTCGACGACACTCATGATTCAGTCGGGCCGGGTCTACGAGAATCTCATGGTGGACCTCCGGGCCACGAACGACAAACTTCGAGATCGCGCGGCGCGGATCATCTCGACACTCACCGGGCTCTCGCGTGAGGAGGCGTTTCGAGCGTTGGATGATGCGGCCGGATCAGTGAAAGCCGCGATCGTCATGCGCCGACTTGGAGTCGATCGGGCGACCGCGGAAGCTCGACTCACCGACTTCGACGGACGACTTGATCGGGCGCTCGCCCCGTCGCGCCCCTAGAACGGTCATCCGGCGAGACGCCGAATCTGGCATGTCTCCCCTCGAACCGTCGACTCAATCCCCCATTTCGCTTCCGTCCGTCTTCCTGCGTGGTATGTTGAGTGTGGGACCCAATTGGTGAGAGGATGGGCCGACTGATGTTTCTGCGCCGATTCATTCGCTTCGCCCTGGCGTCGTCCCTCGCCGCGAGCTTCGGAGCTCCGCGCCTTGCGGCTCAGACCCTGTGGTATGTCGACGCGGACGCGACGGGCGCCAACTCCGGGACCTCGTGGGCGGACGCGTTTACCGATCTGGGCGAAGCGCTCGTCACGATCTCCCCCGCGGATGAAGTATGGGTCGCGGAAGGCGTCTATCGACCCGGCCGAGGCTCGTTCAACCGGAGCGCGTCGTTCGTTCTCTCGCCCGGGCTGAAGTTGTACGGCGGATTCGCCGGTGGCGAAACGCAACTGAACGAGCGCGATTGGGACGCCAATCCCACCATCCTCTCCGGTGACCTGCGCGGTGACGATCTTCCGAACTTCGGTCGTCGCGGCGAGAACGCCTGGAATGTCATCCGCGCGATCCAGGTCGGATCGACGACCGTCGTCGACGGATTCACGATTCAAAGCGGACACGCAAACGACTTCGTGGCGTCAAGCTCCTCGGACCTTGGAGGTGGGCTCTACCTCGTCGAGGCGAGCCCGACGATCCGGAACTGCCGCTTCATCGAGAACAATGGTTCGTCGGCGGGCGGCGCCGTGTACCTCGCCTCCGGATCTCCTCTGTTCGAGAACTGCGAATTCATCGGGAACCGGGTTGACGCAGGTTCGGTGTTTCGCGGGGGCGGCGCCATGTCCGTCCACGGAACTCCGACCGTCCGGAAGAGTCTTTTTCGGGCGAACCAGGCCGGCGGGGTCGGTGGCGCCATCGACATGGATCAGGTCATCGATGCGGTCGTGGAGGACTGCGTATTCGAGGACAATCTCGCGGCCTTCCACGGCGGCGCCATCTATCTGATCGAGACTTCCGCAGTCATTCGCCGCTGCACAATGCGGAACAACGAGACGCTGCAGAATGGCGGCGCCCTCGCCGCCGCCTTCCTGAGCGACGCGGAACTCGAGGACTCCGTGATCGAGTCGAACATCGCGAACTGGGACGGAGGCGGACTCTGGATTCGAGACAGTCTCCGAGTGACGAGTTGCGTGATCGATGGCAACGAGTCGCGAGGATTCGGTGGAGGCGGAGTCTACTTCAGTAACGACATCAAGAATTCGTTCGTCGCCTCGTCGAGCATTACGAACAACTCGGCGTCACGCGGCGCGGGTGTCCTGTCTGGGTTCGGCGCCGACGCCCTCGTCGTCGACACACTCATTGCTGACAACGACGCCTCGACGAGTGGCGGCGGGATCGGCCACTACGACGGCGGGCTGGCGACACTCGTCAACTGTACCGTCGCGGGGAACACCGCGCCCTCCGGACCCGGCATCGCGACGGACACCATCAGTTTCGGCGCCGGATCGGTTGACCTTCTGAACTCGATCGTCTGGAACGGGGCGAACGGAATCTGGAACGACAACAACGCGACGATCACGGCGATGTACTCCTGCATCAGCGGTGGCTGGCCCGGCGAAGGCAATATTGACGCCGATCCGCTCTTCATTGAATCCGTGCGGGGCGACTATCACCTCGCCGTCAACTCTCCGTGTCGTAACGCCGGTGACGACGGAATGGTTGGCTCGAACACCGACCATGAGGGTGATCCGCGCATCGCGAAGGGACGCGTCGACATGGGCGCGGACGAATTCCATCCGCACCTGTACGCGATCGGAGATTTCGAGCCCGGCGAACTGATTGATGTGCGGGTTGTCGGCGAACCGGGCGATGTCGTCGAGCTTGCGCTTGGATCCGGGCTCCTCGACGAACCGGTGCAGACCGCGTTCGGACTGCTCTACCTCAAGCTGCCGCTTCGTCTCCGTGTCACGCTCGGCGTGATCGGCCCTGACGGATCGCTTGCGCACACCCAACGCGTGCCGTCGAATCTCCCACCGGGACAGATTCTTCCGTTCCAGGCGCTCATCGGCGGTTCATTGAGCAATCCGCTGACCTTCGTCGCGCCGTGACGCTCATGCGAACGGTAGACGGCGCCTCTCAATAGGCACTTCGCGCCAAGGATCAACTCCGCTACACTGCCCGTCCCGAGTCGATGGCCGCCCATCGACCGCGGTCATTCACGAATCGCTCATCTTCGGAGGAGATCATGATCGAGCGAACGCTCCCGTTCCGTGTGCCCGCCTGCGCGCCGTTCGTTCTCATCGTCATCGCGGCGATGTTCTTCGTAGCGCCGGCCACCGCGCAGCATGTACGCCACGAAGCAGGTTCAAATGTCTTCGACTACTTCGACGGACTCGAGTACGCGGAGAATGTCCCGTCGCCGGAGCAGTTCTTTGGGTACCGCATTGGAGAGCGATTCACGCTTCACCATCAACTCGTTGAATACCTGACGGCCGTCGCGGACGCGTCGGATCGCGTCGAGATCGAGCAGTACGGCGAAACCCACGAGGGTCGCTCGCTCCACCTCGTCACGATCAGCAGCCCGGCCAATCTTTCCAGAATTGACGAGATCTTCGCGGCTAACCGAAGACTCGCCGACCCCCGCTCGATCTCCGACGAAGACGCGCGCGCGATCATCAACAACAACCCGGCCATCTCGTGGTTCAGTTACAATGTCCATGGGAATGAAGCGTCCGGCTCGGAAGCCGCGATGCAGGTCGTCTATACGCTCGCCGCGGCGACGAATCCCGAAGTCGAGCGCATCCTCAATGACACCGTCGTCGTCATTGATCCCATGCTCAATCCCGACGGGCGTGATCGCTATGTGAACTGGTACAAGCAGACGCGCGGGCACGACTACGATGCGAGCCCTGACGCCGCCGAGCACTACGAGCCGTGGCCCGGCGGTCGCACGAACCACTACCTGTTCGACTTGAATCGAGACTGGATCTGGCTTGTGCATCCGGAGTCGAAGTCTCGACTCGTGGCCTATCGGCGGGTTCTACCCCATCTTCATATCGACTACCACGAGCAGGGTTGGCTCAACCCGTTCTTTCTCGGCGCTGGAGATACGCCGTACAACTTGAACATCCCGGACGAATCGAAGGAGTGGGTCGAGAAATACGGTGAGGCGAACGCCGCGGCGTTCGACGCGCGATCGCTCATCTACTCGACCAAAGAGCGCTTTGACTACCTCTACCCTGGCTACGGCAAAGTGCTCCCCGTCTACCACGGCGCCGTGGGCATGCTCGCTGAGAAAGCCGGTCACGGCTTCGCCGGCCTCGCCGTCGAGATCGATGACCAGAACACGCTCACGCTCGTCGAGCGCGCTCGAGATCATTATGTCCTCAGCATGAGCAATGCGGAAACCACCGCCGCGAATCGACAGGCGCAGCTTGAACGGTTCTACCGATTCTTCAAGGACTCTATCGAATACGAGAAGGGCAAGCCGAAGGCCTACATCATCTCGTCTGAATCCGACCCGACTCGTCTCCACAAGGCGTTCGATTTCGCTCGATCGCACGGGATTGAGCTTCACCGGACCGAAAGCGCGCTGCGCGCGGGAGAGTCGTTGAGGCTTCATGAATACGGGAAGGGGAAAGCGGAGGAAGCCGGGACGACGATCCCCCCGGGCTCATGGATCATCCATTCGAATCAACCGATGGCGCACCTCATGCACGCGATGTTCGAGCGGTCCACGGAAATCGAAGATCCGGATACTTACGACATCACCGGGTGGTCACTTCCCGTCGCCTTCGGTCTGGACGCCTGGTTCACGATGGACGAGGCGCCGTCGGGCGTTCCACTTGAAACATTCGAACTTCCTGCGGCTGAACAGTCTGGCGAGGGAAGCGTCGCCATCCTGGTTGATTCGAGACAGCACGACTTTCCGCAGGCGGTCGGCCTCGCCGTGCGTCACGAGATCTTCGCCCGGGCGACGGGCGAAGAGATCGAGATCGATGGTCGATCGTTCGGCGCCGGAAGTCTGCTCATCCATCGCATTCGAAACTCGGATCGCGATCTTGACGCGTTTGTGCGCGAACTGCTCGACGCGGGGATCGCGGCTCACTTCACGAACTCAGGTCTGTCGAGCGCCGGCCCGGCGCTTGGCGCGAACGCGAACGATCAGCTCACCGCCCCAAAGGTCCTGCTCGTGCGCGGCGAGCCGACGAGTAGTTATTCCTATGGCCAGCACTGGCATCTCCTCGATATCGAGATGCCGTTTCCCCACAGTTCGGTCAACGCCGATCGAATCGGTTCCGTCGATCTCGATGAGTACACGGTCATCGTGCTTCCAGACGGCGGAGGTCTCAGCGAGATCGACACTCTTCGTGACTGGATTCGCGGGGGCGGCGCCCTGGTGGCGTCCGGCTCGGCGGCGCGGTGGGCGAGCCGCGCACTTCTCGAACTCGAAGAGAAGGATCTCGACGAGAATCTCGACGAAGATGACCGCGAGCGGCCAAAGGCGTCCGAGCTCACTTACGAAGAGCGCGAAGCGCGCGGCGTAGAGGATCGGATTCCGGGATCAATCCTCCGAATCGCGCTCGATCGGTCACATCCACTTACCGCCGGAATCGAGACGGACTGGCTCGGTGTCCTCAAGCGCGGCGACGGGGTGCTGCCGGTAAGCGATTCCGGATATGTCGTCGCCAGGATTGACGACGAGCCCCTCATCTCCGGCGTACTCAGCGACCGGAACGCCCGGCGACTCTCAGGTGAGCCGTTCATGACGCATCATCGCCTCGGCCGAGGAAATGTCATCCTGTTCAGTGACGATCTCACGATTCGCGGCTTCCAGCATGCGCCAGTGCGGCTGCTCATGAATGCGATCATGTACGGCGCCAGCCTGTAATCGGAGCGAAGCATGTCGAGAACGAGGCGGGTCCTGCAACTGCTCGTTTCGACGGCTCTCGTCGTGGGGACGATTCGCGCGGGCGCAGACGATCCCGAGCTCCTGCGACTCATGTCATTCAACATTCGTTACGGGACCGCGGACGACGGCCAGAACGCGTGGCCGCGTCGCCGAGAGCTGGTAACCGAGGTCATCGCGCGGCACGATCCCCATCTCCTCGGAATCCAGGAGGCGCTCCGATTTCAACTCGACGAACTGCGTCGTGAGCTTCCCGACTACGACGAGTTGGGCGTCGGCCGCACGGACGGCCGGGCCGCGGGCGAGTATGCGGCGATTCTCTATCAGCCGTCTCGACTCGAGGCGATCGATCACGGCACTTTCTGGTTCAGTGACACGCCGGAGCGGCCAGGGTCGGTAAGCTGGGGGAATCGGATTCCGAGAATCGCCACCTGGGCGAAGTTTCGAGATCGTCGCGCGTCGGACGCCGCCGAGGCCGACGCCGACGAATTCTTCGTCTTCAATGTGCATCTCGATCACGCTTCGCAGACATCGCGGGAACGAAGCGTGGAGTTCCTCCTCGAGCGCGTCTCAGCGTTGCGGGCGGAGTCGCCCGGCGTTCCCATCATTCTCATGGGTGATTTCAATGCGGGCGAAGAGAACTCCGCGACGCGATCCATTATCGAGTTCAATCGCAATCCCGAGTCGACTCCCGACGAATCGGAGATTCGATTCGCTGACACCTTTCGCGTCATGCATCCCGAGGTCGAGACCGTCGGGACCTTCAACGGCTTTCAGGGCCGATCGGACGGCCCCAAGATTGACTACATCTTCGTCGACGCGCAAACCGTGGACACCGTGAGCGCCGGGATCGTTCGCGACCACTCGGGGATGAACCCGCCCCGTTATCCGTCCGACCACTATCCGGTTATCGCCACGATTCGGATGCGCGATTGAGTTGGCCGGGTGGAGTTCGGCCGTCCTCTATGTCCAGACTACACGATGCTGGTTCACCTTCGCCAACGCGGATGGCCAGGTTGTCGAGTAGATTGCGCCCGGCCTGAAAAGACCCACGGCCGAAGCCGTGGGCCCATGACGACGGTCGTCGCCGACCGTCTGAGATGTTCTCGAATTGGCGCTGCAGAATCACCGCATCTCGACGAGGCGAATCGGACCGTCGACGATGAGTCCGACGCCGGACGCATAGACGGCGAGGGTTTCCTCATCGGGTTCGATCTCCGAGGTCTCCTCAATCACGATGCAGTCGTCGAACACACCGAAAGGCGTCTCGACCCGAGCGTTCATCGCGAGATGTTCGGCCCGGTCGATTGCGATACCCGGTGCGATTTCGTGGTAATACCTCGCGCCGATCAGGAACTGCGCCGGCATGAAGAGCCCGGGCCTTGCGTTGTCGACCCCGGCCAGCCAGCTCCCGTCGTGGCCGATGATCTCACCCTTGTGATAGATGTCGACTTCTTCCCCGAAGTAGTAGATGTTGTTCGTGGCGACATGCCGGGCGAAGAAGTTCCGTGACACTTCACTCAACTCGCCGTTGATCCATTCGCGCTCTTCGATCACCCGCGCCTCCGCGACGGCCTCGACTCCGTCGATCTCGAAGGAGATCGATCGAGTGGCCGGCGTGATCGTGATGAGCACTTCGAGAAGGTCGCCGTCCTCTACACCTTCGTAACGGAGTATTCGGCCCGGATTGAGATTCATGTATCGATTGCCACCGACCGCGTCAAACTGATCGGTGTGCCGCAGCCCGAAGTCATAAGTGAATCCGCGGTCGAAAACTCCACTGAAGCCAAGCGTGACGGCTCCGGCGACGATCAGCATGACGGTCACCATTAGGACACTCAATCGGCTGCGCATACGCCACCTCCTTCTGGTACGAGGCGCCGATACGGATCGCCGTCGACCCCTGGGCACGACGCCCATTGACACGAACGCCGTCAGGTCGCATGTGGTGGAATCTAGCTGAGAGAGGCGATCCGGAGATTACCACAAGGTTACCGTACCTCAAAAATGCGCGGGAAGCCGCCTTCATCTTTCCTGCACAGGGGTTAAGTTGATAGAAGCAGACTGCTCGCAACATCGCCCGGAAGTACTCGAAAGACCGCAGATGCACATTCTCCTCGTCGAAGATTCACGCCGCCTAAGGGATTCCCTCCAGACGGGACTCCGGCGGTGCGGCTACGCCGTCGACGCGGCGGAGGACGGTGAAGCGGGACTTCGATACGCGCTGTACAACCCGTACGATGTCGTGGTCCTCGATCTGATGCTTCCAAAACTCGACGGTCTCTCGGTTCTCCGCCAGATGCGGGAAAACGAGATCGACTCGCATGTCCTGATCCTCACCGCCCGCGGATCGGTCCCCGATCGGGTCGATGGGTTGCGCGAAGGCGCCGACGATTATCTCGTCAAGCCGTTCGCGTTCGACGAACTCGTCGCCCGCATCGAAGCGCTCGTGCGGCGCCGGTATGACGAGAAGAATCCGACGATCGTCGTCGGTCCGTTGACGGTCGACACCACCGCGCGGCTCGTCATGCATGACGGGAGCGAGATTCAACTCTCCCGGCGAGAGTACGCATTGCTCGAGTATCTGGCGTACCGGCAGGGTGAGATCATCGACCGCCGCGAAATCGAGGACCATTTGTACGGCGAAGATAACTTCCCAATGAGCAACGCGGTCGATCGACTCGTGTGCGCGCTGCGGAAGAAACTCGAGATCTCAGGCGCCGAATCGCTTATCGCGACGCGGCGAGGTCTCGGCTATGTGCTCCAGGCGCCCGCGTCATGAACTCCATTCGAGCCCGGCTACTGGTTCTCCTGCTCGTCGGGCTGTCGCTCGTTCTGGCGACGGGTGGTGTGTCGGTCTATGTCCTTGCCCGCTTCAACCTCACGCGGCAGTTTGATCAGAGTCTGCTGGCGCTCGCGCGAACCATCTCGACTCGAGCCGTCCACGAAGAGGGACGACTGACATTCGATGCCGGCGACGGTTTCGACGAACTCGTGGGCGCCACCCGATTCGAACTGCGAACACGGTCGGGGGGACCACTCAAGCGATCGGAGAACCTCGCCGGACTGCAGCTGCCTCAGCGATTTCCGAGAGCAGGCGAACATGAGTTCGACGACCTTGCGCTCGAGGGACTCGAGTCCGCACGGGCGATCTGGCTCGGATTTCGACCCGCGGTGGAATCGGGTGACGATGATGACGACGACGAGGCAGACGCCGAAGAATCTCAGCTTGCCCACGCGATTGAGATTCCGGACGATCTGCAGGTGTTGATCGTCACGGTCGCGATCGACCGTGGGCCGCTCGACGCAGCGCTGGGAACGATGGCATGGGCGCTTCTCCTTTGCGGCGCTGTGGTCACGCTCACCGCGGTGCTGCTCGTGGTGCTCGGTGTTCGCTGGGGCCTCGCGCCTCTCGGGCGCCTCACACGACAGCTGGAGAAACTCAGCGGAGAATCGGGCGCGACGCCGCTCGACACGACGAACGCTCCAGACGAACTGGAGCCAGTGTACGCGGAGTTGAACGCCCTGTTCCGTCGCATCGATCGGACGATCGCCCGCGAGCGATCATTCGCAGGCGCCGCGGCGCACGAACTTCGAACCCCCCTCGCCGAACTCCGCGCGACCGCGGAAGTCGCGGTGCGCTGGCCGGACGCGGAGCAGGCCGAGGCGGCGCTCCGCGAGGTATTGACGATCGGCCGGGAGATGGAAGGGCTCGTGGAGTCGCTCCTGCTTATCAGCCGCGGTGACCGGGACGCTTCCGAGACACCGCCGTCCCGAGTCGATCTCCGGCCACTCATCGAACGCTGGTTGACCGCGTCCGAGGCCACGATCGCCGAGAAGCGCTTGCGGGTACGCGTGGACTTGAATGGTGACGGGTCCGTCGAAGCTCCGCTCGACGCCGTGGAGATCATCGCCCGGAACCTCATCGACAACGCCGTTCGGTACACGCCTCCCGATGGCGCCATTCACATTTCGGCTGAGACGAATGGCGCCGGCGATGCGCACACGGTCGTGTTTCGCAACGGTCCGGTCGAACTCAAGGCGGACGAGGCGCCGCGAATCTTCGAGCCATTCTTCCGGGCTGATGCGGCGAGAACGGACCGAACCCATGTCGGACTTGGACTCACGGTCGTCGAACTTGTCGCCCGTGCGTCCCGGCTTCGCGTCGACGCGGCTCTCGCCGATCGCGATCTCGTCATCCGACTCATGCCGGAGTCGGACAGCTAATCACCGCCGCATGAGGATCAGTTGTCCTGCGAGAGCAGAACCGCCGTGTATGGAGCGATGTCGACGACACCGCTGTACGGCATGCCGTCGTAGGGAATCGCCTCGGCCGTGACATCGGGTGTGAAGAAGTTGTCGTAGTCCGGTGAGTATCCATCCCAGTCACTGTTGAATCGGACGGACCACACCCCGGGGCCCGGAAGTCCGATACGGTAACCGTTCTGAATGCGGTTCCGGAAGTTGCAGACCACGATGACATCGTCGCCCGCGCCGCCCTGATCCCAGCGATGAAACGCGATCATCTTCTCACTGTTGTTCACATGAAACACATTGAGATGGTTCCCGCGCAGACCTCGCGTGTGGTCGTACCAGTTTCGACGGAGACGAATGAGATCCTTGTAGAGTTGGTGGATACCCGAGTAGGTGTTCAGTTTCGACCAGTCCACGGGATCGGTGTCGGCGAACCAGCCGTCTTCGAGTATCTCCTGGCCCTGGAAGATCATCGGAATTCCGGGGGAGGTCATGACAAGGACGGCGCCGAGCGTCGAGCGCTTCCGCGAGTACCAGCTCCCCGCGTTTCCGGGCCAGATCGCCTCCGGAACCCGGGTACGGCCGTTCGCGACCTCGTCGTGCGACTCGGTGTAAATCACGCGGTCAAACGCGTCGCCGTTGTAGTAGTGACTGATCGCGTCGCGCACCGACCACATATCACGGCTGTTGTCATCCGCGGCCTCGAGTGCGGCTCGAACGGGATGGACGAACTGCGCGTCCCACTGACTATCAAAGCCGGCGCCGCCAGCGCCGGTCGACTTCGTGATCCATTCGTTGTTCTGCATGTCCTCGGCGATCGCGATCTTCCAGGGCATCAGACGGTCGATCTCGTCGTTGATCCACTGCAGAAGACTCCAGCCTTCAGGCAGATCGCCTCCAGAATGTGAACGAATGTTGAGCGTCGAGTCGACACGCAGCCCGTCGACATGGAAATCGGTGAGCCACATCACAACATTGTCACGGATGAACTGTCGAACCTCACCACGACCGAAGTCGGGCCTGGTGTCACCCCACGGCGTACTCGCGCGACTGTCGTTGTAGAAATAGATTCCGCCCCATGGGCCCTGATGCCACCCGTCAAAACGCCAGAGGTCGAGATCGTTCGGGCCCCAATGGTTGTAGACGACATCGAGCAGAACCGCGATACCGCGCCGATGCGCCTCGTTCACGAATCGCTTGAACGCCTTCGGTCCGCCGTAGATCGACTCGACGCTGAAGGGATACGACTGGTTGTAGCCCCAGGAGAAGTCGCCGGGGAACTCATTGATGGGCATGACCTTGACCGCATTGACGCCAAGGTCCGCAAGATGGTCGAGCTTCGCGATGGCGTCGTCCAGATCGCCGGGACGACCTCCGGGCGTGTCGTTCAGCGTGCCGACATGCATCTCGTAGATGACGAGCTCATTCCAGTTCGGCATCTGAAAGCCGCCGTCGGACCAGTTGAACGCCGGGTCGAAGACGACGCCGTTGCCGACCGAATTGACGACTTCCTCGGTTCGCGGATCGACCTTCCAGAGAATGTTCGATCCATTCTTGATGACATACTTGTATTCGTCGTTGACGCGCGCGTTCCGGTAGTCGAGCGACCAATAGCCTTCGCCTTCGGCGACGAGCGTGGGTTCGTTCGAGTTCCATCCATTGAACTCTCCCGCGACGCGCACCTCGTCGGCGTTCGGCGCCCACACTCGGAAGGTCACACCTCCGTTGTACGGGATGGAGCCCATGCCCGGGCGCGTCGACGATTCCTGAAAGCGCTTCCCGCCCACGAAGTAGTCGGCGGCAGTGCGGCCATAGACACCGACGAAATACCGCTCCGACTCGATCGCGGGATTCGTCGATTCGCGAACGAAGACGTACTCGTTACGCGAATTGAGACGGGGTCGAAAGTCCCAGTCGTCGAGTGTGGGTATCGACCCCGCTTTGACATAGATGTCGGGATTGCCCTCCATCGAATACAGACGGAACCCGACCCACGAATGCCAGTCCTGCACATCGATGTAGTAGTAATCCCATCCGCCCGCCGGCACATCGTCCCGGTACGCGCGGCCGTCGTCGAGTCGAGTCTGGCTCAGCGCCACATCGGCGGAACCGATCAGGAGCAGTGAGAGCAGGCAAAGAGCGCCTGCGGCGCGACGACGGCTCGAACGAATCAACTTCATCAGTTCCGGCCTCTCAGGATCGAGCGAATTGAGAATGGGTACGGTGACGCCTGACCGACTCTCACACCGTGACGCGGCGCCAAGTAAACCGCTTTACCACCGGGAAAGTGTACACCATTCCGGGGGCCCCGCCGCACGAAAATCCTCTCCATCCGGCCAAAAAACGAGACGCGACCCCAAGCCCGCCGCGAGAAACCGCTATCGGTCGTGAGGGGCCACCGGTACACTGCCCATCGGACGCTCAACGGGCGTCGCCGTGGGGGCGGCCATCTGGAGCAGACCAATGACGATCCTGGCTCGACGACGAGCTCGCCACACACTGGCCGTGATTGCGGCCACCCTGAGTCTCATCGGTGGCACAACCGCTCTTGCGGGGTCCGAGCCCATCGGCATCCTCGACTACAGCGAGTCGGGCGACGCCTTTACCGTTCGCCCCAGAGACGACGGGCGCGCGTTCGATCTCTTCGCGCGTCCCGGTGTCTCGGCGAGCGAGTTCGAGTTTGCGATCCGGAACGCCGGGAACGCCGGGCCGATTACCGTGATCGTGCACGGAGCGCCTCGAGGCGTCGCGCCGGAATACACCGAGGGAGAGTTTCGGTGGCGATCCGTAGCTGAAGTGTCGCAGGTTGACGGAGCCCTCAGGCTGCGACAGACCTTCGAAAGCGACCATGCGGTCATCCGCCTGGCGCCCCCGCCGCCCGCGCCCGAGGGGGTCGAGTACTACGACCTCGAGCGCCTTGAAGACCACCTCACTTCGATCGACGCCGATCCGCGAGTGACCGTCGAGGTCATCGGCTGGAGTTACCAGAACCGGCCGGACATCGACCGGCCGATCTATAAAGTCACCATTTCAGATGCGACCGTTCCGGACGACGACAAGACGCCGGTTCTCATTCTGTCCCGTCAGCACGGCAACGAATTCGCATCGAACCACATTCTCGAGGGAGCAATCGACTTCATTCTCGGTGACTATCAGCCCGGCCTGCGGCCGGACGATCTCCTCGAGCGCTTTCGGTTCACGATCTATCCCATGATCAATCCGGACGGAGTCGAGGCCGGCCAGTGGGGAGAACGCCACAACCGGAATGGGATCGATCTGAACCGCGAATGGAACGACTCGGGTAGCGGCCCTGATGAAGAGTGGGAGACGCGCCATGTTCACGCGGACATCGAAGTCCTTCAGGCGCAGTCGATGTTCGCGCAGGCGGTCGATCTCCACGGCTGCTGGGATTGCAGCTTCTCCGGCTACCGGTTCTGTCTTGACTGCCGTCCGTCATTCGTACCGCTGAATTACTACTCGAATCAGCAGACCTTCTTCGAACTGCAGGAGGACTTGAATCCATGGCGTCGCGAGCGCGATTTCCGTGAGAACGGCGCGACAATCGGCATGGCCCGCTATTGCCTCTTCGAACAGTTCAATATCGATATCCACACACCGGAGACCTCCGACGGCGTGCGCACGAGAAGTTCGCTGCTCGATGAGGGACCACTTTATGTCCTCTCGTTCTATGAATACCTGCTCAATGTCAATCTGATGAACGGCGTCGGCGAGCGGGTCGAGCAGTTCACGCTCGACAACGATCGGCTCTTCGTTACGGTCAATGACCTCGATGAGAACGATCAACCCGGCGCCATCGACCGCGTCACGGTCACGCTTCGCAGCGAGACCACGGGGGACATCGAGACGCTCGAACTCGAGGAGAGTTCCGCGAACTCGGGGTTCTTCCAGACTGGCGAGGGTATCGCGTTGTCGTCGACGCCGTTCGACGCAAGCCGCGTCGAGGATGGCCTTCTCCAGGCCGCGCCCGGAGATCGGATTCGCGTCGATTATGTCGATGACGACTTCGCGCAGTCGGCGTCCTGGGATTTCGCCACGGCGGTCGGGAGCGGGCTCGTCCTCGAGCCGGTCGAACCGGGTCGCGCCGGCGAGATCAATACGCTTCGCGCGCACGGGGCCGACCCGGGTGAACGGGTCGCGTTCGCGTACTCGACCAGCCTCGACGAGGCGTCGAGCATCGGAGCATGCCCGGAACTCTGGACCGCCCTGGCGTCGCCGACCCTCGTCGGAGTCGTTCCCGCCGATGGCTCGGGGTCGGCGACCGTTTCGGGCTTCGCTCCCGCGGCGGCGGCCGGAGTTCGCATCTTCAGCCAGGCGATCGCGCTCGGATCCTGTGCCGCGTCGAATGTGAACTCTACGGTGTTCAACTGAAGGGAACTGCCTGCCGGCCCCTCCTATGATCTACGACCGCGGACGGTCCGCGTTGAGTCGGCGACGCCGGCTCTGACCGTCGGCGATCCACCGCTGGTCCTTCGGCAGAATGGATCCGGCAAGTCCCCCGCGCGAACCGATACGTATGACGACCATGATGACTCCCGTCGCGGAGAAAATCCGCAACATCGCGATCATTGCCCATGTCGACCACGGCAAGACGACGCTGGTTGACCAGATGCTTCGCCAATGCGGCCAGTTCCGGCAGGCGGAGCTTAAGGGCGAGCGGATTCTCGACTCAAATGACATCGAGCGTGAACGCGGTATCACGATTCTCTCAAAGAACTGCGCCATCCGCCTCGATGACCTCAAGATCAATCTGATCGATACGCCGGGTCACGCTGACTTTGGTGGCGAGGTCGAGCGCGTGCTTCGGCTCGCCGACGGGTGTCTTCTCCTCGTCGACGCGTTCGAAGGGCCGATGCCACAGACGAACTTCGTGCTGCGGAAGGCCTTTGAAGCCGGCCTCCGTCCGATCGTGGTCATCAATAAGATGGACCGTCCGGACGCCCGCGCCCCGGAAGTGGTTGACGAAGTGCTCGATCTCTTCATCGACCTCGGGGCGGACGACGCGGCGCTTGAGTTCCCGGTCGTCTACGCCTCCGGAGTCAACGGCTGGGCGTCCCGCGACCCCGACACTCCAGCGAACGACATCCGCGCCCTGTTTGATGTCATCCGCGACTTCGTGCCGGCGCCCGAGGGAAAGAGTGAAGCGCCGCTCCAACTCCTGATTACGACGCTGGATCACAACGACTATGTCGGACGAATCGGGATCGGTCGCGTCTTCGCCGGCCGCATCGAGATCGGCGATCCGATCATCGTGATCGATCGGCACGGCGCGCACCATCGCGAAAAGGTGGGCGGCCTCTATTCGTTTGACGGCCTCGGACGCGTTCAGGTGGATTCGGCGTCGGCGGGCGACATCGTCGCCGTGTTCGGCGTCCAGTCCGTCGGCGTCGGCGCGACGATCGCGGATCCCGAATCGCCCGAGGCGCTGCCTCCCGTCCGCGTCGAAGAGCCGACCCTTCGCATGGCGTTCCGCGTCAATGACTCTCCGACCGGCGGAAAGTCCGGCAAGTTTGTCACGAGCCGCCACCTGCGCGACCGGCTCGAGAAGGAGAGCCAGCGCAATGTCGCGATGCGCGTCGAACCGGGCGAAACACCGGAGGAATTCCTTGTGTCCGGGCGTGGCCTGCTCCATCTCTCGGTACTCATCGAGAACATGCGGCGCGAGGGATACGAAATGACGGTCGGCAAGCCGCGCGTCATCTTCCACACGAACGAGCGTGGTGAAGAACTCGAGCCGATCGAGCGGCTCGTCGTTGACGCGCCCGCCAGCGCCATCGGCCCGGTCATGGAGCTTGTGGGCGCCCGACGCGGTGTCTGCGAGAACATGGAGAATGTACAGAGTCGCTCGTTTCTCGAGTTCAACATTCCGACGCGCGGCCTCATCGGCCTCCGCACGCGCATGCTCACGGCGACGAACGGCGAGGCGAACATGAGCCATGTGTTTCTTCGCTATGAGCCGAAGCGCGGCGAAGTGCCGTCACGCCAGAGCGGCGCCCTCATCGCGAGTGAACCCGGCCAGGTCACAACTTACGCGCTCGATGGGCTTGCCGATCGAGGCGTGATGTTCGTCAAACCCGGCGACCAGGTTTACGACGGTCAGATCGTCGGCGAGCACAATCGCGAGAACGATCTCGAGGTCAATGTCGTTCGCGGCCGGAAGCTCACGAACATCCGGGCCGCGTCCGCGGACAAACTCGTGGTCCTGCGGCCTCCGCGCGAGATGACGCTTGAGATGGCCCTCGAATTCATCGACGATGATGAACTCGTCGAGGTCACGCCCGAGGGTGTGCGGCTGCGGAAGCGCCTGCTCTCGGCAAATGAGCGTAAACGCGAGAAGCGTCGGGGCGCCTGAGCCAGTTCGGAGGATGCACGCGTTGACGGACGATGAACGGGAGCGATTCGACGCCCTTCTCGAAATGACGCTCGCGGAGTTACCCGACGGCGTACACGACCTGCTCGAGCAGGCGCCGCTCATTGTTGATGACCGGCCGTCGAGGCGGATCATCGAAGATCTGATCAACGACGGGGCCGTGGAGCCCGACGCCGATCTCGAAACGGTGGCGGGAGAACTGTGCGGGCTGCACAGCGGACTCGGAATGACCGAGCGGTCGATCGAGGACGAACCTGCGACCGAAGAGATCTATCTCTTTCGCGAAGGCATCGTCAATCTCGCCGGTGGATGGGAGTCGCACGACGCCGACGCGATTGTCCGGGAGGAGATTCGCATTACCCTCCTCCACGAGATCGGTCACCACTTCGGTCTCGAGGAAGAAGATCTCGCTGATCTCGGGTACGACTGATCGCGGAAAGCGCGCACTCGTAGAAATGACACGCCCACCCCGGCGGGGGTGGGCGTGTTCGATTCAATGGTGTCGAAGCAGGACTTACTGGGCGTCGATGAAGTCGCGTCCTCGGATCCCGTCCCGGGTGGCGCCGAAGTAGTACTGCATCGGGTCATCGGCCTCCGGCGGCGGCGGCGTCCAGCCCATCTGCATCCGCATCGTGACGTACAGATACGGATCGTCCGGAGTGTCCTCATGCTGCGAGGGCGTCGTCTTCGCGGCGTGACCGTCGAAGAAGAGCGCATTCGCGTTCAGGCCGCGAAGGTTGTACCCGTAGCGCGAATCGCTGTGGTACGCGTTTGTCTCCCAGATGTACACCTTCTTGTCGGGATAGGTGATCTCCGCCTTCTGAAGGTAACGCCGGCCCGGGGTGTCGCGAGTCGCGGGTCCTTCCGTTGCCGGTCGCCCTTCACCGTCATTGAAGAGCTGGTCAGGTTCGAGGATCTCGGAGATGTTCTCGTCAGTAAACATCGACGGATCCCAGAATGCGGTGTCGCTCATGAGGTACGCGATGCGGTGGATCCAGTTGTCGAACTGGTTCCGCATCTCGTACGCTTCCTTCTTGTAATAGTTGTCGTCGGGGCAGAAGAACACATCGTCCCAGACCGCCTTGTCGGCTTCCTGCGCCGAGATGTACTTCGCCAGGCCGGTGAACCAGTAGCGCTGCATCACGCCGTAGTGCATGTTTGATCCGCCGGATTCCCAGCCGAAGAGGCGCGACCACTGCGGATTGAAATCGGGGCGGCCGCCGATCATCCGCTGACCTCCACGCGAAACGATCTCCGGAGGGACACCGGTCGCGATGACGCCGTCAAACTCCGAAGAGTACACCTCGCACCCGTTGAACATGTTCTTCTCCTGGGCGAGGCACTGTGTGCTTCGAGCGGCGCTTCGTGCGCGGCTCAACGCCGGCAGGAGGAGCCCGATGAGCAGCGCGATGATCGAAATGACCACCAGCAGCTCAATCAGCGTGAAACCCGTTCTCCGCTGGAGACCTGTGCGTGCCATACTTTTTCATCCTTCCATCGGTCTGAGACGACCGACCGAGTGGCCGTATCCTCGCGCGGTCGAGTGACCATGAACAACGCGAGGACACCAGATCAACGATCACTTTCACTCAGGGGCAGGACCGATAGCGTCCCGCTCGCCAATCCAAATATAAGGGAATCGGGCTACGGGTCCAACCCACTATCCGAATGGATCCGCCGACCGACCGATCAGAGACCAAACAACGGTCGCGAATCGAAACGCGGTCCCGGAAAAAAGAAACACGCCCCCGGCGGCGCCGGAGGCGTGTTCAATCGTTCTGAGCGTCTGGTCCCTCAACTTCTGAGGGCCAAGACATCGCAATCCTTACTGGCCTTCGACGAAGTCGCGACCTCGAATGCCGTTGCGCGTCGCGCCGAAGTAGTAGTAGAGCGGGTCGTCGGCCTCGGGCGCCGTCGGCGTCCAGCCCATCTGCATGCGGATCGGCACATGGAGGAGCGGGTCGCTCGGGGAGTCCTCATGCTGCGAGGGCGTCGTCTTCGCGGCGTGGCCGTCGTAGAAGAGCGCATTCGCGTTCAGGCCGCGAACATTGTATCCGTAGCGTGAATCGCTGTGATACGCGTTCGTCTCCCAGATGTAGACCTTCTTGTCCGGGTAAGTGATCTCGGCCTTCTGGAGATAGCGCCGGCCCGGGGTTTCGCGGGTGGCGGGGCCGTTCGTCGCGCCACGACCTTCGCCGTCGTTGTAGAGCTGGTCCGCTTCGAGGATCTCGGAAAGGTTCGCCTCGGTGAACATCGAGGGATCCCAGAACGCCGAGTCGCTCATGAGGTAGGTGATGCGGTGGATGAAGTTATTGAACTGGTTCCGCATCTCGTACGCCTGGCTCTTATAGAAATTGTCCTCCGGGCAGAAGAAGACATCGTCCCAGACCGCCTTGTCCGCGTCCTGCGCCGAGATGTACTTCGCGAGACCGGTGAACCAATAGCGCTGCATCACACCGTAGTGCATCGTCGAGCCACCGCCCTCCCAGCCGAACAGGCGACCCCAGGTCGGGCTGAAGTCCGGGCGTCCGCCCATCATCCGCTGGCCTCCGCGCGAGATCACCTCCGGCGGCATGCCGGTGGCGATGACGCCGTCGAACTCGGACGAGTAGACCTCACACCCGTTGAACATGTTCTTTTCCTGGGCGAGGCACTGCGTCGAGCGGGCAGCGCTGCGGGCGCGGCTCAGAGCCGGCAAGAGCAGCCCGATGAGCAACGCGATGATGGAGATGACGACGAGCAGCTCGATGAGCGTGAACCCGCGTCCCGTCCGGGATGAACGGCGTACGAACATGGACAGATCCTCTTCGCTAGGAGACAATTCGCGTTTTATTTTGCCTTGGAGCGGTCACATCGACCGCCCGACCCTTGCCGCGGCTCTTCTCCCAACCAGCCGGTCTCGAAGGGTCGGCACAAGGTGAGCCATGCAATCTTACTCGCGTGAGCGCGCAACGCCAACCCCAAATTCGCTTCGCAGAGGGGAATCGACCACCGCGAAGCTCACGCGATTCCTCCACTAGTTCCGGCGAACAACGCGATCGGTTCGTCAAATCTTCCAGAATCCGCTCATTCTCCGTCGGATTGGGGGCGATCCCGAGAGTGTCCCGGCCCGGGAGTTCGCGTCGCGGGGCGTGTTGTTCGGCGTCTGCCCGCCGTTACGATTGCGGACTCATGAACGATCCGCAATCCCAAACCGCGTCTGACACCGAATCGAGCGTCGATGAGGTCGGTCGCGCCGAGCAGCTCATCGCCGACCGCCGGGCGAAGCTCACTCGTCTTCGAGACGAGTTGGGCGTCAACCCGTTCGGTCGTCGCACGACCGGACTTCTTCCGATCGCCGAGGCGCGAGCTCGCTTCGTCGAGGGCGCCGAGGGCGACGATCGGGCCGTGGCCCGCGTCGCCGGTCGCGTCATGCTTCACCGCGATACGGGAAAGCTCCAGTGGCTCCAACTCCGGGACGCGTCCGGCGACATCCAGATCGCGGCGTCGAAAAAAGATGTCGAGGGCGAGACCGGGTTCGCCGTGGCCCGCCTCTGTGATCTTGGAGACCTCCTCGTGGTCGAAGGCCCGGTCATGAAGACTCGGACCGGTGAGATCACCATCTGGGCGAACTCGGTGGAGATGGCCTGCAAGAGCCTCGCGCCTCCGCCGAGCAAGCACTCAGGGCTGCAGGACCCGGAGCAGCGCTACCGCCGCCGCTACATCGACATGTACACGAATCCGGAGGTGACGCGGGTCTTTCAGACCCGCTCGCGCATCATCCGGGAGATTCGTCGGTTCATGGAAGAGCGGGACTACATCGAGGTCGAAACGCCCATTCTCCAGTCGATGGCCGGCGGCGCCGCCGCGCGACCATTTATCACGCATCTCAACGCGCTCGATCTCGAAGTCTTTCTCCGGATCGCGACCGAGTTGCACCTCAAGCGCCTGATGGTCGGCGGATTGACCCGTGTCTTCGAGATCGGTCGAAACTTTCGTAATGAGGGCGTGGATCGAAGTCACAACCCGGAATTCACCTCGATGGAGGTCTACGAGGCGTACGGCGACTACGGAACGATGATGGAGTTGACCGAGTCGCTCATCCGTCGCCTCGCGCTCATGGTTGAGCCCTCGGGCGTCATCGAATGGAGCGGCGAGCCGATCGACTACACGCGGCCGTTCGCCCGCGTCACCTACGGCGAGTTGTTCGAGAAGGCGAACGGATTCCCCATGACCGACTTCGATCGCGTGCGTGAGAAGGCGCGTGACCTCGGCATGGGCGAGAAGGCGGAGAGCTTCGATGACTGGCTGCTGGTCAACGAAGTGTTCGAAGCCACCGCGGAACACGGCCTGTTCCAGCCGACCTTCGTGATGGATTACCCGAGTGTGATCTCGCCGCTGACGCGACCGAAGACGGATGAGCCGGAAATCGCCGAGCGATGGGACCTCTTCATCGGGGAGATGGAAATCGGTCCGGCGTACACGGAGTTGAACGATCCGGACATTCAGGAGGCGAAGTTCCGTGAGCAACTCGCGGGGGCGGACGAAGAAGAACAGACCTTCCGAACGCTCGACGAGGATTTTCTGAACGCCCTTCGAGTGGGCATGCCTCCCGCTGGCGGGCTCGGGCTCGGGATTGACCGAATCGTCATGCTCCTGACGGGCTCCCGGTCGATTCGTGATGTCATCCCGTTTCCCTTCATGCGGCCGGAAGGGTGAACGCCCGTGCATCGCGTGCTCCACATCGGCCTCGGGCCGCTCGGTCAGATGATCGCCCATCACCTGCACGAGCGGGAAGCCGGCCAGATCGTGGCGGCGGTCGACCTCGACCCGAAGTTGGCGAGTCGCGCTCTTGTGGACGCCGTCAACGACTTCGGCGAACCTCGGGTCGCGCGATCCATCGACGATCTTCCGAATGAAGTCTGGGGAGAAATCGATGTCGTGATCGTGACGACATCGTCCGACCTCGCAAAGTGCGCGCCGCTGTTCCGGCCTCTTCTCGAGCGCGGTCTACCGATCGTCAGCACCTGCGAAGAGCTTCTCTGGCCTTACCTCCGACATCCGAAGCTGGCCGACGAGCTGCATGCGCTGGCGATGAAATGGGGCGGACGCCTCCTCGGAACGGGTGTGAACCCGGGGTTCGTGATGGACACGCTGCCGGTTGTCGTGTCCGCCGTCTCGAATCGGGTCGATCGGGTCGAGATCGCGCGGATCCAGGACGCGTCGACGCGGCGTGAACCGTTCCAGCGCAAAATTGGAGCAGGGCTCGACCTGGATGAATTCGCCGACCGGGTCGCCGCCGGCACGCTCCGACATGTCGGACTCGGCGAATCGCTGCATTTCGTTGCGCACGCGCTCGGTTGGCGAATCAACCGGTGGCGGGAGACCATCGAACCCACCATCGCCCGTCGCCTGATCGAATCCGACACGCTTCATCCTATTCAGCCTGGCGCGGCCGCGGGTGTGCGGCAGGTCGCGGAAGGGTTCATCGACGAGGAAAGTGAGCCTGTCCTCCGTTTGACCTTCGTCGCGTCGATTGGAGAGGAGAATCCGCATGACCGGATTCAGATCGACGGCGAACCCTCGATCGATCTGGTCCTGAATGGCGGTATCCACGGAGACGACGCGACGGTGGCGATGGTGATCAACATGCTGAATCGCGTTCGTGAGGCGCCGCGGGGCCTGCACACGATGTCCACGATTCGTCTTCCGCGCTTTACCGTCAGCGCTTCGAACCGTCCACGCTAGATTCGCCGTCACTCAGACCGGGGCGGGAACCGACGACCGGTGTTCAAGCCGCTCGTGGTAGAAGCGTTTCGGCACGGAGGTCCAATCCGGATCGACGAGTGACTCGAGCTCATCCATGGCGTCATAGAATGCGCTGACGGATCTCATGAGGCGGACGCGCTCTTTGAACGGTTTGATGTGCCCCATGGACGATCCGTAATGCGCGATTCTCTGCCGCATGAGTTTGATCGCGTGAGCGTCGTCCCGAAGGTCCCTCACCAGATCGAAATGCAACCGGATGAGCGAGATTTTCTCGCGCACAGTGGGTTCAGGGGGGGCGATCCCGGTTCGGAGCAGCGCGTCGATGTCTCGAAGCAGCCAGGGTCGCTTGATACTCGCTCGCGCCACCATGACTCCGGCGCACCCGGTCGCCTCGACCATGCGCCGAGCGTCTTCGGGCGTCTTGATGTCGCCGTTGCCGATGACCGGGATCGAATCGACGGCGGCGACAACTTCTGCGATCCCCTCGAGATCAACGGTTCCCTTGAAGTAGTCCTCGGTGGTCCGTCCATGAATCGTAATGAGTCGCACGCCGACTGCTTCGAGCTGGCGGGCGAGTCGCGGCGCCGTTCGAGTCTTGCGTGTCCAACCGAGTCGGAGCTTGGCCGTGACGGGGATCCCAACCGAGTCGACCACACGCTCCACCATTCGGGTGGTGCGGTCGGGATCGCAGAGCAGCATGGACCCGCCGTTGGTCTTCGTGACCTTGTCAACGGGGCATCCCATATTGATGTCGAGCACCGACGCGCCAATCGACTCCGCCCACCGAGCCGCCTCGCAAAACCAGTCGGCGTCGTTGCCATAGAGCTGAACACCGAACGGCTCGTCATCTTCTCGTACTCGAGCGATGTCGAGCGTGGACGGGGTTTGATGGAGAATCCCTCGAGGATTAAGCAGTTCGGTATAGGTGAATCCCTGGTGCCCTGCGGCACGAACAACGAGGCGAAAGGCAAGGTCCGTATATCCCGCAATGGGAGCGAGGAACGCCCGACATGTGATGTTGAGGGAGCCGATTCGTATCATCGGCGACATTGTAGAGTAGGACATGCCGGCTCGGCGCCAACCCCCTGAGACCTGCAACAAGCCCGATCGCACGGCGTAGAAGGTGTGAAGTAGAAATAATCTCTTGACGGCTCGAATTGAACTCGTGACGCTTTATTGAAGCACACCGCTCCCACCGTCCCGGGTCGGCGTGGCGACTCGGAGCGTGAACCTGCCCCGGCTGAATTGTGATACCCAATGGAGGATGCCAGCCATGTTTCGCTGGTTGCGATCGAAGTGGATACTTCCGGCGCTCAGCGGCGTCGCCATCACGGCGGCGATGTCGATCTGCGGCGCTTCTTCCGCCCAGCTTGGGCGCGTGTTCGTGAATGATGACGCCCCTCCCGGCGGTGACGGCACGAGTTGGGCCTCCGCGTACAACGATCTGGCAACGGCGATCCAGACGGCGCCGATCCCGAGTGAGATCTGGGTCGCCGAGGGCGTCTACCACCCGGATCAGGGCACTGGCGATCGGGAGTTGTCGTTTGAACTTCGCAACGGCCTTGCGCTGCTCGGGGGCTTCTCCGGCGCCGAGACGCGGGCCCGCGACCGGAACCCAATCGATCATCCGACGATTCTGAGCGGCGACATCGGGGCGCCGGAAGTCTCGGTCGACAACTCGCAGCATGTCGTCATCGCGACGAACACCGATCGTTCGGCTCTGCTTGATGGATTCATCATCGAACACGGCCGGTCTGACCGATTCGGCGGCGGCATGTACATTCTGAACGGTTCACCGATCATCCGGAAGTGCACCTTCCGATTGAACACGGCCTACGCCGGAGGCGGAGTGTTCAATCGGCAGGGTGATCCGTACATGTCGACCTGCGTCTTCACTGAGAATGAAGCGCTGGTGCGCGGCGCCGGCCTCTACAACATCTCATCGAACGGCATCTACGAGGATTGCATCTTCTTCGACAATTCAACGCTCGAGGGCGGGAGTGGCGTCTACAACATCGGTGGGGACAGCGTCTTTCGCCGCTGCTCGTTCACGACGAACACGACCCCCGGGGGAGGCGCCGGCTTCTACAACTTTGTCGGGCTCCCACGGCTCGACGATTGCGACTTCGTCCGAAACTCCTCCGCCTTTGGCGCCGCATTCGTGAATGACTCGGGTCTGCCGATCATTACGAACACGCGATTCGTCCGCAATGTGTCGACCGGCGACGGCGGAGCGATCCACATCACAAACGGATTCCTGCAACTCGTGAACTGCCTCTTCGACGCGAACGAGGCGGCGCGCGGCGCCGTCGTGTTCGACATCCGGGGCTTCCCGGAATTCATCAACTGCACGATGGCGAATCAAGTCGCGAACGAAGGCGGCGTTTCGCTCGGATCCGACTTTGGAGAACTCGTGTTCCGGAATTGCGTGATGTGGGACAATGGCGCGAATCCCATCGCCGGCGCCGCCCTCCAGGACATTCAGTACTCCGTCATTGAAGGTGGATACCTCGGCGAAGGAAATATCAACATTGATCCGGAATTCGCAGACGACGATCTGCGCCTGAGCGCCGCCTCGCCGGCGATCGACGCCGGAATGAATGACGCCCTCCCGATCTTCGCCACGGCCGACCTCGACGGACGGCCGCGCCAACTTGATGATCCCTCGACCCCCGACACCGGGCTTGGCGAAGCGCCGATCGTCGACATGGGCGCCTACGAATTCGACGGGGGAGGAGCGCGACTCAAACTGACTCCGCTCAGTCCCGGGGTCGCCGGCCGCGTAAATCAAATCATGGTCGACGGCGCCACGGCCGGTACGAAGGTGTATTTCGCCTTCGGCTTCGAGGCCGGCCGCGCGAGCCTGCCGAACTGCCCCGGCGTGATCGCAGGAATCGCGCAGCCGCGCCTGATGGGCGTCGCGATCGCCGACCCGACCGGCCACGCCGAGATCTCCGGATTCGTTCCGCCGCAGGCTTCGGGCATGACGATTCACCTGCAGTCGGGAGAGCCGGCGTCGTGCCGCGTGAGCAACATCATTCGCCAGCTCATGCAGTAGAATGGACGCATGAAGCGTCCGATCGAAACGATAACCACCCTGCTCCTTCTCACGGCCGCCGCGTTGACGGCGGCCGTTTCGCGCGCCGCAGTCGATGAGGACGAAGTCGTCTGGTCGCCGCATCCGACGATCGACTATGACACGGCGACGATCGAGGGCTTCCGGATCCTCATCGACCGTCGGTTCCGTCTCGACGATGACGCCAGAGCGGCGTTGGTTCTCAACGAACTGCGCGACGATCTGCGTCGGACGAACTCAACCGTTCCTCCCGCGGCGCTCGAGTCGTTGAAAGCGAGCACGCCGATCTGGATCGAAGCGGCGAACCCCATTCGCGTGGAGGGGTTCAGCGGGCGGGGAATGGTGTTTCATCCCTCGGCGGAATGGCTCGCTAATCATGGCCTTCTTCCCGAGAAAGCCGGCGGCGTTGAAATCTGCAACGCGGATGACTTCCTCGAGTGGCGCGAGCATCAGCCGATGATGACGCTTCACGAACTCGCCCATGCGTACCACTTCACGGTGCTCGACCGGATTGGGGAATCGATCGCCGGAGAGTTCGAAGCCGCGAAGGCGCGGGGCGAGTACGAACGCGTCGCATACCTCACCGCGAATGGTGAATCGCGTCCGGCGTACGCGATGTCAAATGATCGCGAGTACTTCGCCGAACTCAGCGAAGCCTACTTCGGCCGGAATGACTTCTTTCCGTTCACGCGTCGCGAACTCCGCGAATTCGACCCGGCGGGTTTCGCGTTTGTTGACCGTGTATGGAATCTGCCGGCCGATCGGATCAACAACGATCCGCCATCCACGGATTCGAACCGCCCGCGGCGTCCCTGATCATTCGACCACGACCACGCCCTCGCGCGCCGTGAGTTTGCGAAAGAATCCGGTCAGCCGTTTCGTCATCGTTCCGACCCCGCCGCCGCCGATCGGCCGCCCGTCGACTTCGGTCACCGCGGCGAGCTCTCCCATTGTTCCCGTGCAGAACATCTCATCGGCGCGGTACACCTCGGTGAGGGAGAGATCTCGCTCCTCGAATGAGATGTCCTTCGCTCGGCACAAGTCGAGCACGGTCGCGCGTGTAATGCCCTCGGGGCACGCGACCAGACGACTCGTGACGACCTTGTCGCGCTCGACGACGAAGACATGTGTCGCGTTCGTCTCCGCGACGAAACCCCGGGGATCGAGCATGATCGCGTCGTCAACTCCGGCCGTATTCGCTTCGATCTTGGCGAGGATCGACTGAATCAGATTGCAGTGATGGATCTTGGGATCGAGACAGTCCGGCGGAAAACGCCGAACCGAACTCGTGATGAGCCGCAACCCGCCGGTGTCGTAGACCGGCGCCTTGTGCTCGGCGAGAACGATCAAAGTGGGACCCGACTGGTTGAGTCGCGGATCCATGCCGCTCGTGATCTTGACGCCGCGCGTCAGCGTGAGGCGAATGTGCACACCATCCTGCATCGCATTCGCCGAGAGCGTCCGTCTGATTTCGTCAATGATCGCTTCATGTGACGGAATCGATTGAAAGGCAAGCGCGAGCGCGGAGCTTCGCAATCGATCGAGGTGTTCCCGCAACTTGAAGATGCGGCCGTCGTATACACGAAGACCCTCCCAGACCGCGTCGCCTCCCTGCACCACGGAGTCGAATGGACTGACGCCCGCTTCGTCGCGGTGAATCAGACGGCCGTTGATATTGACCAGCAGATCACGATTCTTCTCATCGAACTTCTGCAGCATGGGCGCCCCTCGTTCAATCTTCGATCGGCGTCGAAATCATGACACGACGAGTCGTTCAGCGTGCAACGCCTCGTAATAAGTCATGCATTCATCGAGAACTCGACTCAGTCGGGCGGGGACCGCTTCTTCTTTCGGACGATACGGCTCGAAACCGCTCGATCGATTCACCGCGTCATACCAGTGCTTCGCCCATACACCGTCAGTCTCTCTCGGGCCCGGCGCCCAGTTCAACATCTGGTCGTCGAACGGAACCCCGATCAATTCACAGAGCGATCGCAGCATCTCTCGTGGCTGCTCGAGCGTGTCGCGCGCGTCGAGCACCGGTGGCGCGGCTCCCGTCCATTCCTTGACCAGCGTGTAGATCTCTATCTGCTGTGGAAGTCCCGTGTCGAAGACGGTGGGATTCGGCGTGACCTTGATGAGCGAGGTCAGCATCTCGCGCGGATTTCGAATGAGAAACGCGTTCGTAAGTCGCCGAAGCCATCTTCGCTCCATCTCCGGGAGGAGGTGATGCGCCATGTGCTTCTGATAGAAGACTGAGCGACCGTCCGGAATCGGGCCGGTCAACCACCGAACGATCGCCCGCCAGTCCGTTTCATGACTCGCAATCACTTCTTCCGCGCCGGGATGATCGAGTCCGGTTTCGCGGAGATAGTGTGCGTAGAGAGGTTCGTCGCACACCACGGTGTCCGATCGATTCCCCCACGCGCGCATCATGGCGGTCGAGATGTTGCGCGGTCCGGACCACATTGCGAGCCGCACACCCTGACTCTCGTGTGGATCAGTCGGCGTCATCCGATTCGCTTTCGAGTCATGGCGCGACGAATCTCGCGGTCGGCCTCGCGCTTGCGATTGTCCTGACGCTTGTCCCCGTGCGTCTTGCCGCGAGCCACGCCAATGAGCACCTTCGCCCATCCGTTCTTGAAGTAGATCTTCAAGGGAATGAGCGTGACACCTTTGGGAAGCGTTTCCTGGGCGAGCTTTCGAATCTCGCGCTTGTGCGCAAGGAGCTTTCGCGCGGCGGTCGGCCGATGGGCGTTCGCGCTTCCGCGCGCCGGTCCGTACTCCGAGATATGGACATTGTGGAGCCAGAGTTCGTTCGTCCGCTCGTCGACCCGGGCGTATCCCTCGCCGATGGACACATTCCCCTCGCGGACCGCCTTTACCTCGCTGCCCGCCAGAGCGACGCCGCACTCGATCGTGCTCTCGATGTGGTAATCGTGTCGCGCCTTTCGATTCACGATCTCCGGCGTCATCGACTTGTCGTTCTTTCGCTTGCCCATCGCGTATTCAGCGCCCGAGACGGGCACTCAGCCTTCGACTTACTTCTTCGGCCTCTTGTAGAACGGGAGCCGGGTGACCTTCGCATCGACAGTCTGCCGGCCGAGATCGATCTGAACGACCGTCCCGGGCTCGGCGAGTTCCGCCCGCACATAGCCCATGGCGATCGGGCGCCCGAGTGTGGGACTCATGGCGCCGCTCGTCACCCGCCCCGCGGTTTCTCCCTGAGAGTGAATCGACATGTCCTGACGCGCCGTTCGCCTGCCTTCGATCTCGAGTCCCACGAGTCGTTCCGCCGGCCCTTCGGCGTGAATTCGTTTCAGCGCCTCCTGGCCGATGAACCTCTCCCCCTCTTCCGCCTCATCCTTGTCAAGATTGATTCCGAACATGAGGCCGGCGGAGACTGGATCCGTCTCCTCGTCCATCTCGTGGCCGTACAGGGGCATTCCCGCTTCGAGGCGAAGCGAATCGCGCGCTCCGAGTCCGGTGGGCTTGATGAGGTCCTGTTCGTCCCCGAGTTCCTTCAACATCATCTGGACCGCCATCGGCGCCAGCTTCGCAGGCAGGATGACCTCGACACCGTCCTCGCCCGTGTACCCGGTTCGACTGATCGTGACCTTGAACGCGAGCAGGCTCTTCACGGTGAAGCGGTAGTTCTTCAACGAAGGGACCTCGCTGCTGAATCGACCGATCAGATCGATAACCTTCGGCCCCTGCATGGCGACCATCGCGGTCTTCTCGGTTCGATCTTCGATCGTCAGCTTGAGGTCCGCTCGATGACTCTCGAAATGATCGAGCAGCTTTGTTCGATTCGCGGCGTTGACCACGAGCATGAAGTGATCATCGTCGAAGCGATAAATGAGCACATCGTCGCGTGTACCTCCCTGTTCATTGCAGACGAGGCTGTATCGCGCCTGGCCGTGCTGCATGTCGTAGACGCGTCGCGTACAGATTCGTTCGAGGAATCGCCGCGCATCCGGCCCGTTGAAGTGAACCCGCCCCATGTGCGACACATCAAACAGTCCGCCCGACTCACGGACCTGCCGATGCTCGTCGATAATGGAGGTGTACATGATCGGCATCTCCCAGCCGGCGAAATCTACCAGCCGGGCGCCGTGGTCGACATGAAACTGATGGAATGGCGTCTTCCGCATGGGCGCCTCACCTTATTTGTGTGCTGCGACGGACCGGTCCGTGACGGTACTCCGCTAAGATATCGCCGGCCATGACCCCTATGCGAGTTCCTGCGGCGTGATGGCTGTGCGAAAGGACGGCTCATTCGTCCCGCTCTCGACGCCATGTCCAATTCGTCCCGCTCAACCTCGCTCTCGACCGAATCAATCGAATCGATAGGAGCGCTGCGCTTCTGGCCGGATCCATGCGCGCTGGTGGACGCCGACCTGATGGTCCAGGCGACCAACACCGGGTGGGATCGTCGGGGCGGCGCCGGACCCGGCGCCGGATTGACCGAAGCGTTGTGCGCCGCCGAGGGATTTACGCCGGCGCTCGCGTCCGGCGTCACCGCTCTGGTTCGTACGCTGCAATCTGACAAGTTGACCGTCGCGCGCGACGAACTGCCGTGGCCCGACGCCGCAGTGGAGCGGCGACTCGAAGTGACCGTCGTGGCGACGGAAGCTGGTACGCTCGTCTCCTGGCGGATCCTGACTACCGAACGGCCGCTGTCCATGGACAACGAGACGGAACGACTCGAATCGCGGGTTCGACGCGTCGTCGAGCAGCTTCCCGCGGTAATGTGGACAACGGATCGCGACTTGCTCTTTACGACGAGCGCCGGCGCCGGACTCGAGTCGCTCGGGTTGAAGCCGGACGAGGTCGTCGGAGTTTCGCTCTTCGAGTACTTTCAGACGGATGACCCGTCGTTCGTGCCGATCGACATCCACCGCCGCGCTCTCAACGGCGAGTCGAATCGGTACGAACTTCAGTGGGCCGATCGCATCTACCAGTCCTTTGTTGAACCGCTGCGGAATTCCCGCGGGGAGATCGCGGGCACGATCGGCATCGCGCTCGATGTAACCGAGCAGCACGAAGCCATCGAGGCGCTGCGACACTCCGAGCGCAACTACCGGGAACTGTTCGACGCAGCGAGCGACGCCATCTTCGTCCACCACGCGGAGACGGGCGCCGTTCTCGATGTGAACAAAGCGATGCTCGAGACTTTCGGGTACACCTACGACGAGGCGCTCCGCCTTTCCGTCGCGGATGTGAGCGCGGGTGAGTCGGGCTTCACCGGCGAAGTGGGTGAAGAACGAATCCGTCACGCGATGCAGTCACACGAGCCTCTGCTCTTTGAGTGGCACGCGCGGCATTGCGACGGCAGCACCTTCTGGGTCGAAGTCAGCCTCAAGACCGCCTTGATCGCCGGCGAGAATCGCATTCTCGCCATCGTCCGCGACATCGACGCGCGGAAGCAGGCCGAGGAGCGGCTCCGTCGAACCGAGTCGCGACTCGCGACGGTCCTCGATCACCTTCCCGATGTCGTGCTCTACGAGACGGGCGGCGGCCGGGAATGGATGTCGGAGAACATCGTCAACCTTACGGGCTACACCGCCGAAGAACTCGCGGCCGACCGGACGCTCTTTCCGCGCCTCATCGATCCGAACGATGTCGAATTGACCCGCGCCGCGGTTCGCGAATGGCATCAGCGCGGTGAACCAGGCGTCCTTTTTATTCAGTTCCGCATCCACCGTCGGGACGGACGCGTCATCTGGGTCGAAGACCGCCTTGCCTATGTACGCCCCGACGATGGGCCGCCCTACATGGCGGGCATTCTCATCGATATCACCCAGCGGAGAGCGGACGAGCGCCGACTCCTGTTCCAGGCGACGCTCCTCGACAGCGTGCGCGAATCCATCGTGGCGACCGATCTTCAGGGATTCGTCGTGTATTGGAGCAAGGGCGCCGAGCAGCTCTACCGGCATAGCGCGAGCCATGCGATCGGGCGTCCCATCACCGAGCTCATCGTCGGGCCCGAAGACATCGACGCGGAGCGAAAGCGAATGGACTCGGTGCTCTCGTCGGGCCGCTGGAGCGGAATCTACGAACAGCGCCGCGCCGATGGAAGCGCCTTCTGGGCCGAGACGGTGATCTCGCTCGTCAGTGATGAGCACGGCCGACCGACCGGATTCGTCGGAATCGATCGTGACATTACCGAGCGCATTGAGGCGGAGTCGGCGCTGCGGCAGGGCGCCAACGAATATCGCCGCATCGCCAACAGCCGTCAGCTTCTTCTCGACGAATTGAACCATCGTGTGAAGAACAACCTCGCCGGGCTGTTGTCGCTTGTTTCGATGATCGAGTCGACCGCCCGCACGCCGGAAGAGTTTGCCGAGTCTGTGCGCGGGCGTCTCGTGGCCATGAATGCCGCCCACGAAATCCTGTCGGGCGCCGGGTGGGAAGCAATCGACTTGCGCGCCTTGCTCAGCGAACTCGCCGGACAATTCGACGCCGGCGCTCAGGGTCCATCCCGACTCCGGCTCGACGG
The DNA here is from genome assembly GCA_043101845.1 of Phycisphaerales bacterium. Lineage (GTDB taxonomy): Bacteria > Planctomycetota > Phycisphaerae > Phycisphaerales > UBA5793 > JBICHN01. The sequence continues at coordinate 306,306 of JBICHN010000002.1, read as the reverse complement.
ACCATCAACACTCGTGGCGCCGCAGCACGCGAGCGCGCTCGCCATCATCGTGCAGGAATTGTTTACGAACAGTCGCAAGCACGGCGCGCTTCGGACTGATCGCGATGGGGCCATCTTCTTCGAATGGCTCATTCTCGAGGAGTCTGAAGAATTGACCCGGACCCGTCTGATCTGGCGTGAAACCGGTGTGGATGAAATCGAGCAGCCGCAGGTGCGCGGCCTGGGACTGCGGCTCATCGAAGGATTCACCCGTTTCGAACTGGGCGGACAGTGCGAGTTCTCGTTCGAGCCGCCCGGATTCAAGTGTGTGATCGAGTGTTCGCTCGTTCGCCCGGAGAAGTCGGCGACGGAATCACCGACGGGCCGCGCCTAGTCGGCGCCCCAGGGGCGTGAACGCGGCGGCGTCTTCATGATTTCGCGGAGCACCGTCGTGGCGAATGAACCGCGCGGCAGGGTGAAGCGAACGAGAATGTAAGGACCGAATTCATCCGCGCCGGCTTCGACCGATGAATCGGTGATCGGCATGCGTAACGGTCGCCGGGCGCCTTTGACATGATGCGGCGGCGTGACGAACGCCTCGGGCTCCACCTCAGTCTCGAGAAGCGTCGCCATCTCAATATCGCCCACGGCGCCGCGCGGCCGGATCATGTCGTAGCCCCACATCGGACCACTCGGCGAGACTTCGAACCCGGCGAGTCGTCTGGCAAGGACATCGCCCTCGAGTTCCGCCTGTCCCACCGCGAACACCGCACGACTGTCGTGTTTCCATGCGAGGTCACCGTCGATCAATTGATCGATGCCGATCTGTTCGAGTCGGTGGGTGAGCACCCGGTTGAAGATACCGGACTGAAAGGCGCTGATGAAGAAAAGGAGGGCGGGCCGAGACATCGACATGACCGCTTCTTCGTGCGAACGACCCTTCGCGAGTTGCACGGCCACCCGGCGCTCGTTCGGCCGGGATGTCGGCAATCGGTCGGCGGCGGCCTGAAAATCCCCTTCGTCGAACAGTCGGCGCGACGCCGCGTCCGGGCCGTCGTGCTCGTCGGCGTTCCCGAGCATGAGCCGGGTCATGCCCTCCCAATCCTGCTGGAGAAACCTCCGCCCGATTTCGTGGTTGTTCAGATAGAAGCCGAACCGTTGCTCGCCGATGTAATTCGGCGCGCCGTGCCGCTCGAGTCGATCGAGAATGCGCTTGACCCGCGGCGCCTCGCTTGGTTCGACGCCGCGCATTCGAATCGCGAATCGATTCGATCGCAGATGGCCGAGCCGGAGTTTGTTCGTGTGACGATCCGACCAGAGCACCTTCACGCCGCGGAGGTCGAGCCGTTCGAGAGGCGATTCATCCGCAGTATGAAGGGACACGAGTTGGCGGGTGATGGCCTGCTTGTCCTTCATCCCCGCGTACCCGACGGCATCGGTCGAGAGGTGAAAGGCACGCGCCAGATCGCGTACGACATCGAGGGTCGGTCGGCCGCGCTTCTCGATGAAGAGATAAAGATGTTCGCCGGCGCCGCAAGGCTCGTAGAGCGGCGTCTCCTCGACGATGAAGTCTTCCGGGCGCTCCTTGAGTCGTCCGCCGATCCCTGGTTCGTCGTCCGTGAGATAGTGCTGCGGCAGCGGGTCGGCGCCGATGGACATCACGCCTCCTCGGTCGCGGCCTGTTCGAGAACCGACTCCTCGACAAAGATCGGGGCCTGACTCGCGACTCCGAGCGCGATGGCGTCACTCGGTCGACTGTCGACTTCGATCTGTTCTCCGTTCCGCGTCACGATGAGGCGGGCAAAGAAGGTGCCGTCCGTCAGATCGTGAATGACGATGCGGTCGAGTTCGCCACCAAGCGTTTCAATGACGGTGGCGAGCAGATCGTGGGTCTGGGGCCGCGGCGGGGCGATTCCTTTGAGTCGCCGCTCGATCGCCTGAGCCTCGGGCAGGCCGATTCCGATCGGAAAGGAACGGTCCCCGTCGACCTCCTGCAGTTCGATAAACTGGATGTCGCTCATCTCGCGGATGAAGATGCGGCTGAGCTCCATGCGCACGGCCATTTCACCGCTCCTCGGACGACACTCGCGATCCTCGGGGTCATCACCGGGCCCCTCGCATGATAGACGACGCCATCGCTCGTCGTCAGAACCCGACTGCCGGCACGGAACGACGCCCGCATAATCGTTACGGGCGTTTCGATCCCACGCAACCGGCACAGAGCCGCGTTCGCGATCCGATCGACGCCTGAATTGTCCGGTCGCCTGACCTTGCGCCGGCGCCCCGTCGATAGAACGAGCGACCGCATCTTGTCCCGGAGGCCCGACATGGCCGTTCGACTCGGAGAACTTCTCGTTCGCTTCGGCGCGCTCACTGAGCAGGAAGTGCAGCGTGTGCTCGATGAGCAGCAGGACACCGGCCGGCCGTTTGGCGAAATCGCCGAGCGACGATTCGGTCTTTCGAGCTCACAGATCGAAGCGGCGTGGGCGGAGCAGTTCGCCCAGATAACGCAACGGATCGATCCGCAGTCGGAAGAGATCTGTCCGCAGGCGCTCCAGCTCGTCAATCGCCGGCAGGCGTGGCAGTTTCAGCTGTTGCCCATTCGTCGCGACGGACGAGAGTTCATGGTCGCGACCACCGTTGAGAATCTCCCTCGCGCGGCGAGGTTCTTCGCCTGGCGCCTCGGCGAGCCGGTGTACTTCGTTCTCTGCGACGACGACGCGCTCGAAGCGGCGCTCCGGCGCCATTATCCGATCGAGGGCATGACGCTCCGTCCAACGGCCTAGCAGTGCCCTCAGCCGCCGGCGACGAGCACCGGCAGGCCGATGCGTAGAAACGCTTGAAGCGTCAGGTTCGCAAACACTCCCGCGACGAGATCGTCGAGCAGAATTCCCCAGCCGGACGGAAACTGCTGCATCGAGTTCGCGGGGGGCGGCTTCACGACATCAAAGATCCGAAAGAGGACGAACGCTCCCCCGACGACCACCATGGCGCCCCAGGGCGCGTCGCTCCCGAGCGGATGCAGGGGCACGAAGAGCATCGTCAGCGCCATCCCCGCGACTTCGTCGATGACCACCGCGCCGGGGTCCTTACCGCTGAAGAGCCGCTCCGCCCAGGGCCCGAGCCGCACGCAGGCGATCGAGCCGAGGACGATCACGGACAGGAGAAGCAGGTGAACTACCCAGTCCGGCGCGCCGACCCAGATGAGCACGAGCACGAAGAGACAGGGAGGCAAACTGCCCCAGGTTCCCGGCGCCACGGGCATGAATCCCAGACCGCCCGCCGTCAGGATGGAGAGTCGTCGATTCACCGTCCGCCTCTCAGGAGGTGGCCTGTCCGCGGCGGAGAACCGCCCAGGCGCGCGTCACATACGGGGCTCCGCTGATCACGGTAAAGAAAATCATGAGGTAGACGAGCGCGTCCCGGGTCCAGGCTGCCCACGCGAGATCCGTCGGATCAGCGTTCGCCACGAGCAGAAGGATGGCGGGCGTCGCGACCGACTGCAGCACCATCTTGAGCTTACCGGCGCCGACGGCTCCGAATTCGACGCCGATCCCCTCGAGCATCCCCCGGATGCTCGTCACGAGCAACTCCCGCGCGATGATCACTACGACCATCCAGGGATACAGACCGGTAATGAGTCGCCGGGAATCCACCGCCGTGACGAGCGAGTCGAGGCCGCCGGCGACCGGGGTGTCCGGTGGAACGAGGAATCTCGGGCCGCACAGGAAAACGAAGGCGCCGATGACGAGTACTTTGTCCGCGACCGGATCCATGATCCGACCAAAGGCCGAGACGACCTCCCAGCGACGGGCCAGCATTCCGTCGAGCGAGTCCGTGATCGCGGCGAGGATGAAGACCGCGGTCGCAACATTGAGCAGAGTCGACGGGCCGTCGGGATACTGGTACGCCCCGAGCAGCGCAAAGAAGGCGACGGCAAGGACAAGTCGCAGTACGGTGAGCGAATTGGGAAACTGGCGCTGGAATGGCGTCGGCATCGCGGCGAATGGTATTCCGCCGGGTTCGGAAGGGACGCCCGTCCGATACCTTGCGCGATCGTGAGGATTTCCAGAAATAGATTGGTTTCGACGCGATAATACGGGGTGGTGATCCGTTGGCCCGGTCCCGAGTCTCCTCAGGCATCGACGCCTCGCCGCGCGGACGGAGAAGACTCGTGGATCGCGTGATACGCAATAAAGGAGGAATCGCCGTGGGCGATTCGCCACAGACACTGATGCCCGGCCGGGCGGGAGTTGTCGCTCTCGCCGCCATCGTCGCATTCGGGCTGTTCGCCGGAGCCGCCAGGGCGCAGTCCGCCCGCATGCACCGAATCTGGGGCGTTCATAACCCGACGGTGACGATGGACGACCTCGACGACATGCGGCGAACGCTCGAGCTGTCGGAGGTTCAGGACGAGATCGTCGAATCGCTCATCTCAGGATACCTCGACGCCTTTCGATCCGCGAAGCAGATGATGGACGACGAACGCCGCGCGGCCCAGCAAGAGGCGTACGGCAAGGAGGGTGGCGACGCCGCCGCATGGAGAGCGGTCGCCCAGGAATTGACCGCCATCAAAGATCGTTGGACGGATCAGGCGATCGGGCTCGAATCGGCGCTCTTCGATGATGTCCAGCGCGTGCTGACTCCCGAGCAGACGACCCGATGGCCCGAGTTCGAGCGCGAGCGACGACGACGGACGACCCTCACGCTGAACGGCCAGTTCGGGACCGAGCGCGTCGATGTCTTCGAACTCGTGGAAGGAGTTCCGCTGACCGGAGTTGAGCAGGACGCCATCGCCAATCTGCTCGATGCGTATGCAGGGGAACTCGACGGGCTTCTCCGGGCGCGAAACGCGCTGGTTGAGGAACGCTACGAACTCATTGCAAATGACACCCGAGACCTCGCGGTTCTGCAGGCGCGCGATTCCGAGATCGCCCAGCGGAGTTGGGCTATCGCGGAGTTGAACCAGCGATGGATGGAACGGATCGCGGGCGAGTTGGGAACCGAGAACGCGCAGCGGCTTCGCCAGGCGTTTCTCATCGCCGCGTACCCGTCGATCTTCCGGGAGACGCGGGCCGAAGCGTACATCAATCATGTCCTCGGACTCGCCGATCTCACGCCTGAGCAACGCGCCGCGATCGAGGCGATCAAGAGCGACTACCTCGCCCAACTGGCGCCGATCAATCAGCGGCTGACCCAGGTCGAAGATGAGAATGAGCGGGAACGGCTCGAGTTCAAGGTGTCGCGCGGAGAGCGGCGGGCGCCCCGTCCGGACCGGGCGGAACGATCGACGGAAACGCGCGACCTCTGGAACCGGCGCCATGCTCTCGAGAACAGCACGATCGATCGCGTCTTCGCGCTGTTAAGCGCCGAGCAGCAGATGGAATCACCGAAGAATGCGGTGTATCAGAAATCGGACGGCGGCGCCGACGGGGCTACGCCGACCGGGAACCACGGAGACTTCTGATGGAGCGAGCGTCGGATCCAGCCATCGAGTCGACGCCGCGGACCGTATCCGGCGCGAACGGAGCGGCGGGCGGGGGCGGCTCCGGACCGATGATTGATCTCACGGATCCCGCCGACACCGAATCATCCGTGCGCGCCCGTTGCGAGCAGTTGGGCATCGTGTGGCACGATGAACCGATCGAGGCGGATGCGGCCGCCGCCGAGTTGATCGAGGCGGAGGAAGCCATCCGCCTCCGCGCCGTTCCCATCTTCTCGACGGATGACACGGTGACGCTCGTCATGCGCGATCCGCTCGATCTCTTCGCCGTCGATGAGATCTCGGTGATGGCTGGCCGCGCCGTGAAGCGCGTCGGCATGTCGAGCGAGCCCTTCAAGAAACTCGTGGAAGCGCAGTACGGGACGACCGCGGCGCGTATGGCCGAGCGACTCGCCGGCGAGAGCGATGACGACGACCTCGAACACAACATCGAGGCGATTGAAGCGGCGGATCTGCATCGCATGGCCGAGCAGCCGACGCTCATCAATCTCGTCAACCTCATCATCGTCGAAGCGATTCGCGCCCGCGCTTCTGATATTCACATTGAGCCGTTCGAGACCGAACTCAAGATCAAGTATCGCGTCGACGGCGTGCTGCATGAAGAATCGCCGCCGCCCAAGCACCTGCAGCCGGCGATCATCTCGCGTATCAAGATCATGGCCGGGATGAACATCGCCGAGCGATTCGTGCCCCAGGACGGACACATCACGCTCAAAGTCGAAGGTCGCAAGATCGACCTGCGCGTGAGTACGGTTCCGACGATCTACGGCGAATCAGTCGTGCTGCGCATCCTCGACAAGGGATCGTTGCCCCTCGAGCTTTCTGAACTCGGAATGCAACCCGATCACATCGGCGTCATGGATGGACTGCTTCGTTCGCCGCACGGCATGATTCTCGTATCCGGCCCGACCGGAAGCGGTAAGACGACGACGCTGTACGCCGCCTTGCAGAAGGTCTATTCACCCGAAAAGAAGATCATCACGATCGAGGATCCGGTCGAGTACGAGCTCTCGGGAGTCAATCAGATTCCGGTGAACCCGAAGCGCGGATTGACCTTCGCGTCGGGACTGCGCAGCATTCTTCGGCAGGACCCCGATGTCATCATGGTGGGCGAGATCCGTGATGGCGAAACGGCCGAGATCGCCGTCCGGTCCGCGCTCACGGGCCATCTGGTGTTCTCGACGATCCATACCAATGACGCGATTTCATCTGTCACGCGTTTGATTGACATGGGAGTCGAACCATTTCTTGTCTCCTCCGTGCTCGAGGGCGTACTTGCGCAACGACTCGGTCGCCGGATCTGCAAATTCTGCCGCGAACAGATCGCGATCAGCGAGGCGCTCAGCCATCGCTTGAGCGAGAGTGAGCGGGCGCTCTTTAACGACGGCCGGTGCTGGCGCGGCGCTGGGTGTGACAAATGCAACGAAACGGGCTATCGAGGTCGCCTTGGATACTTCGAAGTGATCGAGCTCGGTCCCCGCATGCGGCAGGCGGTGAGCGAGAATCGCACGGCGCCGGAGATTCTCGCCGCGGCGGCGACCCGCCCGCTCACCATGCGTTCGGACGGAATTCGCAAGGCGGCGAAGGGCGATACGACGATTGAAGAGGTGCTCCGCGCGACGCAAGACACGGACGATCCCGGCGGATGAGCGCCGGGCGATCCGACGAGGACGACGCGCCGTCGAAGGATGCGACGCAAGATCGGCCGCGGATCTTCGTTGAACCGAGACTACCGCGCTGGCCCTGGCTCGGGCTCACCGTCTGGGCGGCGCTTCCCGCGATACTGGTCTTCGTGTCCCGGGGACTCGACGCCATGAGCGGCCCCTGGTGGCTCGGAACGGCCGCAGACGCGACACGATGGGCCGGCTTCTATGGCGGACCCGTCATCCTCTACGCGTGGAGTTGTCATGTTCTGCGGAGCCGCCGAGAGCCCTGGTGGTATCTGAAGGCGCTGCCGCTCACGGTTTCGATGGTCGTCGTGAATGCGACGATCGTGTTCGGCGGACGACTCGGCGGACGACCCGGGGGAATGGGGGCTGGCGGAATGTGAACCGGGCGCCGCGTGCGCGGTAGATGAACGAGGGAAACAGCAAGTAGCGAGATTCGACGACCGACTCATGCCGACTTTTCACTACCAATCCGTGACCACGACCGGCCAATCTACGACCGGCACGATCGACGCGATCGACCGTTCGGAGGCGATCCGTCTCCTGCGCCAGCGCGGCGAACTCGCGACTCGCGTCGAGCCGCTCAACGAGGCGATGATCGTGCTTCCCGGTGGTGGCGGTAGCGGCGGCGGCAATGGAGTCGCGGCGGCGGCGTCCGTGGGCGGTGGGTCGATCGATGCGGAGGTTGGTCGGTCGCGGACCGCACGCGCCATGACGAAACAGGAGCTTGCGAGCTTCATTCGCGAGCTCGCGACGGCGCTCGAAGCGGGCCTCCCTCTGATGAATTCCCTGCGTGCCGTGGCGCGTCAGGCGTCGAGCGCGCGACAGGAGGCGACGGTCAAGTTTCTCATCGCCCGCATCGAGGACGGGCGGAGCTTCGCCCAGGCCGCGGCGGAATGGGGCGCGCCGTTCGACGACATGACCGTCGGCATGATCCGCGCCGGGGAAGCGTCGGGCAAGCTCGAGATCGTCCTCCTCCAACTGGCTGACCTCCTCGACCGCGACGCCGAAGTTCGCCGGTCGGTGCGCGGCGCCCTCGTGTATCCGGCGATCCTGATCGTCGTGCTTTCACTCGGCGTCGCGATTATCGTCGGCATCATCATCCCGCGGATTCTCGAGACGATCGAAGGTCAGGTGAGCGCGCTCCCGCTGCCGACTCGAGTGGTCAAGGGCTTCGCCGACTTTATCGCGACCTGGTGGGTCTTCCTGATCGGCGTCATCATCTGCGCGGTGGTCGGGTGGCGCGCAGCGATGCGGCAGCCGGAGTTCAAGCTTCGAGTGCATCGAACAATGCTCCGCATTCCCGTCGTGGGCGAGGTGCTGCGAAATGTGGCCGTCGCGCGGTTCGCCCGCACCCTCGGCACTTTGATGAGTTCAGGGCTGCCGGTCATGGAGGCGCTCGTCGTCACCCGCGACACGCTTGGAAACAAAGCGATGGAGAATGTGATCGACGAGGTGACGGAGAAGGTGCGCGGCGGCAAGTCGATCGCCGACCCCATGGAGCGAAGCGGGTACTTCCCCCCACTGCTCATTCAGATCATCAGCCTTGGCGAGCGGTCTGGGCGTCTTGATGAAATGCTGAGTCAGGCGGCGCATTCGCTCGACCGCAAGACCGAAGCGTCGATCAAGCTGTTCATGACCCTGCTCCCGCCGGCCATCGTTCTTTCGATGGCGGTCGTCGTCGTGTTCGTACTCGCGGCGGTGTTGTTGCCGCTCGTTGAAATGCAATCCAGCATCGGATGATGCGTTCTATAAGCTCAGACCCCCATGTCCCGAGAGGCAACGGAGCCGAAGAGATCATGAAGACTCGAACCGAGCGTCAACGCCGCGCCCTCCGCCGCGGCTTCACCTTCATCGAAGTGGTCGTGGTAGTCATCATCATCGGCATTCTCGCGACGCTGATCGCGCCGCGCATCATCGGTCGCATTATGGAAACGAAGCAGGGCGTCGCGAAGGCGAACGCCAAATCACTGCGGGGACAGGTCAACCTCTTCATCGCCGACTGCCGGTCGGTGCGAAGCGGGGACTCGTTGCGCGAGCTTCTTCTCGAAGGTCCGGGCGACGCGCCCGAAGGGTGCTGGAAGGGCCCTTATGTAAACAAGGCCGATGAACTTCTCGACCCGTGGGGCAATGAGTTCATGATCGTCGTTCCGGGAGAACGGAACTTCGATTACGACATTGTGAGCTACGGGTCCGACGGCAAGCCCGGTGGCGAAGGCGAGGATGAAGACATTCGCGAGTGATTCGACGGCGCCCCATGAACCGACACGCACGAAGGCAACCCGAATCCGATCGACGCCGGCTCCCGAGGTCGGCGTTTACCTTGATCGAAGTGATCGTGGTGACGGTCATGCTCGGGATTCTCGCCGGTCTGATCATGATGCGTCTCTCGAACAATCTCGAACGACGGGCCGCCGTCACCGTGCAGCAGGTCGCGAATCTGCTTGAGACGCTCGCCCATCGGCAGACCGTGAGCCAGAACCGGGTCGCGATCGCCTACGACGCCGGGCGTCGCGTCCTGCGACTTGAGACACTCGTGCGCGATGAGGACGAAGAGGCGGAAGACGCCGAGTGGCGCGCCGATCCACTCTCGGCGCCCGTCGAATTCGACGATGAGATTGAGTTTGCGTTCGCCTCCTTTGACAGCGAGTCGTACGACGATTCGTTTCAGGAAGTCATGCCGGACGAAGACCTGCGACCCCGTATCGAGATCGGGATTCGTTACCTCGACCGAGTCTCATTCGTCGAACTGCTCCCGCACGAGTTCCGACCACGCCGCCACGACGGCGACGGATCGACGACGAATCGACCAATGCCGATCGATCTCGACGAACGCGGTGAAAGTGATGTGACCTGGTGATGGGCGAACGCCATCGACAACTCGTGCGAGCGTCCCGACCCGTTCGGCGTCGAGCGATTGCTCTGCTCGATGTGCTCGTCGGCGGCATTCTTCTCGGCGCCGCGCTCGCCGTGATTGTCGGCATCGGGAACAACGCGCTGCGGGCTCAGATTGAAGGCGAGGACATGACCGAAGCCGCGATGGCGCTCGACTCACTCCTGAGCGATGTGCTCATCCATGGGCCGGAGTCGTACGGTCGCCAGTTCCCCACGGATGGATCGATGGAGTCGCCGTTCGATCGATTCGACTTCAACATTCAGATCGAGGATCAGGGCGCCGGCAATCCGTACATCGTGACCGCGCGGGTGTACTGGGATGAGGGACGAAGGAGCGAAGTCGCGCAGACCTGGATCGCCCCGCGGCTCGGAGAGGATCCGGACCCGGAGCGCGAACCGCCCTCACCGGTGGAGCGGCAGTAGACGGAACTATGGGGCACAATCACACGACAACGCGAACTTGGAGACCCGGCGCCCGCGCCCCGCGCCCGGCGTTTACGCTCGTTGAACTCATCGTCGCCACCGTGATCACCGCAATGCTCGCCGGCGCGGCGACGCTCTCCATGCAACGCCTCATCCGCGCCCGCGATCGCTCGAAAGAACGCCAGGAAGCCGTCACCACGATTTATGCGGTCACGCAGGTCATCGCTCGCGACATCAGCAACATCGTGCGCGACCCGGACCTCCGGCACGCGATGGTTCGCGTCACGGACGATGTGAGCGGCTCGAGCGGAGATGAATCGGACGGACTGCTTCTCTTTACTCGGAGTTATCGTCCCGCGCGTCCGCGCGACATCGACGCCGAAGGCGCCGTGTACGAGACCCAGTACCGGCTCGACCGGGACGACGATCTCGGCGGCGTACTCTGGCGACGGCGTGATCCCGTCCCCGACGAGTTCTATGACGCGGGCGGGGTTGCGGTCCCGATCGCGACGGGGGTGCTCTCGCTCGAGATCGAGGCGTACGACGGCAGCGAATGGCGAGATGAATGGGACAGCGACATCGCCGGCCTTCCCCATGCCCTCCGCGTGACTTGCCGCGGCGTCATGGAGGGAACCGATCTTCCGACCGTCGCGCAGGTCGTCGTCGCCATTGACCGGACGCCGACGCCGGTCGACCCGGCCGCGGCGGAACTCAATGTGGGCCCGGGTGGCGAAGTGCTCAATCTCTTCGGCCAGCCGACGGGCGAGTCGGGTGGCAATGTGCCGTTCGGCGGTGGCGGCGGCGGAGGTGGAAACTGATGCGCCGCCGACCCGATCCGACCCTGCGACGCGGCTCGACGATGATCCTCGTCCTGTGGACCATCGGCCTCACGACGCTCTTCGTCGTGTCGCTCCAGATGTCGGCGTTCCGTCAGGCGGCGGCGGGACGGGAAGCCCTCGGACGCGTCCGAGCGAAATGGGCGGCGCGGGCCGGAATCGAATCCGTCATCGCCTACCTCGCCTGGGACACCCAGAACACGACCAAGGCCGATCCGGTCCAGCTGCGAAACGCGCTCGAGGACCGCGCGATCGACGAACTCGCGTTGTCCCGCGAGGCGTTGCCGCTCGCCACCTTTGAAATCCGACACTCGGATTTCAACGGTGATCGAATCGACGGCCCCCTCGACACGCACACAAAGTTCAACATCAATCTCGTGACGCAGGAGATGCTGCTCGCGATGGATCTCGACGGCATGAATCCCGAGATCGCGAACGGCATACTCGACTGGATCGACATGGATTCCGAGGTGCGCGACGGGGGCGCCGAAGAGGGCTACTACCTGCAGGCGAGTTCACCGTACTCCCCGCGAAACGGACTGATTCGCACGCTCGAAGAACTCGATCTCGTGCGTGATGTCGACCCGGAATGGGTCCGGGGCGAAGACTGGAACCTGAACAACGCGCTCGATCCGAACGAGTCCGACGATGACCTCACCTGGCCCGAGGACAACGGCGACGGATACCTCGACGCGGGCTGGTCCGCGTATCTCACGGCGATGTCACGCGAGAGTGGATATTCCATGGCCTCGGGCGAACCACGGATCGATCTCGTCACGGCCGAGCCGAACGAGATCCAGGAGCGACTGCAGGTCAATGCGAACCAGGCGGCGGCGCTTCAGGCGTGGGCTCAGGGCGCCGGGGCGAAGCTGGGCGATCTCATTACGCTTCAGCTCAGCCAGATCGGCCCGGACGGGCAGCCCGTCGCGAATCAGCAGGGACAACCCACTTCAGGTGAGACCGGTGGAGGACGATTGGGCGGCGGTGGCGGGTTCGGCGGTAGCGGGTCCGGCGGAGCTGGCGGGGCAGGCGCGGCGCAGCCCACGCTCGGCGCCTCGGACCTCACCGATGAGCAACTTCGCATCGTCCTTGAGGAGGCGGTCATCGGACCGCCCGAAGGGATCCGAGCGGGGAAACTCAATGTGAACACCGCCTCGCGAGAACTCCTCGAATACCTCCCCGGAATTGAGCCGGAAGTCGCCGATCAGATCGAATTTACTCGACAAAGCCTCCCGCACGGCTACGAAAGCCTGCTCGACCTGCTCCAGGTGCGCGGGATCGACCGTGAGTTGCTCGTCGAGTTGTCGACCTATGTGGATGTCCGCAGCCATGTCTATCAGATCACGAGCCGCGGCGTCGGTTTGCCGGGCAGGACAGAAGTCGAGTTGGTCGTTACCATCGACCGCTCGGCGCTTCCCATACGCATCCTCGAGTACTTTGAACGATGAGCCGGACACACGGAATGCACCCTCATAACGGGCGGGCCGAGTTGGAATCGGTCACTGTCGCTCATCGACAGGGGCGGTTCTGGCGCCTCCTTGTCCTGAAACGGGACGCGGCAGCGCTCCGTCTCGAGTCGGCGAAGTCGATTCCTGCGGAGTCGACGACGGGTCTGGACGCAGCGGTAGACGAGGCCGACTCCGATCTCACGATCCGAATCCTTCCCGCTGGATCGGTGATCTGCCGCACCCTGAGCCTGCCTCCGATGGATGACGCCATCCTCGCCGCGTCGCTCGATCTGCAGGCGGAAGGCGTGCTCCCGTCGGGACTCGACGCGCATCGGCGGGCGGCGGCCCCCCTTCCCTGGTCGGATACCGAACATGAACGCACTGCGGTCGCGGTCGGCTGGCCGGGCGAGCTTCCCGATGACTGGTCCACGCGTCCGCAGCTTCGCTTTGCGCCTCCCGCCGCGTGCCTCATTGAATTGCTCGCCGCCGCCGGCGGAGTGGGCGTGGCGGGCTATGTCGACCGCGAGCGACGGTCGATCGAACTCGTCGGCCACGACGGCGGCCCGACGGTCATCCGCGTCACGCGACTGACCGGGTCGGATCCGGCCTCAGACGCACGAACAGTGGTCGAAGAAACGGCGCTCGCGGGTGGTGTGGCGCCAGAACACCTCGCAGAGGTCAATGCGCTCGCCGCGGCGATCGACTCCGACTCTGGACACGCCCTACTCGTCAGCGCCGACGCCAGAAAGCGCCTTGCCTCTCAGATTCGCGGCGTCCAGTCTTCCACCGAGTGGTGGAACGAGTTCGGCCTCGCGCTGGCGGCGGCGGTTGGAGCGATGGGTTCGCGGCACGCGATCTTCGATCTCTATCCCGAGCGGCCGGAAGAGCCCACGAGCCCCGTCGTGCGGGCATTGCGCTGGGTCGAGCAGCCCCGTCGAGCGACCATGGTCATCGCGCTGGCGATTCTCCTGCTCTTCCTGGCGCCTCGTGTCGCCGCCTGGGCGCGAAACGGTGTCCTCGTGTGGAAGGCAGGCGATCGAGAACAGGTCTCGCAGCAGTACGAGGAGATTCAGGATCTCGCCGCCTTCTACGAGATGCTCGCGGACAGTCGATGGCCGATGACGAAACTGCTCGCCGATCTCTCGCTCGCCGCGCCGTCGGGTGTTCAACTCGATGTCGTGAACATCGTACATGGTCAGGAGATCGTCATTCAGGGCGCCGCGCCGCTCGACGCAGTCGACGCCGTGACGACCTACTGGGGCGTCCTCGAGAACAGCGGCATTTTCGACAAGGTCTACATGCCCAGCTACGAGCCGGGCGAGAACCACATCGCGTTTGAGCTTCGCGCAACCGTGCGCAACCCATACCAGCCGCTCGACGACTATTCGGTCGACCCGCCGCGTCGCGTCGAGCTCTGGGGCGAACGGGCGCGGGACGCGCGGAGCGGATACCTCGCGACCACGACCGGTCGACCCGCTCGACGAATGCCCGGCGCGTCGCGTTCACCGTCACGACCGGAGACGGACCGCACGCCGTCACGACCCGACGACGCCGCGACCCCGCGCGTCACCCAGGCGGAGTTGACGGACCCCGGCGAGATTCCGGATCCGCTCGACGATCAGGAACTCAAGACGATGTCGCGCACGGAGATCACCGCGGCGATTCGCGCGCGGACTCGACACATGTACCGGCAGGATGTTGAGCAGAGCGTCAAGACGCGCCTTCGTGACGAGTTCCAACTGCTCGTCCGTCGACAGATGGAACTCAATCGAGAGGAGGGTGATCGATGAGCGACTGGATCGCCCGATACCAGCAATGGCCGCGCGTGTACCGATGGATTCTCTGGACGGTCGTGCTCGTCGTCGGGTACTTCGGCGTGGCCGAGCCCCTCATCATCGGCGCCCGGAGCGATTACCAGAGCGGCGACGCGCTCGTGCAGGAGATTCACAAACTCAGCAGCATCGAAGAGCACACGCTCCGCAAGATCGACCAGGGGCGAGAACTCTTCGGACCGGTTGAACTCGCAAGCGCGCAGGGCGGGAAGCGCGAATTATTGGACACGGTCCGCCGGGTCCTGCGTGAATATGACATCGAGCCCACGCTGGAAAGTCGCGGCGAAACGCAGATCAAGTCGAACAACGCCCTGCTTGAAATCACCAAAGCGCCGGTGGAAGTGCAATTCTTCGCGTCGCCCGACGTTCTCACCTCGGTGCTCGCCGACCTCGAGGGCGAGCAGCGGGTCGCGCGGATCAGTTCCCTGCGCATACGACGCGAGCGCGACCAGCCGAATCTCAATGTCACGATGATTGTCGAAGCGTGGCTCAAACAGGAGGACGCGTAACGATGGAGCGTCCGGCCGATACATTTCGAACGATGCCGGCCGTGAGTAAGGTCGCCGTGGCCGCGGCGCTGATCGCCGTCGGCGTGTCCGCGTACGCGTCATGGCCGATGGTCAAGGCGATCTTCATGGGGTCGCTCCACGAGCTTGACGACACGACCGAAGTCATCGATTCCTGGGATCGCTACAACGAGCGGCTTGCGATGTACAAGGAGGCGGTCGACGACAAGAGCGCGTTCTTTGATCCCGCGCCGCCCACTCCGGAAGTCGCGGAGACGCCCGAACCGGTTCGACGGGACCCGGAGCCCGTCACGCCGCGAAGCTACGGCGGTCCGGATCTGCTCGGCATCGTCGGGAACCGCGCCATCTTCAAGGGGACCGCGAGTGATCCACTCGAGGTCAAGATCGGCGAAGAACGCAACGGTGTTGAACTCGTCAAGATCGAGGCCCCGTGGTACGCCCATGTGCGCTGGCGCGGCGGAGATTTCGTCGTCAATCTCTTCGAAGAAGGCAAGTTCAAGAGTTCCGGCGGCGGAAGCGGCGGATTCGGTGACTTCTTCAGTCAGCCCTCACGAACGAACGCGCCGCGAGGCCGCGGAGGACGAGATTCGGGCGGTCCGCCGGCGTTCAACTTCGGGAGCGCCGCGGAGCAGAAGGAAGAATCCGGCGATCTCGGCCTTCCCTCCGGCGATCTCTTCGTACCGGTCGACAACGGCGAGGAGAAGCAATGAGCGCCGCGCGGCGACGGGGCGTACGAACGCCCGCGTCGGCGCGGTTCGTTTGACGGGTTCCTCCCGTCCCGGTATATCGACACCCCAGCCTGTCAGATGGGACTACAGAGACGAATGGATTCTCTACGAGCGAATCAGATCGTGCGCCGAACGGCCAGCCTTCTCGGCCTGGCGCTGGCCGTGTGGCTCGGCGCCGCGCCCGTTTCCGGCCAGCCCTTCGCGCCGGACGACGGCGACGACGAGCAGCCGGCGGAGGAAGGATTCAACCTCTTCGGCCAGCCGGCGGAGGAAAACGCCGGATTCAACTTCGGCGTCGAAGAGCAGGACACCGGCGATGAAGAACTGATGACGCTGGCGTTTCGTGATGCGAGCCTCGCCGATGTCATCATGACGCTTCAGGACCTCGCGGGAAAACCGATTCGTCCCGACACGACGCTCTTCTCTTCCACCTTTACGCTCATCAACGATCAGCCGGTCACGCGGAAGATGGCGTTCGATCTGCTCACCGCGACGATGTTCGAAAGCGGTATCGCGGTGATCGATCGCGGCACTTACATCTCGCTCACCCCCCTGCTGCAGATCGTCAAGGGCGACGCTCCATTCATCCCGCCCGGTGAGTCCGTGCTCGGACGCACGGACTCCGGGATGATCGCGGAGAAGGCATACCAGATTTCGAATGGCAATGCGAAGAACATCCTCGATTCCATTCGCGAGTCGCTGCCGACGGACGCGAAGGTATCCGTAAACGAGGACAGCAACCAGATCATCGTTCTCTTCAATATCGGTCTGCTTCAGCGCGTCGAGAAGCTGCTCACGCAACTCGATGTCTCGACCGAACTTGAACTCGAAACCTTTCGGCTCCGCTACGCGGACGCCGAGCAGATCGCACAGCTCATCGTCGACATCTACGGCGCCACTTCGGAGGACGAAAGCGGAGGGCGTGGAAACATCTTCCAGCCGGCCGGACGACGGGGCGGGCAGCAACCCGGCCAGGGCGTCGCGGTAACCTCGGAAATCCGCGTTGCGTTCAACAAGCAGCACAACAGCGTGAGCGTCCTCGCCGAGCGGCACATCATCAATCAGGTGCGCCGCCAGATCGATACAGAGTGGGATGTTCCACTGCCCGAGGGCGAGTTCGCTACGCGAGTCTTCGAACTCCAGAACTCGGACGCGATCAAGCTCCGGGACCTTCTCCGCAGCATGTTCGCGCCGGAGAGTTCGGGCGCGGTCGGCATCGTACAGACCGACTTCTTCGGAGGCCGCGCCGCGACGGCGACACGAACCCAGGGCGGCATGTCGGGCGAGGACGATGTCAAACTTCACCGGCTCGCCGGACAGTTCTCGTTCGAGGCGGATGACCTCAAGAACCGGCTCATCGTGACCGCCCGTTCCCCGGAATACATGACCTACATCGAGAACCTCATCAAGCAGCTCGATGAAGAGGCGGCGGTGGACACCCCCCTGCTCATCCAGTTGCGCTACGCCGAGGCCGAACAGCTCGCCGAGCAGCTCAACGCGATCTTCGCCGAGTATGGAACCCGCGCCACGATCCGCGGCATCGAACAGGGCCTCACCGAACGCAGCCAGGATTCACCGCTCAGCCAATCCGGAACAGGTACGACGACCGAGGAGACGGCCGAGTCGCAGGAGATCACCTTCTGGTGGCAGCAGGCTCAACCGCCGACGGACGAGCAGCCGATCAGCAGCCTCATCGGCAAGTTGCGGATCGTCCCCATCGCGCGACAGAACGCGGTGCTCGTCATGTCCCCGGCGGAGTATCGCGCGGCGGTGACGAATCTGATCGACGAACTCGATCAGCCGGGACGGCAGGTGCTCATCGCGGCGATCGTCGCGGAGGTTCGCCTCGAGGATGACGAATCGCTCGGTATCCGCTGGAGCAGCAGCAACAGCATCTTCAACGACGCGAATCCGGACAACCAGATCCGTCTGCTCGGCGACATCACGGGCACGAAGGACGATGTCTTCACGAAGCTCTTCGACACTTCAGTCCTGAGCGCGAGTGTCGACCTCCGGATGGTGCTTCAGGCGCTTGCCCAGCAGACTTCGGTTCGCGTTCTCTCGAATCCACAGATCTACACCTCGGACAACGAGGAAGCGTTCATCTTTGACGGCCAGGACATTCCGTTCATTACGGACACGCAGACCACCGACACGGGTCAGGTCATCAACTCGTTCGACTACCGCCAGGTGGGCATCACGCTCGCCGTTCGGCCGCATATCACGAAGGAAGGCAATATCGACCTTCGCGTGAACCTCGAACTTTCGAGCATCGTGCCGGGCGAGACACTCTTCGGCGGGTTTATCGTCGATCGACGGGAGACCGCGACGAAAGTCACGATCCGCAACCGCGAGACGGTCGTGATCAGCGGCATCCTGCGGAAGCAAATGAGTGAGATCAAACGCAAGGTGCCGCTCCTCGGAGACATCCCGCTGATCGGCCTGCTCTTCCGTTCGAAGGACACCTCCGATGTGAACTCGGAGCTCGTCGCGTTCATCACGCCGATTATCTCCGAGAATCGGCTCGAACCGTACGAACTCAGTCCGGATGAACGCCGCCTGCTCGAAGAGGTCGGGTACGACTCGGCGAAGCTCATGGAGAATCGCATCGTAAACGACATGGGCGACACCCTTGACACGATGCCCGACGCCGACGGAAACCCGACCTACATCGACGACACGGACGCGAACGACTCCACAGCGCCGGATTCGGATGATCGGTTCTGGTGGCAGAACGGGGGCTCGAATTGATGCGGCGATTCGCGCGGACACGAATCGGAATTCTCTTCGCGGCGGGTGTGATGGCCCTGACGCCGCTCGGATGCGTGACGGAGTCTGAGAGCGGCCCGAGTCGAGGGATCGAGTATCGACCGGTCGGCGACTTCACGAACGGCGCGAGGAGCAACGAAGATCTCGTGCTTCCGGAGCCGATCGACCCGATCCGTTTCGAAGGGGAGACGGTTTTCCGAGCCGCGCTTGTGGCGCCGCTCGGCGTGGTCGATTTCAACGGCCAGACACTGCCGCTCGTCAATCCGTCGGGCGGACACATCGCCGTGCAGACCGGACCGCCCGTTCCGTGGGATACGCTGCTCGCGCGGCCGGGCGGCGCCGTGCCCGACTGGACCTCGATCGTCATCTATCGCATCGAGCAGGGCGAGGACCGGCGCCTTCGACTCGTCGAGTCGCACCGGCTCACCGAGGTCGGCCTGCTCGGTTCGAGCGCCGACAATCTGGGCTTTATCGTCGAGGCGCCGCAGCGCGACGGGTCACGATGGGTCGGTAAGGTCGCGTGGGAAACGGGCGAGGTCGAGTGGTTGCTCCAGCAGCGGGTGAATGCATTTGCGGCGATCGGACCGGGTGGCCGCCTCGCGTGGTGTCGGCGCGATGTCGACTCGCCCCGATTCGATCTCTTCGTCCAGGATCGCGCGGGTGTTCACCGGTTGCCATCGGAGAGCGGCGAGTGGCTCATGCCAGTCTGGGCGGGAGATGGACAGACGCTCTTCGCGTTCCACCAGACGCTCGACTTTCAGAACGAGGGCCTGCTCGAGATCGTCGCGATGAACACTGCGGCGCCAGAGCTCATGCGGGCTCCAATGACGCGTCGTCCGCTCGTTGAGTCGTCGAATCGTTACATCGCCTATCAGACGGTCGCATCCATTCAAGATCCGATCCCCTGGGACGCGACGACGCGAATGCTCTTCTTCCATCCGGGGTACGGTCGTGTTTGCATGATCGATCCGGCGCGACCGGGAATCCGGCTGTTGACCCCGGACTCGGTCGGCGGGGCCTGGAGTGATGACGGCTACGCGATTCTGAGCACGGACAAGGCCGTGTTCGCGCAGGATATTGGGGCGTCGCGCCCGCCGATCGAACTCGTCGCCGGCCGCTTCATGCCGCGGCGCACGACTTCAGCCCTTCAGCCGTACCTGCTCTTCGGTCCGACGAAGTCGTCGCCGAATCAGCTCCAGGTGTGGGCCATGCAGGTCATCAATGACCCCGAGGCTGCTCGCGCTGCGGAGCGATGATCGTTCACCAACCGGTCGAACCGAACGGCTGCAAACCGCCGCGGACATATGGGTTCGAATCGCGCTCCTGTCCGATCGTCGTTTCGGGGCCATGACCCGGCAATACCCGCGTGTCGTCGGGCAATGTCATGAGACGCTCACGAATCGATCGAATGAGTGTGTCGCCGTCGCTTGTCGGGAAGTCGAACCGCCCTATGGATCCCTGAAAGAGCGTGTCGCCCACGATCGCCTGTCGTGAATCATTGTGCACGAGTGTGACGCCACCCGGGCTGTGACCGGGAGTGTGGAGAACGATCCACTGGTGTCCGTCGAGCGTTAACGGCTGACCGTCTTCGAGGAGATCCGTCGCCTCCGGCGCCGTGATGTTCATCTCGACGAACGCAGACAGATTCAGCGTCGGATCGCTGAGCCAGTCCCGCTCCGCCTCGTGAATCGAAATCGGAAGACCACCAAAGGCCTCGACCACTTCGCGAGCGCCGGCGATGTGATCGAGATGGGCATGGGTCAGGATGAGCTTCTCGGGCTCGAGTCCCTGATCGCGCACATGGCGGATGAGCGCCGCAGGCTCGAAGCCGGCGTCGACGATCCAACAGGCCGATGATGTGGGCGCCCGAACAACATAGCAGTTCGTCTCCCAGGGGCCGAGGGTGACGCAATCGATCTGAGGGCGGCGGCCGCCGCCTGACGAGGTGGACATGGATTCGCTGCTTTCCCAATGTGTTACCGGATGGCGCTCTGCGTGTACAATAGTGGTGGACGCGTCGAAAGGAGATGGGTGAATGCTCATTCGCCGGGCAACGGACATGGATGGGGCCGAAATGCGCATGGACGGCGCCGATCGGGTACAGATGCGGCTCCTGCTCGGTCGTGAGGACGGCGCCCCGACTTTCGCGATGCGTCACTTCACCGTCGAGTCCGGCGGTCATTCGCCTCGCCACGAACACAATTATGAGCACGGGATCTTCATCGTCGCCGGACGAGGGTCCGTCGAGGTCGCAGGCGAGACGCAGGAGGTCGCCGCGGGAGATTCGGCGTTCATTCCGCCGAACACCGTGCATCAGCTTCGAGCCGATCAAGGGGAGGAATTGCAGTTTCTCTGCATGGTCCCCACCACATTCGACTGCGGAAAACCGACTCCTGGTTCGTGATACGGTCGCCGAATCGATGGAACCGGCCGGAACTCCGCCGCGTATCCGCCGGAGGGCGGCGTAACACCCGTCCGGAATGGTGAGGAAGGAGACACCCGATGGGTCGCGATCTCTGGGTCATCGCCACTTACGGACTGCTGCTCGTACTTTGCGTGCTGCTCATCATCGGCGGGCTCGTCGGGTTCGAGCAGGCGGAGAGCCCGGAGTGGCTCGTCGTCGGTGTGCTCGGTCTCATCATTGTGACTGCGCTCGCGCCGCTGGCCATGCAGCCACTGCTTCGTCGCGGGGACCCCACGGCGGCGAAGAACGCTGAAATCATGAACCAGCAGATCGAACTCCTCACTCAGATTCACGAGCACACGCTCCTGTCCGACGCGGCGAAGCGCATCGCCTATCGACGCAACGAACGCGAGATGCTCCGTCGGGCGATCGAGGAAGATATTGCCCACGAAGACTGGGAAGCCGCGTCCGTGCTCGTGCGCGACATGGCTGAGCAGTACGGGTACCGCGAGCAGGCCGAGGAGTTCCGGCGGCGGATCGAAGAAGCCCGAAGCGAAGTGGTTCAACGGCGTCTCGAAGAGGAATTCGAGCGAATCAACCAGCTCATCGACCATCACGAATGGGCGGTCGCCTACGCCGAGGCGGCGCGAATCAAACGACTCTTTCCTGACGAGCGACGGGTACAGGGCATCGATGTCCAGATACGACACGCCTGGGAGGATCACAAGCATGCGCTCGAGCGGGAGTTTCTTGACGCCGCCGATCGCGGCGAAGTCGACCACGCGATGGAACTGCTCAAGGAACTCGACCAGTATCTCACGGAACGCGAAGCAGAGCCCTACCGCGAGGTCGCGCGAGGGGTGATCAGCAAGGCGCGCGAAAATCTCGGACTTCAGTTCAAGCTCGCGGTTCAGGATCGTGACTGGCGTACGGCGTCACGAGTGGGCGAGATGATCATCACCGAGTTTCCGAACACGCTCATGGCCCGCGAAGTGCGCGAGAAAATCGATGTCATCCGGGCGAAGGCGACTGGAGGATTCGAGACCGCGGAGGCGGCCGGGTCCGACGGCCGCACGAACTGATCGATCATTCCACCTGGTCTTCGATGAGGTGCTCGAGACCGCGCTCCTGCTTCAATTGCTTGAGCGCTTCGATCACATTCGTGGGTACGATCGCCGCGAGTTGATCGAGTTCTCCGCCGAGCGCTGCGATCTGGCGAATCAGCGTCGAACTCGTATAGCTGTATTCCTGACTTGTCGCGATGAAGACCGTCTCGATGCCGGCGACCTGACGATTCGTCATCGCGAGTTGAACCTCGTACGCGAGATCGGTGATGTTGCGAATGCCTCGAAGAATGACGCGGGCATTCATCTGGCGAGCGAAGTCGACGGTCAACCCCGAATAGGTCTTGATACGAGCGGCGCCTCCGTCCGGCTCTTCGCGCAGGAGGTTCGCGAGATTCTCCTCCAGTAATCGCTGGCGCTCACTCATCGGGAAAAGCTCGCGCTTCGAGATGTTACGACCGATCGCGATGATGAGATCGTCGAAAAGACGGCGGCCACGCTGAATCACGTCGAGGTGGCCGAGCGTCGGCGGATCGAACGATCCGGTGTAGATAGCGCGATGATTCGGGGTCGCGTCGGACATGGGCTAGGAGTGTACCGCATCTTCGCGGACTCGGACAGGCGTGGACGCCTCGTGCTCGCCCTCCTTGGAGGGCGGATATTGAATGATGATGAGACATCGGTCGGACGCGTCCCATCGTCGTTCGAACTCTTTCCGATCGACGAGGTGCGCTCGGTACTCGGTCGCCACGAGCGCGATCGCGGATTCATCCCGAGCGACGCCGAGCACCAGCGCCCAGTGCATGAGGTTCGCCGGGTCGACGCGACCCAGAATGGTGCGCGGTTGGGGCGCGACATCGATCATGACGATCGCGGACTCTTCGTCGCGCACCGCCTGTCTCAATCGAGCGAGATCACCCCGCAGCAGAGTGGCGGAGAGTCCGCGGCGCCTCGCTTCAAGAATCAGGTCCACGGGTGTCGCCCCGAGATCGTGCCATGGAAGCTCGGCGGCGAGATCACGAGCGTCGACGCCCGGCTTCAGGCGTGCGATCGCAGCGGCGAGCGCCTGGGCGCCGCAGCCTGAAGGGCCCTCAACCTCCGGGCTGTCGACCGGGTCGAGCAGAGTGAATGCGCCGGACTGCCGTAACTCTTCGGCAGGGTACGGACGGCCCAGCGGTCCGTGACAGCCGGTGACTGTGCACGCGATTAGAATCGCGAGGTTGAAACGAAGTACACGCAGGAGTCGCCGCATCATCCCACCGACACGCCTCCGCCCGCCGCGAAACTGAGTGCGACGATCGCGACGACAACGAGCACCGTCAGAAAGATCGCCTTGTCGCGCTGCGACGAATCCCCCGCGCGCTGCATCATGAGGGGATTCGCGGCGAGCACGGCGAGATCGTTCGCCGTCAATTCGAGCGCCTGTTCGCGTGCGGTCACGGGATCGACTCCCAGCGCTTCGAGCTGCCCTGCGACCTCGATCCGCTGTTCGAGTTCTCCGAACCGAGTGATCGCTACGCTGAACACACCCGACAACATGATGATGACGACGATGAGATTGGCCCGCATGGTTCGGCTCCCTGTGGCATGGGCGGCCTCGGTCTCACCACATTCTGGGGCGCCGGGACCTGCCGTGCAAGTCGCGAATGCCCCCCACCGGCTTTCGAATTGATCGACCGGGTTCCGGACAGGCGTACGATCCGGCATGCCAATCTACGAGTATGTCTGTGAGAATGACGGCGCCGTGATCGAATTGATCCGCCCTATGCGTGACGCCGACGCTCCGGTCGATGACCCCGAGGGAAAAGGTCGCCGCTTCGTACGACGACATTCGACCTTCCAGACCCCGGATCACGCGCGACCGGCGGCTTCCTCCCCGTCCGGCGGTGGTTGCGGATGCGGGCGTGCGCACGGGCCATGCCACGGGTAATCGACCGTCATTTCGAATCGTCGGCGATCACGAGCACCGAATCTCCCACATCGAGCTCGAGAAACTCGTGGGCGGACCCTGCGCTCACCGCGAGTTCAAGCCGCCCACCACTGCCGAAATAGGCGAGCGGATCACCGGGCGGCGCATCGGCGAATGTGCGCTGAACGGCGCCGAGTGAGTGCCCCGCCGCGCTGACCCGCACGCGATGGACGCCGGCCCGCCGGCGCCACGAATCAAACTCCTCGACGCGCAGATCGGTGATGAGGTTTCCGAACCGATCCACATGCAGAACATGCGACTCGATTCGATTCGCGGCGTAGACCGGCTCCGGAGCCAGCAGCGTCGTGAGATCGTCGAGTGGTTCACCGAGATCTGCGAGAGCCACTCCATTGGCGAGGTGCGCCGCCACGGGCGCGAAGACATCGCGCCCGTGAAAGGTGTCACTCACCGACGGCCGAAAGTACTGGCGATTCGTCAATCGCACCGCGCGCTTCAATGACTGCGCAGTCAGCGCGAACGAGAATAGTCCATTGTCCGGACCGACGAGGATCGATTGATCCGTCTCAATCGCAACGGCCGCGCGCTCGGTGCCCACGCCCGGATCGACGACGCCGACATGAATGGTTCCCTCGGGAAAGTATCGAAGCGACGACTCGATGGCGATCGCGCCACCGAGCACATTCTGTGGGGCGATCTCGTGGGTCAGATCAACGATTCGCGCTTCCCTACACAGCCCGAGAATCACACCCTTCATGACGCCGACATAGGTGTCCGACCATCCAAAGTCTGTCGTGAGCGTGATGATGGGAGCCATGCCTTGCGTCGCCCCGGCAGATCGTCTCGATCAAATCTACGGCGCACTGATCGCGAGATAGCGCGGCGTGTACACCGGCGATCCTGATTCAGCCATGTTTCGAAGCACCGTGAACCGGATGATCTCGTCCGACGGCGTCTCGTCGACGAGTCGTTCGAGCCAGGTGCTTGCGCTGCGCGAGCGGGGACCGGTGACAATCGTCGCGAGCGGTCCGCTGTCCACTTCGACGATAATGTCGTCTTCCTCGAATCCGGCGAGATGGGCGGCTTTGCCCGGGACCACGCCGTGCACAACGACTCCCGGCTTGCCGAGATCCCGGTTCGCCCGGGCGCTCAAGTCGTAGAGAGAAAACCCGAATCGTCCACCGGCGTCCGGATCGATTCGGGCGTGCAGTTGCACCGAATCGACCTGCATCTCAGCGAGCGTCACACGAAATTCTCTCGGCTCTCCATTGCGCACGACGGTGACGGCGACGGCGTCGCCCGGGCGACGCATCGCGATCAGATCGCGCAGCGCCTCAACATCGTGGACCGGCTCATCATCGATCTGAATGAGTATGTCTTCCGGCTGAAGTCCGGCCTGCCCGGCTGGCTGCGCCGGCGACACGCGGGTGAGCAGCACGCCGTGCTGCGAAGGCGCGAGACCGTAGCTCTCGGCGAGCGTCGGAGTCAGGTCCTGCAGGTCAACTCCGAGGAAGCCGCGCACCACCCGCCCTTCACGAATCAGCGCTTCGGTGATGAATCGAACAAGGCTCGCCGGGATGGCGAATCCGAGTCCGTCCGATCCGCCGGTGCGCGTAACGATGACCGAATTCACGCCAACGACATCACCGCGCAGATTGAGAAGTGGACCGCCGGAGTTTCCGCGATTGATCGCCGCGTCCGTCTGGATAAACGCTTCATAGCCGCGACGACCTACGCTCGAACCGACGATGTTCAGGCGGCGATTCACGGCGCTGACGATTCCCGCGGTGACGGTCTGCTCGAGTCCGAGCGGGAATCCGACCGCGATCACCCAGTCCCCGACCTGCAGTTTGTCCTCCGAACTCAGCGCGAGAACCGGAAGGTCTCCTCCGTCGATCTTGATCACGGCGAGGTCCGTGAGCGGATCGGCGCCGATGAGCTCCGCCGGCCGACGGGCGCCGTCGGCTGACTCGACGATCAGGCTCGCGGCTGATTCAACGACATGGCTGTTCGTGACGATGTGCCCGTCCGGCCGAATGACGAATCCGGAACCGGTAATCATGCCGCGCGGGTTGTACCCCTCGATTCGAACTACTCCGGGACTCACCGACTCGGAAACGGCGCGGAACGCGGCGCTCAGCGCTTCGGCGCGTTCGACGACATCTTCATCCACATCTCCAAGCGCCATGACCGGCGTGGAGGGCAGAAGTGCCCCGATCAGCGCAACGATCATCAAAGTAAGGGACGAACGGCGGTCGAGACCGAATGGCCGTGTCATCTTCGGTGTCTCCTGTCGATGAGCGATCTGGCGCGAGGGCGAACCACAACCGGCGCCCCACTCCTTCATCGGAAGATCGCACCGTTGATTGCGTTCTGCAAGGGCGATTTGAGGGATCCGGCGCATCAGGCATGGGACGCCCGTAAGGTTA
Source organism: Phycisphaerales bacterium (assembly GCA_043101845.1). GTDB lineage: Bacteria > Planctomycetota > Phycisphaerae > Phycisphaerales > UBA5793 > JBICHN01. Next base: position 279,875 of record JBICHN010000002.1, on the reverse strand, counting down.
CGCCCCGAATTCGCTCTTTGTTCGCGCTTCTCGGTCAAACCCCTGCACGGCATACCCCACGAGCGGCTGTTGAGACTCAGCCGTGCGCACCAGCGCCTCGGCGTGCATGAGGCTGTCGCAGATGACGAAGAATCCGGCTCCGCTCCCGGACAGATGAGCGGGACGCTCGGCGAGGTCCTCTATCGCAGACATCAGCTCACCGAGTTCGGGACGCTGGCGGATCGCCACGGCGGCGAGGTGGTTGAACGGCTGCTCCGGATCAACCCGGGGTGACTTGACGATGCGCTGAATGCTCGACACTCCCTGAGCGAACTGGTCGGCGATTTCCGCCGGAGGCGCGTGCTCGTCGAATCCGGCGTAGATCAACGCGGTCGCACACTCGAATTCCGGGATGAACAGCGCCAACCAGAGATCCTCCGGCGCTGGAAGTCGTTCCACCCGGTCACCGATCCCTTCAACGAGCGCCGAGAGCCGTCCAAGGAAGAACGGGACATCACTGCCGATTTCGAGCGCCACGGTCTCGAGCTCGGCTGTTGAAAGCCGCAGATCGAAGAGTTCATTCAAGCCAATCAGCATGGCCGCCGCGTCGCTCGAACCGCCACCGAGGCCCGCTCCGAGGGGAATCCGTTTTTCGAGCTTCATCTGTACCGGCATTCGTCGTCCCACGGCGGACTCGAGCCGCAGATGGGCGCGGACCGCGAGGTCCTTCGTCACCGACCAGTCGATGTCGCGAGTTCGACGCGCTTCCGGACTCCAGAGAATCGCGTACCGCGAGAAGTGACCCGCCGCCAGCGGAGTGATCAGCAGATCATCGAAGAGGTCGACGCCGACCATCCAGGAGGAGATCGGATGCAGACCACCCCCGGGTTCGTCCTCGGCGACGCGCGGACCGACGGCGAGCGCGAGATTGACCTTGGCGGGAGCCTGTATGAAAACCGGATCGCGTGTGGTCATCGGAAAAAGCATACCCCCGGCGCCATGATGGACACCGGGGGATGGATCAGGTCGCGCTGTGTTTCGATCAGTCCTGGTGGCCGCGCTTCGCGGGCATCAGATTGCTGAACATCGCGAAGAGGACGAGGACGAACGACATGAGGTAGCCCTGCCACGCACGGGCCGTGGTAATCGCCGCGCCGGGCGGCGCCGGGATGCCCTGACCCTCGCCGGCGTTCCGAAGTGTCGTGATCTCGCCCGCCGAAACCGTCTCCGCGTCGAGGGCCGGAAGATCCTTCCGCGCCTGCCGGACCTTGAGATGCTGAAGTGTCGAGCCTGGCGGCACGATGAACTCGAAGGTGATTCCGGCGCGTTCCGGCGTGCCCACGGAGGTGGCGGGGATCCCCGTATCCTCCCATACCCAGCGGCCCTCGGTCGTCGTGTCCTGCGACACGGGCTCAATAAACGCATGTGGGTGCAGCCCAACATAATCGCCTTCGGGAGTCCGAACGACGAGGCGGACCTGCTGTCGGGTAATGTGGAGCTTATTGCCCGCGTCCCAGGCGCCTGCGTTGAACAACGCGCGAATGTGATACAAGTCACCCTGGTTGGCGCGAGTGTGCCGCTCCTTGTTGATCACGGACGAACCGACTTCTTCGAGCACGGCGGGGGTCGCGTCCGGTTCGCCACGCTTCACCCAGTCAATGGAGAACTCCTCAGGCTTGATGCCCATACGGCTCTTGCCTTCGTCGAAACTGTGGCGATAGAGACTGGCCTGCAGGGCCAGTTCCGGGTGGTGCTCGGAAATCGGATTGGGAACCCAGAGCGGACCCTCGCTCGCGAGTGTGAAGTAGCCCGCGGTGAGCTGGTCAACCGGCACCCAGAGCGCCTGCTCACGCTCATACTCGCCGGTCCGGGTGATCGTCCATCCGCTGTAGCCAAGCAATTCAGTCGGTCCCTGAATGAACTGCACGCCGATGAAGCAGATACCGGCCGTGAGAATCCCGGCGACGGCGCCCACGGCCCCTCCGCCGAGGAAATTCACCGTGTGCGAGACATTGACATTCGCCGGACAGGCGCGCGTAGTCAGCGGCCGCAGGAGCTGCAGAACGATCGTGAACACGAGGATGAGCGAGACGCCCCACGCCATGTCCGTCAGCGCCGGGTTGTCGATCTTCCCGAGCGCCCAGACCGACATGAACTCCCACGCGGCGAACGCGACGGTCGCGGCGATGAACACGCTGAACGCGTGAAGGATGGCGCTGAAGAATCCCTGGCCCGCCCACCAGTAGGCGACGAGGACGACGGCCAGCGTGATGAAGACATTCATGAGCATGAGTCGGATACTCCCGATCGATCTTCCGGCCGGCAGTCCGGCCGCGTTCGAACTCGTGGTCGTTACGCTCCGGCTTCCGCGGGCGCCCCGGCAGGAGATTGCGGCCGCGACGACTTGCCCGAGGATGAGGACGACTTCGTCCGCGTCACGCGAATGACTTCCTCGATACTCGTGGCGCCTTCGATCGCCTTGCGAAGCGCTGCCTGCTGGAGCGAAATAACCCCTGCCCGACGCATGTGCTGCTTGAGCGCGTTGAGATCACCCTTCGCCGCGGCGGACCGCGCTTCGTTGTCGAGCGGGAAGATCTCGAAGACACCGGTCTGGCCGACATACCCGAGGCCGCCGCACGACGGGCAGGTCTCCTCGCGATTTCGGTCCATGATCTTGCCGGACGGTTTGAAGAGTTGCTTCACCTGGTCCGGGGGAAGACCGAGCTTCTTGAGTTGATCGGCCGGTGGTCGATAAGCGATCTTGCAGTTGTCGCAGAGCCGGCGGACGAGTTTCTGGAACAGCACGAGGCGAAGCGGCGCCGCCGCCTTCGGCATGTCGCCCACCGCCTTCACCCAGACCGCGAGCGCTTCGAGCGACGACTCCGCGCGGAGCCCGACATAGATCAACGGTCCTTCAATGCCGGGCGCCGCCGCTTCACGCGCCGCTTCGTTGCTGATGAGGTCGGAGACCATCACGATGTTCGGATCGCGACGAAGCATTGAGCGAAGCGTGATGTCAAAGCTCGCGTCGTCCTTCGCCGGATCAAACTCCGTATGCCCCACGCCGTCGATCTGCACGAGATGTTCGAGCTCGAGCGTGCGGATGTTCGTAGTGAAGGCGTCGTGATTCCGCAGCAACGCGTAGAGCGTGGTGGTGCGGCCCTGATCCGCCGGAGCGGCGACGAGAACAACCCCGTGCGGATCGTCGACGAGCGCCTTGAGCGCCTCGGACTGCTTCGGCAGAAGACCGAGATCCGCGGGCTTGCGATTCACCCGCTGCTTGAGATCGACTTCCATCACGAGCGTCTGGCCCGCCGACGACCCGGCCGACCGAACCCGGACGGAGTGCCGCGTCGCGGAGCCCACCTTGAGCGTGAAGTCTCCGCGTTGCTTCCGTCGCTTGTCGGCGACATCGAGGCCCGCGGCTCCCTTGAGGTAATCGATGATCGCGGCGCCCATCGTCGCTTCGACCGGCTCCCGCTTGTAGCGGATCCCGTCCACGACCTGACTGATCTGATACTGTCCCGACCGGGTCGGAGCCATTTCGATCGTGGTGGCGCGAGCGACGAGCGCCGGCGCCATGACTTCCTCCATCGCGATGTGCACCGGATAGAGCGGGTCTTCCCGCATGGGCGGCACGCGTTCGGCGCCCTTCGCGTCGACGAGGCTGAGCGTCGCCGCTCGAGACGCCTTCGCCGCGGCCCGGCGCTGCATGGCATTACGAATCGATTCGAGCGAGAGGTAGAACTTCTGATCCTCGGGGACATTCCGGTTGCGGTACCACCAGTACGCGAGCGTGGTGGACATCATCACCACGGTTCCGCCGACGAGACCGGCCGCGATGTACCAGGGCTCGGGGATCGGCGCGAACATGACGGCGAGACCGACGGCGCCGGCGATCAGGTGCGCCGTGTTCCATGAGTTTCGCGCAAAATGGAAGTACTGGGCGTCCTTGTCCAGCTTGGTCGAAACGAGCCAACCCCAGCCGAGAAGGACGAGAAGTCCCAGAATCGGTGTGATCGGGTTGACGAGAAGGTAGTAATCGGCCGCCAGGATGAAGTGCATGGTCGATCGCTCTCCGACGGGGACGCCGAATCCGGACGCGACGGACGGCGTTCCGAGCACGCCGGTGACGCCGCGCCGGGCGTCTGGGACTGGTGGGGCGGCCCACGCGCGAGCCGCCGGGCGGCGCCCACTCGTCGCCGAGCCGCCCGCGCTGGTTCCTTAGCTGATGCCCTTGAGTCGCATCGACAACTCTTCGGGGTTCGGGGTCGCCGCGAGCGCGACCTTGTAGTGAATGTATTCGTTCTCCACGAGGTCCACAAGGGCGGCCGTGAAGTCGAGCATGCCCGACTCCTGGTTCGTTCGAATCACATCGAGGAGTTCCCCTTCGCGGGCCTCGAGAATGTACTTTCGAACCGCCGGGGTATTAAGCAGGATCTCGCACGCCGGGATGCGTGGGATGTCCTCGTGCAGTGTCGGCAGGAGTTTCTGGTAGACGATCGCCTGAAGGTTGTAGGCGAGCAGCTTGCGGATCTGCTCCCGCTCATCCGGCGTAAACAGGTCGTAAATACGACCGAACGCCTGCCAGGCCGACGACGCGTGAATCGTTCCGAACACAAGGTGACCGGTCTCGGCCGCACGGATCGCCGCCTCGAAGGTTTCCTTATCGCGCATCTCGCCGATGAGCACCACATCCGGGTTCTCACGCACGAGAGCGCGAAGCGCGTCGTTGAAGTCGGTGCAGTCAATGCCGACCTCACGCTGGTTCACGAACGCGACCGCATCCTTGAAGATGTATTCGATCGGGTCTTCGATCGTCACGATATGAACCGGCTTGCGCTCGTTGATGTACTGGAGCATCGACGCGATCGTCGTCGACTTGCCCGATCCCGTGACACCCGAGAGCAGTACGAGCCCCTGCGCGCTCATGGCGACTTTCGCCATGACATCCGGGTTCGGGAGCTTGAGATCTTCGAATCGCTTGATGTTGCTCGTAATGAGTCGAGCCGCAATGGCCGGGTTGCCGCGCGCCATGAAGAGGTTGACGCGGAAGCGATTGTCTTCGTCGTAGCTGTACGCAAAGTCAGCTGATCCGCGACGCTTGAACGCCACATACTGATCTTCGTCGAGCACATCGCGCGCGATCTGGAACATCTCTTCGCGGGCCACCGCTTCAACTTTCAGCGGCTTCAGCGAACCGCGGAGTCGAACCTTCGGCGCCGCCCCGGCCTTCACGATGAGGTCCGACGCCTCGAACCGAATGGTGGCCTGGAGGAATTTCCGGAAGAGCTCTTCTCCGGCGCCCGGCGTCGTCCCCTGATCATGGTGGACGGCGTTGATCCCCTGCATCTCCGACATTTTGACGCTCAAGACTGGCTCCTCACACGCTCCAGGGATGTTGTGTCACGCCGTGGTCCGACGGATCCGGTCCTCCCCGATCCGTCACCAAAGCCGGTGACGAAGCGACGCCGAAGGCGTCGGAATCCGCTCCTCACACGACGATGTGACGCGACTCCGCTTCGGACGCTCAAGGTGGGAACGCCGCCACCGGCGTCGCCGAGCGCCCGGCCATTATAACCGCCTCGGGGCGTTCCCGCATTCCCACTTCACGCGCTGAGGCAGGCCTTTCCCGAAAAGCGTCAAAGCCCCGATCGGCGACCGGGGCCTTGCGACGATTTCGATCATTGAACTCGACTCAGGCTCGCGTCACAAGCAGGTCGAATGACTCGCCACCATCAGTCAGGCCGCGCACGCGCCACGCGGCGCCGGTGACCGTCGCCGCCGCGAGTTTGAAGTCCACCGCGGTCGATCCCTCGTGCGGCCGCTCGAACTGGCCCAGAGTCTGTTCCTCTTCACCGGGAAGCGTCACGAGCAATTCGAGGTGCTGCACTTCTTCGGGCAGACCGTCGAGGATGAGAACACCCTGTCCGTCTTCGGCGAAAAAGGTAATCAATCCCCGGGTGTTCTCGTCGTCGCCGGACGCGTGGAGCTGCACAAACACGACGGCCGGATCAAGGATGATGTCGGCGACCGATCGCCCGAATCGCTGCTCGACGAGCTTCTGCGTCTCGGACGGAATGAAGTACTTCTCGACGAGTTGAAGCGACTGGACATGCGTGTTGTACGCCACGAGCCCGAACGCGAGCGACGAAGCGAAGAAGACGAGCGCGGCGATTCGCCAGAGCGGCGACACATGCCCGATGGAAATGGAACGCTCGCTCCAACGAGGGCCGTCGTCGGGAACAGTCGCGACCGGCTCGAGTGTTCGAACCGGAGCCGACCGATCCATTGCTCGTGCGACCGCCGCGGTGACTCGTTGTCGGAGCGTCGGCGAAGGAATCGCCTCGGGCGTCGTCTCAGCGAAGGCGCCGGCGACGCCGGTCTGCGCTTCGCGGACCGCGGCGCGAACATCCGGGGCGGCGTCCTGCAAGGCCGCTTCGAACCGGGCGAGTTCGTCCGCCTCGAGCAGACCGATCGCATCCAGCGCCGCGGCTTCGATGAGTTCGTCTCGTGTCATCATTCCGAACTAGCCCTCCAGGTGATCAGGCGGCACACGCTCCCGCAGTCCCGCGAGAGCTCGACTCAAAGCCGACTTGATCGTTCCGATCGGCTTCTCCAGTTCCTGCGCAATCTCCCGGAGTGTCTTTCCTCCCAGATACGCTCGCTCAACGACCTCCCGTTGAAGGTCCGGTAACGCTTCGATCTTCATCCGCAGCTTCTCAAATCGCTCTTCTCGGAGCAAGCGCTTTTCCGGAGGCCCGGCCTCGGGGTCGAAGGCCGACCAGCTCTCATCGAACTCCGAGGGACTGAGCCTCGATCGAGCCCGGCGAAGCTGGTCCACCAGGTACCGGCGGGTGATCAGCATGACCCAGGTCACGAGCGTGGCCCGCCCCGGGTCATAACGATCGGCGCTCTTCCAGAGCCGGACAAAGACCTCCTGCACCGCATCTTCCGCGTCGGCCCGCGATGGCAGAAACTGGTATGCCATCCGGTACACCAGGGCGCCGAAACGGTCGTACAACTCGGCCACGGCGGCCGGATCACCGTCGGCGACCCCCTGCATGAGTTCAAAATCGTCCCGCATGCGGGACCATCGTACCCCAAACTCATCTTCATGTCCGAAGCCGGACCGGCAGCGGTTGCGGCAATCGGAGGACTCGAAGGGAGATTTTGGTCGGGCCGCCGGTTGCTCCCGAATCCGGATTTCTGGCTTCGAAAGCGGATTTCGGGTTGTCGCCCGACCCGACTTCCGGCATGCTATCTATGATTCGATGACGCCGTGATTCGCGTCCCGGCGGAGAGACACATCTGAAGACGGGGTGTTCAATCTCTTCGCTCCACGCGCGCGACGGGCGTCTCGCACGGAGCGTCTTCATGCGCGATCCGAGAACGAACAGCCTGACCGAGGGCGCAGCGCGACGCGGGTTCTCCCTGCTCGAACTGCTCATTGTCCTGAGTGTCACGGCGGTTCTCCTCGCGCTCCTGACTCCCGGGTTCGCTCGAATTCGCGAGTCCGCGCGGCAGGTCATTTGCGCGAACAATCTGCGCCAGGTCGGAATCGCTCTCGCCGAGTATGTAGATGACAAACCGCGAAGTCGCGGCCGTCTGCCCGTCACGGCGTTTGGTTACGCCCCGAATCCGAAACCGACTGAGATGATGCTCGTGCGATTCGGCTCCGATTACGGCGCCGCGTGGGACGGCATCGGCATTCTCTACAATCTCGGCTACATCAATTCCGCCGAGACCTATTACTGCCCGTCGAATACGGGTGAGCATTCGCTCGCCCGGTACGAGGAAGAATGGTCGTCCGGCGCGACCTCCGGCATGCTGGATCCGATCTATTCGAACTATCACTACCGCGGGTATGTCCGGAATGTCGGTCCAATTTTTGAGAAGCGGTTCGACAGCCTTCGCCGGATTCAGAGCCGCGACCTGCCGCAGGGCCTCTCGATCGTTTCCGACGGGTTGCGAACCCGGAGCGACTACAGCCATGTCGTCGGAAACAACACGCTCTACCTCGACCTGAGTGTGTCGTGGTACGACGACCCGGAAATGCGGATTTACGGCCTTCTCCCCGATGTGCCCGATCAGAACTGGCAGGACTCCCCCTGGGTGTCGTTCGATCGACGCCGCTAATGATCTGATCCTTCATCTCTGAACGCCCCATCGCCGATAAGTTGACCGACGCGGTCCGGCGCCGAATTGTTCGTGCGCGGAATCGTCCGGCGGTCCTCGCCGGTACACGGAACGAGACGGGAGACCGATTCATGCCGCTGCTCGAACGCATCTTCGGCCGAAAGAAAGTTGATCAACCGATCGTCATCGTCTCGGGTCTGCCGCGGTCCGGCACCTCGATGATGATGAAGATGCTCGAAGCGGGCGGAATCGCGCCGCTCACTGACAACGAGCGAACGGCCGATGTCGACAATCCGAAGGGCTACTACGAATTCGAACGGGTGAAGCAACTCGACAAGGGCGACACCGCGTGGCTTCCCGAGGCAAGAGGCAAGGCGGTCAAGGTGATCAGCGCGCTCTTGAAGCATTTGCCGCGCGAGTATCACTACAAAGTCATCTTCATGCGACGCCGACTCGACGAGAACATCGAGTCACAGAAGAAGATGCTCGTCAATCGCGGCGAAGATACGGACACGGTCACCGACGACGAACTGAAGGCCCTGCTTCAGAAGCATCTCGACTCAATCGACCAGTGGCTCAACCAGCAACCGAACATCGATCTTCTCTATGTGCCGTACCACGAGATGGTCGAGGAGCCCCAGAAGAATATTTCCTCGCTGAACGCCTTCCTCGGCGGCGAGCTCAACACTGCGAAGATGCAGTCAGTGGTCGATGAGCGACTCTACCGGAACCGGGCCTCGTAGCCCTCCGCGCGAAACACGCTACTCGAAGACGACCGCTACGATCTGACTCACCATACAAGTCGACGGTTGAACCACCTGCAGGACAACCGGAAGTCCTCGGGCCAGATCGGGTACACGGACGCTGAACGAGGCTACGCCGAGATCGTTCGGATCGGCTCGTGTGACCATGGCCGGAGTGTTGTGAGAAGAAGGGTTGGCGCTTCGCAGTGCAGGAACGACTGGGCGCCGACGCTGGTCGAGTAGCACAGATAGATCGGCGCTCCTGGCGTGGCGTCCCACACCGTAAACGAATTGACCGTACCCGCCCGGCCGGGAAGGGGCTCGGAGAGCGCCATCTGGACTGGCGACAAGAGCGCGGGCCGGCGCTCCGTCGTGTTCTCGACTGTGGCGGCGATCTGGCCGTAATCGTTTATCGCGTCGGCGCTGTAGATCTCCCATCCATAGTCTTCGACTACGAGATGGTCGAGTCGCGAGCCCGCATCTCCGCTCCAGTAAATCGCCTTCTGAATTCGGTAGTGATGACCAACGATCTCTCCGTGCTCGTTCACATCTCGGGCGACGCTATTCTCCATCCACGGTTCGAACATGAGCGATTCAACCGCCCCGTTCCGCCAGCGTACCGGGATGAGATCCCAGAATCCTGACTGCCCAACCGCGACTCCGTCGTCATTCAGACCGAACGCTCTGGACTCGCTCCCCGTAGAGAGCGGCGGCAACGATGTCAGCACGCCATCGTCCCACAGGAATCCACTCTTCGTTTCATCCGACCAGCCCACGATCACCCCTGATGAATTGATGTCGGTCGCGTCACTGCTGTGATGACTCTGGCGATGCGGGTACACGGCGAAGCCGGTGTCCTCGTCCCAACCCACTGATCGATTCGGCCAGGGATAGCCCTGCGATCTGCTCCTACCCGCGATCATTCCCGAATCGTTGATAGCGTTACCGAGTCCGGTTGAATCGAATGCTGAGACGACGGGAAGAAGCGCACCATCCCATTGTCGCGCGCTGCGCCGACGCCATACCGCCGGCCGACCGTTACTGGAGCCGACGATATCGCCACTTGAATTGACGCCATACGCCCGCTGGGGCAAGCCAACCACCCGGTCCATGATGATGACAACACCATTGGTCCAGATGAACGCGTCAGCTGAGGCCGTCTTCGCCCCGACCAGCTCCCCGGCATTATTGAGATCATGCCCGAATCCCGGGAAATCGAGCACGATCAGCTGGTATTCCGGGGCGGCGAGAGCAAGGTGGCTCAACCATGTGGCGCATGCGGCAAGAACACTGTACTTGACGGCCGAGGTCGGATTCATGCGTTCCGGTCCCATTCGAGAAGTGAACGGTCATCGGCTTCATGTTAGAAGATGGGCTTCGCGTACCGCAAGGACAAATCAGTCCCCGATAAGAAAAGCGTCCCGCTGCGGAGGACGCAGCGGGACGCGTGTGGTGATGGGCGCTGCAGCGCCGTTCCAAACCGGCCGACAGCGCCGCGACAATCGGCAGGTCGTCATCCGTAGGCCGATCGCCATGGCGCCCACCGCGTGGGGGCTTTTCTTCGCGCAAACCACTCCGACGCCGTCCCTGTACGGCGTATGAACCGGACGACACCCGGTCGTCCGCGTCGATCACAAAGTCGGCTCGTCTCCCGGACGAAAGACGGCCGACAGACATCGTGGGCCTGACCACCACGACGCTACTCTTCGAGTCATCGGCGCGGCGCCGATTCGCTGGGAGAAGGAGGCGACCAAAAAAACGGCGCCAAGCGAACAACTCATCTCATCGCGCAATGACTCCCGGAACAGTCTTTGCGCATTCCGGATCACGAACCTGCAGCGAATTCGACGAAATGCTGACCAAATTCCTCAATTTATCTTTCATTGGAAAGGACTTGCGGTTTCCACCGCTCCCCGTATGATCTTGCAGGCGTGGACGACCATCGCGACGCCAGTTCGGGTCCCGAATCAGCCGATCGTGCCCGCCCGGATGCGGACGCGACCGACGAGCATGCCGAGGCGCTCTACCACGAGTTGCGGACGCTTGCCCGCAAGCTTCTCTCACGCGAGCGACCCGGGCACACGCTTCAGCCAACCGCACTGGTGAACGAGGCGTACCTACGCCTTTCCGCGCAGAACACCGCCCCCGGGGAAACCCTCAGTCGAGAGCAGTTCATGGCGGCGTTCGCGACGACGCTTCGCCGCATTCTCGTGGAGCACGCCCGGCGCCGGCAGGCGAAGAAGCGCGGCGGCGGACGAATACGGCTCACGCTCTCCCCGGATCAGACGCCGGCGACGAGTGATACCGTCGATCTCCTTTCGCTCGACGATGAACTCGACCAACTCGAGCGCCTCGACGCGAGGCAGGCGCGAATCGTCGAACTCCGCTTCTTCGCCGGCATGACGATGACTGAGGTCGCCCGGACACTCGAGATTTCGGAGCGGTCAGCGTACTACGACTGGGAAATGGCCCGGGCCTGGCTGCGGAGCCGCCTCGCCGACGAAGATCCTACCCCGTGACGCCCGAGCGTTACAGCGAGTTGCGCGCTGCCTTCCACGCGTTGCTGTCCGAACCACCGGAGTCGAGGGCGGCGGCGATTGACCGGGTTTGCATGAACGACTCGGAGCTTCGCGTGGAGGTCGAACGGTTACTCTCCTTTGCGCAGTCGAACCATCGCATGTTCGATACGGTCGCGGACAAGACCGCGCTCGGGATCGCCATCGACGAGTTTGAACTCGAAGCGGGACTCGATGACGACATCACGCTTGAGCCGGGCGTTCGCGTCGGCCCGTTTACGATTAGGAGGTTGATCGAGCGGGGCGGCATGGGCGATGTCTATGAGGCGACGCAGAATTCTCCGCGTCGCTCCGTCGCGCTGAAGACACTTCGACGAAGTCTCTGGTCCACCCGCGCCGCGCAGCGCTTTCGATTTGAAGTCGAAGCGCTCGGACGCCTTCGACACGGCAATGTCGCCGCAATCTACCACGCGGGAGTGCACCGGGACGCGATGAACGGCGGGCGGATTCCGTACTTCGCCATGGAGTACATCGAAGGCGCCCTCCCCATTCTCGAATACACCACGACTCATCGCGTGGATCGTGACAGACGAATCGAACTCTTCCTGCAAGCGTGCGATGGGGTGCAGTGCGGACACCAGCAGGGCCTCATCCATCGTGACCTCAAGCCGTCGAACCTTCTGGTAGGCGCTGACGGCCGCCTCCGCGTGATCGACTTCGGCATCGCGTCGTCCACCGACGCTGATCTCACCGTGACGCGGGTCCCGACGACGACCGGCGCGTTCGCTGGCACGGTGCACTACATGAGTCCGGAGCAGCTCGGGGCGATTGACCACACTCCAGACTCACGGTCGGATGTGTTCTCGCTCGGCCTCGTGCTCTACGAGTTGCTCACCAACACCGCGGCTCGCGACATCGACGACACCACCGTGGCGCGCGCAGTCCGTCAGGCGAGCGAGAGCGAGCCGGTTCCGCCATCACACATCGACCGGCGCATTCGCGGCGATCTTGAAGCGATCGTTCTCAAGGCCATCTCCCGCGAACCGAGCCGACGGTATCGCTCGGCCGGAGAATTCGCGGACGATCTCCGTCGTTGGAGAGCGGGTGATGCGCCGCTCGCCCGGCGACCCCGACTCTTCGACGCGTTCATTCGATTCATTCGCCGTCACCCCGTCGGAACGCCGTTCGCGGCGGCCGCCGTGCTCAGTCTCGCGGTCTTCGGCGGAAGCCTCTTCGCGTCCTACATGCACGGACTGGCCCCTTACAGGCTCGAGGTCGGCTCCGACCATGTCGCCCGAATGAAGTCGCGCGCCGACCTTGAACTCTGGTCAGAACCCGGCGTCTCAGCCGGAGCCTTCATCGATCTGGCGCCGAGCCGGGGCGGCGGCCGCGCCGTCGTCCTGACTTACGACGACACACACTTTGGCCGAAGGGCGGGATCAATCGTTATGGTTGACCCGAGGAGCCCGGGTCGCGAGCCGATCTGGGAGCGCCCCCTCGCCACCGCGCCGCAGAATCCGCCCAGCGACTGGATGAAGCAGATCGATTCAACCTTCGACCACTCATCGAGTTTCCGGGCGAGACGACTGCGAATCGTCGACATCGATGCCGATGCTCCCGGCGACGAGATCGTACTCGTGAGCGGTCATACGCCCGAGTTTCCAACGGCGATCCAGATCCTCGACCAGGACGGCGCGCTCCGGTTTCAAATCTGGCACAAGGGCGATGTGAACGATCTGCTCTGGGAACCGGAGATTCGACGCCTCATATTCGTTGGACGCCGCAACGACTGGCGCTGGCGCGCGGCGCTTAACGATCGCGAGGCGCCTCTCGACGCGCCGCTTGTGATCGGCGTGCTCGATCCTTCATTCAACCTTGATGGCGACCGTTATGTCTACGACTCCGAATCGGAGACCTTCGACCCCTCCGTCGTCTCGTACGCCGCCGTGTGGCCACCCGACGCCTGGAATGAGCATCTGCTTTGCGGATTGCGTCGAGACAAGACCTTCCCGGGCGGTTTCCGAGTTTCGCTTGATTATTCGCCGGGTTCAGGATCGTCGATGCGTGAGCGCGGCGCCGGGTTTCGCATCTTCGCCCGTCCGGACCTCTCCGAAACTCGAGTTGTCGCGTCGAATAGTTACGACGCCAGGATTACCGGCATCACGGCGGACATGGTCAAACTCTACGGGTACCCCTTTGATTTCACGGCCCGGTGGCGTGCGCGATATGACGGCATATTCGTGGAGCAGAACGACCTCGGGCCCGAATTCTTCGATCCTTGACGGAATCGGGTGGCATGGTGAACTCGGATCGCTACGGTTCGGCTGATTCCAGAACCAACGCTGATCCGGAACGATCATCATGTCTGACAAGACCTATCCGAAAGTGCGGCTCGAGACCGACCACGGCGAGATGACGCTCGAACTGTGGGACGATGTCGCGCCGAAGCACGCCGAGAACTTTCTCAAGCTCGTCGACGACGGCTTCTATGACGGGCTGACCTTTCATCGCATCATTCCGAAGTTCGTGATTCAAGGTGGATGTCCGCGCGGGGACGGTACGGGCGGTCCCGGATGGCGAGTGAATGCGGAATTCAACGATCGCCCGCACGAGAAGGGCGTTCTCTCCATGGCGCGAAGCGCCGATCCGAACTCGGCGGGGTCACAGTTCTTTGTGTGTCTGACCCGGGAGCACTGCCAGCATCTCGATGGGCAGTACACGGCGTTCGGCAAGGTCGTCGACGGCCTCAATGTGGTTGACGAACTCGCCTCGTCGAAGCTTGCGGACCCGTCCGCCGGCCGGCCGGCGAATCCGCCGACGATCACGAAGGCCTCACGCATCGATGACTGAGACGATCGACCGTCTCGTCGGATCGGTAGCGCTCAGCGTCGGCCCGCGGTCGACCCGGTTTCGACCGTCGTCACATCAAACACGAGACGATGTTCGACGGGGCGCTTCGTTGGGAAGGTGAATCCGACGGGGAACGGGTACTCCGATCGGACGGAAACCTGCGCGCTCGGTGTGAAGCGGTACGCGAACGGGATCATGTCGTTGAGATCACTGTGAGCGCCGAGCCCGTCCCACGGACGACTCATGTCGTTCATTCGACCTGAACTCCCGACGAAGCGCTCGAAATCAACCGGAACCCATCCCATGTCGGGCAGGTAGAACTCGGCCCAGACATGCACGCCGCGCTCATCCTCGGTGTGGAAACCGATGACCGGACGCGAAGGAATCCCGGCGGCGCGCATCGCGGCGACGAAGAGCGCCGCGGCGTCGGCGTTCGATCCCTTTCCGCTCACGAGGAGTTGTCGCCCGCCGTGCAGATTGATTCCGATCGTGTGCCCCTGGGGATTGCGGGTGGCGAGGAACTCTGGCTCGTCGCCCTTTCGGTTTCCAATCTCGATCGCCCGAATGGTCGTGGACTCGGGTTGCCGGATCCGCTGAACAATGTCGCGAGCAATGATCCGCGCGAGCGGATAAGGCTTGATCCGGTGCGTCGTTCCTTTTGTCAAGCCGTCAAGCCACCGGGTGACCGCCGGGTCGCTCGACTCAATGTACCGCTCATGATCCAGATAGGAACGCGTATCGTCCGGCCAGGCGTCCGGTCGACTCACACGCATGGCCTGATCATGGTCGAGGGCTGAGTTCGCGCAAGTCACCATCGCTGTCCCATGGAGATCAATGAGTGCAAGGTAGGACGAAGGCGCGATGGTCCACGAAAGGAACCGCTCACCGGGTCCGCCCCCGAGCTGCGCGAACGCTTCCGCTCCGCCATCGTCGAATCCGAGATGTCGTTTCGCGACGGCGCGAGCCTCGAGCGTCTCCAGCCGCGTAGTGAAGGTGCTGCTCGCGACCGCAAGAGGTAGCACCACGGCGTGATCGGCCGGGTCGTAGACAAAATCCTGGCCGTACCGCTGTGGATCGCCGCTCAGTGTTGGAAGCGGGCCGCGGTACCGGTAATTCTCGTCGGGGGAATAGCACGGCTTCGCATACCTGAGGAGTTCGTCGGCGAAGATCCCGCCATACCGCGAATACCCGGTCGCGTTGAGCTGCAGTCGCCACTTCACTCGATAGTTTCTCGGCTGACTCGCGAACGCCGCGAGCCCTTCGGACTCCCGGGGTTCAGCGGCGGCGAAGGGTCCTAATCCGGTGATGACCACCGCCAGAACGCCGGCGATCAGCTTCGATGTGCGCATCGGAACCTCCTGCGCGAAGACGCGACTTCATGTCGAGCAATGGCTCGTAGGGTAAGGATGCGCTGGAGGCGTCGGTTCCGTCAAGAAGAACGGAACGATTTTGGCGACGCTTGCGCAGCGTAACCTGCCCGTGAATACCCGGGCGCGGTCGCCTACCGCCCAGAGAAGAACTTCTTGATCGAGTGGATCGTCGCGGCGCGACCGATCGCGGCGATCGCTTCGGTCAGAGGGATGTCCTTCGGACAGACCTTGACGCAATTCTGCGCCTGCCCGCAATCATTGACGCCGCCCGGACCCATGAGCACTTCGAGCCGCGCCGGCTTGAGCGCCGCGCCCGTGGGATGCTCGTTGAACAGCCGCGCCTGGCCGATGACCGCAGCGCCGACGAAGTTGTTGTCCTTCGTGTACTGCGGGCAGGCCTCGAGACAGCAGGCGCAGGTCATGCACTGGGAGAGCGCATAGCGAATCTGCTGCTGCGCCGGACTCTCCTTTGGTCCAAAGCCCAGATCCCACGACCCGTCGATCGGCACCCAGGCCGAAACTCGCTTAAGGTCGTTGAAGAGCCGCGATCGATCGACATACAGGTCGCGGATGACGGGGAACTTCGACATCGGCTCGAGCGTGATGACATCGCCGTCGTTCGGGGCGTAATTGTCGATCAGGCAGGAGCAGCTCTGCCGCACCCGCCCGTTAATGACCATCGTGCAGGCGCCGCAGACTTCCTCAAGACAGGTCGCGCTCCAAGTCACCGGCGTCGTCTTCGTTCCGTCCCGAGTCACCGGATTCGCGGCGATCTGCTGGAGACAACTGATGACATTGGCGCCCGGCTCGACCTCGACCTCAAACGACTCCCAGCGTGAAGGACCGTCCGGTCCGTCCTGGCGCTGAATCTCGAGGATGACTTTGCGTCCGGGTACCGGCGCCTTGCCGTTGTCGGCGACCATGAAAGCGGCTCCAGTCTGTCGATGCATTGAATCGGGACGGGTCGGACCCGGTGGCCCGGCCGAAGAAAGTACTATATCGACCCGAATCCGGGGTGTCCGGCACGGATTCCCCCAACATTTCGTCGTGGAAACCCGTCTGGCCGATACGGTCGAAGACGAAGGCGCGCAACTGACACGAGGGTGGAGCAACGAACTCTTGAAGCTGCGGGATGTACTACGGCTGGCCCGGATCGAAGACTGGACGAAGAACCTCTTCGTCGTCCCGCCATTGCTCTCATCCGGACGCGCCCTTGATCCGGAGTCTCAGTGGGCATGCCTGCTCGCATTCATCGCATTCGCATTCGTCTCGAGCGGCGTCTACTGCGTGAACGACGCGATCGACTGGCGCGAGGATCGGAAGCACCCGGTCAAACGGCGCCGTCCCATCGCGTCCGGCGCCCTGAGTCCGTCCTCCGGCTATGCGCTCGGGGCGATCTGGATTGCGGCGGGATTCGGCGTGAGCTTCTTTACCGGCGGTCCGGGTGTCGCGGCGACGCTTGCCGCGTATCTCGTCCTGCAGACATTCTACAACCTCATCCTCAAGCGCATTGCGATCGTCGATGTCGTGACGCTCTCACTCGGCTTCGTCCTCCGCGCACTGGCCGGCGCCGTCGCCATCGGCGTCGACCCATCTCTCTGGCTCCTCTTGAGCGTGTTCTTCCTCTGCCTCTTTCTCGGACAGATCAAGCGGTTGTGTGATCTCATGTCCGTGCGCAAGAATCAGGATGGGCACGAATGGAAGGCTGCGGCTGGCTACCAGTCCGCCGACGAGTTGAACTGGATGCTCGGCGTGAGCGCGAGCCTTGCGATCGTTACCTTCGTGATGTATTCGCTTTCGGAGCACGCGGCTCTCGAGGTCGGGGCCGAAGTGCGCGGGTTCATTCTGCTCACGCCGCTCGTCGTTATCGTCATGTTTCGAATCTATCGAGTCGCGTTGCGGGGACTGAGTGACAGCCCCCTTCACATTCTCCTCACCGATCCCATTATTCTCGCGAGCAGCGTGGCGTTCGGCGTGGCCGCGGCGCTCGTGCTCTATGTTCCGTTTGTGGGTGAACGGCTGCGCACGCTCTTCGAGACCTGATCATGCCTCCGGCGACTCCGACTCACGATGACCGCCGATTCAAACTTGCCGTGCGCGCCTCGATCATCGCGATGTCGATAGCGGCAGCCATCGCCGTCTTGCTCCGAATCGCCGCGGGCTTGGGTGGGCTCGACCCGACCTGGGACGAGCCGCTCATGCAGCCGATCATCGAACGAATCGTCGACGGAGGCTGGACCGTCGAGAACACGATCGATTTCGACGATACGAAGGGGCCCGCGTTCTTCATCCTCTATGCAGCGGGCGCCGAGATCATCGGCGCTGAGACAGAGCGACTCCGTCTTCTCTCGATCGTCTTCTTCGTGGCTTCCGTGGGTGTTCTCGCGTTTCTCGTACGAGTGCTCGGCTTCGACGATCGCCGAACCGGTTTGATCACGGCGCTTTTTCTTCTCCTGCCGTATCACCTGATTCTCTCGCAACTCTTCATGAGTGAGCCGTCGTTCATCCTGGGCGGGCTGGCGCTCATGGCCACGGCGCTCTGGGGATTCGGTCTCCTCGGCGATCGTGAACATCCGGTCGCCGGACCGGCCCTGTGCGGTCTCCTGCTCGTCGTTCTCCTGCACCATCGTGTGCATGCGGTCGTCTATGCCGCGGCGATCGCTCTTGTCGCACTCGACCATCTGCGATGGCGCGCGTGGACATGGTGGCTCACCCTCGGTATCGCGGGGCTTCTCCGCCTGCCGCTCGTTCTTCGCTGGGACGGACTCGTGGGTCCCTCGTACCAGGACCGATACGGGCTTGGCCTTCGTCTCGAGTCACTGGCTTATCTCGCGGCGGCGCTTCTCCCGTACCTTGGATGCCTTCTCGTCGCAGTATGGTTGCGAAGCGGGACGGAGACCCGATTCGCCCGGCGCTGCTCGCTCGCCGGTCTGCTCGTCGGGATCGGCCTCGGTGTCCTGAGCGCCGTGGACGGATCACCGTTCGCGCAGACCCCGGATCCGAACGCCGGCCGCTATCTCGGAATGATCGCCACGCTGATCGCAGTATTCGGCGACCGACCTGCGCTCGCCACTGGAGTGGCGGTGGCGCTCGCGGGGCTCGGAGTCGCGTCGATCGGCGCGACGGTCGGCCTCCTCAGAAACCATCCCCGGCCGCGCGACGCGACCATGATCGCCGAACGGCTCGGCGTCGCCACGGCGCTCGTCGGCTGGGCGCTCTATGCGCTTACGCGCGGCGATGTGTTCGATCGATACCTCATGCCGTTCGCCATCCTGATTCCTCTCCTCTGGGCGCGTGTTCTCCCGCGCTGGCTGATCGTCATCCAGACGATTGCGCTCCTCACGCTGAGCGTCGTTTCGATTGTTCGTTGGACCTGACCCATCGAAACGGATTCGGCCTCGATTCGGGTCGCGTCTTGTCGGCGTGAGCCGCGGGTCTTATCCTGAAGGCGGTCTCCGGTACGCAAGCAGGCGAAGCATCCTCCAATGGAGGGAGGCGAATGATGAGCGAGACCTCGACCATGTCACTGCTCCCCACGCTCAAGGAGCGGTACGAAGAGGTCCGCCGCCGGATTGACGCCGCGGCCCGACGAAGTGAACGCGATCCCGGCGATATCATGCTTGTCGCGGTCACGAAGTTCGCCGACCCCGAAGACATTCGACAGCTCATCGAACTCGGACATGCCGATTTTGGTGAGAACCGCGTGCAGAATCTGAGCAAGCGGGTCGCGTCGATCGAGGAATTCCTCGACCGGCATCGGACCATGACGAGCAGCCGGCCGGTGTCGATGCCGGAGCGGATTCGCTGGCACATGATCGGCCACCTCCAGCGGAACAAGGTGAGCAAGGTCATCGACCTCGTCTCGCTCGTCCATTCCGTGGACACGCTCCGACTTGCGGAAGAGTTGCAGGACGCGGCGATGAAGCGCGACCTCACGATCGACATCCTTCTGCAGGTGAACACCTCGAGCGAGAAATCAAAGTATGGCATCGCTCCGGTCGCGGCCCCGCATCTCGCGGAGTTGATCGACACCATGATTCATCTTCGTCTGCGCGGTCTTATGACGATGGCGCCGCTGACGAGCGACGAGTCGCGAGTTCGATCCTGTTTCACCCGTTGCCGTGAACTCTTCGATGAGATGAAGAAGTCCGGCGTCGGAGGACCCGACTTCAACATTCTCTCGATGGGCATGACGAATGACTTCGAGACGGCGATCGAATGCGGCGCCAACATCGTGCGCGTCGGCACGGCGATCTTCGGGGAGAAGGCGGCTGAGGACGACTCGGACGCGGCGACTGGCTGATCCCGAGTCGCCGCGGCTTATGAACCGCGCTGACGATGAAGCGTCTCCGTGGTCGATCGACCTTCGAGATGGTCGAGGACGACGACCCGACCTCCCTGAGCGCGGACAAAGTCGCCGCCCACGACCTCTTCGGGCGTGTAGTCCCCGCCTTTGACGAGCACATCCGGCCGAATTGACCGCACAAGCGACTCGACGCTGTCCGTGTCGAATGGCACGATGAATGTAACGAACGGAAACGCCGCGAGAATCTCGGCGCGATCGTCGAGCGAATAGACCGGACGACCGTCGCCTTTCAGGCGCCGAACGGAAGCGTCGCCATTCAGACCCACCACAAGCAGATCTCCGAGGCGACGAGCCGAGCGAAGGTATCGGACATGACCGGCGTGAAGTACATCGAAGCAGCCATTCGTCATAACGATTCGGTGGCCGCGCGCGCGACGGCGATCGAGTCTGGGCCGGAGACGGTCGAGGTCGATGAGCTTCGGATTCGTCGGCATGCGCTTATTCCTTCGTCACCGCGCTCAGTTGACGAACGAGTTCCGACTCGCCCCAGATCGGAACGACTTCGAGGCGCGGCGCGAAGATCGGCGCCGGCAGCGGCGCCTTCGCGACGCCGGGCGCGAGCTTCACGAGATCCTTCTGCGTCGTGACGACCGCGTCGACCCGGCCGGACTCGCGTCGTATTCGATCGATGACCGGCGCATCGTACCGCGCGTGGTCGCTGAGGATGATCTCGTTCGCGACCTGGGCGCCATGCTGCACAACCATCTCGGTGAATGATCTCGGATGTCCGATGCCGCACACGATGAGCACGCGCCGGCCCGCGATCCATCCGATGGCCTCGTCGCGCTCGACGCCGTCCTGGGAGTGAAGGAGTGCGGTGGTCCAGACATGGCGAAACCCTGCGACCGGCGCCTCGCCCGTGATCCGCTCGATGTCGTCGCGCAGTGTGTCGAGGCGCGTCTCGTCCTGGAGATTCGCCCGTGTCACGATGACGCCGTCAGCCCGTGCCAGCGACTCGACCGGTTCGCGCAGCCATCCCGCCGGGAGGAGCCGGTCGTGGAACGGCGAACGGGTGGCGTCGACGAGGACGAGGTCAAGGTCGCGTGCGAGCATCCGATGTTGAAATCCGTCGTCAAGGATGACATCGTCATACTCTGGATTCGACGAGAAGAAAGCTCGAAGCGCTTCGGCGCGACGAGGATTGGCGATCACCGGAACATCGGGTGTGCGTCGTTCGTGCTCGAGGTGTTCATCCGACTTTCCGTTCTCGGGAGCCCGGTATCCGCGCATGGCGATCACCGGGCGGCGCCCCGCATTCACGAGTCGCTGCGCGATCCAGCTCACCATCGGCGACTTGCCCGTGCCTCCAACCGTGATGTTGCCCACACTCACCACGGGACGGTCGAGTCGTTCCACACCCTGTCCGCGATCGAACCGCCGATTGCGTGTCGCGATCACGGCGCCGTAAATGGGCGCGGCCACGCGTCCAATCGGTCGAAGCATCGCCGGGAGCGGCCCGGAGATTCGAGATGGCGTCGGGAACTCGCTCATGGCGGCGGACGCCATGATAGGGAGCGCTCGACCGATCCCGGTCCGGCTATCCGATGGACCGTTCGGCCGGCGCATCGCGCCCCGGCTCAGGTTCGCCGGAAAGTAGCGCCTCACGGAGTCGATCTCGGGTCGCGCCCCGCGCGGCGCGACGATCCCGGCGAGTCAGGCGGATGTTGTTCCAGACATCGAGGATCGCGAGCAGGAAGACCAGCGAAACCAGACCGATGACGCCACTCCAGACGACGATGAATCGGCTTGGCTCCACTTCGGGATCGACCAGACTCAGACCATACACCAGCGCCGGAACGAGCATGAGTTGAACGATCGTGTTCGCTCGTCGAATGCGGCGCCGACTTCGCGGCGCGCGTCCGGGCCGGAGCGCCGTCCAATAAGTCAGGAGGGCGCCGATCGCGAGCAAACCGAGCGGCGCGGTGTAGGCGAGCGGTACCATGGCGGCGATCGTCATCGGTCTGGTTCCGTCTTGAATTCAACCAATCCGACCGAAGCGCTTCGGGCGCCGCGAAACGCTTCCGCGCGAGCCGCTCAAATGGCGTGATCGCGCAGGAAGAGCCCCACTGCGACGACCGAGTAGAACCCGAAGAACACGATTCCGCCGATCACCCAGGGTCGAATCGGAGAAGGGAGTCGAACGAATTCAAAGCGATAGCGCTGTCCGTCCACGATCCATGCGTCAACGGCCGCGCGGTCGAGTTGATCATCCCGCATCATGTCTTCGTCCCAGATTGACACTTCGCGGATCTCGCTGTGCCAGGGACGCGGTTCGAGCTTCCATTCGAGACCATTTCCGATCGGCTGATCTTCGTAGACCTGCAACTCGCGCTCGCCGGCGCCCGTCACGAACCGAACGAAGAAGTCAGGCTCGTCGTTCAAAATGCCACTCGTGTCAATGACCGCATTCGGCTTGCGGGTCACTCGAATGGCGTCGACGAGCGCATCCTGTTCGAGCATGTAGAAGGAGCCGCCGGCCACGATCAGAAGAAGAACCGCGAAGAGCGCGTGCCACCCCCATCGTGATGACCTCGCCGACGGTGGTTTCGATGGATGCTCTAAAGTCACTTCACTGTCCCGTCTGCCTGGACCGACGCGCCGAAATCCACGAGCCATCCCGACACTGCGGAGAGGATGATTGCGCCCGTGAAGAGACTCACTCCGATCCCCGGTCTCACGCTCGCGAGGCCATCCACCTGGATCGCCACGATGAGCACCGCGACCACGAGGATGTCGAGCATCGAGTACTTTCCCGTCACGATGGCGAATCGGACCATGCGTCGTCGTGCCTGGTCACTCAGACGGGCGAGCCGTGTGGTGGAGACCATTGTCAGAATGAGTTTGAGCACCGGGAACACGATCGAGAATAGGAAGAGAACGGCCGCGATGACCGTGTGGCCTTCACGAAAGAGTCGTAGCACACCGCCCGGGAGGGTGTAGGTCTCTGCGTTGCCGAACTTCGTCACCGATAGAAACGGTGAAGCGAAGGCGACGGCCAACAGCACGAGGGAGGTCCAGGCGAGCAACACGCTGCTCTGATTCCGCTGAAGGCCATTCCACAGCGGTCGCGGCGAAGCCCCGCAGTGGGGACATGCCGAGAGGCGCGAGTTCGCGTCGGCCGGGAGTGAATAGCGCCCGGCGCATCGGCGGCATCGAATGCGTCGATCGCGACTCACTCCGCGAGAATTCTCGGCCGTGTTGGGGTCGCTCACGAAACGAACGCCTCCGAAGCGTGTTCGCGATCAAGCCGGGCGGAACGCGTCCGCCGAGTCGTTGCACGAGTCCTCGCGCGCGAGTCGGGGCCAGAGCGAGACGAGGCGCGCCATCGGCAATCCCATCACGCTCGCCGGATCGCCATCGCATTGAATCGGCCATCCGGCGTGCACCCGCTCGATGAGATTGTAAGCGCCGGCCTTGCCGCGCCAGGCTCCCGTGCCGAGGTACGCGTCGATCGCCTTCTGACCAATCCGACCGACCGTCACCGTCGCCACATCGACGAACAGCACACGGCGTCGCCTGTGAGGCTCGAGCACCGCGACACCCGTAACGACGCGATGCGGACGCCCTTCGAGAGCAAGAATGATTTCGCGCGCCTCGCCTTCGTCGGAAGGCTGTCCGATTACGACGCCATCGAGGTCGACGATCGTGTCGGCCCCGAGAATCGGCTCTTCCGCCGACGCTTCCCCCAACTGGTCCGCGACATTTCGTGCTTTGAGGTAGGCGAGTGCGACGGTCCACTCTTCCGGGTTGACCGCGGCGGAGATCCGCAGATCCGCATCATCGATCGACGCCGGCTGAGCGTGCACTTCGAAGCCGCTCGATTCGAGCAATTGTCGCCGCCGCGGCGACCGACTCGCGAGCCGAACGCGACGCCGGGGCTGATTACGCAGGTCCGTCATCGTCGCCTCCGGCCACCCGACGCGTACGCTCGATGGGATCGGCGGCGACCACTGGAGCGCCAAGTCGCTCGTCGATTCGCTCGAGCACCGCATCGACGGTGATGCGCTCCATGATCGACGCGCCGAGCGAATCATCCTTATGGCTCAACCGCTCATCCGGCTCGACCCGTTGCAAAACCCAGCGGTCACCTCGATATGGGCCGACCTTCGCAATGTCCGTGGGCCCGAAAAGCGCGATGTATGGCGTTTGCAATCCGACCGCCATATGGAGCGCGGCGGAATCATTCGCAACGATGAGCGCCGCACGACTGATGATCGCCATGAGCTGCCCGACATTCGTCTTTCCGACAAGGTCGATGACGCGCGACCCCGTCGCGCCATTCGGCGCTTCCAGAATGCGAGCGCACTGTTCGCGCTCTCCGGGCGCGCCGACGACGAGAATCTGGTTCACGCCCCGCGCCGAGAGCGGGTTGATCAGCGAGGCGAAACGCCCGGCGGGCCATCGCTTGGCGACCCATCGCGCCGTAGGCGCGAGCACCGCATACGGCGCTTCGAGATCGACGCCGATCGCCGACGCATGGTCGATCCACCACCCCGTCGCCGCGCGCGGAGGATACAGCCGCATGTCCCGCACGATCGGAACACCGTCTTCCTCGAGAATCGCCAGCATCCGATCGACGGTGTGGGCGGCGCGGGTCACGCGGATGCGATCGGTGTAGGCCATGAAGGCGCCTTCGCGGGCGTCCGCGAATCCGACGCGTCGTCGGGCGCCGGTCCACCAGGTCATGAAGCCGCTCCGGGCGAGCCCCTGAAGGTCGTAGGCCATGTCGTAGCCGCGCTCGCGAAGGGAACGGAGCCAGCGCCAGAGTTCCCGGCTCGTCTCTATACTCCGGCCGGCCCGGCTGAACCGCGACCTCGGGAAGTGGATCGCCTCGTCGAGCGCCGGGTGCTCCGCAATGGCGGGGGCGAAGGAATCTCGAACGATCCAGTCGATACGGGCGTCGGGATAGGCGTGACGAAGGCTCACGAGAGCCGGCACGGTGCGGCACACATCACCGAGGGCGCTCGGGCGAATGATCGCAATTCGAGGCGCCGGGATGTAACCTGTATCGTCCGACATCGAACAAATGTACGAAGGACGCTCCCGGCGGACGAGCGTCGAGGACTCGTAGAAGAACAAGGGGGTATCTCACCATGTCGTTTCGCTCAGCCGTCTCCTCGATCCGGGGGATGACGATGGTCGGCGCCGCGCTTGCCGCGACGATGACCGTCGGCCTCACCGCACAGCCGGTCGTCGTCTTCAGTCACGACGGCGTGAATTCGCTCATGCAGGACCCGAACGACCAGGGTCTCAAGCGGGCCATGGGCATGATGACCGCACGGCTCAATGAGATTCCGCTTGAAATCCGCCGTTTCGCGAACGACCCGGAAGCGGACGAAGTGATGCAGTTCGTTCAGTCGCTCCTTCCGTTGTTCACCTCGACGATTGAGTACCCGACCGAGTTCGCGATCATCGACAACGGGATCAACGACATTGGCGCGCAGGACATCGATCTGCGTCTCGTCATCGAAACGGGCGCTGACGATCGCGCAAAGCAGTTGACGAGCATCGTGACGACGTTGGCGGGGCTCTCGGAGGGCCGGCTGCAGATTCAGCCTTCCGTCGTGAACGCACGAATGTATCAGATCGCATTGCCGATAGGGTCCCTCATTCAGTTCGGACCCGTGAACGATCAGGGACGCTTCGCGTTCGGATTCGACCTCGGCGCCGACGGGATCCTGACCGATCGAATCAAGATGCCCACGCCGATCGCGCTTGAGGGCAATCCGTCCGTGATGCGTGGCATCGTCGATGTAAAGGCCGGAATGAAGCTCGCCGAAACCTTCGTTCAGATGAGCGGAAGCGTGGAGGCGATGGACGCGTTTCATCAGTTCCAGAGCCAGATGCCCGAGGGCGATATGAAGATGGACTTCGCCATGGGCTTTTCTGATGACAAGCGCATCACGGTGTCGCGGTTCCAGAACTACAAGGCTCTGGCAGACGCGATGGGCTGGCCCGCGCCCGAAGTTCTTCCGAAGTCGGCGTTCAAGCTCGTTCCCGCCGATGTGCGCTGCCTCTCGATGAGCCAGCAGGATCTCGCCGCCGTGATGTCGCATTCCATGGCGCAGAGTCCGGATGAGATGGAAGCGGTCATGCAGATGGCCGAAGCGCACGCCGGCTTCCATCCGATGAACGACCTTGTCAATCACCTCGGCGCCACCTGGATCACCTACGCGTCCGATTCGACCGGCGGAGGAGGCCTGACCTCGACCGTCATCGTGAACCACGGCGCCGACACCGCGGCGCTCAAGTCCACCTTCGACCAGATCGCCGCGATGGCGAATCAGCACGCGGCGCAGATCGGATATGTCCGCGTGTCCACGGACCCCGTCGAACTCGATGGCGAATCGGCTCAGGGATACACGGTCACCTTCCCGGGATTGCCCATTCCGTTTGAACTCGGCATGGCGCTCGATGGCGACGAGGTGTTCATGGCGTTTACGCCCCAGGCGCTCGTAACCGCGATTCATCATGCCCGAACCGGACGCGGCGTCGAAGACCGCGATACGCCGCTCGCGCAGAATGATCGATTCCTCGACGCGGTGTTCAATCGACTTCAGGGCGCCACGCAGGTCAGCTTCATCGATACGCCGCGCACCATCGCCCGCGGATATCCGCTCGCCCAGATGATGGGTACGGCGGTCGAAAATTTCGTGCGGTCGCCGATGGATCCGGAGCGGGATCCGGGCATGGTCGTGCCGCCTTACCACAAGCTCGCAGCGAATGTGGTTCCCCAAACCGCGATCACCTGGTACAACGATCGCTCCGGCGACATCGTCATGGTGCAGACGACGGACGCCTCCTGGCTCGCCTCGTCCGCCGGCGCCGCAGGCGCCGGAGGCATCGGTCCGGCGCTCCTCGCCGCCGGGGTCGCCGCGGGCGTCGCCGCGGGAGTCGCGAACGCGAATTGATCGGAGATTTCACCCGCCGTTCAACGAGCCCGGGCGAAGACGCCCGGGCTCGTTCTCGTTTTACCCGGCGACGGTCGACAATCTCTCCAGTTCGATACGATCACGCCATGAGAACCGCGGCGCCAAACGGAGCGGCACGACTCTTCACCGCGTTCGTGCTGTACCTGATCGTCAGCCCAACCGGGGCCGCCTCCGGTCAGAATTTGAGTTGGACGCCGCCCACAATCCCCGCCGACGCCGCGTTCTACTACCGGCTCGATCCGTCACGATTCTCCGCCGCATCCGCTGGCGGAATCAATGTGCTCCCATTCGCCCTGCAACTCGCCGAGCGCTACGGCGTCATCGATGCGGATCTGCACCCGATCTTTGACGCGATTCTCGGGGCGGCGATCGCGGGTGCGCGGCCGCATACCTTGTGCGTTCTCGACGCCGACGCCCGATTCGACGAGCAGGCCCGGAAGGGATTCCAACTCGAGTCGATGCGAGCCGTGCTCGCCCTCGAATCGTCGCAGGATCATCGCGCGTATCTTCAAGCGCTCGGAACGATCCTCGCTCACTACGGCGAGGAGTCGGCCGGAGCCCCCCAGACGATCTTCACGCTTCCCGACGGTCGATCGGCGGCGCGGTTTCGTGCGCGCGAATGGGCGGAATGGCAGTCGATCGAATGGGCGTCGCTCGAAAGCGCCTTCGTCGTCGGTCTCGGCGCCGGCGCTCTCTCGGAGTGGATCAACTCCCAGAATCGAGATCTGCCGCTCGCGAACCTCGACGACCACCGCCGGTTCGTCGAGCGCGGCGCTGCGATGAACTCGGATCGATTCGTGGAGATCTGGCTCAATCTCGATCGCCTCAGAGCCAGGATGCCCGAAATCGTTGCGGAGGGTCGTGTGCGCGACACCCTCGTCGCATGGCGACTGGACAATGCGCGAAGCTGGATGCTGCACGGTCGCTGGGAGGACCGCTTTCTGTTGCTCGATGTCACCTGGCAGCGGCGCTCGGAGCCGGCTCACGCGGTCGCCCATCGACCGCTCACGATCGCCCGGTGGCCGGACGAGATCAGTTTCGATCCAACGGCCGAGGGCTACCTCGCCGTCTTTCCATCGAATCACGCCGCCGCGTTCGAACAGGCGGTGCGCGGGTACCGAGCGCTGCGCGGCGAGGATCGTCGCGCGGAGGTCGATCGACGGCTCCAGATCTATCGGCGTCGAGACCGTGTCTACAACCCGCTGTGGAATGCGTTCGAGCCGTATGTGATCCTGACCGGTGATCCCGCGCCGCCCGTCCCCATTCCCGGCGCGACGACCGTCATCACACCGTTGAGGCGGGGTGAGCGAGCGAAACTCGCCGCGAATCGCATGGACTCGCTGATCGAGCTCTTCTTCCCGAACGAGGGTCCGCCGGCCCCCGACGAACCGTCACGACAAGGCGATCGGGCGAGTGGCCTGAGTTGGCTCGCATGGGACGCGAACGGCCTGTTTCGTTTCCCGGTCTGGGGTTGGACGGAGCGGGCGTTCGTGTTCGGATGGGGAGCGCCGTCGATCGAGGTGACGAGGGCCGCGCACGACGGCGTCAGACGCGACTGATCAGCCGGAGTCGCCCGACCCGCGGGCAGGCGAGATGGGTGTGATCGATCGCGATCCGCTCGAATCGCCGCCGCCCGACGAGCCGGCCGGGACCTCTTCAATGCTCGGAGAGTCGCCTCCGGCGCCCTCAGTCTCGGGTTCGTCGCTCCCGAACGCGTCCACCTCGTCGGTTGGCGCCGCATCGAGATCGATCGACTCCATCATCGTCGGCGGGTACCACCTCGCCGCGTTCACGATCTTCCATCCGCTTACGCGTCCGTCGAACCCGACCTCGAGCAGCCGCCGACGATCCGGCGCCTGAGGAAGCATGACCTGAACGATCGCGTCGCTGCCTCGAATCTGCACCCGAGTGACCTCGTAGAGGGGAAGTCCAGCCGAGTCGTCCGAGATTCGTACGCCGTCCGGCGCCTGGGCGAGGCTTTTCGCGTAGGTCGCGGCGTTCGATCCCGCCGGCAACTCGATGGCGAATGAACCCTCGACCGGAAACGCGTTCACGGCATATCCCACGGCGTCCGCCATCAGACTCGGCACCGGCGCGAAATTGACAGCGTGAACGGCCGTGTCCCCATCCTGGGCCGGAATGTTGACATAAGACGCGCAGCCGGTCGAGAGCACCAGCGCTGCGGCGAGGCACGGCGCGGACGCCATACGGACGATTCGTTCGAAGAGTCGCATTTCCGCTCCACCCTGTTCGTCGGACTTCCCGGCCACCGCCGGTTTCGCAAGCGTAGTCTATCGAATCCACCGGCGGGGGCGAGGCGGACGGAACGGACGGCGATAGGCTACTTCCGGTCATCGAATGACGGCAGGAGCGGCATGGGCTCAGGACCGAATCGAATCGTGGTCGGCGTCACCGGCGCCAGCGGCGCCGTGTATGCGCAGAAGGTGATCCGTGGTCTCGTCGC
This sequence comes from Phycisphaerales bacterium, assembly GCA_043101845.1. GTDB lineage: Bacteria > Planctomycetota > Phycisphaerae > Phycisphaerales > UBA5793 > JBICHN01. The sequence continues at coordinate 250,516 of JBICHN010000002.1, read as the reverse complement.
CGCCGAGATCGAGACGCATCTCGTCGTGACGCCGTATGGGCAGCGGCTACTCCACGATGAACTCGGTATGAACTCGATCGATCTCCCCGAACTCGCCGGGACAAGCGACCATCGAATCACGCTCTACAACAATAACGATGTCGGCGCCGCGATCGCGTCGGGCTCGTTCCTCCATCAGGGAATGCTCGTGGTTCCCGCCTCGAGCAATGCGCTCGGGATGATGGCGGGCGGGCTCGGTCCGAATCTGCTCTACCGGGCCGCGGCGGTAACGCTGAAGGAGCGGCGGCCGCTTATCGTCTGCCATCGCGAGTCACCGCTCTCCGCCATCGACATCGACAACATGCGACGGTTGACCGAGGCCGGCGCGATCATCGCGCCCGCGAACCCGGGCTGGTATTTCCTACCGAAGACGGTCGACGACCTCTCCGATTTCGTCGCGGCCAAGCTGCTCGACCTCGTCGGAGTTCAGCATTCGATCGGCCGGCGATGGGGCGAGGACCCGAACGACTAGCCCGATTCTCTCGATCAACCAAACTCCGAGGCAAGCGATTCCCGCGTGCGTTCGAGCAGCGATTTCGTGGCGACGACTCCTTCAACCTCGGAGAGTCCCCCACCTTCGTACTCAATGCCGACATATCCGCGGTATCCAGCGTCGAGCACGATGCGCATCATGCGGGAGAAATCCGTGTTTGTCTCCTCGCCCCTTTCGTCAAAGGCGTGTGATTTTGCGCTGACCGCCTTCGCGAAGGGCATGAGTTCTTCGACGCCCTTATAACGGTCGTACCACTTACCCTCGCCGAGATGAAAGTTGCCGAAGTCGGGAAGCGTGCCGCACCGCGGATGGTCGACGCGCTGAATGACTCCTGCAAGCCAGGAGCCGTCCGACGACAGTCCACCGTGGTTCTCAACAATCACATTGACGGCGTACGGATCGGCGAAGTCCGTCAACCGGCGTAGCCCGTCCGCGGCAAGCCGGGCCTGTTCCTCCCGTTCGCCCCACGAGTGCGCATTGACCCGGATGCTGTGGCAGTCGAGCTTCTTCGCCGCCTCGACCCACTGATGGTGGTTCTCGATCGCTTTCGTCCGCTCCGCCTCATCTGGATGGCCGAGTGAGCCCTCACCGTCCACCATGATGAGCAGGCTGCGCACGCCGGCGTCGTCGCATCGGCGCTTGAGGTCGCCGAGGAAGGCGTCGTCCTTCGCCTGGTCCTTGAAGAATTGATTGACATACTCCACGGCGTCAAGATCGAACTTCTCCCGAGTAAAGCTGGGAAACTCAAGCGCAGCGAGATCTCCAGCGCGAAGCATCCGATGCAGCGACCACTGAGCGAGCGAAATCTTCAAGAGCGGCGCCGCCTCGTCGTCGCTCCACCCGGCCGCGTCCGCGGCCTTCGTCGCGGCGAGAGAGGCGGCGGCCACGGCGCCGACCTTGAGAAACGCGCGACGACCGATCAAATCCTGGTTCATCCCATACTCACTTCGCTTTGGCATTCATCCGCCGGGTCTGACGGAGGCTACCACGATCACTCAAAAGCGACCATCCCACAACACCTTGAAAAACCGTTCGCCACTTGCAATGGCAGGTCTCTTGTGATGACATGAACTCCCGGGTACACAGGGATCCTTGCGAATTGTTGGAAGAGAAGGAGATGCCATGCCCGGCCGCATGTTTATCGCTCTATCAGCCATCTTGTCCGGCGCCGCGCTTTCCGGCTCCGTATGGGGAGATTCGGATCGCTACCGAGTGATCGTCATACCGGCGCCGGAGGGCGCGTCGTATGCGAACGCGACCGCGATGAACGGTTCGAATGAGGTCACGGGCAGCGCCTTGATCGGCTCGATGGTCAAGCCGTTCCTCTACTCTGATGGCGAATGCGTCTGGCTCGACCAGATTCCGGGAGTCAGTACTTCCGGCCATGGGATCAATGACGGCGGTCATGTCGCGGGATGGATGTACACCTGGGGCGTCATCTGGCCCGAAGCGTTTCTGTGGGACGGCGCGGCCCACCAACCGCTCGGCACATTGAACGGCGACTACTCATACGGCGAAGGATTGAATAATCACGATGAGGTCGTAGGGTGGTGGACCGGTGGAAGCGCCGCAGCGAACGGCCACGCGTTCGTGCACACCGGCGGACGAATGATCGATCTTGGTCCCGGCATCGCCTTCGATATCAGCGAGACCGGCGTGGTCGTCGGTTCCGAGGATCGCGGATTCTCAGACGCAGCGCTTTGGGAGCCCGGACCGAACGGCTGGACGCGCACGGTGCTCGAAGGCCGTGAGATCCTCAGCGTCAATTCGTCAGGCACGATCGCGGCCGGAACCGGGCCCTCCGGCGGATACTTCGATCGCGCCTCGATGTGGACCCTCAAAGATTCAAACTGGGTTCGTACAGACCTCGGTGACTGGGACCCGCTTCTCACTCACTCGATGGCGACCGGGGTCAACGACGCCGGCCAGATCGTCGGAACCTTCGAAGAACTCGGCGAAGCGACGAAGGCGTTTCTCTTCGAGGATGGCGAGGTCTCGTGGCTGACCGATCGACTCGCCCCGGACTTCGCGGCCAACTGGACGGTCACCCGTGCGCTCGCGATCAATGAGAGCGGACACATTCTCGCGGAAGCGAAGGAGGGCCTCGCCGAGCGCAGCGTCATCCTCGTCCCCGATCGTCTTTCGGTATTGAGCCCCCGGCCGGGCGTCGCCGGTGAACGCAACGAGCTCATCGCCACGGGCGCCACGCCGGACGCAGTCGTGTACTTCGTCTACGGACTGACGACCGGCTCGACTCCGCTGCCGAACTGCCCGGGCGTGATCGTCGACATCGCGGCGCCGAAGATCGCCGGCTCCGCGAGGGCGAACAAGACCGGTGAAGCGCGGATGCGGGCGTTTGTCCCCGTCGCCGCGGCCGGCGCCACCGTGTACCTTCAAGCGGTCGAGCCGGCGTCGTGCGCGGTGAGTCGGCGAATCCATTCAACGATTCGATAGTTCGCAATCGGCGCCACCAACAGCCTCTTGTCGCCTTAGCTCAAACCATCCCGTCCCTTGGATCCGGGATCACCGACTGGACGAGATCAATACTGAACCCTCCTGAGGGACGGTTCTTCCCGACGATGTACCAGTCCTCGATCTCCTCAATTCCGGTCGTGACTGGATCGCCGAGCTGATGCTGTCGGAGCTTCAAAGGCCGATTGTCCAGGCGGCCGTGGACTCTCGTGTGGGAGATTGATTCGACGCTCATCCAGATGTGCTCGGTTTCGACCCCGTCAGTGAGCGCGAACTTGACCAGGTAGTCTTCGCCGTCTTGACGATCCTCGAACGCGGCGCGGAATTCGCCAAACCGCCTCTGCGCCTCAGCGGAAGCCTCGAAGATGCGAGGATCGTCCGCGGCCAGCATGCCGATCGGCGGGTCGGTCACATCGGGGAGCGACTGGTTGGGGTTCTCTCCTGCGAGGCATTCCAAAGCGGGCACAGAGAAGTCCCACCACCGCCCATCTTCGGGACGGTAAAGGAGCAGACACTCGTCATCTGCAAATTCACTGTGCAGTCGTGCGATGAATCGGTAGAGGGCATCAGGTGAGAGGGAGGGCGACGCCATCACGGCATCCACACTCAACCACGCGTTGTGCTCTCGAATCCGGACGGCGGCGCGTGGGTCAAGTTGATCCAGAAACTCATCGCCAGCGGACATGTCGAAGTACGGCTCAGAAAAGTCGTGGATGATGAACGAGACATCCGGCAGAAGAACCATGAGGAGGTCTCGGCCCGATTCTGTTTGATTCCCCTCGCCACCAAAGACGCGAATGTCCGTTTCCTGATATACACCACCGAACACTCTGCGGGCGGCGGCGGTGATGTTCGAATGATCGAGATGGCGAGCGCGAACTCGAAGCGAGACGAGCGAGATCATGCGATCGGCGAGTTCATCCTTCTTCCGATCGCGACGGCGAAACAGTCGGGACAGTCTGCGGAGCACTGATTCACTCTCCTTCGATGCGGGATCGGGGAGCCGCGACACACATCGTCCGCTCACCGTTGCCAGCAAGAAGAGCCTTCAGACTACCACATTCTGTAACGTCCAGCCAGCGATCAGCCGACCTTCGCCTCCGCGACTTCGCGGGCTCTCGCGACGGCGTCCTGGACCTTCGAGGGATCCTTTCCGCCGGCCTGGGCCATGTCGGGCCGGCCGCCTCCGCCTCCGCCGCAGACCTTCGCGACCTCGCGGACCCAGTCCCCGGCCTTGAGCCCGCGCTTGATAAGCGGGTCGGGCACGCGGGCGATGATCGCGACCTTGCCCTCCGCCTCGTCCGCTGACACGAGCATGAGGGCCGCGTCGGGACGCTTCGACTTGATGACATCCATCGCCGCCCGCAAGGCGTCGGCGTCCGCGCCGTCGATCGTCTCGACGATCACGGCGCCGTTCGCCCGATCGGCGATCGCCCGCGCCTGATCGACCGCCGCCGCGGCGCCGGCCTTCGCTTCCTGCTTCCGAAGGGCCTTCGCCCGCGCGTGCAAGGCGTCGATGCGCTCTCGCAGGCGGCTCTTGCGCTGCAGCGGAATGGTTGAATCGGACAACTGCTCCACGAGTTCGGCGAGTTCGATCGGCAGCCGATCGTCGGGCATGCCTTCGACCTCGGTCGTCCGCGCGTCGAGATCGGTCGCGATCGCGTAGGCCTCGACGGCCGCGGCGCCGGTCAGCGCCTCGACCCGTCGCACGCCGCGCGCCACCGCCTCTTCGCTCGTGATTGCGAACTCGAGGATCTCTCCAGTCGATGGGCAATGCGTGCCGCCGCAGAACTCGATTGAATACCCGCTCCAGTCATCACTTCCGGGATCGGCGAGGAGTTTCTCGACCGGGTGGCCAATGCTCACGACGCGCACCGGGTCGGGGTACCGCTCGCCGAAGACGGCGCGGAGACCCTTGATCTTCTTCGCGGTGTCGAGCGGCGCCTCGTCGGCATAGACCGTGAGATCCTCGTCAATCCGCCGCTTCACGAGTTCCGTCACGCGCTCGATCTCGTCGCTTGTCACTGCCGCGTTGTGTCCGAAGTCGAATCGGAAACGGTCGGGCGCCACGAGTGAACCTTTCTGGTCCACTTCCGGCCCGAGCGTTTCACGAAGCGCCAGGTTCAAGAGGTGCGTCCCGGTGTGGTTCTGCATGATCGGGCCGCGCCGCTTCCCGCTCACCTCGAGTTGCACGGTGTCGTTCACATTGAGCTTGCCGCGCGTGCAGCGGCCGATGTGCAGCACATATCCGCCGTATGCCTGTGTGTCGAGGATCTCGAACTCTCCGTGACGGTCGTCGAAGATGCGGCCCGTATCACCGACCTGCCCACCCATCTCGGCGTAGAAGTTCGTGTGGTTTGTGATGATCGCCTCGAGCGACGGCGTGCCGGGGGCGTGCGTGTGCTCGTCAAAGTCCGTCCCGTTCCAGATCGCCTTGATCCGGGCCGACATCGTGCGCCCGTGAAACTTGTCGATGTCGCGCGTCGGCTCGATCCCGAGATGTTTGAGCCGCGCGATCTCGTCGCCGGTGAGCTTGATCTCGGCGCCCGCCTTGCCCTTCGCGCCCGCGGCCCGGGCGCGATCGCGCGCCTCTTCCATGAGCCGCTCGTACTCGTCGAGATCGACCCGCATCCCGCGCTCCTCGGCCATGAGCTCGGTGAGGTCGATCGGGAAGCCGTAGGTATCGTGGAGTTTGAACGCGTCCTCGCCGGCGATCGTCGTCGACTCCGACCGCCGCGCCCGGTCGGCCGCGTCGTTGAAGAGTTCAATTCCCCGGTCGAGCGTCCGACCGAAGGTCTCTTCCTCGTCGAGCACGATCGCCCGGATGCGATCGGGATTTCGCGCAATCTCGGGGAAGGCCTCCCCCATCGCCTCGATGACGGGGTCGACGAGGTGATGAAGAAATGGCCCCTTCACGCCGAGTGTCTGGCGGCCGTACCGCGCCGCCCGGCGCAGAATGCGGCGGAGGACATACCCGCGACCCTCGGCGCCCGGCACGGCGCCGTCCGTGATCGCGAAAGTCAGGCAACGGATGTGATCGGCGATGACGCGATACGCGATGTCAATCGGATCGTCGAGTTTGCCGCCGTACCCGCGCGCGCCCGAGCGTTGTTCGATCGCCATGAAGATCGGCGCCCAGAGGTCGATGTCGTAATTGCTCGACTTGCCCTGCAGTACGCGGGCGACGCGTTCGAAGCCCATGCCGGTATCGACATGCTTCGCCGGCAGCGCGGACAGCTTGCCGTTATCGGCGCGGTTGAACTGAATGAAGACGAGATTCCAGATCTCGACCACGCGCTCATCGTCCGCGTTGACGAGCGCGCCGCCCGACTTGTCAGGCGTGAAGTCGTAGTGGATCTCGGTGCACGGACCGCAGGGGCCGGTGTCACCCATCTCCCAGAAGTTGTCCTTCTTCCCGAACCGCATGATGTGGTTCGGGTCGATGTCGGTCACCTCCGCCCAGAGTCGCTCGGCTTCTTCGTCCGCGGGAAGCCCGTCTTCCTCGTCGCCTCCGAAGACGGTCGCATAGAGCCGGTCCTTCTCGAGTCCCCACACATTCGTGAGCAGATCCCAGGCGTATTCGATCGCCTCGGCCTTGAAGTAGTCGCCGAACGACCAGTTGCCGAGCATTTCGAAGAAAGTGTGGTGGTACGAATCCTTGCCGACATCGTCGAGGTCATTGTGCTTGCCGCCCGCGCGAATGCACTTCTGGCTGTTCACCGCCCGGGTGTAGTCGCGTGACCCGGCGCCGAGAAAGACATCTTTGAATTGATTCATCCCCGCGTTCGTGAAGAGCAGCGTCGGGTCGTCATGCGGCACGACGGGCGACGACGGGGCGAAGGTGTGGCCGTGCTTCTCGGCGAAGTATTCGATGAACTGCCGGCGGATTTCAGCGGCGGTCGGCGGCATGTCTGCGGCGCTCCATGGTCTCGAGGCGATCCGACGACGCCCCCGGGCGCCGCCTCGTTCCGATCGCAGATCGTAGTGTAGCCCCGGCCGCGCACGGGTCCGACCGGACCGAGCCGCGAAGAATACGCCCGGATTCCGGGGATTCCGCCATGAGGAGCGACATGACGAGGCCGGAGCGCAAGCGGTTCTACACCGTCGTGTACGCGATCGGGTTCGCCGTCTTCTTCATGGTCGTCTGGGGATCGATGACCACGCACTTCCAGGCGAGCGGACCCCCGACGACGCCGGGCGGCGGAACGACGGGGTCGCTCACGCAGCACTTCGGGCTTCTCCGCTATGCGTCCTACGAACGGACGGGCGTCGATCTGCGGGGCCAGGCGGTCAGCGGCGCCGCGACGCGGGACTGGACGATCTACCCGCTCCCCCTCGCGACGACGCTTTTCGGGACGATCTTCGTCGGCATCCTCTGTCGCTACGGCTACAAGCGTCATGTCGAGGTGGGACGACTCGAAGGACGCTGCGACGAATGCGGCTATCCCCTCCGCGGCCTCCGCGACGATCGCTGCCCGGAATGCGGCGAAGCGACGAGAACTTGATCTGGCGGAACAGAACGCTTCGACATCTCGTAGAGTTTCATGGAGATGCCAGCGATCAGCATGCTCAAACCCGAACGCCGGCCGTGGTGGTGGATTTTCACCGGCGCGCTCGTGCTCGCGTGCGTCATTGGTCTCAAGCCGATGGTCGAACACTGGATGCGCTGGCCGGCGCCGTGGCGCGACCTCATCTGGTGGCCCGGCGTCTTCCTGTGGGGGCTCACGAGCGTCTGGCTCTTCGGCGTGGCGCCGATGCTCGACGCGATCGATCCGGCGCGGTGTACCGTCGGGGCGCCGCACGGGCGCATGAGCACCCTTCGCTTCATCGTCTGGACGCCGCTCGGCCTCACGATCGTCGCGATGATCCTGAGCCTTCTCGTCTTTCCGCTCCTCTACTACATCGATCGCGGCGTGTGGTTCGTCGGACTGGACGGCTGGATGGTTCTCTTTCCGACTTTGCTCGCGGGAACCGCGCTCTATGGATTCCTCATGAGCCGCGGACTCGAGCGTCGCCTGCGCCGATCGGCGTGGCGGGCGGCAGTCTGTTACGAATGCGGCTATTCGCTCGCCGGACTTCGCGCCGCTCGGTGTCCCGAATGCGGCGGCGAGATCGCTGCGATGTATGACGCCGATGGTCAGATGACCGGAGTCGACGCGTGATCGCTGCGTGGCTGGATCGATGGCGCTGGTGGTGGGTCGTCTCAGCGGTCCTCGCCGTGGTCGTGGCGCCGCTCGCGTGGTTCGTCGAGCGCCACTGGTGGTCGTGGACGGCGCGCGAGGCGGCAATCGGCGGCATCGCGGTCGGCGTACTGACGCTCGCGCTCGTCGTCTGGACGCTTGGCATTGCGCCCTGGTTGTCGGCGGGCGACGAATCACCTCGATGGCGCACGCCGCCGAGATTCCATCTCAATACGCTGCGCCTCGCGGTGTGGACGCCGACGATCGTGCTCTTTATCTGCTTCTTTCGACTCGATCTCTGGCCGCTCATCATGCGCTGGGGCGAAGCGGGACGGGTGTACTTCCCCTACCAGTACCATCCGCTGATGCTCACGCCGATTCCGGTGTTCGTCGTCTGCATCGCGTACGCGATGGTGATGAGCCGCCGTCTCGAGCGGCGGATGCGGGAATCGACACGGCGGCGTCGCGTGTGTTTCGAATGCGGCTACGACCTGCGCAGCGCCACCGGCGGAGTCTGCTCCGAATGCGGTGTCCCCGCGCCCGCGGCCGTCTGAGTGAACGCCTCGTTCCGCAGGCTATGGTCATGCTGTACGGACCATGACCGCGCACGCCCCCCCGATCATTTCGCGCTATCGCGATCGTTCTCCGACTCCGTCGGCGTTGACGCCGCTCGCGCCCTCGTTCTTCCGACGCGATTCGACGACGGTGGCGCGCCATCTGCTCGGTCGATATCTTGTGCGCGAAGCCGGAGCATCCTCGTCAAGCGATGGCGCGACGCTCATCATGCGAATCGTTGAAACCGAAGCGTACCTCGGCGCGCCCGACCGCGCGAGTCACGCCTTCGACGGGCGGCGCACCGAACGGAATGAATCGCTCTACCTCGCCGGAGGGCACGCGTATGTCTACTTCATCTACGGCATGCACTTCTGCATGAATGTCGTGAGCGGACGCGGTGGCCTCGGCGACGCGGCGTTGCTTCGCGGAGGCGAGCCGATCGCGGGAATCGAAGAGATGGTGACACGGCGAGGGCTGAAGCGGAGTCCCCGCCCCGGCGACATCGCCGGCGGACCGGGCAAACTCTGCCAGGCGCTCGGCATCGATCGCGCGCTCGACGGCCACTCGCTCCTCGAAGCCGGCGCCCTCTATGTCACGCGCGGTGAACCCGTGCCGGATGATTTCGTCGTCACTGGACCGCGCATCGGGGTCGACTACGCGGGAGAGGCCGCTCGGTGGCCGCTGCGCTTCGCCATTTCCGGCCATCCGGAGATGTCGCGACCCCGACTGCGCGCCTCGCGATGATGCTCGTTCGGAGTGAACTTTCCCGGCTCAATCTCGTTTGAGCAGCGCTGCCTCGCATGCGAGACCGGGACCGAACGCGAGCATGACGAGCGGTCCGGTCGTCGAAGACTCCTGCACGCGGCGTCGAATGCGGTCGAAGATGAAAAGCACCGTCGCGGACGACATGTTGCCGAGTTCCGCGAGGACGGCGCGCGAATCCGCGGTTGAACCACTCGAGAGCGAAAGCGCCTGTTCGACCGCGGAGAGCACTTTCGGACCGCCCGGATGCGCCGCCCACGATTCGATGTCATCGATTCGCAGGCCGGACGCTCCAAGCCATTCGGAAAGCCAGGGACGAAGTCGACGCTCGATGAGTTCAGGGACGCTGGGCGCCAGGGTCATCTCAAATCCGTGATCACCGATTCGCCAGCGCATCGCGTCGGCCGAGTCGGGAACTATGCATGAGCCGGTGGAAACGACGCTCCACCGGCCGGCCTCGGAAGTCGCCGCGCAGGTGACCGCGGCGGCGCCGTCCGAGAAGAGGGCGTTCGCGACGAGCTTTCCGGGATCACTGTCATACTGAAAGTGCAGACTGCAGAGTTCGACACTCACGAGGAGTGGTCGCGCTTCCGGGTCGGCCTCGACGATCGCCTTCGCCACGCGGAGCCCGTTGAGCGCGCCGTGACAACCCATGAAACCGACATGCGTCCGCTCTACGGTCGGGCGCAGACCGAAACGGCGCATGAGCGTGAGGTCGACGCCCGGCGCCGAGAATCCGCTGCACGAGACCGTCACAAGATGGGTGATCGAGGTCGCGCGCCATCCGGAGTCCGCCAACGCCCCCTCGGCCGCCGCGGTGGCGAGCGTCGCGGCGTCCTGCTCGTATCGCCGCATGCGCTCGCCCGTGGTCGGCCCTCGATCCGACGCGTCGGCGCGATCGCGGAAGAACGGCGTTTCCGGGCCGTGACCGTTGCGACCTTCAACCACGACGAGCCTGCGGGATTCGACGCCCGAGCGGAGGAAGAACGCACGGAGACGCGCCTTCGATTGGACCGTCTCCACACAACGCGGCTCGGCGATTCGTGCGGCTTCCCGTTGCTCGAGAAAATGCGCCGGCGTCGCCAGCCCGATACCCGTGATCGAGACACTCATAGACGACCCCCGGCCGGCAGCGGCGCATTGACGCGACGAACGAAGAACTGGGCGAGCGACGCTGTGGCGCCGCCGACTGCGGCAAAGGATTGAACGAGGCGCGGTTGATCGATGGCGGGCGCGAGGGCGCGACAAATTCGTTGCCGCCGTCTGATCGTTCGACGGTGAAGGCGCTCCCACGCGTCAGCATGACGACGCGACCACCCGTTCCGGGCCGCGTCGAGCGCGATCGGCGCCACTCGCAGCGCCGATCCGATCGCCCACCCCATCCCTTCGCCGGTGAACGGTTCGAAGTATCCGGCGGCGTCGCCCACGACGAACATTCGGTCCCCGGTCACGCGCGACGGTCGACGCCGCAACGGCGCCACGCCGCGCCAGCCCTGCGTCGGGCTCCGCTCGGGAAGCGTCAGTCCGGACGAAAGAAGCGTGTCGCGGACGAGATCGGCCACCGACCCATCGCGCAACGCCGTCGCGTCGAATGACGCCGCGACATTGACTCGCCCGTCCTCGAGTCGGACGAGACCGACATATCCGTGGGCGCCCGCCACCATGAAGACGACGCCGGGCTCGAATCGCGAATCGTTCGCCTCAAACACGGCGCCGAACCCGAGCCGCGCACGCCTTGAAACCGAATGCAACTTGGTCTGATCGCCCTGCCTCCGCCGGGCGCCGAGGCCGTCGGCGGCGAGTACGACACGAGCTGAGAACTCAACCGACTCATTCGCCGACTTCGTCGAACGCACGACCACGCGGCCCGGTTTGCCGGAGGCTTCTCCGAACCGCGCATGCGCCTGGTCGAGGAACGCCGCGCCGGAGTCGATCGCCGCCCGGACGAGGGTCGCATCAAGCTGTTCGCGTGAGACTGCAGCCGTGCGGGGTAAGGAGAGCTCGACCGACGCGTTTGACGCATGGAGCCGATAGTGACGCAAATCCGTTCGTCGCACCGTTTCGAGAACATCGAGTTCGCGCAGCCCCGCGAGCGCGGCGCCGCTCAGGCAGCATCCACATACTTTCCATCGAGGAAACGACGCGCGATCGAGCAGGAGTGTTCGGACGCCAGCGCGAGCCAGCGCGATCGCCGCAGCCGCGCCGGCGGGGCCGGCGCCCACAATGACCGCGTCCCAGCGCCCCCGCGCCGCGTCGGCGAAGCTCAGCGTCGGCTCAATCGATTGGGACATTCTCATTGGTTCCCTCCCGGCGTCCACACGAGTCGCCATCGGAACGGCCAGCAGGCCTCAAGCGTGTACGCTTGCAGCGACGCCGCCAGCGCGAGCCCGTTCGCCTCATCCACAGTAAACGCAGCCTCGACGCTGCGCAGCCCGTCATGGTGCACGATGGGCGAACGACTGAGCAGACGCGTCGCCAGCGCGGTGACGGCGAACCCTCCGGCGCCTCGACGAAGATCACAGACTACTGCGACCTGGCCGGCGAGATGATCCATTCGGCGCAGCAGGTCAATGGCGCTCGCCCGGTCAAGATGATGAAGAAAGAGCGAGCAGATGACCGCGTCGTAGACGCCGGCGGAATCATCGACCTCCATCGCGTCGCGTACGAAGAAACGGACGCCGGTGACACCTGCATTCACGACCGATCGTCGCGCCTGATGGATCGCGCGACGGCTGATGTCACAGGCCTCGATATCGACGCGATAGCCTCGCCGCGCCGCCATTCGCGCGAGAGCGATCGGTATGTCCCCACTCGCCGTGGCGAGATCGAGTACCCGGAATGGCCGAGAATCTTCGCGCGCGGTATGACGACGAATTGACGCTTCGAGCGGGATCCAGATCAGTCGCGCGCTTCTCGCGATCGCATTGAGTCGGGCGAGGCCGCGCAGCGCCTGATCATGTCGAGCGAAGTCGAGGTCCGGACGATCCATGATCTCCGCGGAGATCCGCCGTCGACCCAGGTCTGACGCCTGTGTCATGATGACGCTCCGAATATTCGTTCGAGTGTCGCTCTGGCGGTATCGCGCACCATGTCAGACTCCGACTCGTCGTGAGCGAGATCGCGGATTCGGTCGAGCAATCGCTCGTCCCGAATCTCGGAAATCGCGTTTCCAGCGGCGATGAGCGCGTTTCGCTTCATCATGTCGAGTTTCGCGCGTTTCATGGCTGATTTCACGAACGCCTCGCGCCGATCGTCTTCCGTCCAGCCGAGCACCTCGAGAAGATCGAAGGATTCATGCCGCGGCTCGTACGCTGGATGCCGGCGGGCGTCGCGCGTGCGCGGCGTGTCACCGTTGTGCGGACACACCTCCTGGCAGATGTCGCAGCCGAAGATCCAGTCGCCGAACGCGGCGTGGTAGCGCTCGTCAATTGGCGATCGATGCTCGATCGTGAGGTAACTCAGGCACTTTGTCGCGTCGACTCGGTACGGAGTGATCGCGTCGGTCGGGCAGGCTTCGATGCAGCGGACACAACTCCCGCAATGGTCGACATAGCGCGATCGATTCACTTCGAGGGGAAGCGTGGTGATGATCTCCCCGAGAAGCAGGTAGCTGCCCACGCCTGGCTCGATGAGCATGGTGTTCTTCCCCGTGTACCCCAGGCCGGCCCGCGCCGCGTGCTCGCGCTCGAGAACCGGCGCCGTATCGACCGCGACGCGGTACTCGTGCCCGGGAAAGGACTCGCGTAGCCGATCGGCGAGATTAAAGAGGCGCTTCTTCATCAACCGGTGGTAGTCGTCCCCGCGCGCATAGCGTGCGACGCGCCCCTTGCCCGGTTCGACTTCGTCCGCTCGACCGTCCGCGTAGCGATCCGCGACGACGAGAATCGATCGGGCGCCGGGGAGGAGTGATCCGGGGTCGATGCGAAGCTCAACCCGCTCGTCCATCCAGGACATCTCCCCGTGAAGCCCCGCGCCGAGCCAATTGCGAAGCGCCTCCGCATGATCGACCGGCGCCGCGGGCGCGACGCCGGCGAGCGCAAACTGGAGAGACTCGCAGAGCGCGAGCGCGAACCTGGTGGCGTCCGACTCGCTCGGCGACTCCGGATTGGGCGAGAGATTCGCGGACATCCGTGAATCGTAGAGATCGATGCAGCCCCGCCGAACTGGACGCGCCGTCGATTCTCCGCGATGATCCGCGGGAACCGATTCATCGGAGGCCGTAATCGTGCCCTTTCGCGGCGTGGTGCTTGGATCGCTCAATGTTGACCTCGTGATGCGCTCGCCGCGGCTTCCCGTGGCCGGCGAAAACATCATCGGGGGTCCATTCGAGATGATTCCCGGGGGCAAGGGGGTGAATCAGGCCGTGGCGCTCGCCCGCCTCGGCGCGTCGGTCACGCTCATCGGCGCCGTCGGCGCGGACTCCTTCGGCGCCTTCATGCATGAGGCGCTCGCCCGTGAGAATCTGAACCTCGAGCATCTCTGCACGCTGGATGCGGTCGCCACGGGCACGGCCATCATCACGGTCGACGACGCGGGCGAGAACACCATCGTCGTGGCGCTCGGCGCGAATGACGAACTGACCCCCGAACGGGCGCGACCTGCGCTCGCCTCGATCCCCGGATCGGACGGCCTCGTCATGCAGCTCGAGGCGCCCGTCGACACGATCCTCGAAGCGGCGAATACCGCGCGGGCAGCCGGCGTGCCGGTCACACTCAACGCGGCGCCACCGCGACCGGTCCCGGCGGAGTTGCTCGAGGCGGTGGACACGCTCATCGTGAATGAGTTCGAGGCGCGAGCCCTCGCCGAAAGCGGGCACGACGATCTGGAGATGATGGCGCGTCAGCTCGCGTCATGCGGACCCCGCCAAGTTGTGGTTACGCTCGGGGCGGCCGGGGCCATCTGGAGCGATGGGACCCGGTCGATCCGCCGCCCCGCGTTTCAGGTCGATGCGCGCGACGCGACCGCCGCAGGCGACGCATTCGTCGCCGGTTTCAACCTGGGTGATCTTTCAACCGGGGATCCGGAAGAAGCGCTGCGACTCGGCGCTGCGGCCGGAGCGCTCGCGGCGAGTCGACTCGGCGCCATGCCGTCGCTGCCCGACCGTGCGTCCGTCGACGCGTTTCTCGACGGCGCGGCGCCGCGCTGATTGCTCTCAGGAGTCGGCGCCGGGCGGATACTCCGGGGCAGGACGAACCGAACTCTCCCAGCGACGGGCATGTGACGCGGGAACACTGATGCTCGAGTTCAACCCACCCGTCCGATGCCGCAGATCCATGAGCTCGTAGTCGAGGCGATCCGGGCGGTTGATCGGGTCGTCGCCTCCGCCCCGGCGGAAGCGGGTGACGAGCTTGTGGTTCACGGGAATGTCCATCGTCCACAACTCTTCGCCGCTGCGGATGTCGACGAGCGTGAGCGTCAGCGGCTGGTTCGTCGTGCTGATCCAGCTGTGCGGGCTCCCCTTGTAGCCCCGATTCCCACCCTGGGAGTAACAGCCGTTCAGGAACGGAACCGTCACGATCGCGAGCAGGGCGATGAAGACTCGTTGGCCTTGGCGCGAACGAAGCATGTCGGAATCCCCTGTTCCTCTCCATTCGGCGGCGACTCGAAGGAGGTCGTCGCCCGTTCGATGCACAGCATAGTGGATCGGCGGTTCAGGTCCAAGCGGATGAGTCGGCGTCGATCGACCATTCCCGCGACGGCGTGCGGTCTATCGTCCCCCGGCATGAGCGATACGAATCGGCCGCGAACGAAACATCGGATCGGTATGGGGTACGACCTCCATCGACTCGAGCCCCGCGAGGGGGGCGGGGGTCGACCGCTTGTTCTCGGCGGCGTCAAGTTCGAGAGCGATTTCGGCCCGGTAAGCCACAGCGACGGCGACGCCCTACTGCACGCGATTACCGACGCGATTCTCGGCGCCCTCGGTGAGCCCGACATCGGGGAGATCTTTCCGAACGCGTCGCCGAAGTGGAGGGACGCCGATTCGGCGATCTTCGTGCGCGAAGCGGTTTCGCGGATGCGCCGCGCCGGCTTCGTCATCGAGAACCTCGACGCGACGGTCGTCCTCGAACGACCCAAGCTCAGCCCGCAGAAGGACGCCATGCGCCGAACCGTGGCGGAGACGCTCGGCGTCGACGCCGAGCGCGTCAACATCAAGGGGAAGACCCACGAGGGCGTCGGAGCGCTCGGTGAAGGTCGGGCGGTCGAGGCGCATGCGGTCGTGCTGCTTACCCGCGAGGGGTAATCGTCGCCGCTTGAGAGGAGATCGAATTCGTGACGAACTCGAAGGAACGAGGCGTTTCACTCTGGCAGAAGGCGGCCACGCTCGGCGCGCGGTTTCACCGGAATCAGATCCGGAAGGACGGTGAGACGCCCTACTTCTCCCACCCGGTCCGGGTGGCGCTCACGATTCGAGAAGTCTTCGAAATCGACGACCCGGCGATTCTCGCGGCCGCGCTCCTGCACGATGTCATCGAGGACACGACCGCCGATTACGACGATGTGCTCGACGCGTGCGGCGAGGAGGTCGCCGACATTGTCGCCGCAATGACGAAGGACATGCGCGTACGAGAGGACCGACGCGAGCCGCAGTACGACGAAATGCTCTCCAAGGCGTCGTGGAAGGCCCGCGCGGTCAAGCTCGCCGATGTCTTCGACAACTTCTCCGACGCCCATTCTGAGAAGGCGCGGCTCAAGACGGCGGACAAGGCTCGACGAGCGATCGCCCTCGCGGAACGCGATCCCGAACTCACCCGGGCGGTCGAAATCGTGCGTGCCCTGATCTCGGGCGCCTGAATCCACTCGTAACCGAAACTGGCCCAGCAAAGTGAATACAGCCGATATCGGCTCGGATTCGGTGGTCGGCGTGCGCGCCGACCCGGCGCCCCGCTCCGAGGAGAACCGCCTCATGGCTCCGACGCTTTCGGCCAAGACGAAGATTCTGACGCTCGAGTCGCTGCTCGACCGCCGAGCCGCCGCCCGGGCCGAGGGTTTGACGGTCGCCCACTGCCACGGTTGCTTTGACATCGTTCACCCCGGACATGTCCGCCACCTCGAGTTCGCCGCGAGCCAGGCCGATCTGCTGCTCGTCACACTGACGGGCGACGAATTCATCGAGAAGGGCCCGGGTCGGCCACTCATTCCTGATGCGCTGCGGGCGGAGAATCTCGCCGCGCTCGACTGTGTGGACTGGGTCCATGTCGATGACCACGCGACCGCCGAGCGCCTCCTGAGCGCCGTCCAGCCGGACGCCTACATCAAGGGTCGCGAGTACGAAAGCAATCGCGACCCCCGTTTTCTCGCGGAGCGCGCCGCCGTCGAACGCGCCGGCGGGCGCGTCGTTTTCAGTTCGGGCGATGTTGTCTTCAGTTCGACCGCGCTCATTGAAGTGATGGCGAACGAACTCGATCCGTTTGGCCGTCGCCTCGAGCAACTCGAGGAAACGCATGACCTGCGTCCATCAGCGCTCGAGCGAATCGTCGACCGGTTCCGTTCAAAGCGCGTCGTGGTCGTCGGCGAAGCGGTGATCGATACCTACATCCACTGTGAACCGCCGGCGGTCGCGAGCGAAGGGCCGATCATGACACTTCGCCCGCACGGCCGTCAGAGCTTTGACGGCGGCGCGGCGATCGTGGCGCGACATCTCGCCGCGCTCGGCGCCGAGGTCGACTTTGTCACCACACTACCGACGAATGATCCGGCGAGCGAAGGACTGATGGATCGCCTCGAATCTCAGGGCGTGCGCACGCACTGGGTGCCGACCGCCCAGGCGATCGCTGAGAAGCACCGGTACCTTGTGGGCCGACAGAAGGTCCTGAAGGTCGATCACACGAGTTCCCTCGCGATCGACGAACGCGGCCGCGCCGCCTTCCTCGATCTCGTCGCTGACGCGGCGGGCGACCGAAGACCGGCGGACGCCGTGATCCTCTGTGATTACGGGCTCGGCCTGCTCACGCCAGCGACGCTTGACCGGCTGATTGCGCGGGTCCGACCGCGGACCCCGTTGCTCACCGGCGATGTTTCGGGCCGCCGGTCGAATCTCCTCAGCTTGAAATCGATGGATCTCGTCTGTCCGAGTGAAACGGAACTTCGCGACGCGATCGGTGATTACGCCGAAGGCCTCAACGCGGTCGCCTGGAAGTGGCTGAGCGCGACAAACTCACGACGCGGTCTCGTGACGCTCGGCGAAGATGGCGTCGTCGCCTTCTCAACGCTCCCAGACGCACGGGCCGACGCCGGCTGGCGGACCCGTCTGCAGAGCGACCATGTCCCGTGTCTTGGGCCACCGGCGATCGACTCACTCGGGTGTGGAGACGCGCTTCTCGCGACCGCGACCCTCGCGCTCGCATCGGACGCCGAACTCGTGCAGGCCGCGTACCTCGGCAGCTTGAGCGCCTCGCTCGAGGCGCGAATCGTCGGCAATCATCCGATCAGTGACGCCGCGATTCGTGAGGAATGGAAGCGCCTCGCCGGGCGCCGGCTTCTCATGGCGCCCGCGGTCTGATCGCAAGTCATGACCACCATATCCGCCGTCATCCCGACCCGGAATCGTCCACTCCAGCTTGTCCGGACGCTCTACCAGATCGGTCGACTTCAACCTGGCTCGATCGACGAGGTCATCGTGGTCGATAATGCGTCTGACCAGCCGCCCGAGACGCCGAACTCGCTCCCGAACGGGATTCCCGTGCGCCTCGTTCGTCTCGATGAGAATCTCGCCGCAGCCGCGCGCAACGCGGCGGCGGAGGCGAGCCGCCACGACTGGCTGCTCATGCTCGACGACGATTCCCATCCCATCCACGCCGGCTTTCGGATGATTCTTGACGAGGGCCCTTCCGACGACCTCTTCGCCATCGGTGGTCGCATCGAACTCACACGCGGCGGTCACGAAGCCGGAGGATTGCCGGAGGTCTTCGTTGGCTGCGGAGCCCTCGTTCGACGAGACCCCTTTCTCGAACTCGGGGGATACGACTACTCGTTCGAGTACTACGCGGAGGAGTACGACCTCTGCGCCCGAGCGATCGGGTCGGGCTGGCGCATCGCGCACGATGACCGTCTGCGCGTCATGCATCACAAGGTTGACACCGGCCGGGATATGAACCGCATCATGCGGCTTCTCATGCGAAACAATCTCCGAGTCATCTACCGGTATGCGCCTGAAGGCCTGCTCGAGGCGGCGCGTCGCGTCGCGTGTGATCGTTATCGGGAGATTGCGCGGCACGAAGACGCCCTCGCGGGATTCGAACGCGGACTCGCAGAAGGAAACTCGACATCCGATCAGGGGCGACGACCGCTCAGTGTCCGAGAGTGGAATCGATTCAATGGGCGGGACGCGGTCGAAGCGCACTTGCCGCACGAGCTTGAGTCGCTCGGAGCCTCCCGGGTCGCGGTGTCGACGCCGGGCAAAGGCGCATCGATCATCGAGTCGGTGCTCTCAGAGCTGGGCGTGGAGATCGTTCCCAGTATGTCGGACGCGGACGCATGGGTGATCGGAACGCTCTCGCCGGGACCGATGCGCGACGCCGCTCTTGAACTTGAAGCCGTCGCCCCGCGGCCCCCAGTCGTCACGCCGTGGCGACTCAACTCAATGCGCGAGCCTATTTCCCAGCCTTGAAGAAGGTCCGCAACGACTCGTAGATCTCGTCCTTCGAATTCACGCGGCTCGTCACGAGCGGACAGCCGTCACCCGGCTCGCGGTCTTCGTCATGGTTCGGCGCCGCCTCTGGAAAGTGCTCATGGAGTACATTGATGAAGTGGCCCGACCCGTACGCGCTGGTGACCTGGCAGTAGCCAAACATGTTCAGGCGGGGCAGGAGCCGCTCCTTGAGCAGATCAACGCAGGTGCGGTTGTCCGCCTCTGACGAGTTATCTCCGTCGGAGAAATGGAACATGTAGATGTTCCAGTCGTTCGGGTCATAGTGAGCGTCGAGCAGATCGGCGCCAATGCGGAACGCGGACGAGATTCGCGTGCCACCATCTTCGCGAATGCTGTAGAAGGTTTCGCGGTCGACCTCCTGGGCGTTCACATCGTGCACGATGTAGCGCGAGTCGATGCCCTCGTAGTTTCGGCGAAGCCAGGTGTCGATCCAGAATGACTCGAGACGAACGAGTTCCTTCTGCTCATCGCCCATCGAGCCTGAGACATCCATCATGTAAATGATGACCGCGTTTGACTGCGGCGCCTTCACTTCGCGCCAGGATCGGTAGCGCACATCCTTCTTGATCGGGATGATGACCGGGTCGTCCGGGTCGTACGCGTCGAGCATGATCTGGCGCTTGAGCGCTTCGCGATAGGTCCGCTTGAAATGGCGCAACGACTCCGGCCCGGCCTGGCGGATGCCGGAGTACTTGTCCTTCACCGTCGTGATGTTGTGCTTGCCCTTCGGCTCGATGCGCGGCAATTCGAGTTCTTCGCCGAGGATGTCGGCGAGCTCCTCGAGCGTGACCTCGACTTCCATGATGTGCTTGCCCGGCTGGTCGCCTCCCTGAGCGCCGGACTTACCCTGATCGACGGCGTCGCCCTCGTCGCCTTCACCGGCGCCGACGGCGCCGGCGTTGTCGCCGTAGCGGAAGTTCGGAATATCGATGTCGTACACGGGGATCGAGATGAGGCGCCGGCCCTCTTTCCCGATGAGCTCACCCCGGTGAAGAAACTTACGCAAATCCTTGCGAATACGCCCCTTGACGATTCCTCGGAAGCGCTGGTGATCCTGCTCGATTTTCAACACCATGGGCGACCATCCCCTCGGGCGCCATCCTGGCGCGCCGCTGTGAAATCGTAGCGAATTCCGCCGGGCCGATCCCCTATTTGATCGGTACGCGTTCGGCCCGTCTTCGCGGAATTCCCCAAAGCGCGTCTCAACCGTCCCGGATGCGGCTCTGCAGGTGGCGAATGCGCAGGCGCACGGCTAATGTAGTGGCCCGTCGGTGGGACCTTGTGAAAAAAGGTACGGACTGCCTGCCGGGATTGGAAACGCCCTTGGAAGAGCGTCCAACGAGCGACGGTGGAGACACGACACGACCGCCGCGCTCAAACTCGAGCGACGGCGTCTCGATCTGGTCGCAGACGATGGGCATGGCCAGCCTCTGGACCGAGATTCTGGCGAGCATTCTCGGGCTCGGGCTTGTCGGCTGGCTCCTCGACCGCTGGCTCGGCTGGTTCCCCTGGCTCACCGTCACGGGACTCATCATCGGTTCGATCGGAGGCGTATACAACGCCGTCCGGAAAGCGCAACGAGTGTTCGGCCATGACGAAGGCGACGACCACAAGCCGTGAATCTACGCGAAGCAGCGCCTCGAACCGGCGCGATCTCGTCGTTTGTGGCGTGGCGCTGGCGCTCGTCATTATCCTCGCGGCGATTATCGCGAACTCGTTCGCGGCCGGTCTCTGGCTCGACGCCACCCTCGCCGCCGGATTCGTCGCGGTCGTCGCCTTCGCCCTTACCGTCTGGCTGACGCGTCAGGCGGATCGCCTGACCGCCCGTCAGATTCCGGGACTCTGGATGAAGGCGTCGGGCTTGCGCATCCTCGCCGTGCTCGCGATCGGCGTCGCCCTCATTCTGCTCCTTGAACGGCACGCCGTGGCGACGCTCGCCGCGGCGTTCGCCGTGTATGCCGTAGCGCTCATCTTCGAAACCAGAATCGTCCGCGCTCGACTGACGACCGCGGAGCCTGACGCGACGACGCCCGCCGGCCGGGACGCGTCCTTAGCGATGGAGGCGACACCGTGATGACCGAATCCCTGGTCCTCACGCTCGCGGGGGGCGATCCCCTGCATCACAACTACGACTATCCGCTCATCAGTCTCCCGAGCGGATATGCGTTGCTGACGAACCACATCCTGCTCATGCTGGTCGTGACCGTCTTCATGCTCCTCGCGATGCCCGCCGTGGCTCGTCGCATCTCGACGGGTCGTACCGGTACGAGCCACGATTATGTGACGAAGGGCGTCTTTGCGCACCTGATCGAGATCATCTGTGTCTTCTTCCGCGATCAGGTCGCGAAGCCAGTTCTCGGCTCGAATACCGACAAGTTCATGCCGTTCATCTGGACGACCTTCTTCTTCATCCTGTTCAACAACCTGCTCGGCCTCGTGCCGCTCCTTGACACGACGGCGCTCGTGCTCGATCCGGTGTTCAACTCCGCCCATGAGGTCGCCGAGCCGGTTGACGATCCGGCGCTCACCGGGGGCTATGCGGATCCGCTCGCATACGAGCCGGAAGATGACGAACACGGGATTGAGGCGGCGCCGGGCGTTGAGGGCCATGAGGACGACGAGCATCTCGCCGCCGCGAAAGACGCGTATGGCGACGAGGCCGCGCACGGCGACGATTCTTATGGCGCCGGGGCGCATGACGAACACCATGTCTCCAAGCTCGGACCCTTCATTCTCTTCCAGGACCTGACGAAGGCGTACCCCGCGTCACACTTCCACGGCGTGGGTGGGACGGCGACGGGCAATATCGCCGTGACCTTCGCTCTCGCGCTCATCGCCATCATCGTCGTGATCGGCGCCGGCATTCGTGCGCTCGGCCTGGGCGGCTTCCTCCATCACCTCACGCTCGACGCGCCGGTGCTGCTGTGGCCCCTCACCGTCGCGCTCGAGATCATCGGGCTCATGGCGAAGCCGTTCGCGCTCATGGTTCGTCTCTTCGCGAATATGACGGCGGGCCATGTCATGCTCTCGGCGCTGCTCGGCTTCGCGGCGATGGCATGGAACGGACTTGCGGTCGTCTGGCTGCCGGAGTCCGAGACCTGGACGACGAGTTTCGGTGGCGCGATCGCCGCGATCCTTATCGCCATCGGCTCGATTCTCTTCGCGACGGCGGTTGGACTGCTCGAACTGCTCGTCGCGTTCATTCAGGCGTACATCTTCACCTTCCTGACCACGATGTTCATCAGCATGTTCCAGCATCACGGTCACGAGCATCATGACAAGCACACGCACGACGACGCCGAGATGGGCGTGACGCCGTCGCAGAGCTTTACGACGGCGCCGGCGCACTGAACGCGGCAAGACTTGATTTCACATGGGTCGAGGCCGGCCAGTGAGGGGCTCGCCCGGGCCCGCGAGGGTAGACCCGAAAACGACGCGTCCTCACCGCGTCACGAGTGTTTGGAGATTCGCATTATGAACAAGCTCTTCTTCTGGCTCGGCGCCGGCATTCTGGCCATGATGGCCCTCGCCGGCGCTCCGGCGTTCGGTCAGGCCGAGACGACGGCGCTCCTCGGTGACGCCGGCCTCAAGGCGCTCGGCATCGGCATCGGCCTCGGTCTGGTCATCATCGGCGGCGGGAAAGGGATTGGAAACATCGGTTCTTCGGCGGTCGAGAGCATGGCTCGGCAGCCGGAGGCCTCGAAGGACATCTCGGGCGCCATGGTGTTGTCCGCGGCGTTCGTCGAAGGCGCCACGCTCTTCGGCGTGGTCGTCCTGCTCATCCTCGTGTTCGTCGGCTGATCGACGCGACACGCGGGTGATCGACTCGCAGATTCCGGCCCGTCGCGTTCACGCGCGACGGGCCGAGGGCCCGGCCGGACGATCGTTCAACCGACCGACCGACCGGCTGAGGCCCCCGGCCCGTATGGCTCCGGACTCGAGACTGATTCGCCGGCCGCCGAACCGATCACGGCGGCTGGAAGGACACGATTGGGACCGCCGAGAGGCGTGACTCCTGATGCTGGAGAGCGACATGACCCGTTCGAAGACGCTCGTTCGTGTGATTAGCGGCTGCGCCGTCCTCGCCCCGACCGCGGTGGCGTTCGCGGCGGACGAAAGCGGCGCGAATCCGCAACTGCTCGTGAAGCCCGAGACCGCCGTGCCGGCGATGATCGCGGCGATCCTCATGTTCCTTGTCCTCTTCTTCCTGTTGAAGAAATCGGCATGGGGACTCATCCTCAACGCGCTGAACGAGCGCGAGGTCAAGATTCGCACCGAGATCGAATCGGCCGAGAACGCGCGTGCGCAGGCCCAGGCGGCGCTTGAGGAATACGAGAAGGAACTCGCGAAGGCGCGGGCTGAGGCGGGCGAGATGATCGCGTCGGCCCGGCAGAGCGCCGAGAAGGTCGCCGACGAGCTTCGGGCGAAGAACGAGGCGGAGATCGTCGCCATGAAGGAGCGGGCAAAGCAGGATATCGAAGCGGCGAAGCGCGCCGCGATCACCGATCTCTACAACGAGACCGCGCGACTCTCGACCACCATCGCCGAGAAGATTCTCGAGCGTGAGATCTCCGCCGCCGACCACGAGAAGCTCGTGGACGATTCGCTGCAGCAACTCGCCTCGATGAAGAACGGCGGACGGAACTAACGACGACCTGAGAGCGAGACCATGTCCACGAACCATCACATTGACGCGGTCGCCCAGACCTACGCGACGAGCCTCTTCGAGCTCGCCGAGCAGGCCGGCGGACTCGAGCAGGTTAAGTCGGTGAGCGTTGAACTCGATGAGCTTGCGGATCTCACGCGAGGCTCGAGAGAACTCGACGATTTCTTCCGCAGCCGCATCATCGCTGCGGATGACCGCGCGGAGAGCCTGCGCCGAATCTTCGAAGGCACGGTTTCCGACCTCGTCCTGCGATTCCTCCTTGTGTTGAACGCAAAGGATCGACTCGGCCACATCGGTGACATCGCCCACGCCTTCCGCCAGATGCTCTGGGGTCGCGAAGGCCGGGTCGCGGTCGAAGTCATTTCGGCGTCGCCGATGGACGACGCGCAACTCGAGCGCGTTCGATCCCGCGTGCGGGAAGCGCTCGATCTCGATCCTGTCCTGCACAACTCCGTCGATCCGCACATGATCGGCGGCTTGAAGCTACGGATCGGCGACCGACTCATCGACGCGTCGGTGCAGTCGCGTCTTCAGAACCTGCGCGACGCCCTTACGAAGAGCGGCGTCGAGTCGATTCGCGCGCGAATCAGTCAGTTGATCGAAGAGGGTCGTTCCGCCAATGAGCCGAGCGACTCGGCGATGGTGACCGAAACCACTTGATCGCCGGGCGACCACCCGACGATCGGATTACTCGAGCGTACGAAGGAAACAGCCGTGAAGATCAGAACGGACGAGATCACGAGCGTCATCAAGCAGGAAATCGAGCAGTATCGCGCTGAGCTCGAAATCAGCGAGGTCGGACAGGTCGTGCAGGTGGGTGACGGCATCGCCCGCATCTATGGCCTGTCGAGCGCGATGGCCGCGGAACTGCTCGAGATTCAAACAAGCGAAGGGCCGGTCATGGCCCAGGCGATGAACCTCGAATCGGACACGATCGGCGCCGTCATCCTCGGCGACTACCTCCATGTCCGTGAGGGAGACACCGTCCGCTCGACCGGACGCCTTCTCGAGGTCCCCGCGGGCGACGCCCTGCTCGGCCGCGTCGTGAACCCGCTCGGCCAGCCGATTGACGGCGGCCCGGCGATCGACGCCGAGACGACGCGCAAGGTCGACATCGTCGCGCCGGGCATCGCCGAGCGGCAGCCGGTGAACCAGCCCTTGCAGACCGGCATCAAGGCGATCGACTCGATGATTCCGATCG
The DNA here is from genome assembly GCA_043101845.1 of Phycisphaerales bacterium. Classification (GTDB taxonomy): domain Bacteria; phylum Planctomycetota; class Phycisphaerae; order Phycisphaerales; family UBA5793; genus JBICHN01. The sequence continues at coordinate 225,496 of JBICHN010000002.1, read as the reverse complement.
GGCGCGGCCAGCGCGAACTCATCATCGGCGACCGTAAGACGGGTAAGACGGCGATCGCGATCGACACGATCATCAACCAGAAGCGATACTGGGGCACGCCCGAAGGCGTGGTCTGTATCTATGTCGCCGTGGGTCAGAAGGAGTCGACCGTCGCCGGTGTGGTCGAGACGCTCAAGAAGCACGGCGCGATGGATTACACGATCGTCGTGAACGCTTCGGCGTCCGACCCCGCGCCGCTCCAGTACATCGCCCCGTACGCCGGATGCGCGATGGGCGAGCACTTCATGTGGCAGGGCAAGCATGTCCTCTGCGTGTACGACGACCTGTCCAAGCAGGCGACCGCGTACCGCCAGCTTTCGCTGCTCCTCCGCCGCCCGCCGGGGCGCGAGGCGTATCCGGGCGATGTGTTCTACCTGCACAGCCGCCTCCTCGAACGCGCGACGAAGCTCTCGGACGAGAACGGCGGCGGATCGCTCACGGCGCTGCCCATCATCGAGACGCAGGAAGGCGATGTGTCGGCGTACATTCCGACGAATGTGATTTCGATCACCGACGGCCAGATCTACCTTGAGCCCGATCTCTTCTTCGCCGGCGTTCGCCCCGCGGTGAATGTCGGTATCTCGGTGTCTCGCGTGGGCGGCGCCGCGCAGATCAAGGCGATGAAGCAGATCGCCGGATCGCTGCGTCTCGACCTCGCGGCGTTCCGCGAACTCGAAGCGTTCGCCCAGCTCGGCACGGAACTCGACAAGGCGACCCAGCGGCAGCTCGATCGCGGCGCCCGAATGGTCGAGTTGCTCAAGCAGCTGCAGTACGAGCCGATGGATGTCATCGACCAGGTCATCTCGATCTTCGCGGGCACGAAGGGCATTCTCGACGATGTTCCGCTCGATCAGGTCGCCGAGTTCGAGCAGGCGATGCTCGAATACATGGCCGGTCCCGGCAAGGCGATCCGTGATCGACTTGCTGAGAAGAAATCCTTCGATGACGAACTTACGAAGCAGCTTCAGAGCGCCATCCGGGACTTCAAGGCGAACTGGTCACCCGCGAGCAAGTAATCGTTCCGGTTTCAGCCATGTCCAAATGCAAAACGCCCGGCTCTGATGAGCCGGGCGTTTTCTCATGATCGGTTCCGTTGATCAGCCGCCGGGTTCGTTATCGAGCGCGTTCTTCGCCTCCCGGTATTGTTCCTTGAGCGCTTCCCAGCTGTCCTCAAAGATCTCCTTGAGATCGGCCCACGCCGCGCCGGACTCCGTCTTCAACTCCGCAAGCCGGTTCGAGAGTTCGTCCTTCTCTTCGCGCATGGCCTCGACCATCTCGTCGTACTTCGCCTGCGCGGATTCGTCGAGCTCGTCGACCCGACCCTCAAAGTCTTCGAGTTGCTCATCGAAGCCATCGAGTTGCTCGTCCATCAGGTCGACGAATTCGTTTCGTCGTTCCGCGGACCACTCCTTCGCCGACTGCACGGTGTCGTCAGCACGACGACGAAGATCGTCGATCGTCCCCTCGGCGTCGATCTCATCATCAACGATTTCGGCCGGCTCGTCCTCGTCCCCATCGCAGCCGGCGAGACCGACCACACCGCCCAGCGCGAGCGTCAAGGCGAGCGTCCATCCGGTTCGTGTTCTCATAGCCCCTACCCCTTTCCTCAATTGATTCGCTTCCTGGAACCCCACCCTGACTTCCTTCTTCCGATTCGTCGAGCCCCGCTTCCGCAGACCGACCGGGTGCGAACGAATGATAAACGCGCCGTCCAGTCCGGCGTCCGGAATGTGCATTCGAACCCGGAGGGGCCTATTCTGCGGACATGGCCGCTGAAAGCTCAATTACGCCGCTTGGAATCGTTCGCGCCCTCTGGCTCTACCCGGTGAAGTCCATGCGCGGCCGCGCGGTGGACACGGTGGCCGCGGGGTGGGCCGGACTCGAGGGCGATCGTCGTTACGCCTTCGTCCAGACCGGCGACGCGTCCGGATTCCCCTGGGCGACCGCCCGCAATATTCCGGAGATGTTGAAGCATGAGGCGTACTACACCGATCCTGATCGGCCGGCGAAGTCGGGCGTCCGAATCGGAGTTCCTGACGGGCGGGACCTCGCCGTCGACGACCCTTCGCTCGCCGCCGCGCTCACCGAGTCGCTCGGGCGCCCCATTTCTCTGACGCGCATGAACCGCGGCGCCTTCGATAACATGCCGATCTCTCTCCTCACGACGACGAGCGTCGCAACCATCGGAGCCGACGCCGGGCATGAGTCGCTCGACTATCGTCGCTTTCGACCGAATGTGCTGATCGAGCCGCATGAGTCGGCGGACGGTCGAACGCCGGAAGCGGGGTGGGCCGGCCAGACCATTCGCTTCGGAGAGACGGGGGCGGCATTGCGCGTTGACTTCCGCATCAAGCGATGTCGAGTCATCACGCTCGATCCGGATTCGATCGAACGCGATCAATCGGTGCTCGACACGGTTTATGAGGCGCACGACGGCTGCGCCGGGGTCTACGCGACGACTGTTCGACCCGGAGCCATTCGCGTCGGCGATGTTCTTCGCATCGAAAGGGAATGACTCTGGCGATCAGGGTTCGCGGCTCACGCGGACTTCGTATCGCTGGAGAGCACGCTGGAGCGAAGCGTCGCGGTATCGAGATCGCCGCATATTCGACGAATCATGGACACTTCAGTCTCCGAGAGCCCGCGGTACTCGGCGCGGGCTTGAGGTCGAACATCCGAAGTGTCCACCGGTCGCTCGGGATTGATGGCCCCGATGTGCCGGTACAAGCGCACCATGACCTGGTCCGGCCGTTCGAGCAACTCCTCGTAACGAAGAAAGAGCGCCTGTCCGGGTCGCCGTTGCGCCTGTTCGACCCCTCGCTCGACCAGAATCTTCCAGAGGTGAGCCCGACGCTCGAGCGGATCGCCCACCGCCGGAATGAGGTCGTACAGCTTCCGCCAGGGTCCTGAACTCGGATCGTCGATCTGGGGCTGCCAGCCGAAACCCGTCTCGCGCCATGAGCGCAGGGTCGACCATGGATCGCGCACGATGATGATCGCCCGAAGGCGCGACCATCCCGCGAGCAACTCGTCGAGAAACTCCATGAACGAGACTGGATGCTTGACGCCGACGCAGAGCGGTTGAGATCGATCGATCTCGATGGTGACCTCGTCGCGCGCCGCGCCGACATTCCAGGTATCCGTCGTGGGACGACCGGGGCTCGATGGATCGACCTTCGTGGTCAGCGTGCCGTCACGTACCGCCTGCCGGGCGACGGTATTCACATACCCCTGAACCAGCCTCGCCGGAGCCCCCTGGGCCAGCAGCGGATCGCTCACGACGACCGGCTCGTTGACCACGAGCACATTCGACTTTCGCATGAGCAGCGCATTCAGGAGACTCGTGCCGCTTCGGGGCGGACCAGTGACAATAAACGGATGCACCTCGACGCCGGGACGCCGGCGCGCCTCGACCGCGCGCAGCCACGCGGCGCGGAGCTTCATCTTCAGAACGAGTGATCGCTTGAATTGCAGACGACTGACCATCAGAGCTCGTTCCGAGATTCGATTGGGCGCGGGCGTGTCGAATGGAGCGGGATCGTACGCGGGACGCGACTATCCGTCGTCCTCGTCGTCCTCGTTCTCTTCGTCCGAGCCGTCGCCGGGCCAGGCATGTCCGATCCAGGTCTCATAGGCGGCGCGTTGTTCATCACTCGGATCGTCGACCCGACGGATCTTCCACTCGCCATCCGGCACGCCGAGAAGCTCGATCTGCACCGAGCGCAGGTCGTCCCGGCGGAAGAACACGACCTCGATCGCATCGCCCGGTTCGCGGCCTTCGATGATCTCGTCGAGATCACCCCCGCTGCGAACCCGCCGGCCATCGACCGCAAGCAATTCGTCGTCCACAATGATCCCGGCGTGATAGGCCGGACCGTCGGATCGCACCGCACGAACGCGGGCGCCGCTCAAGTCGACGCCGAGGTAGGCCTTCATCGGGGGGTCGGGGCTCCCGGCGCCGGGCTCCTCCTCGGTTGACTCCGCCGCCTCATTCTCCAGTTCGTCGTCGTCCGCCGCGTCGAAATAGAGCTCAAGTCCGACGACGGGTAGCGCTGTTTCAAAATCCGGCTCGTCGACGCCGCGGACATAGGCCTCGAAGAAGGCATTGAAGTCGGCGCCGGAGAGCTCGTTGATGACCGACACAAAGTCCTCGGGAGTGAAGCCCGGCCCGCTCAGAGGGTATCGCTCGTACATCTCCCGCATGATGGTGTCGAGCGACACGCGGTTCCCCGTCGTCTCGCGCAGGCGCAGATCAAGAAGAAGGCTGACCAGCGCGCCCTTCGAATAGAACGACACTTCAGTGTTCACATCGTCGGGACTCGACTTGTTGAACTTCGTCCACGCGTCGTACGACGAGTCTTCGAGGCTCTGCACGAGCCGTCCGGGTCGAGAGCGCAGACTGTTGATTGAGTTCCCGATCCGTCTCAGGTAATCCTTCTCACCGATCAATCCGCCCCGGGCAAGCGTGAGATCGTCGTAATAGCTCGTCGTTCCCTCCGCGACCCAGAGCAGGCGTGTGTAGTTCTCACGCTGGTAGTCGTACGGGTGAATCCCGGAGGGACGGAGCTGCTTCACATTCCAGGTGTGAAAGAACTCGTGCGACACGAGCCCGAGAAAGCGTTCGTACGCGCCCTCGTCTTCGAGCGCCGCGCGACTCGTCTGCATGATGGTCGAGTTGAGATGCTCGGTGCCCCCACCCGCGCCCTTGCCAACATGAATGAGAAACACATAGCGCTTGTACGGCGCCGACCCGAAGATCTCCAACTGCTCCTCGACGATCGTCGCGAAATCTTCGCGCAATCGATCAGCGTCGTAGTCGGCGTCGCCCCAGATCACAATCTCGTGCGGAAGACCAGCGGCTTCGAATTCGAGCAGATCGTGCAGTCCGATTTCGAGTGGTGAATCGACCAGCACATCGTAATTCGGCGCCGTGACCGCGTGTTCCAGATCCGGGTGCGGCTCGAGGCCCGTCGCGATCCTCCACCCGTCCGGCGCTTCGACCCGCACGATCACTGGATCGTCCCGGTGTTTCGGACTGTAAAGAAAGACGGACGACCCTGACAGGAACGCATGTGAGTCGTCGACATGACGCGTGCGATCACCGAGCGAATTCGCGTAAATCATGTACTCGACGCGGACTCGTTCAGCGCCGTTCGTCGTGACGCGCCATCCCGATTTGTCGATGCGTTCGACGGGAAGCCGCATCCCGGACTCCGCGTCCGACGCGTGGAAGGCGCGAAGCGTTCCGACGGGATCGAGCACTTCATACTTCCCGGGTCGCCACACCGGGAGGTAGAAGTCGACCGTGTCCGCTTCGAGATCTCCGATCTCGACGGTGAGGTCAACCGTCTGCGTCTGCGGGGCGTGAAGGGAAACGGTGTACTCCACCGGCGGGCCGTCCACCATGGAGGACATCGGGCGACTCTCGCACGAAACCCCGGCGAGCGAGAGCATGAGGATTCCGGCTACCGAACTCAAAGACATCATTCGATCGTCCTTCTGTTTCGACGCGCGTGAGCGGCTGAGTGTCGGTCAGTCGTGATGAAACGAAACCCGCCACGCGCCGGCGTCGAGGTCAATGCGGCCCGGATCTCCGTTCAATTCGATCGACGCGGAACGGTAGCCGTCATTCAACGCGATTACGGCCCGCTCACCGCGTCGTTCGTCGCGCATTTCGTACGCGAGGGTCCGCGTGCGGTTGTCGGCGTACAACGGCTTGAATTCGCCGGTCGCCAGGACGGGATGATCGCGTCGCAAGGCGATGAGTGATCGGACATGGTCGAGGAGTTCTCGATCCCATGTGGATTCGTCCCAATCGAATGGCGCGCGGGTATGCGTGTCGCCCGGCCCGCCTTCAAGCCCGGTTTCGATGCCCTGAAAGAGCATCGGAGTTCCCGGGGTGGTGAACTTCATCACCAGCGCCCGCATGAGCCGCTCGCGTCCGACTTCCCGGCGAAACCGCGTCAGGTCATGGTTCTCAAGGTAATTCCAAGAACGGCGGAGGAAGTCACGAGGGTACCCGTCGATCCAGAGGCGCATCCGATCGAACAGCGTCTCGGGAGAGCAGTCCTCGGTGAAGAAACATCGCAGGTACTCGCGAAACGCGTAGTTCGTGACCCCGTCGGCGAGATGGCGCTCGTCGTAATGTTGCGCGTAATTCCAATCTTCGACGATGATCCGCCGTGGCGCTGCGTGCTCGCGAATCCGCCGGAGCGTGGCCCGGGGGATCAGATGTCCCGCGTCGAGTCGCCAGGCGTCCGCCTCCGGCCACGCGTCGATGACTTTGAGTATGGATGCGACGACCTCTTCGTTCTGTAGATCAAGCTTGGGCAGATGGCCGGAGTTCTGCCAACTCATGGCCTCGCCGTCCGGCTTCATGATGTACCGAGAACGGCGAGATTCGACTTCGTGGTACCACGGATGGTCACTCGAGGTGTGATTGAACACGCCATCGAGCACGAGCATCATTTCGTGCCGGCGCATCGCCTGAACCAGAGCCTCGAAGTCGCGGCGATCACCGAGCATGGGATCGATCCGCTGGTAATCCGTCGTGTCGTATCGGTGCGTCGTGTTGGCGGCGAAGATCGGATTGAGGTAGATCGCCGTGACCCCGAGGTCTGACAGGTAGGGCAACGCGCCGGCGATGCCCTCGAGATCACCGCCGTAGAAATGATTCTGGTGGAGCTTCGGATCCGTGAGCCGGCTTCGATCGTCGGTGACGCGGACCGGTTCGCCTCTCCAGTGGCGAGCGTCCGACTGGACCCGGGGCGCGTTCGATCCACGCCGGAACCGATCGGGAAAGATCTGGTAGATGACTTCAGTCGCCGTCCAGGGTCGCCCTGAAGTTCGATCATGCGGGAGTTTGGCGGCGGATGGATTGATGTCGGTCATGACGCGGGGCAGAATAGTCGCAAGCGCCGGACCGGTCGATCGCCCGCGCGAGGATTGCCCCCGGCCGGACGCACGCCTGGACGCCGCGTCATGCAAGTGGATGGAGGTTGCCCGATGTTCCGATTCGTTCGAGCGTTCACCGTACTGATTCTTCTCCTCGGCGGATGCTGGGCCCTGACCGGATGCAACACCGTCGAAGGCGTGGGCGAGGACATCGAAGCCGGCGGTCGCGCCATTAGCGGCGCCTCACGCGATGTTCGGAATTGACCGGCACGAGACGAAGACTGGAGACGCGGTGAGCGACCACGAAGAAACGAATGAAGAGGGCTTCAACACCCGAGCGGCGCGCACCTGGTCGGACGGAGAACGCCGGTCGCGTCCGATGAGCGTTCCGATCGTGCAGGCGTCGACCTTCGAAGCGTCGTCGAGTGAAGCGCTCGCCGACGAATACCGGAGCCGTGGTCCGGGGTTGTACACCCGATTTGGGAATCCAACCACGGACGAAGCCGGCGCCAAGATCGCGGACCTCGAACGAGCCGAGGCGGGGCTCGTCTTCGCGTCGGGAATGGCCGCGATCACGACATCGCTCCTTGCCGTCCTTCGTCCGGGCGCCCATGTCGTCGCCCAGCGCGACATCTTCGCGCAGACCTATACCTTCTTCGATCGAATCGCGCCGAACTTCGGTGTCGAGGTCAGCTTCGTCGACGCCACGGACCTCGCCGAGATTCGAGCCGCCGCCCGCGAAGATACGGAACTGTTCTACATCGAGACGCCTTCGAATCCGCTCATCAAAATCGTGGATGTCGAAGGCGCCGTCTCAATCGCGAGGGAACACGACGCGCTTCTCTTCGTGGACGCCACCTTTGCGAGTCCGGCAATCCAATCAACGATCGGACTCGGCGCCGACCTCGCGATCCATTCCGCAACGAAGTATCTGGCCGGTCACTCGGACCTGATGGCCGGCGCCGTCGCCGGATCGCGGTCACTCGTCGAGAAGATCAAGGAGATGCAGATTCAACTCGGTGGCGTGATGGACCCGCACGCCGCCTGGCTGCTCCTGCGGGGGATCAAGACGCTCGGAGTTCGAGTCGAGCGTCAGAGCGCGACCGCGCTCGCGATGGCCCGGCATCTCGAGAGCCGGCCGGAGATCAGCCGCGTCAACTACGCCGGTCTCAAGAGCTCACCGTATTACGAACTGGCCCGTCGCCAGATGCGCGCCGGGGGAGGCGTGTTCTCATTCGAGGTCGACGGCGGGCTCGAGGCCGCTCGCGCCTTCATCGAAGCCTTCCGGACCATCCCCATCGCGACGAGCCTCGGCGGAGTTGAGACACTCACTGAGATTCCCGCCGAACTCGATTTCGGCGAGGAAGAATTCGGCGACGATCATGCCGAGACCGGCATTACACCGTCACTCATTCGCATTTCAGTCGGTCTCGAGGACGAGGTGGACCTCATCGCCGATCTTGATCGCGGCCTTCGCGCGATCGCGCGATGATGGCACGGCTCAACTGCTCGGCGCCGTCGCCGCCGGCCGCTCGACATCCTTGCCCGCCGGCGATTCCTTGCCCTTCGGCTCGGACTCGACACGACCGTAAGTTCGGGCGCGCGGTTCGACGAGACCCATGGTGATCTCTTCGTACCAGAGCTTCGGACGCCCGCTCGTCGAGTCATACTCGGCGACCGTAGTGGCGAGAAACTTCTCGTCGTCACGCTCGAGGTAATCCGTGCGATAGTGCGATCCGCGGCTTTCCTTGCGATCGATCCCGCCCTGAAGAATGACCTCGGCGAGCTTGAGCATGTCCCCGACGGCGCGGGCGTAACTCAAGGTTTGATTCGTCCACATTCCGGTGTCCGCGAGCGTGATCCGCTCGAAGCGATCCATGAGTTCGTGGAGCTTGTCCATCGCCTGGAGCATGCGGCGTTCCGTCTTGACGACGGTCGACGCCGCGGTCATTTCGACGCCCATTTCGCGACCGATCGCAAACGGATTCTCACCGCCATCGGACGCGATGAGACGATTCATCTTTTCGGTCTCACGGTCGGCCGCGGCGTCAAAGAGCCCGGCGCTCATCTCGGCGGCCGGCGTCTCCTCTTCGCGAACATAACTGGCGATTCCGGCGCCAGCGAACAATCCATCAAAGGTGCACGAGAGCAGCGCGTTGGCGCCGAGTCGAGTGGCGCCGTGATACTGATAGTTCACCTCACCCAAAGCGAAGAGTCCCGGAATGTTCGTCATCATCGTGTTCGGAGCGCCGAGCCGCATGCCCTTGTTGTCCGCGTTCGCGGTGTAGGTCGTCCACATGCCGCCCATCGTGTAATGCACGGCCGGGAAGATCTTCATCGGGGTTTGCACCGGATCATCACCGACGAACTTTCGATAGATCTCAAGAATGCCGCCGAGCTTCGTCTCGAGAAACTCCGGAGTCTTGTGCGTGAGATCGAGATAGACCATGTTGCCGCCGCCGACGCCGAGGCCCTCGTTCACGCAGACATCGAATATTTCGCGCGTCGCAATGTCGCGCGGGACGAGGTTTCCGTACTTCGGGTACTTCTCTTCAAGAAAATACCAGCGTTCGGCGTCGGGAATCTGCCGCGGATCACGCGTGTCACCCTTCGTTCTGGGCACCCATACGCGACCGCCTTCGCCCCGCGCCGATTCGGACATGAGTCGGCATTTGTCGGCGCCGGGAATCGCCGTCGGGTGCACCTGAATGAATTCTCCATTCGCGTACCACGCGCCGGCCTGATAGCAACGACTCGCGGCGCCGCCCGTGCACACGACGGAGTTCGTGCTCTTGCCGAAGATGAGTCCGTTTCCGCCCGTGCACATGACCACCGCATCGCCGCGGAACGATCGAATCTGCATCGTGCGCATATCCTGAGCGACGCAGCCGCGGCACACTCCATCCTCGTCGAGGATGGGCCAGAGGAATTCCCAGAACTCGAACTTGTTGACCTTGCCTTCCGCTTCGAAGCGCCGCACCTGTTCATCGAGCGAATAGAGCAATTGCTGACCGGTCGTCGCCCCGGCGAAAAAGGTTCGCTTGAACAGGGAGCCGCCGAACAGTCGCCGGTCAAGATTTCCCTCAGCCGTGCGATTGAATGGAACGCCCATGCGATCAAAGAGTCCGATGATCCGAGGCGCCCAGTGGGTCATCTCGTACACGGGTGGCTGGTGGGCGAGGAAGTCGCCACCATAGAGCGTCTCATCCATGTGGACCCACTCGGAGAATCCCTGCTGACGGGCGATGTCGTTCGCCGAGTTGATCCCGCCTTGCGCGCACACCGAATGCGATCGCTTGACCGGAACCATGGAGATCAGATCGACCGGGATGTCCTCTTCGGCGAGTTTGACACACGCCGCGAGTCCCGCGAGCCCGCCGCCTACCACTATCACGCGCTTCTTCGGCGCCATCGAGTCGCTCCAATCCGCGTCTGGCCGCGTGATCACGGCCCAGAATCCAATGAATTCGACCGTCTCCCGCGGATGCGGCGGAGGCGGCCAACTCTGCGCCCTCGGCTACTTTACTGTTCGTCGTCCGCGGCCTCACCGATTCCATGTCCCGGCGCTTCTTCGTCCGGGGTGACCTCGCCCGCGAGCATTCGTTCTTCGACGAGGCGGGCCTTGTCGATATCCACCGTGGCGAATCCGAAGATCGCCGCGAGACCGGCCGCCGCAAGACCGGCGCCGATCGCCGCACAGACATAGCCCCAGCGTTCCTGCGCTTTTTCCGTGATGGTCACGCCCCAGGTGATCGCCGCCGTCCAGAGACCGTTCGCAAAGTGAAAGACGAGGGCGAGCACACCGACGACATAGAGCCCGATGACGGCGGACTGCCGGACCACGCCACCAGCCTGGAAATGCTCGGCGGTCGTGGACGACGCGTACTGCGCATCAAAGGTCGGCAACAAGCCACCGTAAGTCCAATGCCAGCGGAGTGAGCTGATGTGGAGGAAGATGTACACGATTCCGATGTAACCGGTCAGACGCTGCAGCGTGTACCGCCAGTTATCCTGGTACGCGTACCGCTGGAGATTCGAACGACCGGTCATCGCGTAATACACGCCAAGACCGGCGTGAAATGCGATCGGCAACCAGAGCACGAAGATCTCGATGAGTACGAGGAACGGCAGACTGTGGATGAAGTTGACCTCGTGCTGAAAGGTCTCCACCCCCGCATGACCATCCGGGCCGTAGTGCGAACGGCCGAAGATCTGACCCCAGACGATTGACGAATTCGTCGTCAGGTGCGGGATGAGAAAGACGCCGATGGGCACGACACCGCTGAGCGAATGCAATCGCCTCAGGAGGAAATAGTGTCGATCCATGAAGCTGTTTGACAAAGAGGCCGTCGTCGGGATCGATGCGTCCGCCACGAAACTCGCCTTTCCGCGATCGAGTCGTCAGAAACCGGGCCCGGCGCGTACTCGGGCTGGTGTCCAGTATATGAGCAGCGCGACCGAAATCGCGCCTCAGGCGCGGGAGCCCGAGCCGCCGCCCATCGCCTCGGCCACGAGCGGGCTTGAGGATTTCGAGATCGAGAGGTAACGCATCCGGAGGTCATAGAGCAGGCTCGAGAGCTTGCCGGACTCTTCGTCGCTCAGATTGCCGCGCGTCTTCTCTTCGAGCACCGCAAGCAGGTCGATCTGATGCCGCGCCACATCCAGGTCCACCATCGGCTGGCCCGTTCGCGGATCGGCGATCCCGCCCAGGTACATAATGGCCTGCGTCGCCATCATGCTCACCAGCGTGTCCCAGCTCGGCGGGGGGAGCTGCGAGCCGCGCGATGAGCTCTTCGCTCCGGCGCTCGGAGCGACCGAAGGAGCCGCGGCCTGCTTCTCTTTCTTCTCCCGTTCGCGCTGGGCGAGCCGTTCCTTCTCGGCCTGCGCCTGCGACTTCCAGTCCGAGTCGACCTGAATCTTCGGGGCACCACCTGATTCGCTCATTTCGAGACCTCTCCATTTGCGCGGTTGAGGATCGGGAGTATAGGGAGAGGCCGTTCCCCGCCGTCGATCGAATCGAATGATTCGGGTCAAATCGTCATGGCCGTCGATCTATCTTCGGGCCTCCGGCGTCGACTAGGATGCCCCGTCCCCAGATCCTCCGAGGAGACCGGACCCATGCGACCCACTGCTTCTCGAAGTTGGACCTGGCCGCTCCTGATCGGCCTCGGATTCCTCATCAGTTGCGCCGGCGGGGACTCCGACCTCCGGGTGGAACGACGGGCGGCCCCTCGAGTCATCGCGCCGTCCGACTTCTACGCGGGAACCATGTCGGATGACGACGCGGACGACACGACCGATGGCGAGGCGCCCGACGAGGGGCCACGGATCGCGCCGGGAATCGATCCGGACGACGCGGCGAGCAGCGAGGTTGCGCCGAACACGCGGATCATCGTGGGCGGGCTTGTGGGGCAGGTGAATGGGCGACCGATCTTCGCGGACGCGTTCTTCGAGCCGATGGCCGAAGAGATGGCCATCATGGGCAGGGAATCCGCCAGCCAGCGCGAGTTCGTGGCGAAGGCCTGGCCCCGAATCACGCAGCAGCTTCGTCGCCTCATCGATAACGAGTTGATCCTCGCCGAAGCGGAGTCGAGGCTGACCGAGCAGCAGCGAATCGGGATTCGATACTGGCTCGATTCCACCCGGCGCGAGATCATCCGCCAGTCTGCCGGAAGCGAGGCCGCGGCGAACGAGCGCCTGCAGGAACGCTACGGCACCGAACTCGACCCTCAACTCGATCAGATCCGCGCGGCCCAACTCGTCGAGATGGAGTTGCGCAATAAGGTCGAACAGAATGTGGTGGTATCCTGGCGCGATATCGAGCGCTACTACCGCGAGCACTCCGACGAATTCAACCCGCCCGCCATGATTCAGCTGCGCCTGATTGTCGTCCCGATGAGTGACGAGTCGGCGCGGTCGGCGGTGAAGCGCGAGCTTGAGGAAGGTCGCCTCTTTTCCGAAGTCGCGACGCGGCACAGTCGCTTCATGGCGTCAGATGGCGGACTCATGGCGCCGACACCGCTCGTGGAGGGCATCGACGCGACTCCTCTGACCGCCTGGCCGGAAGTTGACGCGGCGATCCGCGATCTCGATGAGGGCGCCGTCGCGGGGCCAATCGACGCCGGATCGAACACCGTCTGGGCTCAGATCGTGAATCTCGAGAGCGGCGAGGGACGCTCGCTCTATGAGGTGCAGACAGAAATCGAGACGCGCATTCGTGATCAGCGCATCCTGCAGGAGCAATCAAAGTACATCGGGGAATTGCGCGCGCGCGGAAGCTACGACGACCTCGATCGCATGGCGTTGAAGCTGCTCGACATCTCGATCAAGCGGTGGGCGCCGGAGGCGCCCTGACCCGTTATCGTGGAATCGCCCCGACGAGTTCTCGAGCGATTGCGCGATCGTGTGCTCGGACGCAGGAAAGACGCGAGACATTCGTTCGGCGTCGAAGGGGAGCGAATCGCCGAGCGGTATCTGCGCCGGCTCGGCTATCGACTGTTGACCCGAAACTATCGATTGCGCGGCGGAGAGATCGACCTCATCTTCGAGGATCCCGACGATGACTGCATCGTATTCGTCGAGGTGAAGTCCCGCCGATCGGACCATGTACGGGGAGAGCGCGCAATCCACCCCGCCAAGCGTCGCCGACTCGTACGCCTCACCCTGCTGACCGCGAAGAAGAAGCGATGGCTGAATCGCCGCCTGCGGATTGATGTGGTGATCGTGGTTCTTCCGGAGCATGCGAATGAGCCGGTTGTCCGTCACTACCGGGACGCCGTGCGTCTGGAACGATGAGCGACGATCACTCCGTCTTCTCATCAACCGCGTACTGCATCCGCGCCCACTCGATGCCGCGACCTTCCTTAAGATCTCGAACCGCTTCGCGGTAGATTCCCGCGACGCGCCAACACCCGAGTGGATAGCGCCAGATGGTGGACAGCGACGCCCCCTGCAGCCGATACGCCCACGCCACCGCGACCAGCTGAGCGATCGCTGCAACGCAGGCGATCGCGATCACGGTCAATCCAAATGAGCGATCGCCGTCGAATGTCGTCCACACTCCGAGCGTAATGGCGACGACGACGAACGCCGGACACCATGACAGCATCGAAAGGTTTCGCGCGGCGGCGCGCATGCGCGGAACATTCCGATTCGCGCCCTCGATCAGAATTCGCTTCCAGCCCCGTCGAAAGTCTTCTTCATCTTCATACATACGGACGAAGAAGAGCCGGGGCGCCATGGTGAGGGCGATTCGGTATCCGTCTCTCGTGAGACGACGCGCGATCTTCAGGTCTTCCAGGATGGCGTCTCGCACGCGCTCGTGCGTTCCGAACGCGTGGTAGGTCTCATGACGAATGAGCATGAACTGTCCGTTCGCGAATGGTCGGCGCCGCGCCGGGTCCTCACGATTGATCTTGCGTATCGGATACATCTTCATGAGCGCCATCGCGGCGACCGGCTGGGTCGTCTTCTCGAATGCGTAGCGCTGCCGAAGTCGTCCGAGTAGGCTCAGGAAATCAAGTCTGCGACGGAGCGCGAGTCCGACGGAAGCGCGAAGCAGTCGCTCGTCAAAGAGCGTGTCGGCGTCGGTGAACAGGATCCAATCGCCGGTCGCCGCCATGGCGCCGCGCCACGAGGCGTGGCACTTTCCAGACCACCCGTCCGGACACTCATCGTTCTCAATGAGGCGTAGCCGCGCATCGGACGCCATCATCTGACGAACGAGGTCCGGCGTGTCGTCGACGCATCGATCGGCCACGACGATCACCTCGAAGTCTGGATAGTCCGACGCCAGGATGCTCCGCACCGCATCGCTGATGAACTCCGCCTCGTCGTGGGCCGGGATCACGATAGAAACGCGAGGCCATGCCTCGGAGTCGCGTTCTTCGAACAACCCTTCCTCAATCCGGGGCGCCGCGTGAACTCCGGCCGCGATCATCGTCAACGCGAGGAACCAGTAAACAAGGACCGCGACGCTCAACACGAGAGCGCCCCAGGCCGCGAACCAGAGAATGGCGTCCATCAGGCCCACAGCCGCGTCGGTGTCCTTTCCTCGTCGTGATTCATGTCTGGGAGCGTATCATCGGCGGATGAGTCGTTCCGTTCACAGCGAGCCCAACCCCGGATCCGCGATGTGCGACGACGCGATCTTCGTCTTCGACCGCGAGTCCATCCAGACCCTCGACCGGCTGGCGACCGAGGAGTTTGGCGTTCCGTCGATCGTACTCATGGAGAACGCGGCCTCGGAAGTCGCGGCGGAGGCGGCTCGACTCCTGCGGCTCCTCGAGGAACCGGGGGAAGTCACGATTTTCTGCGGACCCGGAAACAACGGCGGTGACGGGTTCGCTGCGGCGCGTCATCTCGTAAACGGCGGGCATGCGGTTCAGATCATCGCGGCGTTTGATGTCGACGGAGGCGTCGGACGCCTCAGCGACGCGGCGCGCGTCAACTTCGACATTTGCCGGCGCATGGCGATTCCCATTCATTCGATCTATCGATCGAATTCGGAAGACCTGCACGACGATCTCGAGCAGCGACTTGATGACCATGCCCGCGACGGCGCGCTCATCATCGATGCGCTTCTCGGGGTTGGCGCGACGGGCGCCCCGCGTCCGCCGTTCGATCGACTCATTCGATGGATGAACGCTCGGGCCACGCCCGTCTTGAGCGTCGACCTTCCCAGCGGTCTCGACTGCGACAGCGGCCGCGTCGAAGGGGAGTGTGTGCGGGCGGACCTGACGGTGTCTTTCGTTGGACTCAAGCAGGGGTTTCTCGAACTCGACGCCCAGTCGTATGTCGGTGAAGTTTCGATCGCCGACATCGGAGCGCCGATTCAGTTGCTCGAGCGATTCGGTCAACCCGTCGAGATCGATCCGTTCCCGGACGAGATCGAGGAGCGACGAAGTCGTCGTCATCTCGATGAGGATGAAGACGGTGACGACCGGGCGTCCCGTCCCGGCGCGCGTCCGGTGCATTGACGAAAGACGAACCGATGGGCGTTCGGCCCTGTGTCTCGGGAGTTTGGTGTGGGTGACGACGGTTCCCGGCCGCGGCTGGCGACAAACCTGCTCGTGATACTCGTGTTGCTGATGTCGGTGTACATCGCCTACACGGGACTCTGGCCATTCCTCCGGCCGATCAACTCGCGCCCGCGCGAGATCACGCCGCGTGGTGAACTCGCGGACTTCGAATCGACCGCGACGGAGATCTTCGAATCGGCGTCGCCGTCGGTCGTGTACATCGCCAATGTGCGGTACGGCCAGGGACGACTCTCCGCGACGCCCGTCGCCGGCGCGAGCGGAACGGGATTAATCTGGGACGACGCGGGTCACATCGTCACGAATTACCATGTCGCGGCGAACGCGGATGAACTCGTCGTGACCCTTGCTGACCAGGCGAGTTACCGCGCGGCGGTCGTCGGATTCAGCCCGTCGCAGGACCTCGCTGTTCTCCGGGTCACCGCGCCGGTCGCGAAGATCGTTCCCCTTCCTATCGGTGAATCGTCGGACCTCCGCGTCGGACAGTCGGTCTTCGCGATCGGCAGTCCATTCGGCCTGCAGCAGACGCTCACCACCGGAATCGTGAGCGCACTGAATCGCTCGGTTCCGACCGAGGATGGCAACCTGCTCGAAGGCATGATTCAGACGGACGCGGCGATCAACCCCGGGAACTCGGGCGGACCGCTTCTCGATTCAGCCGGCCGACTCATTGGAGTCAACACGGTGATCTCGAGCCCGTCCGGCGCCAACGCGGGAGTGGGATTCGCGATTCCGGTCGACGCGGTGAACGAGATCGTTCCCCAACTCATCGAACACGGTCGCATCATCCGGCCGTGGGTTGGGGTGCAACTCATCCCCACGAGTTACCTCGAACGACAGCGCCGAATCGACCTGCCCGAGGGTCTCTATGTCGATCGGGTGACACCGAATTCGCCGGCCGATCATGCCGGACTTCGCGGCACGAGCATGGAGCGCGGCCGGGTTCAACTGGGCGATGTCGTCGTGGCGGTCGAAGGGCGGCCGACCACGACCTTCGACGCGTTTCGCGACATCATCAACGAATTCGAAGTCGGCGACGAGGTCACCCTCTCGATCATCCGTGGCGAGGAGAAGATCGAGGCGCCAGTCACCCTCGGTCCCATGCCCGGGCGTGTCTAAACAGACGCCGAACGGATGGGCCGGATATCCGGGTCGAAGGCTCTTTTTTGGTTGTGAACAGACCGTTCGTCGTTCATGATGCAAAGGGCCGAAACAACCGCGGGGGGCTCGCGGTTCATTAATCGAACAATCGACCGTCCCGGGAATTCGCGGAGCTGACGCGGGGCGGTTCAGGTCTCGGAGGAATGACCGCCATGATCTCGTCCACTCTGCTGTCTGCTACCCTGCTCGTTCCGATCGCCAGCGCGGCGCCCGGCGGCGAGGTTGATCTGTCTCAGCTTCTCGAGGCGCCGGCCCGAACGACTGAAGTACAGGCGAATGTCTTCACCTCGTCGACGCAGGATCGTCCGGCGCTGGCCATCGGTCCAGGCGGTGATCTCGTCGTGGTGTGGCAGAGTCGCCGCCAGGAGCGCGGAACCTACGGCCTCTTCGCCCAGCGGTTCGATGCGGTTGGACGCCCCGTTGGCGGCGAAACGCACATCAACGAATTCATGCAGGGCATGCAGCGTGAGCCCGCCGTGGCGATCGGCGCTGACGGCGCGGCCTGGTTCGCCTGGTCTTCGACCGGTCAGGATGGAAGCGGCGCGGCGATCGTCGCTCGCCAGTTCGATTCGACGCTCACGCCACTCGGCGCCGAGATCCCGGTCAATGAACTCCGCGACGGCGATCAACTCTCTCCGACACTCGCCGTGAATCCCGACGGCGTGGCGCTGGTCGCGTGGCAAACTCCACGCGCGAATCTTCACGGAACTTCGCCCGCGATCGCGTGCCGCTTGTTCAATCGTGACGGCGACTCGCTCACGGACGAGATCGAACTTGCGTTCGATGGCGATCGGGACCTTGCCGATCGATTCCCATCCGTTGCAGCGCGAGACGATGGCTCGTTCGTGCTGGTCTGGTCTCGACTCGATCGAGCACTTGACCGGGCCGAGATACTGGCGCGGACGCTCAACGCCAATGGTGAGTGGGACGGACCGGCGGTCCGGGTCAGTCCGGACGACGCGACCGATCACATCGAGCCGGCGGTCGCGATGCTCGACGGAGATGGTCTCGTCGTCGTCTGGCACGCGATGACGGATCACGGATACGACATCCTCGCGCGGCGAATCGGTCGGGATGGGTTCATCGACGACGCGCCGATCACGGTCGCCCGCGCGACCGACGCATGGCTGAGCGGAGTGGCGGTCACGGGAGGGCCTGACGGGCGCTTCCTGATCGCGTACAACGCGGACCGGGATGGCGATCTCGACGCCGAAGTCTTCGGCCAATTGTTTCTCGCCGACGGGACCGCCGCGTTCGAGGCGCCGATCGCGCTGAATCAGTACAAGCAGGGCCGCCAGGAGCTGACGACCGGCTCCGGCGCCACGCGACTTGTCTGGAGTGTGCACAACCAGCTTGCGATGGCGTGGGAAGGCGCCTCCGCGGAGGGCGACGAGTCGTCGGTCAGCCTCACGCTCGTGACGCCGGCGGGCCTCGCCGCGGCGACGCCCGAATCGATGAACGCCGAGCGACTCGCGCTCGAGTTCACGGAAGCGGACCTCGCGCGTCCGGTTCCACCTCTTTGGGATCCTGATTACCGAACGCAGGCGCCGTTCGAAGGACTCGGCGACGGTCCGGACTTCGGGTTCGAAGGCGTGCCGGGAACCGGCTGGTATCCCCCGGATCCTGAGATGGCCGTCGGCATGAACCACATCGTGCTCATGACGAACGGGCAGATCAACTGCTTCCTGAAAGACGGCACGAACCTCTGGCGCGACGAGATCGAGAACTCGTTCGGCTTCTGGGGATCGCTCGGCGCCGACAACTTCGTCTTCGATCCCGAAGCGCACTGGGATCCGCACTCGGGCCGCTTCCTCGCGATGGCCTGCGAACGGAGCGACAACGGTCGATCGAACTTCCTGCTCGCCGTCTCCAAGGATGGCGCTCCGGAGACCGCGAACGACTGGTGGAAGTACCGTATCGATGTCACTTCGATCTCGGACAACGACATCGATTCGCCGAACATGGGCGTCGACTCGGACTTCATCTACCTCACCGCCGACTTCTTCGGTCCCGATAAGTACCTCGTGTATGTGATCGACAAATCGTCCGTGCTGAATGGCGGATCGATCGTCGCGAATCACGAACTCATCGTCGGAACGAGCCAGCAGTCGATGGGCGTCCCCGTTACATACGACGCGAACGCGCCCGCGCAGTACATTTTGCAGTCGACTGAGCTGAGCGTGAATACCCAGGTCATTTTCCACGCCGTGACCAACCCGATCTCGAGTTATCAGCGGCAGACCTTTACGCTCAATGTTCCGTCCTACACCTATCCCAACCAGCCCCCGCAGCGCGGGACGAGTTCGCGTCCCTTCCTCTTCGAACCGCGATTCTGGAGTTGCACACTCATCAACGGATCACTCTGGGCCGTGCATCATGTGAACAACCAGCGGGCCCGCGTCCGGTGGTATGAGTTCGACATGAACAACTGGCCCAACGGGGGCACGCCCGAGATCGCCCAGTGGGGCGAGATCGATCTGGGGGGCGAAATCCACACTTTCTTCCCCTCGATCGGCGTGGATGACGAGGGCAACGCGGCGATCACCTTCGCCCGCTCGGCGCCGGACGAGTACATCTCGATGTCTCGCGCGGTTCGTCTGGCGAGCGACGCGCCGAACACCTTCCGCGATTCGGTTATCGTGCAGGACTCGACCGCCGGCGCGACGGGTGGCCGCTGGGGCGATTACAGCGCGACCGTGCCGGACCCGATGATGGATGACACCTTCTGGGGTCATCATGAGTTCACGACCTCGGGCGGTACCTCATGGCGCACCTGGGTCGCGCGGTACGACCTCCCGAACCTGCTCGACCTCACCGTGGATCCGCTGTTCGCCGGTCAGAACGCGTCGATGCAGGCGTCGAACGCGACGCCGGGACAACGGGTGTACTTCGCGTACAGCGTGACCGGCGAGGGATCGACCTTCGTGCCTCAGCTCAATGTCACGCTCGACCTCGATCGACCGCGGCTTGGTGGCAGCGCGGTCGCGGATGGCGGAGGCGTCGCGTCGTTGAGTGAACCGATTCCACCGAACATCGGCCCGCTCGCGATCTGGATTCAGGCCGCGGAGGTCGGCCGCAAGTCGAACCTGGTATTGACGCAGATCAACTGACGGACCGCGTCCGATCAGTTCAACCGAACGCGCACGAATGAGTACGGCGGCGGTTTCGCCGTCGTCCATTCGTGCGTTGTTCTTCATCCGGACACGCGCTGCTACGCTTGTCTCCATGGCACACGACGCTTCATCTCCGCAATCTGGAACGAGACGCCCGCGCATCGAAGACCAGACCGTTCGGCGAACCTGGGGCACGCTCGCCGCCGCAGCATTCATTATCGTGCTCACCGCGGCGATTCCGCTCATTCTTCGGCTGAGCATGCGCCCGACCCCGGAGATCAACTCGACCGCGCGTGATTTGCTCCCGCCCGCGTTCGCCAAGACGGATCTCGTCACGCTCTATTCGAATCCCGGCGCATGGGCTGACGCGACACGGGACTCGCTGCCGCGTTACGACGAAGCAGTTCGACGCGTCTTTCCTCCCACCCGGCCCGGGGTTCCCGGCGGATTCGTCGAGAACATGACGCCGATCGAGGGGATTATCGTCGATGATCCCGAGACCTTCGGTCAACTCTGGGTGCAGATCTTCGGTGGCGATACTCGACGATTCCGAGAACGCGGGGTCGGACGAGCGAGCTTCTTTCTTGTTCTCGCCGACTCCGATGGCGAGTCGATCGAGACACCGTCGTCTCGTGATATCGCCGACATCGCCCATGTGTTCGGTCAGTCCGTGCTCGAACAGGCGTTGAATGAGCGGTACCGCTATCTTCCCGACTGGTACCGGGCGATCGTGGGCGAACTCGTCGCGGTCGCCGTCGTTTCCGAGGCGCTTGACGATGCCCGTGACGAATATGCGGAGTGGCGTCAAACGAACGAACCGATGACCGAGCGCGAGTATCTCACCGGGCCGTTCAGGCTCGGTGAGTCGACGGCGATTCATGACGCCATGACCACGCTGATCGCCGCCCGACTTCTCGAGTCCGATCGACTCACCGAGTTCATCTCCCTCGTGGACGAAGGGGAGGAACTCGAGACTGCGTTCCGCGCCGCCGCGGCGACTGCGGCGCAGCGGGACAGTGTCGATCGCCCCGTCCCGATTGGTTCCTCCCTCGGGGCGGCTCTTGAAGCGATCGAAGCGGACTATCAGCGAGATCGTGTGAGAGACGCGTCTGATGACGGCTGATTGGGTCAACGGACGGCGCTGGGACCGCTTCCGAATCATCCGCTATCCTGAGCGAGTCGCCATCGCCACCCTCAAGGCGGGCGTCACTCTTCGGCCCCGTAGCTCAGCGGTTAGAGCAACCGACTCATAATCGGCAGGTCCCTGGTTCGAATCCAGGCGGGGCTACATAGGACATCGAACGATCAGGAATGGCGTCGAAATCGTCAGAAAGCGGGGAGTTCACCTTTCTCGCCTTCGATGCGGTTCGGGTGTGTTCGGACGCTTTCTGCACCGCATTCTGCATCGCCTCGTCCACGCCTGCCGCCCGATCCATCAGATCGTCCGTCATCTGCAGGTAGTGATCACGCGCAACTTTCTGACTGTTGCCGATCCATTTGCAGGCCGCGTAGGGGGGGAACTGCTGCTCCAGTTCCGTCTGCCTCGACGATCGCAGGTTGTGGAACACCCGCGCCCACGGAGTCAGACCCGCCTGTCGAATGATCTGATGCATCCGCTTCCGCAGGTACGCGCTGCTTGTCTTCCTCGCCTCAGGCGCCGTCACAACGTGATCTACTCCCTCTTCGGCTGCGTCGAAAGCATCCTGCAGGTATGGCACGAGTTCAGGGAAGATCGGGACGATCCGCTCTTCGTGCCCCTCGTGATGCTGCGTCTTCGGACACTGCACGCGCATCCGTCGCCGTTCCCAGTCAATATCCGCCCACGTCAGGCGGCATATCTCACTCGGCACGCGCAGGCCGCCATAGCGCGCCAGCGCGAAGATCAGTCGCCACTGCACGTCGGGACAGGCGTCCAGAACCGCCGCCGCCTCTTCCTGCGTCACGAAATACTTGTGCTTCGTCGCCACCGTCGCCGACTTGAGATCAGCGAAGACGTTTCGATCGACATAGCCGCGCCGACTCGCCCACCGCCAGAGCATCTTCGCCACGCCGATTCGCTTCCGCACCGTCGCCTTGGCGTATCCCTGCCCGATTAGATGCTGCTCGAAATCCTCGGCGTCGCCCTCGCCGATCTCATCGACCGGCTTATCGTCGCCGAAATACTCCCGAAGCGAATCATGCGCCTGCTTCCAAACCAGCCGCGTCTGCGGTTTCACGTCTTTCCGGGATTCACCGAACAGCTCGATCGCTGACGCCAGCGAGACCTGCGTCTTCGCCTCGCGAGGCTGCACGAGTCCAACCCGCGCCAGACGCTCATGCAGTGTCTCGTCGATCGCCCGCACCCAGTCAGACGTTGACCGGCGAGGGGCATCCCCCGTGATGCTCGATCCCAGCAGATCCTCGACTTTCGATTTCACCGCTTCCGCCTGCCGCATCGAGACTTTGCCAAGCCGGATGCTGAAACGCTTGCGCCCGTTGCGCGAAAACTGGATCGTCTTCCGGCCGTTGCTCTCTCGGCTGATGCTCGCCATCACTTGCCCTTTCGTCGCCTCGGCGCTGCGCGGATCTCGAAGTCCAGCACCTCGAGAATCCGCTGCAGCGTCTCGGCGTACACGTCACGCTTTCCGCTCAGGTACTCACTGATCCGATGCGGCAACACCCCCGTCAGGTCCGACAGTTCCTGCTGCGTCATCTCGCGCCGTTCCAGTTCCTCGATGATCCTCTGCCTGAAGTCCATAATCCGATGATACCACATCGGGTATCGAAGCCGAGTCTAAATCTTCGCCACCGATCCACCGATAACGCGTCGCCCGCCGCGCGTTGCCTGGCTCCACTTCGGCGATCACGCCATCAGCGCACAGCATCTTCAGGAAGCGCCAGACCTGCGCAGGCTGTTCATCGAATCGCGAGGCTGCGTCGTGGCTTGACAGAAAGAATCGCCCGTCAGCCCGTAGCGCTGCCAGATTGCCGCACAGCCCGATCAGGCGTCGGACGACCATCGAGTCATATGCCAGCGCACACTGCGGCAGATCGCCTTCCGCGGCTTGCTGGACCGCTCTCTGCAGGCAGTCGGTGACGGGATCGGCGAACAGTGGAAGCGCCGCCGTTTCCCATGCGCGAAGGAAGTCCGACCATGACACGTCGAAGGATTTCGTCCTGATCCTCGGCAGCGCCCGATCATGCCACTGCCTGACGATCGGCTTCACCTGCCGCGCCGAGTGACCAGCCAGACCGGCGTCAAATTTCAGCCCACGCGCAAGCCGATGAAGACAGGCATTGCGCTGCCGCTCACCATCAGGCAGGGTTGCGTCGATCACCTGATCAGGAGTAGCAGAGATAGCAGAGACAGCAGAGAAATGACTTCGGTGTCTCTGTGGCTCCGCTACACTGCCGATGATCTCGTGCAGGTGATGGCGTCGCGCCGGATCGCACTCGACCACCGCGCATCGTGCCGCGGGTGGCGTCGGATTCCGAAAGCCCGGCAGGCGCATCAGTCGGGGAGGGTCGTGGACAACGGGATCAGCGTCCAGCCGACCGATCAGCGTCTTCTGCGCCGCCGTCCACTGCGTCAGTTCCAGGATCGGCTCTCGCAGTCGATACCACAGATGCGCCCCGTGTCCCGAAGAGATCGTGCACGTCGGCTTCGGCAGACCAGCTTCGCCGCCGCGCCGCCTCGCTTCCTCGATCGGCACGTCATCGAGATCAGCGAAGAGGCAGCGCGCCAGAAGTACGTCTCGCGCCTTCCGCCCCTTGCGCCGCCGAGGATTGGCGCCGATGAAGACGCCTTTCCCCTTCTTGTTCGCTTGTACCAGTCGAGCATCGAGATCAGCCACCCGAGATGCCTTCGCGAAGAGGCTTTCGCCTTTCGGGATCAGGCGGATTTCGACCAAATCATCGGGATCAAAGGCGCTGGCGATGAATCGGGGATCAGTCGTCATGCCGCACCCCCTCGCCCTGCTTCGATCGCCGGATGAAATCATCGAGATCACGGACGTCGATCCGGACGGCGCGCCCGAAGCGCACCGCCCGTATCTCACCTCGATCGACCAGCGTCCACACGGTTCGATCGGAGACCTGCAGCAGATCAGCCGCCTGCTGATACGTGACCAGCCGGGGAGACTCGCTCATCATGGCGCACCCCCTTCGGCGAATAGCTGCATTTGTGGGTCCTCAGGCAGTTCTAAGTCGTCATAGGTTTCGACCCAGTGTCTCACGCGCTTCTGGTCGGCGATGATCCACTTCCGCATTTTCGCCATCCGCGCCGTCGGTCGCTTCGATTGCGTAAGGCCGACGGGGATCGCCAGCCCTGCCTGCAAGCACCACAAGGCCGCCGCACCGAAGACGTTGAAATGCACGCCGTCAGGCAGCTTGACCACCTTGCGCACTAGATCGAAGTCGACCGGCGCAGGATGGTGTTGTAGTAGCAGTTTCAGGAAGACCCTGCGGATCTGCAACGACGCGACATAGCTCTTCGCCTCGATCCCCGCGGCGCCTCGATCCCGAAGATCCCGCCCAGAGGGAGTCGCGTGCATCATGGCGCACCCCCTTCCGAAACTGCCCGGCTGAATCCGAATGACACATCTATTCCCATCTGCCGCAGCCTGCGCTGTACGTAAGACGCGTCTTCGATTCGTCCAGCCTCTCGAGCATGCATCAGCACGGAGAAGAGGGCAACCGCCTCGACGGTTGACTGTCGCCGAGACCCTTCCTGGGGAAAGTCTTTGTCCACTGCAATAAGCCTTTCGTAATAGGAAAAACACGAAAGGCGGATGCACTTGCCCGCCTGTTGCGGGAGACCGCGCCATAACTGCAGTTGGATTAGGATGAAGAGGGTTGTCAGTATTGCGGTCTGCGTTGCACCGCAACACCTTGGCGAGCGTCAGTCCAATGAATCCAGATCATCGTCATAGGCTTCGATATCACTCATCCCGGTCTCGGGATCACGGGTCAGATACCCGCTCTTGATGTCCGCTTTTGAGCCACGGGCCAGCTTGGCCGCTTCTTGATACGCCGCGCTTCGCGATAACTGCGAGGGGTGCCTGCCGACCTTACCTGCTATCTTCCTGTCTGACCATTCCGGATGATCCTGCACCAGCAACATTGCGGTCGCCAGCCAGACCAGCTGCGACGGGGGATTGTCTGCTTCGCCAATGACCGTGATCTTCCCACTCGCTCCAAGGGATCGAGAGATCTTCGCCCGAACCATCGCCGATAGCTGACGCATGTAGTCAGCCAGATTCGCCGCCAGACCGATCACCTCATCGAAAGCGGCGCAGGTTTCCTCGCCCAACCGATCTACCAGCTCGACGTGCTCACCTCGCGACTCCCGAAGTTGGCATTCAGGCTCTCGCGACTCGACTTGACGGCGCGCCTGATCTTCCCATGCCCGTAGGCGATCGAGTAGTTCCGTGAGCCGCTGCTCCAATTCACGCGAATCCGAATCGAATCCGTTGGTCTGCAGCCAGCGCCGAACCATCTCTCGACGGGATGCGCTGCGAGTTCCGCGGCCCATCCCCGGGAGATTCAATTCATTTGCGAGACGGCTCGATGGGCGCGTTGATCCGAACCGGACGTCTTCCGGCAGGTCAACTACCGGCGCTTTGATCAGCGCTTCCACCGCATCGGCCATCGGTTCAAGCGCATCGACGGACGGATGCCACGGAACAGATGCGGCAGCATGTGATGGTCGTGGCGATCTCTTCGCCATACGCCCGATTCCTGCAATCGGTCCTGAGGATCGAAAGAAACGCGGCAGGCGGTCAGGTTCCGCTCTTCCGGCTGCAGTTCCGTAGCCGCGTGGCAAAGTCTATGCGATTCCGCCTGCTCTCTTCAGCCATACCCCCCAATGCCGAAACCCGTGAGTTTTCCTGCGCAGGGGTCACTCCGGTCCCACAATCGAGACCCTGAGCGATGAATACGTGCCCCCTGTCTTTTTGCCACGGAAGATCAGTGGTGGATCGCTCGGTCCGAACACCATCAGCCTGAAGGATTGAGAGGCGCCCCCTGTTGCCGGGTTCATCTGCGATCGTAGACGGTCTCGCCCCCGTACCGAAGATACTTCGGGTGGATCTTGTCGCCGATGACCTCGAACTCGGTAACGTATGGCATTCGAACCACCGCATTGAAGGCGTTCTTCGACTCCACCCATCCACTTACTTGATACCGATCGGAATGTCCTTCCACCCGCGCGACACGGTAGTCCGGGCCTGGCAACGGAAATCTCGCGCTGTTCGGGTTGATCAGTACCTCGCGGACGATTGGCCGCGAATAGTGAATGAGATCCCTCGTGGTTGGTTCCTGTGGTTCGTCCGAATTGGTCGCTTGTGTCGCTGTGGCGTTGTTAGAGTTTCTATTGACACCCGATGCATCCCGCCGCTCACCAGTCGGCGTCCTACCGAGGTCTTCCAAGGCATCCACGCAGGTATCTGCACCCCACAACACAATGCCGATCGCGAAGCTCCACAGCATTAGCTTCGCCAACATCGCTCGCTGACGTCGGACAGCTGCAACACTGCGTCCCTTGCTGTCGATCTCGTCGACATCAACAACGCTCACGCCGCTGTTGTCGGCTTTGGCACTCGCCATCTCTTGGCTCGATGCCTCGACCACAATGCGTGTCTCGAGTCCAGATTCGCGATCGACGCCTGCGATACGGTACTTCTTCATTGGCGTTGTCGCTCCCGACCCCTGCAACATACCACATATCAATCACGCTGTCATGGCACCGTCGGGCATGGCGGCAAGCTCCTCGATGGCTCAAAACGCGACGTTGTGCCGTCCTCACTCAGCAGTCACTTCCTATCGCCGCGTCAACGATGGCGAGAATCGACCTGCGCTCCGCAACGCCTAGTCGGTCCCATGACTCGATCAGCCTCTGTAGATCCGCCCCGCTTGCACCGGATTCTGCACCGGCTTGGCCTAGTGACTTTGCGCAAGACCCGTACTCTGCGGACTTTATCTCATCTGATTCGAATCCAGGCGGGGCTATTCGCGGATCCCCGGCGCGACTCAAATCGTTTTGAGCGCGCGACTCGGCGCCCAGGTGGTGCGCCCGTCCCGCAGCCGGACGAGGATCCAGTCGCTCCCGCGCTCTTCGACGAGCTTCACTTCGACTCCGGGATGAATCGGCTCGAGGAAACTTCGCTCGTATCCGGTTTCGGACGGTCCCTTCCGTCCTTCGAACGACTCGACGACGACTGCGCCCGGCGACCGGTTGCGGTCATACTCCGCCCAGACGAGCGCGCCGAGTGTCACAGCCGCCGCGGCGCCGACGAGCCCGCCCGGCCAGCGCGGCCACGATCGAAAGGCCGGCGTGAGGCGTATCAGCGCCCATAACCACGCGACCACGAAGAGAAACACGAAGAGGTTGAACTGACTCCGAGGTGGCAGTTCGCCCTGCCAGAAGAGAATCGCCTCGGCGAGGCGATTGTCGGACGCGACTTCGACGCGTGTCTTCACCCGTCTTCGCGCCTCGTTCAGATTCGCAACCAGCTCCGGCTCATCTCCGATCAACCGCTGGGCGCGACGGTAGTTCAGAATCGCCCAGCCGATCTCGTCCCGGAGCAGATGCGCGTTTCCGATGTTGTAGTAGAGCCAACCGTTCTCGATCTCATGGTCGACGATGATGCGATTCCATGCGTTGATCGCGCGAAGCAGTTCGCCATTCGCCTGGGACTCCGATTCATTGCGTCGCTCGATGGCGCGGGAGAACGCGTCATTCCCTTCACGGAAGAGCGACTGAATCTCGTTCGACGGGGGCGCGGCGAACGCCGACGCGTTCAAACTGACAAGTGTCGAGAGGACGAGAAGGACCAGCGACTGGATTCGGACCACAATCATCGCCCCACCTCCTGCGACTCGGAGGCGTCATTGA
The DNA here is from genome assembly GCA_043101845.1 of Phycisphaerales bacterium. Lineage (GTDB taxonomy): Bacteria > Planctomycetota > Phycisphaerae > Phycisphaerales > UBA5793 > JBICHN01. Next base: position 197,378 of record JBICHN010000002.1, on the reverse strand, counting down.
TTTCTCGAAGGGCCTGTACGATGGAGTCAGTCATCTCTCCCGCGGAATCAATCCGCTCGCCACCGAATCGTGCCGCCTCGAGTCGCTCAAGAATCCCGCGGAGTCGCGCCGCCGCGGCCGGCGCCCAGGTCGACGCGATTGAGACGCACTCGTCGACCGTGAGCGCGGACTCGTGTTGTTCAAAGCGTTCGGCGATGAAGCTTCGAACGGCTCGCGGTCCGCGGATTTCAATCGGCTCATCAGTGAGCGTCAACGCAGCTTTGGCTCGATGCAGCGCCAGCCGCCGCCTTCGCGCCGGATGCTGCGAGTCGCGTCGTCGTCGAGCCGCGAGGGCGAGTGCCGTGGCGAGCCAGGCGATTGGCGGCCCCGCCAGCGCGGCGATGACCGGTGGGGACCGCAACGCTTCGCTCCAATCGAAGCCGTGATCCTCGAGCGCTTCGTTCGATTCGATGTTGTGGGCAAGACCTCCCGACGACGACTCGATCGATGCGCCGGCGCCGCCCGAGTCGGCGCCCCCGATCGCATCGTCCGCGGTGACGACTCGAGTCTTGCGGACACGCAGTGGGATCGGGTCCGTGGCGACGGCGCGGTACTCTTCAGCGTCCGGGTCGAAGAAGGTGAGTTCGATGGACGGAATCTCGTCGACCGATTCGAAGCGGGGTCGGATCGTTCGTCGAAGGATCAGGCGGCGGCCGACGATCTCGGGAGGATCGGGAGCATCGGAAACGAGGAATCGCTCGCCAAACGCCGCCTGACGACCGAGGTCGAACGGAATCTGCGGGGTTGCAGCTCCGCGCGTCGTGATCTCAATGACGAGCTCGATCGGATCTCCGACATTGACCTCAAGCGGAGCCGCGCTCGCCTTGATGGTGAAGTCGCCGACGATTCCAGTTTCTCGTGCGCTGCGATCGTCCTTTGGAAGCGGACGGACCATGAGGTCGACCGCGTTCGAAGGCGCCACGATCTGGTCGACGACATCACGATCAAAGAGGCTGCGCGCTTCCCGTACGACGATGTGGCCCGCGAGCGTCGCCGGACCGACGGTCACGGCGCCGGCGGCGCGTGGAACGACATACTTTGTGATGGTGAACGCGTCATAGATTTCGCCATCGAGTCGCTCCCGGCTCCGACGCGCGGGGGTGTCCCGCCCGAGAAAACTCAGGACGATGTCGTTCGGTCCCGGCGTCGTATCCACCGGATTGAGTAGGTCGAACTGATCTTCGAGATTCGGAAGGCGAATACTCGCGTTGCGAACGCCGCGCTTCAGATAGATGGTGATGTTCAACTCGACCGGTTCACCGACGAACGGCGCCGGGTCGCTCACCTGCAGCCGCAACTTGAGGTCGTCGATCTCCTCCGGTTCGATCGCCGTGAAGACGACCGGATTCGATCGATACTCCACCCCGTTCACTCGGACGGCCATCGGCGGAATTGAGATACGACCGGCACTCGTCGGCGTGACCTGATAGAAGAAGATGTATCCATCGAATCGCTGCTCGGTGACACGCCCGTTCACGATGGTCGTGAAGGACGATGTCTGATCGCGACCGCCGAGCGACTCGATTTCGGCGCCGTCGATCTGAGGGATGTCCGGCTCCTCAGGCGTGCGCGATCCGTCGACGGTGATTTGAAGGTTCGCCGGCTGACCTACGAAGACCCGGTCGCGATCGAGACTCGCTTCCACGCGAATCTGCGGCGCCTCCTGGCCGAGCGCCGCGGCAGCCGCCCAGATCAAAGAGAGCAAGCATCCGATGAGGACACCATGCCGTTTCGGCTTGAGTGATCGATTGTTCACCAGTCCTTCTCCACCGGTCGGACCTGGTTCGCCCGTCGTCGCTCCTGCTCTCGTTGACGCTCCCGGCGATCGCGTTCCCGATCAAGCAGGAAGTCGACAAGCGACTCAGATGGATCGAGTTCCGACTCGCCATCTCCGAATTCCCCTTCAGACGCGTCGGCGGCGTTCTCTTGTGATGAATCGCTGGAAGGATTGACTTGCGATTCCTGAGGCGAGGCTTCCGCGTCGGACGGCTCCGAATCCGATTCGTCGGGTGGAGCCTGGGGCGCTGAGCTCCGCGAATCGCCACGCTCTTCCGGGTTGAGCGATTCCGCGGCGTCCCGCAGCGACTCGCTCGCGGATCGTTGCGCACGGGCCGCGTCATCAAGCCGCTCGTCCTGCAGCGCCTCGCTTGCGTCCTCCTGGTGATCACGCGCCTCATCGAGAGATTCCGACGCCTGATCGAGCCGGGACTCGTCGGTGTCATTCTCACTCGGTTCGCTGGTCGCATTCGCATCGCGGCGCATCTGGTCGAGCTGTTCCTGCAGTTCGCTGGTCGCCTCGTTCAACTCCTGCTGGCGTCGCTGTAACTCTTCGAGATCGTTCGGGGGAGGCTGATCATCGGAGGACGAAGCCGTCGACTGGAGAGCGTCGCTCTCGTCTGACTCCTGAGATTGGTTCGCTTCGCTCTGCCCGGCGGTCTGGTCCGCCGCCGCCTGCTGTTCCTGCGCGAGTTGTTCGGCCTGCTCCGACAGTTGTTGTTCCTGCTCCTTGCGAGTCCGCCTGGATTCGACCGCTTCGGCAAGCTGTCGCATGAGCCGACGAGTCACCTCGAGGTTGCGCGCCGCATCGGCGGCGGTTCGATCCCGCCGGAGAACTTCCGCGAACGATCGGTCGGCGTCGCCAAGCAGCTCAAGCGCCTCATCCGGCGCCTCCGTCGCTCTGGCTCGAGCCTGATCAAATCGGGCAAGGCCGGCGTTATACCGCGCTGCGTTCGCGATCTCCGGCGGACATTTCGGCGCCGCATCGACCGCATTGAACAGACGAATCGCCTCTTCGAGTTCGCCTTCCGCATACGCGGCGACGGCTTCGTTGTACTGAGCTTCGATCGCCGATGGATCCGCCTCCTGGGCCCGCCGGTACCACTCCCGCGCGCCGTCGAAATCCCCCGCATCGAAGAGTGAATTCCCGTGCTCGACCAGGTCGAGCGCCGATTGAGCGATCGCCGCCGGTGCGCATGCGACCACGACGATCACCGCGAGAGCCGCGGCGCGTCGCGTGTTCGATCGAGGATGGCCCTGCTCAGCGCTCTTCACGAAGGAGTCCTTCAATCACAAGCAGAATCAGTGCGGCGGCAAGGATGAATTGGTATCGATCCTCGTGCATCGTGGTCGACCGCGCGTCCATGGCGGACTGCTCCGCGCGCCGAATGAGTTCCTCATAGACCCTATCAAGCTCGATCGTCCCAGTGGAGACTTCGAGGTACACCCCGTCATCCGATGCTTGCGCCATTCCCAGGAGTGTGTCTGAATCAAGCCGACTGCGCACGATCTCACCTTCATGCCGCAGGGGCGATCGTTCGCCCGTCTCCGGGTCGACCAGGTAGATCGGCGTGCCGTCCTCGGCGTCGCCCAGACCGATCGCGATGATGCGAATCCCGGCGGCGCCCGCGGCGGCCGCGGCCTCCACCGGAAAGCTTTCGTGATCTTCACCATCCGTTATGAGGATGATGTCCTGATGGCGAGCCTCGTCGCCGGCGAAGACTTCGTCAACCGCCGTTCGAATCGCATCGCCGATGAGCGTGCCGCCCCGCGAGACGCTCTCCGGACTGAGTTCCTCCAGAGCGAGTCGGAAGAACGCGTAGTCGTGCGTAAGCGGACATTTCACGACCGGGGCGCCGGCGAAGGCGATGAGCCCCACGCGATCGCCCCGCAGGATGCTGAGCGTATCCGTGATCCAGATCTTCGTCCGTTCGAGGCGACTCGGGGCCAGGTCATCAGCGAGCATGCTTCGGGACACATCGATGACGAAGCAGACATCTCGTCCGTAGGTCTCAATCTCCTCTTCGCGGACGCCCCATTGCGGTCTCGCCAGCGAAAGGACGATGAGCGTCAACGCAGCGCCAATGAGTAGCGACTTGGTCACGAGTCGCGCCGCGCTCCAGCGCGGCGCCATCTCCGATTCGAGATCGGACCCGACGAACCGACGAAGGTTGCGTCGACGCACACCGATCGAGTGGAACAGGATCGCCAGGACCACGGGAACCGTCCACAGCGCATGCAGCCAGACTGGATCGGAGAACCGCATCATGGCGCCCTCCGCAACACCGTCGTCGCCAGAATCAGTTCGAACAGAAGAAAGGCCGCGCCGGCGATCACCCAGGACTGAAACGCTTCGTGGTAGTTCGTGTATTCCCGTGACTCAATCGTCGTTCGCTCGAGCGCGTCGATCTCCTCGTAGATGTCGCGAAGCGCCTCGGCGCTCTCCGCCGCTCGAAAGACGCCGCCGGTCGATTCGGCGATGCGTCGCAGGAGTGTTTCGTCGTACGAGGTCGACACCGGGATGCGGCGTTCCCCGAGCGGTGTGTTCACGGTGACATATCCCCCGCCGCCACCGATTCCGATCGCGTAGATCTTGATTCCCCACTCCTCGCAGAGTCGGGCGGCGTTCACCGCCGGAATCGTGCGGACATTCTCGTCTCCGTCCGTCATGAGCACGATGATCTTGCTCTTGATCTCGAACTCCGGGTCGAGGTCTCCCTCGTTTCGGCGTCGTATCTCATTCTCCGCGTCCTGCAGGCGCGCCGCCGCGAGCGCGAGGCCTTCGCCGATAGCCGTCCCGGATTCGGACGACTGCGGCCCCACGAGCGTGACCGCGTCGATGAGGTCGAGCAGCGTGTCGTGAATTCGCACGAGCGGACAGACGGTGTCAGCGAAGCGGCCGAATACCACGACGCCGATGAGATCCTGCGGTCGACCATCGAGATCGGCCCCGTTTCCCGCGACGAATTCACGACAGATCCGCTTGACGACTTCGATACGACTCGTCCGGTCCTCGTCGCTCATCGGATAGCTCATACTCCACGATCGATCAACGACGAGTTCGATCGCGACGCCGTCAGCCATGGTCCGCACTTCGCCGACGCCGCGCTGCGGCCGGGCGAGCGCCACCACGAACACGATGAGGGCGAGCGCCCGCAGAATTGGAAGCAGTCCATAGGCGTGTACGCGCCAGGTCGTGAGCGTGTCGCCGATGCGATCGAGCGACGAATATCGAGCGACCACGCGACGCGACGGTCGATAGGACCACCACGCGATGAGCGGCGCCAGCACCAGCAACGCGAGCGCCTCGGGAAACGCGAATTGAAGGCTCTCGACGATCACGCGAACGAACTCCCCGAGTCATCGACGCGGGGCGCCGACTGCTCGATGAATCTTCGGGCCGTGCCGGCGGCCTCGTCCGCCTGGCGCCTTGTCGGCTCGTGTTTCGCGAACTTGACAAGGTCCGCCGCAAACAGGAACTGCTCGAACTGCTCGAGTTCCACCCCGCGAAAGAGTCCGGCTTCGCGAGCTTCGTGCAGGAATTCTTCGGTCGTTCGCTCCGGCGCACGAAGCCCGAATCGTTGTTCGATGTAACGGCGGACGATGGCGGTCAATCGCGCGTAGTAGCGCTTGAAGTCTCCACGCTCGATCAAGCCTTCGCCGATCAAGGCGTCGAGTTCTCGCAGCGCAACGAGATGCGCGGGCAGCGGGCGGACCCCGTCCGATCGGCGGACGCGACCGGAGTTCAGCATCCGCCAGATCGCGAACGCCATCAGAACTACGCCAAAGAGGAGGATCGCCCAGAGCCAGGGAGTCCAGTCGATTCGATGCGGCTCGATGACGCCTCGAATCGCCGCCGGCTCCGTATCGTCGACTCCTTCCGGAATGACGGATCGAACCGTAATGGTGATCGGCTCGGTTTCATATTCGGCTCTCGTGTCTCCGCCTCGAGTGCTCCGGATGGCAATCTGAATCGGCTCGATTCGATATTCACCGGGAAGGAACGGCTCGAGTTGAAACTCGAAGATACGCGGCGCCCCGGCGGGTATGTCTCGGCTCTCCGCCGACGGTGTCTGAACGCGCCAGTCGCGCGGGACGGCATCGGTGACACCCTCAACTTCGATTTCAGCGTCCACCGGGGCATCGACTCGGATGGTCAGCCGCAGCGATTCGGCCACGGTGAGTTCCGTGCGATCAAGCGTCAGCGTCGCCCGCGCTCCATCCGATGACCATGATCGCTCGTATCCGTCTGACGCGAGATGCGCCGTCGATTCGGACCTCTCCTCGCAGGCTCCGATGAACAGCATCGCCAAGAGGAGGGTGAACGCCGTCATGCCTCGTCGTCGCGTCGTCCCCCCGATCACCGTCGACGCTCCCGTCGTCGAAAGAGATTCATCAGGGCCGGCAGATACGACTCTCCGGTGACGACTTCGACTTCGTCCACTCCAGCCCGCCGCAGACGATCCGCCAGCGCGAGATCATCCGCGGCGGCGCGAAGCTCGAAGGCGCGCCGCGCCCGGCGTGAGCCGGTGTCGATCAGTCGGCGCTCGCCCGATTCGGCGTCCTCGACTTCGAGAAGTCCTGACCGAGGGAGAACCCGTTCGCGCGGATCGAGCACCCGTAAGGCGATGACATCGTGCCGCCGATTGAGCAGCCGAAGCGCCGTCAGAAACGCGTCATCATGATCTTCGACCATCATCCGCGACCGCGACGCAATGGAGTCGCCGTACATGAAGTCGGACACGAAGAAGATGACGGCGCGACGCCGAAGGACTTGCGCCAGATACTCCATCGCCGTGACGGGGTTCGTTCCCAGTCGCGCGGGCTCAAAGTCGAGGAGTTCGCGAATGAGGCGGAGCACATGCCGCGAGCCCTTCTTGGGCGGAATGAACAGTTCAATATCGTCCGTGAAGATCAGGAGTCCCGTCTTGTCGTTGTTTCTCGTCGCCGCGAAGGCGAGGACGGCGCACAACTCGGCCGCAGTACGGTTCTTGACCCGGTCGACGGACCCGAATCGGCCGGAAGCGCTGAGATCGACGGCGAAGATGACCGTGAGTTCGCGCTCTTCGACGAACTGCTTGACGAACGGAGCCCCGGTTCGGGCGGTCACATTCCAATCGATCGCGCGGACATCATCCCCGGGCTGGTATTCGCGAACCTCGGCGAACTCCATTCCCCGGCCCTTGAACGCTGACGAGTACTCGCCCGCGAAGTCTTCGTTCACCGCGCGACGAGTCGCGATCTGCAATCGACGCACCTGCCGCATGAGCTCTTCGGTCAACATCCTTCAGTTTCACCTTCGAGAAGCTCAGGGCACGGGAACCTGATCGAGGATCGAGCGAACAATGTCGTCGGTCGTCATGCCTTCGGCCTCCGCTTCGTACGACGCAATGACGCGATGGCGAAGCACATCCGGCCCGACGGTCTTCACATCCTGGGGCGTAACAAAGGCTCGACCTTCGAGGAAGGCGCGCGCCTTCGACGCGAGCGTCAAGGCAATCGTGGCCCGGGGCGACGCGCCGAAGTCGATGAGGCGTTCAATGTCGATCGTGTACGACATCGGCTGCCGTGTCGCGTGCACGAGATCGACAATGTAGTCGCGGACCTTGTCGTCAATGTAGATCCGGTCGATGACTTCCCGCGCCCCGCGAATCTCATCGAGCGAGATCACCGGCTCGATCTCCGTCTTCGGTCGCGTCGAAGCCATTCGATCGAGCACCCGTCGCTCTTCCGCCTTCGACGGATACGAAATGCGCAACTTCAGCATGAACCGGTCCACCTGCGCTTCCGGGAGCGGATAGGTTCCCTCCTGCTCGATCGGATTCTGGGTCGCGAGCACGAGAAACGGGTCGTCAAGCGGATAGGTCTCGTCGCCGATCGTGACCTGACGCTCCTGCATCGCTTCGAGCAGGGCGCTCTGCACTTTCGCCGGCGCCCGGTTGATCTCGTCGGCGAGGACGAGATGGGCGAAGATCGGACCCTTGCGAGGCGTGAACTCACCGTCTCGCGGGTTGTAGATGAGCGTGCCGACGAGGTCGGCCGGGAGAAGATCGGGGGTGAACTGGAGCCGTTGGAACTTCGCGTGAATGGCGCGGGCGAGCGTGCTTACGGTAAGCGTCTTCGCCAGCCCCGGCACACCCTCCAGCAGAACATGCCCGTTCGTGAGAAGCCCGATGATGAGCCCTTCGACCATATAGCGCTGACCGATGACCACCTGATCGACCGCATTGAGCAGCTTCGTGATGGATGCGGTGTGCTCGCGCACCTGACGCGCGACGGCTTCGATTTCGGTCGATCCGCCATCGACTTCTCGTGTCGAGGCCGATGATCCTTTATTCCGAGTCACCATGAGTAGTTCTCATCTCCCTCGATCGGGTGTCAATCGCCCCGCCGCCCGGAACCGAACGGATGCGTGGGCCGCGGAAGGCTGTCCGATTCCGGTTACTCGATCGCGTCAGGCGCCCGAATCGCCTCGCGCTTCATCCAGGTTCGCAGCCACCAGTTCGGGTCGTACGGGCGATCGAGATCCTCGATCGGGCGCCCGCGTCCGACCAGACGATCGAATTCGCCGCGTTCCATCGCCGCCTCGATGCGCTCGTCGGCGACGCGATGGATTGCGCGCTCGGTCAGGAGCCAGGCGCTCATGGGTCGACTCCGTTTCGCTGCGCGTCGGGGCCGAGGTATCCGGTCGCGATGACATACATCTCGGTGGATTCGTTGCGTGACGCCTTCGGCTTGAATCCCTTGACCGACTTGAAGCGTGCGCGTGTTTCTCCGAGGAACTCCGGGTACAGCTCGCCCTCGAACACTTTGACCACGAACACCCCGCCGCGTCGAAGCATTGATTCGCAAACTTCAAGCGCGCGGCGGGCAAGGTGAATCGATTGGAAATGGTCCGTCGCCTGATGGCCGCTCGTCGATCCCATCATGTCCGACAGCACGACATCGAACTCGATCCGTTCGACGCCCAGCTGCTGTGCAAGAGATTCCGGGGTCAGGTCGAAAGCGTCGGCCTCGACGAACCGGACCCGATCGTCACAGAACTTCTGGGGGACTGACGCCGGTTTGACATCGACACCGACGACGAAGCCGCCCGATCGGCGCGGACCGATGGCCTGACACGCGACCTGGAGCCAGGCGCCGGGCGCCGCGCCAAGGTCGAGCACCCGGGCGCCGCGGGGGATGACCCGACGGCGCTCCTGGATTTCCTTGAGCTTGTACGCCGATCGCGCCACATACCCGGCGCGTTTCGCCTCACGGAAGTAATGGTCATGGATATCGCGCTGCCCGGCCATGGCTCGATTCTACGACGGGTCGCGGCGATTCAAGTCAGGAGCGCCGCGAGGAGCGAAACGCCGACCGAGAAGCCGACGAAACCGAGAAGCAGCGCCACCGCCTTCCAGTTTCCGAAGTTGATCGTGTAGCCGATTCCGAAACGGTGCTCGATGAACATCGCCGGGTCGTCCGGGTTGAGGTAGATCAATCCGAGTCGCCATTTCGAATTGTCCGCGAGCGCCGCGTCGAGCGGCGCCTCGCTCGCCGCGGCTTCGAGACGCCCTCCCCCCTGGCCGATGCGCAACGCGGCGAAGGCGACCAGCGCGATCGGCAGGATGACGAGCCCGGCGCCAAGGAGCATGAACAGCAGACTGAGGCGCTCCGATGCGCCGGTCGCTACGCGGACGGTCGAGACGGCGCCGACCGCGAACATGCCACTCGTGAAGACGCCGATAAGCGCCGTCATCCAGGTCATCCATCGCCGGAACCGATCCTGCGCGGCGACGCTGACTCCGGTCATTTCCTGACGAGAAACGCGCTTCGCGTGCGCCACCATCCAGGTCACACCCGACATCAAAGCCGCCAAGAAGAACGCCATGAACGGGAGGAAGCCGACCGACCAGATTGACTTCCCCGCCCAGCGGTCAGGCGTTCCACTGAGGTCGAAATGGATCGGGATCTGTTCCGGCAGGGCATCGTAATTCTGCGCGAGATACGACGCGGAGCACGCGGCGAGCGCGCCTCCGATGACGAGTGTCGCCACGGGAAGAATCGACTGGTCTCCTGACTCCGGCTCGAGCGAGGCGGTCGACACCCGCCCCGGGTTCGGCGCCGCGAAATCGCGCGCCCGAAAGTGCGCGGCTAGATAGGAGCCGAAGAACCCGAGTACGAGCCCGATCACCGAAAGCCCCAGCGACCATCCTTCCGGAAGGATGAACTCGGCCAGAACGGCGATCGCGGCGGCGGCGAAGACGACTCCGCTCATCCAGATGCGCCATCGACGCACGAGCGCTCGCGCCTCGACGGCGTCTGAACGATCCTCCCCCACATACACGCCGAACAACAGGCCCCGCCGAGTCGCGCTCGGAATGAGAAACATGAGGCCGCCGAGCAGCGCGATCTGACCAATGGCGACCAGCAACGACAAACCCTCTTCGGTCATCACAATCTCCTGATCCAGCGGTCACTCGATCCGTAAGGCGTCAATCTCCCGGTTCGCGAGGCGTCGCAATTCCGAGGGCTGGAGCCCCGCCTGTCGGAGACGGGCGAGCGTCGATCGCAAGTCGGAAACAAGCGATTCCCGTCGTCCCGCCTCAGCGCTCGAGGCGGGCGCCGCGACGATCACCCGAGAGCGCCCGTGTATGACGACGAAACCTTCGTCTTCAAGCACTCGATACGCCCGGGCGACCGTGTTGAGATTGACCCCAAGATCGCTCGCGAGCGTCCGCACCGTCGGGAGTTGACGCTCCGGACGGAGTTCACCCGAAGCGATCGCGTCCCGTATCTGAGCGGCGATCTGCCGGAACACGGGCTCTTCGGCGTCGCGATCGATCTGTAACATGGTCATCCGACGAGAATCTCCACAACGAAGGTCGACAGCTTGTATACAAAGTAGTACACAGTTTGTATACTGGCAAGTATTCAATTGGGAGGAGTCACGCCGTGATTGCAGCATCAAAGCGGATTCACCTGCTCGGACGCGGATTGATCCTGCTGTTCACGGCCGCGATCGCCTGGACCGCCGGCGCCGCGGCGGAACCGGAGCAGTGGACTGGTGAGATTGAACTCCCCGGGGCGAAGCTCGCGATCTTCGTCGACTTCACCACTCTGGACGATGGAACCATCACGGCGACGATCGATATCCCGGCGCAGAACGCGATGGATCTCGCGCTCGCGAATGTGGTATATACCGACGCCCGCATCGAGTTCCTGATTGAAATGGCGGGCGCCGCGTTCTCGTTCGATCGAAATGAGGACGGAGCGACCGCCTCGGGAACACTCGACCAAGGTGGCATGTCCTTCCCGGCGACGCTTCGGCGGGTAACCCCCGAGGAAGCTGAAGCGGTCCGGCCGAAGCGGCCGCAGACTCCGGCGCCGCCCTTTCCCTACTCGACGGAAGAGGTGACCTACCGGAACGAAGCGGACGGGATCACACTCGCCGCGACGCTCGCGACGCCCGAGGGTCCGGGCCCGCACCCCGCGGTCGTCTTCATTACGGGCTCCGGTCCGCAGGACCGCGACGAAACCATCTTCGGACACAAACCGTTCGCCGTCATCGCCGATCATCTCGCTCGAAACGGAATCGCGTCGTTGCGAGCGGATGATCGCGGCGTCGGCGGCAGCGGCGGCTCCATTGCGAATTCCACGAGTCGAGATCTCGCCCGTGACGCCGCAGCGGGAATCGATTTTCTCGAGACGCGCACCGAGATCGACTCCGATCGTATCGGCCTCATCGGGCACAGCGAGGGCGGTCTCATCGCGCCGATCGTCGCGGCCGACCGCGAAGATGTCGCGTTCATCGTCCTGCTTGCGGGAACCGGAGTGAACGGCCGCGAGGTCCTTCGCGAGCAGCTCGCCGCCGTACTGCGCGTGTCCGGCGTGCCGGAGGCCACGATCGCCGCGCAGATCGAGGCTCAGCAGCGACTGCTCGGCATGCTCGCCGGCGATGCGACCGACGACGAGCTTCGAGAGGCCACCCGCGAGATGGTGAAATCCGGCGCCCCCGGTCTTCCGGAAGAGTCACTCGAACAGGCGGTGAACGCGCAGCTTCAGCAAATGAACTCGACCTGGTTCCGCGGGTTTCTCGAGTACGACCCGAAGGAATCGCTTCGCGAGGTCAACTGCCCCGTCCTGGCGCTGAACGGGTCGCTCGATGTACAGGTTCTGCCGGCGCAGAATCTGCCCGAGATCAAAGCGGCGCTCGCTGAATCAAACGCCGAAGATGTGACCATTCGAGAACTCGAAGGACTCAACCATCTCTTCCAGTCCGCGACTTCCGGCAGCGTCGCCGAATACGCGACGATCGAGCAGACCATCGACCCGGCGGTGCTCGATCTCGTTACGGATTGGATTCGCGAACGCATGATGCCTGACTCATGACTCGGACCGGCGTCGCGCCCAGATCAGGACGCGCTTAAAGGTGTACAGAAACGGCTTCTCATCTTCGAGTCTCGTCATGAGAAGTTCCCGGTACCGGTCGAGGAACCTCGTGTAGAGCGTCGCTTCAAGCCGCGCGCGAATCTCGGTGAGCAGAGTTCCGCGCGTCCACTCCAAGACATCAGCGCGGGAGGGCAGCAGATGCGCATACACCTGCAGTCGCACATGCTGCTCCGCGAAACCGAGCTCATTGAGCAGCCGGGCGTAGGCCTCGGGCGTGAGCACGGGCGAGCGACGCTCGTACCCCTGAAGCGCTTCGACGAAGGGCGCTTCGCGCGCGACCTCATTCGCGGCGGCATGGGAAGGATGATCGTCGTTCGCCGGAACCTGGATCGCCAACTGGCCGCCATCGACATTGATCGATGATGCGAGTCGACCGAAAAGCGCTCGATGCCCCGACACCCAGTGCAGCGCCGCGTTCGAGAAAATGAGATCAACCGGATCGTCCGTCCGATCGAAGTCCTCGATAGCGCCCCGCTCGAAGCGGAGTCCGTCGGTGTGCTCGGAGTTCGCTCGCGCGAGCATGGCGTCGGATCGATCGATCCCGAGAGTCTCGCGGGCATGCAATCGCTCGTGGAGTTCTCGCGTGAGTTCGCCCGTTCCGCAGCCGAGGTCCACGATCCGCAGAGGCCGGGTACCGACCTGCACGAGACTCACGAGATCGTGAAACGGTCGGGCGCGTTCCTGTTTGAATCGCGAGTACTGTTCGGAATCCCACGGGTCCGATCGTCGCATCGCTCGTTCCGTCAATGGAGCGGACCGTCGACTCCCGACGCCGATCGCTCGATCCATTCGTTGACCCGGGTCTCGAGCACATTGAGTGGAATGGCGCCCGCAAGCAGGACGACATCGTGGAATTCCCGGAGGTCGAACTCGGCGCCGAGCGCCTGTTCGGCGCGCTCGCGGAGTTCTCGAATCTTGAGCTCGCCAATCTTGTATCCCGTCGCCTGGCCGGGCCATGCGATGTAGCGATCGACCTCGGTCGTAATGTTGAGTTCGCTGAGCGCCGTGTTCGCGAGCATGAAGTCGATGGCCTCCTGTCGCGACCAACCGAGCGCATGCATGCCGGGGTCGACCACGAGGCGGCACGCCCGCCACATTTCGTAGAGCAGTCGTCCGAAGTCGTCGTACGGATCCTCGTACATCTCCATCTCGATGCCGAGACGCTCGGAGTAGAGGGCCCACCCTTCGACGAATGCGGTGAACCCGGCTTCCTTTCGGAACTCCGGGAGGCCTTCGAGTTCCTGAGCGAGCGCGATCTGGAGATGGTGGCCCGGCACGGCTTCGTGCAGGGCCAGCGCAATCATCTCGTAGGTTGGACGCTGATCGAGCGCATAGGTGTTCGCGTAGAAGTAACCCGGCTCGGCGTTACGGATGTCACCCGACATGTAGTACGCCGTGGTCTGGTTCGGCGCCATGAATTCGGGGACCTCGCGCACCCCGTAGGGAAGGCGCGGCAGCGTCTTGAAGACCCTGGGCAACTTCGCGTCGGCGCGCTTGCAGATATCCCGGTACCGCATGAGGAGTTCATCCTCAGTCTCGCAGTAGAAACGCGGATCGGTGCGCAAGTACTCGATGAACGCGTCGAAGAGCGCGTTGTCACTGAGCTCCGACGCGTCGGGCCTCCGCTCCATGAAGTCGCTCGAACGAATGACCTCGAGCATTTCCGCCCGGATCCGTGCGACCTCGCGCAATCCGATCTCGTGGATCTCTCGCGCCGTGAGGTCGGTCGTGGTCATGACGCGCAACTGATGGTTGTAGTAGGCTTCGCCGTCGGGCCAGTCAGTCGCCGCGATCGACTCGCGCGTCGCCGGGATGTACTCCTCGGTGACGAATCGCCCGAGGCGCCGCATCGACTCGAGAACACTCGGAAGCGAGACTTCGTCGAACCGGGTCAACAGCGCCTCGCGACGCGCCGGCGGGATCGTTTCCGGCATTCGAGCGAACGGGTCACGGAGCCGGTCGAGTCCCCCCTCGTCGAGCAACGCGTCGAACTGGCCCGGAACGCCCTCGAGCGTGATCTTCGGCGGTGTGCGACCCTCGCGCAGTCCGGCCTCGAGTCGCTCGATGAGGGCGTCGATCGTCTGCGGAACCTGCTCGAGCCTCGACAGATAGTTCGCGTAGTCCTCTTCCGTCTTGAATCGGACGCGCTCCGCCATCTGCGGGATCGACTGGTGTGGACCATATCGCCCGCCGATCGGGGCGAGGAAAGTCCGGAACTCGTGCCCGGCGATCGAGTGCTCGAGTTCGAGTTCGAAGAGGTCGTAATTCACCTGATCCTGATCATCGAGAAGCGACCGATCGATCACGCGAAGCCGCTCGAGATCAGTTCGAGTGCGCTCGTGGCGTCGGGCGATGGCCTCGAGACTCTGGTCGGTCACCCGTGAGGCGTTCGTGTAGTCTCCCCGTGACATCGCCCATTCCGGATACTCCTCCATCTGCCACGCGAAACGATCTTCAAACAAGCGGTGCAACTCATCGCCGGGCGACGGTTGGGCGAAAGTGGTGATCGAGAGCAGCGCGGCGCCGACAAGAGCCGGCGCGAGTGCATGGATGAGCGAGCGGCGTGGCATCAGACGCTCCTGTGTAGGAGAAGGGACGAGATCTCAGAGCGGCGTCGTCCGGCGAAGCATGGCCGCCGCGACGAGACAGAGGACGAGCCCGCCCAGTCCGACGATCGCCGCGGCCGGATGCGCGATGAATCCAAGCGGCTCGAAGGCGTCGGCCAACCATCCACGGTCGATCATCGTGAACGAGGCGACACACAGCGCGAGTCCCCCGGCGAGAATGGTCTTCGCAAGATTCCGCATCCGCAGAGCATATGCGACCGCACGGACGAGGAAGAGCCCCGACTCCCGGGACGCTCCTCCGGCGGCCATTTCGCTCTATTCATTGGTCCTGCGCCACCGCGACGCGATAATGTCCTCCGGAGTGAAGACCCGGAGCTCGAGAGAGGATCCGATCGTGGAGGAGGTTCGAAAACTGTTCGCCGAGCGAGGGTTGCGTTGCACCAAGCAGCGACTGGCGATCTATCGCGCCCTCGCCGCGACCCGTTCCCACCCGACCGCGGAGGAACTGCACGACATCGTCCAGCACGACGCCCGCGGACTGAGTCTGGCCACCGTCTACAACACGCTCGAAGCGCTCTGTGACGCGGGCTTGTGTCGCCGCCTCCCGGTGACCCGCGGCTCGTCCCGCTACGACGCGGACCTCCATCCGCATCTCCATGTCGTCGATCGCGAAAGCGGCCGGTACATCGATGTTCCCGACGATCTCGGGCGCGAACTGCTCGAGCAGATTCGGCCCGAGGTCCTCGAGCAGATCGAGCATCGGCTCGGGGTCCGAATCGATCGGGTCTCCCTCAATCTGCTCGGCGCCGTCGGTGAACACGCGGACAACTGAGCGCGCATTCATTCGATACCATGGGACGCAGCAGAAAAAAGCGGCGGCCGATTGGCCGCCGCGGTCATTCAACGCAATGGCGTTCGCCCTCCGGATCAGACCTCGAGGAGCTCGTCGATCCGCTGGAGCAGCTGGTCGATATTGAAGGGCTTCTTCACGAAATCGTCGGCGCCGGAGCGAAGCAGGTCGTCGATCTCGTCTCGGTTCACGACGCCCGACACGATGATGATCTTGGTGTCGGCGAGTTCGGGATTGCTGCGAATCCGCTGGCAGACGAGGTTGCCGTTGATGTCGGGCAGCATGTAGTCGAGGATGACGAGGTTCGGCTTGAATGACTCGGTCAGCATGCCCGCGTCGTAGCCGGTCGCCGCGGTCTCAACTTCATACTTGTCATTCTTCGCGAGTACATCCTTGAAGAGCTCAATGATGTTCTCATCGTCATCAACGATCAGGATGCGGTGGTCGCCGTCGTGGAGCGCATCGAGCGGAATCTCGTTGTCGCGCATGAACCGGATCAGTTCGCCACGCGGAATGCGGCGGAACCGAGAGCCCGGCACCCGGAATCCCTGCAGACGACCGCTGTCGAAACAACGAATGATCGTCTGCTGGCTGACTTTGCAGATCTCGGCGGCTTCGCCCGTGGTAAAGACCTGCTTGTTGGCCCACTCGCCCATGAGAAGATTCCCACACCAGGGGGCGCCGGTCCAGAGCGGGGACGCCGGACGCTACTCGCCCAGTCTGCTCAAATGACCCAGATGCCCCAGTTTCACCAAACCAGTCATCGGTCCGGCGATTGACCGACTTAACAGCGACCGGAACTCCGGGTCCGGACTGGCGAAACAGCATTCGTCCGAAAACACGCAGGAGCCGAAAACGGCCGGTCGATCGTCGCGATCGATGGTCGCTGCCCCGGCGAGAACAGAGATGCGGGCGGCCGGACCCCCTCGACCGAAACCCGAACTCCCTATTCGTATCCGGCTCAGCGGGGGTTCCACAGGCTTTCCAAGTTGACCTTGTTTCACGGAGCGTCGCGGCGTCGCCACTGTCGAACCGCTTCCGGCTCGCGCCCGTACAAGGGCGCCAGTCGGGCCGGCGAGGTCCAGAGTCCACGCCCGGCGCGACGGCGGCCAACCCGCCAACAGGCGGCGGCGGAATAGGCGGCCGATTCAATCGGCGTCTCGCGCTCCGCGCACGCGTTGACAAGGCCCGGGGGCGGCCGATCGCTCACCACAAGATCCGCTCGCATCCACTCCCGGAGGTCGGTCGCGGCTGCGTCGACCTCCCGCCCGGCCTCACGAACCTCCCATACTCCTTCTGTCCCCTCGAAGACTGTCGCCCAGAATCGGTCTCCCTTCGATCCGATCGCGACGAGCAGACAGCCGGAGTTCGGCGCCACCGACTCAGCGACGACCTCCGCGGTCGGAACGGCGACGATCCGGGCGTCCGTCGCGAACCCGAGCATCTTCGCGACGGTGACGCCAAGCCGCAGGCCGGTGAATCCACCGGGACCGATCGAAATGAAGACGGCGCCGAGCTCGGAAGGAGCCACGCGATGTCGTCGCATCAGCCGATCGATCGCGGGGAGCAGATCGTCAGCGCGACGCAGCTCAGGCCCGACCCGCTCCTCGTCGAGGAAGGTCTCTTCGCGGCCGAGGGCGACGGCGCCGGATCGGCTCGCCACCTCAATCGCGAGACTGAAAGGGCCGATATCTGGCATAGGCGGGTCAGTGTAGACCCGCGTGTTCGGGGGCGGTCATCTTTGTGAACGCTTTCACGAGCCTCTCCATAGCGTCGCATTCGTGGAACCCGTGAACGCCGCCCCTAGAATGGGGTTCCAGGACGAAACGCGGCGCCCGACGCCGACCGGCCCGGGCCAGATCCACCACCGATCGATCGTCATCGCGACGAGCCCGCCGAACCTTCGCGCTCCCGGACGAGGACGAATCTGGTATGACGATGATTGAATCTTCCACGGCGCGAAACGCCGCCGCCTCCGATCTTCCCCCCGCGAAGGCCCGCCTGAAGTGGCTTCGCGACATGATGCTCATCCGCGAGTTCGAGTTGCGGACGATGCAGGCGTATCAGGAAGCGAAGATCGGCGGTTTCTGCCACATCTACATCGGTCAGGAAGCGGTCGCCGTGGGCTGCGTCGCCGCGGTGAACGATGACGATCCGATCATCACCGCCTATCGCGATCATGGACACGCCCTCGCACGCGGGACCGAGTCCCGGTATCTCATGGCCGAGATGTTCGGCAAACTGACCGGTTGCGCCAAGGGTAAGGGTGGGTCGATGCACCTCTTCGACAAGCGCACCCATTTCTACGGCGGGCATGCGATCGTGGGAGGGCAGTGCCCGCTCGGCGCCGGAATCGCGTTCGCCACGAAGTACGAGCACGAAGTGCTCGGCGAGGGCGACAAGCGTGTGACGCTGTGCTTCCTCGGTGACGGCGCGCTCAACCAGGGCGCGTTTCACGAAGCGATGAATCTCGCCGCGGTGCTCAGCCTTCCGGTCATCTTCATCGTCGAGAACAACCGGTATTCGATGGGAACGGCGATCGAACGCGGCACGGCGAACGCGGATGATCTGCCGGCGAAGGCCGCGGCGTATGACATGCCCGGCCACACCATCGGCGGCATGGATGTCGACGAGATCTACCGCGAGGTCAAGCCCATCGCCGACCGCTGCCGCGAGCAGCAGTCCCCCGCGTTCATCGAGATTCAGACCTATCGCTACAAGGGTCACTCGATGTCGGATCCCCAGAAGTACCGCACGAAGGAAGAGGTCGGCGAGTACGAGTCGAACGACCCGATCCGAATCCTTGCCGACCGGCTCATCGACGCGGGAGACTTCTCCGACGACGACTTCAAGGAAATGAACCAGTCCGTTCGTCAGGAAGTGCGTGAAGCGATCAAATGGGCCGACGAGGCGCCCGAGCCCGATCCTTCGGCCGACCTGTACACCGATGTTTTCATTGAGCCGCTCACGGAGCCGTTCGGTCCGACCGAGCCGCCGGGCATGCTCGACCATCCGGTCGGCGAGTTTCCGGATGATGAAGACTGATCCGAACCATCAATTCTCGGCGACCTCGTTCGCCGCTCCATGACGAGCCGAAGCAAGAGACGAATACATGCGTCAGATTCAGTTCCGAGAAGCGCTGCGTGAAGCGATGTCCGAAGAGATGCGACGCGACGATCGCGTCTTTCTCATCGGCGAGGAAGTCGCACAGTACAACGGCGCGTACAAGGTCAGCCAGGGAATGCTCGACGAGTTCGGCGAGAAGCGCGTCATCGACACGCCGATCTCGGAATGTGGATTCGCCGGACTCGGCATCGGCGCCGCGATGATGGGGCTCCGACCGATCGTCGAATTCATGAGCTGGTCGTTCAGTCTCGTCGCGGCCGATCAGATCCTGAACAACGCGCCGAAGATGCTCTATATGTCCGGCGGTCAGTTTTCCGTTCCCTGCGTCTTTCGCGGCAACGACGGCGCCGGCGGTCAGCTCGGCTCGACCCATTCCTGGTGCGTCGAAGGACTCTTCTCGAATGTGCCCGGCATGCACATCGCGATCCCCTCGACCCCGTATGACGCGAAGGGTCTGCTCAAGACCGCCATCCGCTCACCGGACCCCGTCTTCTTCCTCGAATCCGAACGCATGCTCGGCGACAAGGGTGAAGTTCCGGAAGAGGAATACCTGATCGAGTTCGGCAAGGCGGACATCAAGCGCGAAGGCGCCGACTGTACCGTCGTGAGCTTCGGCCGTCCGGTTCACTTCTGCCTCGAAGCGGCGAACGAACTCGCAAAGGACGGCATCGAATGCGAAGTCATCGACGGGCGCACGATTCGTCCGCTCGATATCGAGACCATCATCCGCAGCGTGAAGAAGACGAATTACTGCGTCGTGGTGGACCAGTCCTGGCCGTTCGGTTCGGTCGCGAGTGAAGTTGCGGCGCAGGTGTACGATCACGCGCTCGATCATCTCGACAATCGCGTGTATCGGGTCAACAGTGACGATGTTCCTCCGCCGTACTCGAAGAAGCTCGAGCAGGCCATGCTGCCGAACCCGGGCAAGATCATTCGAGCGGTCAAGGAAGCGACCTACTTCGCGTAACCTGACCGCCGCTTAGACGGGTTGGAGTGAGCGACCGGGGTCGTTCACGACGAAATGACTATGCAGGTGTCGGGAGTTCGCTCTCGACTCATCGCCGAGATACTCCCATGTCGATCGAAATCAAGATGCCGCGTCTGTCGGACACGATGGAGCAGGGAACCCTCGTGAAGTGGTATGTGAAAGAGGGTGACAAGGTCGAGGCCGATCAGGTGCTCGCCGACATCGAAACCGACAAAGCCACTATGGAGATGCCGTCGTACGACGATGGGGTCGTGGCGAAAGTGGTGATCTCCGAGGGCGACACCGTCGCCATCGGAGAATTGATGCTCGTTCTCGCGGAGGAAGGTGAGGATCCGAACGAGGTGGCCGAACAGGCGGGCCCCGCGCCGAAGGGGGAAGGCGCCGAGTCGTCGAAGTCGAAGAAGAAATCCGGAAAGTCGAGCGACGACGCCGAAGACACCGACGACACGGACTCGGACTCCACCACCGGTACCGCCGTGGCCGAGCGACCGTCCGGGACGCCGAAGACGAAGTCGAACGGAGCGTCCGGATCGAGTCGAGAACCAAACGGCCGACTTCTCGTGAGCCCTCTCGCCCGCCGTCTCGCCGAAGATCACGATCTCGATCTCAAATCGATTGACGGTTCGGGGCCGGGCGGGCGCATCGTGAAACGCGATGTGATGGCGGTGATTGACGGCGGCGATGGCGTCCGCGAAACAGCCGCAAGCGCGCCGGCCCCGGCAGCGTCGGCCCCGGACGCAGGCGGCACGCCGCTCGGAGGCTCGGTGAAGCTGTCGAATATGCGGCAGACGATCGCGAAGCGTCTCGTCGAGTCAAAGCAGTCCATCCCCCACTATCAGGTCTCGGTCGTTGTGAACATGGACCCGCTGCTCGACCTGCGCAAGACGCTCAACGCGCAGCTTGAGTCGCAGGGGGTGAAGCTCTCCGTCAACGACTTCGTCGTCCGCGCCGCGGCGCTCTCGATTCATCACCACCCGATGTTCAACGCCGCGTGGAAGAAGGATTCGCTCGAGATCAACGACCGCGTGAATGTGGGCATGGCCGTGTCACTCCCTGAAGAGCGCGGCGGCGGACTCCTGGTCGCGACGATCTTCGACGCCGATCGGAAGGGGCTTCGACAGATTTCAACCGATGCGAAGACCCTCGCGAACAAGGCGCGTACGAAGGGTCTCTCGCCGGAGGAAATGTCGGGCTCGACCTTCACGATCTCGAACCTCGGGATGTACGAAGTCGACTTCTTCACCGCGATCATCAATCCGCCGAACGCGGCGATACTCGCCGTGGGATCGGCGCTCGAGAGGCCGGTCGTGCGCGATGGTGAGATCGTCGTCGGTCACGAGATGAACTGCACGCTCTCGCTTGACCACCGAATCATCGACGGCGCGATGGCGGCGCAGTTCCTGCAGACCTTCCGCCAGATGCTCGAGAATCCGGCGACGCTCCTCGTCTGACGCGAACCCGCTCCGGGAAAAACTTGACCGCCTTCCGGGAGGTTCCGGAAGGCGGTTGTGCGCCGGATCGAATGATCAATCTGAGATTGGACGCGAAGCCGGTCGCCGGGGGCGTCACGGCGATGAGTCCGGTTGCGCGTGGCGTCCTGCAAACATCACACTACTGGCCGCGGCGTCGTCGGCCCTGGGCGACACAGAACAGGCCGGCGGTCAGCAACGCGAGTGGTCCAGGCGCCGGCACCTCGTCGCCGACGGTGAACAACCAGTCCGAGGCGTACACATGCTGGTTCTGAACCGTGTGGTTGAGCCAACCCCAGCCCGAGAGACCGTCGAATCCTCGATGGCCCTCGTCGTCGTTCTCGTCGCCGAGACGGAAGGTAAACCCGTGGTGACCTGAAAAATCCCAGAGCGGAATGACATCACCGCCGTCGACGAACTGAATCGTCCCGGTGTTCGTGCCGTCCGGTGTCACGACGATGAGATCGTCATCGCCCGGCGCCGTGACGACTTCGGAATAGGTGAAGTCGATCGCCCAGAGTCCTGAGTGGTTCGGGTCGTACGACCCACCGATATCGAGACCGCCGAAGGCGACCCCGAAGATTCGCAGACTTGTTCCGTCCCACGACATCCGCATGTCCGAGTCATCGGCTTCGAAGTCGAAGGTAAAGACATCGTGCCCGGCGGTCACATCCTGAAGTTCGTCGAGCCGCAGTCCGTACGCCGGCGGGTTTGCGTTCCCGTCGGGATGGTTCTCGAGGAAGTAGACACCCGGATCGATGATGTCGGCCGCCGCCGCGGGGGCCAGACCCCCAGTGGCCGCCGCGACGGCGCCGATCGATCCGAACATGAGCATGCGGTGTGCGATGCGCATTTCCGATCTCCTGATGAGCGACGGGGCGCCGGACGATTTCGAAGTGACTCGCCAGTGCGGCGGATCGTTCGTGGCCGGGGCGCATCGCATCGCGATTCAGACTCGTCACGCCATGGGTGGGCTCCCCTCCCGAGAACTCCGGCGCGACCTCGCGACGAGTTTGCCGCATCGAGGCATAAATGCAAATGAATGAACGACATACAAACGATTCTGCCGCGAATTCCGAGGCGACTCTGCGTGCAGTTTGCCGCGCTTGACCCCGATAACTTCGAATGAAGAACGCGCTGCGCTTGACGCTCATATGGTTCGGAGAGGAGCGTGGTGTCCGGCCCGGTCCCGCGCTGCGAGAGGGAGGAAAAAGTTCATGCGTGTCATGGTCATCGGCGCGTCGACGAATCGCGAGAAGTACGGCAACAAAGCCGTGCGCGCGTATCGGAGACGCGATCACACAGTCTTTCCGGTCAATCCACGCGCCGACGAGATCGAGGGGCTGAAGTGCTATCACTCGATCACCGAGCCGCCGGGGCCGATCGATCGAGCGCTCTTCTACCTCCCACCGAAACTCGGCCTCGCGGCGATCGAAGAGATTGCGGAGCGTGGCGATGTGGCGGAGGTCTGGCTGAACCCGGGCGCCGAATCGCCGGAGCTCGTCGACCGGGCGAAGGCCCTCGGGGTCGAAACCATTCTCGACTGCTCGATCGTCGACATCGGCGAGTCTCCCTGACGCGTCAGGCGTCGTGTCTCAACGCGGGGTGGACAAGACATGACCCCTCTCGAGTCATGCGGCACCCTGTATCGTGATGACTCCGAGTTCCTTTCTGCACCCAATGGCGGGAGCGCTTCACGCTCCAGCGCTGTGGCTGACCGCCGGCGGTCTGCTCGGGCTCTCCGTGCGCTGGGAACTCACCCGGCTCGCGGTGGGTCGACTCTGGTTCAGGTCGGCGTCGAGGTGGTGGCACGCGAGTTGCGTGACGGCGGTCGCCGCTCTGGTCATCCTCGTTTCGCCCCCGCTTCTCAGTTCCCTCGCGTTTCTCTTCGGAGTGTTCGGCGCGTACTTCCTGAGTGGAATGGTGTTGAATGCGGCGTTGCACTTCGCCATTCGACGCCGCGCCGCCGACGGGGTCACCATCATGAGCGAACCCATGCGGCGCAGCGTCCGACGACTTGCAACGACCTGGCTCTGGCTGCATACGGCGATTGGTGGCTGGAGCGGACTCGACATTGAGAAGGCGCTCGACGAAGTGTGTCCGATGGTCGCCGAGCAACGCGCGAACCCGACTGACCCGGATTCGATCGCGTAGCTTCACCGTCTTCGGCCGACTTCTCATCGCGCCGGCCGCGCGGTATGCTCGGCCGCATGATCAGCAACCTTGGATCGGCGATCTCACGCGTGTTCTACCGCGTGTGTCCGGACCCCTTCGTCATAGCCATTCTGCTCACGCTCGTGACCGCAGCGCTGGCCCTCGTCTTCGGCGACTTTCCCACGATCGCCGAGGGGGAATCGAGAGCGTCGTCGCTTCTCGACGCGTGGCGAGTCGAGGATGGCATCTGGAAGTTTCTCGCCTTCTCGATGCAGATGTGCTTGATTCTCGTCACCGGTCACGCGCTGGCGTCGACGCGTCTCGTGCGTCGACTGATCGACGCGCTCGCGTCACTCCCGCGATCGGCGGCGACCGCGGCGGCGATGGTCGGGTTCGTCGCAGCGTTCGCCGGTGTGATCAACTGGGGACTGGGGCTCATCGTCGGGGCGCTGATGGCGCGGGAAACCGGCCGCGTCCTCCAGAAGCGCGGAATCCCGGCGCATTATCCACTTCTCGCCGCGGCGGGATACCTGGGACTCCTCGTCTGGCATGGCGGGTTCTCCGGCTCGGCGCCACTCGCGATGACGACCGCAGAGGGCGCGGCAAAGGTCTTGCCCGCGGCGTATGTTGAGCGACTCGGTCCCGGAGGGCTTCCGCTCGACCAGACGATTCTGAGCGGGATGAACTTCTTCGTCACCGGCGGACTGCTTCTCGGCGCCCCGCTGGTCTGCTTCCTGCTGACCCCCCGTGAGGGTGAGGCGATTCGTCCGATCTCCAACTTCCGCGTACCGGAGCTCGATTCGGATTTCAACGGCCCACCGGCCGGCGACGATCCGGAACATGTCGGCGGCGTACCCGATCGGCTTGATCGTTCAGCGATCATCGCCTGGCTGCTTGCCCTGCCGCTCATCGTCGCCGTCATCCGCTACGGCTATGTGAGCGGCGCCGCCATCGACGACTCGTCGAATGCGCTGACGACGACGCTGCGCGGGTTCAAGCGCGTCGGACTCAATGAGATCAATGCGTTCATGCTCGGCTTCGGCCTGCTCCTTCACGGATCGCCGATCCGATACATGCGGGCCGTTGAAGATGGCGCTCGTGGATGCGCCGGGATCATCGTGCAATTCCCGCTCTATGCCGGAATCATGGCGATGATGGTCGCGTCCGGACTCGTTCGTCAGGTCGCCGACGGGTTCATCGCGCTCGGGAACTCGACCACCATTCCGTTCTTTTCGTTTCTGTCCGCGGCGGTCGTCAACCTCTTCGTCCCGTCCGGCGGCGGTCAGTGGGGAATTCAGGGCCCCATTGCGCTCGAAGCGGCGCTCGAGGTCGATGCGTCGATCGGAAAGATGGTCATGGCGGTCGCGTACGGCGATCAGCTCACGAACATGCTCCAGCCGTTCTGGGCGTTGCCGCTTCTTGCGATCACTGGCGCCCGCGCGCGCGACATCGTCGGTTACACCTGTGTCGTCATGCTCTTCGCCGCGGTGTGGATCAGCATCGGACTCTTCATCTTTTGAAGCGTCACGCGGCGGACTCGCCCGAGGTGAGTTGCGTTCGACAGAGCTGTTGGTAGAGCTGGCATCGCGCGAGCAGATCGTCATGCGCCCCGACATCGACGATGCGGCCGGCGTCCATGACCACGATCTGATTCGCATTGATGACCGTGCTCAGCCGATGCGCAATGACCAGCGAAGTGCGATTTCGACAGAACTGATTGAGCGCCGCGGTAATCTGCGCCTCCGACTCGGCGTCAATCATGCTCGTCGCCTCGTCGAGTATGAGGATGCGCGGATTGCGGAGAATCGCGCGAGCGATGGCGATCCGCTGTCGCTGTCCGCCGGAAAGTGTGACCCCCTGCTCACCGACGATCGTGTCGTAGCCCTCGGGTCGCTCAAGAATGAATTCTTCGGCATGCGCCTGGCGGCAGGCCTGGATGAGTTGCTCTTCGGTCACACTGCCGGCGCCGTAGGCGATGTTGTTGCGAATCGTGTCGTTGAAGATGATGACTTCCTGAGTCACCACGCCGATCTGCTGCCGCAGACTCTTCAACGAATGCTCATGAATGTCGTTCCCATCGACGAGCACGCGGCCGGAGTCGACCTCGAACAGACGCGGGATGAGACTGAGCAGCGTCGTTTTTCCTGAACCGTTCGGTCCGACAAAGGCGATCGTCTGCCCGTGAGTGATCTCGAGATTAACCCGGTCGATCGCCGGTTGGTCGGCGCCGGGATAGGTGAACGACACATTTTCGAAGACGATGTCACGCTCGTGCAGCGGAAGTTTCGGCCGCGCCTCGTGACGCGACTTCTCAGCGGGCTGGCGAAGCAGATCCGCCAGTCGTTCCGCCGCGGCCGACGCCTCGTGAATGTCGGTCGAAAGCTGGGTGAGCGGGCGCACGGCGCTCCCGGCCGCGGCGAGGAGCACGATCGTCCCGAGCACGACATCGAACCGCTGGCCGGTCTCGATGACATACCACGCGGCGAAACCGCCGATGAGCACGATGCCGAACATCGTGATCGTGTCGACCACCGGCGACGCGAGCGCCTTCGCCTGCCGCATCGAGAGTTCCTCGTTGAGCAGGGCCTTGTTCACGCGGTTGAATCGCCCGACCTCGGCGCGCTCGGCCGTGTGTACCTTGACGACTCGCACGCCCTGCATCGACTGCATGATCGTGCCGAGCAGTCGGCCCGCCTGGACGAGCGCGCGCCGACTCGCCTTCTTCACCTTGCGCCCGAAGATTCGAATGGCCACCGCGAGGATCGGAGCGCCGAGCAGCGCAATGACGCACAGCTTCCAGTTCATGAGTAACGCGGCGATCAGGGCGGCGAGGCCCTTGAGCGACTCGCCGATGCCCTTCGTAAATAACGCGGTGAACCCGTTGCGCAGCTGGTTCGAATCGCGCATGATGCGGCTGATGCGATCCATCGTCCCCTCGGCGACGACGACCTTCATCGGAAGATGCACGATGCGGTAGAACGCGGCCTTGCGGATATTCGCGATCGTCTGCATCGCGACCGACATGGCGAGATAGGTGTGCGCGAACTTCGCCGCGGCTCCGATTACGGTGAGGACGAGCAACGCGCCGAGTACGAAGACCACGGCGCCGAACTGGTCCCGGGGGAGCGCTTCGATGAACGCGTCCGGAATGAGCCCCGCCACACGCTCATCGGCCTGCTTCACGAGTTCGGGCAGCGGTCTTCCGCTGTCGCCGAGCAGCGCATTGAGAATGAGCGGCACCGAGGCGATCCCGACTCCGAAGCACGCCGCCGACACGAGCGCACCGGTCAGGGCGAGGGCCAGCGCGACCCAGTAGCGGAGCATTCCTCGGGCAAATCGCCAGAACGGGTTCATCGTTCGTCATTATCACCGCGTCGCGCCGCAATCCCACCTCGCGGGGGATTCAGTTATGACCGGGCGGTCCGCGGAATCGGATGAATAAGGGCGACGCGACGATCGGTGCGGTAGAAACCGGCCTGTCGATAGAGGCGCAGCGCCGGTTCGTTTCGCTCGTCAACGGCGAGCGTGACGGTTCGCTCGTGGCGGTGCGCCACAAGCGACAGGGCGCGGTTGACGAGTCGCCGCGCGAGACCGAGCGATCGGAAGTCCGGGTCGACTCCAATGTAGGTGAGTTCCACCATGCGCTGTTCCGACATCGGACTCAGCAGAAGCGCCGCCGCCGGCGCGCCTTGCATTCGCACCAGTGTCCACATCGATGGGTCGAAGACGCCGGCGCTGCGATGCCCCCGCATGATGTCCGCGATGCTCCGGAGGCCGCAGAGTCCTGGACAGTCGTGGGTCTCGACATAGGAACGCTTCACGGCGGTCGCGAAGTCGGCGTCATTCTCGGGTGACCAGGTCTCGATGACGCAACCCTGAGGCCAGTCGGGCGGCGCGATCGCACTCGGCTTCGGCGCGAGACGCTCCATGTACGCCAGATCCGCGAGACGGGTGAACCCGGCGCGCGAGAACGCCTCGTATTCATCTCGCTGCTCGTGAGAGAGAAGCGCCTGCGCGACCACGACCCGGGCGGGGTCGAGTTGGGGCGTCACCGCGGCGAGCAGATCGGCGAGCGGATCGGGGTCGTCCAGGGCCGCCGATACGAAGAGCAGCGCCGTCCGACCCGGATTCGGCAGGGCGAGCACCGCGTGTGCGATGCGGCCGCGACGATCGACCAGCGCCCAGCACTGATCGAGGGCATACCCTTGGTGGCGAGCGAAATCAATGAATCGCTTCGCCCCCCCACGCGTCGTGGGTTGCCCGAACAGCATGAGACGGCTGACTGCATCCACGAGTCGATCCGCGCCGATCTCCGTCACCCGGAATCCGGGGCGGGACGACGCGAGGGCTCGTTGGGCGGATTCGCTCGTGGTGATGGGCGCATCCCTCCATTGGGCCGCGTATTGACGGTTCGCGACGCGTCAGATAAGAATATCGGAAGAACGCCCTCCTGCGGAGCATAGGTTCATGCCAAAGACGAATTTCCGAGCGCCGCGCTTCGCCGCGTGGCTTGTCGCCCTGGTCGCGATCATCGCCTTCGGATGGACGGGCGCCTCCGTGGGCGCTTCGGCCCCGGAGCCGAGTGGCAAGCCGCCCCGCTGGGAACTCAAGTTCGAAATCCAGAAAGACTTACGACTCATCGAAATCGATGATGAGTTCTACTGGTTCATGACCTACCTCGTCACGAACCGCACTCGGAACGATCAGCTCTTCGTGCCCGACGCCGTTCTGTACGCTGACGACGGCACGATCGTCCGCGAGGGCGAGGGTGTCCCACTCGATGTGGTCGACCGCCTCCAGGAGCTGCTCGCGAACCCACTGCTCGAATCGAGCACTGAAATCATCGGCACGCTTCGACAGGGCGCCGAGAACGCCCGGGAAGGCCTCTTCGTCTGGCGCGCGGGCAGCCTCGACATTGATGAGGTGGCGCTTTTCATCGCCGGCGTGAGCAGCGAGACGCAGGAACTCGCCCATCCGATCACGGGGGAGCCGATCATCCTCCGCAAGACGCTCGAGCGCCGGTACGACGCCCCGGGTAACCCCGCCGCCGACCTTCGTTCGCCGGTCTTCTTCCGCAGCCAGCGCTGGATCATGCGGTAACGCGGGCGTATACTCGCCGGCTCCGCCCGGAGCACACCAGCGATATTTGGAGCGTGCAGCGATGGCTCATAAGAAGGGACAGGGATCGACCCGCAACGGTCGTGACTCAAACCCGCAGTACCGCGGGATTAAGCTCTACGGCGGGCAGTACGCGAAGGCCGGATCGATCATCGTGCGGCAATGCGGCACGCCGTTCAAGGCCGGGCACCTCGTGAAGCGAGCGAAGGATGACACGCTCTTCGCCCTCGCCGATGGACATGTCCAGTTCCGCAATCGGACCGTGGACATTGTTCCGGCCGACGACAATCTTCCGGCGTATACCGCGGCGGATACGAACGCGGACGAGTCGAAGAACTGATCGATCAACCAGATAGCAATCAGCAAGGCGTCACCCACCCGGGCGACGCCTTGTTCGTTTCTCCATCAGTGATCGCCCTGCCGGCGGTCACGGCCCGATCTCGACGACGCTGATCTTCAGGCGACCCAGGAGCGGGACCAGGCTGGACAGATCGTTCGAGAGGCCGCCCTCATCGAGTGAAGTCGTCGAGATCGTAATGTGCGTCGCATCGAAGTCGACGGGGAGCGTTCCGTCGAAATCGACCCATCGGCCGTCGATGAGCGCCTGCGCCCACATGTGATAACCGAAGATTCCGCGCGCGCCGGCGAACTCGTCCGCGTAGATGAGCCCGCTCACGACCCGCGCCGGAATCCCGTCGGCGCGCATCATCGCGGCGAGAAGCACGCCGTGTTCGGAGCAGTCCCCGGATCGTTCCCGGGCGACCTCGGACGCCGTGGCGAACCCGACCGAAAGACTCTTCTCATCGACATATTTGAAGACGAAGTCGCGCATCGCTCTCGCGCGTTCAATCGGCGCCCCACCTCGCACCTCGCGGGTGGCCTGTCGTGCGAGCCGGCGGACCTCCTCGTCGTCGGCGTTCAAGTAGGAGTTCGATCCCGTGAGGGCCTCAATGTCGGCGTCCGGATCGGCGTGGTTCGGACCGCGCGTATCGATGGTGAGTCGGATTCCGCCATCGATCGGCTCTGCCGTCTGCGCGGCCACAGAGGGCAACTCGGGCATCTCGCCGTCGGTTACGGAAAGGTCAAGAACGAGTCGCTCTGTCTCACGAGGGCGGACGATGCGGCGGTCCGGACGCACGAAGGTATCGAGCATGAGTTCCGGCGCCGCGGTCTTCTGGAGGGCCGTCGCGCGGTCCGCAGCGATGAGATCCATCTTGATGGCGCCGAGATCGACTTCGCCTCGGAGGACATTGCCTTCCTCATCGACATACTCGATCGATTGCACCGCGTTCGCGAAGCTCTGCACGACCTTCCATTTGACGGCAGGCCGACGACCGTTCATCGTCTCGACGGTCGCGTCGCGGTCGAGCACCGTCCGGGTGATCTCGATCGGCATCAAACCCACGAGTGGATCGAGAATGGTGACGGTGATCTCCTCGGCGCCTCCGCCGAGTTGCTCCTCCGTGTACTCCCCCGCGGCTCCCGGCGTCATCCATTCGCCCTCCGGCGCCGGCAGCATGTCGGTCGATTCCGCGACGCCCTGCTTGATGGTGCGGCGAACACCCTCGTCGATCCACTCCCAGGTCGTCTCGGTCGGCACACTCGCAAGCTTCTGCAGTGACCACATCCGGACCGGCTCGTGGTCAAGCG
The DNA here is from genome assembly GCA_043101845.1 of Phycisphaerales bacterium. Lineage (GTDB taxonomy): Bacteria > Planctomycetota > Phycisphaerae > Phycisphaerales > UBA5793 > JBICHN01. Next base: position 167,207 of record JBICHN010000002.1, on the reverse strand, counting down.
TCTCGGTGAATCTCCCCGCCATTTGAATCCGAATCTCAGTCGCCGCGCGCGCGATTGAGAGGCGCATCTCGGTTTCGGTAACGAAGTACCCCTCCTTCTCGGACTGTCGCACATGCATCCAGCCGGACCGTTGTCCCTGCATGTTGAGCACATACCACTGGTCAAAGACTTCCGGCGTCTGCGCCGAGACCGCGACGGACGAAGCAAGAAGAAGCAGCGCCGCGAGGGAGGCGGCGAGGAGTCGGTTGTTTTGGATCATGGTGTTCTCCCGAGGGCGAGGCATTCGATCTTACCGATCGGAACCGGGTCCGTTCCCGCCTGCCGTCCGATACAATCGCCGGCGTGTCTTCCGAACCTGTCACTCACGAACAGTTCCGCGCCCTGGCGCCGGTCGTCGGTCTCACCGGAGGCGTCGGCGCCGGAAAGTCGAAAGTCGCGGCGATCCTCGAGTCGTTCGGATGCGTCGTCACCCGATCCGACGATGATGTTCGCGTCGAATTTGACGAACCGGAAGTTCGGCGTGCTCTCGTCAGCTGGTGGGGTGATCGCGTCCTCGGACCGGACGGGGCGATCGATCGTCAAGCGGTCGCGGACATCGTGTTCCACGATGATGCGGAACGACGACGCCTCGAGGCGCTCATCCATCCGAGGGTCGACCGACGGCGGCTTGAACATTGGGATCGCGAGGTGCGTACCGGAGGCGTGCCGCCCTGCTTCGTTATCGACGCCCCCCTGCTCTTCGAGGCCGGGCTCGCCGACCGATGCGACGCGGTAATCTTCGTCGACGCGGACCGGAGCGAGCGAATCCGCCGTGTCGCCGCCGCGCGGGGATGGTCTGAGGAGGAGCTCGATCGAAGAGAAAAACGCCAATGGTCGCTTGATCGGAAGCGGGCTCGGTCCGATTATGTAGTAGACAACCGCGGCGATCTGGAGCTCCTGCAGCCCACGGTCGAAGCGGTCTTCAGACAGATTCTCAGGGATCACCGGCGAGGGATGGCAAGTTCCGAGACCGATTCCTGAGCAATCCCCCAGGGACTGAAATTCAGCGGTTTGTGCTCGGCCTGTCTGGACCTGATGACCAGGTCGATGGGCCGCGGGCCGCATGACCTTGATGGTCGTCCGTCGTGCTCCCCCGAGATTGAACGCCAACAGAGAGTCTGGAAGGCATGGTCGCCCACGGCGGCGGCTCTCTGGAGATCGCGGGCCCCATCCGATCGTTTCACCACATGAACCAATTCCATTCGCTTGTGCCTGGCGGCCCTGACCGGCTCGCAGGCGCTCATTCCGATTCGCAGCGAGTTTGACATGACTCCACCACCACGCAGACAACAACGAAATTCAGGCAAGAAGTCGGGTCGGCGCAAGAAGAAGCGCTCGTCCGGACAGAACACCGGCGGCGGCGGTTCGACCACGGTCGTCGAGGGCGCGCTCCCCTCCGACGCGTCGCTCGAGGCCGAAGCGGCCGAGCTTGAAATGATCGAGAACGGCGGGCACAACGGCGACGGCGAAGCGCTGCATATCACGAGACTGCAGCAGATGTCGCTCGACGATCTCTACGAGGTCGCGGATGAGGAGGGTGTCGACGACGCCACCGGCCTCAAGAAGCAGGATGTGATCTTCCGCATCCTGAAAGCCCGAATGGCGAAGCAGGGCCTGACGGTTGGCGAAGGCGTACTCGAAGTGCTGCCCGATGGCTTCGGGTTCCTCCGCAGTCCGACTTACAGCTATCTTCCGTGCCCGGATGACATCTATGTGAGCCCGAGCCAGATCCGCCGCTTCGGATTGCGCGCCGGCTGCGTGGTCAGCGGCACGATTCGACCGCCGAAGGAATCCGAGCGATATTTCGCGTTGCTGCGCGTGGAAATGGTGAACGGTCGCAAGCCCGACGCGTTGCAGCATCTCGCGAACTTCGAGGATCTGACGCCACTTCACCCGAACGAACGGCTCATCCTCGAGACGACGGCCGACGAAGTGAACATGCGCGTCATGGACATCGTGACGCCGATCGGCAAGGGGCAGCGTGCGCTCATCGTCGCGCCGCCGCGAACCGGCAAGACGGTGCTCCTGCAGAAGATCGCAAACGCGATCATCAAAAACCATCCCGAGACGAAGATCATCGTGCTGCTGATCGACGAGCGGCCGGAGGAAGTCACCGACTTTCGCCGCAGTACGCCCGACGCCGTGGAAGTCGTCGCGTCGACCTTTGACGAGCAGACCGGACGCCATGTGCAAGTCGCCGAGATGGTCATCGAGAAGGCGCGGCGGATGGTCGAGTTCGGCGATGATGTCGTGATTCTGCTCGACTCAATCACGCGACTCGCGCGGGCGTACAACAATGAGATGCCGCATTCCGGAAAGATCGGCACGGGCGGTATCGACACCGGCGCCCTGCAGAAGCCGAAGAAATTCTTCGGCGCAGCGCGCAATATCGAGAACGGTGGCTCGCTCACGATCATCGGCACCGCGCTCGTGGATACCGGATCGAAGGCCGACGACATCATCTTCGAAGAGTTCAAGGGCACCGGCAATTCCGAATTGCACCTCGACCGGCGACTCGTCGAGAAGCGTGTCTATCCGGCGATCGACATCTCCGCGTCAGGCACTCGTCGCGAAGAACTGCTGCTCGACCCGAAAGAGCTCGAACTCGTGTACCGGTTGCGCAAGGTGCTCAGCGACATGAATGTCGTGGAGGCGATGGAGTTGCTCAAGAATCGATTGAAGAAGACGAAGAGCAACGCCGAGTTCCTGCTCACGATGAACCTCGACTGATCGCGGAGCGACGACGCGATGTGATCACTCGGACTCGTCGGTCACCGTCGACGCCGAGGCTTTGGAAGAACGCGCTCCGGTCTTTCGCGCGGCCTTGCGCCGTGACTTCGCCCGCTTCTTCGCCTTCCCGGATTTCACCGGCTTCTCGTCGATTGCGCTGGCGCCGTCTGGTTCCGTCTCCACGCCATTCTCTTCGTGGAGGGCCGCGTGGGCGATCTCGACGAGCTTCTGGTGGAGGAGTTCGCTTTCGGGCAGCGCGTCGAGGCGATCCATGACTTCATCGACCTGACGGGGCAGCGGACGGGTCGGATCGAGCGTGTCGAGCGCAACCTCGGTCAGCGCGTCGATGACGCCGAGACACCAGGCGGAGTCCGGCTGACGCGCCGGCTTGATCCGCGCGCGGAGCACGATGGGCCCCACCACGACGACCGGGGTGAGGCCGAGTTGCGTCCGGGGTTCACACGCGAACGAGAAGGTCGGCGCGTCCGACTCGAACGAGGTCTCGGCGATGACTCGAGCGTCCGCGGCGACGAATGGAGGGGTCACGATGTAGACGCCCGGCTTGTATTCGGCTTCGGCTCCTGGCGGCGGATTGTCTTCGTCGTAGAGCACGATGTGGCCGGCGTCGATCGCGTTGAGTCGACGCTGACGACGCGCTTCCTGGAGCGGCATCGTAATCCGCGCCATCGAATCGTAATCCCCCGCGTCCCACGCCTGGTGCAGCGCCTGATTCGCGAGCCGTTCGCATTCGAAGTACCGGCCGCCGACGAGCGCTTCGCTCGCCAGATCCATGATCTTCTGTAGAGAGCCCGAGCGGTCGCGCCCGTTACGAACGGTCGCCTTTGCGCGCTTCGCCATGGATTACGCCCCAGTCCCCGATTCGCCCGCGGACTTCGATTCCGCCTCGGCGGTCTCGACCCGACGGGAAAGTTCGTTCAACATGCCGCGCCACTGCTCTGACACCGGACCCATCTCGTATCCGAGACAGTCCGACAACGCGACCCAGTCACCCGATTCCACCGCGGACCGGATATCGCGCAGGCGGTCCGCGAGTTCCTGAATCGCCTCAGTGATGGAGCCGTCGTCCGTGCGAACCGCGTCGAGGTCGAGCCCGACGAGCGCCGCGCCCCCCTGCACTCCCATCTGCGCGTGGTCCCAGAGTTCGATCGTCGCGCCAAGTTGCTCCATCGCCGCCTTGAGATCTCCAGCCTGAATCTTCTCGGCGGTGTCGCGCTGCAGCGCGGAGATCTGATCGAGCGCCGCGACAACCTGATCGAAGGTCTGTCGGACGAATGAATACGGCTCTACCGAATAGCACTTGAGCTCCGCGGCGCCGAGGTCGTACTCCGCGGCTTCGACGATCTGGCTCTCATCGAGCGGTTCGTTGTCAAGCAGCACATCGACGATGAGCCGGCCTTCAGACTCCGCAGCGCCTCGAGCCGATTCGAGCGCATCGGTCAGCGTAGTCGCGTCGGTTTCGAGCGGACGATCGTCCAGGAAGACTTGCATGTGGGAATCATCGGCTTCTCGGACCCCCATCGCCAGTTCGAAAGGGTGAAATCAGCCGTCCCCGCCGATCAGATCCGGGGGGAAAGCCATTCGACCACGACGAAGAGCGCCGCGGCGAGCACCACCATTGCGGCGACGATCTGCAGACTCATCTTGAGGGTCTGGCGCCAGAACCGCTGCAAGGACGGAAGGCGCACCGCCTTGTACACCATCGAAATGCCGAGCACGAGCGGAAACAGGAAGAGCCACCACGATTGCTCGATCGCGAGCGGATCGAGGAACGGCCTCCACGCGAGGAGCAGCGTCATGCCGTGTCTCCCTTTCGCCCCGCGACGCCCGCGAACGGCGCCATGTAAAGCACATCGAGGATGGCGAGAAGGTTCAGCATGCCGGCGATCGTCGTGTAGAGCGTCCCGAGCTCATTCGTGCGCGCGAGCGACACGGAGAACGCCGGGCGATAATCCGGATCGAACGCGAGCCGATGCTCCTCAAGATACGCATCGCCCTCAGGGAGTACCGGATGCGGCTTGAGTGGCGGGTCGAGGCGGCGTCCTTCACGATCTTCAGTGATGTACTGACGGCCGATCCACCAGTCGATGACGGGGGTGATCGGACCCGCGAGCGTCTGGCCGCAGTACCACCAGTAATCTTCGCGACGGTCGATGACATCGACCCCGCCGATGAGCAGTCCGCCGAAGTAGAGCGACAGTATCCCCGCGCCGATGAGACGGCCCCGACGCCGGTAGCCGAGCGACCAGTGCCCGAGCCCGGGCAGCGCCCATGCGAGTACCGCGGCGAGAAGGTTCAATGATGGTTCGGTCTCGGCAGGTTTGCGCTCCAACGAGATCGGCTCCAGGACGGCGGGTTTGCAATCAATCTCAGGACCAAAAATGATGATCCACGCCTGTTTGACAGCGGCGCGGCGCCATGTAGTGTAGTCGCGCCCGCTCAACGGGGGATGGAGACGCAACGAGGGATCGCTCGTCCGGGTGGGACGAGCGATCGCGCGTCATGCCGAATGCGAATCGCGAGAAGGTGGCGATCATGACGAGCCTGATCACGGCGTCAGACACGGAGTTATGGGGCGTCTCCGCCAGCTGTCCAATTGGTCAGTCTGGCGTCAATTCCGTCGCCGGTTCAGTCGATGATGATCAAGAGGACGAGGACATCGACATCGCCGAATCGGACGACGACGAGGAACTCGATTTCGACGACGACGGAGACCTCGACGATGTCGACGGTGACGACGACGACGATAGCGGCGATGACGACACCATCGTCGACGACGATGAAGAGGACGAGGACGACGACGACTTCCTCGAGGACGATGACGACGAGGAAGAAGAGGACGACTTCTGGGATGACGAAGAAGACGACGACGAAGTCGACGACGACTACGACGAGGACTTCGAGGAATACCTGATCGAGGACGACGACGACTTCTGACGACGAGTTCCGCCGCTCGACCAGGGCGTCCGGGGCTCTTCACCGAAGGAGCCCGACATGAGTGACGCCCCTGAACAACCGACCAACACACAGCCGGAAGATTCAGACTCCAACCCTGAAGACTGGTCCGGGACGGTGGCGGACCGCCGCTTGCGGCCGGATCGTCGCGACGAACGCGACGAAATCGGCTGCGAGCGTCGCCGAGGCCCGGGTCGGCGCCGCACCGACTTCACGAAATCGGCCGAAGAAGGCGAGATGACGAAGGAGCAGTTCCTCTTCCTCGTCGCGATCGACGCCTTCAAGCGCGTCAACGGAAAGACGTTCCCAACCTGGACGGATGTGCTCGAGATCATTCGCCGGCTCGGATACCGCAAGGTCCAGCCGAGCACGCTCAACCTCGCGCAGGCCGAAGACTGGGTCGAACGGCCTGACACGCCGATCGAGCCGCCGAACACGCGTCCCGGTGATGAGGACGCCTTCGAGGACGACGCGTTCGACGAAGCCGCCTGACCGGCTCACGACCACATCGACGCTTCAAACCGCCGCCGCATTCCGACGAGTGCGGCGGTTTTTCTATTGGTCAATCGTGTGCGCAGCAGATGGAAGCGCGCGTTCGTCGGACTTCGTCATCTTCACGCCGCGTCGTCGGCGAGTCGCAGTGCGGGACCTCCGGCTGAACGCCGATCGGCGTCCGCGCTTCGGTCCCCGCCACCCGCGGCGCCGGGAGGTCGCTGATCGCGATCGTCCTCGCGCCTCTGGCTCGGACATCCGACCGGACGATCCGGCTGATCGACCGCGAGGTCGTCCGACCGCGTGCGGTCCCATTGTTCGAGTCCGTCGATGTGAGCCGCGCGAGCGAGAATGTGCGATCCAACCGGCGTCGCGACGAACGCGAAGATGAGGGTGAGCATGGCCTTGGTCATGACGGCGAGCGCGCCCAAATGAAACACGGCGCCGAGCAACAGTCCCAGCAGGCCGAGCGTCGAGCACTTGCTTGCCGCGTGCAGGCGGTTGTACGCGTCGGGGAACCGCACGATCCCCACGGCCCCCACGAAGAGGAAGAACAACCCCACCGTCAGGCAGAAAGCAGCGAGTATGTCGGCGAATGTCTGCATGGTGAAGTCAGTCCGTTCGTCGCAGGAACTGTACCGCCTCGATCAGGACGGAGACTCGATGACGGCAGCGCTGTCGTGCCGCCGGGCTCCGATATATTGAGCGAAAGCGAGCGTGCTGGCAAATCCGATGATCGCGACCACGAGCGCCGCGTCAATGAACACGAGAGACTCGAGACGAATCGTAAGCAGGATCACAAGCCCGACCACATGGAGTGACAGGGCGTCGGCGGCGAGCACTCGATCGGCGAGATGCGGCCCGCGCCACATTCGATAGATGAGCAGCGCCATCCCGAGGGTAATCGTCACCATTCCCCCGTCGACGATCATCATGAGGGCGGGCTCGGCTGCGCTCTCCGGCATCGGCGCACCGCCGGAGGACTCATCGACGCCGCCCCCGCCTCCTCCGAGCGCAAGCATGAACCGCCAGGGAATCGCGAAGAGGTTCGTCATAGTCCGAAGACCTCCGTCCGCATTCGCGACGCGAGTTCATCGAGCGACGCCACCGCCGCCTTCGGATCGTCCGCGTACATGCAATGCACATAGAGCCAGTCGCCATCATCCGAAATGTCGACGACGAGCGTTCCGGGCGTGAGCGTGATTAAGTTCGCGAGCGTCGTGGTCTGCACTTCGTTCAGGTCGCTCACTTCGTACCGGATGATCCGCGGCGTCTGACTCAGACCCGGGGTGATGATCTCCCAGGCGATCTCAAGATTCGCCCGGATGAGGATGCGCACGAAGTACACGACGAATCGGAACATCGCGAAGAGTCGCCGGTTGTAGACCGGTCCCTCCGGACGGGGCAGTCCGTACATCCAGAGAACGACGAATCCGATGACGAAGCCCGCGACGATGTTGAACGAGTTGAACTCGCCGGCGAGCGCGACATACACGAGCGCCAGGACGCAGTTGAGGAGGAACGAATTGATCATGGCTGCGCCTCCTCGATCATCGCCACTTCCGCAAGGGTCGAGTGCGCCGGATTGACCGCGTCGATGGGCCCAAGCACCGATTCGATATACCGGGTCGGATTCGTGAGCTGTTCGCCCGCGTGATTCGCAATCTGGTAGACCGGGCCGGCGCCGAAGCCGAGAAAGAGCGCCGTGACGACGAGCATCGTCGTGCCGAAGTAGGCGCTGCGCATACGCAGTCGTGGCGCCCGGGCCGGAACGGCCGCATGTGCGCCTTGCGGCTTACCCCAGTAGCCGTAGCCCCAGATCTTGAGCATCGAGAGCAGCGTCAAGGCGCCGGTCACGAGACCGAAGATCGAAAGCCACCAGAAGTCATTCCAACCTTCGCGGATGATGACGAGCTTGCCGAAGAATCCACTCAGCGGGGGCAGGCCGACGAGACTCATCGCCGCGATGAAGAAGAGCGTCGCAAGGTACGGATCGCGCTTGAGCAGTCCGCCGATCTTGTCGAGGTCGTCCGATCCGGCGTAGCGCTCCATCATGCCGCAGCAGAGGAAGAGCGAGCACTTCACCACCATGTGTTGAATCATGTAGAAGATGCAGCCCGCGAGCGCGGCGCCCGTCATGACGGCGATACCGAACACCATGTACCCGACCTGGCTGATGACATGGATCGCCAGGATGCGCCGGACTTCGTGATTCGACACGGCGCCGAGCACACCGAGAAACATGGTGAACGCCGCCGAGATCGCGATGATCGGTTGCACGACGCTTCCGGCGTCGCCGACGGTGAAGATCATCGGGAAGGTACGCGCGACCGCGTAAACGCCGACTTTCGTGAGCATGCCGGAGAAGAGCCCGCCGATGGCGATGGGCGTGGTGTAATAGGTGTCCGGCAACCAGAACCAGAGCGGAAAGAAGGCGCCCTTCAAACCGAAGACAAAGAGCATCATCACCGCGAGCGCCGTGAATCCGGTCGGAACCTCGTCGCCGCTCGCGCGGATCTCTCCGAGCGTGCGGGCCAGATCGGCGAAGTTCAGCGTGCCGAACATTCCGTAGACGAATCCGGCGCAGATCACGAAGACGGTCGACGCGATCAGATTGAGCAGGACATATTTGTACGCCTGAGTCAACTGCCGGCGCGAGCCGCCGAGCGTAAGCAGGCAGTACGAGGAAAGCAGCATGATCTCGAACGCGACGAAGAGGTTGAACAGGTCGCCCGTGAGGAAACTCAGATTCACGCCGACCATGAGCAACTGAATGAGCGGGTGGTAGTACCGGCGCTCGACCGCCGGGTCGAGCGAAGAGAACGAATGGATGTACGCGCTCAGCGCGACGACCGAGGAGGCCGCGATCAGCAGGCCGGACAGGCTGTCGAAGACGATCGAGATTCCAAACGGCGCCGGCCAGCTCCCCATCTGCGAGACATAGACGGCGCCATTCTCACGAATCGACAGGAGCAGGCCGATCGCGAGCAGCGAAGTCGTGACCAGGCTCGTCACGCCGATCGCGCGAAGGATGCGCAAGCGATGCCCGAGGGCCACGGCGGTGATGCCGGCGGCCAGCGGTACGACCACGAGAAAGACAATGAGGTGATTCGTCATGGCGTGGGCAGTTGCTCCGTGGCGAGCGCATCAACATTGATCGTGTCCGCGCGGCGGGCCGTCAGCACAATGAGCGTGAGCAGGAAACACATCACCGCGAACGAGATCACGATGGCCGTAAGAATGAGCGCCTGCGGCAGCGGGTCGACGATTTCCGCGAGCGGCGCGGCCGACTCCGCGGTCGATCCGAGAATCGGCGCCGATTTGAGCGACTCGCCGGTGGATTTCACCGGCGATCCGCTCATCGCGATGATCGCGAGATTCGCCGCGTGCCCGAGCAGGAATACGCCCATGGCGATTTCCTTGAGCTCGCGCCCGAGCATCAGGTAGAGACTCACCATGAAGATCACGGCGACGCATATCGCGATGACGAGACTCATTCGAGTTCCTCGCTCAGGCGTTGGATCATCCCCACTGCGACGCCGACGACGACGAGCAGGACACCGGCGTCAAAGAAGACGGCGGTGGAATAGTGGACCGTGTCGGTCGTGAACGGAAGCGGAATCTCTCCCACATAGGATGTGAGGAAGGCCTTACCGAACAACATTGGCGCGAGCCCCGTGGCGCCGGCGAGGACCAGTCCGATCGCGACGGGCACACGTGGATGCACGGGCATCAGACGCAGAAGCGCGTTCGGTCCGTACGACATGCGATAAGTCAGGATCGCGACCGCCGCGATGAGTCCGGCGATGAAGCCTCCGCCGGGCGCGTTGTGTCCCTTCAGCCCCATGAAGAAGGCGAAGAGGATCGAGAGCGGAAAGATCAGCCGCATCGCAGTCTGCAGGATGCTCGAGGTAATCGTCATGACGGCGCCTCCGATGCGAGCCGGCTCTCCGCACTCACCGGGTCATCGGTGGTCGCGCGAAAGCGCGGGAGCAATGACCACACGCCGAGCGCGGCGATCGCCAGCACCGAGATTTCGCCGAGGGTGTCGAACCCGCGGAAATCCACGAGAATGACATTGACGATGTTGTCGCCGCCGGCGCCGCGACCGCCCGTCAATTCCGTGCCCTCGTAGCTGTGCGAGGCGAAGAACGCGCCGAGTTTGGACGGCGCCTCCGAGTTCGCGCCAATGAGCGTCATCCATCCGAACATGAGGCCGAGCGTGCCGCTCACGGCAAGACGCCAGATTCGACCGGGCGATTTGTGTGTATCCGGCTCCGGCAACAGCCGCAGCACGAGCACGAAGAGCATCACGGAGATGATCTCGAACATGAGCTGCGTCAAGGCGAGGTCCGGCGCCTGATAGATCAGATACATGCCGACCACGCTGAATCCGCAGGCGCCGAGGAAGAGCACGCGGACGACACGAATCTGGGTCATCGGCAGGATGAGCGCGCTCGCGCAGACGATGACGCCGAGCGCGGCGCCAGGCCAGAATTCGAGAATCGACGCGGTCTCGATGCGAAGCATGTCTGGATCGAGAGACACCGCCCCGATGAAGCCGATGACCAGCGCCCCCATCGCCATGGTCAGGTAGGCGCGAAAGTGCCCGGTTTGAATGACGCGGAACGCACGACCCCCACCGGTGACCGCGAGCCAGTACAACCCCGGATACACCAGATCGTGTGGATCGACGACGGAACCGCGGAAGAACGGACTTACGCCCAGCAGGATCCCGGCGACGAATGCGATGAGTGACATCGCGACCGGCACACCCCAGTGAACTTCCCAGACGAACGGCAGTCCGTGGGCGAAGGTCTCGTAATTTATGTTCGTCTCGATCGGCGCGAAGACGGCGTTCCACGCGGGCGGGTACAGACCCCCGATGTACTGGAGCGACACGATGATCGCAGCGGGGACCCAGATCATGGAGCCCCAGAAACCGTGTTCGTGCTCATGATGATCGTGCTCGCCGTGATCGTCGGGCGCACTCTTGAGGCCGACCCGCCAGCCGAGCAGCGTGCTCGTCAGGCGGACAAAGATGGCGACATTGCACGCCGCGGTGATCACCGCCATCGCGGCGAGCGCCTGGAACCAGGGCGAAACCTCGAAGGCGTGGTAGATCGCGTAGAAGAACAGTTCCTTGGCGGGAAAGCTGATCGTTCCGGGTCCACCCGCGAGCGCGTACGCCGCGAGGACCGTCACGATCACCATGATCTTGTTCTGACGCCAGAATCCGAAGAGCTTCGGCAGATCACGGGTTCCCGCGTAATGGCCAATGGCGCCCGCGATGATGAAGAGCGGCGCCTTGTAGAACGCATGATTGGCGATCTGCGAGAGGTCCCAGTCGATGAGCGGGAGCAGTCCCGCTCCGTGTTCACCGTGCGAGTCTCCATAACCGCCGTGCAGGGCGATCTCGAGGCCGCCCAGCGCGTACGCGCACATGAGCAGACCGAGCTGACTCACGGTCGTGTAGGCGAATATTCGTTTGAGGTCATGCTGGTTCAACGCAAGCACGGCGCCGAGCAGCATGGTGATGGCGCCGGGAACGAGAATGACCCAGGGCCAGATGTCGAGGCCGCCGAGAATCGGAAAGAGGCGGGCGGTGAGATAGACGCCGGCTTTGACCATGGTGGCGGAATGGAGGTAGGCCGAAACCGGAGTTGGCGCCGCCATGGCGCCGGGAAGCCAGTAGTGAAACGGCCATTGCGCGCTCTTCGTCGCCGCGCCGAGAAACATGAGCAGGAAGGCCCCGATGACGCCTCCGGTCACTTCGATCGGGGCTGCGAGCAGCGTGCTCCACCGCCACGCGTCGGTCTCGAGGCCAAGAAGCAGAATGCCACCGAAGAGCCCCATCCCCCCGAGCCCGGTCGTGAAGAACGCCTGCATCGCAAGCTTGACGGCGCGCTTGTCTTCGCGATCCCAGCCGATCAGCAGAAATGAACTGATCGAGGTGAGTTCCCAGAAGAGCAGCGTGAGGAGCATGTAGTCCGAAAGCACGATGCCCATCATCGCCGTGGTGAAGAATCCCAGCGTGGGATAGAACCGGAAGAGCGCATCGCCGTCGGGCCCGAAATAGCCCCGCGCGTAGAGGACGATCAGGAATCCGATTCCCGACACGAGCAGCGCGAAGAAGACCGCGAGGCCGTCGGGGAAAAACGCGAGGTTGAGATGAATGAAGTCAATCCACGGAATGACCGCCGTCGCCTCGGGGTGATGCGGATCGACGATCCCGTGCGTGGCTACAAACCAGGCGACCAGAGCGAACGAGAGAAGCGGGCCGACTGCGGCGATGAGCGTACGCGGCGTGATCGCGGCGCGGGGGATCCACATCGTTACGACCCCCGCCACCAGCGGGGCGAAGATCGCGAGAATCAGCGGCCAGCTCGAGAACGCTTCGTCCATACCACCCTCGTCTTCGTCGACGGCCCGGAATCCGGATCGCCGATTGTCTGCCATCCCATGACCGCGGCTACCCGATTCGCGCGCCCTGGACGAGCGGGTGGTCGCTCAAGCCCGACCGTCTGTCCGCAGACGACCGGTGATCAACCCTTCGGCCCCTTCGCCGAGTCTCGCCATCTCTCTGTGCAGCAGTTCTTTACGGATCGAACTCAGAGCAAAAACGAGGTGGAGAGGACTCCCGACGGGTCATTTATCGGCGACTGGGGTCGCCTTCCTTAGCCGCTCGATAACGGATGCCACCAACTCAAACCCTTTTTCGACCTCATCCGCCGTCGTTTCATGACTGAAACTGAAGCGGACCGACCCGTGAGCGTACTCGTCCGGCACTCCCAACGCCCGGAGAATCGGAGACGGCTCGAGCGAACCGCTGCTGCACGCCGAGCCGGCCGACGCGTAGAGCCCGCGCTCGCTGAGCAGGAGAAGGATCGCCTCGGCTTCGAGTCGCGGGAACCCGATGTTGCTCGTATTCCACAGGCGACCGAACCGCGCCTCGCGCGAATTGACGCGGCAATCGGGAAAGGCCTCAAGGATTCGGGCCTCGAAGTGATCGCGGAGCGCTTGAATACACGCCGCCGCTTCGCCGCGTGCGATCCGCTCCCGGGCGAGTTCGGCGGCCACACCAAGGCCGACGACCCCGGCCGTATTCTCCGTGCCGCCCCGACGCTGGCGCTCCTGCGGACCGCCGACATGCTGTGCGGCGAGCCGCACGCCGCGCCGAACGAAGAGCGCGGCGGCGCCCTTCGGCCCGTGAAACTTGTGTCCCGACAGCGTAAGCAGATCGATCGGAGCCTCGGTGACATCGGTGGGCATCTTGCCAACCCACTGCGTCGCGTCGGTGTGGAAGACGATCTTCGGATCGACTTCCCGGCAGATCCGGGCCAGCGATTCGACGGGCTGAATGACGCCCGTCTCGTTGTTCGCCCACTGGATCGTAACCAGCGAAACATCCGACGCGTGCTCGGCGACCACGGCCCGAAACCCTTCCGTGTCGGCGACGCCGTTCTCGTCCAACGGAGCGTGGAGCACCGTGAATCCTGCGGCAGCCAGCGCTTCAAGCGGCTCGCGGATCGCCGAATGCTCGATGCGTGTCGTAATGATCGTTCGCCGATCGGTCCGTCGTCGTACGACGCCGTAGATCGCCAGGTTGTCGGCTTCCGTTCCGCCGGAAGTAAAGATGATCTCCGCGGGCTTCGCCTGAATGAGCCGGGCGACCGACTCGCGAGCGAGTTCGACCCGGCGACGAGCGTCCTGTCCGAACCGGTGCACGCTTGACGGGTTCGCCCAGGTCGTCCGGAGCATCTCCACCATCGCGTCGACGACTTCCGGAGCCGGCGCGGTGGTCGAATTATGGTCGAAATAGAGCGGTGGCATGGCGGTCCGCATTCTAGCGCCACGCCACACGATCACCCGTCCATCGAACCGGCGATGCGGGCCCCTCGAAGATCAGTACCCCGGGACCCAGGTCGTTTCGAAGTACACCCACCCCTCCTGGAACGGGCGGTATTCTTCGGCCAGCGCTTCGGCGAGCGCAGAGTGTCCGTCAGCGTCGGCCTGAACGATGAGTTCTTCCATGACGAGGCGGTAGTACTGATTCGGGTTAAAGTCTTCGCCGCTCGCGCGCTTCGAAGCGTCGTAGGTCGTATCGAACGCCTGCTCGTGAATGCGTTCAAAGAGAGACTCGAGGTAGTCGCGCTCCGCGGCATAGAGGTCCGGATAGTCGTCCTCAATGTCGACGAATTCGCTGGTCACGATCTCCCGTGCGTTCGCGTCGAGATCGCCCTTTTCGCCGAGAATCGTGAACGGAATCACAAGGACGACACCGATCAGCGTGAGAATGGCGCCCACGAGGGGGTTCTCCGAGGATGAGCCTCCGTCGAACATACCCATCGTTCATCCTCCCTCCAATGAACAAATGAACTTCTTCGCAGCGCGTATCGGCGTCAACCCGACGGCGCATTCGAATAGCTCGTTCATTCGACGACTTGCGTGTGAAACCACGCGGCTTGAACGGAGGATGAAGTTATGGGGTCGTCGCGTATCGCTCCGCGAACGCCGCGATGACATGACCCATAAACAGCGCATCCGGCTCGCGCGACACGAGATGATCCGCCTCCCCGAGCGAGACGAAGGACTTCGGGTGCTTCGCAGCCGTGTAGAGCCGCTCCGCATGTTCAATGCCCACGATCCGGTCGAGGGGACCATGCAGAATGAGGAGCGGGCGGTCAAGGTCGCCGACGGCCGCTCGAAGATCGTGCCGCTCAAGGTCCGCAAGGAAATCGGCGCCGATGAGAAAGGGGCGTCCGCCGATCGAGACCTCGATGGTCTCGTCCGCCTGCTCGTCGCCGGTAGTGATGAGGCGCCGAACATGTGTCGGCTCCGCCGGGGCGCCGATCACCGCGACGAATCTGACACTCGAAATACGCGACGCGACCGCGAGCGCCGCCGCGCAACCAAGACTGTGACCGATGAGCGCGCGTGGCGGTTCGTACTCCTGCGCGAGAAAGTACGACGCCGCTTCGAGATCATCGAGGTTGGTCGTGAAACTCGTCGATTCGAACGCGCCTTCGCTTTCGCCCAGGCCGGTGAAGTCGAATCGGAGCACGCCGAAGCCATCGTCGGTCATCGCACGGGAAAGTCGCTTGACCGCAGTGAGTGATTTGCCGCAGGTGAAGCAATGAGCGAAGAGCGCGTAGGCGCGAACCTCGCCATCGTCAGGCGTGTCGAGCAACCCGGAAAGTTGATGTCCCTTCTTCGACTCGAATTCGACGCGTCTCGTGGTCATGCCCTGATCAACGATTACCCATCGGAGCCGTCGTCTTTGGAATCATCGTCGTCGACCCCTTCGGAACTCGGCTCGTCGTTCGTCGTTGACTGCTCATCCTCCTCCGGCTCCTCGATGAAGATGAGCTTGAACCGCATCGGTGGCGTGAGTTCGTCCTTTCCGAGCGGCGCGAGTTCGGCGCCCCGCGCGGACCACCGCGCCATCCAGCTCTTGAGATATCGACGATCGAAGTCCTCATATCCGGAGGGCCGGATGATGACGACCTCGCCGGCCTTGCCGAATCGGTTGAATCGAATGGTGACGATCGGATTCTGAGAAACAACGCCGCCGAACTCCCGGGCGAAGAGTCGATCCTGCGAGTCAACGACGATGTGACGAAACAGGTTGTATGGTCGAACCTCGAGCCCATCGAGCGCGAGCGGCTGGCCCGAGTTCCACCGCTCGGGATCGACGCGGATGACGCTCGTCGCTTCAGCGTCCTTCTCGCTCGGCGCCGCATCCGGCTCCGCAGGCTCGCCGGCGGGAGCCTCCGCCGGCGACTCGACCGGGGCGGCCGTCGGATCGACGGGCGCCTCGACGGCGTCGACCGGTTGATTCGTCGATTCATCACTCTGGTTCGGCTCGAGCACGGGCGGCGCCTCCCGTGTTTCCGGTTCTGATGCGGCGGGCGCGTCCTCGGTGGTCTCCGGCTCAGACCCGCGGGTCGGATTCTCGACGGCCGGCGGAATCTCGAGCGCCTCGTCGAGCGTCGGGTCATCCGGTTCGACGGCGTCGGCTTCGAGTGACTCGACAATCTCGTTCAACTCAGTTGACGCTGCGAGATCATCCTCGGCTTCGATCGCGTCCATCGTCGCGTCGGCGGGTTCGACGACGGTCGATGCGCCCTGCTCCACCTCCGCCTCGCGCTCGTCGTTCACGGCAGGCGTTTCGATCGTCGCCGTCTCGGCCGGTGGCGCGACGAGGGCCGGCTCCGGCGCGAGTTCGTTCTCTCGGGCGTCCGGCTCTCCACGCGAGATCGCAGAAGTAAATGCGGCTTGTTCCACAGGCGCGAGTCGCGCGAGGTGTTCGCGGTATTCTTCGTACCCGATCCAGTTCATCGTGGCCGCAGCGCCGCGCTCGATGCCGGGATTGATTTCCGGCTCTTCCTCCGGCTCAGGGCGCGGCCGCTCCGCCTCATCGGCCTCCGGCGGCGCCTCCGCCCGCGTAAGCGCGATACGCCGCCGTTCGGTCAATTCATGCGCCATGATCAGGCCGGCCCCGTGGAGGGCCAGCGAGATCGCGAGGGCGGTTGGCATTACCCATCTTGAACCGTGAGGCGTTCCCATGACTCAGGAATGGTACGAGCGAAGGGGCGGACCTGGAAGGCGAGCGGCCCGGACGCCCGCATGAAGCTTGCTCGCCCTTGCGTTGGCGCGAGCTTCGTGGTTCAATACACCGACGACTGCCCGGTGGCGCGATTCATCGTGTCCTCCGGGCGACCCGGTGTCCGACGGAGGAAGGAAAGACATCAAGTCGCAATCAGTCTGTTTCGACGCCCGATCGAGCGCGTCCCCCGGGGCATCTCTTCATTGACGGGCGCGATGATCGTTTTGTCGCTGCGGGCATGGTTCCATGGCTCGCGTCGACCGGTGGTGAGACTTGACGAGAGAGGAGTTCAGAATGCGAATGCGTGTAAGTAAGTTGGTCACTGCGCTCAGCGCGATGATCGCAGTGGGCGTCGGGACCGCTGCGACCGCCCAGTACAACTCGGGATTCGAGTCGCTCAATCCCGGCCTGCTCACGGGCCAGGATGAGTATTACATTCCGCCGAATTCGAACAGTGTCGACTTCACGGTGGAGACCTATGCCGGCACGAGCCTGCCGGTTCCCGCGCATCCGTCGGGCGGCGGCACGAAGTTCATCGCGGGCGTCGGCCCCGGCAGCCCGACTTTTGCCCGCGCCCAGCGCGACATCTGCTGGGGAACGAACCAGGCGCTCATGACCTATGACGCCTGTGCGTTCTATCTCGGGAACGACCCGTCGCAGAACAATCTTGGCAGCGTCTCGGTGCAGCCCTACCCGGGTTCGGCAAGCTACATCCATCTCTTCTCCTTTGTCGACGAAGCGAATACTTCGGCCGGGTGGAATGCGTTCTATCTCGCGTACAACGCCGACGGCTCAGTCCAGACTGCGCCCGGCGAGAGCCCGGGCCCCGAGTGGGGAGGGCTCGACCTTGAGAGCTGGTATCGCTTCGAAACGCTGATCGACTTCGGCCTCAATCAGATCATTGAGGTGTCGATCACGGATCTGAGCACCGGCGACAAGACGACGGCGACGCCTTCGAATCTGTACCTGCAGGGTGGCTCCGCGGGCGGCCAGCCCATCCCGACCGGATTCCGCTTCTTCGGCGGCGGCGGCGTGCCGGATAACGGCATGGCGTACGACAACATTTCGATTCTCGTGGACAGCGCCTGCCCGCCGATTCTGTCCCTCGAAGGCTTCTGCCCCGGTCGGCTCACTGCGAGTGTGACGGACGCCACTCCGAATGGCCAGGTCGCCTTCATCTACGGCTCGAATCAGGGTCGCTACACGAATCCGAACAACCCGTGCATGGGAACGGTGATCGACATTCGCCCACCGTTCCTCCCCGGGGCGCCGCGGATCGTGCGGGCCGATGCGAACGGCGAAGCGAGCCTCACCGCGAACGCCTCCGCCAACCTGTGCCTCCGCACCTACATTCAGGTTGTCGATCTCGACACCTGTACCGTGAGCAATCGCGTGTTCTTCTGATTCAATCGCACGCGACATCCATGAGATAATGGAAAACGCCCGGCCGCTGACTCTGTTGGTGGTCGGGCGTTTCTTCTGGCGCCGATGGAGTCATCGCGATATCGCGGCGGCCCCGCCTATCGTCACGGACCGTGAGAAACGAAGACGACACATTTGCCGTGAAAGGTGAACCCGGGCGGCCGCCGTTCTTTATCGTCGGCTCCGGTCGCTCGGGCACGACACTGCTCCGCCTGATGCTCAACCGTCATTCCAGACTCGCGATCCCGCCCGAGTCGCATTTCATCAAAGATCTCGATCGACGGCTCGGACCGAAACCGCACCCTCGAGCGTTCGCCAAGAATCTTCTCGCGCATCCGCGGTTCCAGGAGTGGGAACTCGATCCGGAGGTGGTCGAGCGGATGCTCATCGACGCGGCGCCTCCGGAGCCGCGCCGCTGGTACGACCTCGTCTTCACCGCCTGGGCGGATGGCCACGGGAAGGCTCGCTGGGGTGACAAGACTCCCCCCTACGCACTGTGCCTGCCCCTGATTCATTCACTCTTTCCAGAGGCCATGGTCATTCACATCATCCGGGATGGCCGCGATGTCGCCGCGTCCCGCAAAGCGCTCGGATGGGCGAAGAGCGGGGTCATCGCCGAGGCGCTCGACTGGCGTCGACGGGTCGAACGGGCCCGCGGCGACGGCCGTCGCCTGTTCCAGCCCAGGGGGCGATACCACGAAGTTCTCTACGAGCGACTTGTCGAGAGGCCGGAGACGGAGTTGGCCGCGATCTGCACATTCCTCGATGAGCCGTTCGAGGCGGCCATGCTCGAGTACCACGAAGATGCCGAAGATCAGATTCCAGCGCATCGCCGACAGTTTCACCCCGAGGTAAATCGTCCGGTGCAGCCGACGAAGATCGGCCGCTGGCGGCGTGATCTCAGCGATCTCGAGGTCGCCCTCTTCGAGCGATTCGCCGGCGAGCTTCTCGACGACCTCGGGTACGAACGCTCCGGAGTGGTGTCGCGGGGAGCGAGGATTCGCGCGGCGGGCTGGTACGCCACGGCGCCACTTCGAATCGTGACCGGTCGGGGCTTTCACCGGTAAGGCCCGACCGCCCCGGCGCCGGAGACGCGGGCCGCTACAATCGCCGCGCGACTCACGAATTCACCGATTTTTCAAGGTTCTATGGCGAAGAGAGCCTCCAGCCCGGCGAACGAGGAGATTACCTCGTTCAACTTTCACGCCGGTCGAATCCTCGCACGGAAGTACGAGGTGGTCGATCGGCTCGGCGCCGGATATGAGGGCGAGGTCTATCTCCTGCGCGAGCTCGGCGCCGACATCGAACGGGCCGCCAAGTTCTTCTTTCCCCACCGGAATCGACGCGACGCCGCGCTCAACCGGTACGCGAAGAAACTGCACAAGTTGCGCGACTGTCCGATCCTCGTTCAATACCGCACGCGGGAGCAGATTCAGTACCGGCGTCAGCCGATCAGCTTTCTCGTTTCCGATTTCGTCGAGGGTGAGCCGCTCTCGGACTTCCTCCGGCGCCAGCCGGGCAAGCGCCTCGGCGCGTTCGAAGCGCTCCACCTGATCTACGCCATCGCGAAGGGAATCGAGCCGATCCACGATCGGCGCGAATATCACGGCGACCTCCATTCAGAGAATGTCATCGTCCGGCGCCAGGGCATCTCCTTCCGCGTGAAGCTCGTCGACCTGTTTCACTGGGGGCCGCCAAGCATGGCGAATGTGCGGAACGATGTCTTCTACATCACCCGCATGCTCTACGAAGCGATCGGTGGCCGTACGCACTACTCGAAGCAGCCGCAAGCGGTGAAGAATGTCGTGTGTGGTTTGAAGGACTCTCTCATCGCGAAGAAGTTCCGAACCGCCGGCGATATCCGCCGGTTTCTCGAGACCGTCCCATGGGATCGACGCTGAGCCGGGCGTCCCGCGAGTTTCCGGACAACCTCGAGTTAATCGAACCGATTTGCGTTTCGGATCGCGCGTGGTACGCTGATCGAAACACTCCCTGATGGAGTCCCGGTCCGATGCGATGCCCATTCCGGTCGCGTCGCCATTCCGGGGGGTCGTCGTGTCGAGCCGATTGTCGCGTCGCGTTGGCGTGCACGCGAATCGCGGTCGCAGGCGCGGTCATTCTCACCTTGCTCGTCGCGGGTTGCGGCTCGCCTCCCACGGCTGAACTCAGCGCCTATCGAAACGCATTCGACGAATCCCGCCGCGCCGGCGAGGCCGTGCTCCTCGACCACGAAGCGGCCCTGCTCGAAGTCGCCGCGCTCGAAGCCGACGACTCGGACCCGCGAGCGAACGAAGCGCCTGATCGATTTGCGTTCGATGTCCGATCGATCGCCGACGAGGAATCACTCGTCGATCCGGTCGGGGTGCGCCTGCTCGCATGGAGGACGCTCGAACGGTACAACACGGCCCTCGTGACACTCGCCGCCGGCGGAAACGCCGACGCGGTCGCTGCGTCCGTCGATGGGCTCGTCACCGAGTTGCAGTCGTTCCCGCTCAGCGCGGTCGCCGGGGCCGCCGGCGAAATCGCGCCGTTCGCGGCGCCGGTCAAGCTTGCGCTCGAGGCGATGGAGCGCGCCATCGCGGCGAAGCGGTTCGAAGACGCCATTCGAGCGGCGCATCCCGCGATCATGCAGTTTCTCGATCTGCTCGAAGCCGACGCGCAAGACTTCTACGACCTCCGCCTCGCGCTTCGCGACCGGCAAGTCGACGCCCGAGTCGATCGAATAACCGATCTCGCGAGAGCGACCCAGCGCCTGCTCATGGAGTTCGAACTCACGCGCGACGCCGCGCCGGAGCAATTCAGTGTCGTCATCGACTCGATGAATGCGACACTTCTCGCGCTCGAAGATTGGCCCGAGGACAATGTTCTTCGGTTCGGCGAATCCGGGGACGGCGTCCCGAACGCCACGCATCAACTACGCGTCGAAGCCAGCTTCAGCGAAATGCGGAGACTCGCCGACGAGGTCGCCTCCCTCGATGAATCACTCTTCGCGTACCGCGCGGTGATGGTGGAGTATGTCCGCACGCTGCGCGCGGTTCGTCGCGCTCATGAAGCCCTCCACCGCGCGCTCGATCGTCCGGCGCCCCCTTCAATCGACTTCGCGAGCGAACTCATAACGCTTGCGGTGACGCTCCGCCGAACGCTGGCCCTCTACGAACGAACCGCCGCGTCACCCTGACGGCATTGAGATGGATCCTGCACGATGGCCCACTTGACGGATCGGACGGCACAGGAAACCTACCGCGACGCTAGGCGCGCGTTGAACAACATTGCGCGCTCGCTCGTGGCGACGAACGACCAGGTCGACGAGGCCCGTGCGGCTCGAACTCGTCTGTCCGACGAGTTCATCGGCGAGACGCTCGATGCGATAGCGGATCGCACGATTCAGTTCGAATCCTTCATCGAGATCATGGACGAAACCATCGCACGCATCGGCCGGGACAGTCCGATTCATGCCCTCGGCACACTCAAGGACATCGTGAAGAAGGCGCGGGATCTCGCCGATCGACTGACGACCGCGTAGCGAGCCGATCCGCGAAGTCTGCGATTCGTTGTCTACTCGTGGAGCATGCTGATGCCGGCCGCCGCACTCAAGCCCCCGTTCTTTCCCATCGTCTATCTCCGAGGTTTCGCGGCGACGGATCGCGAGATCGAATCCACCGTCGCGACACCGTACATGGGATTCAATCTCGGCTCAACGAAGATCCGCCAGGATCACGAGGGCAACATCGTTCGATTCATCTTTGAATCACCCCTTATTCGACTCATGAAGGATCATGACTATCTCGATGTCTATCGAAACGGCGACTTCCCCAAACCGGACGAAACCGTTGAACCCCGCAGTATCTGGATCTTTCGCTACTACGAAGACGAGGATCAACCCGGTGGTGGTCGCCGCGCCTCCATTCCTGAGTTCGCGCGCGAACTCCGTGAGTTCATCCTGCAGATCCGTGAGCAGGTCTGTCGCGATCAGCCGTCCGTAGTGCGTACCGCATTCCGCGTCTACCTCGTGGCTCATTCGATGGGCGGGCTCATCGTCCGTTGTTATCTGCAGAACCTCTGCCGCAACGGTTGGCTCGATGAACGCGGCCGGGTGGATACTGAAGAGACGGCTCGACTCGAATTGTCCGATCGACCGGTCGATGAGAACGGTCGAGTCGACGATTCCGTTCACCTCGTGGAGAAGGTGTTCACCTACGGGACGCCGCATGGCGGGATCGAAATGCTCGGCGTGGCGCCGCCTGACCTCGGCGGTCTCGACCGATGGCATATTCGAAACTTCAAACCGAAGAACATTCAGAGGTATCTCGGGTTGTCGCGGAAGTCCGACATCCGATCGCTTGACGGCGCCTTCGATCCGCAGCGATTCTTCTGCTTCATCGGGACAAACTATCGCGACTACTCTGCGTTCTTCAGGATGTCGAAGCGCGTCACCGGCCCGACGAGCGACGGCCTCGTCATGATCAGCAATGCGGCCGTCCAACGCGCCCCGCGGGCGTTCGCTCACCGTTCGCACAGCGGCCCGTTTGGAATTGTGAACTCAGAGGAGGGCTACCAGAATCTGCGTCGATTCTTCTTCGGCGAGTGGCGGGTCGACGCGCGTCTCTTCGCCGACGAGATTACGCTCCCGCTGGAGATTCAGCGTGAGGTCGACCGCGGTCGAAAGGTCGAGGTGTCGTACCACATCGAGGCGGCGCTGCGCGTTCGGGGCGCCGCGTACTTTCTTCACGAGCGACGCATGGCTCATGCCTCGGCGGTCTTCGCCCGACACACCGAATGGGTGAATGGAGACCCCGAGTACCTCTTCTCCACCTGCCTCCTCGAGGCCGCGCGAACCAAGGGAAACATGGCCGAGGATGGCGCGAAGCAGGATGAACACCGTTACCTTGCGTTCGCGCTCGACCTCGCCATCGTGCGACCCATGTACGAAGTCGAACGACGCTTCTGGTTCGACGATCACTTCGAGGGGGCGCCGATCCTCGCCGAGACGATCACTTTTCATGTCAACCCGCGCGCGCCGAAACGACCCCTCCGCTACGGACTCTCGAGTGCGCGACCCGTGGGCGACACGAACCGCGAACCCGCGATGCAGCTCGTCGACGACAATCGATATGAGATTGACATCCCGCTGGGATTTGAAGAGATCGCGTCGAACGAACGCAAGCCAAAGCCAGGTTTCCGCGGACGACTCCGTCTCACCGCGACGCGCCGCCGGTCGCCGCGATCATGAGAACGCTCGCGTTTTCAGTTCGAGACGCCGTCGCGTGAATCTACGACACGATCGAGCGCACGGAGGAGCGCGTCGTGCGTGACCGGCTTCCCCAGGCGAGGCCGATTCCGATGCCGGGCCGGAATCACATCCTCTTCGTAGCCGGTGACGAACATGAACGGCACACCCCGCTCGGCGAGAAGATCCGCCAACGGAAAGACGCGTTCATCGTCGCCGAGGTTGATGTCAAGAATGGCCGCGTCAATGTTCGCATCGCGCGCGAGCTCGAGCGCCGGATTGAGCCGGCCGATCGGTCCCACCACCTGCATCCCGGCTTCCTCGAGCGTTTCCGCCAGATCGTCGGCAAGGAAGACCTGATCTTCGACAACGAGGACACGGATCTGGGAGGACCGATCTGTGGGCATCGAACCTGCTTCTGGTTGAACTCGTCTGGTCAGTCTCAATTCGGAAATCATGGCGCCCGCGTTCCTGTCGCCCCCCGATGAGAAAGAGCGTATCACACGAACTGGTCACATGCCGCATGAGTGACGCGTTTGCCGTCGAAATGTAGTGTCGGACCTATCCGGATGAGAGTTCTCTCATACCGGCGGCGTCGCGGCGTCAAACTGGTGAACCTGCGCTTCGCTCCGTCATTCTTCAATGCGGACGGGGGTGTAGCGAAGCCAGATGGCCCGATAGTCGATCTGCGCCCGGAGTTGGGTGAGCATCGCCCGCACGCCGAACACGCTTCGCGCAAGCCAGGTGTTGATCGGCAGCGACCGCGTGTACCACCGCCGAGTGCATTCGCCGTAAAGGGCGACCCCCCGACGGAAGTATGACTCGGCGCCGAAGTCGAAGGGGCCCTCGTGCCGTACCGGCTCGAACATCCAGTCGCGATACGCCATGAGCCATTGACGACGATCCTTGTCATTCCAGCGCGACGGTGGGAGATCCGTTCCTCGGATGAGCGAACGCCAGCCCGCGTCGTCGTCGCCGGACATCGCCGCCTCTTCGACTTCAGTGAAGTACTCGATGTCCGCTTCGGTCAATCGGCGGCAACAGCCGAAGTCAATGAGACCGAGACGACCGTCGGGCATGAAGATGAAGTTGCCGGGCTGCGGATCGGCGTAGAGAAGGCCGGCCTTGTAGGAGAGCGCGAGGACGGCTTCAGTAATCTGTCGCCCGCGTCGATTGCGGTCCTCCTGCGGCGGATCGGTCCCAAGGTATTCGCGAAGGTGCGCGCCGGGAAGGTATTCCATCGTTAACACGCGGGCGCCCGACCGGGCCTCGTCAATACGCGGGACCACCACCTCGTCGTGGCTCTCGAAATACTCACGAGCCGTCGCCGCGTAGGACGCTTCAGACTTGTAGTCCGTTTCCCGTTCGAGTGTCTCGGCGATGTCATCGAGTTGAAGAAGCGTGTTGTCCCAGTCGCGGGTGAGACGCATCGGCGCCGAAACCGTCCTGAGATTGCGCATGTCCGAACGAATCGTGCGCGCCATATTTGGATACTGCACCTTGACCGCGAGCGGCGGTCCGCTTTCCGACACGCGGGCTCGGTGAACTTGTCCGAAGGAGGCCGCGGCGAACGCCTTCGGCTCGAACTCCGCAAAGAGGTCTTCAGGCTCCGCGTTAAGATCGCGGCGTATGACCTCGCGCACGAGCGACAGGTGCATCGGTGGCGCTTCGAAGCTGAGCCGTCCAAGAAGCTCGGCGAATTCGGTGGGAACGACGGACGGATACGCCGCGAGGGCCTGACCCGCTTTCATCGCGGCGCCTCGAAGGTAACTCATTCGGGCGAGGAGTTCGAACGCCGCTCGGAGTCTGGTTTCCGCGAGGCGGCGCTCACGACCAGCCGCGTTGTCGAAACGGCTGCGCAACCACCACGCGAGATAGGCGGCCGCAACCTTCGCGGGCATCGAGCCGAGAATCCAGGCTCGATGCACCCGTCCCACCGGCGCCGGGCGACGGGCAAGGTCGGCGACGAGACGATCGAGCGCGCCATGCAGCTCGGCCGACGGGCCGCGGTCATCATCAACCGGAAGCGCGTCCATCAGATCGGCGAGATTCGGCGTTCCTTCAGCGGGGGTCGTACTCATTCCACGCCTCCCTTCGATTCAATACCGTTCTCGTGTTCCGGCGGTCGCTCCTGTCGCTGATCCGTCAACGCCGCGCGAGCGAAGACGCGCGTGAGGCGATCGACGACCGCGAGGGTGTCTTCGCAGCCGGGCGACTGGTCGCTCGCCCAGAAGGACAGGGCGCCGAGATAAAGGGACCAGTAGAGATGCAGAAGAATCGCGTCCGACTCGACCGTCATCGGCGCGCCATGGCGTCTCAGAAGCGCGACCACCGCGTCAAGGTGACGACGCTGAAAGGATCGAGCGGGCGTCTCCACTTCGCCGTCCGCGGCGAAAAACGAATTGGCGACGGACGGTTCGGACAGCACCGGCAGCGCGGTCGCGACGAGACTTCGGCGACGCTCCGCCCGGGCGAGTCCGGCCATGATAAACGCGAAAAGGGACTCTTCGAGCGACTCGTCGCCGCGTGGAGCGCGATCCTCTGACGACTCCAGACCGGACAAGGCCGTCACTACGAGATCGACGGCGATCGCTTCCTTTGAGGGAAAGTAGTTGAAGAGCGTTCCAACCGCGAGGTCGGCCGAGGCCGCGATATGTCGAGTGGTGGTCTGCTCAAATCCCTTATGTTCAAAGAGTTCGAGCGCAGACTGAAGAATCGTCCGACGAGTTTCGCGCTTTCGCTCGGCCGTGACGCGCATGGCGAGTCGTCCCGCTCAAAGTGAACCCGTTCATATTATGCGACGCACCAGCTCCGTCGTCAAGCAAAAAGTGAGCATGTTCACATTGATCACCTCGGCAGATTCGGGGGCGATCCTCGAAGCTCACTCAAACCATGGGAACCACCGGTCGATATCTCGAAAACGGGCCATCCGAGGCGGCCGGAAAGCGCTCGCAGGGAGGCGAATCGCACATGCGGATCACGAAACGAATGCTGCTGGCGGTCCTTCTATCGATTGCGCAGCTTGCCTGTCTCGTGCTGGGACTCGCCTGGTTCGCCAACTGGCTCCACCGCGACCTCGATCGCATGATGCGGGCTCAGGTTCTCGCGGACAACGCGCTCGTCGCGAGTCAGATGGCAGAGCTCATCGAAGTCATGGGCATCGAGACACTCGAGCCCGAGTCCGCCGACTGGGAGCGCCTGCAGTCCACGATCGAGACGATCCGTCTGCCGAACGACGGCTTTCTCTGCGTCGTGAGCAATGAGACCGGCGCGCTCGTCTGCCACCCCGAGTTGCGGCACAATCCGGATCTCCGAAAGATGACGCCGGGCATGTCGACGCTCGCGTCGATCGCGTCCCCGGCTACCGGTGAATCGATCGTCAACGCGGCGCGCGACGGCGCGTCCGCGAGCGGCTGGGCCCGCATGGGCGACGGGGCGCATCTCATCGGCGTACGTGACATACCGAGACTCGATGTCAAGGTGCTCGCCCATCAACGCGAGCGTGGCATCGCCGCCGCCGTGGCGCGCGTGACGGGTCCGGTCTGGATGATCGGCCTCATCGTGTCGGCGACCCTTTCGCTGCTCACGCTTGTCGTCAGCGCGTCGATCGTCCACCGGTACGAGAACCGACTCGCCTGGGTGAACGAGCATCTCGAACGCCTCGTCGACGAGCGCACCGTCTCTCTTCTGCGGACACGGGACGCGGTGATCTTCGGACTGGCCAAGCTCGCCGAGTCTCGCGATGACGACACCGGTGAACACCTCGAGCGTATTCGGCGATATGTCGATCTCCTCGCGAACGAGCTCCGGGCGCGTCGTCACCCCGAACTCGACGACCGTCTCGTCACGCTCATCGGCCTGAGCTCCTCGTTGCACGACATTGGAAAGGTCGGTGTGCCGGACTCGATACTGCTCAAGCCGGCGCGGCTCACCGACGACGAGCGGCGTGTCATGCAGACCCATACGACGATCGGAGGCGAATGCCTCACCGCGATCAAGGAGCGCCTCGGCGACGATGACTTTCTCGAGATCGCCTGCGAGATCGCCTACACCCATCACGAGCGCTGGGACGGCGCCGGCTACCCCTACGGCCTCGCGGGTGAAGACATTCCCATGGCCGGTCGGATCGTCGCCCTGGCCGATGTGTACGACGCGCTCACGAGCAAGCGGGTGTACAAAGACGCCATGACGCACGCGGAAGCGAAGCGGATCATTCTCGACGGCGCCGGATCGCACTTTGATCCGGCCGTGGTCGACGCGTTCGAAGCGATGGAGGCGGACTTCGCTGAGATGAGCGCCGGCGCTCAGCGTCACGCGAGTTCGGAGCGCCGCGCCGCTTGATCGAAAGGCTCAATCAGTTTGCGCGCAGGTGATCTCGAGCAGGTTGCCATCCGGATCCTTGAAGTAGATCGACCAGGCGATGTCGTGGTCGATCGGGCCCCGGAACGGAATCGATAACTCTCGCAGCCACCGCTGGGCGGCTTCGAATCGTTCCGGCGTCACCCGCCAGGCGACGCGATACCACCCTCGCGCGGCCGCGGGATCGAGACCGGCGTTGGCGCCGACGATGGGAAAGAGGGCCAGATGCGCCCCGTAGGCGCCGATGAAGTACGGTCCGCCGTCCCACTTATGCACGAGCTTGAGGCCGAGCGTTCGCGCGTACCATGCCGCCGCCGCGTCAAGGTCGGTCACGAACACCTCTACATGATCGATCCCATCGATGACAAACGGCTCGTCCACGCGGCCGAACTCCTCGTGCGAACTCCGTCCGACCCGACTAGGTCACCGGAACAAGTCCGGCGGACGATTCGGGCGCCTCGTCTTCAGGGCGCGGCGCCTTTGAGACGACGGCCGGCTCGACCCGGTAGTCGAACATCTGCAGACGAATGATCTCGTCGATGGTAAAGGCCTCGCCGCATTCCGGACAACGACACTCGTGAAGCCCCACCATTGAGTAGCCGCAACCAGGACACTGGACATTGATCTCGCCACCCCGACGCACCAGAGGTCGAGTAGCGCTGCGCTGGTACACGGCCGACGCCATGATGAGGATCGAGAGGCCGATCGACAGGAGAAAGAGGCCGGCGATGAAGAACTCGTCGGCGCGAGGGAACACTTCGGACACCGCGAGACTGAGCGCGAGCATGACGAGCCATACGGCCGCAATCGCGAAACCGCACTTCACGATCCGCTGGAAGCGACCGAACGGCCACCAGATGTAGCTCAACGATCCGATCCAGCCCGCCGCCGCGAGCGCCACGCCCGCGATGCCGAATGGTTCATGGACCCGGCCCCCGCTCAGTTCGACCATGCCGAAGACCATGAGCACGCCAGACGCCAGAAAAGCCGCCGCGGCGATGGACACGCCGAGTTTGACGGGCCAGGGGGCCACTCCAGTACGAATCGCCCGGACGAAATCGATCACGGTATCTCTGGCGCCCGCGAGCATGCCCGGCCTCCTGACGGTTGACCGATTGAATCCTTCGGAAAACTGCAGACCCGCTTTCGTCGAG
Source organism: Phycisphaerales bacterium (assembly GCA_043101845.1). GTDB lineage: Bacteria > Planctomycetota > Phycisphaerae > Phycisphaerales > UBA5793 > JBICHN01. The sequence goes on along the minus strand of JBICHN010000002.1, from coordinate 138,202 downwards.
TCTTCGCATGATAGAAAAGCCCCGCGAAGTCTGCAGGAGACTTCGCGGGGTGGTTGTGTGCCATCGCCGGTCCAACGCAGGCGGTTCGTTACGGTGTGCGGTCGCGCGGCGGGTACGGGTCGTTGCCGAAGGACCGCTTGTCACGGATCTGACCGTCTCGTCCGTGAATGACGAGCTCGACCTTTCGGTTCGACGCGATTTCCTGCGCGCGATCGATCGCCGCATCCTGTGTCTCGTGAAGTGAATCGGCACGGGTGGTGTCTTCGCTCTGAACCGCCCACTGGCCTCTTCGCGGGAGTACATGAACAGCGTCGCGTGTCATTTCAGGTATCCTCCTTCAGGTTCGTATCTCCCGGCGCCATGTACTCGGCCTCCGGTCGGCGAACTCTGCGTGGGTTTCATTGGTCATTTCGTTGCTCTTCCGCCGTCGTCACAACTCCGTCGAGTCTGTTGACTTCGTACCTGACGCTAAAGGCGGCCGATGAGCGCCTGTTGAAAACGATGTGAGCGCGTCTTCATGCCCCGTGCCGACGCCGGATGTCGTGGCTTACTATTAGCGGCGTTGACGCGAAGACTGCGACCTCATGCCAAACATGCTTCTGCTTGCCGTGGGACTGGCGCTCGTAACGCTCGGAGCCGACTGGCTCGTGCGTGGCTCCGCATCGTTCGCCGCGCGGCTCGGCGTCTCGCCGCTGTTCATCGGGCTCACCGTGGTCGGGTTTGGCACTTCGACGCCGGAACTCGCCGCGAGCGTCTCCGCGACACTCGCCGGCTCGGTGGACATCTCGGTCGGCAATGTGGTCGGGTCGAATATCTTCAACATCGCAGTGATCCTCGGCGTCACCGCGCTCGTGCAACCCATCGTGCTCGGTATCGATCAGGTCCGCCGTGATCTCTGGACGATGATCGGCGTCGCGGCGATCCCGTGGGTGGCGTTGCTGCTTGGTGGGACGCTCCCGCGCTGGGTCGGCGCCCTCATGATGCTGGGGCTCGTGGTCTATCTCGCGCGAGCATATGTCGTTGGCCGGACGGCCGCGGCGTCTCAACTGGAGCAGGCGAATCGGGAGGTCGCGCAAGGCGTTCCCGCCACGACGAAGTCGCGCCCCGCGTTGATCGAACTCACGCTGATCGTCGCCGGTCTCGCGCTGCTCGTCTTTGGTTCGCGAATCTTCGTCTTGGCGGCCCGTGAGCTTGCCGAGCAGTTCGGAGTTTCCGAACTCGTCATCGGCCTGACCATCGTCGCGGCCGGTACTTCACTGCCTGAACTGCTGACTTCGATCGTCGCCGCGGCGCGAAAGTGTCCAGACATTGCGGTGGGCAATATCGTCGGCTCGAACATTTTCAATGTGCTCGGGATCCTGGGCATCGCGACCGTGATTGAGCCGCAGCGCGTGACTCTGCAATCCTTCTGGCTCGACCTCCCGGTCATGATGCTCGCGAGCATCGCGCTCGGTCCGCTCCTCCGGAGCGGCGGCCGCCTTTCCCGAGCCGAGGGTGTCCTTCTTCTTCTCGGTTACCTCGTCTACCTCGTCATTCTCATCACCCGCGCGCCCGCGTGGTTCGGCTGAACGAGCTAAGCGGTCGCGGCCGACGCGTCGCCGGGGGACGGCATTTCCGAGGTGCACGCGGAGCAGCGCGTCGCGCGGAACGGAACCGTCGTCAGACAAAAGGGACACTTCCGGTGCGTCGGTGGCTCGCCCGACTTGGTCTGCGCCTGCTTCGCGACGAAGGCGTCGTCGAGTTCATCATCGAGGCGATTGATCGAGCGGATAATCAGAAACATGGCGATCGCGACCACGAAGAGAGCGAGACAGTTGTTCGCGAACACGCCATAGTTGAGCGTCACGGCGCCGGCGGCTTGCGCCTCCTCAATCGTGTAATAGGGCCGGCCGAGATCTTCTTCCCCCGCCCGCAGCACCCAGAAGAGATCTTCGAAGTCCACGCGTCCTACAAGAAGGCCGACGGGCGGCATGATGATGTCGTTCACGAGAGACTTCGCAACGGTCGTGAACGCCGCGCCGACGGTGAAGCCGATCGCCATGTCCGCGAGGTTTCCGCGCAGGGCGAACTTCTTGAATTCCTGGATCATGCCCATGTGGACGCTCCTTCCTGGAAGGTCGGCGGGCACGCCAGGCGCCGGACGCCGGAATGTCAGGGTTGATTGTGACGCTCAGCGAGCCGCTCGAGATGTTCGGTGTTCTTCGCGTTCGCCTTGTACACGAAGTCGCCGAGATCGCCAACGAGAGGCAGCAGCCCGATGAGGAAATCGAGTCCGATTCGTCCCATCATCTGCGCCACGGCCCGCTTCGGCGCGCCCGATTCCCGGGCGAGTTGCACGATGTACAGCGAGATAAGGAAAGCGATGAGGTCTCCGATTCCCGGGACCAGACCGATGACCGGGTCGAGCCCGAAGCGGAAGCTCGTCCCCGGAATCTGAATCCAGTTATCGAGGACCCGGGATATGGTCCGGGCGCGCGCTGCGGCGGCCGCGGGGTGCAGCCTGGCGCCGGTCGGAATCGCGTGGTTGAGACGCTCGGCGCTGTCACCGGCCGCGGGTCGGCGGCTGTCCCCCCCGGACCAGCCGCCGACGCGTCGAACCTGATCATGACCGGTGTTCAATGTGGTCATGTGAGAGTCGCTCCTGCGGCGATCGAGTTACTTCGCCGCCTTGGCCGCGTCGCGCAGATCACGGATCTGATCGTGCGCCTTCTTGACCGCGGCGTACTGATTCTGCAACACGCTGTTCATCTCGCTGCCGGCGGTTTCCTTGAGCGTGTCCTCGTACATCTCCTTGATCTTGTCCTCGCCGCGCTCGGCCTCGGACAGCACCGCCGCCCTGTCGCCGTCCTGGACGGTTCCGCGAATGTCGATCCACCAGCGGTGCATCTTGCCCTGCAGAGAGCCGTCGTCCTCTGCGTCTTCGCCCTTCCACTCGACATAGTTCTGCAATTCTCGCGCGAAGCGGCCGCGTTCAGTTCCGATTCGACGGAAGTGGTCGGCGAGCGAGGCGTCCTCGATATTTTCAGCCGCCTTCGCAAAGCCCTTCTCGCTGTCGATATTGATGGAAATGAGATCCTGGACCTTCTTGATGGTCTTTTTCTCGAGTTCGTTTCGTGTCATCGCCATAATGCGTTCCTCCCTCAGAGGTTCAGTGTCGCGTGAGTTTCGGAACGCCACTCCACGGATCGTGTGACGCTCCATGCCACTTTGACGCTACGACGGCGCCATGAAATCGAACTGAGCCGGCGATGAGGAGTCATTCATTCCGGCCGGCGACTTCGGGAATGGGAAGGTACGCCGCATGAGCAATCATCCAAACGGGACGAGAAAGGCGGCTCGGTCTCGACAGCTGGTCGCATGGATCGCGATCATGGGATTCGCCGGCGTGTGTGATCCCACCGCGGCGTTCGAATCTCCACCGCACGACCCACTGAACATCGTTCTCTTTCTCGTTGACGATCTCGGGTGGCAGGATCTTTCCGTGCCGATGCACGACGAAGCGACTCCGCTCAACGCGCGATATCGCACACCGGCGGCGGAGCGACTCGCGGCGGAGGGCATGCGATTCTCGAACGCGTACGCCTCCGCGCCGGTTTGTACGCCGACCCGGACGAGCATCATGACCGGCATGTGTCCGGCGCGGAGCGGCGTGACCTACTGGACGCTTCATCGCGATCGCGACACTTCCGCGAAGCACCCATCGCTCGACCCGCCGCCGTGGCGAATGAACGGTCTTGACGAGCAGGATGTCACGCTCCCGTCGCTCCTGCGCCGCGCGGGATACCGCACCATCCATGTCGGCAAAGCGCACTTCGGAGCGCACGAGTCATTCGCAGCCGATCCGACCCGAATCGGATTCGACATCAATGTCGCCGGACACGCCTCCGGCGGACCGGCGAGTTACTACGGGACCCATCATTTCACCGTCGCGGGTCGACAGGGCAAGGATCCGTCTTCGAGTTCGAGCGTTTGGGATATCCCCGGTCTCGAGTCGTATCACGGTCAGGACATTTACCTCACAGAGGCGCTCGCGACCGAAGCGGCGCAGGCGATCCGCAACGCGGTCAGCGATGGTCAACCCTTCTTCCTCAACTTCGCCCCCTATGCGGTGCACGCGCCGATCATGGCGAACCATCAATATCTCGGCGAGTACGCGGAACTCGACGATCGCGAAGCCGCCTATGCGACGATGATCGAGACGGTCGACGCGGCCCTCGCGACTCTCATCGACACGCTCGAGGAGGTCGAGGCGCTCGATCGCACGATCATCATCTACAGCTCCGACAACGGTGGTCTCAGCGCGCACGCGCGAGGCGCGGCGCCCGACGGACAGACCCGGCATACGCACAACGCGCCGCTTCGAAGCGGCAAGGGCTCGGCCTACGAAGGCGGCGTGCGCGTCCCACTCATCGTTCGTTGGCCAAACGCCGTGCCACGACCATCAGTGAGTCATGCGCCGGTCGTCAGCCATGACTTCTTTCCCACAATTCTCGCGATGTCCGGGGTCCCGGTTCCAAAAGCGCACGAGCCGTCAGTCGACGGAATCGACCTCACCCCTCTGCTGCGGGGCGAATCGCACGATGAATTCCTGGATCGGTCGATCTTGTTCCATCAGCCCCACCAGTGGGGCGCCTCGGGACCGGGAATCGAACCGTTCACCTCCATCCGCCACGGCTCCTGGAAACTGATCTACTTCCACGAGGGCCCACGCTTCGAGTTGTACGACCTCTCGTCCGATGTCGGAGAGTCGCAGAATGTGGCGGCGGAGCGGCCGGCGCTCGTCCGCGACCTGGCCGATCGGATGACGGAATGGATTGACGAGACGAACGCGCAACTTTCGATCGATCGCGTGAGCGGAGCGCCGATCGGACGACCGGACGCCGCCGCTCGCCGTCAGTTTCCCTGATTCGGTCGCGATTCTTCGCGTCCACACGCTCGCCACTGATCGAGTCATAGAATGATTGGCTCATGTGAGTCGAATTCTGGCCTCCGCGATTCTCGATCGAGAGCGCCGCACGGATCGCCGCGCGGAACGGAACACTTCGATGAAACTCGGCATTCTTTCCGTCAGTCCCCGCGCCTACAGCACGCGTCGCCTGCGCCAGGCGGCGCAGGACCGCGGGCACAAGGTCCGCATCCTGAACACGCTCAAGTTCGCGATCGAACTTCGCGAGGGTGAGCCCGACCTCTTCTACGCGGGCAAACCGGTGAACTCGGTCGACGCGATTCTTCCCCGTATCGGCGCCTCCATCACCTACTTCGGCACGGCCGTGGTCCGCCAGTTCGAACAGATGGATGTCTACACGCCGAATTCGGCGAACGGCATAGTGAACTCCCGGGACAAACTTCGATCGCTGCAGATCCTGAGTCGTCACGACATCGGCATTCCGCACACCTCGTTCGTTCGCGACCGAGGCGATGTGCTCCCGGCGATTCAGCGGGTCGGTGGCTCACCGGTCATCATCAAAGTGCTCGAAGGCACACAGGGGGTTGGTGTCATTCTCGCCGAGTCGGAGAAGATCGCCGAGGCGATCATCGAGACCCTGCAGAGCGCACGGCAGAATGTGCTCATTCAGAAGTTCGTCGCGGAGAGCAAGGGCAAAGATGTTCGTGCGCTCGTCGTGGGTGATCGTGTCGTAGCGGCGATGCGCCGGGTCGCTCAGGGTCAGGAGTTTCGAAGCAATGTGCACCGCGGCGGCATCGCGGAGCCGATCACGCTTGATTCGACCTATGAGGAAACCGCGGTGCGCGCCGCGCAAATCATGGGGCTGCGTGTCGCAGGCGTCGACCTTCTTGAGAGCAACGCCGGGCCGCAGATCATGGAGGTCAATTCCTCGCCCGGCCTGGAGGGCATCGAGGGCGCGACGCAACTCGATATCGCCGGCGCCATCGTCGACTTCATCTCGAGCCAGATCGACTTCCCGGAAATCGACATCCGTCAGCGACTCACGATCAGTCGTGGCTACGGCGTCGCCGAACTCATCATTCCCGAGGGTTCGGAGCTCGTGGGAACCACCATCGAGGGATCACGGCTCCGCGAGAAAGACATTGTCGTCCTCACGCTCAATCGTGGCGCGACGGTGATTTCAAATCCGAAGAACTCACGAGAACTCCTGGCGCATGATCGCCTGCTCTGCTACGGCAAGCTCGACTCGATGCGGAACTACACGATTCACAAGAAGAAAACGAAGCGGCGGCGACCCAAGATTCAACCCCTTCCGGATTCAGCGCGGGACAAGGTCACGGAGCAGGCCGATGGCCGTGGCTCTTCCTGAACGATCGATCGGCGATTGGCCGGACGGTCCCATCGAGCCGGGCGAGCGGCGTGATGTTTCGATCACCCTCTCCCAGAGCTACAGCGGACTCGATGTGCGGCTTCCGGCGCATGTGTGGCGGGCTCCCCTTCCGGGCCCGGCCGTCTTCATCACCGCGGCGGTGCACGGCGACGAGATCAACGGCGCCGGAATCATTCGCCGACTCATTCTCGACCCGCCGTTCGAACTGCACCGCGGCGCACTCCTGCTTGTACCGGTCGTCAATATCCAGGGCTTCGAGCGCCATTCCCGCTACCTTCCCGATCGTCGTGATCTCAATCGATGCTTCCCCGGATCGGCGAACGGGAGTCCGGCAAGCCGACTCGCACGCGTGATCTTCGAAGAGATCGTGGCGCGGTGTCAGTTCGGGATTGATCTTCACACGGCCGCCGTGCGACGCACGAACTTTCCGAATGTGCGGGCCGACATGCGCAACGAAGAGCTGGCGAATCTCGCCCGCGCGTTCGGCGCTGAGCTCATCGTGAATGGTCGGGGACCGAAGGGATCGCTTCGGCGCGCGGCGACGGACGCCGGCCGTCCCACCCTCATTCTCGAAGCGGGCGAAGTCTGGAAGGTTGAGCCGACCATCGTGGACTACGGCCTGCGCGGCGTGCGCAACGCATTGATTCATCTCGGCCTCGTTGAAGGAGATCCCGAGCCGCCCCCGTACCAGGTTGTGGTCGAGCGGTCGAAGTGGGTCCGCGCCGACGCCGGCGGCTTTCTCCGGTTCCATGTCCGCCCGGGCGATCTTCTCGAGCGCGGAGAGCCGATCGCGACGAACACCGGCCTCACGGGACGCGAGCAGAACATTCTCAAGGCCCCGCGTGACGGCGTCGTCCTCGGGATGACGACGCTTCCGGCCGTCGGACCCGGCGATGCGGTCTGTCATATCGCCTATCCCCGCAAGGGCGCGTTGAAACGGATCGTCAAGGCTCTCGGTTCACTTCCCGATGACAGCCTGCACCTCCGTGTCCGGGAAGATCTCGGCACGAATCTCATCGTTCAGGAAGTGGACGAAAACTGAACACGAAACAGCCACACTTATTCGTCGGCGGCTGCATCCTCTCGCATCGTGCCGACGAAAACAAAGTGTCATGTCCCGGGCGCCATCAAATCGTCACGCGCAACGCATCGCCGTCGTCGGGTCAGGAGTCGCCGGATCGACCGCCGCCCGCACCCTGCGGCGCGAGGGATTCCGCGTCTCCGTCTTCGACAAAGGTCGAGGGCCCGGAGGTCGGACTTGTCGACGCCGCGTAAGCGATTTTGAGTTCGACCACGGGGCGCCGTACTTCACGGTCCGGGACCCGAGCTTCGCCAGGTTGGTTGATGAATGTCGAGAACTCGGAGTGGTCGACGAATGGCGGCATCGACGGGTCCGAATCAGCGGAGATGGGATCTCTCCCGCAGGAGAAGAAGCCATCTATGTTGGCGTGCCGGGCATGAGCGCGCTCGTTCGCTGCCTGTTGGAGGGGCTGGCGCCTCGATACGAGTCGCGTATCGAGCAGTTCGCCTGGATTTCGAGACGATGGCGCGTCGTGAACGCCGAAGGCGAGCGGGTGGGCGACTTTGATGGGGTCGTCCTCGCCATCCCCGCGCCTCAAGCGGCGGCGCTGCTCGAGGCGGAGGCGAACGAACTGGCCACTCGCGCACGGGGAGTCTCGATGCGCCCGTGCTGGTCATTGATGCTCGCATTCGAGAAGCCGTTGCAGGTTGAGTTCGACAGCGCGCGTGTTGAAGGCGGGAGCTCCATTCAATGGGTTGGTCGCAACAATTCGAAACCCGCCCGCCCTTCCGGTGAGGCGTGGGTTATTCATGGGTCCCACGATTGGAGCGAGGCGCGTCTCGAGATCGAGCGGGACGATGCGGCCGTGCAACTCCTCGAGGCGTCACGCGAACTGCTTGCGCCGGGCTGGACATCCCCGATTTTCAGCGCGGCGCATCGCTGGCGGTACGCCCGGGTCGATGAGCCGGTCGGCGAATCGTGCCTCGTCGACTCCGAGCGAAAGCTCGCGGTCGCCGGTGACTGGATGCTCGGCCCGCGAGTCGAAGCGGCGTTCCAGAGCGGTCTCGCTGCGGCGGAGCGATTGATCGAGTGCTGGAAATGAGCGCCCTCCACCGCCGGACCTCCAAGCCCGGAGAAGATTCGCTTCGCCAAAATCCCCGTTGGCTCCGCCGCATTCCCTGTTCATTCTGTACAATGCCGCGGTCACCATGAGTTTCCGATCGCGATCCACTTCGGAGCCCGGCCGAGGTCATGTCGAGTCGGTTGTTGACCGGAGCGACACGACGGTAGACGAGAGGGTGCAGGCGGTGCTGCAACCGGGCGACGAGGAAACTCTCGATCGTCTCTCTCGACTCGCGGCGCGAGTCACACGAGCTCCCGTCGCGCTTGTGAGCATCGTCGGGTCCGATCGCCAGTACTTCAAGAGCTGCATCGGCCTTCCCGAACCGTGGCGCACCTGGCGCGAAACACCGCTGACCCACTCATTCTGTCAACATGTCGTCCGAGACGAGAAGCCGCTGGTTGTGCGTGATGCGCGCGAGCACCCGGCATTGCGCGAGAACCTCGCCATTCGTGACCTCAAGGTGATCGCCTATCTCGGAATGCCGCTTCGTACGGCGCCGCCGGAGCGCACGGTCATCGGGTCCTTCTGCGTGATCGACCACGAGCCGCGCGAATGGGAGCGGGAAGAGATCGAGACGATTGAAGTCCTCGCGTCGAGCGTGATGTCTGAACTCAACTGGAGGCATTCGGCGCGACGCGAAGAACTGCTGCTCCGGGAAATGGATCATCGGGTGCGCAACAGCCTGATGACGCTCCATGCCCTCGTCAACATGGCCTCGCGGCGGCACGACACCGTCGAGGGGTTTCATCAGTCGATCAGCACGCGCGTGCAGTCGATGATCACCATGCACGATCTGCTTTCTGGTCGTGACTGGAGCTCGATCACGCTCCGGGATCTACTCGAAGCGATTGTGCCGCCGGACTGCATGCCGTATGTGCGGGCGGACGGGCCGAAGGCTCCGCTCGATGCACGGATGACGACGCGCCTCGGAATGGTGTTCCAGGAACTCGTGTCGAACAGTTTGAAATACGGCGCCCTGCGGCGGCCACGGCGCACGCCCTCGAATGCGGATGAGTCGGAGATGGGCTCCGTCGCCGTGAACTGGGTCTTCGAAGAAATGGCTCGTTCCGAAGACGACGCCGGCCACGACCCCGCCCGCATTCTGCGTGTCGGTTGGAAAGAATCGCTTGCCGGGGCCGCGGCGCCGCTCGAGGCGCCGACCCGCACCGGGGTCGGCACGACGGTGATCGAGAAGATCGTCGAACGCGAACTCGAAGGCGCCGTCCGGCTCACCTTCCACTCGCGCGGCCTCGAAGTGCAGCTTCGGCTGCCGTGGCCGGAACGGGACGACAAGTAGTCGACCTCTGTCCCCCCACCTTCTTCACTGGCGGTGCGGTTCGTCGAGTCCGTCGCCTTCGATCGCGACCGAATCGGCGAAGAAGAACACGCGCGTCTCCGGCTCGGTGATCGCGGCGATCTCTTCCGCCGACGCTCCGGCGTCTTCCGCATAATGACGGAGTTCGTCGACAGGCATTTCCTGCAATACGGTCTCGCCGTGGAGTCGTACCCGCCGTCCGGCGGCGTTGCGGGGGACGAAGAACGCGTAGTCCTTGAAGCGAACGAAGATCTCATCGTCTCCTTCGCGCACCCGCATCCAGCAGCCCTTTTCGGCGCACACCTCGACGATTTCACCCTCGACGATGACGCCGGCCTCGCCGCCTTCGAGGTCGTCCAGCTCTTCCTCGATGCCGGTCGCGCCGTCGACGACCCCGTACGTGTTCCAGCCCGGCCGTTCGAGCGTCGCCGTTGAAGTCCCGCTCTGACAGCCTACGACGACGAATGAAGAAACGAGTCCGCAGGCGAGAACACGCGTCCATCGAAGCATGAGAAGCATCCTTTCCGGTGTCACGATCTCGACGCGATTCGTAGGACGAGCGAACGGCGCCGTCCAATCCGACACCCGACTCCCCTGCCCGCATGCGGTATTCTCCTGACGTGTCTACGAACCGCCATCGAGATCATCGGTTCTCCCACGAGCCATACCTCGTTGAGCCTGGCTCAACGATTCGCCTCGCCGACTTTCGCACCTTGCCGGAGGGCGGACCGGTGGACGACAATCAGGCTCGGGAGTGGGTCGAGGGGGATCAGGAAGCCCTTGGAGACGCCCAGGATCTCCTCTGGAGCACGAAGTCTCGCGCCTTGCTCATCGTGCTCCAGGGTATGGACGCGTCGGGGAAAGACAGCTTGATCAAGCATGTCATGTCCGGCCTCAACCCGCGAGGATGCGAGACATACTCGTTCGGCCCCCCCACGCCCGAGGAACAGCGACACCACTTTCTCTGGCGCTCGGTCCGGCGTCTGCCGGCGAAGGGGCGAATCGGGATCTTCAACCGGTCCTACTACGAAGAAGTGATCGTCGTTCGCGTTCATCCGGAGTGGCTCGACGCGCAGAACATCCCGAGCGGTCAGCGCGGCGAGGAGCTCTGGCGCTCACGATACGAAGACATCAACGGCTTCGAGCGCATGCTCACCCGGAACGGGACCTGCATCCTCAAATTCTTCCTCCATCTCTCCCGTGAGGAGCAGAAGAAGCGATTCCTCAAACGGCTCCGTCGTCGCGATAAACACTGGAAATTCGACGCGAACGATCTGCGCGAACGCGCGTTCTGGGATCAGTATGTCGAGGCCTACGACGCGGCGCTCACCGCGACGAATACGGCGTGGGCTCCGTGGTACATCCTTCCCGCCGACCACAAGTGGCATGCACGAGCTCTCGCGGCCGATTACATCGCCGCTCGAGTTCGCGCGCTCGGGCTCAAACTCCCGCCGATCACCGCCGAGCGGCGAGCCGAACTCGAAGCGGCCCGGCGCCGGCTCAACGAGGAGGACGAATAGCGGGAGACGGGCGAATTTTGTTCAAATCACACTGGTCTATTTGAACACTTGATGTAGATTCTGGGATGGAGGTCGCGTGATCCGGATCCCTATCCTTCGATCACCTCGACCGCTCCCCGGCGGAGTACGCCGCCGGCCCGGTATCTCTACATCTTCGGAGATCTGATCGTGACTCGAGTCATGTCGCTCCTGCGTCATCTTGGCCGTGGCGCCATGGTCGTTCTCGTGGGCGGCGGGGTCGGATTCGCCGTCGATCGGGCGGAGGCGCAGACGGATCGGTATCACCTCGAGATCTTCGAGTCGGTCCCCGGTGTCGAGTCGGTCTTCCCGACCGACATGACTGCCTCCGGCGCGATCATCGGAAACGCCGGGACCGATCCCTTCGATCCGCTCGCGCGGCCGGTCGCGTTCGGATTCGGGAGACGATTCGAACTTCCGCGCCCTACTGAATCGCTCAATTTCGCGCTGGGCGTCGGCTCACCGGCGTTGATCGTGGGTACCTCGTCGAATCAGCCCGTGGCGTGGGTGCGCGGGCGGGCGACGCTTCTGCGACCCGCCGCCGGGCTGCCCTCCGGCTTCGCGTACGACGCGAACGCCCGGGGAATCATCGTCGGGACCGTCTTCAACGATCTGAGCGGCCGCCAGCGTCCGGTCGTGTGGCGCGACGCCGACGCGCCAGGATTCACGCTCTCGGGTATTGATGACTCGCGTCACGGCGTCGCATTCGCCATCAACGAGAGGAATCAGGTGGCCGGGATCGTGGAAAACGCGTTTGGCTACGCGTTCATCGCCGCCCGGTGGGATGATCCGATGAACGAGCCGATCGTCGTCGCCCCGTTCGCGGGTGGGATCAACAGCGAAGCGTTGGCGCTCAACGAGCACGGTGATCTCGCCGGACGCATGAGCTTCGAGGATTTCTCCGTTGAAGCCATGCTCTACATCGAGTCCACTCAGGAGACGCTCGGCCTCGGCTTCCTCGCCGGGCGATACAGCGTCGCGCACGCGTTGAACGACGAACGACAGGTCGTCGGCGCCGCGAACGCGGGTCGGGAGGCGGCCCATGGATTCATCTGGCAGAGCGGCGTGATGACCGATCTCAATGACCTCGTCCAGACTTCATCGAGCCCGTTCGATTTCATCGCGAACGCAGTGGCGATCGACGCAAGTGGGCGAGTCGCCGTCGAGGTCGTCGTCGACACGGGCCTCGGCCGCGCCAGTCGGATCGGCCGACTCGTTCCAGTGGGACAATGAGTAGCCGGAAAACCCGGACTGAGGGGTGTGCTCGAGAGGGTGATTTGTACAATGCCGCCATGCCGAGCAAACCCTCTACCGTTGACGAATACCTGGATTCGCTACCGGATGACCGCCGGAAGGTGATCGAGGCGGTTCGGAAGGTCATCCTCAAGAACCTCGACAAGGGGTACGAGGAGGGCATCCAGTACGGGATGATCGGGTACTTCGTGCCGCACTCGATCTACCCGCCGGGGTACCACTGCGACCCGAAGCAGCCTCTGCCGTTCGCGGGGCTCGCGTCGCAGAAGAACTACATGTCGCTGTACCTCTACTGCATTTACCTCTCGGAGGAGGAGCAGAAGCGCTTCGTCGAAGCCTGGAAGAAGACGGGCACGAAGCTCGACATGGGCAAGTCGTGCATCCGGTTCAAGTCGCTTGATGAGGTTGCGCTGAATGTGGTCGGCGACTCCATCCGCCGCCTGCCGGCGAAGAAGTTTGTCGCTCACTACGAATCCGTCCTCGGCGCCAGTCGAGCGGCGAGCAAATCGAAGAAGAAAACAACGAAGAAGAAAGCCGGCAAGAAGGTCGCCGCGAAGAAATCGCCGACGAAGAAGGCGGCGACGCGAAAGAAGTTGTCGAGCGGCTCCAAGAATGGATCGAAGTCGACGGCGAAGCGAAACGGCGCCGTGAAGAAAAAGACCACGCCGAAAGCCGCGATCAGAAAGAGTCGCAAATCGTAACGAACCAGGACTGGGGCGCCCGCGTATGCCCGTCGTCGCGGTGAATCCCGCTTCATATTCTTGACCAAGTTTGAAGTCGGATCGTCCGTTTCGCGTCGTGTGGCGCTACCCTGTAGGTGATCAGGGCCCGTTCCAGGGTGGAGCGGGCCGATGGCGGATGGAACTCCGAAAACGGCGCCCGTCCCGGGATAAATGCCGAATTCCCCCCTTGTACGCCGCAATGTCTGCAGACCATGAACGAGGTGCGTTAATGTCGATCTCTCACCGGGCCGCCACGCTTCTGGCGATCATCCTGCCCTTCGTCGGCCTCATCGCCGCGATGATCCTTGCGTGGGACCGTGGATTCGACTGGATCCAGCTCGCCTTGCTGTTTGGCATGTATGTTGTGACCGGGTTGGGTATTACCGTCGGATTCCACCGATTCTTCGCGCATAAGTCCTTCTCCACGAATCGATATGTCCAAGCGGCGCTTGCGGTTATGGGCTCGATGGCGTGCGAGGGACCGCTCCTGCGCTGGGTGGCCTACCACCGCAGCCACCACCAGCACAGTGACGGCGAAGAAGACCCGCACACTCCACATGGCCACGGCCACGGCATGGTCGCGCTCGTCAAGGGGTTCTGGAAGGCCCACATTGGCTGGCTCTTCGACCCCGCGTCGCGGTCGCTCGGCAAGTATGTGAAGGACCTCAAGCGCGACAAGTTCGTTCGGCGGATGAGCGCGCTCTTCCCCCTCTGGGTCCTGCTCGGACTCCTCATTCCCACCGTGCTCGGCGGTTTGCTCACGATGTCTTGGACTGGCGCCGGCCTCGGGCTTCTCTGGGGTGGCCTCGTACGGATCTTCCTCGTGCACCATGTGACCTGGAGCATCAACTCCGTGTGTCACATCTGGGGCTCGCAACCGTTCCGCAGCCACGACGAAAGCCGGAACAACCCGATCTTCGGCATCCTCGCCTTCGGTGAAGGCTGGCATAACAACCACCACGCCTTCCCCTATTCGGCCCGCCACGGCCTCCGCTGGTGGCAGATCGATACGAGCTACATCGTCATCCGCGTGCTCTCATGGTTCGGGCTGGCCTGGAACATTCGAGTTCCCAGCCGCGAACGCATGATGGCGAAGATGCGCTGAAGAACTACTCATGTTCGGGCTCCGCGCGATCCGTCGCAGCGACGATCCATCGACGCCCACACTACTCTTGCGCAGCGACCTCGTGGATTGAGGTCTTCCGGCTGCGAGCAAGGAGTGGGCGTCTATGTCGGCCAATGTGACTCGCGATTCGTCCGCGTTTCGAGCGACAGCTTCACGCGTGTTTCGACCTGGTGAAGACGGGAGACTACTGCTCGAGCGTCCCGGCTGCGACCAGCCGGGTCCGCCCGATGCTTCATGTCCTCCGCATGTGGTCGCGGCTCATGCGGCGCTCCGTGCCTTTGTCGAGCACGAAGCCTACCCATGCGTCGGAGCGAAGGCCGCGATTCACAGCGGCTCGTATCGATTCGGCGCCTACCCGCCGCTCGCGACCGACGCCGCCATCGAGGCCTCCGTACGCGATCTCCAGTGGTTCGCCTCGGCCGCGCCGTCGATCGATCCACAATACGCCACCTTCGTCGCGGTCTTCGACGGTCCTCCGATCGCGGATGATGAAGAGTTCGAACTCCTGCTCTGGGCTCATCTCAACGGGATGCACCACGCGGACGCCGTGGACTATGACTGGGATCCGCGGGTGAGCGACGATCCCGAGCGACCGGACTTCTCGTTCAGCATCGGCGGCGAGGCGTTCTTCCTGATCGGCATGCATCCGCAGGCCTCACGGCTTGCCCGTCGATTCCCGTTCCCAACCATCGTCTGGAACCTGCACGCGCAGTTCGAACGACTCCGCGAAGAGGGAAAGTTCGCCCGGATGCGCGAGGTCGTTCGCGAACGCGATGAAGCGTTGCAGGGTGGAGAGAATCCGGAGCTGCGCGATTTCGGCGACGGCAGCGAGGCCCGACAGTACTCGGGTCGATCGCATCCCCCCGACTGGAGTGCACCCTTCGAGCTTCGGCGTCGAACCGAGCGGGAGGCGTCACAAATCCGCAGCGCTGAAGGTGTCGCCCCCGCCGAAGTCGCCACTCCGGAACCCTCGTTCGAACCAGCGGACCCGTTGCGCCGATGTGCCGTGCGTGAATGAATCGGGCACCACATAGCCCTGCGTCTGCATCTGGAGGCGGTCGTCGCCGATCGCCGAAGCCGCTCGAATCGCCTCTTCGAGATCTCCCGGCTCGAGGATTCCGGCCATGGCCTGAGCATGGTGCGCCCAGACACCGGCGAAGTAATCGGCCTGAAGTTCGAGTCGCACCGAAAGGTCGTTGTACTCAGCTTCACTCAATCGGCCGCGCGCCCCATGGACCCGATCGGTCGTGCCGAGCAGGCGCTGGACATGGTGGCCGACTTCGTGCGCGATGACATACGCCTGAGCGAAGTCGCCCGGCGCGCCGAACCGCTCGTCGAGTTCATCGAAGAAGGTCAGGTCGATGTAAATCTGTTCGTCAGCGGGGCAATAGAACGGTCCGGTCGCGGCGCCTGCGAGTCCGCATGCGGAATGCACACGACCGTCGAACAGCACAAGCGTCGGTTCGTCGTACTCAATTCCTTCTTCACGGAAGAGATGACGCCAGACATCTTCGGTGTCGGCGAGCACGACGCTTACGAATTGCGCCAGTTCGTCATCGTCGGGCGGGATGGCCGAGCCACCGGTGGTCGAAATACTCGAGAGCAGCCCGAGCGGATTTCCGCCGAGGAGAAGGATGACCGCGGCCAGGACAAGCACGCCAACGCCGCCTCCGGCCATGGCGACCGGTCGACCGCCGCGTCCCCTTCGGTCTTCGACATTTCGACTTCCCCGTCTCCCCTTCCAACGCATCGGCGCCCCTCCTCCCCCGGCGCCACCGCCACTCCCGTGCCCGAGTGTACACACGATCGAGCGGCGCCATCCGTCCAGCCTCCGCTGGACTCTGACTAGCGACGACGACCGATTCGCTCAGGCTCTTTCTGGTCGATGTGCAGGAGGTTCACCTCACCTTCGGTGGAGAACCGGATGTCCGTCTGATGTCCTGAGAAGATGTCATACGCAGTGAAGATGTGTTCGTCAGTCGGCAGGAAGCGGCGGGTAGGGAGCGCGGTCGCGCGATCGATATGGAGGACGCCCCCGCGCCAGGTGGTTTCGATCAAGGCGGCGCCTCGTTCGAACTCAAGCTCGAGGAAGATTCTTGCCGAGCGGCCACGGTCCGCGCTGATCGTCGCGGCAGGCCGAACGCGTCGGTAAACGCCGAACGACTCTTGCAGCTCGTCAAGTAGTTCGAGCAGATCCGCCGCGGCGCCGTCGAACGGAAGCGCGGGAGAGATGACGGCTCGCAGGGGCTCCGTTTCGCGACGCGTGGCGGCGGCGTCGATGAATTCGCACGACGCATCCGACCATCGTCGGAGCTGAACGCGATGAGCGCTCAGGAGATCGGGCTCGTAGAGCAGTGCATACCCCTCGACCGTCGCGGAGCCGACTGCAAGCCCACCGTCCACCGCCGACACCGTGAGGCGATTCCCGTCGTCGAACTCGTAGGTCCCCTCGAGTTCGTTCAACCGCTTCGGGTCGAGTTCAATGACGCGGGGCGGATTCTTCGTCTCGCCTCCGTTCACGATGCGGCTCACATCATTGAGCGCCGCCTCCCGCATGGACTGCCCCATCGCGAAGTGATTCGACAGGAGGATGATCGTGAGGTCCTCGTCGAGGTAGCGTCGATAGTCACAGTTGAATCCGCCGTAGTTTCCGGGATGGCGGGCGATGCGCGAACCGCGCTCGGTCGTCAGAATCATCCACCCGTAGCCATACTCCATCTCTCCGCCCGGCGTTCGGACATGGCCGGTGAAGAGCGACTCGATCGCCTCCCGCGACAAGATCGACGAGTTTCGCAACGCCTGCTCCCAGGCGAACAGATCGCGGACGCTCGAGCCGATATCACCCGCCCCGCGATAGCGGGGACTCCATTCAATCTCGACGATGGCGCCCTGGTCCGTGTTGTCGGTATACGCGCGGGCGAGATTGTCGACGCCTTCGAAACCAGTTCGAGCGCACCCCGTCCGGGTCATCGCGAGCGGCTCGAAGAAGCGCGAGTCCATGAATGCGCAAAACGACTCGCCGCTCACCGACTCGACGAGGTCGTGGAGTACCGCGTATCCGGGATTCGAATAGCTCCATCGCTCGCCCGGCGTGTATTCGAGTGGAAGATCGAGCATCGGACCATCGCCCGGCTGGTATGCAAACCCGGCGGTGTGCGTGAGAAGCTGGTAGATCGTGATTTCGCGCTTGTCGGCGGGCGCGTCGGGGAAATGCTGACCGATCGTGTCGTGAACGCTCAGCTTTCCTTCCATCTCGAGAAGCAGAATCGCGCTCGCCGTGAACTGCTTGCCCAGCGATCCGAGATGGAAGACCGTGTCGGCGGTAATCGGCGCGCCCGACGCATGATCGGCGACGCCGTATCCGCCACAAAGGACGATGTCGTCGCCGCGCGCGACGAGGACCGAACCATGAAAACCGAACGACTCCAGACGGCCGAGGTAGTCATCAATCTCCGATGCGACATCTGAGCCATCGTGGGTCAAGTCTGCGGGCTCGCTCCCGCCGGCGCGCGTCAACCCGAGACTGACCAGGATCGCCGCCCATGCGATTCGACCGAGCGCATTCATTTGAGGCCTCCGATAGCACTGGTTCCGATCGCTCATACCCGCTGAGCGTCGTCCGGTTGATTTCTTCATGAGCCGACGCGGCGCCGAACAGATGAATCCGAACAGCTTGCGGCGCCGAAGTCGCGATCGTGCCGGTCACCTCGACGAAACGGAGGAAGCGGAAGGTGATTGCGTCAGTTCCCCGCTTTATCTCGTTCATTCTGCTCCTCTTGGCTTCCACCGTCTCCGTCCGTCAGGTGAGCGCGGAACCGACGGGGTCGAGCCCGGAATGGGCGGACGCTGACTCTCTCGTGGGCTACTGGACGGGGGCGTATACGCGACTGAACTCGGCGCTGCGGGTGAATGTACGCATCGAACGCGATGACTCCGGGGACCTGCAGTGCTTCGAGGAATTCCCCGACTGGTTGTACTACGGCTGGCTTGAACCGGAGCCGGTCACCGTCATCGACGACCACACCGTTGTGTACGACGGGCTGTACGGCGAAGCACGACTTGTTCTTGATCGTGACTATCGCGAGATGATTGGTCCGAGCGGCGCGAACACGCCGCCGGCGACGCTGCATCTCAAGCGATCGGTGTCGCCGCCGCGCGTTGAGGTTACGGAGCGCGTGATCCGATTCGTGTCCGATGTTCCACTCGAGGGGACGCTCGTTCTCCCCGAAGGCGACGGCCCGCACGCGTGTGTGCTCCTTCTGCATGGCCGCGGTTGTCACACCCGAAACAGTCTGCTTCGCCAGGCGCGGGTCCTCGCTCGATACGGCGTCGCCGCATTCGCGTTCGATCAACGCGGCAGAGGGGCGTCCGGAGGCGCCTGCGAGACGACCACTTTCGAGCGTCAGACCTCGGACGCCGCCGCGGCATTGCGGGCGCTTGCGAATGAACCGGCGCTGGATTCGAGCCGAATCGGGTTCAAGGGCGGTTCCGCGGGCGCCTGGACCGCACAGGCGCTCGCCGCGCGCTGCGCCGTCGATGACACGCTTCCGGATCCGGCGTTCATGGTGACCTGGATCGGCCCGGCCACGAGCATCGAGGAGCAGCAGCGTGATTCCGCGGACGCGATCGCCGCCACGCTCGGACTCCCGCCGGATCGCGCGGCGCTCGTGCAGCGGCACATCGATCTGCAACTCAATGAATCGATGACATCTCACGAAATCTATCGCGAACTCAAGGAGATCGAATCAATCGCAGAGTCGGAAGGATGGCTCGAGTCGATGTTCGCCCCCGACGATTTTCCACCGGCTGCGGATCAACTTGATGCGCTCTGGCTGCGCCGGTTTCAGTTCGATCCGACCGAGATCCTGCGCACGATGGGCACACCCTATCTCGCGGTCTTCGGCGCCGATGACGATGTCGTTCCAGTCGAGATCAATACCTCGCGGCTCCGAGCGCTCCTCGACGAGGCCGGCAATACCCGGTACCGCATCGTGACCGTACCGGGTATCGGCCACTCGGTGGAGCACGGCGACATGGTGCGATCACTCGGCGGACAGCAATACCGGACCGCGTACTACAAGTTCGATCGCGTTGAACCGCGATTCTTTGAATGCACCGTCGAGTTCCTCCGTGAACTTGGTATGGCGACACGATGAATTCCCAAGAGTGAACCGATGATTCGCGAAGGCACTAAGGTCAGGTGGAAATGGGGCGACGGTTACGCGACGGGCATAGTCGTACAACGGAGCGAGCAGGAGATTTCGAGAACGATTGACGGATCCACGGTCTCGCGTGACGGCTCATCTGACGATCCCGCGCTCGTCATAGAGCAGGATGATGGGCAGACCGTGCTCAAGCTCGACAGCGAAGTTGAGCGGGCAGATTGACGGAGACTGGCGAGCCCGTCGAACCGACGGAATACTCGCACTTCGCCCGATACGCCAATACCCGGCGCCCCCGCGACAATGACGAAGCTCCAACTCTCTGGCGAAAGGAACTGAGTCATGTTCGACTTCAACCGGCTGCCCGGATCCAACATCATCGAGTTCACGATCGACGGCCCATTCACGCGCGCCGACTTCAACCATCTCGTGAATGAGATGGAGGCGATGATCGACGAGTACGGCCAGATCAAGGTCATCGAGATCATTCGTCACATCGGCAAAATCGAGCCGTCCGCGATGTGGGAGGACATGAAGTGGTCGCCTCGGCATCTGAAACACTTCAGTCACGCCGCAATCGTCGCGGATCAGAAATGGATCGAATGGATGACCGCTGCCGTAAAACCATTCATTTCAACGGAGGTGCGATTCTTCCATCTCGACGAACTCGAAGAGGCGAGGGAATGGCTGAAGACGGTGGAGCCGGCTCCGGTTGGATGACTCCACGCTGAATCTGGCTTGACGGCGCCGACGAAACCATGAGGAAGGCGGCTCCATTCGGGAGCCGCCGCGCCACAGGAGTGACTCATGGAAACTCGCCGGAACGATCCTCTCTTTCACCCATTCACGCTCGGAGATCTGTCACTGCCGAACCGCGTCATCATGGCTCCGCTTACGCGGTCTCGATCCTCCCAGCCGGGCGATGTGCCGAACGAGATGAATGCGAAGTACTACGGTCAGCGGGCCGGCGCCGGTCTGATCATCTCTGAGGCCACACAGGTTTCGCCCCAGGGAAAGGGCTACGCGTTCACGCCGGGAATTCACTCGGATGAGCAGATCGAGGGCTGGCGCAAAGTCACGACGGCTGTTCAGAACGCTGGAGGCCGCATTTACCTGCAGCTCTGGCATGTTGGTCGCATTTCGCGACCCGAGCTTCAACCGGACGGCGCGACGCCCGTCGCGCCGTCGGCGATCAAGCCGGAGGGCGCGCAGACCTATATCAGCAAAGACTCGGGGATGGTTGACATTCTCGAGCCGCGTGCGCTCGAGACCAACGAGATACCCGGCATCGTCGAGCAATTCCGCGCCGGCGCCGCGAACGCGAAGAAGGCGGGATTCGATGGCGTCGAGATTCACGGCGCGAACGGGTATCTCCTCGACCAGTTCCTGCGCAGCGGGACGAACAATCGCGACGACGAGTACGGCGGCCGCATCGAGAACCGTGCGCGGCTTCCGCTGGAGATCGCCCGCGCCGTCGTCGAAGTCTGGGGCGCCGACCGGGTCGGCTACCGCATCTCACCCACGAGCACCTTCAACGACATGCACGACGACGATCCGTCGGAGACCTTCGGCTACCTCGCGCAGGAGCTTGGAACACTCGAACTCGCATTCATCGAAGTCGTGGAAGACTCATTCCAGAGCGACGACGAGAAAGGTCGCCGGTCGCCGGTCGTTGAACGGATCCGCGAGACCTTTCCTCGCGCCTACATCGCGAACGGCAATTACTCGGCCGAGGACGCGCGCCAGCGCATTCTCAATGGATGGTGTGACCTCGTATCGTTCGGACGGCCGTTTATCTCAAACCCCGATCTCCCCACCCGCTTCCGGCTCGGGGCGAAACTGAATGAATGGGACGAGTCGACCTTCTACGGCGGCGATGAGAAGGGGTACATCGACTATCCGTTTCTCGATACCGAAGAGGACCTCGCTGCCAGCGGAAAGGGCTGAGCCGGATACGGATCCATCCGAACCCGCGGACCGCTCGATTCGTACACTTCTCGAACGCCCGTGGACGAATCTTCTCGGCTGACCTACCTTTCATGGACTCCGAGGATGTCAGAGACCATCGGACGAAGATATTGACGCCGGTGGCTTTATGAGGACGCGGTCCGCGTCCGGGGACATTCCGGTATCAAGGGCGCCGGAAGCCCGAAACTCCGGAATCCAGAGATCAGACCACGATGACCTTTCAGGAACTCGGGCTCGCTGAGCCCATCGTCCGTGCTGTGACCGCAGCCGGGTACACCACCCCCACCCCCATTCAAACGAACGCCATTCCTCCGGTTCTCGCTGGACGAGATGTCCTTGGTTGCGCCCAGACCGGGACCGGGAAGACCGCCGCGTTCGCGCTGCCGATTCTTCACCGTCTCGATCGCGCCGACGGAGATCGTCGCACGAATCACGACGCGAGGCGCGGGGCCCGCGCCGGGCGCCCGCGCGTGCTCGTCCTGTGTCCGACGCGCGAACTCGCGACGCAGATCCACGACAGCTTCTCCGCGTACGGACGATTCCTGCGTCTCCGATCGACCGCGGTCTTCGGCGGCGTGAAGCAGGGCGCCCAGGTCCGCAGCCTTCAGGCCGGGTCGGAGATCCTCGTCGCGACCCCCGGGCGTCTGCTTGATCTGATGAACCAGGGCTACATCGACCTCGGTTCGATCGAGACGCTCGTGCTCGACGAAGCCGACCGCATGCTCGACATGGGCTTCATGCCGGACATCCGACGAATCGTGGATCGAGTTCCAGCCAAGCGGCAGACGCTGCTTTTCTCGGCGACGATGCCTCCCGACATTCGTCGCTTCGCCGACGCGATTCTGCGGAATCCCGTCTCCGTGCAGACGGCGCCGGTCGCTTCGCCGGCGACGGCGATCACCCAGTCCGTGTACCATGTCGTTCGGCCGAATAAGTCCGAACTCCTGTACCGACTGCTCACGAGGGATGACATCGGCCGCACGCTCGTGTTTACCCGTACGAAATACGGCGCCGACAAGCTCGTGAAGACGCTGCGGCGAGCGGGAATCGACGCGAATGCGATCCATGGCGACAAGACTCAGAACGCACGCACTCGCGCGCTGCAGAAGTTCAAGTCGGGACGCACACCGGTGCTCGTAGCGACCGACATCGCGTCGCGCGGCATCGATGTCGACGAGATCACGCATGTCGTGAATTTCGACCTGCCGAATGTGCCGGAGACCTATGTCCACCGCATCGGCCGCACCGCTCGAGGCGGCGCTTCGGGAATCGCGATCTCGTTCTGCGATCACGAAGAGATCGGCGATCTCCGGGCGATCGAGCGCCTCATCAACCGGCGACTCGAGGTCTGCGACTCCGAAGGTGATCTGACCTTCAAGGCGCCCGAGACCCATTCGTCACGGAGCACGCGCAACGACACGAACGGAAAGCGCGGCGGTCGACGCTCGTACCGCGGAAAGCCGCGTCGGTCCGGGCCGTCACATCCTCGGCAGGGACGAAAGCATCGTTCGCGGTCGAGTCGTTGAACGAGTCGAAACCCCTCGATCGGAATCGAGAGCCTCATTGATCACTAACGGCCGGCGCTCAGGCGCCGGGCGTTGTGATAGCATCATCCCAATAAAGCTACTGACCTTTCACTGCCTGGAAAATGAGTTCGCCAACTCTTCGGACACTCTGTGTTGGACGAGTTCGGACGAAGGATCTGCGACATTGCGTCGCTCTGTCCCGGCGATCGGCGCGCCTTTTCGATATCGTGGTAGCCAGACCACGAGTCGGAGGCGAAGTGTGATCACTCAGCGTAAGACGACCGAACAGATACTCGCGCGACTTCGGAAGAAGGTTGACGAGCGAACGCCCATCATGATCTCGAGCGCGGGCAGCGGCCTCGTCGCCCGACTGCTTGAGGCGGCGGGCGCGGACTGCATCAATACCTTCTCGGGCGCCCGACTCCGGGCGAACGGGATGGGCACGATGTCGATGATGTGGCCCATCCTCGACTCGAATCGCCAGACTCTGGATTACACGCGCGAGGACATCATGCCCGCTCTCCGCGGTGAGGCCTTCGTCTGCGCCTGTCTCAACGCGAATGACCCGCTCAAGGACATGCGCATGGTCCTCGACGACTGCAGGCGCATGGGCGTGAACTCGGTGAGCAACATTGGACCGTCCGTCAGCTATATCGACAAGGACAGCGAGATTTACCGCGTCATTACGAGCGCCGGTATTACGCTGCAGAACGAGATCGACATGCTTCGACTCGCGCGCGACGAGATGAACATGGTCACTATTGGCCTCGCATTCAATGAAGAGGACTCACTCGCGGTAGTTGAAGGCGCCCGGCCGCACATCTTCTGTTACCACGCCGGCACGACGCGCGGCGGATTGCGCGGGTATGACCGCGGATTGACTATCGAAGAAACCGCGGAGCAGACGGAGGCGGTGTTTCACAAGGTCCGCGGGATCGATCCGGAGGTCATCCTCGTCGGACATGGCGCCGCCATGGAGAATCCCGAGGATGCGCAATACATGCTCGACCATACAAGCGGTCATGGATTCTGGACGGGCTCATCGACTGAGCGGCTCCCGATCGAACGAGCAGTCTCGGCGGCCGCGGCCGAATTCGCGGCGTTGCGATTCGCACGATAACCTGAGTCTGCCGCGTCCACCGGAGAAGGACTCACGAAATGAAGACTGTCGCGATTCTCGCCACACTCGATACGAAGGGCGACGAGGCTGCCTTCCTGCGGGAGGAGATCGAAGCTCAGGGTGGCTCCGCTGTACTCATAGATCTCGGCGTCGTGGCGGACCCGACCGTTCAGGCGGAAGTCACGAGCGCCGAAGTGGCCGAGGCGGGCGGCCGTTCACTCAGCGAGCTTCGATCGTCCGGATCGCGACAGGATGCGGCGCCGATCATGGCCGCCGGCGCGCGACGCGTATTGCTCGATCGCATCGAACGAAATGAGATTCATGCCGTACTCGGACTGGGCGGCACGCAGGGGACATCGCTCTGCGGCGCCATTATGCAGGACCTGCCGTACGGTTTCCCGAAAGTCATTCTCTCAACCTCCGCCTCCGGCGACACGGCCCCGTTCGTCGGCATCAAGGACATCACGATGATGTTCGCCGTGGCGGATATTCTCGGCCTCAATCCGTTTCTCCGGAAGATGCTCGCGAACGCCGCCGGCGCCGCGCTCGGCATGGCCCAGAATGAGTGGACCCAGGCGCCGGACGCGAACAGCAAGGGCACGATCGCGATGACGAATCTCGGCGTGCTGACTCGGGGGGCCATGCGCGCGATCGAACTCTTTCACGCGGCGGGATACGAAGTCATTACCTTTCACGCCATCGGCGCCGGCGGGCGGGCGATGGAACAGATGATGCGCGAAGGGCTCATCACCGGTGTCTTCGACTACGCCCTCGGAGAGGTCGCCGACTGGGTCTTCGACGCGCTTCGGGCTGCGGACGAGCAGCGGCTCACCGTCGCGGGTTCACTCGGATTGCCGCAGGTGATCTGTCCGGGAGGCGCGGAACACATCGGGCTTCTGCTGCACACTCCGAACGAGCCGCCGGCCGCGTATCGCGA
Organism: Phycisphaerales bacterium; assembly: GCA_043101845.1. Taxonomy (GTDB): domain Bacteria; phylum Planctomycetota; class Phycisphaerae; order Phycisphaerales; family UBA5793; genus JBICHN01. The sequence continues at coordinate 113,094 of JBICHN010000002.1, read as the reverse complement.
TCACCAGTATGTCTTTCACAGCCCGATCGTCTTCGCGCCGCGGCTCAACGACGACGAACTGACGAAGGTCGCGCACGAGATTACGAAGCGCCTTCAGTCGAGTCGGGAAAAGACGGTCTTTCTCATTCCGAAGCGCGGCTTGAGCCGCTATTCCATCAAGGGCGGTCCGCTCGAGAACCGCGAGGGCGACGAAGTTTTCTTCGCAGCGCTGCGCTCGACGATGCCCGACACGGTGGAGGTTCGCGAGCTTGACTTTGCGGCGGAGGACGACGCCTTCGTGCAGGAGGCGGTGACGACGCTCATCCATCTCATCGAAGGGGCGCCGGCGTGAGGAGCCGCTGGGATGAAGCGCAGGCGCGCGAACTCGCCGATGACCCGCTCGGGTTGCGCGTGTATTCGTCCCGGCTCCTCGGAGCGGACGAGAATCTCGTCATGCATGGCGGCGGGAACACCTCCGTCAAAGTCGAGGAGACGGACTTCTTCGGCGCCCCGGTCGATACGCTCTACATCAAGGGCTCGGGATGGGATCTCGGCACGATCGAGAAGCCGGGGTTCGCGCCACTGCGCCTCGACCCAACAACGCGTCTGGCCGAATTGAAGTCGCTCAGCGATGTCGACATGGCGCGCCAGCTTCGGGCGTTCCTGCTCGATCCGTCGGCGCCGTCGCCGTCCGTCGAGGCGATTCTGCATGCGATCATCCCGTCGAAGTTTGTCGATCACACGCACGCCGACGCCATCGTGACAATCTCGAATACGCCGCGCGGCGCCGGGCTGATCGCCGATCTCTATCCGGATTGTCTCGCGCTGCCTTATGTGATGCCCGGGTTCACACTCGCCCGGCAGGTCTACGAAGCGATCTCCGACATCAATCTCGGGGAACTCAAGGGAATCATCCTCCTGCACCACGGCGTCTTCACCTTCGCGGACGATGCGCGGACCGCGTATGAAACCATGATTGACCTGGTCGATCGTGGAGAGCGATTCATCGAAGAGCAGAGCGCGGGTCGTCATCCCGAAGTGTCGACCGATGTCGATCCGCTCGAACTCGCGAGGATTCGTCGTGTGGTGTCCCGCGTGCGCGGTCGAGCGCAGCTCGCCATGCTCGATCGATCCGGCGATGCGCAGGGATATGCGGCGCGGCCCGACATCGGAACGATCGCGACGCGCGGCCCGATTACGCCGGACCATGTACTCCGTACGAAGCGGACGCCGGTCATCATTCCGGAAACGCCTGGTTCCGAGGTTTCATCCGTCGCGCAGTTTGCGGATGACTATATGGAGTACTTCGGCGAATACGCGAGCGCTGAGCACACGATGCTCGATCCCGCGCCGCGCGCTGCGGTCTGGGAACGCCGTGGCTGCATCGCGTTCGGAAGCACCGCGAAAGAGTGCCGGATCGTGACGGACATCGCGCGACACACCCGATGGGCGATTCAGACCGGTGAAGCGCTCGGGGGTTGGCGTCCGCTCTCGCCCGGCGAGATCTTCGAAGTCGAGTACTGGAGTCTCGAGCAGGCGAAGCTCGCCCGCGCGGCCGTCGTCGCACCAGCGCATACGGGCAAGATCGCGATCGTGACCGGGGCGAATTCCGGAATCGGTCGCGCGACCTGCGACGCGCTTGCGGCGGACGGCGCCGTCGTGGTCGGTCTCGACCGCGCCGCGGAGGTCGTTCAGACGCTCGGGCGGACGGGAATGCTCGGAATCGAATGCGATGTCACGAACGACGAGGCGGTGCGCAGCGCAATCGAGATGGCCGTACTCGCCTTCGGCGGACTCGACATCATCGTGTGCAACGCCGGCGTATTCCGGACCGGGGAACGGATCGAAGAACTCTCCGGCGAGACCTGGGACCAGGCGCTCGCGGTGAATCTCACGGCGACCCAGCGCTTCATGCGCGCCGCGATTCCGTTTCTCAAGCTCGGCGTCGATCCGAGCATTCTGATTGTCGGGTCGCGCAATGTTCCCGCTCCCGGCGCCGGCGCCGCCGCCTACTCCGTGAGTAAGGCCGGACTTACCCAACTCGCACGGGTCGCGGCGCTCGAACTCGCGGGCGACGGAATTCGCGTCAATGTAGTTCATCCCGACGCCGTGTTCGATACCGGGCTCTGGACGGACGACGCGCTCAAGCGTTCGGCGGAGCGTTACGGCATGACCGTCGAGCAGTACAAGACGAAGAACCTCCTCCGGCGGGAGATTACTTCGCGCGAGGTTGGCGCCCTCATCTCCACCCTCGTTGGCCCCACCTTCGCAGCGACCACCGGCGCCCAGATCCCAATCGACGGCGGCGATCCTCGTGTGATCTGAGAACGAATCTTTCAACGATCCAACGACCGAACGGAGACGCAACATGAAGTGTTCAACTCGAAAGCATCCAGTCTGGATCGTTCTGCTCATCGCCCTGACGGGAAGCGTCCTGCTGACCGGTCATACACTCGCGAACCTGCAACAACCGGCGTCTGAGTCGCCTGCCACGAACGAGGAGAAGGTCATGAATGTGCATTATCTCGAGATCGTGACTCCGGAAATGGATGCGACCTGCCAGGCGCTCGAGAAGATGCATGGCGTGAAATTCGGCGATCCCGTCGCCGAGTACGGGGGAGCGCGCACGGCGCCGCTCAAGAACGGAGGCCGCCTCGGCGTCCGCGCCCCGATGCACGAAGCCGAGACGCCGGTGGTGCGCCCCTATGTGCTCGTCAATGACATCGAAGCGGCCGTCGAATCCGCCAAGGAAGCCGGTGGCGAGATCGCCATGCCCCCCACCGAGATTCCGGGTGAGGGTCGGTTCGCCATCTACTTCCACGGCGGAATTCAGCACGGTCTATGGGAGAAGTAACCTGACCGTGCAGTGCGACCTCGTCGGCGCATGGGAACGAACTATCTTCATTGTCCTCATTGAGAGGACCGGGTCCGTCGACGCATTGGGACCGGTGTCATCACGGCTTACGATTGCGACATGAACCGAGCTCGAATCGCGACACTTCAGTACTTCGTGCGGCCGATTCACGACTTCTCCGAGTTCCGGGATCAAGTCGAAGGTCTCGTCCATACCGCCGCCGACTACGACTGTGACCTGCTCGTCTTTCCCGAATACTTCACGGTGCAACTCCTGACGCTCGGCGACATCCGTCGACCCATGGCCGACCAGGTGCGCGCCCTGGCTCGCCGTCTCCCCGATTACCTCGAACTCTTCGAGCGACTCGCCCGGACCGCCGGCATTCACATCATCGCCGGAACGATTCCCACGCCCGATGCGGACGACGCCGACACGGTGTACAACGACAGTCATTTCTTCGCGCCCGACGGAACCCACGAGACGCAGGGCAAGATGAACATGACCCGATTCGAGAACGAGGTATGGCGCGTGAGCCCGCGCGACACGCTTCGCCTCTTCGACACCTCGATCGGCCGCATCGCCATCGCGATCTGTTACGATGTCGAGTTTCCCGAGGTGTGTCGCGCCGCCGCCCAGGCCGGCGCCGTGGTGCTCGTCGTCCCAAGTTACACCGATGACCGCCAGGGATTCATCCGCGTGCGCTACTGCGCGCAGGCGCGGGCCATCGAGAATCAGATGTTCGTCGTCAACGCCGCGACGGTCGGCTCGCTTCCGATGGTCCCAGCCGTGTCACTGAATTACGGGCAGGCGTCGATCCTGACACCCAGCGACTTTCCGTTCGCGCGAGACGGCATACTCGCCGAAGGAATCCCGAATCAGGAGACGATGGTCATCGGTGAACTCGCGCTCGATGTGCTCCGCCGGAATCGCGCCCACGGCACCGTCCGCCCGCTCCGGGACAGCCATTCGATGGTGGAGCCGCAACTCGAAACGGTGAATCTGCCCGCGGGCGGCGGACGCGGACCACTCCCGCGAGTCCGCCACGCGCGACGGCGCGTCGTCATCCGGAATACGGCGCCCGAGCATTTCGCCGGGATCTCCGAGATCGCCAGCTTGATCTACCCGGACATTACACCCTGGAGCAGCAAGTACCTCGAGTCGCATCTCGCGGTGTTCCCACAGGGCCAGTTCGTCGCGGTGGAGCAGGGATCCGGCCTCGTCGTCGGCGTGTGCTCGGGACTCGTGATTGACTGGGATGGGCAGCCGGACATGAGCACCTGGGACGCGCTCACTGCGAAGGGTTACTTCACGAACCATGATCCAGTTCGGGGCAGCACACTCTTCGCTGCGGATGTCATGGTCCGTCCGGGGTTCCAGGGCCAGGGAATCGGGCGACGGCTCTACGAGCGCGGACGCTTTGGACTTGCCCGGCAGTTGGGTCTGTGGCGCGTGGTCGCGGGGTCGCGTCTGCGGGGCTATCACCGATACGCGGATCGACTCTCGCCGGAGGAGTACACGACCGAAGTCGTGAAGGGACGACTCAACGATCCGACGCTCTCGTTTCAACTACATCTGGGTTTTCGGGTCACGACGGTGATCGGCGGCTACTTCGCCGGTGACCCGGAGAGTCGGGGATACGCCGCCATCATCGAGTGGTTAAATGACGAGGTCGCGGATCCGGCCGACTTCACCACCGGCGATCCGCGCTACGCCCCGTCTGATTAATTCTCAATCACCTCTTGACATGTCCCCATGTGTTGTATGATTTGTGCTTGACGATCGGCGCCCCGCCCCGACTTGCGCCCCGGCCATCGTGGCCAACCTTGACGGGCTCCGTACCTGGGCCGACGGCGTCAAACCAAGGGCATTCGCCCAATGATGCATCCTGACACCGAGCTTCGCTTTATCAGCGAAGCCATCGGGCACGGGGTGGTCGCCACACGCGACATCCCCGCGGGCACGATTACCTGGGTCCAGGACAAACTCGACCGTGAGTTCACGCCTGAACAAGTCCTCGCGCTTGGTGGATTGCACACCGCCACCCTGGAGAAGTACTGCTTCCGCAACCAGCACGGTCGATGGGTGCTCTGCTGGGACCATGCGCGCTTCGTCAACCATTCCTTTCGGTCGAACAGTCTCACGACGGGTTACGGCTTCGAAGTCGCGATCCGGGACATCCGGGCAGGTGAAGAGGTCACCGACGACTACGGCTACCTCAACATCATGCGTCCCTTCGAGGCCATCGACGAAGGCGTGGGCCGTACCACGGTCTACCCGGACGATCTGACGAGACACCATGCGAAGTGGGACCGCCAACTGCAGGAGATCTGGGCCCACATTCCCGAGGTTCGCCAGGCGCTCAAGCCGCTGCTGGCGCCGGAGGTGTGGACGCGGATCTGTCGTGTCGCCCGTGGCGCGGAGGAGATGGTGTCCATTCTCGAACTCTACTACCACGACGAGACGAACCCTCCCGCCGCTGGACCACGCCCCGTTGATCGACGGACGATTGCGGCGCACTCCAGAAGCCGCAACGGGCAGCACATCGGCACGAAGAGATGAGCCGACGAAGGCGGCGCCCTCCGCCAGGCGTCGACGCCAACAAATCCCACGACATCGTGACGGGCGGAGACTCGGCGCATGACCCCCGAGGGCTGGATCGTCATCACCACACTGGCGGTGATGTTCGGCGCGCTCACCATCGGTCGCTATCCGGCTGATCTGGTGATGGTGGCGGCGCTCGTCGCACTGGTGACGATCGATCACCTCTTTCCCGGCCTGACCGTCTTCGCGACCCAATCCTCCGCCTTCGCGAGCTTCGCCAACGAAGGGCTGCTCACGGTCGCGGCGCTCTTCGTCGTCGCGGCGGGCCTGCGGGAGACCGGCGCGCTCGACCGCTGCTGCACCCTGATCCTGGGTCGTTCGTCCAATGTGCTCGTGGGTCAGATCCGGCTTGTGTTGCCGGTCGCGGCGGCCAGCGCCTTCGTGAACAACACGCCGCTTGTCGCCGTGATGTTGCCGCTCGTGTCCGCGTGGGCCCGCCGGTGCGCCATCGCGCCGTCCCGGCTCATGATGCCGCTCAGCTTTGCGACGATTCTTGGCGGGCTGTGTACGACGCTCGGCACGAGCACGAATGTCGTGGTGTACGGCCTGCTTCTCGACGCGACCGGTGAGCGCCTTGGCCTCTTCGACATCGGAAAGGTCGGACTCCCCTGCGCCATCGGCGGGCTCGCGTACATTCTCCTCTTAGGCCGGCGGATGCTCCCGGACCGAACTGATCCCGTCGATGTCTGCACCGATCCACGCCAGTACTCGGCGGAGTTGATCGTCGAACCCGGCAGCGCGGTCGCGGGGAAGTCGATTTCCGCCGCCGGCCTTCGGGGGATGCCGGATGTGTATCTCGCTGAGATTGTGCGGGACGATGAGGTCTTCGCCGCGGTCGAACCGGAGACGAGACTGCAGGTCGGGGACCGTCTCGTGTTCGTGGGAGTGGTGTCCGCAGTTGCGGAGCTCCGCCGAATCAAGGGTCTCCGACCGGCGACCCAGCCAGTCGACGCGTCGGCCGACTCGAGTCATCGCCGATTGTTCGAGGCCGTGGTCTCCGATTCCTGTCGCCTTCTGGGATCGAAGATCCGGGACGGCCATTTCCGGTCGGTCTACAACGCGGCCGTGCTCGCCGTGGCGCGCGGCGGACGACGCGTCGAAGGCCGCATCGGCGACATCGAGCTGCGCCCGGGCGACACGCTGCTCCTCGAAGCGTCGAGTGGATTCGCCGAGACCCAGCGCTACTCGCGCGACTTCTTTCTCGTGAGCAGCGCGGGCGATCTCCCGTCGCCCCGTTACGACCGCTCACTCGTGGCGATCATCATCCTGGTCAGCATGATCGTGTTCGCGGCGAGCGGGATCATCACGATGCTCAATGCGGCGCTCCTCGCCGCGGGAGCGATGGTGGCCTCCCGATGCCTCGGCGCGACGCTTGCGCGAAGGAGTATCGACTGGTCGGTGCTCATCGTGATCGGCGCCGGGCTGAGTCTTGGCAAGGCCCTCGAGGAAAGCGGCGCCGCGCGAACGATCGTTGACGCCGTACTCTCGATCACGGGCACGAATCCGATCGTGTGCGTCGCGACGATCTACGGCTTGACGATGATCTTCACGGAGGTGCTGAGCAACAACGCCGCGGCGGCCCTCATGTTCCCCATCGCGATGCGGACCGCGGAGCAGATCGGCTCCGATCACCTCGCCTTTGTCTTCGCCATCATGATCGCCGCGTCCTGCGGCTTCGCGACACCCATCGGGTATCAGACGAACCTCATGGTCTACGGGCCCGGCGGCTACCGTTTCTCCGACTTTCTTCGCTTCGGCGGTGCGCTCAACCTGCTGATATGGGTGGTCGCCGTTTCCGCGATCACGGTCGCGTTCGGGCTCTAGAACCTCGACGCGCGGTGGAGCGATTCGAGCCCGGCGACGCGCGTCGGCCCATGCGACGACGGGAGTCTCGGTCAGAACAGCGCGGACAGCGTCCGAACTACTACTTCCCAGATCATGTAGATGTAGACATACGACGCGAGCGTGAAGGCGTGTCCGACACTGATCGCGATACCGTCGCGCTGGAGGAGACCCGCCGCGAAGTGGAGCAACGCCAGCGCGGGAATCGTGTTTGCGAATGGGACCGGGATCGGGAGGCTCAGTATCGAAGCGGCGAGGCAGATACTAACCCCCGTGATCCGCCACGGAACTGACCAGAACATGACGCCCAGGCGCGGCCTGAACAGGTACGCGATCGGGCGCAGCACTTTGCTGAGCCCTTGGGCGATCGCAGCCATGGCGTGCGGACTGAACTCTCGATCGAGGGCGAAAGCCGGTATGACGCCGCGGCCCGTAACCGCGATCCGGGCCCCGAGCATGATCATCGGCGCCCCGCAGACCGTCGAGAGAAGCGGGATCGAAACCGGAATCATGAACGGAATCGACAGGACAAGCATGAGGACGCCGATCCCTCGACCCCGCATCGTGTCGTCCACCGCACGGAGGGGCACCGGACGGTCACCGGTGTCGGTGACGAAACGCTCGAGGTCGTCGAGCACATCTGTCAGAGGAACAACTGGTTGATGCTGCGACCTGATGGAGTCGATCAATGGACGCCTCTTGTCGTACGACGACCAATGTATTTTTCGATCGCAACGATCGGCATGACCAGCGCACCAATGAGAGCACACCAGAGCAAGTCTGTCGCGCTCAGGGACGCCGTCACGAACACCGATTGCATCGGACCGAAGTAGATGAACACGGACTGCAGAAGAACGACGATGGGAACGCCGACAAACACGGCAGGGTTGCTCCACAACCCGATCTTGAGGACAGAGTCGCGGAGCGACCGGCAATTGAACAAGTAAAAGATCTGAAAGAAGATCACAGTCGTGACGGCTGCAGTCTGGGCGCGAGCGAGCGTCGTCGCATCGTTCGATCCGCCGAGAAGCAGCAGAAACGCTGCGATCGCGCCGGCCGACATGAGCGCCGCGACCAGAAATGTGCGATACACCACAAACCGGCTCAGGATTGGCGTTGATACCTTGCGGGGAGGCCGCGACATGACATTGGGCTCGGCGGCTTCGAAGGCGAGCGGCAAGGCAAGGGCGACCGTCGCGACCAGATTGATCCAGAGGAGTTGAATCGGCGACATCGGCAGCAACAACTCTCCCGTAGCCTGATCGAACGGAAAGAACGCCACCGCCGCGACCAGGATAAGAGCGAGACCAATGTTCGTCGGCAGGACGAACGCGAGCGACTTGACGAGATTGTCGTACACACGACGCCCCTCCTCGACGGCGGCGGCGATCGAGGCGAAGTTGTCGTCCGTGAGCACCACCGCCGCAGCCTCCTTGGAAACCGAAGTCCCGGTAATGCCCATCGCGACACCGATGTTCGACTGTTTGAGCGCGGGAGCGTCATTCACGCCGTCCCCCGTCATGGCGACGACTTGCCCCTCGTCCTGCAGGGCGCGGACGAGCTTGAGCTTGTGTTCCGGCGCCACGCGGGCGAAGACACTTTGCTCGATGGCGGTGGAACGAAGTCGCTGAGCATCGAGGCCATCCAGCGCGGCGCCCTGCGTTGCGTCCGCTTGACCATCAAGCAGGCCGAGCTGGCGCGCGATGGCGGCGGCCGTCGCGCGATGGTCGCCGGTGATCATCTTCACGCGGATGCCGGCCCGTTTGCATGCGGCCACGGCGTCAATCGCCTCCTGCCGCGGCGGATCAATCATTCCGACGAGACCAAGAAAGCGGAGGTCCGTGATGTCAGTCTCGTCCAGCCCGTCCGCTCCCGGCGCCGGGCGTTCGGCGACGGCAAGTACCCGAAGGCCACGCTGGGCCATACCCTCGAGACGATCGCTGAAGTCGGCGGGAACGCCGACGGCGCACCGGCGCCTCACGACCTCCGGCGCCCCTTTGACGAGTATTCGTGGACCATCGTCGCTCCACTCGTGCAACGTCGCCATGAATTGCCGCTCCGATTCGAACGGAATCGAATCGAGCCGGCGGTTGCACGATCTCAATTCATCCTCGTCAAATGACAGCTTTCGAGCCGCGACCACGAGCGCCCCTTCCGTCGGGTCGCCCGTAATGAGCCAACGACCGTCCGAGTTGAGAAGCGTCGCGTCGTTGCACAGCGCTCCGGCGCGGACGAGATGAATCGTCTCGTCGTCCGCCTCTGTTAACTGCCCGTCGTATCTCCTCAGTCGACCCATCGGCTCGTAACCGACGCCTTCAAGTTCGAGTGGGTCGGAGCCGGTCGCCCAGACGGCGCGCACCGTCATTTCATTGCGTGTCAGCGTTCCGGTTTTGTCCGAGCAGATTACGGTCGTCGAACCCAGGGTCTCGACCGCGGGCAACCTCCGAACGATGGCGCGCCTCCTCGACATTCGTTGAACCCCGATCGCCAATGCGATCGTAACGATCGCCGGGAGACCTTCGGGGATAGCGCCGACGGCGAGGGCGATCGCGAAGATCAATGTCTCGCGGAGCGCCGCAGGCAGATCGTCGCCCGTTGCGATCGTGGTGCGCGTGACGCCGACGATCAAGATGAGCACGGCGACGGCGACGATTCCGATGGAGATCCAAAGTCCGATCGAACGCAGCGCCTGCGTCATCGGAGTGTCGATGTCGGTCGCCTCGTGGATCAGGGAGGAGATTCGGCCCAATTCGGTGCGCGGCCCAGTCGCGGTCACGACGCCCACGCCAACGCCAGTCTTGACGAGAGTGCCCGCGTAGACCATGCAACTCCGATCACCGGTCACCGCTTCCGGGGCAACCGGATCCGGCGACTTCTGCGCCGGGATGGATTCGCCCGTCAGCGCCGCCTCCTCAATCGAGAGCCCTTTCGCGCTCAACAATCGGGCGTCGGCCGGCACACGATCGCCAGCGGACAAGTGCACGACATCACCTGGCGCCAGATCCGCCACCGGAACCGACAAGCGACGGCCCTCTCGGGTGACGGTGATCAACTCCGGCATCATCTGCGTCAGCGATTCGATCGCTCGTCCGGCGCGGTACTCCTGCACGAAGCCGATGACGGAATTGACCGCCACCACGGCGAAGATGACGAGACCGTTCTTGAGGCCATCGCCGTGCCAGTCTGCAAGCATCGCGACGGCCGCCGAGGCAAGAAGAACCCAGATGAGCGGGCTGTTGATCTGCCTCCAGAATAGAACGAGAGGCCCGTCAGGCCGACCGCGAGGGAGAGCGTTCGGGCCGTACTCAATAAGACGCTCGGCCGCGTGGCTGGCGGTGAGGCCAGAGTCGGACGAGTCGAATCGCCGAAGGACATCTTCGGCGTCCACCGCGTGATACGGCGGCGGTCCGGGCGACTCACTTCCGGTTTGCGTCGTCGATGAATTGCTGCGGCTCATCCCGAGCCCCAACACGAGCATGGTCGGACCGCCCGCTTGGCTGTGCGATCTGTCCGAGACTCGCCAGAGCAGCCTCAAAGCCGGGAGCGACGCGTTGCTAGTCGATTCGTGATTACGGCGGCAGGTCCATGCCCGCCGGGCAGGACGACCTTTCCCGGCGAAGTTTACGCTTGCCCGACGTTCGGCGTACGAGCGGATGTCAGAACCTCGCGAGAATCGGGTGGACACATCGTCTCGTTGAGAGCGCGCCGCCGCGAACACCCGTTCGGTCGTTCGTTCAGCCCTCCGGTCAGATCGCCGATCGCCACAGTGTCCAGGCCGACCCCAGAACCACGGACACGCCCAACACTTGAAGCACGCCCCAATGCCACCGGAAGATCAACAGCGCCGCCATGGCGGCGATGAGGAGAGCAGGAATATCGATGGTCGAGAATACGGGCACGGGAAACCGTGCGCCGGCAATGGCGCCTTCGACGAGTTCGCCGAAGAGTGTGTGCAAGGCGAACCACACCGAGAGGTTCAGTACGACACCGACGACCGACGCCGTGATGGTCGATAATGCCGCGGTCAGCGATCGCTTCCCCCGGATGTATTCGACATATGGCGCCCCCACAAAAATCCAAAGAAAGCACGGCGCGAAGGTCACCCAGGTGGTCAACACCGAGCTGACGACGCCCGCGACAACCGGATCGAGTTCCCCGGGATCCCGGTAGGCGCCCATGTAGCCGACAAACTGCACGACCTGGATCAAGGGACCGGGAGTGGACTCGGCCATTCCCAGACCGGTGAGCATTTCACCCGGCTCGAGCCAGTGGTAGACCTCGACCGCCTGTTGCGCGATGTACGCGAGCACGGCGTAGGCGCCGCCGAATGTCACGACGGCGGCCTTGCTGAAGAACCAGGACTGCGCGGCGAAGACATTCGTGGGTCCGGCCCACGCATGCAGCAGGACGACAGGAGTAAACCAGAGGGCGCCCCAGATGAGCAGCGTGGACACGGTGCGCCACAGCGCGGGCCGTGCAGGAGGCGTCGCGGCATGGTCGGTGAGATACTCGGTCTGCGGCGCCCCGTTGTTCGCCTGTTTGAAACGAAGGACTTCGAAGAGATCGGGACGGAACCGATCTCCGATGAACCCGATCGCGCCCGCCGAGAGGATGATCGCTGGAAACGGAACTCCGAAGAAGAAGATCGCGACGAATGAGATGGCGGCGATGATGTACATCACCCGATTACGAAGCACTTTTCTGCCGATGCGGATCACTGCCTCGGCGACGATCGCGATCACCGCAGCCTTCAGGCCGAAGAGCAGTCCTTGAACGAGCGTCAAGTCGCGAAACTGGGTGTACGCGATGCTGAGCACGAGAATCGAGATGAAACCGGGAAGCACGAACAAGGTTCCGGCGATCAATCCGCCGAGCGTGCGATGCATGAGCCAGCCGACATAAGTCGCGAGTTGCATGGCCTCCGGGCCCGGAAGAAGCATGCAGTAGTTGAGCGCGTGCAGGAATCGCTCTTCACTGATCCAGCGATTCTGGTCCACAAGGACTTTGTGCATCACGGCGACTTGTCCGGTGGGACCGCCGAACGAGTTCAAACCGATATAGGCCCACACGCGACAGGCGCTGGCGAGCGAAACGCCGTGGTCGGTCGAACTCGACTCGGCGTCCACCGAGGTTGTCCCGGCGCCGAACGGGCGCCATGACCCGTCATTCAGCTCGTTCATGCCTCCCCCCTTCCCGGCGTCTGCCGGGATTGCGCCATGCCATCATCAAAGGCGCGTCACCGATGCGGTCACCAGGGTCGCTTGAAGCGCGTATCGGACTCGGCGCAACGAAGGAAGAAACGCGACCAAGCGACAGGATTGGGTGTCCGGGTGACGAATGGGCACGAAGGGCGTTCCAGGAATGGATCCGGAGGCGCCCTTGACCTTCGTCTCATTCACCGTTCAATCAGGCTCGCAGGACGACCAACTCAAGCCTGGGGAGACTCGCCCGTGAAGACGACGAACACGCAGGACATTTCACTGGAGCAGGCGCAGGCGGCGGTCAACGCGGCCATCCGGAAAGCCTCGGCCATCAACACGAAGATGGACATCGCCGTCGTCGACGCCGGGGCGAACCTCAAGGCGTTCGCCCGGATGGACGGCGCCTGGCTCGGCTCGATCGACATCGCCATGAAGAAGGCGCGGACCGCCCGCTACTTCGACATGCCCACCGGCGAGATCGGAAAACTCTCGCAGCCGGGCAAGCCGCTCTTCAACATTGAACACTCCAACGACGGACTCATCACCTTTCCCGGCGGCGTCCCGATCACGAACACCGACGGCGCGATCATCGGCGCCATCGGCGTCTCCGGATCGACGGTCGAAAACGATCACACGGTCGCCGAAGCGGGCGCGTCGGCGGTGTCGTGAGCAATTCGGCCGGCGAATTCGAGTGCAACGCTCAGTACCTTGTCGCCGGGTCGAAGCGTCACGGCCAACGAGTTGCCGTCATTGTGCCATCGACGAATCAAAAGCTTCGGCAAAGGCGATGTGGTTGCCATCCGGGTCGACAATCATCAGCGTTCTTACCTTTGCGGTCGAAGTCGTGTGGCTCGTGTCGATTCCCAAACGCTGAACATGCGCGATCAGTACGTCCAGATCAGTCACGGCCAGTGTCGCTGAACCGGACCCGGCGCGCTCCGGGAGTTGATAGACCTGCAGCCAGCCGCCACGTGGAAACCTCCATTCCACGACCCCGGACATCGGCGCCGAATCGGCATTCCTTCCCAAGACCGCCTCAAACCACGGAGCGGCGGCGGAAAGTTCCTTCACCGCGAGGCTCGCGATCGCATTTTCAATTGCCATTCAAGCACCCGTGATCAGAGGACATCGACCATCGCTACTCGACGCACTTCTGTAACGAGACGGCATACTCGTTGATGTCGTCCTTCTCAATGAGAGACGACAGTGCCTCGCCCGGACCGGAGCCGCGGAACGCGATCATCGCTTCTCTGGAGTCCCACTCCTCGTACACATTGACGCGACCCGGCTCGATCGGATCGGCCGCAACAACGAAGTCCCGACATCCGGCGGCGCGTCTCGCGCGACCGATCGCTTCGGCAGACAACGACAAGAATTCGCTCCTCTTTCCCGGGCGCACATAGATCCGGCCTGAGACGATGACCATCAGCTGCCTTCCCAGAACACCTTCGCACAACCACTCACCCCGATCGCCGGTCGGATGCTGGAGATACTAGTCGGTTTCTCCTTCCGTGCGTCAATTGAATCAAGGACATGCACCGAGAGCTATCGACCGCTCAACTGACTGAAGTTGTCCCTGGTCGAGGCGGTCGGGAGGTGATGGACAGGACCGTAAGCTCACTATGTGGAGTCCCTCGTAAGAATGAACCTTAAACACGGCGCTTGAGATGCAGTCTCCTGCGTTTGAACTCAACCGATCGATCAGCCTTCAAAATGCTACTGTCATGACGCGACCGCGAGGGAAACGCTCGCGAGCGGACCTTTAATGGCATATGAGACGAGCTGCAATCATCAAAGCGCTGCGGACCCCGGTCGGACGCTATGGCGGCGCGCTCGCCGGTGTGCGCCCCGACGATCTCGCGGCTCTCTTGCTTCGTGCGGTGGTCGATCGATCCGGCGTCGATCCCGCGTTGATTGATGATGTCTACCTCGGCGCCGCGAACCAGGCCGGGGAGGACAACCGCAATGTCGCCCGCATGGCGGCGCTGCTCGCGGGACTTCCGGAGACCGTGCCTGGCGCGACGGTGAATCGACTCTGCGCCTCAGGACTCGAAGCGATCAACATCGCGGCCCGCATGATTGAAGCGGGCCACGGCGAAGTGTTCATGGCGGGCGGCGTCGAGTCGATGAGCCGCGCGCCGCTCGTGCTGGGCAAAGCGGAGACGCCCTACGCACGCACGCAGGAGTTGTACGACACCTCGATCGGCTGGCGCTTCGTCAACCCCCGGCTCGCGGCGATGCACCATCCCTATCCAATGGGCGAGACGGCGGAAAATGTCGCGCGAAAGTATGCGATCAGCCGCGAGGATCAGGACGCCTTCGCCCTGCGCAGCCAACGGCGATGGGCGGCGGCTCACGAGCGCGGCGCCTTCAACGACGAGATCATCCCCGTCGAGGTCCCACAACGCAGGGGCGACCCGATTATCGTCGACACCGACGAGCACCCCCGACCCGACACCTCGCTTGAGAAGCTTGCGAAACTCCGACCGGTCTTCGCGTCCGACGATCAGGGAACCGTCACCGCCGGCAATTCGTCCGGCGTGAACGATGGCGCCGCGGCCCTGCTCATCGTTGAGTCCGAACGGGCGAAAGCGCTCGGTCTTACACCGCTCGCCTATGTCGGCGCGAGCGCTGCCGCGGGCGTGGATCCGGCGCATATGGGAATCGGCCCGGTCCCCGCCGTTCGCAAAGCGCTCGAGCGGGCCGGGCTCGAACTCGACACGATCGATCTCATCGAACTCAACGAGGCGTTCGCGGCTCAATCGATCGCGTGTTCGCGAGAACTCGGACTTGACGAAGACCGCCTGAATGTGAACGGCGGCGCCATCGCGATCGGACACCCGCTCGGATGCAGCGGCGCCCGGATCGTCACGACGCTTGTGCACGAGATGAACCGGCGGGGCGCCGATCGCGGGATCGCTTCATTGTGCGTCGGAGTCGGTCAGGGCCTCGCGACAATCTTCGAACGCGACTGATCACTGCATGCTGGCGATCTTCTCGAATCCCTCACCCGTGGCGTGAACCAGACCGTCGATCTCAGCTTTGGTCATTGGCGTTGAGAGGATCGCCGTGCAGGTGTTCACCATGAGGAATCCGGCGTCGAAGAGGTGATCGAGCAGCGCGGTCAGCCGGGCCTGCTCCTCGGTCGAGAGGAAAGCCTCCCGGAAGTCGCGGGGAGGATTCGCCTTCATGTGAATTCGAAACATCGATCCGGCGCCGGTCGCGCACGCTTCGGCGCCCGTCGATCGCGCCGCCTCGTTGATCCCACTCATCGCGCGTTCGGCGAGACTGTTCAGTCGCGCTACGGCGTCGTGGTCGAAGCGACGCATCGCGGTCAATCCCGCGGTCATGCTGATGGGGTTGGCGGAGAATGTTCCAGAATGCGGAAACAGGTACCGGTCGCCGCGCGGATTCATGACCTCGAGCACATCGGCGCGCCCGGCGACGACGCCGATCGGAAATCCGCCGCCCACCAGCTTGCCCATCGCCGTGAGATCACCCTGAATTCCGTACCGTGACTGCAGACCGCCGTATTCACAGCGGAAAGTGACGACTTCGTCAAGAACGAGCAGAATGCCGTTCCGCTCCGTCCAGTCGCGGATCGCGTGCACGAACTCCGACTCGGCCGGATTCAGACCGACACGGTGAGGCATGAGATCGAGAAGCACGCATGCGAGTTCGTCCACATGTTCATCGAGGATTGTGATCGTGCGCGCCACATCGTTGAACGGGATGACCACGACATCGTGCAACGCCGACGCCGGCGTTCCGTGAGCGAGTGGCACCCGATTCGGGTGGTCAAGGCTGCCCCAGGTGTCCGGATTCGGCGACTGGCTGACCTCGGCGTAGTCGTATCCCCCGTGATACGAGCCCTCAATCTTCGCGATCTGCGGTCGACCGGTAAACGCGCGTGAAGCCTTGAGCGCCACCATCAACGCTTCGGTGCCCGAATTGACGAACCGCATCTTCTCGAAGCCGGGATTCCGCGACTGGAGATGCTCGGCGTACTCGACTTCGACCTCCGTCGCCATCATGAACGCCGAGCCCCGCTCGAGCTGACGGGTCACGGCGCGGACGATTTCCGGATCCGCGTGCCCATGGATGAGCGACGCCATGTTGTTCGAGAAATCGATACGCGTCACGCCGTCGATGTCGGTCACGCGGCAACCGGACCCGAAATCGGCGTACGCGGGATGCGGCGATCGAAGCACGGTGTTCCGGCTGACACCGCCGGGCAACACGCGCCGGGCCCGTTCGTACAGCTCGGCGCTCCGCGACGCGAGGTTCGCCGAGGTTCGCGGCGTGGTCATGTCATTCTCCCGATCCGGATGGCGACGCCGGAAGCAATGGCGCTCCGGTGCGTTCCTGAACCGTCTCGAAATCGACACCGGGACTCAGTTCGACGACCTGAAACCCGTCTGGATTGATGTCGATCACCGCGAGGTCGGTATACACGCGGTTCACGACGCCTCGTCCAGTGAGCGGGTAGGTGCACGCGTTGACGAGCTTCGGATGTCCGGTCTTCGTCGTGTGCTGGGTGATGACGAACACGCGCTTGACGCCAGCGACGAGATCCATGGCGCCGCCCACGGCCGGGATCGCTCCAGGCTCTCCGGTCGACCAGTTCGCGAGGTCGCCGTTCTGCGCGACCTGAAGCGCGCCGAGCACACTGAGGTCGAGATGCCCGCCGCGAATCATGGCGAAGCTGTCGGCGTGATGAAAGTATGCGGCGCCGGGCAGCGCGGTGACTCGACGCTTGCCCGCGTTGATGAGTTCGGGATCGCCCTCGCCCTCCTCCGGCGACGGGCCCATCCCCAGCAGACCGTTCTCCGTGTGGTAGATGAGCGTCCGACCCTCGGGGACGAACTTCGCGATGAGTTCCGGGATGCCAATGCCGAGATTGACATACGACCCGTTCGGAATGTCGAGCGCGAGCCGCTGGGCCATCTCCTCACGCGTGCGCCCCTTGATGGCGGTCCGCTGGTTCATGGGTAGCTCACCCCCGCCGCGACCAGCTCCGACTCGTGCGCCGGCTCGGAAACCTCGACCACACGATCGACAAAGATGCCCGGCGTCACGACCGTCTCAGGATCGATGCCGCCGAGTTCGACGACCTGAGCAGTCTGAACGATCGCGACTTCCGCCGCCATCGCCATGAGTGGCGCGAAATTCCGCGCAGTCTTGTTGTAGACGATGTTGCCGTGCGGGTCGGCGACGCGACCCTTGATGAGCGCGAAGTCCGCTCGCAAGCCGTATTCGAGGAGGTACTCCCGCCCGTGAAACACGCGGCTCTCCTTGCCCTCGCTGAGCGGAGTACCGACGGCGGTCGGCGTGTAGAACGCGGGCACTCCGGCCCCGCCCGCGCGAATGCGTTCCGCGAGCGTTCCCTGGGGCACGAGTTCGAGTTCCGTAAACCCCTCTCCGTACAACTCCGGAAAGACGGTCGAGTTCGCCGTCTTCGGAAACGAACAGATGACCTTCGTCACCCGCCGCGCCTTGAGCAGGGCCGCGAGTCCGACCTCGCCGCTCCCCGTATTGTTACTGATGACGGTGAGATTCGACGCGCCCTGATCGATGAGCGCGTGAATCAACTCGATCGGGCTGCCCGCCTCGCCGAATCCGCCGATCATGACGCTCGCGCCGTCGAAGACATCCGCGACCGCCTCAGCAGCGCTGGACACCCGCTTGTCGATCATCGACACATACCTGACTGCGGCATGGAACTCGCGAGGCTCGCCGGCGTGGCGCCGGGCTTGGTTACACGCGAATAGTCATATAGACCCGCCTCATCGAACAGCACGCGGTCCTCGTAGTCGTTGAACCACACCGCGTCCGGGTTCCGCCCGACGATGCAGACCTTGCCGCGATCGGGCGCCGTCCCCGCGTTTCGCAGAATTTTGAAGATCACGACGCCGTTCTCACTCCCGGCGAGACCCGGGATCGGCTTGTTCGTGACCGCGTTCACTTCGGTCTTGCCCTTGTAATGGGTGATCGAAAGACGCGCGTGGTTCTCGATGCCCGAAAGGCCTTTCTGCGATTCATTCAGAATGTTCCATGCGGTCTCGATCGGAACATTGAACGCCTTGTACGCGACGATGTCGCGCCCGCAGAAGAAGTAATGGTTCTCGCCGCCTACCCGCTTGAACTCGCGCTGGAGAATCCGCAGGGCGTCGGCGTCGTCGTTGATGCCCTTGATGATCGGCGACTGGTTCTCGACCGTGAGCCAGCCGCGCGATACGAGCCCGCGCATCGCTTCGCCCGTCGCGGGCACCCACTGCAGAAAGTCGTTTTCGTCGCGGATGTATTCCCCGTCCGGCCCCTTCGCGAGAATCTCGTCCGGATGCTCGAAGTGGAGCATCATGTGCAGCCCGACCTGCGGGTAGGTCTCGTGGAACCGGTCGAGCATCTCGAGGAAGGTGCGATCAAACCGCTGAGGGTAGAACGCCATCTCCTTCGTGCCGATGCGGATCGACTCGATGCCCACTTCGGCGAGCGCCGCCAGCCACGCGGCGATCTTGGAGTTGTTGAGCACCATCGGGTCACCACCGGAGAGCAGAATCTCGCGGAGTTTCTCGCGGCCGGTCTCGGGGTGCACGCCGCCGTTCTTCGCGACGAGTTCGTTGTGTTCGCGAATGTACGCGGTGATCTCGGGAATCTTCGCGAGGCCCTTCTTCTTCACCGTGCCATCCTGACGCACGATCTCCTTGCGCGCGATGAGTTCCTCGCGGTAGCAGAACCGGCAATGCGCCGAGCAGGTCGAGACGACATACATCAGGCCCATCTCATACTTGTGCAGCAGACCCTCGACCGGGCTGTAATCCATCTGGTGGCCCGGGTCCTCGGAGCCTTCCAGGTTCTCCGTCTCGTCCGGGCTCGCCTTGACGATGCGCTGGATAGGAGCGCTCGTCTTCGCCAACTCGTAGTAATGCCGCGTCATCTTCACCGGCATCCGGTGCTCGACATCACGCTCGGTGTCCTTGAGCACCTTGAGGCTGACGACTTCGTCGTTGTTGTAGAACGCGAGCATGTCGGGCGGCGCCTTCTCGTTGAAGAAGGGACTGAGGCCGTTGATGATCTGCCGCTCGTACCGAGCGTCCTCCACGCTCTCGAGGAAGCGGGTGGCGCGGTCGGTGCGGAGTTGGTCTGTTGATTGAATCATGGGTGGAAAGTCCGGAATGGATCGAGAGGTTCTCTGGCCAGGCTTGTAACTAAGTGTACAGTATGTACTCTGGATTGCAACAAATTGACCATAGGAGCGGATCGTGTCGATCGAGGAGCGAATCGCGACGGTGGGTGACCGGTTGACCCCGACCGAGCGGCGAATCGCCGAGGCCGTCCTCGCCGACCCGACCCTTCTCGCCTTCGGGACCGTTTCGGACCTCGCCGCGCGGGTGAGCACGAGCCGTCCTTCGATCGTCCGATTCGCGACCAAACTTGGATTCGACGGGTACAGCGACCTGCAGGGGTGGGTTCAGGAAGGCGTGGCGCGGCGACTCGCCACGCCCGGCCAGCGGATTCGCCAGCCACACGGCGAGCACGCCCGCCTGCGACCACACATCGACGACGCCATCCATCGGACCTTCCAGTCCCTCGATGACGCCAATCTGGCACGACTCGCCGAGCCGCTCATCGCCGCCGAGCGGGTCTGGATCCTGTCCGGCGAAACCTCCCGCGCCGGCGCCCATGTCCTGTTGAGCGGCCTCTCCATGGTCCGGGACGGGGTGAGCCTCGTCGATACGCACAACCTCGGCCGTGACCTCAGCCGGACGACGGACCGGGACGCTGCAGTGGTGATCGACTTTTCGCGATACCGGCGCAGCATTGTCCTCGCCGCCCGAGCCCTGGTGGAACAGGGTGTTTCGCTCGTGTCGATCACGGATGGCCCGCTCTCACCGCTCGCGTCGATGACCGAGACCTGGCTCGAACTCGAGGTCCCGGCGGTCGGCCCGTTCGACAGTTCCGTCCCGGCCGTCCTCGCCGCGGAGCTACTCGTCCTCGAAATCGTGGAGCGCCTCGGCCCCACGGCCCGCGACCGCATCGACCGCCTGGAGCACCTGTGGAGCCGGACCGAAACCTTTTATGACGAGCGGGGTTAGCTGGAACCCGTCCCCAGGCTCAAGCACAACGCAGAGCGAGCGCAAAGATAAAGCCCCGCACGAGCGAGGCTTGAGAAGCGAGGCGGACGGGACTCGAACCCGCAACCACCGGATCGACAGTCCGGTACTCTAACCAATTGAGCTACCGCCCCGAATGGTCATTTCGCATGACTCATCGGCCGGCCGGGCGGGCCTGACGGCTCGGCGACCAGCACGCCAAAGTTAGCCGCGTCGTGCGCCGAGTCAAGCCCGAAGAGGGCATCGGAGACCCCGTTCGAGCCGGGTTTCCCGCGGCGCCCGCCGACCAGAGCGATCATACGCGTCGCTGGAGTACGCGTCCGCCCGTCAGTCGGTTCGGCCGCCCCTCAATTCGGATCCCTTTCCGACGCCGCATCGTCCAGTTCTTCACGGTCGATCCAAGCCACGGCGCCGTCGCCGCCGACGAGCGGCCCGATCGTTCCTTCCGGTTCGAGCGCACAGTCTTTGAGCGTCACCGCGCCCGGCGCCTCGACATGTACCATCGCCCCGGCGGCGGCCTCGTTGCCCCGGAACTCGCCGTTCACGAGGCTCACCTCGCCGCGTTCGTTCACGAGTCCGCCCCCGACGCCGCGCTCCGACTCGACGCGATTTTCGAGGAAGCGACACCCCTCGAGATCGACGAAGCCGTTCGTCACCGCCATGCCGCCGCCGCGCTCGCGCGCGATGTTCTCACGGAACACATTCTCGCGCAGCGCGCCGAGCCCGGAGTCGTGCAGGTATCCTGCGCCCGAGGCGGCCTCGTTACCCTCGAAGAGACACCGCTCCATCGTCATCGATCCGATGACATTGCGCACACCGGCGCCCGCTTCCTCGGCCCGGTTCGCGAGGAACGCGTCGTCCACGAATCGCGGATCACCGCCGACGACATACACGCCGCTGCCGCCTTCGAACGACGAATTCCCGATGAATCGGCACTTTGCGATGACGGGCGATGACTCCACGGTGTAGATGCCGCCGCCGCGGACGATGGCCTTGTTGCCTTCGAACACGCAGTCTTCGAACACCGAATCGCTCCGCCGATTGAACACACCAGCGCCCGCGTAGGCGCGATTGTCGCGGACGACGCAGTTCCGCATGACGAAGCGCTTCGCGCCGTGCACGATGACGCCGCCGCCGAATCGGTCGGAGGAGCCGCGCTCGATCGTGAGTCCGTCGAGCATCACGCCGCGCGAGCGCGGCACGGCGACGACATGCTTCGCGTTGTCGTCGAACCGGTCCGGATCACCGAGTTCGCCGGACAGGACGGTCGGATTCGCTTCGGGATCGCGTTCGGACCGCTTCGTTTCGTGCCCGGCGAATCCGCCGAAGAGTTGAACACCGTCAGGGATGACGAACTTCGCGTCGCGCGAACCAGATGAGGCGTCAGGGCGATAGGTTCCGGCGGCGATCCAGATTTCGTCGCCGGGCGCCGCGCGGCGCAACGCCTCGTCAAGCGTGGCGAAGGCCGACGCCCACGCGTCGCCCGCGCCGCTCGTCGTCCGGGACGCGTCCACATGATGGACGGTTCCGCTCGGTCGCCACATGCGCGACGCGGCGACGAATGCGATTGCGACCACGATCAATGCGGCGAGCGACACGACGCCGACGACCGGAATTCGACCGGCGCACCGTGTTCCATACTCCGTTCCGATCGGCATATGAGCGAAGCTCCCCTCCCGCTCAGGTCGGTGGTGTCACACCTCACGACGCGCGTAGATATCGCGTCGCGATGACTTCGAGTTGTGCGACGGGACCAGTACACGGCGATCGACGCGACAACGAATTGCGGCGGATCACGGCGTATTCCCACGGCCGTCGGCTGTGGTGTCCGGTGTGCGAACCTCGAATCGGAGAGGTTCACCGGAATCGGCGTCTGCGGACGCCCATCGCTTATTCCTACGAGCGCCGTCGACGGATGTTGCATCTTTCTTGAGGACGGAGTCCGAATCGAGGATTGTCTGTTCAGCCTCTGCGGCACGGGCGGGCGCGTCCGGTCGAGCTATGAATAACTGCTATGCCTACGACGACACCCGGCGAATTGACGGTCTACCAGATTGATTCGTTCACTCGAGTCCCGTTTCGAGGCAATCCCGCCGCCGTCTGTCTCGTGGAGCGGGCCCTCGAAGAATCGGTCATGCAACAGATCGCAGCCGAGATGAACCTCTCGGAGACCGCGTTCGTCGAGCCGGTTGGAGGCGCCACGATCGATCCATCGCAGGACGCGTTCAATCTGCGGTGGTTTACCCCGACGATGGAAGTGGAGTTGTGCGGGCACGCGACGCTCGCCAGTGCCTTCGTGCTCTTCGAATCGCTCGGCGTGGAGTCCACGCGCCTTCGATTCGAAACCCGAAAGCGCGGCTCGCTCTTCGCCGAGCGTGACTCCAAGCTTGACGGCGCCATCCGGCTCGACTTTCCGATCGATCGGTTTGAACGCCGCGCCGAGCCCGCCGACATCGTGTACGCGCTCGGCGTCGATCGGATTGAGTCGTTCGCCGTCGGTGAAAGCACCTATTCGTTGGTCGAGGTCGACAACCCGGACGAGGTGCGCTCGGTCACTCCCGACTTTGACGCCCTGCGCACCGCGTGCGAAAGTCACGGGGTGTGCGCCGTCATCGTCACGGCGAGAGACCGTGGAGGCGACGCCGACTTCGTCTCGAGATTCTTCGGTCCCTGCGTGGGAGTAAACGAAGACCCAGTGACCGGCTCGGCCCATTGTCTACTCGCCGCGTGGTGGCGCGATCGTCTCGGCCAGTCCGAGTTTCGCGCGCGACAGGTGTCCGTGCGGGGCGGCGAGCTCACCGTGCGCGTGCGCGAGGATGGACGGGTTGACCTCGTCGGTCACGCCGTGCTCGTCATGCGCGGCGTCATTCGGCTGCCGTAGCGATGGAGCCAATCTCGCGCTCGTACGCGTCGATCTCGTCGCGGAGGCCATCCCTCAAGTCTCCAAGATGCGCTGCGAAGCGTTGGCCGCGTCCAATCGAGCTGTGGTAGATCGGACGACGAACCTGATCCTGGCTGAGGGTGCGCGTGTACCGCTCCGACTTGTGAAACGCGAGGCATTCGGCGCGGAATTCGAGGTTGAGCGCGTCGAGCATGCGGCGGGTTTCACCCTCGAGATCATGGACAAGCCGTTCATACGGCATGTCGATCAGCGTGAGATCGAGCGTGGACTGCCAGTGATCCATGAGTCGCCGGTACTGCTTGTAGAACGCGACGATGTGGTTGAGATCGTTCGAGTAGTCATTCTTCGCGCTGAGACGCGTGGTATAGATGGAGAAGCAGGTGTCGAGCGGATGTCGCCGGCAGTGAATGATGCGGGCGGCCGGCGCGAGGAGCGCGATCAGGCCCAGATTGAGAAAGTTGAACGGGTTCTTGTCGACGATGTGGCGCGCGTCCGGCGCGGCCGCATTGAGCCGCTCGAAGTACTCCGCCGACAGAGCGTCGATCATCTGCGGCGTGAGGGCGCGGACACTCCACGGATAAGTTCCCGCTTCGCTGGACGAGCGCTTCTCGATCTCGAATCCGATTCTCGACACATCATGACGCTCACCCGATCCGTGCACGGCCGGATGGCAACTCAGAATCTGCTCGACCAAGCTTGTGCCGGTGCGCGGCATTCCGACGATATAGATCGGTCGATCACTCCGTGTCGCGGCGCGCGGATACGACGCCAGAGCGCCAGGCGGAAAGAGATCGACGAGCGCGTCGACCGTCTGCCGAATCGACTCGGGGTCATAGGCCCCCTTCTGAAGCTCGTTCCCCGCGTGATATCGAGTCCACGCCGAATCGATCGCGCCGAGTTCCTCGTGAAGCGAGCCGAGAATGAGATTCGCCTGCGCGCGGGCGGAGGGCGTGGCCGACGCGTCATCCGCGATCTGCTCGAGCAGCGGCACGGCGGCGCCGGGGTTGTTCGAGCGCTTCGAGACTCGGGCGTAGGCGAAGACGACTTCTGGATGCTGCACGCCGGAATAGATCGCCCGCGTGACGAGGTTCGCCGCCTGGTCGTACTCACGCGCTGACTCGTGCAGTTCCGCGAGGGCGGCGACCGCTACAGGATCTCCCGGTTGGAGTTGCAGCGCTCGCTCGAGATGTCGACGCGCGTCTTCGAGACGCCCCTCGGCACGAAGCGCGTTCGCGAACTCCGCGTGGGCCGCCGCGTCGGAATCATCTTCGCGCAGCACTCCCTCGAAGAGTGAGACAGCTTTCGCCTGGTCGCCGTAGTCCGCGTAGGACGCGGCGAGCAGACGGCGGAGATGCCAGTCGTCGCCGCATTGCGAGAGGCCTTCTTCGAGCGTCCTGATCGCCGCGGCGGGTTCGAACTGTCGCCGGAAATGCTGGCCGAGGTGAAAGTATCCGATCGGGTGCTTCGGCGCGACCTTGATCGCCTGCTCCGCGACCGCGGGCGCCTCGTCGTCGCGGCCGGCCATCATGAGGCACGCGAGAAGCTCGTTGTACAGTTCGATCTTGCCGGGTGTGAATCGGATCGCTTTCTGCAGCGTTTCGGCGGCCTCGCCCGGCCGATTCGACTTGCGCAGGAGCGTCGCGAGACGGCGGAGCGTCTCGACATCGTTCGGCTTCCGCCGCAGGGCCTGGCGAAACTGGCGCTCGGCCTCCTCCGGCCGCAATCCGGCTCTCGGTCGTCCTCCACCGTTTCGTCTGCCTCCTGATGCCCCGGGAATCCGCCGTGCCATGCACCTGAATCCTTCGCGTCGTCGCAACGCGCTTCGAATGTGAATCGCTCACGGTATTGAGCGACGACCTGAGTGACAAACGGTACGCTTGGGCGCGGATGAAAGAAGACGCGCCGACCAACTCGAACGAAGATGGAGCTTCCCTGCTCACTTCGTTGTCCGCGACCGACGCGTGGCCGGCCGCCGATGGAGCGCGGATCGAAGTGATTCAAACCCACATCTCCATGCTCTTCTTCGTCGGCGATCGGGTCTACAAGGTGAAGAAGCCGGTCGACATGGGGTTTCTTGATTACTCCACACTCGAAGCGCGGCGGCGATTCTGCGAGGAGGAGGTTCGGCTCAACCGTCGACTCGCCCCCGATGTCTATCTCGGCGTTCGTCCGATTACCCGTGACGATCACGGAATGATCCGACTCGACGGTGAAGGCGAAACGATCGACTACGCGGTCGAGATGCAACAATTGCCAGCGGATCGCATGCTCGACTCGCTGCTTGAGCGGAACGAAGTCACACCGCAACAAATCGACACACTCGTCGAGCGACTCGTCGACTTTCACTCGTCGTGCGCCACCGGCGCCGGCGTGGACGAACACGCGACGCCGGACGATCTCCGAGCGCAGGAGATCGACAATCTGGATGGACTTCAACGCTTCACCGGTCCCGACGGCTTTGTCCCTCAGGAGTTGCTCGACAGTGTTCGCTGCGCAATGACGGCGTTCATCGACCGTCGGCGGACACTGCTGGCTCACCGTGTCGAAGAAGGTCGAGTTCGCGAGGGCCATGGCGATCTGCACGCCGGCAACATCTGTCTGCTGGACGACGAGTTCGTGATGTACGACTGCATCGAGTTCAGCCGGCGATTCCGCTGCCGGGATGTCGCGGCGGAGCTCTCGTATCTTGCAATGGATTTCGATCGCCTCGGTCGACGCGACCTCGCTCGTCGATTGCTGGAGCGCTACGCGGACCGGACGGATGATCTCACGATGAGCCGCGTAGCGCGATTCTACAAAGCGCACTTCGCCATCATTCGAGCCAAGGTCCTCGCGCTCAAGTCGATTGAGTCCGAGGTCGAGCCTTCTGATCGGACACGCGCCCGCGCTGAAGCGACGCGATTTGTTCAACTCGCCGTCGGCTACCTCGTGCCCGCATGCCTCATCGTGATGTGCGGCCTGCCCGGATCGGGCAAGAGCTTTCTCGCCTCTGCTCTCACGTGGGCGCTCGACGCTGAATGGATCAGGACCGATGTGCTCCGGAAGTCGCTTGCAGGGAGAGAGGCGACGACAAGAACCGACGCCGCCGATCGTGAGGCGATCTACTCGGAGGCAATGACGCGCCATGTGTACGAACGGATGCGGACCGAGGCGAAGCGAACGATCGCGAACGACGGCCGGATCGCCATTCTCGACGCCACGCACTCGTCGCGGGACGAGCGGGGTCGGGCTCGGGATCTCGCACGCTCGTTAGGAGTAGAGGTCATTCTCATAGAAGCTACGGCCGAGGAATCTTCGATCCGCGATCGACTCGACGCTCGTCGATCGCAACGAGACGAACCATCGGACGCCGACTGGACGGTCTACGAACAGGCTCGCGAACGATTTGAACCGACCGACGAGTGGGAGCCCGAATCCCGGCTCATCATCCGAACCGATGAACGGAGCGTTGAAGAGACGGTCACCGACGCGCTCGTCCTTGTCGCCCGTCGAACGGACGCCGCGACCGGGCTGGCGCTTGACAAGCCGCGGTGATTCACCAATACCGCTCGAAGTGGATCCGAGTCTCCGGATTCTGCACACCGGCAATTTCGAGACGGTCCGCGATGCCGGCGCGGACGGCGTCGATCATGTCGGGAGAGCCACACAGAAATGACACCACCCGATCGGGATCGAGCGGAGATCCGAGCGTTCGACCGTCCGTGTCTCCCGCATCGTCGAGAAGCGCGCGAAGGACTTCATTGATCTCTGACCAGTCCGACCCTTCCGCATTCATCCCGTGGAGCGGCAGGTAGTCCACGGTCTCGTCATCATGCGCGATGGTCTCGAGTTCCTTCCGGTACGCAAGCTCATTCGTACGCTCGACGGCGTGAATGAGAATGAATCGCGACCAGCGCTGTTGTCCCCGGTACGCCCGCAGCATCGACATGTACGGCGCGAGACCGGCGCCTGACGCGACCATGATGAGGTGACGATCGTGCGGAGTCTCGACCAGCGTGAATGAGCCCTGCGGGCGTCCTCCGAGTTGAACGCGGTCGCCGGGCTTGAGCGCCCACGCGGCACGCGAAAACGAACCGTCGACCACCCGGCGCATGAGTAGTTCGTACTCGGAAGCATTCGCCGGCGAGGAGGCGATCGAGATCGGACGCTCGATCGTCTCTCCATTTCGAGCAGGAACGCCGACCGTGAGGAACTGTCCCGGTTCGAAGGGGGCGATCCTCCCCGAGGCGGGACGCACGCCGAAGATCGCGTACCGATCCGTAAGATCACGGCGGCTCGACACTCGTCCGTTCAGCCCCGTTTCAATCGCTGCAGCGCTCGAACTCATCTCTCATCTCCGGCGACTCATCGCTCCGTTCCCGTCCCTCTGACTTTATGAAGGAGACGGCGGGACACGATTCGATTTGATGGAGTCGCGACTCGAATGGGGGAACCTACTGAAACCGTCATCGAACCGCGAATCGCAAGGCGTCCAGCGACGCGCGCGGCGCACCTAGGCTTGGTGGACGAACGAGGGAGACTTCGACCATGGCCGGCGACTCGTCCCTGAGGGAATACGAACGCAAGCGGGACTTTTCGCGAACGCCTGAGCCGAGCGCTGATGGCCAACGGAATCGCAAACGGAAGTCTCGCGGGGCGGGCCGGCCGCGCTTTGTCATACAAGAGCACGACGCCTCGACCCTGCACTACGACTTCCGTCTGGAGATCGGCGGAACCCTCAAGTCATGGGTGATCCCGAAGGGTCCGTCGACCGATCCCCGAGTGAAGCGACTCGCCCTGCCGACCGAGGATCATCCGCTCGAATACGCGGAGTTCGAAGGCGTCATTCCGGAGGATGAGTACGGCGGTGGAACTGTGATCATCTGGGATCAGGGTGAATTCCGAAACATCAAGGACGGCTCCGGCGACCATCCGAAAATCTCACTCGAGAAGCAACTCGAGGACGGACAGATTGAGGTCTGGCTTCACGGCGAGAAACTTCAGGGCGGCTACGCGCTCATCCGCACGGACGGAGGGACGAAGGAACGATGGCTCCTCATCAAGATGAAGGATGACGGCGCCGACGCTCGTCGCAATCCCGTCAGCACCCAGCCGCGCTCCGTCGTATCCGGACGCACGATCGCCGAAGTGGCGAAGCAGGAGTCCGATGCAACGCGCGGGGAGAAACGGGCGCCGTCATCATGACCACACGACGATTCGGCCGCTACTCGGTCGAGACTTCAAATGAGTCGAAGGTGCTGTTTCCCAGCGCCGGACTTACGAAGGGCGACCTCATCGACTACTACGAGAAGGTCGCGGACTTCATGCTCCCGCACCTCAAGGATCGACCCCTCACGCTTCACCGGTTTCCCGACGGAATAGAGGCCGATGGCTTCTACCAGAAGAATCGCTCCGCGCACTTCCCCGACTGGCTCGAGTCGGTCACCGTCAAGAAGGAGGGCGGAACGGTTGATCATGTTCTCGCGAAAAGAGCAGCGGATCTCGTGTATCTCGCGAATCAGGGAACGATCACGCCGCACACCTGGCTGAGTCGAGTCGATCATCTCAACCAGCCGGATCGAATCATCTTCGATCTGGATCCATCGGGGGATGATTTCGGCGTCGTGCGTCGAGGAGCGCAGATTCTGCGTGAGCGACTCGAATCACTCAAACTCGCGCCGTTCGTCATGACAACCGGATCACGAGGGCTCCATGTGGTTACCCCGATCCGTCCCGACGCGGACTTCGACGCCGTTCGAGCCTTTGCCCGTCGCGTCGCGGGGGCGATGGCCCGGGACCATGCGGACGAGTTCACCGTCGAACATCGAAAAGCCAAACGAGGCGACCGGGTCTTTCTCGACACGAACCGAAACGCCTGGGCGCAGACGGGCGTGGCGCCGTACGCGGTGCGCGCAAAGCCTGGGGCGCCGGTCGCGACCCCGCTCGAATGGGAGGAAGTGGGCCGGAGTCGATTACGACCGGACCAGTTCACGATCAGGAATCTGTTTCAGCGTCTCGATGCGATCGACGGCGATCCGTGGCGATCGATCAATCGGCGGGCGCGGAAGCTTCCGGCGGAGCGTCACTGGCCCGGCGAGACGGACTAGGGATCTTCCTTGGGCGGATCCGAGTACCCGACATGGCCATCGGCGTAGGCCACGGCGCCCCCGGGCTTGATCTCACCGTTCGCCACTTCGAAGAGCACGCCCACCGACGAAGGATCTTCCATATCACGGAACAATCGGTCCGGGCGCTGGTAAATGAACGCGGTCGTCGCTCCGGTCAGCGGATGACGCTGGAGGTCTGACAGATCGTCGAGGTATCCATTCGCCACGAGTTCGTCGAGTGACTTCGGCCAGTCGCCGTGCTCCATCATGTGCAGGTGCAGCGCCTGACAGGCGACGCGCATGTTGACCATCAGTTGCATTCGCTTCGCGTTCTGCCGGGCTTCACCCACAGCGGGCGCCACGAGAAGCGCGATCTCCGTGGTGCGCGAGGGATCAATGGACACGAAGACGAACGGCCCCTCCTGAGAAACGCGCGTCGCGCGAAAGAAGAGTTCAGTCAGCCGCGCGCGATCGTTCGTCACGGGAAACTGCTCGCGGGTCGCCTCGTAGGCCGCCTTCATCTCGTCGTACGCCGCCTTGAGTCGTTCGGCGCCTTCGATGTTCCGCGCCTTTACCGCGGCGCCCGCGTCGATCGGCGGCCCGGGGTGAATCCAGACCGCAACCCATTGCGCGCGGTCCATCTCGATGGTGAAGATGTCACCCGTGTCCGCCACGACATCGATCGGCGGATCTTCCGAGTCCTGTGGCGGCACGGCGACGAGGACAAACGGACGGCCGGCGCCCCATTCAAGGGCCTCTCGAAACATCGTGACGCGTTGAGGATTCAGTCGAACCTGAAGGGGGTCGGGATGCACACCCGACAACAGCCAGTCGCCCATGCGGATCGGATCGAGCTCCTCTCGCTCGGCGAGAAGAGCCCGAAGCGCCTCTTCGTCGCTCTCCGGGCCGACCGCGATCGCAGGCCGCGCCGACGAAAAGAGAAGTTTGTCCTCCGGGTGCACGAATCGCCAGACCACGGCGACACCTCGCGCCGCGTCAATCTCTTCCCGAACCTCAAGCAGTTCATCGAAGAACCCTCGATAACGGGCGAGCGACTCACCCATCGACTGATCGAGCGCGATTCGAAACGACTCCGATTCGACAGCGCGGATATCGAACGCGGCGACCGCCACGACTCCGGGGCCGAACGCCTCGTCGGGCAGGGGAGGCGCCTTCGGCTGTCCTGCGACCGAGACACTCAACCAGGTCAGACAGGCGCTGCTCAGCGCGCCATAAGTGGCGCGACGCAATGATCCAGAGGTCACGGCCGGCTCCTCCCATCGCATGCGGCAGCCAACCGGAATGATATCGAACGGAGGGGAGAATGGTGGTGCGAAAACGGAACGACGCCGCGTCTCCCCTGGGGAAGCGCGGCGTCGTCTTGCTTTATCAACCAATGTTGAATCAGGCGGCGTTGCGGTAGTCGTTCACGCCGTAGGCGGCGCCGAACGCCTCCTGCGTCTTCCGCTTGTTGTGCCCGCGGATCTTGTGCAGAAGGAATGTGGTTCCGGCTCCGAAGGCGAAGCAGAACAGGCCGAACATGAACCCACCCTTGAACATGGCGGCCATGCCGGCGTTGTACTGCGCGGCGGTCTCATCCGTGATCGTCGCGACCTGTCCGGGGAGCGATACGCCGAGCGCCTCGCCCCATCCTTCAACTCGAGAGCCGTCCCATGACTTGACGATGCCCGTGATGACTCCGCTCGACCGAATCTCGTTCTCCCGGGACGCCGTGACCTCCACCCAGGTGGTGAAGTTCGACCCGGCGACCGGAGTGAACCAGGTCGAAGGAGACTTCGCCTCTTGGTTCTCCGTCACGATGACATACGCGTCGGAAGGATTGATCGGACATCCCCATTCGCGCACCCAGTTCGCAATCGTGCCGGGGCTCTCGCCCACATTCGACGCGTTCGAGGAGAGGTCATTGAATCGGCTCAGCCGACCACGCATTGATCCGGTGGACATCCACGCGACCGCCTGAT
Organism: Phycisphaerales bacterium; assembly: GCA_043101845.1. GTDB lineage: Bacteria > Planctomycetota > Phycisphaerae > Phycisphaerales > UBA5793 > JBICHN01. Next base: position 81,533 of record JBICHN010000002.1, on the reverse strand, counting down.
CTTCGCCGTTCCCCGAGTAGGTCGGGGAAATCGCGAAGAGGCGATTGTCACCGCCGATGATTGGGCCGAGGTACTTCTGCGCGGTCACGCGCCCTTCTTCGATCGATTCGCCTTCGTACACCTCGACGGTCTCAATGTACCCGGTCGCCATCGGGTTGACGGTTGAATCGATCGAGACCAGCGCCCCGACGAGTTCGTCCAGATCGTTGAGCGACGGGGCGTCCGGCGCGGAGAGGTCGACGACGACATCCGGTGGAATCGTGGAGTAGGCCGGCCGACTCATTCCCGTGCGATAGACCCGATGGTCGGTGTCCAGCGACGCGTGCACCGAGACATAGCGAGGCGTAAGGGACGACGCGGCCCGACTCAATTCGTCGATCGTGACCGTGTCGGGCGTGTCGTCGAGCGGCGTGTGGTTCCACCAGGTCTTGACGCTCTGGTACATGAGGAACAAGCCGAGCGCCATGGCGCCCCAACGGAACAGTGCGCCTTTCATGGTCCATCCCCCTTGTCGATGCGGGTGAAAGGTTGGACGAGGGCGGTCCGCCCGGGCGCCTCGCCCCAACGGCCCCATCGCTCCCGCCCTTCATCGACCGGCTCCGTCCGAACCGACAACCGCTCGAGCGGCGTCGCCTCGGATCGGGCCGTCTGTGCGGTCTGGGTCGTCCTCACGAATCCGGACCTTCTCCGACATTTTGTAGTAATTTCGCGGATTCGCTCTACCACAATCCGTAGGAGGCGGTACATTGACCTCGGCCCGCGCCATGGAGAGCCGCCGTGACCAACCCCGATCGACCGAACATCAGCGACGCCGAACTCGAGACGCTGAAGGCGTTATGGACGCTTGAGCGGGCGACGGTCCGCGAGCTCCTCGAAGCGCTTCGCGTTCAGGGCAAGTCGTGGGCGTACACGACGGTCCAGACGCTGCTTCAGCGACTCGAAGAAAAGGGCTATGTGACGAGCGACAAGAGCGGACGGGCCCACCAGTTTCGGGCGCTGGTCTCGCGGAGAGATCTCGTCGGCGCCCGGATCGACGAACTCGTCGATCGGGTGTGCGACGGCGCGGTCTCGCCGCTCGTGCTGTCGCTCGTACAGAAGCGAAAGTTCGGACCGGACGAGATCGAAGCGTTCCGCGACCTGCTCAATCAGATGGAGTCGGAGGAAACCTCGGACCCGACTGAGCACGACGCCGCTTCGAAGCGATCGCGGCGGCGGGATGAACGCCGGAAGTGAACGCGAAGCGTCGCGGCGCCGGTGGCCGTTGACGCGCGGAAAGGACGAGGGACCCCATGTTGACCTGGGCGATTGAAAACACGGTGATGGCGGCCCTGCTCGCGATCGTGGTCGCCGGCGCCTGCCGCGTCTTTCGCGACCGGCCAGCGGTGTGTCACCTGCTCTGGCTGCTCGTACTTGTCCGCCTCGTCGCGCCGCCGATTTCCACGCCGCACTGGCCGCCGACGGCCGTTCGTGACGCCGCAGAGTACGCGTCATTGCGCCTGGACGAGAGTTGGATCGCGTTCCAAGCGCGAATCAGCGAGGACGAGGGACGCGACACATCCAATCTCGACTCCGTCATGCCTTTCCGTCACGGCACGGCGGCGCCGGCCTTGCCCGCCCCGGCTGGGCCGGCGTCCGTCCGCGCCGATTCGAGCGCTCCATCGGACGAGTGGTCCGCGTCTTCTCGCGACACTGAGAAGATGGATGCTGAGAAGAAGAAAGAGGAGCCGTCCGAAGAATCGATGGCGTACATGGAACGCCCCGACGCCTCGAGGGACCGCGCGGCGCTGCTTGGACCGGCGATCGCGAACCCGCCTGCGCCGATCGGATCGACGGCCGCGTCGAGTCTCGCGCCATGGCTCTTCGTCTGGGTCTGGATGCTCGGCTCGCTCATCACCATGGCGGTGCAGGGGCGTCGCCTTTCCCGCTTTGATCGACTTGTTCAAGCCGCGTCGGACGGATCACCCGAGATCGTTCGACTCGTGCGCCGAGTCGCCCGGGAGTTGGGCGTGCGTCCGCCGCGCGTCCGGGAATGGCGTGGCCTCGAATCGCCACTCGTGTGGGGCGTCGGGCGTCCAACGCTTCTCTGGCCGGACCCGGATTCGATCGACGCGGACGAGCCCGGGCAGCGCAGCATCGTTGCGCACGAGTTGGCGCACATTCGTCGTCGCGACCATTGGATCGCGTGGATTGAGCTCGTCGCACTTGCGATTTTCTGGTGGAATCCGGTTCTCTGGATCGCTCGCGCCCGACTGCGTCATTACGCGGATCTTGCGTGCGACGCCTGGGTGCTCTCCGTCCTGCCTCAGGACCGTCGCGCCTACGCCGAGGCGCTCGTCTCGGTCGTGGAGCGGATGTCGCAGCGTCTCGCCCCCGGGCCGACGCCGGCGCCCGCGTTGAGCATGGGCGATTCCTCCCGTCGTCAGTTCGAAAGGAGATTGGTGATGATCGCGCGCGAACGCCCCCACTGTAAGTTGTCGCCGATGCTGGCTCTTGGCTCTCTGCTCGTCGCTGCGGTTCTCTGGCCGAGTTGGGCGGGAGGCGCGTATCAGGAGGGGTCGCGCCTGACCGTCGAGCCGTACCACGACTACCGGATCGACGCGGAAGTCGACAAGTCGTTGCGGGCGAAGATTGAGTGCGCCCAGGCCGAGCGTCATGCGAACCGATTCTTCGAATCGGGGGACTGGTCCGACGCGGCCCGGGCCTATGCGATCGTCGCGTCCGCGCGACACGACGACGGGTATGCGCAACACCGGCTTGGAATGGCGCTCGCACGATCGGGCGATCTCGAGGGCGCGCGGGCCTCGTTTCAGCGACAGGCTGAACTTGGCCATCGTCCCGACATCGCCATGTACAACCTCGCATGCCTCGCGGCGATGGAAAGCCGGAATGATGAAGCGTTCGGTCGATTCGAGACCGCGTTGCGGCACGGCTTCCATGACGCCGAACTCCTCGAGAAGGACGAGGACCTGAACCGCCTCCGCAAAGACGCGCGATTCGAAAGCGTGTGCGACGAGGCGGGCGAGACCGGTGAACGAGTGCAGGCCATGATGAAAGCCGTCGGCGACCAGGACTGGCCGGAAGTCGCGCAGCGCGCCACCGCCGTGATCGAACAGGCGCCTGAGTACGGCGAAGCTTACCACTGGCTCGGGTACGCGAGCATCGTCGAGGGCAATCTTCACACCGCCCGCGAGGCGTTCAGCCGGCAGAGTGAACTCAACCACGATCGCGGAAAGGCGCTCTACAACCTCGCGTGCGTCGAGTCACGCGCCGGTTCGAAGGAAGCGGCGCTCTCGTATCTCGAGCGCTCGATCCAGAATGGATTCATGCGCGTCGACCTGCTCAAGGACGATTCCGACCTCGACACGATCCGACATGAGCCGCGCTTCGCCGAGATCACCCGACGACTCGTCGTGGGCGCCGAGATGGACGCGAAGGCGCAGAAGGCGCTGGAACACGGTGACTACGAGAAGGCGGCCGAACTCTTCGGGCAGTGCGCCAAGTCCGATCCGACCGCAGGGAAATCCGCGTACCACGCCGGCGTCGCGCAGTTCTACCTCGGCGACTATGCATCGGCGGAAGCCTCCTTCATGCAGGCGATCGAGCGCGACTACAACGCGGCCGATTCGCTGTACAACATCGCGTGTTGTCGCGCGAAGAAGGGAGATGTCGAGGGCGGCCTCGCCTACCTCGACCGCGCGGTCGACGCCGGATGGACGAACGCTGACCACATGCGCGACGACGCGGATCTCGCCGCGCTCCGCTCGGACAAGCGGTTCAAGCAGATCTCCGACCGCGCCGCGGACGAGAATGTGCTCGAGATGTTTGGGGTCGCCCATTGGGATCATCTCCGCGCCCGCAATGAAAGACTCGTCAAGCGCGAGCCGTCGAACGGTCAGTACTACCTCGGGCTCGGATGGGCGCATCTCCGGCTCGGTGATATTGAGCAGGCGATTCACGCGTTCGAGCGTCAGGGCGAACTCGGATTCATGCCGCACATCGCGAAGTACAACATCGCGTGCAGCTACGCCGTCTCCGGCGATCGAGACGCGGCCCTCGACTGGCTCGACAAGGCGGTCGACGCGGGGATGACGAATGTGGAGCATCTCGACAACGATCCGGACATCGACTCGCTCCGCGGGTCGTTCCGATTCGAAGAGATCATGGTGAAAGCGCGCCGGGCCGATGCGAAGGATCACGGCGAGTACGACGCCAGCAAGGACGAGAAGGGCGAGGATAAGGACCACGCCAAGCCCGACCACAAAGTCGATCACTGATCGACGCGCCTTTACCGCACTTGATCTCCCACGCAACAAGGCGACGCGAACCGAAAGTTCGCGTCGCCTTGCTTGTTCGAATCCGGCGTGCATCACCGTCGCCGGATGATCAACTCATGACGAGTCAGCCACAACGATCATTCATAGATGTGGGTGGACTCGGTCTCACGCACCGGTCGATTGAGCAGATCGCTCGTCATCTCGACGCCGAAGCGGCTGTCGGCCGGATCATGACCGCGGACGGTCACCTTCCAGGTCGCCGTTTCGCCGGCGTTGAGACCACTGAGCGCCGCGAATTCAACCACACCACCGCGGACGCGATTCTCGGTCGGTCCCTCGGCGTTCACGAATTCGACATTACCCTCGAGCAACGCCGTGATCTGCACAGAAGTGGCCCGCTTCGAACCCTGGTTCGTGACGGTGATGTTGTAGGTGGTGTAATCGCCCACTCGAACCGGATCGGTGTCATCGACGACCTCGAGCAGAAGGCCCGGGATGCCGATAATGTTCGCCGACGCCGTGGCGCGAGCCGCCGAGGCGCAGTAGGCGTTCGCTACGGCCTGCGTGCGAAGGGCGCCCTTGTCATCGGCGCGGAGCTCCACTGCGAAGGTGCGGCTGCCGCCGCGCTCGATCGTGCCGAGGTCCCACACGACGGTGTCGTCGTCAAGCGATCCGCCCTCGTTCGCGTTCACGAACTCAACACCGTCGGCGAGGTCGATACTGACCTCGGTGTTCTTCGCTGGCGCGTCACCGGTGTTCCGCAGCGTGTACTCGAAACGCACCGGCACGCCCACATAATCCTCGGCCGGGGCGTTCGCGGTGAGCGAAAGCTTCGGTTCGATCACGCGGGTCGTGACCGACGCCTGACCGGACAGGTCACCGGCGCCGTCCGCCTGCGCGGTGTAGGTGAACTCACCCGTGCGCGTCGGCGAGACATGAATCTTGTACTTCTTCGTCTCGCCCGCGGGAAGCGTTCCGATGTCGATATTGAACGACCGCCGACCGTCGGTCGTCTTCAGACCGCTCGGGAGATCCTTACCCAGCGTAACATTTCGCGCCGGCCCCACACCAGTGTTCGTCACGGCCACGGTGTAGGTCAGGTCGTCGCAGCGCAGCACTTCCCGTGGTCCCTGAAGGGCCACATCGAGTTCCGGCCGGATGACATTCGTCGCGAGGCAGACATATGAGTTGTAGTCGACGGCGAGACAAACTTCGGCCATGCCCGACTGCGTCGGTTCGGCCTCGATCGCAACGACTTTCGACTGTCCCGGATTGAGGTCACCGACCGTCCACGCCGCGGCGCCGTTGCGACCGTCGGTCGTCGGAGCGTTACGCAGGCGGAGGTGATTCGCGTGCGACTCGATGAGTCGCACATCCTGAAGCTTCATGTCAGAGACATTTGTGACCTTCACCTGATAGGTGAGCGCATCGCCGACACGGGCCTCACTCGGCGAATCGACCTGGACGAGCAGCGCGCTTGTGTCTCGATCACCGGTGGGAATGGCGACCGTGCGATCAACTTCGCCCATGTTGCGCGTGTCGTTTCGTGCGTAATTGTCATCATCGGGGGACGACGAACATCCGGCGACAGTCATCGCCGCGGCCGCGACTCCGATTCCGAACCACTTTGTCGCGTGTGCGATCATGGCTCACTCCTTCTTTCTCTTCCTGGGTTAGACGCTTGCAGCTGAGTTCCCTGGAACGCCGCGAACGAACTCGCTCAACTCAAGCGAACCCGCCCTTCGAACAGAGGCGGCTGAGCCGATCAGATCAGACTCGATACACGGCCGAATTCACGACCACGGACCGTCCGAACGAACTGGCGTTCCATCCCAAGCCTCATAACAAGGAATGAGTCGTGACTGAAAACGACCTGAATCTCGCTTAATCAGGGGCTATGAGCCCGCGGACGCATCATGATGCCCGACGCGTCGGCGCCGGATACCCTCACGAACCATGAGCGACACGCCGATTACCGAATTCATCCGACATCACTTCCGCCATTTCAACGCCGCGACCGTCATCGACGCCGCGCAAGGTTGGCGCGACCTTCTCGATGGCGGGGGCCGCATGCTTCTCACGCTCGCCGGGGCGATGAGCACGGCGGAACTCGGTCTCTCTCTCGCTGAGATGATTCGGCAGGGGAAGGTTCATGCGATCTGCTGTACCGGCGCGAATCTCGAAGAGGACATCTTCAACCTCGTAGCGCATGACCACTATGAGCGGATTCCGGCCTATCGCGATCTCACCGCGGACGATGAACAGGCTCTGCTCGACCGCCATCTCAACCGTGTCACCGACACCTGCATTCCGGAAGAGGAAGCGATGCGGAAGATCGAGCACAAGGTGCTCGAGTACTGGATGAACGCGGACGCGAAGGGCGAGCGCTACTTTCCGCACGAGTTTCTCTATCGCCTCATTCGCGACGGACGGCTTGAAGAGGACTACGAGGTTGATCCGAAGGACTCGTGGCTCGTCGCTGCGGCGGAGCGCGATCTTCCGATCTTCGTTCCCGGTTGGGAGGACTCGACGCTCGGCAACATCTTCGCGGCCCATGTGCTCGCCGGAGATGTGAAATCGGCCCAGACGATGAAGTCCGGTATCGAGTACATGATGAAGCTCGCGGACTGGTACATGTACCAGACGATGCGCAAGCGAGTATCGAAGGAAGCGGAGCCCATCGCCGATCCCTCAACGCTCAGCGACGCGTCACTCATGGAGGCGGAGGACGCGCCCGCGGCGCCGGTCGGGTTCTTTCAGATTGGCGGCGGCATCGCGGGCGACTTCCCGATCTGCGTCGTACCGATGATCCACCAGGACCTGCGTCTCGACTGTCCCGTCTGGGCATACTTCTGCCAGATCAGTGACTCGACGACGAGCTACGGCTCGTATTCCGGCGCCGTGCCGAACGAGAAGATCACCTGGGGCAAACTCGCCAAGGAAACTCCGAAGTTCATCATCGAATCGGACGCGACGATCGTGGCGCCTCTCGTGTTCGCCTATGTGCTCGGGTGGTAGGCGCCAGATGGCGGTGACGCGTCATCCGTCCCGCTCGTACGACACCCGGTAGATTCGATTGTTCATCTCCTCGGTGAAGAGCAGACTGCCGTCGGGGAGCGCGAGCATGCCCACCGGGCGTCCCCAGGTCGTTGGTCCGTCCGGATCGATCAGGAAGCCCCGCACGAAGTCCTCATAATGTCCGAGCGGGCGGTTTGTCGCCGGGTCGAAGGGCACGAAAACGATCTTGTATCCTGTGCCGCGATCCCGATTCCACGACCCGCGCATGGCGACATAGGCGCCGTGTCGGTATCGCTCGGGAAATCCGTCAATCGCGGGGTCGTAGAACGCGAGCCCGAGCGCCGCGGAATGTGACTGAAACAGGACATCCGGAGTCTTCGTTCGGGCGGCGAGGTCGGGTCGTTCGCTCGCCCCGGTGGTCGTCGTCCGTCGCGGATCGAGCCATTCCGGCTTCAGATAGGCATACGGCCATCCATAGAACTCGCCCGCTTCAATGCGCGTGAAGTAATCCGGCACGAGGTCATCGCCGAGGCCGTCGCGCTCGTTGACGGTCGTGTAGAGCGCGCCGCTCGTCGGATGAAAGTCGAGCCCGACGGGATTTCGAAGCCCGCTCGCCCAGGTCTCGAGAGACGCCGGTTCGGTCATGAGGTCGACGACCTGCACCGAGGCGCGGGGGAGTGGCTCCTCGTCGACATTCGACTGCGAACCCACGGAGATGAACAGGCGGTTTCCGTCCGGCGCGAGCACGACATTGCGCGTCCAGTGCTGCCGGTAGCCCTCGCCCGGAAGCGCGACGACCCGTTCGCCTGGTCCCTCGAGCTGTCCCTGATTTCGCCGATACGGGTAGGCGCGGACCTCGTTCGTGTTACCGAGATAGAAGGTGAAATCGTCGAGGTCGGCGGACGCGGCGATCGGCCGAAACGCCATGCCGAAGGGCAGGTTGAGGCCGTTCGAATCCTCCGCGAAGATCTTCATCTCATCCACGGCGCCGTCGCCGTCGGCGTCGATCAAACGGCGAATTCGATTCGCGCGAGTCTCCGTGACGAGCACATCCCCTTCCGGAGTCAGCGCGAGCCAGCGGGGCGCGTCGAGGCCCGAGGCGAAAACCTCCACGCGGAATCCTGCGGGCGCCATGAGCGTGGCGTCGCGAGGAATCGGCACGACTTCAGGACCCTTCCGCGCGCTGTCGGAGTGGAACGGCTCGGGTATGTCGTCGAGCGTGATGTGAATCGGCGACGGCTCGAATGCGGTCGTCGTGAGTTTCGAATCCGATGGATCCGGCCCCGCCCCGCCGCACCCGGCGATGACTCCAGAGAGGACCAGAGCAAGTTCCGCCTGTCGTGCCACTTGTCGTTCCTTTCCGGTTTCCCGCGTGTCGCCTTCTGCGAACGATAGCGGATCCCGTAGTAGAGACCTCGTCGCCTATCGTTCACGCCGTGCCCTCGACTCTTCGGATGGAGTGGTCCCATGCCCGAAACACCGTACGACTCACCGCAGGCGCCGCCGACGACGATTGTGTATGCGCAGCCGCCCCGACAAGGGCTGCTTCGCACCTTGCTCAGCACACTCTTCCGGGGACTCCTGACACTCGTCGTCATCATCATCACGGTGGCCGTGGGGGTTGGCTTTCTCGTCGCGCTGAGCGGCCAGGCTGGTCCGCTTCCCGACGCGTATCGACCGGGGTTCGGCCCGACCGAAGTCTCCATCTTGCAGATCGATTCGGTCATCACGGGTGAAGAGGCCGAATTCGTGCGCACGGCGGTCAACACCATTCTCGAGAACGACTCAGTCAAGGCGGTGGTGTTGCGGGTCGATTCGCCCGGCGGTGAGGTCACCGCGTCCGACCAGATCTGGCGACAGATTCAGCGACTCAAGGATGACGGCATCACCGTCGTCGCGTCGTACGGGGCCGTCGCGGCCTCGGGCGGGTATTACATCTCCTGCCACGCCGATTCGATTGTCGCCGAGCCCACGACAATTACCGGAAGCATCGGCGTCATCATGAACGCCCTCACCTTCGAGGATCTCCTCGCGAAGATCGGAGTCGACCCCGTCGTGCTCGTCGCCGAGCAGTCTCCAGACAAGGCGCTGGCGAACACGATCTACCGCGACTGGACCGAAGAGGATCTTGCCGTCATGCGCGATCTGCTCGACGGGACCTACGAAATCTTCTTCGACCGGGTTTATCAGGGTCGCAAGCATGTCGTCGCCGACGAGTCGGTGATGCGCAATGTCGCCGACGGCTCGATCTACATGGCGGACGACGCGATGACCGCCGGGCTCGTGGATTCAATCGGCTATCTCGACGACGCGGTCGATCTGGCGATCCAGTTGAGCGGCGCCGCCCCGGACACGCCCGTGAATCGCTACAAACCCTGGGAGCCACCGTTCCAGTTGCCGCTCGCACTCAAGGCAAACGCGGCGAATGCGAGTCGGTCGCCTCAACTCCCGTCGACCCCGGCCGAGTGGCGACTCTGGTGGTACGAACTCAATCGTCCCAAGGCGATGTATCTGTTCGATCTCAATTGAGTCGGATAAGGCGTCATTCGCCGTTCGCATAGGCGATGAGATTGCCGAGCAGCGCGACGGCGTCTTCGGTGACATAACCGCTGATACCCCATCGAGGCTGTCCCAGCAGCGCGTGACTCAGATCCTCGCGACTGACGAAGACATTGAATCGTCCGGCGCTCTTCGCGACCGCAGCGCGAAGGCGCGGCCGTCGGTCGCGACCGCCAAAGTCTTCAAGCGAGAAGAGTCGGTAGCGGATTTCAGAGCAATCTCGACCGTGGTCGAGCCCCGCGCCGGTGATGACCGGGTGACGACTCTGGCGACGAAACCGAACTTCGGGATCGATCGATTCGATCACTTCCTCGGCTGAACGCCCGAAGCCGCCGCGACCTCCGACCGTCTCGAAGAGCACCACGCCGCCGCCGCTGAGGAAGCGATCGAGGGCGGCTCGTTCCGCGTCATCGAACTCGCGCGCCTCGACGCCGGAGATCCAGGCAAACTTCGACTCGGGGTCGTCGGCGAAGACACCGAGGTCGTGCAACGGCGCCGTGATGAAGTTCACGCGCCAACCACGCTCCTCGTAGAGATACCGGGAGAGCATCTCGGCGGCGAGCGGCTCCGGATCGGACGCTCCGCGGTACGAAGCTCTGATAATGGTGTATGTCGGCCCGGGCGCGTCCGCCGGCGGCGCGAAGGGATGGTCGACCGAAGCGAACGGGGTCTTCGGTTCGAGTCGACGACGCGTGAGGCCACGCTCGGACGCATAGTAGTAAAGGTTCTCGAAGGTCTGGAAGATCGACTCCTGCCGCGTCGCGTCGTTGAGTTGGAGCGCGACGGCGGGGTCTTCAAGTGGGGCGTGGATCATGAGATCGCGCACGCCGTTGCTCAGGCCGTACATCCGGGGCGGCTCGCTCACCGACGCGGAGAGTGTGTAGGCCCAATGATCTTCCGGCAGCTCCCTCCATTCATACTCGGGAAACATCGCGGCGCCGAGGGCGTACACCGATTCGGTAAACCCGCGACTTGACGCGTCGGCGTTCGTCACGAGGAGTCCGCCAAGCTCGAGGTACCGTTTCAGTCGACTGCGAACCTCCGCAGCGCGCTGCGGGTCGAACCCGGCGCGCGGCCGATCTCCCGGCTCGGTGACAATCGCGAACGGAAGCGGCTCATGACTCGTAAGCCAGACGAACGGCGCGTCGAACCATTCCTCGAGCGGCCGGTCGAGATCGAGGATCTGCCAGCTCGACGGCGTTTCGGTCTGATCGCTCACCCACCGCGCGAGATTGCGCGCGTCGCTCGGCCGATTGTTCCACGCGAACGCGTCATCACGAATCTTGTTTACGACGATCGGCGTATGTCCGCGAGCGAGAAACATGAGCGCAAAGGAGAGTTGGACGACCGGCGGCTCGACCGGTCCGGTACTCGTAATCGAGTTGCGCACGGTGAATCCGATTTGTCGCCCGTCCTCTTCCAGGACAGGATCGAGCATGCGATTCACGATCGCCGCGGCGCCGTGGCGGAACCAGTCGAGCTCACCGAACCGCTTGTATCCACTCGCGAGTCCGACCCGTTCGATCCCATAGAGGTAGTAGAAGAAGTAGTACTCCTGTTCCTCTCCCGGCGCGCCGGGGTGGAAGTCGGCGGTGAAATGCCAGTCGAGCCATTTGAGGCCGTTCTCGATCGCGATCTGGTGTCGTTCACCGCGCACGCCCGGCTTCACATACTTCGGTGCGTGCAGGTAATCCTGCGTGATGAACAGACAGGTCAGACCCGCGGCGGTCATCGATCCACGCGAGTCGCTCCACTGCGGGCGGTAGTTCCATCCGCCGTCGGCCAGCTGGACGCGAAGAAAGTGCTCTTCAACGCGCTTCCAGATACGGTCCGGAACCTCACGGCGCCGCTTCGCCGCCTCCCACAGCCCGAGTACTCCGTACTGCGTAAGCGAGTTGTCGTACGCCGAACCCATCGGCACATCGGTGTAATTCCACGAACCCGCGTCGTAATCAAAGGCGCGAAGCAGCCAGTCGCGCTCGGCGTTCAGGATCGGAGTGAACCGTTCGGGAAGAAGCGCCCACACATGAGCGCGAAGACTGCGCACATAGGTGTAATCGGTTCGATCACCGGTGAGGAAATCGATCGCCGGCTGAAGGCGAGGCTCCTGGTAACTCTGGCCCGCCATGAGCAGCGCGAGCGCCGCCATCGCCGTCTGCCCGCCCGAATGAGAGTTGAGATGAGCCATCGACGGACTTGAGAACTGCCGCTCCCAGGTCCCCGACTTCTGCTGAAGGCGGTAAAGCCCATCGATGAGCGCCTCGATCGCCCACTCCACCTCCTGCGCGGTGAGCGAATCCGGCGTGACGACCGATCCGTCCGCCGGTTGCGCCGCAACCCGCTCGTTGACCGAGGCGGCGATGAGTACGAGCGCAAGCAGCAGCGTGCAGAATCGAAGTGGATCGGTTCGGATCATGCGCTGGTCGCCGCAGGTGGGTTCGATTCGAATCAGCGGCGGGCGGGCCGGCGGGCTCCCCTGAGCACGCGAACGCAGTATACACAATCCTGGAATGGAAACGGGGCGTGAAGGTCAACCTTCACGCCCCGTTGTCAAACGATCCGAGTCCATTCAACGAGCCGCTCACCGGCGCTTGCGATACTTCACATTGCAGCCATATGGCTTCGTCTCACTCTCGGAGACGGTCTCGCCGTTCTTCACCTGCTGCAGCGCCACAACGAGATAGTCCTTATATTCGCCGTCCTTCTTGCCCATCGGAGCGTTGTCGAGCGCGCCGTTGTAGCGCAGGACACCTTCCTTGTCGATGATGTACATCTGCGGCGTGCGCTTCGCCATGTACATGCGTCCGACATCGCCGGATTCGTCAAAGAGTATGGGATACCCCATCTCCCATTCCTTGGCGTAGCGGATGTTCTTCTCGAGGCCGGTTCCCTGCTCGCCTTCGGCGCCCGAATTGATCGCGAACCACACCACGCCGTCCTTCATCTCCTTGTTGCCCATGTCGTGCAACGGACCGTCGCCGTGGGCGTAGACCACGAACGGGCACTCGGGATTGAACCACTCGAGGACGACGATCTTGCCTTTGTAGTCGCTCAACTTGTGCGACTTACCGGTGTGGTCCGTCAGCGTGAAATCGGGCGCCTTCTCTCCGATCTTCAATTCGGTTTCGGGCTGTCCCTTCGTATGCCCGTCGGCCAGGGCCGGGGCCAGGGTTCCTACAAACAGCGCCGCCGCTCCGAACACTGCGGCGATCACGCCGCCGCCGCACAACTTTGAACCGCAGCAGAACATGTCAATCTCCTTGCTGGATGGTCGTTCGTACTGAGAGTCTAGTCACATCGGGAGAACACACTCCCGTCGTCTTCGATCCGTTCGGCTCGGCGCCCGGCCCCTCAGGCGTCGGCCGCGGCGCGATCTCGTGCCGGAACGAGTCGAGCAGTTCGAAATACGCCACCGATCGTCCCCGTCGAATCATGAGGAGCCCATGGGCTTCCGGTCGCTGAAACAACCCGTGCGGGACATATCCGAATTCGAGTTGAAGGATGCTCGCGTCGCCGTCCGATTCGAGTTCCCGGGAAACGAGCGAGGTGGTCCGGCTCGGGTAGGCGAAAAAGTCCGCCTCCTCCGCGTTCTCGACGGTGACGACGAGTCGCGGTCGCAGACTCGTCCCCCACCACTCCGTATGGACACCACTCACCTCGTCCCATTCCCGCGGCAGCCGAGCCAGGAACGGAGCGATCCGATCGAGGTTCTGAAGATGCGCTTCGGTCTCGTCGTCTTCGACCATCAAGGTCAACTCACCGGTCCGCTCTTCACGCACAGGCGGCGTCAATCCACCGTCGACCGGCCGCGCCCACCACGACGCGTCGACTCGAAAGATCACGGACGCTCCCGGCTCGAGTTCATCGGGTGGGATGATCTCACTGAAGAGAATGACCTCGTCTCGATAGCCGACGAGTTTGTGACCGGATTCGGAGGTCCAGCGCTCGGGCCCGGGATAGAGCGTCGAATTGACGACGAACCCCTCGGGCGCCTGGACGCGCACGCTCGGCTCGCCGAGTGTGTCCGAATGACGCGGCCAGTCGAGTCGCCACCGCTCACCAATCTCGAAGACGAAGGCGAGGTGGAATCGGCGACCCGGCTCGACATGTGAGAGGGACGAGATGGTTTCGAACTCGGCGGTCCGAGGAATGGCCGGTTGACCGGGGGGATATTGGGCGAGCGCCGTTGAGCTCAGAGCGAAGAGCGCCCCAACGAATCCGAGTACTCCGGACCACCTTGCGCAGGGTCGCCGCATTCGCCACTCCTCTTCACTTCCGACCGCGGGACGCATGGTCGAGAGGCGGGGAATCGTACCGGCGGGCGCCACGCCGGTTCCGACGCGGGGCGCTACCGTCCCTCGATGGAATGTACATGGGTCGCCCGGCCTCTGATCTCATGTCCAACGCTTCAACCGGAAGGATAGTTCGAATGTCCCGGCGAAAAGTCCTTCAACATACCGGCTTCACCGTTCTGCTCCTCCTTCTGACGGTCCCAATCGCGTGTCAGACCGAGCCGAAGGTCACTGACAAGGACCTCGAGATCATCGGGGTTGATGAAGTCGCGACCCTCATCGAGTCGGAGGGCGCCGATCTGGTGGTGGTGGATCCACGCACGGACCGCCGGTACGCCGAGGCGCATATTCCGGGCGCCCTCAGCCTCCCCCTCGAGCAGGCCGCGGCGAACGATCCGCGTCTCGTGCGGGCGAAGACCATCGTCGTCTACGGCGGGCCGTATGACGATCCGGTCGCCATCGCCATGACGAAGAAACTTCTCGCCCTGCGGTACAAGGATGTGTCTTTCTTTCAGGGCGGACTTGAAGAGTGGGTGTCGCACGGCCATCCGGTGCGATACGGCGTCGACGACCGCGCCGAGCCGTGATGGCGCGGTCAACTCAGGTTCGCAGGGAGCAAGCCGGCGGAATCGAGAAGCGCCCGGAAGTTGTCCGTGAAGACGAAGTTCTCTTCCGGGAAGACAACGCCGGCCCGATTCTGATCAATGTGGGAGAAGATCAGTTCGATCTGCGCGAGCGGGAGCCATTCCCCAACCGTGTGATCGAAGACCTCCACCCTGCCCACGATCGACGCCCCGCTCGCATCCATCAGATCGAGGGTGGCTTCGTAGCGAAGCGTCTGTCCGGGCTGCGCGTCACGATCGAAGATCGCCTTCGAGATCTTGGCGAGGACGACCTTTTCCCGGAACCCGTTCGTGTGGCCGACCAGAATGCCGCCGGTCTGAGCCATGCCTTCGATGATGAGCGGCGCCGGCATGATTGGAAGCGGCTCGCGGGACGAATCATCTGCGGCGGTTTCGCGTTCGAAGTGATCGTGGAAGAACTCCTCGGCGAGCGAGAGGTTCTTCACGGCCACGAGCCGCCGCTCGGGCTCGATCGCCACGATCTGGTCGATCCACATCCAGCGCATGATGAGAACTCAGGCGGGCGCCCGGCGTTCACTCCGCCGTGTCAGGTGTTGATCTTCTTCTCGAGGAATTTAACGATCGCGTCGACGGTAAAGATCTCGCCGACCTGATTCACATCCCGGTCATCCTCGAGGGCGGAGAAGTCCGCGTGCGGCAGGCGGGCCTTGAGTTCGGCCATACCCTTGTCCGTCACCTTGCCGTCCTGCACATACTCCGGGTTCTGGGCGACATTCTCGGGGAAGAGTTCGCCCTGGTCGATCTTGATGTCGAACGCCTTCTCCAGGCGGAAGACGATGTCGAGGAAATCGATCGACTCGGCGCCCAGATCGCCCGTCAGCGTGGCGTTCGGCTTCACTTCATCTTCGTCGACGCCGAGCGCGTCCTCGAGCACTTCGGTGACCTTCGCGTAGATCTCATCACGATCCATATCTGTCGAGCTCCATGAGAGTCATTCATTCGGTCGGACCGGTCGCGGCGCCGCGCGCCGCCGGCCTTCGCTCCACACGAGGCGGCCGAAGTGTGAAACGACCGCTCACCGCGTTCTCGGTTGTCGCGTCGAAGCCGGGGTCGGGCTGTCCGGCCCGGACCACATACCCCGTCCCTTTGAGTTTCCACCCGCCGTCGCCGGATTCTCCGAGCAGCGATACGGCGAGTTTGAGCGTTTCGCCGGGCTTCACGAATGATCCATATCGCAGCGCCCGTACCTCGCCCAGAACGAGTCGACGGGTTCCCGCCCGGTCGGCGAGCAACGCCCGGCCCGCCTCGGCGAGCGCCTCGATCATGAGCACGCCCGGAAGCACCGGAAAGCTCGGGAAGTGATCCTGCAGGTACTCCTCCGCCGTCGTCACCGTCTTCACGGCGACCAGGCGATCCGCGCTGCGTTCGAGCACCTGATCGATGAGTCGAAACTTCACGGCGCCGTCATACCTCGCCGCCCATTGGAAGTCATCCGCTGCTCGTAGGATCACAGCCCTCGCCGGACGCCCGGCGCTCTCGTCGAAACCTGCGGCGGCTCGCTCCGGCGAGTCGGCAACGGTAGGCCCGGCGCGTCCGGGACGCAAGACGCCGCGCCTCCGGCGGAGGCCCCGATTGCCCTCGTTGGCGAGCCTGCGCCGTCGCTCCCAGACCGCTATCCTTTCCGCATGACCACGAGCGACCCGGCCGGAAACGCGAACCCCCAGACTTCTCCCGGTGAAACGAGAGCGGGTCTGACCTACGCCGACTCCGGTGTCGATATCGAGGCCGGCGACCGCATGGTCGACATGATCCAGACCCTCATGCGCCGAACCCATGGTCCACGCGTAATCGATCGCCCCGGGGGGTTCGCCAACCTCTTCCGTCTCGATTACAACGAGAAGCTCTTCCGCCGAAACTTCCGCGATCCGGTGCTCGTCGCGTGCACCGACGGCGTGGGCAGCAAAGTGAAGCTGGCGGTCGAACTGGGCGTCTACGACACCGTCGGGATCGACTGCGTCGCGATGTGCGTGAATGACATGATCGTCGAAGGCGCCGAACCGCTGCTCTTCCTCGATTACATCGGGACAAACAAGCTCGATCCGGAACGCATGACCGCGATCGTCGCGGGGGTCTCGGAAGGCTGCCATCTCGCTGACTGCGCCCTCATCGGGGGCGAAACGGCCGAACTGCCCGACATTTATGACCCCGGAGACTTTGATCTCGCCGGGTTCTCGGTCGGGGTGCTCGAACTCGATCGGGCGATCGATTCCTCCCGGGTGGAGGAGGGCGACATCGTGCTCGGGCTCGCGTCGGACGGCCTGCATTCGAACGGCTTCTCGCTCGTTCGAAAGATCCTCTCAACCCGCGGTCTGCAGCTCGACCGGCGGTTCGATGAACTCGACCCGGACAAGACGCTCGGTGAGGTCGTCCTCACTCCCACGCGGGTCTACGCCAAGCCGATCGTCCGCCTCCTGCGCAAGTACACGGTCAAGAAGATCGTGAGCGGCATGGCTCACATCACCGGGGGCGGACTGCCCGGCAATGTCTGCCGCGCCCTCCCCGAGGACCTAGACGCGGTCATCGACGCGTCGTCCTGGGAAGTCCCGGCCATCTTCCGCTTCCTCCAGAAGCACGGCGGCGTGGCGGAGGACGAGATGTTTCGTGTCTTCAACATGGGGATCGGGTTCGTGCTCATCGTGCGGCCGGCGTTCGCGAATTCGGTCACCGGCCACTTGCGACGCCTCGGCGAGACGGTGTACGAAATCGGCGTCATCGAAAGGGGCGGCGGAGGGGTCCGGCTCGAAGGCGCCGAATCGGACTGATCATCGCATCGCTCCGCGACTGCCCAGCTCACTTTTTCCCAATGACAAACACGCGTCGAGAATCGACGCGTGTTCATCACATTGCGAGATGCAACAAATGGAAGGAAGGAGTCGGGGTGCGCCCGCCGCGATCGGCGGGGGCGTGTTTCTCGTTCGGCAGGGATTGGTCAGTTGTGCTCGACTCGACGGCGGCGACGACCCGCAAGCGCGAGACCGGCGAACAGCGCGGCGCCGGCGCCCGGGGCCGGAACCTCGGTCAGAATACGGATTTCGTCCATGGCCGAATCAGTGCCGGCGTGCAGCGTGATCGTGCGGCGATCCTCGGAGAGGCTCAGCCAATCGAGCGGCGAGTGATCGCCAAGCTCGACGCCACGCCAGTAGTTGTCGCTGTAGATCGTGTCGGGATTCGCGAGGATCGGATCCGTGTCGGCGAGGGTCTGCGTGAGGAGAATCACGCCGAGGACATCGCCGTCGAAGGTAATCGATCCGTCGTTGAAGACGAGTTCGTTCGCCACCGGGTCGATATGAAGAAGATAGCTGTCCACCCACATGCCGGCGCCAACTTCGCCCGGCGTGAGCTGTTCTTCGCCCGAGTAAAGCTGCTCGGCGGTGAAGTCGACGGCGACTCCGTCTTCCAGGAAGACGCGCGATTCGTGCATCGCGGGTACCCGCGTGCTGCTTTCGAACTGATGAAGTTCGAGCGAAGCCGGCATTTCCTCGACGACTTCGATCGATCCGGTCACGCCGACGATGTCGGCTTGCGCATTCGAGGTCGAGATCAGGATCGCAGTGAGGCCGGTCGCGGCGAACGCCAGAGTCTGGAAAGTACGCGTCATCTTCATTCCCCTTCAAATCTTCAGTTGTTGCTTCCTCTCGCCGACCGGCGAACGCGATTCCATTCGCCTGCCAGTCACAACTAACGATGCCACAGTGTCTTAGATGTGCCAGCGATGAGGCCGCAATCCGACCGCGGTGGGTGTGTGTCACGCGGCCGAATCCGAATTCGCGGAATGGTGAAGATGGGAAGGGGCTGCGGTGTGGCGAAGGAGGAGAAGTCGAAACCGCCCCCCCACACCGTTCCGCGACGGATCGCGACGACTGCGCCGCGCGGATCGGATGGTTCATCCCGGAGTCCGAGAACCGCCGACGGCGTCACGCGTCGCGCTCAGTTCTTTGGCGGCGGGTTCACGAACGGCGCAGGTTCGGGTTCGTACTGAGGAGTCACGACGGGCCCGCTCAATTCGATTCGCAGAACCGGGAAGCCGGGTCATTCGAGCAAACCAGAATCGCAGCACTTTGAGACGCCTTCGTGCGGTCGCTTATGAGACGAGTCCCGCATCGCATTGCGGCGACTGGATCGATTGTGCGGTCTGGGGCCCGACGCCGCAACCTCGATGTCATGATCGTCCCCGCGCGTGCCATGACCGAATCGCACGCTGGAAACGGATACGGGTGTTTCCGGGTGGATCGAACGGGGTGGAATCCGTCATGGCGAGGTGGAGGTCAGCTTCAATCGAGCACGGTGAGTGCGGCGGCTCGCCGGCGCCGGAGGCGCGCATCGTCGCGTGGAGTCCGCGGTTCGGGCTCGTGCGTCGTCTCGGCTTCGCCCAGCGATCCGGCTACTGGTGGCGGCGCAAGGTCGCGATGGCCATCATCGCCACGATCAGCCTCCCCTACATCGCATGGACCGCGGCGCTTGAGCCCTTGAGCGCCATTGTCGTCGGGCTCGCCTTCGTCGCATGGACTTTCGCAGTCGCCCATACCCGCACGCTTCGTGGCTGGTCGGCCCGTCTCCCGGCCGAGGCCGTCGCCGATCTGCTTCGTATCGGTCTGCCGATTACGATCGGCTCCGCCGCGACGCTCGTCTGGCTCGATCGGCCGCTCGCCGGCCCGATGGCGCTCCAGGTGCTCATTGGCGGCTCGCTCATTCTCCAAGCCCTCTTCCTGCGGGGACAGTCCGCGACCTGGATACGAATCGTCGGAAGTCCTTCGAGCCTCGGCGCCGCGGTCGAGACCTTCGATCAGTGCATGGATCTCTTCGGGCGCGACGGGTGCCGCTTCGCCCTCTTCCGCGCCGACCGGCCGGACCCCGACGCGTGGGAGCGGCGCATGCGCGGCTGGCTCCAGCGCGGCGAGACCATTCTCGTACTCGAACCACGGCTGCGCGATCTCGCGGCCCGCATGCGGAGCGTCGGCGATGTCATCGTCGCCGAAGACTGCCTGCTCTTCACGCCGATGAGCCGCCCCGCCGGCCCCGTGATGAACGCAGTACTCGGGATGTTCAATCAGGCGCTCGCCCTTTTCGCCGCCGCACTCCTGTGGCCGCTTGCGCTCGTTATCGCGATCTGCATACGACTCGACGACGGCGGGCCCGTCATCTTCACCCAGGATCGCGTCGGGAAGGACGGGCGCGTCTTCCGTCTCTTCAAATTCCGTTCGATGCGTGTCGACGCGGATCGCTATGCCGTTCATCCGAACGGCGACGATCCGCGAATCACGCGTGTTGGACGGTGGCTTCGCAAGTACTCGCTCGACGAATTGCCGCAGGTGCTCAATGTATTGCTCGGACACATGCGACTCGTCGGCCCGCGTCCCGAGATGCCGTTCATCGTCGCGCGGTATACCGACACCCATCGCAAGCGGCTCACGGTCACGCCGGGGATCACGGGACTGTGGCAGGTGTCGCCGCACCGGAATGATCCGATCCACGAACACATCGAATACGACCTCGCGTACATCGCGCACCGCGGACCAATCCTCGACCTCGCCCTCATCATCTCAACCTTCGGACTCGCGAACAGCTCCGGCAACTGACCTGTTCACTGTGTAGTCAACAATCCTGCGATCGGTTGTGTGATTCCGCCGCGCCGGTTAGACTCAACGGCGTGGCTCCCGTGCGTGGCGAACAGAACGAAGACGCGGGGACAGGTGGCCCCTCCACCGACTCCGTACGCTCGACGCTCCGGTTGACGCTCACGCGCGGCCTCGGCCCGATCCTCATTGCGCGGCTCATCAATCGCTTCGGCTCCGCCGAACGCGTGGCCGACGCGACTCCCGAACAACTCGCCCAGACGCCGGGAATCGGTCGTACGCTCGCCCGAGAAATCGCGGACGGGGTGGATGACGCGGTCATCGAACGCGAGATCGCCGTCGCCGCGTCGCAGGGCGCCACCATCCTGACCCTGTCCGACGCGCGGTATCCGCCGCTGCTTCGGCTCATTCCGGATCCACCGCCCGTGCTTTATGTCCGTGGGAGTTTCGAATCCGATGATGTGTACGGCCTCGCCGTGGTCGGCACGCGACGGTGCTCGGCGTATGGTCGAGATCAGGCCGGAAGGCTCTCGGCCGCGCTGGCGGAACACGGGTTCACCATCGACTCCGGCGGCGCTCGTGGTATCGACACCGAATCGCATCGCGGGGCGCTTCGAGTGCACGGTCGAACCGTCGCCGCACTCGGCAGTGGCCTCGCGCGCGTGTATCCGGAAGAGAATGCGCCACTCTTCGACCGAATCGTCTCCGAAGGCCAGGGCGCGGTGATCAGTGAGTTTCCGATGGAGACGCGACCTTCGAAAGAGAACTTCCCCCGGCGGAATCGCATCATCGCGGGGCTTGGGCTCGCGACGCTCGTCATCGAGGCGGCCGAGCACAGCGGCGCGCTCATTACCGCCCGCGTCGCGTGCGAGGATCACAATCGGGATGTCATGGCGCTGCCCGGCCGCGTCGACAAGCCTCACGCCGCGGGATGCCATCGCATGATTCGTGAAGGCTGGGCGCGGCTCGTGACCGGGGTCGCGGACATCGTCGAGACGCTTGAGGGGGCCGAATATCTGGTGGAAGCGGTGCGCGGGACGCCGGTTTCGCGTGCGCGACCACACAGGAGGCCGGCGCCCGAGCGATCGATTATCGAGGACGATGCGTCCCGTTCTGAAACGCCCCTCGAATCGCTGTCGGAGAGTCAGCGCCGAATCGTCGATTCGCTCGATGGCGATCCCGTCGAGCTTGATGAACTCGCCGCCCGCACCGGCCTCGACATCGCCCGGCTTCAGGCGGATGTCACTGTCCTGCAGATCCGCGGACTCATCACGCGGACGACGAGCCGCGGCGTCTCGCGCCGATGAATCTGATCGAAAAGAAAGGCCCGCCTCAATCGAGGCGGGCCTGAAGTCTTGTCAACCAATTCGGGCGCCGGTGGTCACTTCTGCCCGTCGCGCTCCGCCATCATGAGCACCATGTCGATGAGCCGGTTGCAGTAGCCGTATTCGTTGTCGTACCAGCTCACGATCTTGAAGAAACGATCGTTCAGTTCGATGCCCGCGAGCGAGTCGTAGATCGAACTGTGCGGATCGCCGATGAAGTCGCTCGAGACGACCTCTTCGTCCGTGTAGCCGAGCACGCCCTTCATGTGACCCTCGGCCGCCGCCTTCATCGCCGCATTGATTTCCTCGAGGCTCGTCGACTTCGCCGGGCGGAAGGTGAGATCGACGACGGAGACATCAGCGGTCGGCACGCGGAAGGCCATGCCCGTGAGCTTGCCCTTGAGGTCGGGGATGCAGAGCGTCACGGCCTTCGCGGCGCCGGTGCTCGCCGGAATGATGTTCATGTACGCGTTGCGGCCGCCGCGCCAGTCCTTTCGGCTCGGTCCGTCCTGCGTCGGCTGCGTCGCCGTGACCGCGTGCACGGTCGTCATCAGGCCCTCTTCGAGTCCGAATTCGTCGTTGACGACCTTCGCGATGGGCGCGAGACAGTTCGTCGTGCACGACGCATTCGAAATGATCGTGTCCTTCTTCGGGTCGTACTCTTCGTGATTCACCTTGTACGCGAAGGTGCGAATCTGATCCGGGCTCTTCGTCGGCGCCGAGATCATGACGCGCTTCGCTCCGCCTTCGAGGTGCTTCGAGGCGCCTTCGTGATTCGTGAACAGGCCGGTCGACTCGATCACATAGTCGACGCCGAGGTCGCCCCACGGAAGGCTTGCGGGATCGCGCTCGCTGAAGCACTTCGTCGTGGCGCCATTGACGATGAGCGCCTTCTCGCCATCGTTCTTTACCGAGGCCCCGAAACGCCCGTGAGTGGAATCGTACTTGAGCAGGTACGCCAGGTTGTCGGCGGGAACGAGGTCGTTGATACCGACGAACTCAATGCCCCCGCGTTCGATTCCCGCGCGGAAGGTGAGGCGTCCGATGCGTCCGAAACCGTTGATGCCGACGCGGATGGCCATGGCGAAACTCTCCAGATCGAGCAAGGCGTTTGATCGAGGCGGGTGGTCTGACGGGACGGGTGAAGATATCGGGCGGCTGAAATACGATCAAATAGGGCCTGAGCCCGACTCCCTTTCCGTCAAGGGCCCGATGGCTCTTCACCTTTCTTCGCAGCGCGGGGTGTCCAGGGCGTGTCGTCCACTCCGACGGCATGATTCGCGAGTCGGGCCAGCACGAAGAGCAGGTCGCTCAGCCGGTTGACCCAGGCGAGCGTCTCGTTCGGCGCCGCGTCCGGATCCTCGTGTCGCAGCGTCACGATCTCACGCTCCGCCCTTCGGCAGACAACCCGCGCGAAGTGGAGACGCGACGCGAGCTCGCACCCGCCCGGAAGTATGAACGAACGCTGGGGCGCGAGTCGTTCGTCGGCTTCGTCAATCCAGCCTTCAAGCCGCGCGATGTCCTTTGGCCCGACCGGGCTCACCTTCTTTCTCGCGCGGCTTCCGGCGGGCGTCGCGAGATCGGCGCCGATCTCGAAGAGCAGTCGCTGAGCCTCTTCCATCGACTGACCGACGGGCGACAGGTCGGTCTTCGCCTCATTGAGCGCCGCCCGAACGAGTCCAATCGCCGCATTGAGCTCATCGAGATCGCCGTAGGCCACAACCCGCGGATGCGTCTTCGAGACACGGGCGCCGCCGTGCAGTCCAGTCGTTCCGTCGTCTCCGCTCCGGGTGTAGATCTTCATGCCGGGATGGTATGACCACGCCGCCGGAGGAATTGAAAAGGCGGAGGCCCCCACGGTGTGAACCCCCGCCCCATTGCGACGCGGCGAGGCGTCGCGCAGATTTCGTCATGTGGTCTGGCGACGATCGCCGGCCCACAATGTAGCGATTGAGCGCGTCGATCGCTACCCCGATTCGCGTCATTCCTCCGCTTCGGGCGCGGTGAGCGGATCCGGCCGGAAGATCCGGGTCTCGAGCGCCCACACCTTCTCGCTGAAGTTGCCCCCGAGTTCGCGCTCGATTCCGTCTCGACCGACTTTCGCCGCGCAGCACGCCATCTCAACTTTCGCGTCGAGCTCGTCGAGTCGTGACACAAAGACCGCCTCCGGTGTCGACGGGGTCTTCGCCGCGCCGTATTCGGGTCGACCATGATGCGAAACGATGATGTGCTGCAACACAAGCAACGCGTCGCCCGGCAGTCGTTCGCCCGACATGGCCGCCGCGTCCGCCGCCTTCTGCTTGAGCAGTATCGCGCCCATGACGAGATGACCGAGGAGCTGACCTTCATCGGTGTACGCGAAACCACGCTCGAACGAGAGTTCCTGGCACTTGCACAGGTCATGGAGAAACAGCCCCATGATGATGAGATCTCGATTGAGCGACGGGTAGAGCGGCAGCATGACGGTCGCGAGGTTCATGAGCTGCAGCGTGTGCTCGAGCAGGCCGCCGAGGTACGCATGGTGCAGTGACACGGCCGCGGGTGAGATCCGAAAGGCCGCCATGAGCTCATCGTCTTCGAGGTAGGTTTCCGCGAGCGCCCGCATCGCGGGATGCTCGAGCGTTTCGAGAATCGTCCGGACCTCGCCGAACATCTCATTGATGTCGCGGTCGGTCGCCGGGAGGAGAATCTGGAGATCGTCTTCGGTGACCTCGGCGAGCCGAATGTTCTGGATGATGAGTTGCAGTTCCCCCTGGTAGGGCTGCGTCTGTCCCTGAAGGAAGACGAACCCGTCGGTCGGCAGGGACTGGAAGAGTTCGTCGGTGACATTCCACATGCGGGCCGTGAGTTCGCCGCTCTTATCGCGAATGAGCGCTTTGAGAAAGTTCTTGCCGTTTCGCGTGACGCCGAGCTGCGCGTTGTGGATGCAATAGACGCCCTCGACGAACTGGGCGCCGTCGAAATCACAGATGAAACAATGCTCGGCCATGCGTGACACTTTCCGATGCCGCCGCTTTCAGCGGGAAAGCGGCCTGGAGGTTGAGGACGCGAATCCTAGCCCGGCCCGGACGCGTCGCCGTGTTCGATCAGATCGAACTGAAGTTGATGAACCCCGACGACGAGAGCGGCGGACGGGCGATCCGTCGCCAGTCGACGAGCGCCGTCGTCGAGAGCAGGTCGTCGTGCAGGACGCCACGCTCCGGCGCCGCCTCCGATTCGTGCACACGCGGGAGCGTGGTGAGAATCGGAAGCCCGGTCGTGGCGGAGAGCCATTCACGCGACGCCTGCGTCGCGGGCTCGGGATCATCCGGTTCATATCGGTTGATTACGAGTCCGGCGATCGGAACACCTCGAATCCGAAGGGCCATCGTTACTGCGTTCGCGACGCCGAGCGCGTCGTCGCGAGGATCGGCGACGAGGACGACCGGATAGCCTAGTTCCGTCGCGAGGTCGAGCGCGGTCACCGGCGGTCGCGCCGGATCGAGCGGATCGGTCGCGCTGCCCACCCCTTCGACCACGAGAAGGTCGCAGGCCGCGTCGAGTCGCTCGAGCGCCCGCGCGATCGCGTGCGAGTCGAGCGCTTTCCCAGCGAGCGCCAGCGAGAGCGCGGGCGTCCCGCGACGACTGATCGCCACCGGGTTGACAAGTGAAAGCCCACCGAGTCCGGGATCAAGGTCGGCGAAATGGGCGAGCGCCTCCGCGTCGGGACTCATGAGGGAGCCACGCTCGCTGCGACAGCCGGTCGCGATCGGCTTGAACGGGCCGACTCGTACCTGTTGACGCCGCAGGGCGTTTGCGATGGCGCACGCGACGACCGACTTTCCACCGCGCGCCGCCAGCGATGCGATGAAGAGTCCCGGTCTGGTCCGCGGCGGGAGTTGAAAGTAAGGCGTCATGACTCTTCACCGTCCGGCGTCGCGCGAGATTCGCCAAGCGCCCGCGCCTCGTTCAAGGCGCCTGGAATCTCATCGGTGAGTGACGCGGCCGTCAGCCCGGCGGCGCCGTGCCGCTCGCGCCACAACCAACCGGCGCGAGCATGAATCGCGACGCCCCAACGCGCGCAGTCGTACAACGACAATCCTCCCTGTTGCTCCGGCGCCAACCGACCCCGCTGCGGTTTCCAGAACTGCGCGACAAGACTCGAGATGATTCCGGTGAGCACATCGCCGGTTCCCGCGGTCCCCATCGCGGAGTTCCGCGCGGCGCAACGCCAGCATCGCTGCCCATCGCTCACGATGGTCTCCGCCGTCTTCAACACGACGACGCAACCCAGTCGCTGCGCAAGCGCGTGCGCCGCCTCTTCACGCTGGTCGGGATCGGTGGGATCGTGCGAGATCGAGAGTGGCGCGGCCAGGCGTCGATACTCGCCCGGATGAGGGGTGAGGATGAGCGGAGCGCGCAGATCGGGTCCGAAGTCCGGAGCTTGCGCGAGATTGTTCAGTCCGTCAGCGTCGAGTGTGATCGGCGACTCATCGTCCGCGAGTTGGCGCATGAGTATCTGCTGCTGGGCGGAGCCGACACCCCAGCCGACGCCGATCGCGAATGACACCGCCTGATCCCCCCGCGCGTCATCGATGACCGACGCGGCGGCGCTTGGCGCCAGGTCGCCGCGCTCGTCGGCCGGAAGCGCCAGACCGGTGGCGCTGGGGGCGATCGTCAGGATGGACTGGATGACCGCGCTCGGGGCGGCGATCTTTACGAGCCCGGCGCCGGCGCGGAACGCGGCGGTCGCCGCGATGGCCGGCGCTCCGATCATGACACTCGACCCGCTCGCATGACCACCGATCACGAGAACCGTGCCGAAGGTCCCCTTGTGCCCGTCGTCGGGACGCTCGGGCAACGGCGGAAGTTGAAGTGATTCGAGCCGCACGGCGAAGGGTATGGCCGACGCTTGACCGTGACCGCGCGGCGGGCAAGGTCGGTTCATCCTTACCGAGAACTTTGCGTACTCCATCTCGCGTTTGAATGAACTTTCGTGTAGGGTGTTCGGTCGCGGGGGAATGAGATTCGCCCCGTTCGAAGGCTCTCGACACTCGATCCATTCGGAGGAGAATGAAGATGAACCGCTGTCACCGCGCTTCGTTGGCGCTGGCCGCCACCGCCCTCGTAGGCTCCGCCGCCTTCGCTCAGACCGAGATCGCCTCGACGAGTTTCGAGGAACCGCCCGTATTCGACGGCATTCAGTATGTCGATCTCGGCGACCCCCTGCTCGATCACCCGCTAGTGAACAACCCGGGAGAGCCGTTCGTCGAGTACGCCACCGTCGGCGGCGAGATGGGATACACCGCGTTCTACACGAACACGCGGAATGATGTCGGACTGACCGACGGCGACTTCGTCGGTGTCACAAACTTCACCGGCACCGTGACCGCGTACACCGACGGCGACAACGGGTACCAGTTCCAGGACGCGGACGGGCTCATGACGGTCACCTTCGACGAGGTCGACCTGACCGGATTCGCGACGGCCGCGGTCGAACTCGACGCGTTCATTCGCGAAACCGGCTGGGAGATCGAAGACCGCATACGAATCTGGGTCGTCGCGGATGGTTCGACCGACATTGACATGCTCAACACCGAAGGCTCGGACATCGACGATCTCGGCATTGAAGGCTCCTGGATCACCTACTCGGCCGATCTCACCGGATTCGCTACGGCCACGCTGAAGATCGAACTCGATTCGAACTCGAGCAGCGAAGAGATGTACATTGATCGCGTCGTCTTCTTCGGTGACACCGGCGGCGGCGACCTCACGCTGCTGCCGCCGGTTCCCGGCACGGCGGGAACGCAGAACACGCTCGAAACGCAGAACGCGACTCCGGGCGAGCGCATCTATTACGGGTACGGATTCCAGGGCGGAACCACCCCGATCCCCGGGTGCGCGACGGTCGTCGATATTGACAACGCGACTCTCGCGGGCTCGGCGATCGCCGACGGATCGGGCGTCGCGACGCTCACCTCGTTCGTGCCCGGCGGCGCCGCGGGCCGACAGGTTCTGATTCAGTCGGTCGAACTCAACACCTGCCGCGTCTCGAATCTCGTGACGCAGACCTTCTGATCATTCGACTGGATGCGTCGATATTTGACCTCAAGCGTCCCGCCGTCCGGCGGGACGCTTTCTTGTTCACGCCACGGGGGCGGGCGTCGCCGCGGTCGCGCGATGCTCGCGGACGATTTCGCGAATGAGTTCCGCGTGCCGCTCGGTCGCGCCCTGATTCGCCTGAACGACGGCCCGTCCCGCCTCGGCGAGCTGACGGCGCTCCGCCTCATCATCAAGAAGACGCCGGATCGTTGCGGCGAGCTCCTCGCGCTCGATCTGCACGAGCCCACCTCCCTCGAGCAGGGCCTTCACGACCGTATCGAAGTTCGTCACGGACGGGCCGACAACCGTCGCCTTCCCGAGCGCGACCGGCTCGATCATGTCGCTCCCGTGCAGTTCGACGAATGTGCGTCCGACGATGACCACGGTCGCGAGCGCGTAGGCCTTGCGCAACTCCCCGATCGTGTCGAGGAGGAATCGTGTCGGTCGAGTCTCCTCGGTAAAGTGCGGCGTTCCGCCCTTGGCGGTGTCCGTGCGTCGGACGCATCCGGGCATCGTCGCCGCGGCCTCATCGAACCGCTCAGGTTTGCGGGGCGCGATGATGAGTTGAACATCCGCCGGCGTCGCGTCATGGATGAGGGCTTCTTCCTCCGGCCCGGTCGAGCCAGCGACCACCACCGGCCTTCTAGGGTCCACCCCCAACTCGGCCGCCAGGTCGTCGGCCCCGGCGACATCGTCGGCGATCTCCGCCGTGTCCCATTTCATAGTTCCGAGCACACGGATGCGGTCCGCGTCAACGCCCATCTGGCGAAACCGCTCCGCGAATAGTTCGTTTTGCACCGCGACGGTATGCAATCGTTCAAAGGTCGGGCGCACGAATGGACGAATCCGCCGGTACCCCTCAAAGCTCGGTTCGCTCAACCGCCCGTTGACGACCACGACCGGGATGTCCCGGCGCCGGCATTCGGCCGTGAAATTCGGCCAGATTTCGAGCTCGACGAGGGCCACGGCGTCCGGACGGATCGCGTTAAGAAATCGACGCACAGCAAAGGCGAAGTCGAAGGGATATCGAACGACGGTGGCGGAGCCGGCGTACAACTCAGTCGCCCGGGCGAAGCCCGTGTCCGTCGTCGCCGAGATCACGATGTCGAATTCCTGATCGAGCCGCTCGACAAGCTGACGGACGGAATTCACCTCGCCGACGCTCACCGCGTGGATGAGAAGACGGGGGCGGCCATCCTCACGCGGCGCGATTCCGGCCCGACCGAACCGCCCGGGCCAGTCGGTTCGCAACTTACCCTTGAGCGCCATCCGCGTGAGCCAGAAGGGCGACAGCAGCAACCCGAGCGCGAGATAGAGCAGGTCGATCAGCGCGGTCACGACGGATTGTAAGCCGCGATCGCCCTCGGCCGTTTGGGTCCGAGTAGAACGGAGATTGGGGAGGAAGAACGGGAAAAAGCGACCGGGGGCTCCTTGAATTCAGAACCAGACGCCGCGTACTGCGTCTGATAGCCCGGAGTGGGATACATTCAAAGCTCTCAGGCCGCGAGGCGCCGGAAGCCGCAGGACCCCCTTCTTGTGGGGAAAGGACGCGGCTCGTATCCGGCATGCGGTCGATTCGGAGATTCAGGGGAAACCGAGGACTCAGCATCATGAAGATTCGCCATCAACTTCTTCATCGTCTTACCGCCTCGTTCGCCGTCGCCATGACCGGCGCCGCCATTACGCTCGCCCCCGCGGGCGCTTCGGCCCAGCCGATCCTCGGCCCGGTGTCCGGCGAGGGCGAATATGTGGACGGTCCGCTTCTTTCACTCGGTGAGGAGAAGCTCGACTTCGGGAGCATTTCGGACATCCGCAAGGTTCGCCATGTGTTCAAATTCAAGAACACCGGCACGGGGATGCTCACGATCAAGGACATTCACGCGAGCTGCGGCTGCACCGCGGCCCAACTCACCGTGCGCGACTACCTCCCGGGCGAAGAGGGACAGATCGAGGTTTCGTATGACCCTACCGGCCGTCGCGGAAGCCAGAACAAGGTCGTGACGATTACCTCAAACGATGTGGTCAGTCCGATTCGCAAGATCCAGGTGCTTGCGGATGTGGAGCCGGTCATCCGGCTCGAGACGCCGAACCTGAATCTCGGTGACATCATCTACCGTCATGGTGGCTCAGCCGAAACCACCCTCGTTTCGAATCGAAACAAGGTCGAGGTCGGCAAGCTTGAGATCTTCGGCGGCAACCTCAATGGCGAAGTGGTCAATGTCGAGCACCAGACGCTCGAGGACGGGACGCCGGAGCATTCGATCAAGCTTCGATTCGAGGTCGACGACGAAGCGCCGATGGGATGGTTCTCCCGCCAGATCACGCTCAACACAGTAATCAATGATGACGACGGCGCTGATCTCGACTACCCGGTGACCTTCTCGGTTACTGGCAATGTCGTCGGGCCGATCGATGTGCGACCTCAGCGCGTCGCGTTCGGCACCCCGCTGCCGGACACCGAGTTCAAGCGGCAGATCCGTCTCCTGAGCCGCACCGGGACGAACTTCAAGATCCTGAGCGCGGTGGTGGAGAATGGCCCGGTGCAGTTCGGCCAGCCCGTGGAGATGGATGTGGCTCATCAGGCGATCGAAACGCCCGGCGGCGAGCCGACCCACGAAATCGTGCTCTCCGGACGCGTTCCGGCCGAGCCGGGAACATTCCGCGGCCTCATCGTGATCACCACCGATCTCGAGGATCAGCCGGAGATCAAGATTCCCTACTTCGGCCATGTCCGTACGCCCGAACCGACGCAGATCGCGCCCGAGCAGCGCACGAAGACGAACGGCGCCGGCGGTGGCGTTCCGGTCGACCACTGATCGCCGAGACGCCTTATGCGCTGTTTCGTTGTTCTTCAACTTCTGATTCTGACGGGCCTGGCCGGTCTCGCCGGCTGGGCTCATCTTTCCGTGTTCGACGACGCGAAGCGCACGGTCATCGACAAGACGGTCGCGCGCCATGTCCGCAACGACGCCGCGGCGGTTGACGCGCCGGTCATTGAAGACCACGCGGCCGAAGTGGCGCCTGATCCTGCTGACGCGTCCCAGGGCGAGACGCCCCTGGCGGTCGACGACGAGCCGGGCGACCCGGCTCCCGCCGTCCAGCACGAGGTCGAACCGCCGGTGGACTTCGGGTCATTGGGCGAGGAGGTCTCGCTTCGTGAAGCGAAGGCGCTCTATGACGCCGGTATGGCTGACTTCATCGACGCCCGATTGCTTGAGCCCTATGTCGAAGGTCACATTCCCGGCGCGTTTCACATTCCCCCGACGAGTCTGCAGGGCGGATCGATTCCGCCGCATTTGAACAGCGGCATCCTCCAGCCCGACGATCGTCACAAGGTCATCTATTGCCCCGGCGGCGACTGCGACGCGTCGCATCTCGTCCGCGATCTGCTCATCAGCATCGGGTTCCCCGACCGCACGCTCCACATCATGACTGAGGGATTCCCGGCGTGGCGCGATGCTGGCTACCCCGTGGAAGTGGGCCCGGATCCATTCGGGGAGGGCGGCTGATCATGGGCGATTCGAAGGTTGTCTGTGGCGGAGTGCGAGAGCCCGGGGGAGTCGGCGGTTCGCTCGTCGTGCTTCTGGTCCGGATCCTCGTCGGCGCCATCTTCGTGTTCAGCGGCGCCGCGAAGCTTGGTTTCATTGAGAACTTCGGCGACCCGACCGGGTTCGCGACCGCCGTCCTGAAGTTCCGCGTGGTTCACCCTGACTTCGTCGTCTTCACGACTTTCTTCGTGCCGTGGCTCGAACTCATCGGCGGCGGGGCCGTCCTGCTCGGCGCCATGACACGCGGTGGCGGCACGCTCATCGCCCTGTTGCTCACCGCATTCACGGCGGCGATCCTTTCGATCCCTCTTCGTGGACTCGAAATCGGCGACTGCAGCTGCTTCGGCGGACAGCTCAAGGAGCGCTTCCCGACCATCGGCGAGTGGCTCGAGCCCGATGTGGGATGGAAGAGCGTCACGCGGAATGTCGTGCTCTTCGGGCTCACGCTCATTCCGGCGACCTGGGGTGGCGGCGCCTTCAGTGTCGATCACGCCATTCGTCGGGCGTTCCGCGGGTCCGACGACGCGCCCGCCTCAACTGATTGACGATCCCGGCGTCACCTCGCCATGCAAACCAAGCACGATGACTCTCTTCTCAGCGTCATCGCCGCCACCTGAAGTCTCGCTCGCCGCGAGAAGCATGCCCTGACTGATCTCACCGCGAATTTTTCGTGGCTCGAGGTTCGCAACGATCACAATCTGTTTTCCGACCAGGTCCTCAGGCTCGTAGTGTCCACGAATGCCGGCGCAGATCTGGCGTCCCGCATCGGTCCCGTCATCGAGTTGAATCTTGAGAAGCCGGTCCGCGTTCGGGTGATGCTCGGCCGCTTTGATCGTCGCGACGCGGAGATCGATCTTCGCGAAGTCGTCGTAAGTAATGGGATCCTTGAACGCCATCCGATCACGCTCCATTTCAGACTCGATTCGCTCGGGCCGATCCACCGCCGGCGCGCGTCGATGATAGCGGCTGACCTCCCGGGGGCCTCGCTAGGATTCGGCGCCCCTCGAACCCTATCGGTGTCGGAGCCTTCTCATGCGATTTGCGCCCATCGCCATCATGCTCGCGTCCACATCCATCGCGACTGCAGAGGTCGCGCGTCCGTACGCACACGACCCGTCGTGGAAGTCGAACGCCGTGTGGGACGATGGTCGCGCCGAATACGCCGTGTACGACGCGACGCGTCCCATCTACGGCGTCGAACGAACCTACGAAGCGGTGCTCATTACGAATGCGCAGCACATGGATTCGGAGACGACCACGAAGGCCGAAAACTATCGATCGGACCGCGCGTTCCCCGTGTTCAAGCACAATCTCCGCGAGGTCGCGCCGACCGAGAACTACGACTACAAGTACCTCACGACCGTCTTCGTCGAACGAGACTCGCTCGAGCCGTTCAAACTCTCGATGTCGTCACAGGAGGATTGCGGCGCGACATTCAAAAATTTCGTAGTTCTGGAACGAGAACTCATCGGGGACGCGTTCGTGTATTTCCCGGGCGACGGGCACGCGTCGATCGGTTATACCACTCCCCCCGACTTTCAGTTCTACGACGCGTTGACCCTTACCCTGCGGGACTTTCCGTTCGAAGAGGGACCGGGAGCGACGCAATCATTTCGGCTCCTGCCTGAGCAGACGAGCACTCGAGCGACCTCAATGCGTCCCGCTGAGGCGACAGTGCGATACATCACCCGCGAGCCCGTCGAGACGGCCCTCGGACCGATTGATTCGCATTGCCTTCGGGTCGAATGGGCCGGCGGCTCAACCAGCGAGTACTGGTTCGCAGCCGACGGAGGACCGGAATGGCTCCACATCCTGGTGCAATATCAGGGGTTCGACGGACATCGTCTGACGCTCAAGTCAAAGCGTCGCTGGGCGTATTGGGAGCGTTGAGTTCGGGTCGCGCCAGTCGTCCGGCGCTGGCGTGTCGTCCAGGATTCGAATGTACACCGATAGGAAAGCCGGGGCGGGCGGCGCGCCGATAGGATGGTTGGCGTTCGCCCCGCGAGCGTCATGCATCGGGGTCAACGCTCTTTCGGCAATCATCTGGAGTGCAATGAATGCGGTCTTGCGCGAGCCGTTCAGCAGTCTCTGCGATCACCGTGCTTCTCGCTGTTGTCGCCGTTACCGCGGCGACGGCGCAGCAGGCCTACCGCGATATCGAGGCGCTCGTCGGGAACGCGGCGCTCGGATCCTCTTCGGTCGCCTACCACATCGTCGATCTTGATACGGGCGCCATCCTCGCCGAAGGGGATGCGGAGCGCATGATGCTCCCCGCAAGCAACCTCAAGCTCATCACCACCGGCGCCGCTCTTCTCGTTCTCGGGCCCGACGCGTCCTTCGAAACCACGATGCGCTGGGACGGGTCGCGCCTCACGATCGTCGGAACGGGCGACCCGGCGCTCGCCGACCCGGAGCTGCTCGAGGAAATGGGCGTCTCGATCGAGTCGCTCTTCGACCTGTGGATCGAAGACCTTCGCGCCGAGGGCATCGATTCGATCGACACGCTCGTCGTGGATGACCGCATCTTTGACGAAGCACGCTTCCACCCAAACTGGCCGGCCGACCAGTTGAACGCGGCGTATTGCGCCGAAGTGGCCGGTTTCAATGTGCACGGGAACATTGTCGCGTTCTACGCCCACCCGGCGTCGACCATCGGACACTCGCCGAACTACACCATCGAGCCTGATGTGCGCCGGTGGGTGAGCGTCGAGAATCGTGCGAGGACGATCGGTCCCAAGGGTGGACAGAACTCGCTCTGGATCAGCCGACCACCCACCGCGAATGAATTCTCTCTCTTTGGATCAGTCCGCATTCCACAGAAGGCGCTCGTCACGGTTCATGATCCGGCGGAACTCTTTGCGCGGTGGTTCTCCGACCGTCTCAAACGCCGGAACATCAAGGTCGGGGAAGCGCGGTCCGCGCATGTGGACGATCCCGTCGCGCCGGGCGCCGTGGTGGGCCGCCCGATTCGGACGCCGATGTCGACGCTCGTCCTGCGTTGTAATCGAGACAGCGAGAACCTGTACGCCGAAGCGCTGCTCAAACGACTCGGCCGCGAAGTGACGGGACAACCCGGGGGCTGGCGGAACGGCGGCGCCGTGATCCGCACGCTCCTCAGCAAGCACCTCGGACCGGGGCTCGCCACGCAGACGCAGATTTCGGACGGATCCGGCCTCAGCCGCGAGAACCGCGTCTCCCCACGCGTGATGACCGCATGGCTCGCGTTCATGAACGACCGTCCGGATCTCGCCTCGGTCTACCTCGACTCGCTCGCGGTCGGGGGAGAGTCGGGCACGCTCCGCCGCCGCTTCGGCGACATCGAAATCGAGGGCGAGGTCCTCGGCAAGAGTGGATACATCAACGGCGTATCCTGCCTCTCCGGCTATGTCCGCGCGACGAACGGACGCATGGCCGCGTTCTCAGTCCTCGTGAATGACATCCCGTCTTCGGTTCCGATCCGCGAGGCGAAAAAGCTGCAGGAGCAGATCGTCAAGCGGATCGAACGCCACCTCATCGAGTCGCCGGGCGTACTGCTCACCGAGTCCTCGGACGAGGCCGGCGACCGACTCGGCGGATAGACAAACTCCATTGACCCTCCCGGAAAACGACGACCGCCCGCGATGCATGTCGCGGGCGGCGTTTCGTTTTCGAATGCCCAGGAGAGGATTCGAACCTCCACGGGATTTAACTCCCACCAGCCCCTCAAGCTGGCGCGTCTACCAATTCCGCCACCTGGGCAGGCTTTTCTCCGCTGCGACCGACGCCGATTCGCCACCGGCTCGCCGCGAGCGGCAGCTATGCTAGGCGCGGCCGGTCGCCCCGTTCAAACCGTTAAGGGGCGCTTTCAACGCCTCAATCAACCGCCGGCCGGACGCACATCGTGATACGCGTCAATCGTCGGGTTTTCGAGCGTCGATACGCTCCCGTCCGGCCAGCGAATTTCGATCGAATCGACCGATTCCGCCTCGCCGAGACCAAAGTGTCGCAGCGTCGACCCCTGACACTTCGCCGAGTCGCCGCTCACGATCGCATCGGTCAGGACCCCACCCGGCCACTTGACGGTAATCGTGGCGCCGATCGGCGAGACGCCGGGCGCGCCGCGCAGCCGCACGCCGACCCAGGCGCCCGGGTCGGCCCATTCGTTCCGCATGACGCGCGCCACACGCGGCGAGAACTCCTGCGACCGGTCGTACGCGACCACGAAGAGATCGGGTCGGCCGTCAAGATCGAAGTCGTCCGCGACCGCCGCCCGGCAATCCTCGGTGAAGCCGACGCCCATGAGATAAGGGACGGTTGCAAATCCCTCTTCGCCGCGATTCATGAAGAGTCGGTTGTACTCGAATCCGTTCCACGAGATCTCGCCGGTCGCGAGTCCCTGGCCGAACTCGGAGAAAATCTGATTGAGCCCGAGGCCGTGCTCATCAGTCTTCGCATAAATGTCGTGCCGCCAGAAATTCGTGCAGTAATCGCGTGACGACTTTCCGCTCCGATTCCCATTCGTGACATAGAGGTCGAGATCGCCGTCGTTTTCGATGTCGAGCTTGGCGCATCCCCACGCCCAGCCGGAACGCGCGACCGAGTCGTTGTACGCAGGCTGTTCGAAGG
This sequence comes from Phycisphaerales bacterium, assembly GCA_043101845.1. Taxonomy (GTDB): domain Bacteria; phylum Planctomycetota; class Phycisphaerae; order Phycisphaerales; family UBA5793; genus JBICHN01. The sequence continues at coordinate 45,614 of JBICHN010000002.1, read as the reverse complement.
TCCCCGCGGAAGTCTGCAGATACAGGCGGTTTCCGTACGCGATCTTCAATCGCGCATCCTGGTACTCTGGCAGATCCTCGCGTCCGAGACCCATGCGCGCGAGGCGACGCGCGGTCGTGGAAGCCATGCCGGTCACATAGAAGTCGAGACGACCATCGCGGTTGAAGTCGCCGAACACATGCGACATGCCGAAGTTCGCTGGCTCATCGATGAGCGTCGCGGTGACATCGTCAAAGTGGCCGGCGCCATCGTTGAGATAAAGATCCACGCCGGCGAAGTCACTTACCACGACGAGGTCGAGGTCAGCGTCACCGTCGAGATCGACGAAAGAACTGCGAAAGGTTCGACGCCAGCGTTTCGGCGCCAGACCCGAGGTTTCGGTCGCATCGACGAACGATCCGTCCCCGTTATTGAGGAGGAGGTAGGCGGGCAGTCCATCGTTCGCGTCGTAGTACGGATCGGGAAACTGTCCACCCACATAGGGGCTCAGGTACTGCGCGATCCAGAGATCGAGGTCGCCGTCGCCGTCGACATCACCGATGGCGAACGCCTCGGGCTCGCGCAGATCGACGGCGGCGGGATCGATGACGAGACGCGCCGGCTCGGCGAACGCGCCGTTCGAACTTCGTTCATAGAGAAAGAGGCCCATCCGCTCCGGCGCCTGGGGACCGATGGGGTTCGATCCGGCGACGAGCAGGTCGACTTCCCCGTCGCCCGTGAAATCGGCGAACGCCGCTTCGTACACCCACTTCGTCGGCTTCGCGCAAAGCGGCGCCCGGTCGAAGGTCGCGTCACCGCGGTTGAGGAACAGATCGTTGGTTGGGGGATAGGCGAAGTCGGTGTCGCCATCGCCATCGAAGTCATCAATCAGAAAGTCGTCTCGCGGCGAGCGATGCTCGAGTGTCACTTCGAACGCCGTCGAGAACGGCGCCGCGCCGGTGCGGCTCGTCACGGTGACTTCGTCCACCTCGATCGTCTTCGGCATCCGGTTCCCGAAACCGTCGCGCTCGCTGGACCATTGCACGGAGAGTTTGCCGTTGAGTTCATGTCGCTCATCGAGGGCGGGCCGACGAGCGTGAATGGTGAACGAGAAGAGCGAGCGAGGCTGATCGCTTGCGCTGTCACCCGGGTTGAACTCCGCGTGATGCCATTCCGTGTGATCGATCTCGAACCCGTGGCTGCGGACGGATTCCACGAACTCCCGCCATTCACTGGGCGAAAGTTCCCGCCGGCCTTCATCGAGGCTCCGGCGCTCGACTCCGGATCCGACCGACTCGGTCGACGACGAATTCGTCCCGACCATGATCGACTTTGTGAACGGCGCCGATGCGAGTGTGGCGAAGCGATCGGGCTGCGTCCGCAGGTCGTCCCAGAGTTGAATGAAGTACCCCTCGTACTCCTGCGCGAGCAGTTCATCCGCCCAGATGGTCTGATCGCGCTCGACCCATTCATTGCGGAGCTGGCGGTATTCGTCGACCGGCGCCGATTGGGCCCGAGCCAGGGAGGGAGAAGCGCCGAGCGCTCCGAGGACAACCGTTCCCGCGACAAAGACCGGGAGAGCTCGTCTCATCCGACCACCCTTTCACTCAATCAGAACCGTCGCCCAAGGCGGAGTCACGAATCCAGCGACAATCGAACCACGGCTCACAATAGGGGCCGTCTCAAGGGCCGCCGACCGTCGGTCGCCATTCCGGACGCGTCGCCGAACGGGTCTATCATGACCGCCATGTCGACCCCCTTCGTCCCCAGGCGGATCGCGCTGCTTTCGACGGGCGGCACGATCGAGAAGACCTTCAATGAGTCGGACGGCACGCTCGCGAACCAGCGCAGCGTGCTCGACATCATGCTCGCGTCACTCGTCCTGAACGGCGTGACGGTCGACCGCGTCTCGATTATGAACAAGGACTCGCTCGAAATGACCGATCGCGATCATGAGCAGATCGCGAAGGTGGCGGAGGCCTATACGAATTCGCATGACGGCGTGGTCATCGTGCACGGCACCGATCGGTTGCAGTTCACGGGGGAGTCGATCATCGAGCATGTCGGCGAGACCCCCCGGGCCCCGATCGTCCTCACGGGCGCGATGCGTCCCTACGAGTTGCGGACGACCGACGCGATGCAGAACCTCAGCGAGGCGCTCCTCGCCGTGCAACTCGTTGAGCCGGGGGTCTATGTCGCCTTCCACAACCGCGTCCTGCGGTTCCCCGGCGTTGTGAAGGATCACCATGCGATGACCTTCCGCCGGGTCGACGAGATCATCCCGGATTGACCGGCGCCGATTTGACAACGAGCTTTCGGCCGCGGCGCCAATCTGGCGCCTTGTTTAACCCCATTCGCTCCCCAGCCAGTGCAGCGGGCCGGCGATTTCCGGCACGCCCGTTGCATGGTCTCTCAAGCGATGCCGCTCCGAAGAACGGGCGGCCGATTGGAACGCCTCGACGGCACAACCCTCCGATACGCGGAGGACAATCTGGAAGGAGGATGTCATGCTGACCTTTCGACCGATGAATCGAAACAACGCGAGCGGATTCAACCGTCCCATGTCGAGCTTGGACGCGTTGAGCCGCGAGATCGAGCGAGTCTTCGACACCGTCGCGAACCCGTCCTTCCCGGCGGGTGTCGGCCGCGCCGTCCAATATCCGGCGATCAACGCCTGGCAGGCCGACGACCACTTCGTTATCGAGAGTGAACTTCCGGGTCTCTCGATCGACGAGATCGAGATCTTCGTCGAAGAGCAGCGGATCACCCTGCGCGGTCGCCGCGAACGCCTGAACCAGGAAGGCGTGGAGCTCATTCGCGCGGAGCGGTGGTCCGGCGAGTTCGACCGAACCATCACTCTTCCCAAGCCGTTCGACGCGGAGTCAACGGAAGCGACGCTCGAGAACGGGATCCTCACCATCAAGGCGCCGTTCCACGAGTCGACCCGGCCCCGCAAGATCGAAGTGCGTTCGGGTGGAATTAACCAGGACTCGGAGGCCAACTGATCAACATTTCGTGATGTGTGAGGTTCGACCTCGTCATTTCATTTGGTAACGCAAGCGCCGGCGTGGCCGGCGCGCCGAAAGGAGTGGCGACATGCCAGGAACAAAGAGAGCAAACTCTGCGAGCACGGCGATTGAGCGCCGTCCGGCCCCCGAAGCTCAAGACGCGAATGAGTCAGCGCGGCGCCAGGCGTCCACGATGACCACCAGTTCACCGGAATGGGCGTATCGCGCGCTTGCCGATATCTACGAACTCCCCGATTCATATCGCATCGTGGCGGATATGCCCGGGGCCGACCCGAATGGCCTCGAATTGACGATTGAAGAGGGCGTGCTCCGGATCGACGCCGCGGTCTCCCGGGCGAATGGTCCGAGTTCGCGAGAGGACTGGATTCATCACGAGTACGGTGTCGGCTCCTTCCATCGTCGCTTCGCGATTGAAGAAACCGTGGACGCGGACGCCATCAGCGCCGATTATCAGAATGGAACACTGCTCGTGACGCTGCCGAAGAAGCAGTCGTCGGCCCGGCGGCAAGTTCCAATCAAGGTGAAGTAGTTCGCGTCGGCCAATCTCGTCCGTCGCGACTCAAAGCGAGGCGCTTCTTTCCCGGTGGCAGCGCCGGGAAAGGAGCGACCGTTTCATCGCGCGGCGGATCAAGGCGCCGGCTCAGTCGGCGAACGCGGTTCGTTGAGCGAACGAACTCATCGTTGTCAATCAAGTCAATGCCGACGCGAACGCCTACGGGCCACCGCGTGCGCCGTCGCAGCGCACATCTGGAGGTCGGTGACGCCGTCGGTGAAGGAGGAACAGAGTGTTTGATTTCTCGCGTATTTCAAAGAAGAGGCGCTACGCCGTTTCGCCGGCCGGAGTGATCATCTTAACGGGCGCACTCCTTTTCACAGGCTCCACCACTCTCGGACAGACGGAATCGGATGACGCGACGCTGCGTCACGCCGAACGCTTGTCCGCCGCGTTTCAGGCCGTCGCTGACGGTATTCAGGACTCAGTCGTCAGCATTCAGTCCGCACGCAGGATGACCGCGCCTCAAACGCCGTTCCGGCTCTCGCCGTTTCAGGGGACGCCGTTTGGTGATCTTTTCGGAGAGAATGATTCGTTCGGAACTCCCGCGCCGGAGCAGGAGCAGCCCCGCGAGTTCTGGCAGGAGGGTCAGGGGTCTGGATTCGTCATATCCGCTGACGGCTACATCATCACGAACAATCATGTCATTGACAGCGCGGATCAGATCACGGTTCGATTCTCAGATGACCGCTCGTATCCGGCCGAGATCGTCGGGACCGACCCCCGGACTGATATCGCCGTCATCAAGGTCGATGCGGATGGACTGTCGCCGGCGAAGCTCGGCGACTCGAATGACCTGCATGTCGGTCAGTGGGTCGTCGCCGCCGGGAACCCGTTCGGGTTGCAATCGACGATTACCGCGGGGATCGTAAGCGCGACCGGCCGCTCGCGCGTCGGCATCGCCGACTACGAAGACTTCATCCAAACGGACGCCGCGATCAATCCGGGCAACAGCGGGGGGCCACTCGTCAATCTGTATGGTGAAGTCGTCGGCGTGAATACCGCCATCTACAGCGGTCGCGGCGGCGGTGGCAATGTCGGCATCGGATTCGCCATTCCGATCAACATGGTGAAGTCAATCAAGGACTCCCTCATTTCCGAAGGCCGCGTCGTGCGGGGCTTCCTCGGCGCGGTGATCCAGAACCTGAACGAAGGACTTGCGAAGTCATTCGGATTCGAGGGGACGAACGGCGTCCTCATCGCGGAAGTCAGCGAAGGCGGACCTGCGGACGAAGCTGGGCTGCAGCCCGGCGATGTCGTTACTCGATTTGGCGGAGAACGAGTGTCCAAGATGGACGAACTGCGCCTTCGTGTCGCCGAGACGAAGCCGGGCTCCGAAATCGAAGTCGTCTTTCATCGCGACGGCGAGAAGATGACGAAGTCGGTAACGATCGGTGAACTCGAGACGCCTGATACGCCCAGTCAGGAAGCCTTGCCCGGTGAGCGCAGCCTCGGAATGGAGGTTCGAACGCTCACCCCGAACGCGGCGGGTCGAATGGGACTCGACGAATCGACCCGCGGCGTGCTGGTGACGAGAGTTGAACCCTACAGCGCCGCGGCTCGCGCGACTCTGCGCGCCGGGGACCTCGTCCTCAAGGTGCAGAATGATCGAGTCGAGACGGTCGACGCGTTCCGGAATGCCCTGCGTGACGCGGATCTCGAGAGCGGCGTCCGCCTCACCGTGCTCAGCGGCGGATCGCAGCGCTTCGTATTCCTGCAGAGCGCGAACTGATTCTCGGCGGCCGGTCGAAACCGGAGACTGGGACACGGGGCGTCCGCGCCCGAGCGGCGGGCGCCCCGTCTTTTGAAGCTGGGTGTGGCGCGAGCGTGCGGCCCCGTTATCATGCCGCGAACATGGCTGAATACAAGAACACCGAATTCGATCGACCCGGCGGCTACGCGATGCCGAAGGGCGCCATTCAGATTCAGCGGCAGCTTGCCCGCACCGTCTCGGAGTTGCCTGAAGAGCAGCGGATCCGTCTCTACGGTGACACCGTTCCGCGACACGAGGCGAACACGAAGAACGCGTCCCTCAAGCCAGCGCATCGTCTCAAGGACCCCGACACACGCGTGTATGTCGGCGACTGCCGCGAAGTGCTCGCGGCGCTCCCCGATCGCGGCCAGGTCGACCTCGTCTTCGCCGACCCGCCCTTCAACTGGGATGTCCCCTACGACGAATGGCGGGATGGAATGTCGCGGGCGGAATACGAACGCTTCACCTTCGACTGGCTTGACGGATGCCTCGAGGCGCTCGCCCCGCACGGCTCGATCTGGGTGAACATTCCCGACGACACTGCGGCGGAGATCGTCATGCATCTCAAGCGGCGCGGCCTCACCATGATCAACTGGTGCGTCTGGCACTTCCGATTCGGCCAGAACCGGATGAGCTCGTTCATCATGAGCAAGGTCCACGCACTCTACTTCGCCCGGGACCCGGACAATCGGCGGTGGAATCCTGAAGCCGTGATGGAGCAGTCCGATCGCGCTGCGATCTACCAGGACCACCGAACATTCGCGAAGGATGACGAGTCGCTCCGAGGATTGCGTCTTCCCATGGATGTCTGGTACGGCAAGTACTGGGGACGAATCCAGGGGAACAACAAGGAACGCCGCGAGCGGCATCACAACCAGATCCCCGAGGTGTACCTCGAGCGTGTCATTCGCGCATGCTCGAACGAGGGCGATCTCGTTCTCGATCCGTTTCTCGGGAGCGGCACGACCGGTACGGTTGCGCGCGAACTCGGTCGCCGGTCGATTGGAATCGAATACGGCGCCGGGAACGCCGCGTCGGCGTTCGAGCGCATCCGACAGGGTCCGGTACGCGTGAAGAAAGATGTGATCGAGCGATCCTCGACCGCGATCTTCGAGAAGCGCGGCGGGAAGCGCGGACGGCGCGCCTCAACGCCTTCGCCGGAATCTGCCGAATAGGGCGGACTCAGGCAGGCGCGGATCGCTCGGCAAGCGGCGTCCGCTCATGATTCTGCTCTAGACGCTGTGTGATGCTCTGGGGGGCGCGTTACCTGCTTCTGGACGACGAAAGTGCGGAAATCGAGACCGCGCGAGCGTTTCGCATTGACCGGCGGAAGAAGTTCTGGCATTCTCAACGGGTGGACCGCCGTGTGGGGGGTGCGCCGCGGCGTCTTCGCGGCGGGTCTTGATTTCACGCAAGAGGGCACGGGGCCATGTCATTTCGGAACTTCATCATCGTCGCCTCGGTTTTCGTCGGGCTCGGCGCGGCGACAGCGTCAGCCGCGGCTCAGATCGGCACTTCGAACATTCGCCTCTACAGCGAGGTCAGCCCGCAACGGCTGGGGTCCCGCACCGCGAATGACATCTGGGGCTATGTCTCGCCGTCCGGGCGCGAGTACGCGATCATCGGCGCCCGACGCACCATGGCCGTCATCGAAGTCACCGATCCGGTCAACCCGGTGATCGTTCATGTCGAGCCGCATCTGCCGAGCGGCTCCGGCGATTTCAAGGTCTATCAGCACTACGCGTACGGACTGGGTGACAAATTCAATCTCCACATTCTCGACCTCAGCGCCGTCGATGACGGCGTCGTGACGCTCGCGGGCGAAGAGCACATCTTCGGTCACAACCTCTTCATCAATGAAGAGAGTGGATACATGTATGTGTTCAACCTCTTCGACAACCCGCGCCCGGGCACGCGCATCTATGACCTGTCGGATCCGGTCAATCCGGAGTTCGTCGCGTACATCAATCCCTCGGACGCTCAGGCGCATGACGCGCAGGTCGTGAATTACCACGACGGCCCGTATGCGGGTCGGGAGATCATGTATCTTCATATCGCCGACCTGGGACTCGACATCATCGACGTCACGGACAAACAGAATGTGACGCTGCTCGCGAACATCACCTACCCGGGGATCGGCTTCTGTCATCAGGGATGGCTCGACGAAGACCGCAACTATTACTATGTCGACGACGCGTTCGACGAGATGATGGGTCGCTCGCCCATGACGCGCACGCTCGTCTTTGATGTGCGCGATCCCGCGAATCCATTTCTTGCTTCATCCTTCACGACCGGCCTTCGCGCGTCGGACCATAACCTGTTCTGGCACGAAGGATTCGTCTACGAAGCGAACTGGGCGAGCGGATTGTGGATCTTCGATGCGCGGATCGATCCGCTCAATCCGGACATTGTCGGGTGGTATGACACCTATCCTCTTGACGATGAAGACGGCATCTTTCATGGCGCCATGGCGCCGTATCCCTTCTTTCCCTCCGGCAACATCATCCTGAGCGACTGGCAGCGCGGGTTGCTCGTCTTCGACGCCACCGAAGCGCGAGGAGAGCGATTCGGCCTCGATGTCGGGCCGCTCATTCGCGGCGAGGCGTGCCAGATCACTGCGATCGACGCGAAGCCGGGCGAGACCATCTACTTTCTCTACAGCGGGTTCGGACAGGAGGGCTGGACCTGGATCGACGAGGTCGGCGGCTATGCGTCGCTCCAGAACGCGGTGGTCGCTGACACCGCCGTGACGGACTCGAATGGTTCGGCCTCGGTGTCTCCGATCGTCCCGCCCCGCGCTCAGGCCGGTCGCCCGGTCTGGCTGCAGGCGATTCAGGTGGGGAAGAGTTCGCTCGTCGTCGAGGCAATCGTGGAATGACGGCGCCGGATTTTCGGTTGACTTTCGGGATGAGTTCCGCGACGCTCTACTCGCCGCCGTATCTCTGAGTGTGATGTGACGCGGCGTGGGAGAACGCTCGATTTCGTGGGGGAATCGAGTGTTATCGCGTTTTTGTATCCATTCGCTTCCCGCATACGCGGGTGGACCGTTCTTGCTACACGGAAGGAAACCGTCTTATGACGCCACGCCTGACTCTTTCCTCCCTCGCCGCTCTGGGACTCGTCGGAGCGGCGACCCCCGGCCTCACTCTGGCTCAGTACGAACGGCAGAGTGTGCGCCTCTACAGCCAAGTCGACCTTTCCGACTTCGGACAATCGTTCGCGAACGACTGCTGGGGCTATGTCTCCCCGTCTGGTCGCGAATACGCCATCATCGGACTCTACGACGCGACCGGATTTGTCGACATCACCGATCCGGTGAACCCGCAGATCCTGCTTGTCGAACCGCACTCGACGAGCTTCACCGGCGACATCAAGGTCTACCAGCATTACGCGTACAGCATCGGCGACGGCTACAACATGCAGATCTTCGACATGAGCGACATCGACAACGGTGTCGTCACGCGTGTCGGCACGGAGAATCTGCGCACGCACAACATCGCGCTCAATCCCGAGAGCGGCTACGCGTATCTCCTCGCATCAAGCGTGAACTCCGGCATCACGGCGGTCGATCTTTCCGACCCGGTGAACCCGGTCGTGCGAGGCTCGACGAATCCAACCGGCAATCATGTGCATGACGCGCAGGTCGTGAACTACACGAGTGGGCAGTACGCTGGACGCGAAATCGCCTTCTGCCCGAGCGGTCAGTCCGGATTCGACATCATCGAAGTTACGAACCATTCGTCGATGAGTCGTCTCTCCCATCTCACTTACCAGGGATTGAGCTATTCCCACCAGGGATGGCTCAGCGAGGATCGTCAGTACTTCTACCTCAACGATGAACTCGACGAACTCAACGGTCACACGCCGACGACGCGCACGCTCGTGTTTGATGTGAGTGACCTGAGCAACCCGTTCCTCGCGTCGACCTTCACAACCGGCGAGGGCACGACCGACCACAACCTCTATGTCCACGAAGGCTTCGTGTACGAGTCGAACTACAACAGCGGGTTTCATGTGTTCGACGCCCGGACCGATCCGCTCAGTCCAACCGAAGTCGGATACTTCGACACCTACCCGGAGAACAACTCGGTGGGCTACGGCGACGGGGCCTGGTCGAACTACCCCTTCTTCCCGTCGGGCGTAGTCATTGTGAGCGATGTGAATCGCGGCCTCTTCGTCCTCGATGTGAGCGAAGCCCGCGGCGAGCGAATGGGTCTGCAGGTATCGAACCTTGTCGCCGGACAGGACGCCACGCTGAGCGTCTCGGGCGCCACACCGAACGCGACCGTGTACTTCGCCTACAGCCTCACCGGCGGTGAGTCGATGACCTGGATCGACGCGCTCGGTGTGTATCTCAATCTCCAGAACCCGGCCCTCGGAGGATCAGCGACCGCGAACGGCGCCGGCGACGCGACGCTCGTGAAGCGCGTGCCGGCGCAGGCGTCTGGTCGGACGGTCTGGATGCAGGCGGCCGAGGCGGGGAACACCTCGATCGTGGCTGAGGGCGCCATTCAATAACCTGCCCCCCCCACGATCGTTCATCACTCCAGATCCAATGAGAGGTCGCGAATGCAATACCACCGACGGCTCCTCGCGGCGACTGTGGTCTGCCTTGGAGTCACCACGCCGAACGCCACGGCCCAGTACGACACGCTCAATGTGAATCTGTACGAGCAGATCACGCTTTCGGAATTCAGCCGCGGCGCCGGGAATGACTGCTGGGGCTATGTGTCGCCGTCCGGTCGCGAATATGCGCTCATGGGTCTCGAACGGGCTCTCGCGGTGGTCGAGATCACGGATCCATCGAATCCGGTCATCATCGAGCGCATCAACCACTCGAGCAGTATCTGGGGCGATGTCAAGGTGTACGAGCAGTACGCCTATGTGAGCAACGAGAGCGGCGGTGGAATCGATGTCATTGATCTCGGCTCGGTCGATTCCGGTGTCGTCACGCTCGTCCGCCGCATGACTTCAAACAATGTCCAGGAATCACACAATGTCGCCGTGGACGAGGAGAGCGGCTTCCTGTACCTCCTCGGCAGCAACATCAACGGCGGGAGTCTCGTCGCCTTCGATCTGAACGGCGACCCGAGCAACCCGACTTTCGCGGGCGAATGGAACGGCAACTATGTCCATGACGCCCAGATCGTGACCTATACCACGGGCCAGTACGCCGGCCGACAGATCGCGTTCTGCTGTGACGGCGATCGCGGCTTCGAGATCGTCGATGTCACGGACAAGTCGAACATGTTCCGTCTCTCGCGTTCGACTTATCCGGGTCTGCGGTATTGCCACCAGGGGTGGCTGAGCGCCGATCGTCAGTACTTCTACATGAATGATGAGGCGGACGAGTTGAGCGGCGCCGTCGCGACGACCCGGACGCTCGTCTGGGATGTGAGCGACCTCTCGAATCCGTTCCTCGCCGATACCTTCACTTCCGGCCTGGGGTCCACGGACCACAATCTGTATGTGCGGGACGGAGTCGTGTATGAAGCGAACTACTCGTCGGGGCTGCAGATCTTCGACGCGCGGGTGAACCCGACTTCGCCGCCCCGCATCGGGTACTTCGATACCTATCCGGCGAACAATCGACCGGGATACGACGGCGCGTGGAGTTGCTACCCGTTCTTCCCGAGCGGCACGGTGATCGTGAGCGACCAGAACCGCGGCCTGTTCATTCTCGATGTGTCGCCCGCGATCGGCAGCCGGATGACGCTCGACGCCGATCCCCTCGTCGGCGGCGAATCGACGACGCTGACGGTCTCCGACGCGACGCCGAACGGAACGGTTTACTTCGTCTACAGCTTGAGCGGCACGGGATGGACCTACATTGCGGCGCTCGGTGTGACGCTCGAACTCGCGAACCCCGCGCTCGGCGGAAGCAGTGTCGCGAATGGCGCCGGCGTCGCGGTCCTCACGCCGACGGTTCCGGACACCGCGAGCGGCCTGACCGTATGGATGCAGGCCGCCGAGGTCGGCAACACTTCAAATGTCGTAGAGGACACCGTGCAATGAGTGGACCGCGAAACGCCCTGGTACCGCTAGCCATTGTCGCCCTTGGTCTTGAGAGTCGCGCAACTGCGCAGTATGAGCATGACGGCGTCTACATGCTGTCGAATGTGCCGCTTGCGGAGTTCGGCGCCCGTCATACCAAGGCGATGGATGTCTGGGGCTATGTCTCCGATTCCGGCCGAGAGTACGCGATCATCTGTCTCGTCGAGGGGACCGGCGTCGTTGAGGTGACGGATCCGCTCAATCCGACGATCGTCACCGTAGTGCCGCATGAATGGGGCACGCAGGATGTCAAGGTCTTCGGCGATTTCGCGATCGCCGGCGACGACGGCGCCGTGCTCCAGATCATCGATCTTTCGAATGTCGACGCGGGCGTGGCGCCGGTCGTTAGTTCGAAGGAGTGGAGCACGCACAACATCGCGATCAACGAAGAAAGCGGATACGCCTACCTCTGTTCCGACTTCTATCCGACCGGCGGCTGGCTCGATGTCGTCGACATGAGCGACCCGGCGAACCCGTCGATCGTGACGACTCGGTTCTCGGGCGTCCACGACGCCCAGGTGATTACCTACGACTCCGGACCGTACGCCGGAAGAGAGATTCTCTTCTCGTGCTCCGGGACCGAGGGCCTGGAGATCATCGATGTGTCGAACAAGTCGAACATCTTCGTCGTGGGGTCGACGACCTATCCGAACATGGATTACTGCCACCAGGGTTGGCTCAGCGCCGACCGTCAGTACTTCTATGTCGGTGACGAACTGGACGAATTGAACGGACTCGTCGCCAACACGCGGACGCTCGTCTTTGATGTGAGTGACATCACGAACCCGACACTTGTCAGTGAGTTCACGAACGGGCTCGGATGCACGGATCACAATCTCTACTGGCATGACGGTTTCATCTACGAATCGAATAACGCGAGCGGACTGCGAATCTTCGACGCGCGCAGCGACCCCCTGAATCCGCACGAAGTCGGGTTCTTCGATTCGTACCCGACTAACAACCTTCCCGGCTACAACGGCTCATGGAGCGTGTACCCGTTCCTCCCGAGTGGAACGGTGCTGATCAGCGATCGCACGAGCGGCCTCTTCTGCCTGGACGCGACGGAGGCCACCGATCAGCGGATGGGGCTCGAGGTGACCGACCTCATCGCGGGGCAGCCGGTCACACTGTCCGCGACCGGCGCCACGCCGGGCGAGACGGTCTACTTCGGGTACAGCGTCGACGGCGTCGATTGGACCCCGGTCCCGCAACTCGGTGTCCGACTTCAGCTCGAGAATCCGACGCTGGGCGGCGCGGCGACGGCGGACGGCGCCGGTGTGGCGGTGTTGAACCGCTCCATTCCAGCGATCGCGTCCGGTCTCGAAATCTGGATACAGGCGGCGGAACGCGGACGCGTCTCGACCCTCGCGACCGGCGTCATTCAATAGGAAGTGAATCAGGCGGTGTCGGTCGATTTCGCCCGCCGCGCGTCGGTCTGATTCGTTTCGATCTCGGCTTCGAACGAGGCGAACTCTTCCGGCGACCCGCTCCCGTCGTGCGCCGATTCAACCGCCGACGCGTCGAGTTCATCGAGAATCGCGAGTTCCGGATCGCTGAGATCGTCGTAGGCGCCGCGCAGCGACTCGTTGAGCGTGGCGATGAGCCGCTTCGTGGTTGAGATCGCGCGATCGATGCTCTCCCGGCTCACGATGTCACCGCCGAGATCGTTCGGCGTCTGGCGATCGACGACGCGTTGGGCGTTGATGAGGCCGGCGAGCAGCGCCTCGGCCTTGTCGCGCGCCATGTTCGTCTCAAGCAGGATTCGCTGCCGTCCGGAAAAGCTCATGTCATCCGCTCCCCTCGAGCTGGCGTCGTCAGTGACGCCGGCCGTCCAGAGCGGCGTATCGGCCAGATGCCGGCGCCTCGTGAGCCGTGTCGCGCGGCTCGTGTCAAACGCGACGCTTCTACCGATTCGAGGGGCTTGCGCTTATCGGTCAGGCGACATGAAGCGCGCGGCCGCGCGGGGCGATCTCGGTCGAGGGGATCGTCGTCTCAGGCACCAGTCGACTGAGCGCGTTGAGCGCCAGGTCGGGGGCGCCGCGCTGGCGAACTTCTTCGAGCGTCGCGACAAGGTCGCCGATGCGCTCCTCGCTTGGGGCCGTCGACTTCCAGATATGAATGCCGGGATGGGCGGTCGGCAGGAGGTCCTCATCCGCATAGGCGAGCTCCTCGTGGAGTTTCTCGCCGGGCCGCACGCCGGTGAACACGATGCGCATCGTGTCGGCTCCGCGCGGCCGGTCCCGGGTCTCGGCTTCGATCGGTTCGAGGCCGTGGGCACGAATGAACCGTTTCGCCATCTCGAGAATGCTGATCGGCTTCCCCATGTCGAGGATGAGCGTCTCACCACCCGGCACGATGGCCGAATCATGATCGAGCTCATCGAGCGCGGCCGCCTGAATGACTAGGGCCGCAGCCTCGGGGATGGTCATGAAGAACCGAGTCATCCGCGGATCGGTGACGGTAAGCGGCCCTCCGTGGCGCAGCTGATCCCCCCAGATGGGCAGCACCGATCCGGCGCTGCCGAGCACATTTCCGAACCGGACGAGACTGAACCGCGTGTCGCTCCGTTGATTCATGAACTGGACATAGAGCTCAGCGAGGCGCTTGGTCGCGCCCATGACCGACGAGGGATTCACCGCCTTGTCGGTCGAGATCATGACGAAGCGCTCGCACGCCGTCTGCGCGGCGGCGTCCACGATCGACTTCGTCCCGAAAAAGTTATTGACGACCGCCTCGATCGGATGGTCTTCCATCATCGGCACATGCTTATGCGCCGCGGCGTGAAGAATAATCTGCGGTTTCGCCGCGACGAGGTAGCCGAGCGTCCGCTCGTCATCCGTCACATCGTGCAGCCAGGCGCCGCGCGGAAGATCAGGATGGCTTCGCGCGATCTGTCGATCGATTTCGAAGAGCGCGTTCTCGGACCGCTCCATCAGGAAGAGCTCCGACGGACCGTAGCGGGCGATCGTGCGGGCAAGCTCCGACCCGATGGATCCGCCGGCGCCGGTAATGAGGACCCGCTTGCCCCCGACGGCGTGGCGGATCGACGCCTCGTCCACCCGGTGAGGCGACCGATCGATGAGGTCTGCGATATCAACCTCGAACACGCTGCGCGGGCCGACGCCGGCGAGTTGATCGTCGAGTGTCGCGATGAAGCGGTCCGGGATTCCGAGTCGACGAAGAGTCGTACGAATCGCCGCGATCGCCTCGCTCATCACCGCAGGGAGGCTCACGATCGCGAGTTCGATCGTGTGCTCGCCCACGAGGCGCTCGAGCTCGGTCGCGGAGCCGAGCACCGGGATTCCGAGTTCCTGGGCCACCGGATCATCGGGCGCATCATGAAACAGTGCGGCGCCGATGATCTTCACGGGCGCCTCGACCGCCTCGAACTGACGGACGAGCGCATCGAGCGTTCGCGCGACGCCGATGAGAAGGACGCGCGGGGCGCCATCGGTGCGGCCATTCGGGGCCAACGATCGAGTGAGCGTGGTAGTCATCGCATCGAGCCTTATCGGCCACATGGAGGCGGAGGCGATAGCATTGGCGACCCCGGATCGACACATTCCATATGTCCACGCTTCTTCGACACATCGACGAGGCTCTCGAGGCCGCTCTCGAGGACCTGACGCTCCCGCCAAACCTCAGAGAGGCGGTTCGATACGCGCTGCTCGAAGGCGGAAAGCGGCTCCGGCCGACGCTGGTCCTTCGCTCCTGCCAGGCGATCGGAGGTTCCGCGGAGGACGCGCTGCCCGCGGCGGTCGCCCTCGAGATGACTCACGCGTTCAGTCTCATTCACGACGATCTTCCCGCGATGGACGACGATGACCTTCGACGCGGCCGGCCGACGGTTCATAAGCAGTTCGGCGAAGCGATGGCGATTCTCGCCGGAGACCTGCTTGCCACGGCGCCCTATCTCGTTCTCGCCCGCTCGAAGGCGCCGGCCAAGACCCGCAGCCGACTCATCCGCGAGTTGAGCCACGCGACGACGCGAATGATCGTGGGCCAGACCTACGACCTGCTCGGTGGTTTCGACAATGACCTCGATGAACAGGCCCGACTCGAGACCTTGCATCGCCACAAGACCGGGGCGATCATCCGGGCGGCTTGTCGCATGGGCGCGATCGCCGGGTCCGGTGGGGACCGTGAAATCGAAGCGCTGACTCGATACGGGGAGGCGCTCGGGCTCATGTTTCAGATCGTCGATGATCTGCTTGATGTCACGCAGACGGCGGAGACGCTGGGAAAGGCGAGCGGGAAGGACGACGCCGCCGGTAAACGGACCTACCCGGGCCTGATCGGCGTCGACGCGTCGAAGGCGCGGGTCCGGGAGCTCGCGGAACTTGCGTGCGCCGCCGTCGAGCAGTTTGACGCGGAGAACCGGCTCGCGGAGCTCGCGCGGGCCATGGCCGTCCGGACGAAGTGACGACGATGAGTCAGGCCGGCGGGCGCAGACGAGCCGTAAGCCGAGGCTCGAACGGATAGTCTTTCAGGACCGCGCGCACTTCCTCCAGCGTCACCGCCTGAATGCGTTCGAGTTCGACTTCGAGCGGCAGATATTCGCCTCGCGTGGTCCATACCCGACCAAGTCGCTTCATTCGACCGGCGGGTCGCTCCCCAGCGAGCGTCACGCTCGTCGCGATCTTGTTTCGATAGCGTTCGAGATCGTCCTCGGAGATGAGGTCCGCGAGTCGATCGAGTCGATCCCGGATGATCTCCTCGACCTGGTCGGCTCGTTCTGGTGGACAGGACGCGTACACATACATCTCGCCCGTTCGGTCCTTCGCTTCGAATCCCGCTTCCGCCTCTTCGGCGATTCCCGGATCAACGAGTGACCAGTACAGGATCGAACCGTCGTGGTGGCCGAGCGCGTTCACGAGCATGTTCGCGGCGTATCGACGCTCATCGTCCGCCGCCGGCCCGGGTGTCACGAGCACGAAATACTGCCGATTGAGCTTCGCGTCTTCGATGGTGAAGTCGCCGGAGCCGAATGAGATCTCCGGGTACGAGCGTCGAACACCGGTGCGCTCCCATGCGGCGCACAGATCGGCGATCTGGTGAAGCGTCTCATCGAAGTCGATAGCGCCGGACAGCGCGAGCGTCGTGTTGTCTGCGGAGTACCGCTGTTGAAAGTAGGCGAGCATTTCCTCGCGCTTCATGGCCTCGATCGTCTGGCGGGTGCCGAGCACGCGATACCCGAGCGCATGGTCCTGGTAGAACCGCGCCTGGGTCGCTTCATAGAGACGCCAGAACGGAATGTCCTCGTACATGGCGATCTCTTCGAGGATCACGCCGCGCTCGGTGTCGAAGTCCGACTCCCGAATCGCCGGCCGAAGCATGTCCGCGAGCAGGTCGAGCGCCTTCGGGAGATACTCCGGCAGGGTGTGTGACCAGAACGCGGTCATTTCGTGACTCGTGAAGGCGTTGTAGTTGGCGCCGATCTCGTCGAACTCGCGGTTGAGTTCGTCGGCGCTCCGGCGGTCGGTTCCCTTGAACATCATGTGTTCGAGGAAGTGACTCACCCCCATGAGGTCGCGCGTCTCGTCTCGGGCGCCGGTCTTGACGAAGAAACCCGAGGCGCTCGTATCCGCCTCCGGGTCAATCTCGGCGATGACTCGGAGCCCGTTGTCGAGTTCCGCCGTCTTGAATTCAATGCCCATGGCTCATTCAGTCCTCTGGAGAATGCGGTCGATTCTACCGCCGCGATTCACGATCCCCCTAGACTTCGCCCGGTCCACGATGCGGCATCACAGGAGTCTTTCGCGTGGATGATTCTCACCATGCGGCCGATGAGCGGCCGACTTCCGAGAGGGCTTCGACGGCGACCCTCGCCGACGCGGACGCCGACACCGCGACGCTCGCCGTCTCGGTGTTCAACCCGTCAACCGGATGGCGGCTGCCCGAAGAGTATGTCGAACGGATCCGGGGAGTGAGCGACCGGGTCGAGGTTCGTGACATCCCGGACCGCGATCAACTTCTCGAGACCCTGCCCGAGATTGACTACCTCGTCGGGTTTCCGGTCACCGACGAGGAGTTCTCAAAGCGGGGAGGGCGGCTCAAATGGATTCAGCTCACCACCGCTTCCGCGGACATGGTCCTGTCCATGCCTTCCGTCATGAGTTCATCCGTTCGAATTACGACGGCCGAGGGTTTTCAAGCCAAGCAGCGCGCGGAGCATGCGATCATGCTCATGCTGGCGCTGCTGCGTCGATTGCCGCGCGCCTTCTCAGCACAGCTCGACCACGAGTGGATCGCCCATGAACTCTCGTCGGTGGTCGATGACCTCTCCGGCAAGACGGTGGGCGTCATCGGGCTCGGCTCGATCGGCCATGCGATCATCGAACGACTGAGACCGTTCGACTGCGAGATCCTCGGCGGCTTGGGCGACCCGGCGGATTCGATCGAAGGCGTCGGCGCGATCTTTCCGCGAACCGGCCTCGACGAGTTGCTCTCACGCAGCGACATCATCGTGATCGCCACGCCCTTGAGTCCATCGGTGGACGGCATGCTCGACCGGGGCCTCCTTGGGAATCTCAAGCGGTCGGCCCTTCTGGTCAATGTGAGCCGCGCGCAGGCGTGGGACGAGACCGCGGTCATCGACAGTATCAGCCGAGGTCGGATCGCCGGTCTCGGGCTTGATGTCTTCTCACAATCGCCCCTGCCCGAGACTTCGCCGCTGTGGCGAATGTCGAACGCGATCATTACTCCGAGACTTGGCGGGGTGAGTCCGCAGTACTGGCGGCGGGCGACGGAATGCATCTGCACGAATCTGCAGCGTCTCGAAGCGAATGAGCCGCTCCACGACGAAGTTCAACGCGACCAGTAGCGGGACGCGCCGCGTATGCGGCGCCAGGAGATGGGTATGACCTCGGGCGAGGACCGCGAGTATGTCCTTGGCACGCACGATGATGAACTCACGCGACTGGGATTCCAGCATCGCATCTGGTCGGAGTCCGCGACGGCGCTCTGGGAGCGGGCCGGACTCACGCGGGGAATGCGTGCGCTCGATGTGGGATGTGGACCCGGCTTCGCCACGCGCGATCTCGCGCTCATTGTCGGGGACGGAGGAATGGTGACCGGTGTCGACATCTCGAGTCGATTCATCGAGTACGCACGACGCCGCTCGGTAGAGACGGAGGGAGCGGGCGGAGCCCGTCTCGAATTCGAGGTCGCCGATGTGCAGTCGCTCGATCTCGCGCCCTCATCATTCGACTTCGCGTACGCCCGCTGGGTGCTCTGCTTCGTGCCCAACCCGGGCGCCGTCATCGACGGCGTGATGCGGGCGCTTCGTCCGGGCGGCGTCTTCGCCATTCAGGATTACAACTTCTACCGATCCGTGCGGATTCACCCGACCTCGCCGGCGTTCGAGCACGCGCTTGACGCCGTGAATGAGAGCTGGCGGCTCGGCGGGGGTGACCCCGACATCGGGGGACGCCTCCCCACCATGCTCCGCGAGCGGGGCGCTACGGTTCGCGAATTGCGTCCGCTTCACCGTCTCGCCCGGCCGGGCGGATTGCTCTGGAACTGGCCCGCGACCTTCTTTCGAAACTACCTTCCGAGCCTCGTTGAGAAGGGCCTTCTGTCCAATGACGACCGAGTCGCGTTCGAGCGCGACTTCGCGGCGCGATCGAACGATCCTGGCGCCTACTTCACCACGCCGTCGATGATCGAGATCATCGCGGCGAAAGGCGACCACTGAACTCTACGATGGGGATCGATCATGCGATTCACGATCACTCGATCCGTACTCACACTCTCGTTACTCATCGCCGGCGCCATGCCGGCCGTCGCCGATGTCGGCAAGCCGGTCGCGGTTCGCTGGTGGGGCCAGTCGTTCGTCACCATTGAGACCTACTGGAACCTTCACATCGCGATCGACCCGTACTCGATGGAGATCGGCTACGACGATCCCGGGGTCTCGGCGCATCTCGTCCTGCTGACGCACGACCATGCCGATCACGCGAACGCGCCGCTCATCAAGGGCGATCCAACGGTTGTGCGCGGCCTCGACGAGAACGGCTCCGTGCGCTCGGTCGATCTCGTTCTCGATCGGATGCCGAACGAGCCCGACCCGGTCGTGCTCGCCGCGGGCGATCGTCGGTCGAAGAGTCCGCATGCGGTTCGCCTCAGAACGATCTCTTCGTTTCATGACCACCAGAATGGAGACCTCCGCGGACAGAACGCGATCGTGGTCGTCGAAATCGACGGCGTTCGAATCGCGCACCTCGGTGACTTCGGGCAGAACGAACTCTCCGAGCCGCAGACGAAAGCGCTCACCGGCGTCGATGTTCTGCTCATCCCGGTCGGCGGCGTATACACGATCGACGGCGCGACGGCGGCGCGGATCACGGCGGAGATCGGACCGCGGTTCGTCGTTCCCATCCACTTCAAGACCGATTCGTTGACGATCGAACTCGAAACGGATGACGCCTTCCTCGCCGCTCTTCCGGACCGCTTCCGGCAGGTCGACGCCGTCGGGAATACGCTCGCGGTCTCCGCGTTGCGGCCCGAAGTACGCGAGCAACCTGCCGTCGTGCGGCTTCGTCCCCGCCCGTGGGAGATGTCCGCTGAGATGAAGGATCTGTTTGCACGAAAGGAAACTGCAGCCCGCGCGACTCAGTCCGTCTTCGCGCCGTTGTCCGCGCGACAGATGAATCATCGTCCATCCGACGGAACCCACTCGCCGAGATGGAATGTTGAGCACATGATGGGACGCGAACTCGGCTTCTTCTCGTCGATCTATTCGAACCTCGAATCGCAGATCCCGATGCTCGATCTGAACCCCCGCCAGATGCCCGAGGATTACGAGCCGGCGCACCGGGACTGGACCGGCGCCGAAGAGGCGCGGCAGATCGAGCGGGTTCAGGCGTTCACCCGTCGGTTCGCCTATCTCCTTGACGGCATTGATCTCGAGAGCAAACCCGAAGGAAGCCCCTGGAAGCTTCGCCCGCTCCTGAGGCAAATGGAGCGACACTACGGGGAGCACACCGCGAATGTGAAGCGGAAGTTCGAACTTCCGGATTGGCCTGCGGAGTCAGGCGAGCGGCAGTAATCGCGCGAGGTGAATCACCAAAGCGACTCCAAAGGCGAAGAGCACGGCCCCGGCGACGACAAATCCTCCCCGTCGCTCCTGCGAGATCGTCTGGAGGGCGCGCAGGCCGATCTGCGGCGCCGCGAGATAGACCACCCCCTTGATGAGCTGAATCCATCCGAAGATGGTCAACACGATCGGCAGCCCCTGCCAGATGTTGTGGAATGCGACGATGAAGGCGCCGACAAAGAGCGTCAGGAGACCGATCTGAAGGACGCCGGCCTCACCCCGCTCGCGCACCCGGATGAAGAACGAAACCCAGGCTCCGGGTTGAATCATGTGGGACATTCCGACGACGAGCAGTTGCAGGGCGAAGAAGATCTGGACCGCGGTCGTCAGATTGACCTGCATCGGTTTCCTCCGGTTCGCGGCGGACGAGGCGTCAGGCTCGACCGTACACGGGCACGAGGGCGCCGCTCGTCAGCGTGTTTCGCGGACTCGCGAGATGGAGAATCGACGCTGCGACCTCTTCGACTTTCGGCCAGTCGTCGAAACTGGCGTCGGGCATCGCCTTTCGATTCGCCGGAGTGTCCATGATCGAGGGCAACACCGCGTTGACGAGAATGCGATCGTTCTTGACCTCTTCAGCAAGCGCCTGGGTGAGTGAAGCGACGCCGGCCTTGCTTGTCGCGTAGGCGCACATCCCGCCGGTGGGCGCCACCGCGGGCCGCGCGCTGACATTGACGATTCGTCCGCCGTCATCGCCACTCGCGCGAATTCGCTTCACCGCCTCACGGCAACACAGAAAGCACGAAAGCGTGTTCATCCGCCACATCGACTCGAAGTCCGCGGCGCTCGTGCGCTCGATCGGCGCCATGCTGAACCCACCCACCACCTGGATCGATCCCCAGAGGGCGCCGAGATCGTCGTAGAACCGGGCGACCGACTCTTCCCGCTGGCAGTCGACCTGAGCGAGCGACACCTCGTCGGCGTGAGGGAAGGAAGCGAGTTCATGCTCAAAGAGCCAGGGCACGGTGACCTCCGCGCCGGTTTCGAGCAGACTTCGCACCACTGCGGCGCCGAGCGCGCCGGTTCCGCCGGTGACCACGACTCGCTTTTCTTCGAACATGCGTGCTCCTGTCTTCGAAGTCGAGACCTCAGGCGAGGAGTGACTCGCCCGTCATCGCCTCCGGCTTCGCAAGCCCGATCATCTCAAATGCGGTCGGTATGACATCCGCGAGCTTACCGTTCGAGCGAAGCGAACGACCGGTGAACGGACCGCCGACCACGAAGAGTCGAACATCGTACGGCGTATGGGCGGTGTGGGGGCCGTTCGTCTCCGGATCGAACATCTGCTCTGCGTTTCCATGATCCGCCGTGACGATGAGCGAGCCGCCACGCTCGAGCGTGGCGTCCACGATCGCGCCGACACAACCGTCAACATATTCAACGGCCTTTACCGCGGCGTCGAGGTTTCCGGTGTGTCCAACCATGTCCGGGTTGGCGAAATTCACCACTACGAATGCCTCGCAATCGTCCGAACGAAGTCGTTCGAGGACCGCGTCGCGTACGCCCGCAGCGCTCATCTCCGGTTCGAGGTCGTAGGTCTTCACCTTCGGGCTCTGCACGATCTGACGGTGTTCGCCCTCAAACGGCTCTTCGCGGTAGTCGTTGAAGAAGAAAGTGACATGGGCGTATTTCTCGGTTTCCGCACAGCGAAACTGAGTGAGCCCGAGCTCAGAGAGGTACGCGCCGGCGATGTCGTCGAGCTTTGGCGGCCGCGGAAAGGCGACCTCTACATACGGCTCGAGTGTCCGGTCATAACTCGCCATGGTGACCATGCGCACGCCGAGCTTCGGCCCGCGGTCAAATCCCTTCGAGCCGGAGTCAGGCGAAGGGGGCACTTCGTTATAGAACACATCGACCGCGAGCGCTCGCACGAGTTGACGGGGTCGATCGCCGCGATAGTTATAGAAGATGACCGAATCGCCCGGTCGGATGCGCGTCGACATCGCGTCGTCGAGATCGGCGCCGATCAGTGTCGGCTCGATGAACTCGTCACCCTTCATGTTGTCGGAGACCGGGTCGTCGTAATACCGGTCGACCGCGTCGGCCGCTGACGGAGCGATCCGCGTCGAGTCTCGTTCGAGGTCGCGACCAGTGAGCGCGTTGTACGCGCGCTCGGTGCGCTCCCAGCGATTGTCGCGGTCCATCGCCCAGTAACGACCGATGACACTCGCAATACGCCCGACGCCGAGTTCACTCGTCTTCGTCTCCACCGACTCAATGAAGCCCCGGCCGGTGAATGGCCCGGTGTCGCGCCCGTCGGTGAAGAGGTGAATGAGAACACGGTCTTGCGCGACGCCGCGTCGGCGACAGAGTTCGAGACATGCATAGAGATGTTCGAGCCGCCCGTGCACGCCGGCGTCGGAAGCGATTCCCATGAGATGGACCCTGGCGCCGTCGTCGCCTGTCGCGGCCTCGACCGCCGCACGAAGCGTCTCATTGACGAAGAACGACTCGTCGCGAATGGCGCGGCTGATCCGCACCGAATCCTGAAAGACGATCCGGCCGGCGCCCAGGTTCTGATGTCCGACTTCGCTGTTGCCGGTCGTGCCTTCCGGAACACCGACCGCTTCGCCGGAGGTATGGATCAGGGTCGAGGGATACTCGGCGCGAAGTCGGTCGTCGACCGGCGTCACGGCGAGTTCGATCGCGTTGAAGTCGCGGTGCTCGCGGTTCGGATTCTCCCCCCACCCGTCACGAACGATGAGGACGAAGGGGGTATTCATGACTCGTCGGTCGCTCATGAGGCAAGCGTAGGCGAGGGGCGCGGCGACCATTTCGGGACGCCCGACCGGAATGCTGAAACCGCAGGGCGCACTGAGCGTACTAGTGAGTGGGCGCCGCTGGGGAACTCCGCGCCGCCGCCCGCTGCGGACGATCGACGGATTCAAGTCTCTCGACACCATGCGCCGCTGGACGACCGTTCGACCTGTCGATGGACTCCGCCTTCCAATCTTCCATGCCTCTCCGTCAGGGGTCCTGCCGCGCTTCGGCGACGACAGGACTCCTTTTTCGCAGGCCGAACACCCGCACGACGGTTTAGTGTTCAAATCTGGGCCTTATTTTTGATTATCTACTTGGAATCGCCGAGAGTGGTGATATTCTTTCCTTCAGTGACGCCACCGCCTGCTTCGCCATGACGCGAGGCCGCGTGGCGATCGGGCTCGATCGCCTGATCGACGCCCCGAGGGACGACTTTCAACCTGCTTTACCAGAGCACTGTTCAACAGTGGAGGAATTCGAGATGATCCACGATCGTCTGTCTCGTGGTCTTGCGATCCTCGCCGCCGGCGCCGGCATGACGCTGGCCGCGACGGCGCAGGCCGATGTCATCTATGAGACTGAAGACCCGTTCGGCGGCTGGTTCGGCATCATGGGATTTGATGTCTTCCAGGATCAGTCGGTCGCCGTCCGCTTTACGCCCGCCGGCGACTACACGCTCGACCAGGTCAGCGCCTGGTTCTGGCACAATGGTCCGAGCGGTACCCGGTATCCGGATGTCACGCTTACTCTCCGACTCGATGACACGAACGGACAGGGCGAGTCCCGTCCGAGCTCGACGATCCTCGAGACCTGGGTCATCGATGTCTCGTCCGCGGCGGTCTTCGATCCGCAGCTCTTTACGGTCAGTTCGTCGGTGAATCCAACGCTCGAGTCAGGCGCCCACTACTGGCTCGTCGCCGAAGCGGTCGACGCGCCGGGTGGTGATGACCCGGTGTGGGCATGGGCTCAGCCGGGGAACGGCTTCATGTCGTTCGGTCGCGGCGGCGCCTGGGATCCGGGTCATTCCGGGGCAGTGGTCTCGGTTATCGTCGAGGGCACGCCCGATGTGCACGCGTACCAGCTTGATGTGAGCGAGCCGGTCGTCGCCGGCACGAACACGACCTTCACCGTCAGCGGGGGCCTGCCCGACGCGAGGACCTGGCTCGCCTACAGCCTCCACGGCCCGGGCTCTACGCCGGTTCCGGCGCTCGGCGTCACGCTCGACCTCGCCAACCCGGCCCAGGCGGGTGATCCGGTCACCACCGACTCCACCGGTGGGGTCCGGTGGGACCTCTTCACGCCGACCGCGGCGCAGGGCCGCACGGTGTGGGTCCAGTCGGCCCAGCGCGGCGCGAAGAGCAATGTCGTAAGCCGCCGGGTCCAATAACCGGAGCCGTTCCGCTCTGATCATCTGTCGGCCCCACGCAGCCGAAGCACAGACGCCCCGCCGGGCCCACCCCGGCGGGGCGTTGTCGTTTTTCAGATCGCGTCCGAAATCGAGACTGTGGCCCTTCAAAATATCGTGTACATTGTGAACAGCCGTGCGTCTTCTTCTCCGGCGATCGCGCGCGGCGAATCTGGCCGCATTCCGGTCGGGCGCGACATCAGGACATCGCATCGAATACCGAATTCCTGCCCGCGCGTCCGTGGCGAATGGGCCCGGGGTCCACGATCACGACCACTTGACGATCCTTCCAGGATCGAAGGAGAGATAACCATGAGTATTGGTGTGACCGTTCGAAGAAGCGTGGCGGCTTGCAGTCTCGCGCTCGCGACCGCTGCTCTTGGCGCCACCGCCCAGGCCGATGTGATCTACGCGACCGGAGACCCCTTTGGCGGATGGTTCGGCGTGCTCGGCTTCGACATTTCCGAACATCAGGCGATCGGTGTGCGGGTTGAACCCGTTGGTGAACACACGCTCGATCAGATCAGCCTCTGGTTATGGCACAACGGCCCGACGAGCACGAGCTTTCCGAATGTGACCGTGACCCTCCGCGCGGGAGACGGCGGCGCCCGTCCCACGAATGACATCCTCGAAACATGGATCATCGATGTCTCGTCCGCCGGAACCTTCAATCCGCAACTCTTTACGGTCCAGTCGAGCGTGCGACCGGTTCTCGAGTCGGGAGCGGATTACTGGATCGTCGCCGAGGCGCCGGACGCGCCTGGAGGAAACAATCCGGTCTGGGCCGTGGCGCAGCCCGGCTACGGATTCATGTCGATCGGCGACGGGCAGGGCCGCTGGCAGCGGGGCGAGTACGGCGGCGTTACCGCGTTCATCATGGAAGGCACGCCGACCTACCGCGAATTCCAGCTCGATGTGAGTGAGCCGGTCGTTGCGGGCACGGACACCACTTTCACTGTCGCCGACGCGCATCCGAACCGACGAACCTGGCTCAGCTACAGCCGTATGGGCGACGGTTTCTGGCCGGTTCCGGAACTCGGCGTGACGCTCGACATCCTGAATCCGCGGGTCGCCGGTCCGTCCGTGATGACCGACGCGAACGGCGGGGTTCGGTGGACGCTGTTCACGCCCCACGGCACGCAAGGCGAGACATTCTGGATTCAGGCAGCGCAACTCGACGCGGAGAGCAATGTCGTCATGCGGACCGTTCAGTAGCGATCGCATTGGATCGAGTGGACGCCCGGCGGGCCAAGGGCGCGCGCCGGGCGTTCACGCTTCGTCGTCGCCTACGATCCGGCGCCGTGACGCCCGATTCTGATTCGTATCTGAAGCCTTATGAGCAGGCCCTCCGACGCTTCGGTCCGGGGTTCGAGACGACGCTGTGGTCGAACCGACGATCACAGGTCGCCCGCTTCGCCGCGCTGAACGAAGTGGTCGATCTCGAGGACAAGCGTCTTCTCGACGCCGGGTGTGGCGAGGGCGATCTCGCGGAGTGGCTCGACAGCGCTGGAGTCCCCTACCGAGCGTACATCGGGCTCGAGGGGCTCGACGCCCTCGTTCGCAAAGCGAACGAACGCGGACTTCCCCGCTCCGAGTTTCACACCGCCGATTTCGTCTCCGATCCGCAGGCCCTGCGCATCGGCCGGCCCGACATCATCTTCTTCTCGGGATCGCTCAACACGCTTCGCGAAGACGACGCGCGTCGCGTCGTCGAGTACGCGTATGACGCCGCGGTCGAATGTGTCGCGTTCAACTTTCTCTCCGACCGCTGCCCGCCGGCGCGCCGGAACGAAGACACCGGCCCCGCGACGCGATTCGACACCCTGGCATGGATCAAATGGGCGCTCGACCGCACCCATCGCGTCGCGTTCCACCAGGAATACCTCGACGGACATGACGCGATGATCGTGATGTGGCGGGCCAACGGCGATTAGCCTCGTCGGGCGAGCCCGCCCGCGAGTTCTCCCACGAAGTCGCCGATGCGGTCGACGAGTTCTTCGCGCGACGCGTCGTGGAGTTCGCTCAGGCGCCGGACGATGGCGCTGCCCACGATCGCCGCGTCCGCGCTCTTCGTAACGGCTCGAACGGCGTCGACCGACGACACACCGAAACCGCAGGCGATCGGGAGGTCCGTCACCTCACGGAGCCGCGCGACGCGCGACTCGACCTCGGGCGCGTCGTCTCGCTCGCCGGTGATTCCGGTCCGGGCGAGCAGGTACACGAAGCCGGTGCAGGCGTTCGCGATCTCGGCGGCGCGGGCGTCGGGCGTGGTCGGAGCGATGAGGAGCGTGCAGGTCAATCCGGCGTCCGAAGCGAGGCCCCGCGCCTCCTCAGATTCATCGACAGGCAGGTCAGGAAAGATCAGGCCGTCGAAGCCCGCCGCGGCGCAACGCGTCACGAAGGCTTCGATTCCACAGCGATGCGCGATCGAATAACTCGTCATGGCGACAAGGCCGAGTCCGACCAGAGGACGAACCTCCTCGATGGTCCGGAAGAGGTCGTCGAGGTGGAATCCCCGCTCGAGCGTTTCGTGCATGCTCGAAGCGATCACCGGACCGTCGGCGATCGGATCACTGAATGGGACGCCGACCTCACAGATCGACGCTCCGACCTCATCGAAGCGTCGAAGCAGGGATGCAGTCGTCGGCAGGTCTGGATAGCCCGCGGTGACGAAGGGCATGAGTCCCGTGCGGCCCTCGTCGCGGAGCGCGGTGAAGATGGCCTCGATACGCGTCGCGCTCACGATTTCGTTCCCGCCGGCCCGCCGTCCTTCAGGTACTTCGCTTCGACCGCGTCGGTGAGGTCGACTCCCGTGATGTTCGCGAGTGTGCACAGCCACGCGAAGACATCGGCGAACTCTTCGTTCAGGTTCGCGTCGTCCCGATTCTTCCGCTCAGCCTCACCGAGGGCCGAAGCGAGTTCGCCGACCTCCTCGGCGAACCAGAGAAAGGTGCCGGATACGCCTCGCGCCGAGTCCGTTGCGAAGTACCGCTCGCGAATCATCTCCTGGAACGCTCGAATGCCGAGTTCTTGCATGATGCGGCAAGTGTAGCGAGGCGATAGGAATGGGCGCGAGCCGCGTCGACGACGCGGCGATCATCCTCCTACCATGCGCGCCACCGATACCCGACGAGGGGCCGGAGCGAACTCCAATGACCTCAGCGTCTCCTGACGAGACGATGACGAACCCACGATCCGATGTGTCGTCGTGGTCTCCTCGGCGCGAAGCGCTCGTCGCCGTCGGTCTCGGCGCGCTCCTCGCGGCGCTGATCCCGTTCGATACTGAGATTCTGCGCTGGTATCGCGGGTTCGATCCTCCCGCGTGGGCGTGGCCGCTCGAACAATTCGCGAGCGGGTCATTCCAGATCTGGTTCATCTCGCTCGCGCTCGTCGCCGTGGTGCTCTCCGGGCGCCAGTTCGCCGTCGCCGGTGTCGCCGGTCTAGGGATCGAGACCGCGATGGTACATGGCATGAAGTTCGTCGCCGGGCGAGTTCGACCGTGTCACGCCGGCGACTGGCGGCTCTTCCTCGGACCGGGCGACGGGCACAGCGGGTACCCCTCGGGCCACGCCGCCATGGTCTGGTTTGCGGCGTTCCTGCTCGCCCATCGATACCCGATGGTCCGCTGGCCCGCATTCGCGGCTGCGGGCGTCGTCTCCTGGGCTCGCCTGCATGCGGGCGCCCACTTCCCGACGGACATCGTCGCCGGAGCGGCCGTGGGGTGGATCGTCTCCCGGCTCGCTCTCTCATTCGGTAAAGTGGTAGTCAGTCACGAGTGGGCGCCGATGCGCCTCCGACTGCGACTGACGGCCGCCGGTGTCGCGGCGGTCCTCGTCCCCGCCATCGGCTGGGGTCTCGCGAGTCCGTCGCCACCTCACCTCGACCGGTCGGTGTGCGAACTGGCGATCCGCCAGTCGTACCAGTCAATCCTCGGCCGCGAGCCGGATGCGCCCGGTTTGGCCTCGTATCTCGAACAGCTCGGACGCGATCATCTCGTCATTCGCTCGAACCGCGACATCGCTCTTTCGACCGAGTTCTTCCGGCTCATCGAGAATGAACCGCCCGCGCGGCGGGTCGACACCGTATATGAGCGCGTACTCGATCGACCTCCGACGGCGAGTGAACGCGTCGCCGCCGCCCCACTGCTTGCCTCGAATGAACGGCTCCGCCCTGGATTGACGGCGCTCATTCAGCGCCTCTTCCTCTCGGAGGAGTATCAGAGCCGTTTCGGACCTTTCGGATCGGCGGCCAGCCATGAAAACGGGGGGAATTCTGGCGGGTCCTGAACGATTCGTTGCCCCGGGCTTTTCAGGGCCTTATCCTTGCATTCGGTAGATGTAAGCACTCCTTTCCGCCACGCGTGGAGCCTGGCGGTTTCGGGCCGCAGGGCCGTGGGAACGCCAGTTGTCGGCGGCCTTCGGAATGCGGCTCAAGCTGGAATGAAATCGCGGCCGATGTACCGCCAACCGGTAGCTCATTAGTCTTGAGAGGCGCGTTGGTTGCGCCCCAAAGGGACACTCGGCGAGCCGGTGATGAAGCGGACGCGGCCGGGACGCGGCGGGAGCGCTTCATCCGTTCCGACGAAGGTCGAGGTTGGGTAGGTGCAGTCATGGAGTCGCTGCACGCCCTCGGCCGGGGAAGCCGTCCACCCCGATTTGTGGACGGACCTGCACCATGGAGATCTGTGCATGTCAGGAACCGAAGGCACGATTACGAACGAGACCGGTCAGGTGAAGTGGTTCGATCCCCGCAAGGGATACGGCTTCATCGTGGGACCGGACGGTCAGGACATCTTCGTTCACTACACCGTCATCGAAGCCGACGGGTTTCGCGCGTTGAAGGACGGCTCGACCGTCAACTACGACGCGAAGCAGGGCGACAAGGGCTGGTCCGCGACACGGGCGGTCCGCGTCGACGACGCCGAGTCGACCGACGCCGATGACGATTCCCCCGAGAACAACGACAACGACCTGTCGAACTCACGCGCCATGGCGTCGTGAACCGGATGAGTCACATACCGTTCACGCATGCCGGCGTTGTGGATGATCGCGGGACTGGTCCTGGGCGGTGCGACCGCCGCCCTCGCCGCGCGCTTCATCCTCCGCCGGCAGCGTGAGCGGGTGATCGACGCCGAGCGCCGCGCCGCCGACGCCGAGCGCCTCGCAGAGCTCGGCACGATGACCGGCGGTCTCGCTCACGAGATCAAAAACCCCCTTTCGACCATCGGACTCAATACCCAGCTCCTCGCCGAGGAGCTCGCGGACGCATCGCTCGAGCCCGAGGTGCGTGGCCGACTCGACCGGCGGCTTGGCACGCTCCAGCGTGAAGTCGATCGACTTCGCGACATTCTCACCGACTTTCTCCAGTTCGCCGGGCAGGTTCGGCTGCATCCCGAACCGATCGATCTCAATACGCTCGTGGAAGAACTCGTCGACTTCTTCGCCCCGCAGGCGGAGAACGCCCGAGTGCGGCTTCACTTCAGCCCGTCCGAGAAACCCGTGCGGGCGACGGTCGATGGCGCCCTGCTCAAGCAGGCATTGCTCAACCTCATGCTCAACGCGACCGAGGCCCTGCAGGGCATGCCCGACGGCGTTTCGCGTGACCTCATGCTTCGGATCGAACGCGTCGACCGTCCGGAGCCTCAGGCGCTCATCCATGTCACGGACACCGGACCGGGAATGGACGAAGAGACGCTCAAGCAGATCTATCGCCCGTACTACTCAACGAAGAAGGGTGGCACCGGGCTCGGCCTGCCCACGACGCGCCGCATCGTCGAGGAGCACGGCGGCCGGATCGAACTCCACAGCGAACCGGATCGCGGAACGGATTTTGCGATCCGTTTGCCGCTCAACGCCCATGCGACGCCCGCGGGCGGCCGATAGTGGGCATGTGACCAGCTATCACCGTGAGTTTCCGGACCGAAACGCGCCGATCACGACGCTCTTCGCCGCCACCGTCATGGGCGGCGGCGCCGCGGCCGTCATGTTCGCATGGCAGGATTCGGTCGAGCTCATGTGCTCGACCTTCTTCATTGTCGCGTACACGGTCGGCGCCTGGCTTCAGTTCAAGGCGTTGCGTCACTACACCGCCGAGGCGCTCGGAGAACTCCGCCGACACCCGATCAATCGCCCGGACCGGCGCGCCATTCGCCTGATCGGGACGCTGCGGTTCTGGTGGTCGATCGTCTTCGGAACCGTCATCGTGATTACGAGCGCGTGGTACGCGGGTCTTCGCGACCTCTACGGCCTTGCGTGGGTCGCGACCGGATGGACGCTCATCGCGTTCCTGCTCAACTACGAAATGACCATCCTCTTCCCCACGACCCGCTGCCGCAAATGCGACTACCAGCTCATGCCGCAGCTCGATCCAAAGGATCCGGAACAAATCGTCCAGTGCCCGGAGTGCGGATCGAAATGGACGAAGTCGGAGCTGTTCCTGACACGCGTGGTGACCGCGGAGGCGCCAGACCAGTCGACTGGTCGCGGCCTCCACCCCTCGTTCTCGGAAGCCGCCTGAACACCCTCATCGACGGCCATCGGTGACACCCGGCCAGTCGTCGGTTCGAAACGGCGACGCCGGGAAACCGGCTTCGTTGTAGAGCGTGCACACCGGGTTGTCCGCCCAGCCGTAGCGCACCGCGACCGGGTCCGAGACTTCGGGGCTCGACACGACGACCGTGTCGCCCTCGATCCTTGCGTCGGCCCAGACGAAGCGGCGGTCCGAGCCGGCGACCGCGAAACCGTCGAGCGCTCCGTCGTCGCCCCGGCTCACGAGGCCGTCGCCGACATGGTCGAACTCGAGAATGATTGATTGGCCGTCGCGCCGCATCGAGGTGTAGATCGGGCCGCTGTAGGCGATGTCCCGGTCGTAGGCGGTGGCGAGCGCCCACTTCGCAAGCCGCTCGCCGACATCCTTCTTGTTACGCGGGTGGATGTCGCTTGCGTCGCCGATGTCGATGATGACCGCCATCCCCGAGTTCGGCGTCGACTCGAGCGTCATGAGCTGCGCCTCGCGGAGCTCCGCCCAGTCGCTGTCGCCTGGCGCTTCGGCCCGCTGCTTGAAGTTCGCGAGCTGCACGAAGCCGAAGGGGAAGTCGCCCTGACCCCAGCGCTCCCGCCAGTCGTGAATCATCGCCGGGAAGAGGGAACCGTACTGCTCGGCGCGGGTCGCGTTCGACTCGCCCTGATACCAGATCGCCCCGGCGATCGCGAAGGGCGCGAGCGGATCGATCATCGCGTTGTAGAGTGACGCCGGACGATGCTGCGGCCAGCCCTCTTCGGTGTCATCCCATCGGGCGAGCAGCGCGGCCGCCGCATCGACGGTTTCGAGTTTTTCGCGCGAGGTCCACGCTTCAGCCGGCGTGCCGCCCCAGGTCGAGTCGATCAGTCCGACTGGCCGATCGAGATCGTGACTGAGCATGCGGCCGAAGTAATACCCGACCGCGGAGAAGTCGGCGACGGTCTGCGGATTGCAACTCACCCATCGTCCTTCGACATCCTCCTGCGGCGTCGCGGCCGTCCGGTTCGTCACCACGAAGAGTCGAAGCTCCGGCTCGTGCGCCTCGGCTATGGCGCTTTCCGCGTCCTCAGTCGCGCGGAGCGGCCATTCCATGTTCGACTGACCAGAGCAGATCCAGACTTCGCCGACGAGGATGTCTGTCAGCATGATCGGCTCGCCGTCGCTCGCGTCGCCCCGGACGATGAGTTGCAGTCGTTCCCCGGCCTCGATCGGATCGAGCGTCACCCGCCAGGCGCCGCGCTCGTCCGCCTTCGCCTGCTTCGTCTGGCCTCCGATCGCGACCATGATCGACTCACCAGGATCCGCCCATCCCCACACGGGCAGCGGCTCGTCGGCCTGCAGGACCATGTGGTCGCCGAAGATCGCGGGCAGCCGCACTTCCGCGTTCGAGACGAAGCTGAACGACACGACCACAACGAGGCTCGCCGCGGAGAGCGTTCGGAAACATCGGTTTCGCACAGACGGCTCCTTCAAAGACGGGTCGGCCGCGAATCAAACTCAGTCATCGAGCGACGGACGGAAATCCGTTTCTTCGTCGGGTTTGTTGTCGAGTATCTTCTCGATCTGTTCCACGGTCTCGTCGTCGAGCGCGTCCGCGACTTCGAGCGACTTCATGTTCTCTTCGACCTGTTCCGGCTTCGAAGCGCCGGTGATCACGGTGCTCACATTCGGGTTCTTCAGACACCAGGCGATCGCGAGCTGCGCGCGGGTACACCCGAGTTCCTTCGCAATCGGCTCGAGCTTGCGCACCTTTTCGAGCGTGCCTTCACCCTCGTCACCCTCGAGCCGTTTGCGCAGCCACTCGTACCCCTTCATGCTGAGGCGGCTGCCCTCCTTGATCCCGTCATCGTACTTCCCGGTGAGAATCCCGCTCGCGAGCGGGCTCCAGATCGTCGTGCCGAGGCCGAGGTCGCGATAGAGCGGCGCGTATTCGCGCTCGAACCGTTCGCGGTGCACCATGTTGTACTGGGGTTGCTCCATCGTCGGGGGAATGAGGTGAAGTCGAACCGCGCACTCGTGCGCGGCCCGGATCTGCTCGGCGCTCCATTCACTCGTGCCCCAGTAGAACGCCTTTCCGCGGTCGATGACATGGGTCATCGCGCGCACGGTTTCTTCGATCGGCGTGTGCTTGTCGGGACGGTGGCAGAAGATGAGATCGACATATTCGAGCTGCAGCCGCTCGAGCGCCGCGTCCGTTCCCTCGACGATGTGCTTTCGCGAGAGCCCGGAATCGTTCGGGCCCTTGCCGCCCCAGAAGATCTTCGTGGAAACGAGGTAATCCTTCCGCTTCCATCCGGCGCGCTTGAGAACCTTCCCCATGATCGTTTCGGACTTGCCGTGGGCGTACACCTCGGCGTTGTCGAAGAAGTTCACGCCGGCGTCGTACGCCGTCTTCATGCACTCGAGCGCAAGATCCTCATCCATCTGGTCGCCGAAGGTCACCCAGGATCCGAACGACAAGGCCGAAACGCGCAGGCCGGAACGGCCGAGGTAGCGGTACTCCATCTCCATCATCCCCTCGTTGAATGGGCGTCGTGAGTTGAACGAAAGACTCTAGCCACGCCGATCTCACTCCCCGACGACGGTCACGACGATCGTCCGCTCGCGGCTCCGAGTGTCGCATTCGAGATGCACGATCTGCTGCCAGGTTCCGCGCACGAGGCGACCTTCGTGTACCGGCGCCGTGATCGACGGCCCAAGCGTCGAGGCTTGAAGATGCGAGTGGCCGTTTCCGTCGCCCCACGCCTGCTCGTGCCCATAACCGCGGCTGGGCGGCATGAGGCGGTCGAGCATCTCCGGAAGATCGCGCGCGAGCCCCGGTTCGAACTCGATCGTCAGAATGGCGCCCGTGCTGCCGATGTTGAACACATGGACGATTCCCGTCCGGACCCTGGACTCCGACACGATGCGTTCGACTTCGCCCGTAAGGTCGGTCATGTCCCGGTGGCCGCGCGTGTCGATCCGGATTTCCCGCTGATGGGTGGTCACAGTTCAACACCCTGCGCCCATTCGAGAAGGTCCTGTTCAGGCCATTCACCCCAATAGATGCGCAGCTCTTCGATCGCGCCATCGAATTCGAACGCCGCTGGATACTCACCGACGACGGTCCCGTCGTCAGTCCGGAGGTCGAACCCTTCGGCGGGACGATTCGTGATGAACTGACCCGGAGCCGTCGCGACCCGGACGCCGTTGACGAAGAGATGAAACTGACTCGCCCGATCGAGCACGCCGGTCAGTGCGACCGACGCGCCCGTGGAAATGGCTTGCGGCGCCGCAACTTCGCGCCAGGCCCCGTCACTTCGCACACCGAAGTGCGGCACACCGTCGAGTAGATAGAGCGAATAGCCGTAAACCTCGCCACCCTGCGCTACGACGACCCCATCGGGTTCAGCGGGCGTCACGCGCGCTGCGATCGTGAACGGCTTGAGCGAGGGATCCAGATCGGGCTTCGATGCGGGGTTCCGCTCGTCGAACTCATAGGCGAGGTGAAGCTCGACGGACTCGGCGCGTCGGATCGCGGCCCGCTGTCGAATCGCATCGAGCGACGCCTGCGGCGTCGTCTCGCCGTACTTCTCCTGCAGGCGCGACAACTCCGATTCAAGCCGTCGTCGAATCGAGGCATAGTCCGGATCATCATGCACACTGCGGAGCTCATCCGGATCGCGCTCAAGATCGAACAGCTCCCACTCATTGATCTGGTAGTAATGAATGAGCTTGTGGCTCTCGGTCCGCACGCCGTAGTGGCGCGGAACCATGTGCACCGCGGGGTATTCGTAATAGTGGTAGTAGATTGACTCGCGCCAGTCGGCCGGCGTGTCGCCCCGCATGAGCGGCGCGAGACTTCGCCCCTGCAGGTCGCCGGGAATCTCGGCTCCGGCGACATCGAGAAAGGTCGGGGCGAAGTCGAGGTTCTGCACGAGGTCCTCGTTCGTCGAATTCGGTGCGATCTGTCCGGGCCATCGTACAAGAAACGGCATGCGTAACGATTCTTCGTACATCCAGCGCTTGTCGTACCAGCCGTGGTCGCCCAGGTAGAAACCCTGATCGGACGAGTAGATCACGATCGTGTTCTCGGCGAGGCCCGACTCGTCGAGGTAGTCGAGGATTCGACCGACATGGTCGTCCACCGAACGGATCGACCGCAGGTAGTCCTTGATGTATCGCTGATACTTCCACCGCACGAGATCGTCGCCCTCGAGGTTGGCCGCACGAAACGCTTCGTTCTTCGGCTCGTACGCCGCGTTCCAGACCTCAAGTTGTTCGGGAGTGAGGTTTCCCGGAGGCGTGAGCTTGAGGTCACTCGGGTACATATGTTCCGCGATCGTCATCTCCTGATGCTTCGCTCCGCTCGCCCGACCTTCATAGGCATCGAACAGCGTGGCGGGCTCCGGAATGTCGACACTGTCGTAGAGATGGAGATGCTCGGGCGCCGGCTGCCAGTTGCGATGGGGCGCCTTGTGCTGCACCATGAGCATGAACGGCCGGTCATCGTCGCGCTCATCGAGCCATTCGAGCGCGCGGTCGGTGATAATCTCGGTCGTGTATCCCTCGTGCTGGACCACTCCAGCCGCGGTCTTCAGTGGCGGGTTGTAGTAGGGCCCCTGCCCGATGAGCACCTCCCAGAAGTCAAACCCGGTCGGATCGGATTTGAGATGCCATTTGCCCATGATCGCCGTTTCGTAGCCCGCTTCGCGCAGGAGTTTGGGAAAGGTACGCTGCGATCCGTCGAATGACTCGGCGTTTGTGATGACGCCGTTGTGGTGGCTGTGCATTCCCGTAAGGATGACGGCGCGACTGGGCGCGCAGATCGAGTTCGTCACGAAACAGTTCTCGAACCGCATTCCCTCCCGGGCGATACGATCGATGTTCGGAGTCTCGTTCATCACCGAGCCGTAGGACGAGATCGCGTGGGTCGCGTGATCGTCGGTGAAGATGAACAGAATGTTTGGCCGCGGCGAGTCGCTCGATGTCGCCGCGCTCTCCGCGACATGGCTTCCCAGGGAGAGCAGAAAAACACAGGTGAGAATGATCCAGCGCTTGAGGGCGCTCGTTCGCATCAGTTGTCCCTTCATTCTGCGGACGCACTCGTTACCCGGGCAGCGCCGCGAGATACCTCTTGATCTGATCGAGATGCCAGAGATCGTGACCGGCGGCGAGCTTCGTCATGAGTTCGAGTGACTCGTCGCCGCGTTCGCGATGACGCCCGACCCGCGACAGTTCATCATCAGGAATCGTCCGCCAGAACCGGAGGTTGATCTGCCGAAGGGCTCGAAAGTCGGCGACGAGTTCGGCGGGCCGCCGATCGTTGTGCCGCAGGCGATCCGCCCAGCGATCTTGATCCATTCCGACAAGCTCGGGCGCGTCGTCACAGAAGATCGTGCGGGTTCGATACCCGAAGACCCACTCGGTGTCGTGTAGATGACCGATGATTTCGAGTGGCGTCCACTTGTTCTCGAACGGACGACGACGGAGCCTGTCCGCCGGATTCGCTTCGATGAGCCGCTCGAGCGCGGTCGGTGTGGCGGTGAGGATCTCGAACCGGTCCTGGTCACCGGCGAGGTCCGTGAGGCGCTTGATGTAGGCGCCGGGATTGGCGAGTTCGAGACGGGGATCGGTGGTCTGCTGTGTCATCGTGTTCCCTCCATTCGCCGCGACCCGTCGCGACGCGATTAAGTATCGTCGTTGATCGTCGACCATGTCAAATGGACCATCGCGGCGGCGGCGTCGACAGTATTATGCGGTCGGGTACGGTCGAAGGAGACGAACGATGCGGATTCCAATACTCCTTGCTCTCGTCGCGCTCGTCATCGAGTCCGCCGCGTTCGCCGGGGTCGACGCCCGCGACGCGGATCCGCCAAACATCATTCTGATCGTGGCGGACGATCTGGGCTGGGCGGAACTCGGCTGCTACGGACAGACGAAAATCCGAACGCCGAACATCGATCGCCTCGCGAACGAAGGCGTTCGTTTCATGCAGTTCTATTCGGGCAGTCCGGTGTGCGCGCCTTCGCGTTGTGTGCTGCTCACCGGCAGACACCCCGGTCATGCGTATATACGCGACAACAAGGAGATGGGCGGTTGGGGTCCCGATGAGCGGGAAGGTCAGCTTGCGCTGCCAGCCGGCACGACGACGATCGGGACGCTGCTTCAGGACGCCGGCTACACCACGGCGTGCATCGGCAAATGGGGACTCGGCGGGCCGGGCACGAGCGGCGAGCCGAACGAGCAGGGTTTCGACCACTGGTTCGGATACCTGTGCCAGCGCGTCGCGCACAACTATTACCCGACGCACCTCTGGCGGAACGGCGATCGCGTGCCGCTCGACGGCAATGAATGGGGCAATCTCGTCGGCGACGCCTATGCGCCGGACCTTATGATCGACGAAGCGATCGAGTTCGTCGACGATCACCACGATGAGCCCTTCTTTCTCTACTATGCCACGCCGGTTCCTCACCTCGCCCTGCAGGTTCCGGAGGATTCGTTGCGCGAGTACGAATCAACCTGGCCCGATCCGCCGTACGAAGGGTCGAAGGGATATCTCCCGCATGACTCGCCGCGCGCCGCATATGCGGCGATGGTGACCCGAATGGATGCGCATGTCGGACGATTACTCGACCGGCTTGTTGATCTGAAGGTCGACGAACGCACGATCGTGCTCTTCACGAGTGACAACGGCGCCACCTTCGACATCGGCGGCGCCGACTCGCCGTTTTTCGAAAGCGCCGGGCCGTTTCGAGGTCGCAAAGGCAGCGTCTTCGAAGGCGGTCTCCGCGTGCCGCTCGTCGCGCGCTGGCCGGGACGCATACCCGCCGGTTACGAGACCGACCATCTCGCTGCGTTCTGGGATGTGCTTCCAACCTTCTGCGAGATCGCCGGCGTCGACGCTCCGGAAGACTCGGATGGATTGAGTTTTCTTCCCACTCTGCTTGATAACGGTCTCCAGTCCGAGCACGACTACCTCTACTGGGAGTTCCCGGGCTACGGGAGCCAGCAGGCGGTTCGGATTGGACCGTGGAAGGGTGTGCGACGCAACCTTCGACGCGGCGAGGAGAGGCTCATGCTGTTCAACCTCAACGACGATCCGGGCGAATCACGCGATGTCGCAGGTGAACACCCGGACGTCGTGGAGCGCATGCGCGAAATCCTGCGCGAAGCCCATGTTCCCTCAGAAGAGTTTCCCCTCTGGGGTGTCGATACTCGGGCTCCAAGTGATCCCTGACGGGAGATCGCGCATGCGACCCTCGCTTCGATGCGTAGGTTTGATGGCGACCGCGATGTTCACAACGATGGCGTCCGGTCACCCCGGACCGGGAATCGTCGTCGATTCGAACGGCGTCATTTCGTTCGTCTACGGACCGAGCAGTCGCGTGTGGCGCGTGACCCGCGAAGGACACGCGTCGATCATGACTGAAGGCGGACTCGACGAAGCCTTTCGCGTGCCTCATCATCTCTATCTCGACGCGGATGGCGCGCTCATCACCGCAAGCGACGCCGGGAGCAATGTGTGGCGGATCACCTCTGACGGCGCGCGGGCTTCGATCATGTCGCCCGCGAACGCGAAGCGGAATGATCTCGAGCAGCCGTTCCCGGCGATCGGACTCGGGGGCGACCCGTTCATCCTCGACGAGCGTGATGGATCCGTCGTTACCGTTGATCGACGCGAAGAGGCGCGGAACAAGGAGCAGCTCGTTCGTATCGATCCGAACGGCGCCGTCACGGCGCTCGCGGGCGCCGAACGAGACGCGATGCAGGATGGCGTCGGTGAGGCCGCGCGATTTGCGGGGCTGCACGGCGCCGGATTCGCATGGGCGGCGAACGGCGACTTGATCCTCACTGACGGCGGGAAGGCGCTTCGACGCGTGACACCGGACGGCTCGGTCGTGACGATCACGGACGCGGAGTCGGCCCCGTTCGAGATGCTCATCGGAGTCGCCACAACGGACGTCGGCGTGATCTTCGCCGCCGACTACTACGGACATCGAATCTACCGCATTGACGCGGACGGAACGGTCGAAACGCTCGCGGGAACGGGCGCGCGGGGCAGCGCTGACGGTGGCCTGTCCGATGCGTCGTTCGACGGCCCGGTGGGGCTCGCCATTGACGATTCACAGACGCTCTTCGTGCTCGAAATCACGCAAAGTGGCGACCGCGAGTCGGCCCGGGTGCGCGCCATCGATCTCGAGGCCAGAACGGTGGAAACCGTCGTCGTGATCGCCGATCCGTAGGTGGCGGTCTCAGTCGCCGTGTCGACGGCGTAGGCGTCCGCTCGTTCGAAGCAGAAGATGCACCCGCTCGACTTCGTCGAGCATCTCAGCCATGACGCGGGCGACGGGATCGTTCGGCGCCGGCGCGCCGAGCGGGGGGCACGCCTCGCCGAGTTGTTTCCGCGCCATCGACCGGTACCGCGAGAGCGTGCGATCGCCAAAGCGACTCACGAGCTCAAAGTCTTCCGCGAGGAAGAAGGTGACCGGAACGCGGAAGCCGGCGTTGATCGGCGTCTTCACGAGCAGGTCGGCGTGAGGATCGCGATGCAGGAACCGGAGTTCGACTCGATCCGGGTTCGCCTCGGCGATTCGCGCGAGCGCGGCGCCCTGAAGGGCGCAGTCACCGCACCACGCACCGGTAATCGACACGATGCGAATATCTCGCGTGAATTCGCTGACGAGTTTCCGCTGGTCTGCGGAGAGTTCGAGCTGGGCGAATCGCTGTCGCCAGGGACCGTCATGGCCTTCGGCGGCGGCGCTTTCCACGAACGGTTTGAACGAGAGCCCCGCCTCGAACTTCGCCTTCAGGAACTGAGCGCTGAACAGGCTCATTCATCCCGCCTCTCTTCGCGTGGGCTCGAGCGGATCAGTCGCCGTGCAGTTGTCGAAGCCGGCTGCTCAGACGCAGGAGAAGCTGCACCCGCTCGAACTCGTCAAGCCAGTCCTGCATGGTTGCGGCGAGCTCTTCCGTCGGCACGGGGGCGCCGGGCATCGGACAGGCGGGTCCGAGTTGTCGTTCGGCCAGCGCACGGTAACGCGTGAGCGTTCGGTCGCCGTAGATGGAAACGAACTCATCGTCTTCCGCGAGAAAGAGGACGACGGGCACGCGGAGCCCATCGTTGATCTTGATCTGCTCGGCGAGGTCCTTGTGCTCGTCCCGATCGAGCCAGACGAGGCGCACCACATCCGGGTTCGCCTCGGCGATCCGTTGAAGCAGCGGCCCCTGCTGCACGCAGTCACCGCACCAGATTCCCGAGATCGCGACGACGTGCATTTCCCTCGTAAATCCGGCGATCAGCTTCTTCTGCTCCGGCGAAAGCTCGACCTGGTTGTAGATCGTGGTCCAGGCCTCCTGCTGGTCCGGCTTGCCCGTGTCGAGGTAGGCCTCATACGAGAGACCGGCCTCGAACTTGGAACGAAGATACTCGGCCTTCATTGGCGATCCCTTTCCGACTCCGCACGGCTCATCCCGGAGCCATGAATCCGTTCCCCGGACATTCGCGGTCCGGCGTGAGCCCCAAGGGTACGCGGACCTGTCGGAAAGTTCCGACCTTTTCCGTGCGTTCAGGGGAACGCCCGATCCGGGGGCTCAGTCCTTGTCTTCGTCCGCGGCTTGCTCACGGAGTCGTCGGAGAAGGTCAAAGGCCTGAAGGGGCGTGAGTTGGTCAAGATCGAGCGTCCGCAGATCCTGCACGACCGGATGCGGGAGGTACTCGGTGAAGAGCGACATCTGCGTCCCCGAAGGAGGCGCCGTCGTGACCCGCTCGGCGACACCCGTGGCCGAAGCCGACTGCACCTCGAGCGACTCGAGCAACGAGCGGGCGCGCTCGATCGCCGCCGTCGGGAGTCCCGCGATCTTCGCGACATGAATGCCGTAGCTTCGTCCCGTCCGGCCCGGCAGGATGCGGTAGAGAAACACGATCTCGTCCGCCCACTCCCGCACGGCGACATGCAGGTTTCCCACCCGCTCATCCTGATCGGCGATGGTCGTGAGCTCGTGGTAATGCGTGGCGAATAGTGTCCGGGCGCCGATCTCCGCGAGTTGCTCGGCGATCGCCCACGCGAGACTCAGTCCGTCAAGCGTCGAGGTGCCGCGACCGATCTCGTCGAGGACGACGAGCGAGCGATCGGTCGCGTGATGGAGAATGTTCGCGGTCTCGGTCATCTCGACCATGAAGGTCGAACGCCCCGCGTGCAATTCGTCACTGGCGCCGATACGCGTGAAGATCCGATCGACCAGGCCGACAACGGCCCGCTCCGCCGGTACGAACGATCCCGTATGCGCGAGCAGCGTGACCAGAGCGACCTGGCGAATGTAGGTCGACTTGCCCGCCATGTTCGGCCCGGTGATGAGAGCGAGTGAAAACGAGTCGGCGCCCCCCGCCTCGTTGTTCGGATCCGTGTCACCATGCGTGTGACGTCCGAGAGAGGTGTCGTTCGGGACGAATCGTTCGCCCAGCAACTCGTCGAGCACCGGGTGCCGCCCTGCCCGGATCTCAAGCATCGGTTCGTCGACAATCTCCGGCCGAACATAACTGCGCTGGATGGCCCGACGAGCGAAAGCGGCGGGCACATCGAGCGCGGCGACCGTCTCGGCGTACTGGGCAAGTTCGCGACTGACGGCGTCAAGTCGATCAACGAGCGCCGCGAAAAGGGTTTGCTCCCGATCGATCGCGCGCTGTTCCGCGCTGAGAACCTTCGACTCGAACTCCTTGAGCGGAGGTGTGATGTACCGCTCGGCATTCTTGAGCGTCTGTTTGCGGGTCCACTCGTCCGGAGTCTTGCCGCGATGCGCGCTCGTCACTTCGATGTAGTACCCGAATACCTTGTTGTACCCGACCTTGAGCGATGGAATCCCGGTCTCTTCCACGAGCGTCCGCTGGTACCTCGCGAGCCACTCGTTTGCGTCGCGCTGCAGCCCGCGGCACTCGTCGAGCGACGCGTCGAATCCGTCGCGGAACAGCCCCCCCTCACGGAGATGCGCCGGGGGGGCGTCGACGCAGGCCGCGCTGATTTCTTCGGCGATCGGAATCAGGACTTCGATGAGTTCGGAGAGCGTCCGGTACGCGGCGTCGAACGCCGGGCGGGCTTCGAGCAAATCCCTCAGACGACTGATCGGCGCCACCGAACGACCGAGCGCGACGAGATCGCGTGGCGTCGCCCGGCGCAGAACCACCCGCCCGGCGATCCGCGACACATCCTGGATCTCTCGAAGAATCGTCTCGAATCGGTGAAGGAACTCCCGATCCTCGACGAAGGCTGAGACGGCGCGCTGTCGCGCGCGAATGCGGTCGGCGTCTCGAAGTGGAAAACAAAGCCAGTCACGCAACAGTCGCTTGCCCATCGGGGTGATCGCGCACTGCAGGACTCCGAGCAGAGTGCCCGCGACTTCGCCCGTGCGCATCGTGCGTTCGATCTCGAGACTCCGCAGGCTGACCTGATCCACGGCGACGAATGCGTCCGCCGTGCGACGATGGGGCGGGCGGAGATGACGCAAGCGGCTCGTATCGTCGTCGGCGGTCTGTGTCTCGAGCAGAAAGCGCACGAGCGCGCCGGCCGCGCCGACCGCCGGGTCTGAATCGTCGAGCCCGAATCCGGCGAGCGTCGACACGCCGAACTGGCGGGTCAGCGCCTCGTGCGCTTCAACGTGCCGGAAATGCCAGCCGGGGCGGCCGGTCAGCGCGAGCGGAACCCCGTCGCAATGTCGTGTCACGCGCGCGGGCGCTTCACCCGTCGCCGTGTCGGCGTAGAGCAATTCCGCGACGCCGAGTCGCGCAAGCTCATCCCCCAGAGTCTCCCCGCCGACATCGACGAGTTGGAAGGATCCGGTCGACAACTCCGCGACGGCGACGCATGCGGGCGAATCGTCCCCGGCTTCCGTGAAGAGGACCGCGCCGACGCAGTTCGCCCGCGCGTCGTCAAGAAGGGACGCGTCGACGAGTGTGCCCGGAGTAACGACGCGCGTGACGGCGCGGTCGACGATCCCCTTCGCCTCCCGCGGGTCCTGCACCTGGTCCGCGACGGCGACACGGTACCCCTGTTCGATGAGCTTGCGCAGATAGGACTCGACCGAGTGGTAGGGCACGCCGGCCATCGGCACGCCGGCGGAGCGCTCGGTCAGCGTGATGCCGAGGACGCGATGGCACAGCTCCGCGTCGTCGTAGAACATCTCATAGAAATCGCCCATGCGGAAGAAGAGCACGCAGTCCGGGTGCTTCTTCTTGAACGCGGCGTATTGCCGCATGGCGGGTGTCAGCTTCGCATCGTTCGGCGGTGTCATGGCGGGTCGACGGGCAGTGTAGCAGGACTGGAGTGAAGTCCAGCCGCGCCGAAGCGCGATCGACCCGCCAATCGGCCCGATCGACCGTTCGGGACCCGCGAAGACCGCGGCGCCGGGCGCCGGGTGGGACTGGCGCCGCCTACCCTACTCATCACCCGGACGAAATGAGACGATACCACTCGCGGCGACGATTCTGCGATCGGAGGAGAACGGCGTGTCGATTCCCAGAATGAAACGAATCCTTGTCACCGGC
The DNA here is from genome assembly GCA_043101845.1 of Phycisphaerales bacterium. Classification (GTDB taxonomy): domain Bacteria; phylum Planctomycetota; class Phycisphaerae; order Phycisphaerales; family UBA5793; genus JBICHN01. The sequence goes on along the minus strand of JBICHN010000002.1, from coordinate 1,948 downwards.
GGAGCCGGGTTCCTCGGGTCACATATCTGTGAACGACTCGTCGCCGAAGGCCACGATGTCATCTGCCTCGATAACTTCTTCACGAGCCAGAAGTCGAATGTCGCCCATCTCCTCGGCAAGGCGAACTTCGAGCTCATTCGGCATGATGTCACCCATCCGATCTGGCTCGAGGTCGATGAGATCTACAACATGGCGTGCCCCGCCTCGCCGGGCCATTACCAGTGGAATCCGATCAAGACCATGAAGTGCTCCGTCCTCGGCGCGATCAACATGCTCGGCATGGCGAAGCGCACGAATGCGAAGCTCCTGCACGCGTCGACGAGCGAGATCTACGGCGATCCGGAAGTGCATCCGCAGCCCGAGTCCTACCGCGGCAGCGTGAATCCGATCGGGCCGCGGGCCTGCTACGACGAAGGGAAGCGCGCCGCCGAGACGCTCTGCTTCGATTACATCCGGATGCACCAGATGAATCTCAAGGTCATCCGGATCTTCAACACCTACGGCCCGCGCATGCGGCCCGGAGACGGGCGCGTCGTCTCCAACTTCATCGTGCAGGCGCTGCGCGGGGAACCGCTCACGATCTACGGCGACGGCAGCCAGACGCGCTCGTTCTGCTACGTGCGGGACGAGGTGGACGGCATCTTCCGGCTCTTCCACTCCGAGCGGGTCGAGCCCGTCAACATCGGCAACCCCAACGAGTTCACGATCCGCGAGCTGGCCGACATCGTGCTCGAGGAGACCGGTAGCGATTCGACGATCGAGTCGCTCCCGCTCCCGGAGGACGACCCGAAAGTGCGCCGGCCGGACATCACCGTCGCCCGGTCGGTGCTCGAGTGGGAGCCCCGGATCCAGCTCCGGGAAGGGATCCGCGAGACGCTTCCGTACTTCCGGGGCGAGCTCGATCGGCACGACGCCAGGGCGAGGACGATCGGCTGACGTCATGAAGCCCGGGCGAGCCCACTCCCACCTCCGAACCCTCGAGTCGGAGTCGATCTTCGTGATGCGCGAGGTGGCCGCTCAGTTCGAGCGCCCGGTCCTCCTCTTCTCGGGCGGCAAGGACTCGATCCTGATGGTGCACCTGGCGCGGAAGGCGTTCCATCCGGCGCGCATTCCCTTCCTGCTCGTGCACATCGACACGGGGCACAACTTCCCCGAGACGCTGGAGTTCCGGGACCGGCTGGTGGCCGACTCCGGCGCCAAGCTCCACGTGGGGTCGGTGCAGGCGTCGATCGACGCGGGTCGGGTGAAGGAGGAGGACGGGCCCAACCCGAGCCGGAACGGGCTCCAGACCGTGACGCTCCTCGACACCCTCGCCGAGCTCAAGGCGGACGTCGCGCTCGGGGGCGGCCGGCGGGACGAGGAGAAGGCGCGGGCCAAGGAGCGCTTCTTCTCGCATCGCGATCGCTTCGGTCAGTGGGACCCGAAGAACCAGCGGCCGGAGGTGTGGAACCTCTTCAACGGCCGTCGGAATCCCGGCGAGCACTTCCGCGCCTTCCCGCTCTCGAACTGGACCGAGATGGACGTCTGGCAGTACATCGCCGACGAGGGGATCGAGATGCCGTCGCTGTACTTCTCGCACCGACGCAACGTCGTCGAGCGGGACGGCGTGCTCCTGGCCGAGTCCGAGCACAACCGGCTCCTGCCCGGTGAGGCCTGGGTCGAGAAGACGATCCGCTTCCGGACGATCGGAGACGCGACGTGTACGGGAGCCACCGAGTCGGCGGCGTCGACGCTCGAGGAGATCATCGCCGAGGTCGCCGCGGCGCGTCAGACCGAGCGGGGCGGGCGGTCCGACGACCGGCGATCGGAAGCGGCCATGGAAGACCGCAAGAAGCAGGGCTATTTCTAGTGCGCACCGGCGCTCCGGGACGTACAGGAGGTGGGTCGTGGACCTGCTGAGGTTTTCGACGGCCGGATCCGTCGACGACGGCAAGTCGACGCTGATCGG
>JBICHN010000001.1:0-164679 GCA_043101845.1 Phycisphaerales bacterium | reverse complement strand
CGAGCGGATCGGCGCGACGATCGACGACGCGGCGGGCGAGGCGTTCGATAAGGCCGCGGCCATCCTCGGGCTCGACTACCCGGGCGGGCCGGCGATCGACGAGAGGTGTGCCTCAATTCAATGGCGTCGGCGTGATCAGCGGAGTCCGCCGTCTTGAATGTACTGCTCGAAGAGGTCGCGGTCGGGCAGGTCGATGACGCCGTTGCGGTTCCAGTCGGCCGCCGGGTTGAAGTCGGGGTCGGCCATCGACTTCCCGTACTGGCGGCGGAAGAGCCGACCGTCGTCACGGTTGATCTTGAGATCGCCGTTCAGGTCGCCGAGGTTCCACTTGCCGAGCTCCCACGAGGCGATCGCCTTGCGGGTGGTCGTGTCGAAGATGTAGACGGTAATGCCGACCTCGTCCCAGTTGCGCAGGTACTGGTTGCCGGTGAGGTCGTACTCGAAGGTGAAGACTTCGGGCGCGCCGGGTCGAAGCTGACGCGGGAACTCTTCGTCGAATCCGGCCTGCACATGGTACTCGTACTGGTCGAGACCGTTCGAGCAGTTCCAGGTCCAGTTCGATTCGTGCACGACGATGCGCAGCTGATCGACGCCGGGATCGATGACATCCTGGTACGCGTCGATCTTGAGCCCGATGCGCAACACATCGGTCGCTTCGTCGACTTCGTACCGGCCGATGATCCGCGCCGAGCGATCGGCGTCGAGCGCCTGCTGCACGAGGTTGTCGAGCGTCGAGTCGGGTGGAGTGCCGACCTGCTTGCGATCACCCTGGAAGACGAATGTCGGGATCGCGGTGACATACTCTTCCGACTCGCGCCGGCTGTTGTACGGATTATCGAGTTCGTCGGCGATGTTGTAGGTAAGGATCGAAATGTCCTCACCCCAGCGACCTTTGAGACGCTCGAGCGCGTAGTACGCGCCGACGCAGGGGCCGCACCAGGTCGCGGTGAACTCTTCGACGAGCGCGGTTTCATTCGTCACGACCGGAATGTCCTGGCCGCTTACCGTGGCGACATTCGCTCCCGCCGCCGCGAGACCAGCGATCGCCATCGTCGTCAGTGTTCGCTTCTTCACCTCTTCGCTCCTTCTCGTTCGCAGTCAGTCGCCTGCTTCGTGGTTCATTCGCGTGGATCAGATCGGATCGTCCGGCGGGTCTCCGGTAAAGCGCTCGATGAAGCGCGCCTTGTCGATGAGGGAGACGCCGAGATCGACGCCGAGAATGTGCGCCGTCTGGTTCGCGTGGACGAAGGGCACCCACCAGCCGTTGAGTTCCGTTTCCTCGTTCGGTCCGCCGGAGCCCTCGACATACGCGAGACCCCAGGTCTGATCACCCGCGAGGTAGTGCCGGTTCGTGTCGAGGCGCGAGGCGAGTTCCTGGCTCGCCCAGTTCGTCATGCCGTAGTCGATCGGATAGCCGCACTTTCTCGACTCGAGATCGGAGAGCGGAATCTCGTTCGCGGGCGAGACGAACTTGTCGGCGGGCGAGGGATCTTCCTCGGGCCGCGGAATGTAGTTCTTCGAGCTCGGGTCGCTGAAGCCGCCGTAGTCGAGCGGGTCGTAGATTTCGTAGCCCATGTAGGAGACGACGCTCGCGGGATATCCCATGGCCCAGTGGATCGGGCACTGGTCGGCGGGCCAGGGCTCGTCCCAGCTCGCGGGATCGCTCGGGTCGTTCACGAGGGGCAGGGCGCGGGGCAGCCAGCCGCGGTTGTCGCCGGTGTACATCTCGAGGGCGACACCGAGTTGCTTGAGGTTCGACGCCGACGCGGCGGTCTGGCTCGAGCGGCGGGTCTTCGAGAGGGCGGGGAGGATGAGGGCGATGAGCAGCGCCATGATGCCGACGACGACGAGGACCTCGACGATCGTGAAGCCGCGCCGGAAGCCGGAACAGGTCGTGACGGCGGGAAGCCGCGTCGATTTCGCTCTGTGCATGCGAATCTCCAGCGGAAGGGGAGGACAAGGAACGAGGGCGAACATGAATCGGTCGAACGAGCGAGGTTTGAGACTTCCCGCACCCAAGCTCGACCGTTTCACGGAAAGTCGAGTCTGCAGGGCGATTTCAGGTCGGCCGCGAAGGCGTTCCGACCGGCGATTTCGGCTGCGGAATCGACCCCTGAGCCTAGCGGAATCGGCCGCGGGCCGCAAGGCTGGAATCGCGGGAGCGGCGCTGATTGCGCCTGGTTCACCCGCGAATCATTCGAGCGAGCCGGGGCATGCGACCCTGTTTGAGGTCGGAAACGCGCACCACAACCGCCCAAAACGACACAACCCTCCGCGTCGCGGAGGGTTGTCCGATGCATCGAAAGTGGGCGTAACTGGACTCGAACCAGTGACCTCCTGCGTGTCGAGCAGGCGCTCTAGCCAACTGAGCTATACGCCCCACGAGCGTCGCTAAAGATAGCGTGCGCGGCTGGCCGGGGCAACCGCGGGCCGGCCGTGGCGGAACACTTCCGGGTCATTGGACGAGACCCTGCGTGAGGCGCATGAACGCGGTCTCGAGGTTGACCTGTTCCTCGCTGAACTGGGTCACGCGGAAGCCCTGCGCGATGAGGCGATTCGGAATCTCGCTGAGCGGGATCGGCCTCTCGGTCGAGAGCGTGACATCGATGACAGCGCCGCTTTCCGTCTCGCGGACCGCGACGCGATCGATGCCCTGGATCTTCGAAAGCATCTCGGCGGCGGCGGGGGCGTTCGACTCCACGCCGACATGGACGACCTGTCCGGCGCGGGCGCGGCGCATGATGTCGCGCACGGAGCCCTGGTAGATGAGTTCGCCGCGCTCGATGATGCCGACCGTATTGCAGAGCTCCGCAAGCTCGTGCAGGATGTGCGAACTGATGAGGATCGTCTTCCCCATGCGGCGAAGTTCTTTGAGCAACTCGCGAATCTCGATGCGGGCGCGCGGGTCGAGGCCGGACGCGGGCTCGTCCATGAGCAGCACCTTCGGGTCGTGCAGAAGCACGCGCGCGATCGACAGGCGCTGCGACATGCCGCGCGAAAGCCCGCTCACTTCGGTGTCCGCCTTGTAGGCGAGGTCGGTGAGCTCGAGCACATCCTTGACGACCTGGCGCCGCTGCTTGCCGTGAATGTTGTACGACGCAGCGAAGAACTCGAGGTATTCCTCGACGACCATGTCCTCGTAGGCGCCCATGAAGTCGGGGACATACCCCATGATGGGACGGATCTCGCGGTTCTGGTAGCCGATGACCTTGCCATCGATCCGCGCCTCACCCCAGGTGGGCTTGAGCAGCGTCGCGAGAATCTTGATCGTCGTCGTCTTCCCGGCGCCGTTCGGACCGATGAAGCCGAAGCAGTCGCCTTCGGCGATGGTGAGGTTGAGGTTGTTGAGCGCCGTCAACTCGCCGTACTTCTTCGTGAGGTTGACGGTTTCGATCATCGGCATGAGTCGGCTCCGCGGCGGCGGGAGTGAAACGGACGATGGCGGAAGTGCATTCTTCTTTGGGAAATCAGACGCGCGGCTCCTCTTCGACGGGCAGCGGATAGATGTAGCGGACGAAAGTCACGCTGCCCGGATCGGCGTCACGAAGCCGCTCACCGCCGACCGTGATCGGCGTTGGCAGCGGGCTTTCGTCGATGAAGCCCGTGATGATGACGCAGGGCCGGTTGAACCACTGGCTGAGATCGAGTTCTCGACCGAGGCGACGCTGAAAGCGCGGTTGCGATTCATTGAAGTCGATCCAGGTTGGCGGATCGATCTGCCGGTAGTAGGTGAGCGCTTCGAGCGCATTGAGCCGCTCGTTCCAGTTCGCGCCGCCGATGCCGCTGAAGTCCTTGAACGATCGAAGGTCCTTCGCAAGGCGATCGACCGAGAAGGTCCCGTCCTTCCCGAGCGAGACGAGGCTGTTGCCGAACCGGAGCGAACCGAGGTCGAGGACCTCGCCGGGGCTCCATGACGCGAGGGTCAGCGCGTAGGCGCGAAGACGCATGCGCCCGTCGACCCGCGTCTCGATGCGCGGCTCGCGGCCGACGAATCCGCCCGGCCGCTCGGTGTCGGCGGAGTACCAGCGGTTCTCGACATAGTAGATGCTCACATTGCGCAGCGCGCGTGGGAGTCCGTGCGCGAGTTCTCCGACGAGCTGCCCGTTCACGACGCGCGGTTCGGCGCCGGTGGTGAAGTTCGGCATCGACCAGTCTTCGGGCAGACGGAAGAGCGAACGCGTCGTGAGCGACTTCGCCGTGCTCCGCGCGGGGAGGTCGAGCGAACTCTGGTCGCGCGCGGGAACGAAGTAGGTCCGCCGATCGGGAAAGCCCTGCGTCTGTTCGCCCGGCGTCGTAAAGGTGTGCATCGTGTCGTGCCAGGGATAGACGCCGTCGCCATCGTCGGCGACCGTGCGCACTTCCTGTCGTCCGTATCCGTCGAGGGCGACGGTGAACCAGGTCGTCGCCCGCGCCCATTCGTTCTCGGCGACATGGTCGAGCACCGTGACATGGATCGGCCGGATGTCGGTCGATCGGAAGGACCGCGCCGCGGTCCAGCTCACGACGGTGAAGACGAGCGCGAGCCCGACGAAGGCGACCCAACTGTGTCGCGCGAGGCCTCGGAGGCGGAGAAAAGCGAACGACCCCGGGCCGGCGACGATCCAGTAGACGGCGAAGAAGAAAAGGGCGAGCAGCACGCCGCGCGCCGCCTGCGGCGCCAGCTTGATCATGTTCGAGATCGCGTCGTCGATCTGGAAGGTGTCACGAATCGAGTAGAGGCGGTTGTTCTGGCGAAGGTCGTCCACTTCGAGCGGACCGGGCGTGTCGACGCGTCGCGCGAGGATCTGATTCCAGAAGATCTCGGGCTCCGGAAGGTCGAGGCCGGGCCGGTTCATCTGCGGCGAAGTGATCGGCGCGCCGATGATCGTGACGAACCCGTGGCCGTAGTGCTGCTGCACGACGATGGCGCGGCGTTCGGTCCCGCCGCCCGGCGCGGGCGCTTCGATCTCCATGAGCGGCGCCGCGTCGATGTCGCTCCAGGTCCGCCCGTCGGTCGGGCGCATGACATTGAGCGTGAGGATCGGGTACTCGGGCCCCTGCGTCGCCGCGGAAACCTTCGTGAGGCTCGAGAGATGGCGGAGCAGGCCGCCGCTCGTCTCGTCGTCGCGCAGGACGACATTCTCCCACTTCTGCGCGAGCAGTTCGCCGCGCCCGATCGGCGTCACCGGATCGAGCGCCGATCCGAGCCAGGGCATGCCGACTTCGGGGAGGATGATGACGAAGTGCCCGCCACGGTAGATCCATTCGCCGATCGCGTCTCCGGCGTCGATGCCGAGCTGCGTGGGGTCGGCCTCGGGCGTCCAGACGAGCGTCTCGAACATCTCGTAGCCCATCCAGCGGTCCGGGAGATCTTCGATCGCGAGTCCGTTCACGACCTGAATGAATTCGTGCGTGGTGAGCGGATGGGAAGTGACCTGCGACGCGCTGCCGAGCTGGTAGTCCTGAAGGTTCGCGGCGCGGAGTCCGACGACGCCAATCGCCGCGTCTTCGGGCTCGAGCATGTTGCGGAGTCGGAAGCGCTCGACGGCGAGTTCGGCGCCGATGTTGCGATCCTCGTCGAGTTCGTAGACATGGACCGTCCAGGTCTGGCCCGGCTCGATCGAATAGCGCAGCGGCACATAGATCCAGGTCGCGTTCCGCAAGCCGGGATTGAGCGTGAGTTCGCGGCTGATCGCCGCGGTGTCGCCGTCGCCGTCGGGCATGTCCCAGGCGAGAAGCACCGGGCGCGCGGCGCCACCGAAATAAGTCAGATTGACCCGGATCGCCGCGTAGCTGCCGGGACGCACGAGGTCACCGAGACCGAAGCGCTCGACTTCGATTCCGACTTCGCCCTCGGGTTCCTGCGCAGGCGCGTCGTGTGTCGCGACTCCACCGAGAATGAGGAGACACCACAGGAGGCGCCCGAGACGACGCCAGCTTCGAAGTCGAAGGCTCCACGGGACCTGCACGCCGGGATTCTAGCCAAAGCCGCTTCGGCGTGGGTCGGGGTTCGCTCAGTTCTGGACGGTGCGGAGCGCCGGGTTCGACTTGATCGACGCCGACGATCGGACGACCACGGCCTGAATCGCGACATCAATCGCCGGCGCGCCCGACGGGACCGAGAGATCGATCGTCGCGACCCCGCCCGAGTCGGCGATCGCATTGCCGAGATAGGTGATCGGCGTCTCGAGGTCGACGGTGAGTCCGATCTGTGGAATCGTCGTGCGTCCGAGCCCGCGCGTGCTGTAGGCGAAGTGCACGCGCTCACCCGGCTGCACGCCCCACGCGGTGAAGGTGACCGGCTGACCCGCGGCGATCTGCGGCGCCTCGAGGCCGAACCCGCTCGGGGTTCCCCCGGCCGGACCGAGCGTGCTCGTCGTCAACTCATCGGCGCCGCCCGGCTGGAAGACTTCCATCGTCGCCGTCGACAACTGCGGCGGCGAATCGGCTTCGAACCAGAAGGTGTACACCGTGCCGTAGCGGAGCGAGTTCGCGAATTCGTTCGTCGAGAAGTCATCGGTCGTCCAGGTGACGGCGCCGTTCGCGACGGACGAGGTCCACGGATCGAACGAATAAAGCTCTTCGTCTTCGATCGGCGCGTGGAAGCCGATGTTCGTGACATTGACGCCGGCGTCGACGGGGACGCTGAACGATTCAATCTGCCGCGTCACCGTGTTGTTGAGTACCGCGAACTCGTAGCGGAACTGTCCGCCGCGCAGATCGATCACGCGGACCGCGGTGATCGCGTCGCCCTCGCTCGCGGGCGACGAGAAGTTCTGCATGTCACCCCAGCGCATGACGATCGGACCGCCGATCTGATCGCCGACATCGCTCGTGTTCCACCGACTGCCGCTCCAGGTCGGATCGGTCTGCTTGTGCGCCCAGTTGTTGTAGATGTTCTGATCGTCGGCGACGATGTAGAACGCCTCGAAGAAGAACTCGGACGAGGGGTCGTTCAGATCTTCATCCGTGACGCGCACGAGGTGATCGACCGCGTCGTGGCCGAGTCCGGAGTGGCTTCGCTGGCAGTCGGGCTTGCTGCCGTCGCCGATGTCGAAGTGTGAGCCGCAAGGATCCCAGTCGGCGGTCATCGGATCGATTTCGCTGCGCGGGCCGAGCCACTGTCGGTCCGAGTTGTTGCCCGTGCCGTAGGTGTCCTGGCATCCGATGTTGAGATGATCGTCGAAAAGATTCGGGAAGCAGTCGCCGCAGCCGATCGAGTCGGCGGCGAAGAAGGCGTGCTTCATCCACGCGAGTCCGATCTGCTCGAGCCGTCCTTCGCCGTTGATGCGGTAGAGGTTCTGTCCGATGAACGGATGGCGCGGATCCATCGGCGCGAACCACGGCACGCGAACATTGCCGACATTGCACGAAGTCGTGCTCATGGCGAAGCCGGTTCGTCCGGTCGGGAAGGTTCCCTGCCGGCCGACCTGCGTGAACGAGCGGAGGATGAAGAGGGAGACATCGAGATAGACGCCGTCGGGGGAGACGAGGGGGTCATCGCCGAGTCCGCGGCTCCAGCGCGGCGGATCGTTCGGCGCCGTGACCGACGCGGCGGCTTCGACCTTCGCGTTCGCGACCGCGGGGAGCGGCGCGGGCCGCATGAGAGACTGAAGCCCGACGCCGGCGGCGACCAGCGCGATAAGTCCGATTGCTCGTCGAAACATGAAGTTTTCCTCCTCGGTCCCGCGGCGGACGCGGCGACCCTCCGAGTCACCCTATGAACCCGATCGGCCTGTGGCTTGTTCCAGTTCATCCGCGATCGACGGACGGGCGGATCCGGAATTATCCGGACAGAAGGTCGACGAGGAGGTCGAGGCCGCGGTCGAGCTGATCGTCGCTCGTCGCGTAGCTCAGCCGAAAGTGCGTGTCGCGAGCGCTGAATTCGCCGCCGGGGATGATGAGGAGATCGCGCTCGATGGCCCGCTCGACGAAGTCGCGGCCGGTGAGGCCGAGGCGATCGGGGATCTTCGGGAAGGCGTAGAACGCGCCGGTCGGTCGTGCGAGTTCGGTCACATCTTCGAGCGCGGCGACGACGCGGTCGCGTTTGCGCTCGTAGTCGGCGACATGGGCGGACATGTCGGTCTTGAGCGCCACGACGCCGGCGTACTGCACCATGCTCGGCGCGCAGACGAAGCTGTACTGCTGCAACTTGCCCATCTCCTGGATGAGCGGCGCCGGTCCGGTCGCATAGCCGAGTCGCCACCCGGTCATCGCGTAGGACTTGCTGAACCCGCGCAGGAGCATGACCTGATCGGAGTACCGCGCCGGGGACGGGAATCGTCCCTCGTCATCGCAGCCGTCGGGATAGGTGAACTCGTCGTAGATCTCATCGGAGACGAGCAGCACGCCGCGCGCTTCGCAGAGATCGACGATGTCGCGCACTTCGGCGTCGGAGAGCGTGACGCCCGTCGGATTGCCGGGCGAGTTGATGAGCACGAACTTCGTCCGCTCGGTAATGAGCGGCTCAATGCGCTCGGCGGTCATGCGGAAGTCGGGATAGGTGTCGCAGAGAACGGGGGTCGCCTCCGCCATCCGCGCCGCCTGCGGATACACGACGAAGTAGGGATCGGGGATGATGCATTCGTCACCGGGGCCGAGCAGCGCGAGGTAAGTGAGAACGAGTCCGCCACAGGTGCCCGAGGTGATGAGCGTGTCGGTCGTCGCCGGATCGATCGTTCGGCCGAACTCGTGCTCCAGCCGCTTGCGGATCGCGAGGCGCAGTTCGGGCACACCCTGGGTGACGGTGTAGCCGTTGCGGCCGGCGCGCACCGCGTCGATGAGCGCCGACTTCACGGGCTCCGGCACATCGAAGTCGGGCTGGCCGATCGAGAGGTTGACGGGGTTCACCCGTGTCGCCGCGAGTTCAAACACGCGACGGATGCCCGAGGCGTCGATCCGCCGGCAGCGGGGGGCGATGAGTCGTTCGACATCGAGCATGTTCGAGCATCCTTCGGCGGACGGGTCACGCCGCGGCGGCGTCGTTCGATCGTCGCGCGCATCCCGCGAGGGCGTCACGCGGCTCATCCTTTACGGCTCGGGCGCGAAAAACGAATCGGGCGATCGACGCGTTCGTCGATCGCCCGGTCGGTTCGTTCGCTCGTTCCGGAATCGGGGTTACCGGACGAAGATCAGCCGGCGGCGGGCTTCGCCGCGGCGGCGCCGTCGGCCGCATCGCCTTCTTCGGGGCCCTTCGCCTTCTTCTTCTTGCCGGTCGTGGCGCGCTTCGTCGCGACCTTCGGCAGGCCGAGCGGGCTCGATTCCTCGGTGAACTTGCCCTTATCCATCAACTTCGCGATGCGCTCGGCGCGGGTGAGCACCGTGCGATGCTGGAGGAGGCTGCCACCGGACTTCAGGCTTCGGTCGAGGCTCATGGCCGTCTATCCCCAATCCGGCGTCCGGCCGAGCCGGCCGCGACGCCAATGTGTCGTGTCACGCTTCAAATCATCCCGTACATACAACTCGGGCCCGTCATCCCGTGTACTTGCGGCCGTAGAGATCGCTGAAATCACGCGATCCGCCGTGCTGCCGCTTCCACTCCCGTCCGAGGGTGATGAGTCGTTCGCGGAGGCGCTGGGCCTCCGGGTTCGAGTAGAACGACTCGAAGCCCTGGCGGGCGATGACGAGCCAGGCATTGTTGTCCGCGATGAGCATCGCGTCAACGCCGTTCTGTTGAAGGAATTGGGCGACTTCTTCCGCTTCCTCGCGGGCAAGGCGGGTCACGATGATGTAATTGAGCCCGGCCTGGCGCGTGTCGTCATACATGCCCGGCTGTCGCTGGGCGCTGTTGCGGGGCGTCGAGCGGGGCGGCTCGCGGCGTTCCTCGGTCGCGGGCCGCCGGGATTCTTCCCCGCCGACGCCGGGTGTGGCCGTCGTGTTCGAAGGGTCGGGCAGCGTCGGGTCGACGATCGGAAGCTCATCGCCCGTCCCCCCACCAAAGGCGTCCATCTCTTCGACGGCCGCCCGGCCGCGCTGGTAGCCGATCGAATAGGCGACGAGGAGCACGATGACGAGCACGCCGCCCGCGACGAAGAGGTAGCCCATCGGCACGCGGAGGATACGCCCGCCGATCGCGGGGACGGCCGGCCCGGGCGCCGGCTCGACATGCTCGGGCGGCGGCGGGGCGGCGACGCGGCCGCTCGCTTCGGCGCCCGGGCCGCGGATGACTTCGAAGAGAGCCGGCGTGGATCGTCGTTTCGACATGGCTTCCTGGCGCTCCTGCGTCAGATCGAGTCGAGGGTCATTTCGCGTCCCCGTTCCCGTCTCCGCCTCCGTGATCCGTCTTCGCTCCCGCGTCGCCCACGGCGATGGCGCTGCCGATCGCATGGGTTTCCGTATGGCTCAGACTCACGAGCCAGGCGCCGATTCCCCGGTCGGCCGCGATTCGCCGCGCTTCGCCGCCGACGCGCAACGAAGGGCGACCCATCGGATCGAGCGTGACTTCAAAATCGGTCCACGCGATGCCGCTCCGCCAGCCCGTGCCGAGCGCCTTGAGCGCGGCCTCCTTCACGGCGAAGCGCCCGGAGAGGCGCTCGATCCGTCGCCGCCCGCCGTCGTCGGCGTACGCGACCTCGCCGGGCGTGAACACGCGCTCGAGAAAGCGCGACCCGTGCTCGTCGACCATGCGCTCGATGCGGGCGTTTTCGACAAGATCGACTCCGTGGCCGACAATACGCATAGACGCATGATACGCGAAGCCCGCCTCGGCCGCGAACGCGGCGGGGGTGGGTCGCGACGACAAACGAAGGAGCGGGAGCGCATGTCGCAATCGACGAACGAACATCGCGCCGAGGCGGCGGGCGACGCCGTCGGATGCGCGGTCCTCACGATCTCGGACACACGCACCGCCGAGACGGACAAGGGTGGACCGCTCATTCGCCGCCTGCTTGAAGAAGCGGGTCATGCGGTCGTCGATCACGCGATCTGCCGGGATGAGCCGGCCGCGATCTCGGCGCAGCTCGATCGCTGGCTCGCGCATCTCGAAGTGCAGGCGATTCTGACGACGGGGGGGACGGGCATCGCGAAGCGCGACGGCACGATCCGCATCGTCGAAGACAAGCTGTCCGTGAAGCTCGACGGCTTCGGCGAACTCTTCCGCATGTTGAGCTACGACGAGGTCGGCGCCGCGGCGATGCTGAGCCGCGCCGTCGGGGGGCTCGTCGCGCAGGAGGATGACAACGGCGGGGACACCTTCATCTTCGCGATGCCCGGCTCGACGAACGCGATCGAAACCGCGATGCGCAAACTCATCGCGCCCGAACTGTCGCACCTCGTCTGGGAGCGGAAGAAGTAGCGCTCGCTGCGATAGCCGGCTCAGTTGATCGTGGTTTCGATCACATTCGAGATGCGCCCGTCTTCGACCGCCTGCATCCAGACGGTCAGGCCCGCCGTCCCGAACGGCACGGTGAGGTCGAGCGTCGCGACGCCGGTTGAGTCGGCGATCGCGGCGCCACCCAGCCGCGGCGCCTCGAGGAGGACCATCGCGTTCACGCCCGGCGCGTAGACGGCGCCCGGTCCGCTCAGGCTGTACGCGAACGAGACCGTCGCGTCCGCCGTGGCGTTCGACACGGTCAGTGACGCGTTACTCCCCGCCGTGAGATCGGGCGTGTCGAAGAAGAGACGCCGTTGCGCGAGGGCGTCGCTCACATCCACCACGAAGTGGCCGCGCTCGATGTCGCTGATGATGACCGTGCCGCTTGGAAAATAGGGGTACACGCTCCACGCGCCGTTGTAGCCGGCGCGATCGTTCGACGGGTAGGTGTCGAAGAAGCCGACTTCGACCGGGTTCAACGGATCGGCGGCGTCGAAGAGGCGCAGGCCACTTCGATAGTTCGCTTCATAGATGAACGCGTCGTGCACATAGAGATTGTGATCGGTCGCCGGCAGCCCGGTCGTAAAGGTCGTCACGAGCGTGGGCGAGCGGAGGTCGGTCACATCGAAGACGAGCGTGCGCGTCGTCGGCGTGTGACCGTGCAGTTCGTCACCTTCGTCGTTCACATAGAAGAACCGCTGGTCCTGGCTGAGCCATCCCTGGTGGCAGTAGTCGAGGCCGGGGTATCCGCTCCGGCCAATCTCGCGCATATTCGCCTTGTCCGTGACATCGACGATGACGAGCCCGGACGGTCCGGCGCAGCAGAAGGCGATCTCGCGTCCCGCCCAGCGGCCGGACTTCATCGTCACGACCTGGGCGTCGTGGTTGTAGATGCCGAAGAACCAGCCCACGGCGACGGGGCGCGCCGGATTCGCGAGGTCGAGCGCGATGATTCCCCGGTCGGAACTTGCGCCGCAGGTGTAGAGGAACCCCGATTCCTCATTCACCGCGATGTTGTGCACCGATGAGATGCCGTTATCGCGGATCGAAGTGACGAGGGTGACAGTGCCGTTGTCGATGTCGGCGAGGTCGATGACCTGGATGCCGCCGCCGTTCTCGTTCACCGCGTAGCAGTAGTCGCCGTAGACCTTGTAATCGCCCCACAGGCTGCCCGGGTGATCGATCTGCGCGACGATGACCGGGTTCGCGGGGTCGGTGATCTCGACGAACGCCGCGGCGTGGGAGAGACCCATGATCGCATATTCGCGGCCCGACGCGGAGACATAGCCCCAGCAGTCGTTCCCGTTCGCGTGCTGCGATCCGAAGGCGCTGAGCGGGAGTTCGGCGAGAAGTTCGATATTCTCCGACGCATACTGGCCGCTCGCCGTCCCGGCGATCGTGGCGCTGGTGATGAACACTCCCGCGGCGAGGCGGTGAACTCGGGGCATGGTGGCTCCCACTCGTTGGATCGGGCGATTCGGGCGGCCCGCCGGATCGGGCCCGGGTCGATCCGCTCGAATCAGGCTCATGCAATCTAGAAACGACGACGGCCGCTCACAACGAAAATCCGTCGCGGGCGGCCGTGGCGGCCCCGGTTTCGGGGCGTCGAAATGCCGGCAGGAGGACTCGAACCTCCGACCTAGGGCTTATGAATCCCTCGCTCTAACCAGCTGAGCTATGCCGGCGTGTGCGCCCGGTCGGGCGACCTCGGGGATGGTAGCCCCGGGCCGGAAACCGTCAAGATGATTCGATCGCCGGTCGATGATGATGAGCCGCGGCCGGCGTCGCTATGCTTCGGCTTGCGCGGTCGCGGGATCGGATCCAGGTTTTGACGACGGAGCGCCATGTCGGAGCACGAGAACACATCGAGTGATACGACGCCGGTCGATCTCGGTTCGTTGCGCGAACGGATCGACGCGATCGATCGCCGGCTCATCGAACTGCTCAATGAGCGGGCGGGTCTCGTCGTCGAAGTCGGCCGCGTGAAGCGCGGCAGCGGGACGCCGATCTACGCGCCGCACCGCGAGGCCGAAGTGCTCAACAAGGTGCTTGCGCTCAACGCGGGCCCGCTGCACGCGCACACGATCGAGGCGATCTACCGCGAACTCATGAGCGGCAGCTTCAAGCTCGAGCAGCCGTTGCGCATCGGGTATCTTGGTCCGACGGGCAGTTTCAGTCACCTCGCGGCGGTGCGCCATTTCGGTTCGAGCGTCGAGTACGAGAACCTCCGCGCGATCGAGGGCGTCTTCACCGAAGTCGCGCGCGGGCATGTCGACTACGGCCTCGTGCCGATCGAGAACACGACGGGCGGCGGCATCGCCGAGACGATGGACGCGTTTCAGTCGTACCACCACGAGGTCAATGTCTACGCCGAGGCGCAGCTCGAGGTGCACCACTGCCTGCTCACGAACTGCAAGCCGTCGGAAGTCCGGCGCATTCACTCGAAGCCCGAGGCGTTCGCGCAGTGCCGGCACTGGCTCGCGACGCAGTACCCGCAGGCGGAGCTCATTCCGGCGGCGAGCAGCGCCCGGGCCGTCCAGACGGCGCGGGCCGAGCACGAGGACGATCCCACTTGCGGCGCCGCGGCGATCGGCAGCGCCCTTGCGGGCGAGATGCATGGCCTGCACGCGCTCTTCGAAGAGATTGAAGACCATCCGAACAATATCACGCGCTTTCTCGTGCTCTCGAAGCAGCGGGCCGAACGGAGCGGCGACGACAAGACCTCCATGATGCTCAAGACCGAGGACCGGCCGGGAGCTCTCGTCGATGTGCTCGCGGTCTTTGATCGCGCCGAAATCAATCTCACGCACATCGACAAGCGACCGAGCGGGCGGGTGAACTGGGAGTACACCTTCTTCATCGACGCGATCGGTCACATCGACGACCCCGCCTTCGCGGCCGCGATCAAACAGGCCGAAGGCCTGAGCCGCGAGCTCACGCTCCTCGGCAGCTACCCGCGGAGCCGGAGAATTCTGTAGTTCACGCGCTTCACTTCCCGGGTGGCTGTGGCTGAGGTTCGCGGAATCCACAGGTAGGACAGCGCTCGCATCCGGTAGGTCAGGCTATTGCCTGCCGGTTGGGCGCACGCGCTCTCACGAGCCGTCCGATCGATGCCAACCCCGCTCAAGCACGCACGCCCACCCGTTCGGCAACAGCCGAACTTACTCGAACCGCACCACCCGCAACTCGCTCAGCTTGCACGACGAGGGGACCACGGCCTGGATGAGGATGTCGCCTCGCGCGCGAGCCGCATTGGGGACCTCGACGAGGAGGAGCGCCTCGCCGTTCGCGTCGGCGACGACACTCGTGATGACCTGCGGGTAGTCGAGTTGGAGCGTCGCGTCGAGGATCTCGCACATCGGCAGGACCGTTCCGCCGCCGCGCTGCGAGTAGAGGAAGTACACCCGCTCACCCGGGTCGAGGCCGCTCGCGCGGATCCCGTTCACCTGCCCGGCGATCCCCGGCGCGACACCCGAGAGCGCGAACTCGTGCTCGACCGGTGTAATGAGGAAGCCACGCTCATGGAAGCCACCGAGATCCGGAACATGATGCCATCCCCAGCCGGCGATCTGCCCGGCGTCGTTGATATCCTCGAGGAAGAAGAAGTCGAACGCCCACCGCGAGTTCGGCGGGAGCAGCGTCTCCATCGCGACGCTGGGGCCGTCCGGGCTCAGCCAGATCGCGGCGTAGGAGTCGACGGGGAAGAACGGATCTTCGGGATCGAAGTATTCGCCCACCATCTGACCGAGGTTGTTGATGCCGCGAACGACGCTGTCGAAGAAGCGGTCGTCCTCGTGGAGATCACGCATCACGCCGTCTTCCCAGAAGAAGGCGTGCAGGTCGGTCACGCCGCTCGGTCGCCAGGCGGAGGTTCCGACGACCTGACCGAGGTCATTGATCGCCCAAGCGGTCGACGACGGGACGCCGCCGAGCCAGCCGAGATCGACGACCGTGCCGTCGGGCTCCCAGAGAATGGCGCGCTGATCGGTCGCCGTCTGCGCGGCGCCGACGATCTGCCCGGCGTCGTTGATCCCATACGCCCAACTCTGCCGCCCCTCGAACGAGTGCAGATCGATGAGCTCACCGTCTCGCCAGTGGAATGCATGGTCGTAATATCGCTGCTCCGGATCGAACTCGGAGGTCCCGATGACCTGGTCGAGGTTATTGATGTCTTCAGCAGCGCTCGCCTCACCGCCGAGTGTTCCGATGACGATCTCTTGTCCATCCTGCCACATTGCGGCGACGGAGGGAGTCCGTAGCGCTCCGGCGACATGACCTACTGACGAGATCGCGACGCCGCCGCCTTCACAACAGTCCCCGACACCCGAGATCGGAACGAGTTCGCCGTCTCGCCAAATCGCGGGGTTCGCATGAGCGGAACCCGGGCGGTAACTTGCCGATCCTGTAACTTCCCCAAGCTCGTTAATCCCGAAAATCCCAGACGAGTAGCCACCGAAGGTTCCAACCTCGATGATGGCAAAGGGCGGCTGCCCTTGTTGGGCCGTCGCCGGCGCCGTCGTGATTGCGGCAACCGAGGCCGGCACGGCAGTCAATATCGCCAAGAGTCGAGGTTGCTTGTTCGGGAGTCGCATCGATCTCGTCTCCGTTTCCTCAAAGATCGCCCCGCGGATTTCACCACGGGACGACATGACGCTCGGTCAAGGAGGACAACTCGGAGGGCAGTTCTGCCCATGCGGGTTGAAGAGCGGAATTTCCAGCCCGCTCGACGCCGTGGCCGAGTCGCGCTGGTTCGCTTCGGCCGCTCCAATCATGATGAACGACGAAGCATCCGAGTATCGAGAACGCTGCGGGATTCGTCAATTCGTTTCTCAGAATCGGATCGGAGAGGCGTCGCAGCGCGGTCTTCGTTACGCGCCCCTCGTTCCATCCGCTGTGGGTTCCGCTGCGCTCCAACCACAGCCACCCAGTCGTAGTTCGCTCGGCCCCCGGGTGGCTGTGGCTGAGGTTCGGGGAAGCCACAGGTCGGACGGCGTTCGAAGTACGAGATTTGAAATCTGAGATTTGAGATTGATGCGGTAGGTCAGGCTGTTGCCTGCCAATTCGGCGCACAGATACACGCACGCGGGCTGCCCAACACGAACCTCGTTCGAGCCACGAACGCCCAACCGTTCGGCAAGAGCCGAACCTACGAGCGCGAACGAACCTACACGCGCGCCGTGTCGCGGCGGGTGGTGACGGTCGCGTCAGGCTTTTTTCCGGGGGCGCTCCGGATCCAGCGGTCCGAGATCTCGCGCGGGGCGAGGTTCGGATTCGCCCGTTGAATCGCTGCGGCGATGAGGCCGGCGAAGACCGGGCTCGGACGCAGCGGCCGGCTCGTGAGTTCCGGATGGAACTGGCTGCCCACGAAGTAGGGGTGCGCCGACTGGTCGAGCTCGAGAATCTGCATGATCGGCTGCACGGGATGACGACCGGAGAAGCGCAGGCCCGCGTCGGCGAATCGGTCGAGATACCGCGGGTCGACTTCCCAGCGATGCCGGAAGCGCTCGCGGATCTCGGTCGAGCCGTAGAGGAAGTGTGCGAGGGAGCCATCGGTCACGGCGACCTTGTGGCCGCCGAGGCGCATCGTGCCGCCGAGCCCTTCGATCTTTTTCTGCTCGGGCAGTTCGCTGATCACGGGCTCGGCGCAGTTCGGATTGAACTCGGTCGAGTCGGCGTCGGCGAGCGCGACGACATGCCTCGCGTACTCGATGACCGCAACCTGAAAGCCGAGGCAGATGCCGAGGTAGGGGAGTTGATTCTCGCGACAGTACCGGACGCATTCGATCTTGCCCTCGACGCCGCGCGAGCCGAACCCGCCGGGCACGATGACGCCATGCAGTCCGTCGAGCGCCTGCGCGACATTCGACGAATCGATGTCGGTCGTTTCGATCCACTCGACCTCGATCTTCGCGTGGAGTTCGGACGAGCAATGCTCGAGCGCCTTGTCGATCGACGCGTACGCGTCGCGAAGCGCGGCGTACTTGCCGGTAATGCCGATCGTGATCTCGTGCTTCTTCGAACCGGTGAGGCCGTGCACGAACTCGCCCCAGCGGTCGCGGGCGCGGTCTTCGCTGAGCTGGTTCACGCGGTCGTGCAGATTGAGGAGCGAGAGGACCTGCCGATCGAGCCCCTGGGCGCGCATCGCTTCGGGAATGACATAGATCGATTCGCGATCGTGCATCGAGAAGGTGCGCGTGAGCGGCACATTCGAGAACATCGAGATCTTCTGCTTCACCGTGTCGGTGACCGGGTTCTTCGCCCGGCACGCGACGAGATGAGGCTGAATGCCCGCTTCCATGAGGCGCTTGATGCCGAGCTGGGCCGCCTTCGACTTCTGTTCGCCGAGGATCTCAGGCTCGATGACATAGGTGAGCGCGACGAAACACACCGAGCCCGGGCCCTCTTCGAAGGCGAGTTCGCGGAGCGCTTCGATGTAGAACCCGTTCTCGTAGTCGCCTGCGGTGCCGCCGACTTCGACGAAGACGACATCGGCGGGTCCGCCTTCGGCGCCGGTCATGGCGAGTTCGCGCAACATGCGCTTCACCTCGCCGGTGACATGCGGGATCATCTGCACATCGCGGCCGAGGTATCCGCCCCGTCGCTCGCGTTCGAGGATCGTCGTGAAGATCTGGCCCGCGGTGGCGAAGTTGCGGCGGGAGAGGTTCTGGTCGAGCATGCGCTCGTAGGTGCCGAGGTCCATGTCGCACTCGGTGCCGTCGTCGAGCACGAACACTTCGCCGTGCCGATACGGGTTGAGCGTGCCGGCGTCGACATTGAGGTAGCCCTCGAGTTTGATCGGCGCGACCTGGAGCCCCTTGTCCTTGAGCAGCTTCGCGATGGAGGAGCTGAAGATCCCCTTGCCGAGGCCGGACATGACGGTGCCGAAGACGGCGACATAGCGATGCCGGCCGCGCTGGTAGCCGTCGGGTATCGGGGAATAGAACTCGGTGGTCTGCTCCGGCGCGCCGAACTGAGCGATGAGGGTGGCGGCGTCGGTCGTCTCTGAGCGCGTTCTCGATGGGGGCATAGCTCAGTTTAACAGCTCGTTGCGCGCCGTCTACGGCGGCGGCGCGGATTGACGCCGATCGCCGCGAATCGCCCCGCGCCGCCCGCCTCATCGGCGCATCCGGCTAGACTAGGCCACGCATGATCCGTCCCAATTTCGAGACATTTCGCGGCCTCGCCCGGCCCGGAACGCGGGTCGCCCTCTACCGGCGCATCTTCTCCGACCAGCTCACGCCGGTGCTCGCGTACCGGCGGCTTGTCGCGGCGGATGAACGCGAGGCGCCGAGCTTTCTCCTCGAGAGCGTCGAGGGCGGCGACCGGCAGGGACGCTTCAGCTTCGTCGGCGCCCAGCCGGCGCTCGAGGTCGTCGCCCGACGCGACGCGGTTGAAGTCATCGACCATGAAGGCGATTCGAGCGGTGAGCGGCGCGAAGGCGACCCGCTCGCGTTCGTTCGCCGGCTCGTGACCGAGCGAGCCGCGGTCTGTCCCGAGGGCCTGCCGGCCGGCTTCAGCGGCGGATGGGTCGGGTACGCCGGGTACGACACGGTCCGCTACGCCGAGCCGGGGAAGCTGCCCTTCGACGCGGCGCCGGCCGATGATCGTGGCCTGCCGGACCTTGCGCTCGGCCTCTATCGACAGATGGCGATCTTCGATCATGTGCGAAAGATGGTCTTCGCCGTGCAGTGGGTTGAATTCGACGAGGGCGGCGACCTGCGGTCGGTGTACGACGGTGGCGCGCGGCGGCTCGATGAGTTCGTCGAGCGGCTGCAGACGCACAGTGTGCCGCTGCCCGCGGGATCGATCGATCTCGCGCTGCGCGAGCGCGGCGAGGCGCCGGCGAAGTCGAACCTGTCGCGCGGCGACTTCGAGACGGCGGTCGAACGGGCGAAGGCGCACATCCTCGCGGGCGACATCTTCCAGGTCGTGCTCAGCCAGCGCTTCGAACGCGAGACGACGGCCGATCCGTTCGAGATCTACCGCGCGCTGCGCATCGTGAATCCAAGTCCGTACATGATCTATCTCCAGGCGCGGGGATCGATCCTCGTCGCGTCAAGCCCCGAGATCCTCTGCCGCGTGCGCGACGGCGTGGTCGTGAACCGCCCGCTCGCGGGGACGCGTCGTCGGGGCGCGAACGAGGACGAGGATGTAGCGCTCGAACGCGAACTCCTCGCCGACGAGAAGGAACGGGCCGAGCACATCATGCTCGTCGACCTCGGACGGAACGATGTCGGCCGCGTCGCGGAGCGCGGCACGGTCGAGATCGAGCGGTCACTCGAGGTTGAGCGCTACAGCCATGTCATGCACATCAGTTCGACGGTGACCGGGGCGCTTGCCGCGGGACGCGACTGCTGGGATGCGCTGCGGGCGGCGCTTCCGGTCGGGACCGTGAGCGGAGCGCCGAAGATTCGCGCGATGCAGATCATCGATGAACTCGAGCCGACGCGTCGCGGACCGTACGGCGGAGGGATCGGTTTCGCGTCGTTCACGGGCGACATGGACATGGCGCTCGCCCTGCGCACGATGGTCATTCCGATCGACAGATGCGCCACCGAATTGGACGGTTCGCGCCGATGGACGGTGCACCTGCAGGCCGGTGCGGGCATCGTCGCCGATTCGGTTCCGGCGAAGGAGTACGAAGAGACCGTGAGCAAGGCGGCGGGACTCGGCCGGGCGATCGACCTCGCCGAATCGGCGTTTCGTGAAGCGGATCGGGGAGAGACATGAACGAGACGCTGCGGCTGCTCGAGCGGCATCGGTCGATTCGAAAGTATCGCTCCGAACCAATCCCCCGCGATCGACTCGAAGCGGCGATGCGCGCGGCCCAGCGCGCCTCGACGAGTTCGAATGTTCAGGCGTACTCGATCATCCGGGTGACCGATCGCGCGCGGCGTGAGGCGCTTGTCGAACTCACCGGCGGGCAGCCGATGGTCGCCGCCGCGGCGGAATTTCTCATCATCTGCGGAGATCAGCGACGGCATCGACTCGCCTGCGCCATGCACGACGAGGAGTACGAGGCGCAGCTCGAAGCGTTCCTGCTCGCCGTCGTCGACGCGTCGCTCTTTGCGCAGAATCTCGCGGTCGCGTTCGAATCCATGGGCTACGGCATGTGCTATGTCGGCGGGTTGCGGAACGATCTCCGGCGGGTGCACGAACTCTTCGAGTTTCCTGACGGAGTGCTTCCGCTCTACGGCTTCTGCGTCGGCGTCCCCGATTCGAGGCCCACGGTGAAGCCGCGGCTCCCACTCGAGGCGATCCTCTTCGAGGATGACTATCCGACGGACGACAAGATGCGCTCGCTCATCGAGTCCTACGACGAAGAACTCGCGACGCATTACTCGGCGCGGGACGGCAAACGACGGATCTGGTCGCGCCTCATGGCGACGATGTTTTCGTCGCCGCGCCGCGGATATCTGGGAGCGTTCTATCGGTCGCTCGGCGCCTCGATGGAATGACCACGGCCGCTACGGGATTCGCGCGAGGTCGGCGAGTTCATCTTCCGTGTACGGCGGGATGTCGTCACGCCATTTTCGATTGATCCCGAGGATCATTCCGTTCGCGATGAGCGCGTTCGTCACGGCCGTGGGATGAATCTCGTCGGCGAAGATGTCGTCGAAATCGCCGTAGTCGGGCGGTGGATCGAGCTGCTGTCCCCGAAGCACCGGCGGATCGAGCGCGAGATCACGCAGCGCGAAGAGATCGAGCACGACGACATTCCGGTAGCGATCAAGTGAACGAATGCGGCGGTTGACGACTTCGGTGTGCGCCTGAATGTTGTCGATCTCGTTCGCTGTGAGCCCGCCGACCAGTTCGGCGGTAATGGTGACATCCGGAACGGTCCAGATGACGAGCTGGCCGTTCGGATGCGTCGCGGAAAGTGAAGTGACCGCTTCACGGAGGTTCGCGATTAGGTTGTCGATCACCGCGTCGGCGACGGGATTCTCACCCGGTGCTGCGGACGCGAGCGCATCAAGATTATTGAGAATGTCGTTGCCGCCGATCTCGATTCCGAGAAGCGTGGCGCGGTCCTGCGCCCGGATGAGCCGGGCGAAGTCATAGACCTCGATCTGCGTGAGAAGATCGTCCGATTCCGATCCGGCGACGGCATAGCTCGTGAGATCGTCGCCGGATGATCTTCCGCGATCGAAGAGCGCCTGGAAGGGATCGTCGCCGTAGACCTCGCGGGGCGTGCCGCTCACGAGCCAGAGGAGATCGTTGTGCGTCAGACTGTCACCGAAGGTCACGGTCTCGGCGAAGTTCGCCTGGGCGTGCGCGCGCTCCGGGTTGATCACGAGGGCGATCGCCGCGATGGCAATCGTGAACAGAGTGCTTCGAAGCCGGGTCATCTTCTTTCTCTCCCCGTCCGACAGATGATCTGTGTTCGATCGGTCCCGCGTTCAGTGTACCCGCTCATCGAGCCATTCGACGCCGCGCCGGATCATTCCGTAGACATCGCCCTTCCATCCGTGTCCGCCTTCGTAGGTCATGAGCGTCGTCGTGGCGCCGTGCGCGGCGAGGTCGTCGCGAGCCGCTTCGGGAAAGCGCATGCCGATGAAGTCCTGCGGTGAGTGCAGAATGTAGTAATGCTGGCCGTCGGCGCGGTCGAGCGGGGGCAGCTGGTCCGGCTTGAACACGCTCATCGCGACGAATGAGCCCGTGATCGGTGTGTCTTCGCGGAGTGACGCCGAGTATCCGGCCGGACCGCTCGACGACCAGGAAAGCGTGAAGATGTGGTTTTCGTCGAGCGGGTAGTCGCCGCGAATGTCGTCGATCACGGTGTCGATGAAGGACTCGGTGGTGAATTCAGCTTCTTGCGGTAGGTTCGCGGCCGTGGGCCAGACAAGGTTGCGCGATTGCTCCTCGCTCCATACCGGCGCGACGAGCTGTGCGAGGAGGTATTCGTCGGACGGCAACGCGTTCGCGGCGATGCGTTCGACGAACGGTCGGAAGTCGGCGCCGCCTCCACCTCCGGGAAGCACGAGCAGCAACTTGTACCCCGCCGCGGGCGCGGCCGCGTCTTCCGCGCGTGAATTCATCAGGAAGTAGCGCATGCGCGCTTCGCCGTTCGCGGATCGCTCTTCGACCCGCGGCGCCGCTTGACCTGAAGGACTGAGCAGAACGAGAACGATCGCGCCGGCGACGAAACGAACAAGACGCATGGCGTGCTCCACAACTCTCAATGCTCGGTAGTGGGACCCGGGCGCATGATACCGTTCGCCGCGATTCGGTGAAAGCGGATTCGGCAGCGGCGTCTTCGCTTATCGGCGGTCAGTTCTCGAGGTTCGCGAGTTCGCCTTCGGGGATGTCGAAGTTCGCGTAGACCTTCTGCACATCGTCGTGCTCTTCAAGGGTCTCCATGAGACGGAGCACCTTCTCGGCGTTCGCGCCGGCGCACTCGACGGTGGTCTGGGGAATCATTGTGATCTCGGCGGTCTCCGACTTGAAGCCGGCGTCTTCGAGGCC
This sequence comes from Phycisphaerales bacterium, assembly GCA_043101845.1. Classification (GTDB taxonomy): domain Bacteria; phylum Planctomycetota; class Phycisphaerae; order Phycisphaerales; family UBA5793; genus JBICHN01. Next base: position 141,923 of record JBICHN010000001.1, on the reverse strand, counting down.
CTGCTTCACGGCCATGAAGTCGGTCGGTTCGGTGTAGACCTCCCAGTAGCCATCGGATGATTCGACATCGTCGGCGCCGGCCTCGAGTGCGGCTTCCATGATCTGCTCTTCGGTGACCGACGACGCGTCGAAGGTGAGCAGGCCGCGCTGCCGGAACCCGAACGCGACCGAACCGGGGACGCCGAGGTTGCCGTTCGCGCGCTCGAAGATCTTCTTGATCTCCGGCGCCGTGCGATTCACATTGTCGGTGAGGCAGTCGACGATGATCGCGACGCCGTTCGGTCCGTAGCCCTCGTAGCGGACTTCCTCGTAGCTCGCCGCGCCTTCGAGTTCACCCGTGCCCTTCTTGATCGCTTTCTCGATCGTGTCCTTGGGCATGTTCGCGGCGCGGGCGTCGTCGATCGCGTAGCGCAGCGTGAGGTTGGCCGACGGATCGCCGCCGCCGTTCTTTGCCGCGACAATAATGGCCTTCGAGCATTTCGACCACATCTTGCCCTTTGCAGCGTCCTGCCGGGCCTTGCGGTGCTTGATGTTGGCCCATTTGCTATGACCGGCCATGCGTCACGAGTCCTTTGTGAGAGCGTCTTCGAGCCCGAATCATTGGCCGTCAATGCCCGCGGTTCCATGGGGGGCTTCGGTGTCGTCGACGGCGGGAGAATAGGCGACCGAAGGCGCTTCCGAGTTCTCCGCCGCGTCGAGCTTCGCCTGGGTGTGCTCGAGAACGGGCTGGTACTCGTCGAGGTAGTCATCGACGAAGTCCGGGCTGTTCTGCCGCAGCTGTCGGAGCGTGTCCGTGAAGATGCGCACGACCTGACGCCATTGCGCCTGGGCGTCGTCCTCGCGGCCCGCCCGCCAGTACGCGTCGCCGAGATGGTCGAGAATGACGAGGCTGATCCGGCCGTCCGGGTGGGCCGCGGCGGCTTCGAGGAGGCTCACGGCGCCGAGATCTTCAGGACGATTGCCCGTGTCCTCGAAACGGCCCTGCTTGTAGCGGAGCCAGCCGAGCGAATCGAGCACATTGTGCGAATCGGGCTCCTGCTCGAGGGCGATGAGGAGCATGCGCTCCGCGTCGCCGAGCCGCTCGTTGCGATCGAGCAGGGCATAGGCGAGGTTGTTGTTCGCCATCGAATGATCAGGGTTCGCCTCGAGGGTGGCGACGAGGAGGCGCTCCGATCCCTCGTCGTCGCCGGCGAGGTAGAACTGCACGCTTACGGCATAGAGGAGTTCGGCGCGAAGGGCGCGGGCGGGCATGCCGCCGGCGTCGAGGGTGGCGTCCGCCGCGCGATCGCGCTGGAGCGCGCGGAAGAGTTCGGAGAGTTCGCCGTCTTCGAGGTCACTCACGATCTCCACGGCGCGTTTCGCTTCGCCCTGCTGGGCCGCCGTGAGGAGTCGCCAGAACACGAGATCGAGTTCGGCGCCTTCGAGCGCTTCGTCGCGCGACATCCAGGCGTCCACGAGATCGGCCGCGGTTTCGGTGGCGTCGCGTTGCTCGTACGCGGCGCGGGCCTGATTGACGAGCGGCGCCGCGAAGCTCGAGTCATCGGCGGAAGCGCGCGAGATCGCGTCGGCCACCTCCTCGACGGATCGCTCGAGATCGATAAGCGCGGCGATCTCCGCCGCGGCGACGGCGGGACTGATCGCGACCCCGGCGGCACGGGCGTCGCGGACGGTCTGTACGGCGAACTCGAGCGGCGCCGGACCTTCGGTCGCATCCGCCAGCTGGCTCGCGACGCTGAGCAGTCCTTCGAGATGACGATCGAGATCCTCGGCGGCCATCACGCGGGCGGACTCGAGATATCGCAGCGCCTCGTCCGTCGCGCCGCCCTCAATCGCGAGTCGAGCAAGCGCAAGTTCGCGGGCGGGTGACTCGGGCCATGCGGCTAGCCGCGCCGAGGCGTACCTTCGCGCTTCTTCCGCACGGTTCGTGCGGTAGAGCGTTTCCTCGAGCCGGCGGCTCGTTCGCCAGTCGCGCGGACGCGCCTCGAGTTCGGAGGTGAGCAGATCGACCGCTTCGTCGCCGCGGTCGTCGGCGAGGAGAAGTTCGACGAGCGCCTGCCGCCAGGCGCGGTCATTCGGCCGTTCGTCGAGCCGTTCACGAACATAATTGACGCCGGCGCCGGGCTGATCGGCGCGACGGTACGCCTCGACGAGCGCCGTGATCGCCGCGTCGTCGGTCGGGTCTTCGGTCAGCAGTCCCTGCAGCGCCGGGATCGCGGCCGAAGCGCGCCCGTATCGCGCATCCTGTTCGGCGCGGATCAATCGGAAGGCGCGGCTCTCCGGCAGCTCGCGGGCCAGCGCCCGCGCGACTTCGCGGAATGCTTCGACATCGGTCAGCGGACCGTCGGGACCGTAGATCCGCATGAGCGCGAGATAGGGGAGGTCGTCTTTCGGGTCGGAAAGCAGCGTCGCTTCGAGAATCTCGGTCGCGTCCTGCACGCGGCCGTGTCGGAGCAACGCTTCGACTCTCGCTCGTCGCGCCGCTCGTCGTTGCTCGAGAGAGTCGCTTGAGGTCACAAGATCTCGATCGACGGCGTCGAGGACGGTGAGGGCGCGATCGAGTTCGTCGGCCGACGAGAGTCGCGAGGCGAGCGTCAGGCGTTCACCGACCGACATGGCCCCGTCCTTATCGACGAGTGTCAGGAGATCGGACCGCGCCTCGGTCGACAACCCATGCCGAATACGCCAGTCCGCGAGGGCAAGCGTCGCGGGCGTGTAGTCGGGGAACGCTCGTTCGATGGCGATGAGGCGCTCCCGCTCACGGTCGGGGTGACCGGTCTCACGGTCGATCATGGCGCTGAGCATTTGTCCCGTCGAGCTCTCACGCGTCGATCGAGGCAGTCTCTCCCATGAGCGGGTGAGGGCGTCGAGATCCCGAGTCAGCGCGACAAGTTCGCCGACCGTCTCCTCCGGCGCCGCTTCGATGGATTCCGGACGCGCGAGCAGCGCCTGCAGGGCGAAGGACCAGCGCTCCCGCTCGGCGGCCCACCGCACGATGTCTCGAACCGCGTCATCGTCGGACGGGCGGGCCTGCAGGAACTGAAGCAGCAGGGCGATGCCCTCGTCGACGGGGAGGATCGACGCGGCGGCCTTCGCAATGGTCGGGTTGTCCGGATTCGCCCGGGCCATCTCGGCCAGCGCCGCGGCGAGTTCGGACTGCGCCGGCGAATCTTCCAGGTATTCTACGAGCCGGGTGACGCGGTGGTCGGACAGACTCTCGAGTGACCGCACGAACTCCGCGGCGGCGGAGTAGGGTCTTCCCTGACGACGCAGCGCGTAGACGAGACGCGGCGTGACGGAGCCAGGGTCGAGCAGCGGCGCCTGCTGCGCCTGGCGATACGCGAGAATCGCTTCGGCGATCTCGTCAAGCCGCATCAGTGAGTCGCCGAGGGAAAGCCAGGTGTCGCCGCGTTCGCGATAGAGCGATTGCAACTCGCGGCGCCAGAGCGTGGTGGCGGGCGGGCGCGCGGGGAGATCGAGCGCCGACATCCAGGCGTCGATCGCTGCGCGGTCGTAGCCGAGCGCCCGCAGCGCGAGCCCAAGCTCGTGAAGCGCAACGAAGCGACTTGCCTGCTCGTCGGGCGTCATCGATTCGAACTCAATCTCCTCGGCGTCGTTCTTGCGGGTGACATGGGCGGCTCCCGCGAGTCGGGTCGCCGCGTCGGTCCAGTCGCCCCGGTCGGCCGAGGACATGCCGAGACGGAGCAAAGCTTCCGAATCGCCGGGCTCGAGTCGAAGGAGTTCGTCGTAATAGCCGAGGGCGCGAGACTCGCCGGCCATGGCGACATGCGTGCGGGCGAGCAGACGAAGTATCGCGGGACTCGACGCGTCGAGCTGTCGCGCCTGTTCGAGCTTCGGCACGGCCTCGAAGTAGTCCGCGTCGAGAAAGGCGTCGCGAGCTTCGAGGTAGAGAAGCACCGCGACGGCGCGATCGTCTTCGTTCACCGGCTCGACGGCCGGGGGGTCCAGGGGTTCGATCGCGTCGAACCGGGCGAGCGCCTCGTCCAGCGTCAGACGCGCCTCGGCCGCCGTGTCGTCGACGGGAGTGACGGCGACCGGGTCGAGCCCTTCGGGTGGAGCGAGGTTGATCGCTTCGCGTCGACTGCGCTCGGCCGCCGCAAGTGCGAAGAGGCGGGCCACGGGGTCATCCGCCGTCGGCCGCTCATCGCGACCGCGGTCGACGGCGAATTCGGTCGTCGAGTCGCGCGGTCCGTCCATCGCGGCGCGCGTCGCCTCGTTCGATTCACAGGCGACCGGGACGCCGAGCGTGACACAGGTCATCGCGAGAACAAATCGTCGCGCCGGGCGGAAGTGCTGCATGGTGATGGAACTCGTCTCGCTCGGATCGTCATCGATCGGTCAGTCGGCGCGCGTGCGCGGCCGACGCAATCATAGGCGATCGGCGTACGCGTCCGGGGCGTCAGAAAGTCGGTGTCAACGGCTCGATTTTGAGCGGGTCGAGCGGGGCTTCGTCTTCCGGCTCGACGCGGCGCGGCGGCGCGACGCGGTCGACCCGGACGGGCGACGACGCGTGCGCGACTCTTCGACCCATCCCTGGAGCAGGAGATGGGCGTCACGCGCTTCGACCGCCTTGATCTGCCGCTCGAGCCAGGTCTGCACCTCTTCGAGCGACGCGTCGGGATCGATGATCTCTTCGTTTCGGAGCTGGCGGACGAGCTGGTCGTCGACCGGAATCGCGTGGGCGCCTTTGGAGAAGAGAAGCACCTGCGCCGCGACATAGGGCGCCATCCCATCGAGCGATTCGAGATAGGCGCGGGCGTCGCGGTGACTTAATTCGAGGACCCGCTCGAGCGAGACGCGGTGCTCGCGATCGTAGAGGTCCCGCAGGCTCGCCCGGAGTCGCGTCGCGCGGTCGCGCGAACGCGGGTACCGCTCCCCGATGATCTCCACGATCTCTTCCGGAAGGCAGACGCGAAGCTCGTTGAAGTCGACGACGCTGCTCTGGAGCCGTTCGAAAGCGGTGTCCGCCTTGTGGCTCGATGACTCCCACATGAGGAAACCGCTCACGAGTTGCGCGACGGGGTCGAGCTCCGCGGGCTCCGGGATGTCAAATTCGTCGCGCAGCTGCGCCAGCAGGCTGGTCAGACGCGGGGCGTAATCTTTCGAGTTCCTCACCGCGGGAGAATCCTCAGCTTCGGGGAAACCGGATCAGTCCTGGTCGTTCGCCGACGCCCGTCCGGTCTCGTCATCCCTGTCCGGTTCGAATTCACTCCGCAGATCGGTCAACGATTCGTCCGCGGTTGCATTTTCTCGCTCATCCGTCGCCCGGCGGATCGCGGCGAGCACTTCCGCCTGCTGCTTGAAGCGCCGATCGAGCTCGAACTCGATCTGTGGCGGTCGGCGCATATGCAGGCGATCGTTCACCTGCTTCTGCACGCGCCGCGTCGCCGCCTGGAGTCCTGCGATCGCGAGTTGCTCTTTCTCTTCCGGAAGAATCGAGACGAGCGTCTTCGCGTGGCGCAAGTCGGCCGACACCTGCACTTCGGTCACGGTGATCAATCCCTGCACGCGAGGGTCGGCCAGGCCGCGCGTGAGCACGGCCTGGATCTCGCGCTGCATCGTCGAGGCGATCTTGTCCGTTCGGTGTCCGCTCATTGGGGTCCGGATTAGAGCCGGCGCTTCACTTCAACCGTCTTGTAACACTCGAGGATGTCACCATCCTTGATGTCGTCGTAGCCCTCGATCTTCATGCCGCACTCCTGTCCGGCGCGAACTTCCTTCGCGTCATCCTTGAAGCGCTTGAGTTGTTCGAGGACCCGGTTGTTCTCGATGACGATGTCGTCGCGGGTCACGCGAATCTTCGCGTTCCGCTCGATGACGCCGTCGGTGACATAGCACCCGGCGATCATGCCGACCTTCGAAACCTTGAACACCTGACGCACTTCGGCGTGGCCGAGCACCTCTTCGCGCAGCTCCGGTTCGAGCAGACCCTCGGCGGCCATCTTTACATCGTCGAGCAGTTCGTAGATCACCTGATAGGTGCGCAACTCGACCTTCTTCTGTTCGGCGAGTTCGCGCGCCTTCGACGACGCGATGACATGGAAGCCGATGATGATGGCGCCCGACGCCTCGGCGAGAATGACATCGCTCTCCGTGATGCCGCCCACCGCCGCGTGCAGCACGCGGATGTTGAGTTCGTCGGTCGAGATCTCCTCGAGGGACTTGCGGAGCGTCTCCACGGATCCCTGCACATCCGCCTTGACGACGAGATTGAGGTCCTTCCGCTCGGACTCCTTGATCTGCGAGAACACGCTGTCGAGCGTGACCTTCGGCGTGGCGAGGGCACGCTCGCGCTCGAGGTTCTGCCGCTGCTCCGCCGCCTCCTCGGCCATACGGAGCGAGTCGACGATGTAGAGCGTGTCGCCGGCGTCGGGGACGGCGCTCAGACCCGAAATCTCGAGCGGGGTCGCGGGACCGGCCTCGTCGAGCCGCTCGCCGCGATCGTCGGTCATCGCACGGACGCGACCGTACGCCCGACCGACGACGATGAAGTCGCCGACCTTGATGCGGCCGTCCTGAATGAGCACATTGGCGACCGGCCCGCGTCCCTCGACCATCTTGGCCTCGATCACGGCGCCGCGCGCCGCGCCGCCGAAGTCCGAGGTGAGCTCCATGAGCTCGGCCTGGTAGTCGATGACATCGAGCAGGTCCTGAATGCCGTCGCCGGTGATCGCCGAGACCTTGACGAGTTCGGTGTCGCCGCCCCAGTCGGCCGGCGCGATCTCGTGCTCGGCGAGCTGGCCGAAGATGCGCTGGATATTCGAATCGGTCGCTTCCGGCTTATCGATCTTGTTGAGCGCGACGATGATCGGCACGCCGGCCGCCTTCGCGTGGTTGATCGATTCGATCGTCTGAGGCATGACGCCGTCGTCCGCCGCGACGACGAGCACGACGATGTCCGTCACCCGGGCGCCGCGGGCGCGCATCGAGGTGAACGCCTCGTGACCCGGCGTGTCGAGGAAGACGATCGTCTTGTCGCTCTCGCCCGCCGTGACATTCACGCGGAAGGCGGAGGTGTGCTGGGTGATTCCACCCGCTTCACCCTCGGCGACGGCCGCATCGCGAATCCGGTCGAGCAGCGAGGTCTTACCGTGGTCGACATGACCGAGGATCGTGACGACGGGCGGTCGGCGCCGCTCGTCGATCGACTCGCGCTCCTGGAACGATTCGGCGACGAGGTCCTGCGCGGACTTCTGCTCTTCGACCTCGAGTTCGATGCCCCAGTCGAGCATGATCTCCATCGCGAGTTCGGTGTCGAGGCCCGCGTTGATGTTCGTCATGACGCCCTTCGTCGTGAAGAGCTTCTTGACGATGTCGGCGGCGCGAACACCAGTCGCCGAGGAGAGGTCCTTGATCGTGATCGGCTCCTGCACTTTGACGGGGCCGCCAATCTCCTTCGCCGTCTTCGCGCGGCTGCCCGTGTGCTGCCGCTTGCTGGCGTCGCGACGGATGGTCTTGATGAACCCGTGGGCGCCCCGGAGTCGCTGCTCGCGTTCGATGAGATCCTGGCGACCCCAGTTGCGGCTGCGGGCGCCGGATCCACCCTGGCCCTGTCCCTGGCTGAAGCGTCCGGACTGGCCGCTGCGACCACTCGTCTTGCGGCGTGTGTTGCGTCGCGAGAATCCGCCGCCACCTCCGCCGCCGCCACCGCCGCGCTGCACTGGCTCGGAGGGCATGGGCGGCGCCGCGCCGCGTCCGCCGGGCCCCGGGCCGCCGCCACCCTGGCGACCGCCGCGCGGGCGCGGGGGATGGATGACTTCGGGCTCTTCGACACGAACGACCTTCGGGCCGCTCAGTTTCGCTTCCTTCTGCACCTCGCCGAGTTGCGGACCGGCGGGCTGCACCTCGTCGGGCCGCTTCGGCACATTCGGCACCGCGGCCGCACGCGAGGGGGCGGCGCCTTCGGCGGTCGCGTCGGGCGCTTCGGCGACCGGCTCGCCGACTTCCGCGGCGGGGGTCGTCGGCGCCTCGGCCGCGGGAGCCACGGGCTCGGCCTCGGCGGCGATGGCCGGCGTCGTTTCAACCGGCTCCGTCGGCGCCGGCGTCTCCTCGAGTGTCGTGCGTTCCGTCGTCGACGGAACGACGCCGCGTTCATCAGTCTCGGTCGAGGCGGCCCGGGCGGGTCGCGTCGGCGGCGTCGGCGCCACGCGCGGCTCGGCCTTCTTCACCTTCTTCGCCGGACGCTTCGAGACCTTCTTCTTCGCGGCCTTCTTCTTGGTCGCCTTGGCCTTCTTCTTCGTGACCTCCGACGGCTTCGGCTTCGTCGTCGGCTCGTCCGCCGGTTCCTCTTCGGTCGCCGTCGCGACGGCGGACTCTTCCTGCGCGGAGGCGCCGTTGTCGGCGAACCAGTTGCGAATCGATTCCTCGAGCCCGACGGATACCGCGCTCATGTGGTTGTCCATCCCCGGGACGCCCTCGGCTTTACACCGCTCGAGCACTTCCTTGGACTTGACGCCCAACTCTCTCGCAACTTCGAACACTCGTTTCGCCAATGCTTCATCCTCGCTGCAGGATTTCGATCTCGTCTCGTGTCGTCTCGACCAGTCTCGATGCGCCCGGTCCGGGCGCTCATTCCGACGCCTTACGAGGCGCCGGTTGAAGTTGATTCGTCGCCGGACGCGGCGGAGGCCGCCTCACCCGTCGTGGTCGGCGCGATGCGCACCTCGGCTTCGGATTCGTCCTCCGTCTCTTCGTCCGGCTCTGAATCGGCCGCCACGGTGGGGGTGTCTTCCTCCGAGCTCTCCTCATCGTCGTCGGCGTCCTTTGGTTCCGTCGACGCGGTCGCGGTTTCGTCGCCGCCACTCGGCGCCGGCGCTTCGCCGCCGCCGAGGATGGCCGCCGCGGCGGCTTCGGCTTCGGGTGAGGACGCGGACGACGCGTCGCTCGATCCCTCGTCGCCCCCGGCGCCGCCGAGGAGGCTCTCGGCGAGTTTCGCCTCCTGGGCCCGACGCTGCTCTTCCTCTTCCTTCTCGCGCTGCTGCTCTTCGGCGACGGTCTTCGCCTTCACCGCCGCGATCTCGACCATGCGCTCCGCGGTGTCGGCGTCGATCTCGAGTTCCTCGATGAGCACCTCGGGGCCGACTTCCTCGACATCGAAGACACTGATCATGCCGAGCGCGCCGAGCTTGTCGAGCGTCTCCTCGGTCACGCCTTCGACACCCTTCATCGTTTCGACGAGGATCTCGATGCCGCGCGAGTACTCCTCCGGCGTGAGGATGTCGATGTCCCAGCCGGTCAGCCGCGCCGCGAGGCGCACATTCTGGCCCCGCTTGCCGATCGCCAGACTGAGCTGGTCTTCTTCGACGACGACGGTGGCGCGACCAAGCTCGAAGCAGAGCGACACATCGGTCACCTCCGCCGGCTTGAGCGCGTTCTGAATGAGGATCTGGCTCGACTCGTTCCAGCGGACGATGTCGATCTTCTCGCCCGCGAGTTCGTCGACGATGTTTCGGATGCGGCTGCCGCGCACGCCGACGCAGGCGCCGACGGCGTCGACCTTCGAGTCGATCGACGACACGGCGAGCTTCGTGCGGAACCCAGGCTCGCGGGCCATCGCCTTGATTTCGATGATGCGCTCCGCGACTTCGGGCACCTCGACTTCGAAGAGGCGACGAATGAAGTCGGGGTTTCCGCGACTGAGCACGATCTTGACCTGGTTGCCGAGATCACGCACATCGAGAATGAGACAGCGGACGCGGTCGCCCGGCTGAAACTGCTCGCCCGGAATCTGCTCGGAGCGGGGCATGAAGCCCTCGGCCCGGTCGATCTGGACGATGAGCGCGCCACCCTCGTACCGCTGGGCGATGCCGGTCGCGAGTTCACCCATTCGCTTCGAGAACTCTTCGTAAAGCGACGCCCGCTCGTCCTCGCGGAACCGCTGGATCATGACCTGCTTCGCGGTCTGGGCGGGAATGCGACCGAGCTGCGCGAGAGGAATCTCCTCTTCGGCGCCGCCGCCGATCGGCTCGCCGGTCTCTTCGTCGTACGCCTCGGGTGGCTCGATCCGCCAGAGCCGGATCTCTCCGCTCAGGCGATCCATCTCGCAGCGGAATTCCTCGGTGTCGAGCGACCCGAAGTGCTTGCGCGCCGCAGACACCATCGCCGCTTCGATGTCTCGAAACAGCGCTTCCTTGTCAATGTTGCGATCGCGGGCGATCGAGTCGATGATGCGAAGCGTTTCCTGATTCATGTTCGGTCCTTGCTCGAGCGTGTTCGCTCTATTCAGTTGCCGAGTTACCTGGTTGTCATCCCGCGTCCCACGACGCTCCGGAAACAAAAAAGCCACAGGCACGAAAGCTCGTGCCAGTGGCTCGCTCGTTCACCGGCCACCCGGCCGCTGAACACACAACCTGTGGCGTAGCCTCAGGTCATGGCGAGCCCCTTCTCCCGGTCCATACGAGACGCATGTTCCTCATTGGTCAGGAGGAATTCACGCATCTCGATTCAGTTTCCCAATCAGCAACGACATCATGTGGAACCCCACAAGTCGACGCCCGATGGCGCCGCGTTACCTTGGTCCATTCCGGTAACAGTACGCTCAGACGGCCTGACGGGTCAATTCCGCCGTCGGACCCTCACGCAATCGAAGCGCCTACGCCGTGCCGTCTGAATGGTGTGAGTCGAGCAGTTCGGCGAGCGTGCGCTGGCCCGCGACCTCGATCTGCGCGTTTCGGAGTCGATCGGCCCAGACCCAGCCCGGGGTCCGCTCGGCCGGCTCGCAATCGATGCCGGCGAGACGGAGCGCCGTCTCGAGCATCGACGCGGTCGTGATCTGCTGAGGCGGTCGAGCGAGGGCGTAGCGGGGGCCCGCGTCGGCGCTTACGCGGTGTACGAGCCCGGCTTTGACGAGCTCCGCGACGAGTGACTCGGCTACCCGTTCGTTGACGCAGGCCCGCTCCGCGATCGAAGTGAGATCGAGGCTCGCGCCCGATTCGAAGCTCTCGCCGATGACCCGCATGATCGGGATGATGACGACCGGATCGACCACCGATGGCAAATGCGGCCGCTCGGGAATATCTCCATCGAGCCGGTTGCCGACGATCTGCATGATGCGGCCAATCTCGAGACCGAAGAGAATGATGAGCCACATCAGGTAAATCCAGATCATGAAGACCGGAACGAGCCCGAGCACGCCGTAGAGAATGGAGAATGCCCGGCCCCGCTCGAACGAGACATCGATGTAGAGGCCGAAAAGCTTCTTCTCGATCGTCCAGAGAATGGTCGCGACGAGCGCGCCGAACGCGGCCGAGGCCGCGTTGACCCGGGTGTTTGGCACGATCATGTAAATGCCGAAGAGGAAGAGCCACGCGGCGCCGAAGGAGCCCATAGAGGTTCCGACGGTCTGCACGACGCCGTTCCATTCACCGAGATTGACCTTTGCGCTGAGAAAGAAACTGAGGTAGACGAGCAGGGGACCGGCGGTGATCGTGGTGAAGTAGAGCGGGACGCGACGCTGGATCGACCGACTCTGCGGCGCATCGGTGATCGTGTTGAAACATCGCTCGATTGTCGTGAGCAGACCGATGCCGGCCCAGACCAGGAAGAGTCCACCGATGATGCCGACCGACGGCCCGCTGATCTTCTCGTCGACCTGCGTCACGATGGCCTGGAGCCATTGGGCGAGCGACTGCTCTTCACCTTCGTCGGCGGGCACGCGGACCTGATCGAGTCCGACCGCGGTCATGAGTTGTTCGATGAATTCCTGCAGCCGCCGCACGCCGGAGATCGTTCGAAAGACGAGCACGACGATGATCGTCATCGGCACGAGGCCGAAGAGCGTCTGGAACGACAGCGCCGCGGCCATCTGTCCGGCGCGGTCTTCGCGGAGCTGGCGGGCGCCGTGACGACACATCTCCATGAAGAATCGAAGCGCATACTGCCAGCGCGTGAGTTCCTCGATCGGCGTCGTCAGCATGCGACGGATGAAGTCGGGGATGATGGAGAACGATGGCATGCCGGATCAGTGTAGCGTGGACCCGTCTGGCGCAAAGTCAGCCGGTGTTCCACGACGCGACGACGGAGGCGATCCCGACGACGCCGACGAGCACGCTCACGAGACCGTTCATCGTGAAGAACGCGATCTGCACACGAGCCGTCGCGCCCCCCGCGACGAGCGCGTGCTCAACGACGAGGAGGACGACCACGACTCCAACGGCGAGGGCGAACCAGATCGCGAATCGTGGATCCGTCCACCCGATCGCGACGAGCGCGGCGGCGCTCACGAAGTGGAGCAGCCGACTGATCCACAGCGCCCGCCGGGCGCCGAATCGCCCCGGCATGCTGTAGAGCCCCTGCGTTCGATCGATCTCGAGGTCCTGCAGCGCATAGATGATGTCGAACCCCGCGACCCAGCAGATGACATTCAGGCTGAGCAGCCAGAGCGAGGGCTGAGCGCTCAGCGCCGACGGGTCGACCGCGATCGCCGCCGCGAGCGGCGAGATCGCGAGCGAAGCGCCCAGATACAGGTGACAGAGGACGGTGAACCGCTTGAGCCACGGGTACGCGCTGATCCAGATGAGAACGGGCGCCGACAGGAGGAACGGCCACCAGTTGTCGAACGCGAACCCGAAGACCGCGCAGGTCGCGATGAACGCGCCCGCCGAGAGCAGCCCGACGCCGACCGCGTCCTTCACGCGCACACGCCGGCTCGGGAGGGCGCGTCCGGCGGTACGAGGGTTTCGCGCGTCGATGTCGCGATCGATGAGCCGGTTCGCGATCATCGCCGCCGTCCGCGCGGTGACCATGCAGATCACGATGAGTCCGAGTTGAACACTGAACCGTGTGGCGGACGATTCGAGGGGGCGGGCCATGAAGGCCGCGAGCACGGCGAATGGCAGGGCGAAGACGCTGTGGCTCAGCTTGATATCACGGGTGAGAACGCGCCACGGCGACTCGTTGAGATTCGGCGTGGCTGGAGTCGAGACGGCGGGCATGGGGCCGATGATACCCGCGCCGGCGGCCGTCGCCGCCTAGAGAGCCGGATCGCTTCTTCGAGTCCGGACTATCGTTTTTCGTCATACCGATTAGAATGAAGGCGAGGCCTCGACAGCTCGGGGAGGCGCGAATGACTCAAGATCGATCACCATCGCCGGAACCGCTGCGACGGCGCGGTTTCACGCTCATCGAACTGCTCGTCGTCATTTCGATCGTGGCGCTGCTCCTCGCGCTCCTGCTTCCGGCGCTTGCGCGGGCCCGTCAGGCGGCGCGGCTCGGGGGCTGTCTGAGCAATCTGCGGCAGATCGGAACGGGACTCGAGCTCTATCTCGGCGACGATCCACAAGGCATGCCGATCGGCAAGCCGGTCTGGGGCTCGTCCTTTCGCGGCTACACCTTTGGCGGCCGGATGCCGCACCCTGACAGTCGTTTGCGCGGAGGCATCTACGGCGACTCGAAACCGTTCGAGCGGCCGCTGAACGCCTATGTGCACCCCGGCGCCGTGCTCGGCGGCTCCGAATCGGACGATCCGGAGCTCGATCGAATCGACCTTCCGGTGTTCCATTGCCCGGCGGACCGGGAGTTCAACTACCAGGAGGACTTCTGGAGCGCCACGGCACGGTACACGATGAGCAACTATGACGCGGCCGGAACGAGTTACTCGTTCAATGTCATGTGGCAGGATGAGCCCGCGTACGCGGGGAAGCTCGATCATGCGGTCGCCATGCTTCGCGTCATGCGGCTCCGACAGCCGTCGCAATTCTCGCCGATACTCGATGATTCGGCGGAGTGGGCGCTGTGGCTCCGGCGCACGAATTCCGTGCCCCACCACGGTCGCGTGAACTGGCATTCGCTGCTCTACTTCGACGGCCACGCGGGAACGATCGAGATCGATCCGTTCGATCGGTACACGCCCCGGTATCAGGTGTCATTCCACGACGAGTCCTGAAGCGGCGCCGTCAATGCCCCGAAACACTCGAGAAGGTCACTCGTCTGCAAGGACTTGAGTCCCCGGCGACATGTACCGGCGGAAGGGCTCGCATGGCGAAGCGTTCAGTCGCGGCGACAACCCAGCCAGTCGGGACGCCCGACACCCTGACGCCGGACGAGTTCGCGGACGCTCTGCGGGGCTCGTTCCGCACGCTGTGGCTCATCGCGGTGGGCGTGACAGGCGACCGGACGCTCGCGGAGGATGTCGTTCAGGAGGCGGCGATCGTCGGCCTCGAGAAGATCGATCGATTCCAGCCGGGGTCGAGCTTCGTCGCGTGGATGGGGCAGACGGTTCGATTCGTCGCATTGAACATGGCGCGAAAGGAGCGCAAGCAATTCGAGGCGGTACGCGAATCCGGCCGTCGGCCTGAGCGCCGATCCGATTCACTCGCCGAGTGGTCGACGCCGCGTGGAATCCGGCTGACGCAGGAGGTCGACCTGCCCGAGGACCAGCGAAGCTTCGACGACCGGCTCATGGGAGCCCTCGATGAGATGAGCGAAACGGCGCGGGCGTGTCTGCTTCTCCGAACGATCGAAGATTTGCCGTACTCGGAGATCGCCCGGATCCTCGACATTCCCGAAGGAACCGCGATGAGTCATGTGCATCGGGCCCGCAGATCGCTGCGCGACCGGCTCGAGCCTCAGAAAACGAAATTGAAACCCTCGCGCGACGAATCGCCGGCGTCGGACCGGAGTCCAGGATGAATTCCGAACGCGAACATCCCGTTGATTCGTCACTCGAGGCCTACCTCGATGACACGCTCTCCGAGTCGGAGCGGACGGCGTTCGAAGCGCGGCTCGAGGCCGAGCCCGCATTGCGCGCCGAACTCGCGAAGCAGGAGCGCCTCAACGCCCGGCTGACGGCGATCTTTGAGCCGCCCGCCGGCGGGGCCGACCGGATCGTCAGGTCCGTGGCGACGCCGTCACGGGAGAGCGCTGGTTCGTGGCCCCATTCGGCGCCGGCGCGGCGACTCCTTGCGGTCGCCGCCTGTCTCGCGGTGCTTCTGTTCGCCGGGTGGTCGATCCGTCGGTCGTTGACGCCCGACGCGTACGAGCCGCGTCCGTTCCAGACCTTCGCCGAGATCTACGCGAACCCGGACGCCGAATGGGAGTGCGAGCCGGGGCCGGACTTCTATCGCCAGTACTACGCCCGCTACAAGACCGGGCTGCTCATTCCGGAAGAGCTTCCCGACGGAATCGACACCGCCGGATTCGGCTACGCGAACAGTCTGAGCGAGGACACGCTCTACATTCTCGCCACCGTTGACGGCGAGCGCGTACTCGTACTCACGGACCGGGTTGAAGTGGCGGGCGGACCGGCGACGGAACTCCCGGCCGACTCAACGCTCAATGTCTTCCGCGACGAGATCAACGGGCTCGTCATGTATGAGCTCACGCCGTTCGATGAGCCGCGCCTGCTCGATCTCTTCTACATACCGGAATCGGTTCCACCGTCCTGGACGCCGGGCGGCTGAGGGATGTCGGTCGTGTCGTCGGCGACGGGAACGAAGAGGAGCGCGGCGCCGAGGACGGCGATCACCGCGCCGGCGATCGCGCGGGGGGTGATCCGCTCCTTGCTGATCCACGCGGCGAACGGCAGGATGAAAACCGGAGTGAGCGAAATCAGAGTCTGCGCGACACCGACGGGCGCGTTGTCCGCCGCGACGAGTGAGAGCCACACGCCGAGATAGGGTCCGGCCACGGCGCCCGCGAGGACGAAACCCATGCCGCTCGTCCAGCGACCACGAGGTCGCTCGTCGGCGTCGCGCGACCGATACAGCCAGAAGTGATTCACGAACCAGATCGGCAATACTCCGATCGCGGCGAACGACATCCGCACGAGCGTCGCGGCTTGCGGCGCGATGCGCACCGCCTCATTCTCGGAGCCGTGACCCATGCCCTGCTTACTGAGCAGCAGTCCGCCGGCCTGGCAGATCGCGCCGACGGTCGCGAGCACGATGCCGCGCGTGTAGAACCGCGCCGCGTGTCGCTCGGCGTCGGTGATCGATGACCCCGGCTTTCGCGCCGGTCGCTCGAGCACTACCCACGCCACACCGAAGATCGTGAGTCCGACGCCGAGCATCGCGATTGGCGTGAGCGTCTCGCCGAGCGCGAACCACGCGAAGAGCGCGGCCCACAACGGTGAGGTCACCATGACGAGCGTCGCGAGGCGCGGTCCGATGTATACGAATGAAACGAAGAGCGCCTGATCGCCGATGCTCAATCCGATGACGCCGGAGAGCGCGAGGAAGACGAGTTCTCGTGAACGCAACTCCGGGTACCAGGCGTCGAACAGGAACCGGTGGGTGATCGCGAGCAGACCGACCGCGATGAAGATTCGAATCGTGTTCACGACCGTCGCGCCGATGCGCTTCCCCGCCGCGGTGAAGAACATGGAAGTGGCGACCCACAGGAGCGAGGTCGTCACGCCCGCGGTGGCGCCGATGACGGAGTCGGGCAGAGAGGACATGCGGGCGGAGTATACGGCCGGCGCCCGTCGGCCTCGCCTCGAGTCGTCAGCCCATCGAAGCGATGGCGCCGCACTCTGGGCATCGATTCGTCCCGACGCACGCGTGGAGATCGTAATCGCAGACGAGGCAGTGACCGCGGCGCAGTCGTGGACAGAAAATGAGCACGGCGACGGTTCCCGTCGTCGCGGCGGTGATCAGGATGAGCCAGTCCGGAACCTGTTCATGCGCGAGCGCGAGTCCGACCACGGTGAGCGCGATTACAACCAGTCCCGCGAGCGCGCCGGCGCCGACGCGAGTCGCAACGCCCGGCCTTCGGCGATCGCACATCCGGAGCGGACAAACGAGATGAACCAGAGACGCGGCCGTGATCGCGGTGAGTGGCGGCGCGACGCCGAGAAGCACGAGCATGACGCCAATGTCGAGACGATCGTACATTCCATCGGCGACCCAGATCGCATAGTCCGTCGTGAGCGCGTCCAAGAGCATCTCGCGCCAGATCGTGACCCCGACGAGCGCTGCGAACGGAATCGTGAACCCAATCGCAAACCAGCGCATGGGCGGTCTCCGGTCGAACATTCGTTCACGAGTCGGAACATTCGCCGGCGCTGACGCCGCCAGCTCCGTTCGTCGCCGCCGGCGCGTGGATGGCGATATCTCCGAAGAGCGCCGGGCCGGGCGCGAAGGGTTCGGCGCGGATCTGATCGCACGCTTCGGAGATTGGTTGCAACCAGCGTAATCCCGGAAGCGCCGAGCGTTCGGCGGCGGCGGCGACGAGGCCCACCACGGCGACGAGCGCCGCGATCGTTCGCCCCCATGCCCACCGCGCGCTTCGACGGAGCGCCGCGAGTCCAGCGGGGCAGTCGCGCGTCATGATCGTGCCGTCCGCCCGGCGGTAGATCCCGGCGCAGACGCGACCGCGACCGAGCCGCTCGCGGAGAAACGCCTCGGCTTCATCGCGCGTCATCGCAGCCAGGTTGTACACATCGAGATCGCATTCCCCGCAGTGTCGCACGCGGGCGTCTTGTCCCTCGAGATCCTCCCAGCGCATGGGACACGGCGTCGCGACTTCGATTCGATCGAGCAGCGGGAGTGAATATCGGTCGTTGACCATGGCGGAATCGCTCCTCATGAACAGAGACGATTCGCGGGTCGTGTTCTTGGAGAAAAGGAAAGGAAGTCGGCGAAATCGAGACGGCGGCCGGGCGTCAGCGGGGGAGGTCAAGCCAGAACCAGCCGCCCACATCGACTCGTCCCAACGCCCGGGCGGACTTGTACGACGGCGTGTTCTTCGCGTGGATCTCGCCGAAGAGCATATCGCGGGGCGCGGCTTCGATCGCGCGGATGAACGCGTCGAGCGAGGCGGGGCCGAGCTTCTGGCCGCGGAACTTCGCCGTGAGCAGTCGCTCGCGGAAGCGCCAGCCTCGGAGACCGACCTCGACATCGGGTGTGGCGGCGATGATCCCGGCCCATTCGCCATCGACGCGAATGTGGTAGACGCCGCGCGCTTCGAGGTACTTCCGCATGTCGTCGAGTGATTCCTTCGGCACGAGCGTCCGCAGCTCCGGTTTCGCCTCATGGAATCGGTCGTACGCGTCGGAGTACTCGTCGTAGAACGAGAGATCAGTCGCCCGTTCGGCCACGACCCGATTCGCGAACCGCGGACGCGTCGCCTCGCGAAGTTGCACGATCGGCGCCGCGAGGTAGCGCTTTTCGGGCTCGGAAATCGGAGCGCGGGCGAGCGCCGAACTCGCGTCAAACTTCTCGGTCGTCGACGGGGAGGCCTCGTACACGATACCGCGGGAGACTGAATCGCCGAACGCTTCGCGAAGCGCGCGAGCCAGGGTCGCGGCGTCGGTGTGAGTTTGAATGCCGAAGCTTCGATGACGGACGACCGCGTACGGTTCCTGCGAGGTGCGCGGATCGGCGTTGCGAAACGCTACCGCAGCTCCCAGGCCGTCGATGTCGAGCAGCAACGGCTCGCGATCCACGCCCACGCGCTGGATGAACGCGTCCCACTCGGATTCGAGATTTGACTGCAGCTCCGGCGCGGACTGCCAGCGCGTGAGCGCCTCGTGCGCCTCGACTCGATCGCGATCGAGAAAATCGTTCGCATCCATACGGAATGAGTTCATGCCGCCCGGTCCCCACCCGACTGCGCGAAGATTTCGGCAAGGAATCGATACACGAGCTTCGCCGCGATGAATTCACTCGCGTGCTGGCCCGGCGAGGGAAGCAGTTCGACGACATCAAACCCCACCACGCGGCTTCGGCGGCACACGGCGCGAAGGAGTCGGTTCACGGGCCACCACTGCAGCCCGCCCGGCTCCGGCGTCCCCGTCGCCGGAAGGAGCGACGGATCGAACGCGTCGAGATCGATCGTGACATAGACCTCGTCGGTCAGCCGGTCGACGACGCGCGGAATCCACTCGTCGTCCGGCCGGTCCGCGATGTCGTGAGCGAAGAACACGCGCGACGGATCCATCGTCTCGGTCTCGACGACATCCACCGCCCGAAGACCGACCTGGATGATCGACGCGACCTCGCGGGCGCGGGCCATGACGCAGGCGTGGTTGTGGGTCGAGCCGTGGTACGACTCGCGGGTATCGCCGTGCGCGTCAATCTGCAGCACGGTGAGGTCGCGGGAATGTTCAGCGGCCGCCTGAATGGCGCCGATCGAAACCGAGTGTTCCCCACCGAGAGTGATCGGAATCTGATTCCGTTCGAGCGCCGCCGCGGTCTCACGGTGCACGATGGTCGCGAGCGACTCCGGATCGCCGTCGTGCCGGACCGGCGGTCGCGTCGCGATGCCGCGACGGTAGGGCTCGCTTCGTGTCGGAAGGTCGTAGAGTTCGAGTTCGACCGACGCCTGAAGCAGCGCGGCGGGACCCCGGTCGGCGCCCTTCTTCCAAGTGCTCGTTGCGTCGTAAGGAACGGGGAGAATCGACGCGGCCGCGCGGGTCGCGTCGCGAAACTCGGCGGGCAGATCAGCGAAGCCCGTCTCTGGATAGTCCGGCGCAGGGGTCGGCATGCTTCGGTCCTTCGTTCAGCCCACTCGCGCGGCTCACTCGTCGCCTTCGAGGTAGGTGTACCCGTTCAGTCCGGACTCGTAGAACTGGAGGAGCACGCGCGTTTCCGACGGCGCCATGCGTCGTGACCGCACGGCGCCTTCGCATTCTCTTCGCATCGAGCGGTAGAGCCGATCGACATCGTACTGCACATAGCCGAGCACCTCGCGCGCCGTGTCGCCTTCGACAATCTCATCGATGTACCAGTCGCCCTCGTCGTCCATACGAATATGGGCCGCGTGCGTGTCGCCGAAGAGGTTGTGGAGATCGCCCAGTGTTTCCTGGTAGGCGCCCACGAGAAAGACGCCGAGGTAGTAGGTCTCGCCGCGCTTCAGCGGGTGCAGCGAGAGCGTCGAAGTCGGCTCCGGTCGACCGACGAAGCGATCGACCTTGCCGTCCGAATCACAGGTAATGTCGGCGAGCACGGCCTGCCTCGTCGGCTCTTCATCGAGCCGGTGAATCGGCATGACGGGAAAGAGTTGGTCGAGCGCCCAACTGTCGGGCATGGACTGGAAGAGCGAGAAGTTGCAGAAGTAGGTATCGCTCAGGACATGCTCGAGGTCTCGAATCTGCTCGGGAACCTCCTCGAGTCGTCGAGCCTCGTCGCGAATCTTCGCGCAGGTCGCCCAGAAGATTCGTTCGGCCAGACTTCGCAGGGTCAGGCTCATGTAGCCGAGATTGAAGAGATTCATCGCTTCGTCGCGCGCCTGAATCGCGTCGTGGTAACACGAGACGAGTCGTGTCGGACTGACTTCGTTGAGCGCGTCGAAGAGGTCGTAGATCGGCTGCGGAATCTCCTCCTCGCCGGTGTTCTCCGGATCGAGGTTCGCCGGAACCGAGAACCGGTCGAAGCCGCTCGATCCGAGCACATCGAAGATAAGCACGCTGTGGTACGCGACCATGGCGCGGCCGCACTCGGCGACAATCGTCGGATGCGGAATCTCTCCCTCATCGCACACGCTCATGACGCGGTAGACGATGTCCCGCGCATACTCGACGAGGGTGTAGTTCATGGACGACTCGACGCTCGACTGGCTGCCGTCGTAGTCGACGCCGAGTCCGCCGCCCACATCGAGGTACTTTAATCCGGCGCCGAGCCGCGCGAGTTCGACATAGACATGCCCAAGTTCGTTGATCGCGTTCTTGAAGTTACGGATCTCGTGAATCTGACTGCCGATGTGGCAATGGAGAAGCTGGAGGCAGTCTTCCATGCCCCGCGCCTTGAGTCGTTCGAACATCTCGAGCACTTCGCTCACGAAGAGTCCGAACTTTGAGCGCACGCCGGCGGACTGCGCCCAGCGCCCGATACCCGACGCAGCGAGCTTGACGCGCGCTCCGATGATCGGGCGCACTTCGTATCGTTCGGCGTATTTGATGATGAGCTCGAGTTCGCTGAACTTCTCGACGACCGGAATGACGGTGCGTCCGAGCTTGCGGGCGAGGATGATCGCCTCGATGTACTTATCGTCCTTGAACCCGTTGCAGATGATGATGCGCTCGGGTTCATCGGCCGTCATGCCGAGCACCGCGAGGAGTTCCGGCTTCGAACCGGCTTCGAGGCCGAAGCGATGTCGGGCCCCGAACTCGAAGACTTCCTCCACGACATGCCGCTGCTGATTGACCTTGACCGGGTAGGCGGCGAGAAATTCGCCGTGGTAGTCGTTCTCCTGCATGGCGCCGTCGAACGCGGCTTTAATCGCATTGATGCGGTGCTCGAGAATGTCGCTGAAGCGGAGCAGGACGGGCGTATAGACGCCGCGTTCACCGAGGCCGTCGATGACTTCCATGAGATCCACTTCGACCGACGGATCTCCCGTTGGACGCACCGTGGCGCGGCCGGAGTCGTTGATCGAGAAATAGCCCTGCCCCCACGCGCCGACCGCGTAATGATCGTGCGCGTCCGTCACGGTCCACTCTGCGGATTCCGCTCCGGACGAATCGGTGACCCGGCCCGACGGATTCGCGGCGGTCGTGGTCGATGTTGAATTCATTCGTCAAGCCCTTCCATCGGCGACACGCCGTCGGCGACCATCATTCGCCGAGAATGACATTGATGCGATCGAGCACATCGGGGTCGAGGTCCGCCTCGGCGCCGCGAAGGTTCTCGGATAACTGCTCGACTTTGCTCGCGCCGATGATGCAGCTCGAAAGCTCGGGCCGGCGCAGGCACCAGGCGACGGCGAGTTGCGAGAGCTTGAGCCCGAGTCCATCGGCGAGATTCAGCAGCGCCTCGACGCGCTCGAGGTTCTCGCGGGTGAGTTTCTTTCGAATCCACTGTCCCTGCAGGTCATCGGCGGCGCGGGAGTCGCGCGGCGCGTCCTGATTCAATCGATACTTGCCGGTGAGGATACCTTCCGCAAGCGGGCTGTACACGACCACGCCGAGGCCGAGTTCCATGCAGGTCGGGAGCACATCGTCCTCGATGCGACGCTGGAGCATGTTGTACTGCGGCTGATCGGACACGGGGGCCGGCCAGTCGTGGTCTTCGCACACGGCGACCGCGTCACGAATCTGCTCCGCGGTCCACTGGCTCACCCCCCAGTAAAGAACCTTGCCCTGCGCGACGAGATCGGCCATCGCTCGACAGGTTTCTTCGAGCGGCACACCTTCGTCGAACCGATGGCATTGGTAGAGATCGATGTAATCGGTCCTGAGTTCGCGGAGTGAGCGATGGCACTGCTCAAAGATGTGCTTGCGACTGAGTCCCCGATCGTTCACGCCGGGGAACGGATGTTCGCCGTAAGGAAAGTACACCTTCGTGGCGAGCACATAGGTGTCGCGGCGAAAAGGAGCCAGGGCGGTGGCGACGAGGCTTTCGGTCTCACCGTTGCCGTAGGTGTTCGCCGTATCGAAGAAGTTGACGCCGCTCTCATAGGCGGCGCGATGGAGCTCGTCGGCTCGGGGCTGCCCGTGACGCTTTGCGGTGAGCCATGAGCCAAAACCCACGACCGAGACCTGCATTCCACACCTGCCGAGACGCCGATACCGCATGAACCTGTCGCTCCTGTCGACTGACCGCCCGCCCGCCGCCCGGGCTTCCGGCTTCCCGGGCGTGAATTGTATTGGGGTCAGAGGGTGTCGCCGCGCAAAGAACGAGAGCGCCGCGCGAAACGCGACGCTCTCGTCATGATCTGATCACCAGTCTCCGGGCCGGGTCCGCGCTCAGGCGCGACGACGGCGGAGTCCGGCTCCGGCGAGCCCGAGGCCCAGAAGCGCGAAGCTCGCGGGCGACGGCACGAGACGGATGTTGTCGATGTACAGCTCTTCGCTGCTCGAATTGCTGTCGAGCCGGAAGACCGCGGCGGCATTGGTGTACGCGCTCAGGTCAATCGTGAGCGTCATCCACGAGCCTTCGATGCCGAGGTCGTCGATGTCCGAGCCGGTCGTGTCGAGAAGCGTGAGCTCCGTGTTGTCCGCGAAGACGGTGACCTTGACGAGGTCTTCGGCTTCCCAGCCGGTTTCACGGATGTAGATGTCGACGGCGAGCGTCGAGAAGACGGCGTCGATCGCGAAGCTGTCGGTCGTCATCTCCATGGCGCCGTCGGCGTCCTGCATCTGGAAGCCCTGGCTGCCGTTCGTGTACGAGCCGACGGTCCCCGTGAAGTCGGTGACGCCGACGAAGTCGCCGTCGGTGAGGCCGACATCGTTGCGGGTGTTGAAGTACGCCGAGGAGAACCCGATCTCGGTTCCGGTCATCGCCCAGTTCACGAAGGGCTCGCCGGGGTTGTTCGCGAGGGGGTGGTCGACGAGCGGATCGCCGAGGTCGACATACTGGACGCCCGGGAAAACGCCCGGGTCCTCGAAACTGGTCAGAAGAATGTCCGCCGACGCCACCCCGCCGATCGCAAGACCGGCGACGAGCGCGGCGACATTCACGCCACGACGCATGTTCATTTCTTTCTTCTCCTCCAACGGACTGCGGATTACGAATTCGATCAAGGCGTTTCCGCGAGTGACCAGCCACTAGAATGGGCCGGCGACCCCACGCTGAGCCATGCCAGTATCGCGGAGTCAGTGGTGAGGGCAAGCCCGAACTGCCTGAACGACGGCCGTTTTTTCGATTCTTTGACCGATGTCGACCCCGCTTAACACCCGGATGCTCGAACCCGAGACGCTTCTGTCAGCCTATTGCCGCGGGTTGTTCCCAATGGCCGATTCGCGGACGGGCGTGGTGCGGTGGTACAGCGCCGAGCGTCGGGGCATTCTTCCGATCGACCGCTTTCATATCCCTCGTCGATTGCGGAAGACGATTCGCCAGGAGCCCTTTCGCATTTCCGCCGACTCGGCGTTCGCCAAGGTCATGCTCGGGTGCGCCATGCCTCGAAGTGAGGATTCGGACACCTGGATCAGCGACGAGATCATCGAGGCGTATACGCGACTCCATGAACTCGGCTGGGCGCATTCCGTCGAAGCGTGGCGGGAGGATGAACTCGTCGGGGGCATTTACGGCGTGTCCATTCACGCCGCGTTCTTTGGGGAGTCGATGTTCTGCCGGCCCGATCGGGGAGGCGACGGCGCGTCGAAAATCGCCCTGGCGAGCCTCGTTGGGCACCTGCGGCGCCGCGGGTACCGGCTCTTTGACGCCCAGTTCTGGAACCCGCACCTCGATCAGTTCGGATGTGAGGAGGTGAGTCGGCCCCTCTACAGCCGCCGGTTGAAGGAAGCGCTCGAGCGGACCGATGTCACCTGGGGCGACTTCGATCCGGCGGCGGCGGCGACGGCCGCCCTCGAAGCCGGCTAGCCCGCGAGATCGCGCCGACGCGAAGACATGATGTATTCTTAGGGGTTGGAGCGACCTTCAGTCTCGCTCCGGAAAGGCGATCACGATGTATACCCGCGCTGCCACGCTGATGCTGTTCGCGGCGACACTGTCCGGCGGAGTGTCCCCCGCAGCGAACGCCCAGCGACTCACGACCGAACTCGTCGCAGAGGGGTTTGACAACCCGACCTACGCGACCGCGGCGCCCGACGGCACGAATCGGATCTTCGTACTCGAGCGCGATACCGGGTTCATCCGGATCATCAAGGACGGACAGGTGCTCGCGCAGCCGTTTCTCGATCTGAGCCCGTTGCTCGGCGCCTTCGCGAACGAGCTCGGGTTGCTCCATCTCGCTTTTCATCCGGACTACGAAACGAACGGGTGGTTCTATGTGACCTACTCCGACCTCACGATTGCGACGGTCATTGAGCGTTACACCGTGTCGTCGTCGAATCCGGATGTCGCCGATCCGTCGACCGGCGTGATCATCTACTCGTACGACCAGCCGCGCCACAACCATAACAGCGGCACCTTGAGCTTTGGACCGTTCGACGGGTACCTCTACATCACGACCGGCGACGGCGGCACACCCGGACGCGATCCGGAGAACAAGGCGCAGGACATCGGTGAGCCGTACGGCAAGGTGCTTCGACTCGATGTCGACTCGCAGTTGCCGTTCGCCATTCCCCCCGACAATCCGTTCATCAACGATCCGAACGCGCTCCCCGAGGTCTACGCCTACGGCCTGCGGAATCCGTGGCGCTCCTCGATGGATTCGGCGACCGGCGACCTGTACATCGGCGATGTCGGCGCGGCTGACTTCGAGGAGATCACCGTGCTGCCCGAGGGTGTGGGCGGCCTTAACTTCGGATGGCCGATCAAGGAGGGTTTCAGTTGCTTCTCTCCTCAGCAGAACTGTGATCCGGGTGGCGTGCTCACCGATCCGGTCTACGACTACGCCCATGGAGCGAACGGCTGTTCGGTCACCGGTGGGTTCGTCTACCACGGCGTCGCGTTTCCGCTGCTGCACGGAACCTATTTCTTCGGCGACTACTGCGCTGACCGATACTGGTCGTTCCTGTACGACGGCGTCAACCTTACGGAGTTCACCGAGCGAACCACGGAGTTTCAATCGATCAGCGGGCGCGCCGTTCGATCGCCGTCTTCTTTCGGACTCGATTCGGACGGTGAACTGCTCATCTGCGATCTGCTCGGCGGAGAGATCTTCCGCATGGTCGCCGCGATGCGCCTGCAGACGACGGCGCTCGTCGCGAATGAATCGGCGACCCTTCGCGTCACCGGCGCCACGGCCGGGGAGCGCGTCTACTTCATCTACAGCCTGACCGGAACGGGTGAGCAGTCGGTGCCGGCGCTCGGGGTAACGGTCGCTCTTGATCGACCAACGCTCGCGGGCAGCGCGACCGCGAGCGGGAGCGGCGTCGCGTCGATCGTGCGGACCGTTCCGGGCAATGCCCGCGGTCGAACCGTCTGGTTGCAGGCGCTTGAAGACGGGAACACGACGAATGTCGTCGAGTCCATCGTGCAGTAAGCCGCGTGTTCCGGGATGAGAGAAGAAGACGCCCGGATCGCCCTCCGTGGCGACCCGGGCGTCAGCCGGTTTCAAGCGGCTTTCAGCGCGGTCGCCTGGTTCAACTCCTTGAACCGGACGGCGATCGCCTGGGAGAATCGATCGATCGGGGTCACCCGCACGACTTGCGCGGGAAGGAAGGAGCGTCGGCTCAGTATGCCGTCGCGACTCACATCGACACCGACTTCGATCTCGACGCCGGCGTGGATCGGCATGGTCCGGGCGACTTTGAGCAGCGCGCCGCTCTCCGAGACATTGGCCGTCTCGCCGGCGAAGAAGCGCTCGGCGCGACCGTCGTAGATTTTGGCCGGATGAATCTCGATTCGCCGAGGATGTCTGCGGCGATCGGAGCGCGACGGGGACTCAGTGGACGGGACGAGACGCGGCGGCATGGCGGGCCTTTCTTCAGATTCGGGCTTCGACCGAGCCATGCGTCGTATCGGACCCTTCGGACCCCGGGTTTCGCGACCACGATCGAAATCGACTCATTTTCTCTCGGGAATCTCCCGCCCGGAACGCCGGGCGCCGCGCAGGACCGTCAACCATGCGACCCTCGATCAGCGTCATCATCCCCACACGCGGCCGACCGGCGAAACTCGCAGCCTGTCTCGACCGGCTGAGCCGGCAGACGCTCCCCCGCGAGCGGTTCGAGGTCCTCGTCGGAATCGACGGGCCCGACCGGGAGTCCCGAGCGGCGCTCACCGAGTTCGAAGCGAACGGGCGTCCGACACTCGTGATCGTGGAGTGTCCTCGTGTCGGCATCGCGGGGGTCAAGAACCGACTCATTGATCGAGCGCGCGGTGAGACACTGCTCTTCCTGAATGACGATGTCGAACCTGACGCCGACCTGCTCGCGAAGCATGCGGAAGCGCACGCGGAAGTCGACGGCGTCGCGATGATCCTTGGTCATTCGCCCTGGGTGACGCCCGACGGGGAGACGCGGTTCGACCGACTGCTCGCCCGAAGCTCGATGATCTTCTTCTACGACCAGATGGCCGGCGAGACCGATCGGTCCCGCGACTGGGGGTATCGCCATGCGTGGAATCTGAATCTGTCAATCCCCCGGTCGGCCGTTGACGGAGTCGGTGGTTTCACCGAAGTCATCGCGAACTGCTGTTTTGAAGATCTGGAACTCGCCTTTCGAGTCGAACGCGAACTGGGAGCCCCCACGCTCTACCGACCGGACGCGGCGGCGCCGCACAACCATCGCTATACGCCGTTCGGATACCTCGACCGTGAGCGGCGGCTCGGTTATTCCGCGTTCGGATTCGCGGTCGCGGCGCCGGAGTGCGCGCAGGCGACTTTCCGGAGCGATCTGCGGGCCGATTCAGAATGGGAGCGCGTCGAATCCTTCGTCGCCGAAGCCTCCAGGAACGAGCGCGACCTTCTCGCGCGATTCGTCGCACTCGGTCGGGAAGTCATCGAGGACGACGAGCCGGACGACTGGATCGCCAGCGAATACGAAGCGCATCTGCCGTTGAAGCGGCTCGCGTTCGCGTACGGATATCTCGCGGCCCGGTCCGGTGAGCGCTGGCCCGGTCTCGTATTGCCAACCGATGCCGCGGACGCTCGACAGGCGTCGCTCTGCTGAACGCGGCGAGGCGCGAGCGGCGCCTTACGAGGGATCGGTCATCGACCGGGCGTCGAGCAGTTCGTCGAGCTTTCGGGCGTCGAGAATGTCGTGCTCGAGGCAGTACTCACGGATCGTCTTGTTCTCCTTGAACGCGCCCTTCGCGACCGCGGCGGCTTCGTCATAGCCGATGACCGGCGCGAGCTTCGTTCCGAGCATGAGGGAGCGCTCGACGAATCCGGTCGCGATCTCCTTGTTCACCTCGAGGCCGTCGATGAGCCGGTCGACGAAGACATTCGACGCGTTCGCGAGCAGCCCGATCATGGCGATGAGGTTGTCGGCCATCATCGGCATGGCCACATTGAGTTCGAGCAGCGAGCCGACGCCGCCGAACCCGCCGGCGGTGATCGCCGCGTCGTGACCGATCACCTGGCAAGACACCTGCACGACGGATTCGCAGATCACCGGGTTTACCTTGCCCGGCATGATCGACGAACCCGGCTGAATTGCAGGCAGAGCGAGTTCGAAGAGGCCGCATCGCGGTCCGGAGCCGAGCCAGCGAATGTCGTTCGCGATCTTTGAGAGTGAAACCGCGATCGTGCGCAGCTCGCCCGACGCTTCGACACAGCAGTCGCGGGTCGCCTGGGCTTCGAAATGATTCGGCGCTTCGGAGAACTTCACTTTCGTCGACTTCGATAGCGCCGACGCGACCTTCTTTCCGAACTGCTTGTGCGTGTTGATGCCCGTGCCGACCGCGGTGCCGCCGATCGGAAGATTTTCCGCAAGGCGGTTGAGCGCCCGCTCGGCGCGGGTCACCGAATACTCCGCCTGGGCCGCGTAGCCGCTGAACTCCTGGCCGAGTCGAATCGGCGTCGCGTCCATGAGATGCGTGCGGCCGATCTTCACAATCCGGTCGAACTTCTTCGCCTTCTTCTCCAGCGACTTCTGCAGGCGTTTCAAGGCGGGGATGAGCTCTTCACGAATCTTCATCGCGCCGGCGATCTGCATGGCCGTCGGAAAGGTGTCGTTCGACGACTGACCCATGTTGACATGATCGTTCGGGTGGACGGCGCCCTTGTGGTCGCGCGAACCGATCGGCTTTTTCTGGTACTGCGCGCAGAGGTTCGCGACGACCTCGTTCACATTCATGTTCGTACTCGTGCCGGACCCGGTCTGGAAGACATCGACCGGGAAGTGCCGGTCGTGCTCGCCTTTCGCGATCGAGTCACAGGCGCGAACGATGAGCTTCGCGCGCTTCTCATCAAGTAGTCCGAGCGATTCGTTCGTCTCGGCGCAGGCGCGCTTGAGGCGACCGAACGCGTGGATGACCTCGCGGGGGACCGGACGGCCGGCGATCGGAAAGTTCTCGACCGCCCGTTGCGTCGAGGCGCCGTACAGCGCGTCGGCCGGGACGGTCATATCACCCATCGAATCTCGTTCCGTTCGCGTATCGGCCATGAATCCGGTCTTTCTGATGTGAGGTCGGGGGGGGAAGCAATCGCGCGGAGATCGTACCGATGACCCGCTCGGGCTCCACACGGGGAAGGGCCGCGATTCTCAAACTTCGGCGTGCAGATCATCGAGCGTGATGCGACAAGTGCCCGGACGCGACATCGCGCGCCCGACGAGGCGCGTGGAGCGGCGCACCATCGCGTCGGCGTCGTCGCCGGCCGCGATCGCCGCGGCGCAGACGGCGAGGACGACATCGCCCGCCCCGCTCGTCGAAGCCGGCGTCGTGTTCGCCGACGGCGCTTCGATCGGCGGGCCGTCCTGACGAATGAGCGTCATGCCGCCGGCGCCTCGCGTCACGAGCACATCCGCCTCGAGTCGCGCGACGAGTCGCTCGCCGATCCGCATGACATCACCCTCGGTCGATTCACCGAGCCATTCCGCGGCCTGTCGCGCTTCGAATTCATTCGGGGTAAGGAGTCGCGCGCCGCGATACCGATCCATGCAGGCCGGCTTCGTGTCGACGACGACCGGCGCGGAATGTCGGCGTCCGGCCGCCATCAGCCGCTCCACGAGCCACGGCGCCATGAAGCCCTTGTCGTAGTCGGAGACCACGATCACATCCGCTCGTCCTACGGCGTCGTCGATCGTTCGCCCGAGTTCAGCTTCGAACGATTCGTCGAGCGGCTCGACCTGTTCTCGATCGACGCGGGCGAGATGATCGGCGTCGGCGACGATCCGGGTCTTCTCGATCGTGGGGCCGGGGGTGTGGATCCACTTCGAATCGAAGCCGAATCGAGCGCACTCCTCTTCGACCCAGGCGCTGGTCTCGTCGTCGCCCCGGCGTCCGATCGTCGTGGTGTTGAATCCGAGTTCGGCGAGGGCGCGGGCGACATTGAGCATACCGCCGAGCGACCGCGTCACGGCGACCCAGTCGAGCGTCATGACCGGCGCTTCGTCCGACACACCCACGGGTCTCGCGTCGAGATACGCGTCGACCATCGCGTCACCGATGACGAGGGCGGCGGGTCGTTCTGAGTCCGAGGCGGGCATCGTCAGATCTCCGTCGCCGAAGGATGAAGCTGGCCTTCCGCGTTCACGCGACGGTCGAGCATTTCACACATGACATGAATCGTGAACAGGTGCGCTTCCTGAATGCGCGGCGTTGAGCGGGAGGGGACGGCGAGCACGAGGTCCGCAAGATCGTGCATTGGCCCCGACTGTTCACCGGTGAAGGCGATGATCCGCGCCTCGCGTTCGCGCGCTCGTTCCATCGCGCGGATCACATTCGTCGATCGTCCGCTTGTCGACATTCCGATCACGACATCCCCGGGCCGACAGAACGCTTCGATCTGGCGGGCGAAGACATCCTCGAACCCGTAGTCATTCGCGATGCAGGTCGCGAGCGCATCATTCGAGGAAAGGGAAATACAGGGAAGCGACGCCCGGTTGCGCCGAAAGCGACCGGTGAGTTCGGTGACGAGGTGGTTCGCCTCGGCGGCGCTGCCGCCGTTGCCGAAGACGAGAACCTGCCGGTCGTCGGTGTACGCCTGCATGAGCAGGCGGGCGGCCTGATCGATGACGGGCAGATGGTCCCGCGCAATGCGCCCAAACACTTCGATCCCGTCGGCGACCTGAGATTCAATCTCGCGGTACGCGATCTTGAGCAGTTCATCGCGACCGATCTGCTTCGGCCCCGGCGCCGCCGCCGCGGCGCTTGCCGCGTGGCACGCGAGAAACGCGGCTTCGTCGGCGTTGGCGCCGGCGCCGATCGCAAGCGCGTACACGCCGGACAAGACATAGCCGACACCGCGCCGGTCGGACATCGCGTGCGCCGGCGTGGACACGGGAGTGATCTCGACTTCGCCATCGTTGCGCACACCCGACACTCCACCCCGTCGACCGAGCGAAATGAGGACATTCGGCGCGACCCGCTCGCTGAGCAGGCGGACGCGATCTACCGGATCCTCCGCGAACGCGCCGAGTCGACGGCCGATCCGCTGCGACTCGTTGTCGTTGACCACGAGGTAATCCATGCGGCCCGCGGCCCAGTTGGTGAATCCGCCGGCTTCATCGAGCACCACGGGGATCGACCAGCGGTCGGCGAAGCCCCGGATCGCCTCGACATCACCGGCGGTCAGGGCCTGCGGCTGACCGTCGACGATGCAGATGACATCGAACGGGGGTCCGTCGTCGGTCGCACGACGACTCAGTTCGTTCAGCGTCGAATCGAGTTGGTCGAAGGCGCCGGACTGCCAGCCGCGTCGCATCTGCATGAGTTGCTGCGCGCCGCCGAGGTACCGAAGCAGTTCGGGTGTGCGTGTCGCGGTCGATACTTCCACGAGTTCGACCCGGCTCGAGGCCAGGGCGTCGCGGAGGGCCGCGCCGGGCGCTCCGACCCCGACCGGGGCGAGGAGCGTCGCTTCGGCGCCGAGGTTGCTCAGCGTGGTCGCGGTGAGCGCGGCGCCGCCTGGATGAGCGGACTCGCGCTCGACGAGATAGACCGGCATCGCGCGGTCCGGGGCGAGACGGGTCACCGAACACGCGATGTCGATTTCGACCGTCGCCGGGCCCACGACGAGGGCACGGACGCGTTGAAATCGGTCGACATACTCGACGAATCGATTCCGTTGAATCACGAAGGTTTCGCTCCAGCCGGCCACGCCTGAATGGTCAAGCAGAAAGTATAGCCGAGCATTACTGAATCATGACGAGCTTGAATTGCCCGTTTTCGCGGATGACATCGACGGTCGTCAGCCGGCTGCTTCGCTTCGCCTCGCCGTAAAGCTGGAGGCGGGTGATCGGGCCGCGCATCTCCCAGTAGACATCGGGCGAGTTCACGCCCTGCCCCATGCGGCTCAGCAGGATGAGCACATCCCGCTGGTTGTCCGTGAACCAGGTCATCACCTCGCGTGGATCACGATCACGCTGGTGGTAAACCCGCTTCGTGTAGTCGGAGATGAGTTGCTCGTAGAGCAGGTCGTAGTCAGCGTCGATGAGCGTGGCTCGAATGTGCGTGAGAAGATGGACGGGCAGGGGAGAGTTGAGCGTGACGGATCCGTCGTCGTGCACGACGCGAAGTTCAATCGGCTTCGGTTCGGGCGGCGGGGGAGTCGAGGTCGAGACGCAGCCGCACGACACCCCGAGAATTGCAAGCACGAACAGACGGCGGGGCGAGAAGCGCATGTCAATGCACCTCCTCGAGTGACTGGGCCTCGTCCGTCGCGGGTATGACTTCAGGCGCGTCGGCGCCGAGTCTCCATACATCGTGTCCGCCGTAGGCCGCGTCGGACTCCGGATGATCAGCCCGCACATGGACGCCGCGCGACTCGCGGCGCCAGCGGGCGCTCTCGCAGATCGTCGCGGCCACGGTGAGCATGTTCTGAATCTCCCAACCCGCCGGATCGTCGAAGATCTTGTCGAGCGTGTAGCGACTCCAGAAGTCGATCATGTCCGCGACATCGCTCATCGTGGCGCCGTCGCGGATGACGCCGAGGTGTCGCCACATCACGCTGCGCAGGCTCGAGCGGACATCGGTCAGGTCGAGTTCGCCGCGGGAGGACAGGCGGACATCGCTGATGATGCGCTTCGGCGGACGATGTCCCGATCCATTCGCCGATTCGTCACGGGCTTCGACACATATCCGACCCACGATTTCGCCGAAGACGAGTCCTTCGAGGAGACTGTTGCTCGCGAGGCGATTCGCGCCGTTCAATCGACTGCACGACACTTCGCCGCAGGCGTACAGGCCGGGCCGGCCGGCGCGGCCGGACTCATCGACCCAGACGCCGCCGATCGTGTAATGGGCGCTTGGGTGCACCGGGATGAGATCGTTCTCCGGGTCGATCTCGAAGTCGGCGAGCTTCGCAGCGATTCCGGGAAAGCGGGAGCGGAAGAATCCGGGTTTGAAATGTCGCGCGTCGAGGTAGACATGCGTATCACCGGTGCGGGCGAGGTGCTCGACGATGCTCCGGCTCACGATGTCGCGGGGCGCGAGTTCGGCGAGGTCGTGTCGGCCGAGCATGAATCGCTCGCCGCGGCGATCGACGAGCGTCGCGCCTTCTCCGCGAACCGCTTCGGTTATGAGGAGTCGCGCGGCGCCGGCGACATACAGAGTGGTCGGATGAAACTGAACGAACGCCATGTCGGCGACCGGCGCGCCGGCGCGGAGGGCCATGGCCACGCCGTCTCCCGTCGCGACGGAAGGATTCGTCGTTTCGCGAAAGATCTGTCCGGCCCCGCCGGTCGCGAGAATGGTCGCCCAGGACCAGATCATCTGCAGGCCGTACTTCGGGTGGAAGGTGATGGCGCCCAGCACCGGTCCTTCGCCGGAGCCGTCGGCGGTGAGCAGGTCGAGCGCGAAGCATCGCTCGAAGACTCGAACCGAGGGACGAGATCGTGCGCGCTCACTCAGGCACCGAATGAGTTCGCGGCCGGTCGCGTCACCATCGGCGTGGAGCACGCGGGACTCGAGATGACCGCCTTCGCGCCCGAATTCGTATTCGCCTTCGGCGTCGCGATCGAAGCGAATGCCCCAGTCGACGAGTTCCTGAATGCGCGCGTTGGCGCGTTCGACGCAGAGCCGCACGATGGCGGGATCGCAAAGGCCGGCGCCGGCGACGAGAGTGTCTTCAATGTGCGATTCAATCCGATCGCGCGGGTGAGGACCGACCACCGCGGCGACGCCGCCCTGCGCCCAGTTCGTGCTCGACACCGGGAGATCGGATTTCGAGAGGACGATGACTTCGCCGTGTTCGGAGGCGGCGATCGCAGCGCGAAGTCCGGCGACGCCGGTTCCGATGACGAGCGTGTCGCAGAAGATCTGGGGCAGCAGCGTCCCGCGGAACGGGATGAGGTAGCGACGATGGTCCGGTGTCGAGGTCATGACTGCTCGTCGCGTTCGTGCTCCGCCCCGGCCGGGATTATCCGCCTCCGCCACCGCCGCCGGGGAAGCCGAATCCGCCGGGCTGCTGGCCGCCCGGGTTCATCTGCGCCATGATCTTGGCGTACTCCTGGGTGATCTCGCCGATGAGGCCCTGGACCATCGTGAACTCGTCGCCATATTCGCCGCTCTCGACGCGGGTGGTCACGCCCTGGATCGCGGTGAGCGCGGGCTCGACGAACATTTCGGTGAGTCCGACCGGTCCCGTGCCCTCCGGCGCGCCGACCATGGCGGCGAACATGATCGAACCCTCCCGGATTGGTTCGAGATCCATGCCGAACTTCCACTGACCGTCGACATAGACGAGCACGACATCTTCCATGTTCGGTTCGTCAGGAAGCCAAGCCGTCGTACCGGCCGAGTCGTACTCAATCACCATCGACGCTGACTCATCGCGAAACTGCCGGACGAGTTCGTCAAACGCAGCCGCCTCCTGTGCCGGATCGGGGCCCATCAGCGCTGAGAGTCCGACATCTTGACCAGTCAGCGAGGTAATAGATGTTTCGATTGTCTCAATAATCTCCGGATCGGTGAAGATCTCGCCGATCCCACGACCGAAGTTGGACTGGCAGGCCGAATCCAATCTTTCAATGCTGTCCGTTACCCGTTGGATGATCGCGAGAAGCTCGACTTCTTCACTCGTGTCCGCGTGAAAGAACGAAGTGACCGATCCAAAATCTCTTCGCTCGAGCGCGTCGGCGACGCGGTCGAACAACTCGTTCGCCGGAACTGGCGGCGTTCCACCGGCGCTCGCGACCGGCGTCGTCGCGCGGGGCGTCGGTCGCGGCGCTTCGGGCATGTCGGCGCCCGTCGCGGCCGCGATCCCCTGATCGAGACCGAAGAGCAGCCGCGCCTTCGCGTCCTGCGCCGCGGTCGCGTCGGGTGAGGTCGTCTCGACGAGCTCCTTCGCTTCGCGGAACGCTTCTTCGGCGGCGAGCAGGTCTTCTTCGATGCGCGAGGCGATCTCGTCGAGCAGCGCCTGGTCCTGTCCGCCGCGTTCGAGCGTATCCGCGTTCGCGACGAGCTTCGCGATGAGCGCTTCGTACGAGCGAAGGCTCAGCGCCCGTTCGACATGGGTCTGTCCGGAGAGCTGCAGGGCGGTCGCAAGACGGAAGGCGGAAGTGTCGTTGCGCGACTTCGTCTGCGCCGTACGCGCGGATTGCACGGCCTGGTCCGCCTGCTGCTGGGCAGCGCCGTAGCGATCCGTCAACGCCGTCTCGATCTCCTCGGCGAGGTTCTCGAAGTCGACGCGCAGGCGACCGACGGTTTCGGCGAGGTCCTGCCGGAGTTGCGTCGCCTCGCGCTGGGCGCGGTCTTCCCGCTCGCGGAGAACGCCCCGCGAGGTCTCGTAGCTGGTGAGCGCGGTTTCAGTCTGCGAAATTCGGGCCTGGGTCTCGGAGAGCTCCGGACGAACGGTTTCGAGCTGCGCTTCAGTCTCGGCCGCCGTCACGGCGTGGCGATCGGCTTCACGACCAATGTCGCGCGCTTCGTAGATCATCCGTTCGCGATCGTCGAGTTCGGCGTCCTCGGCCTGGAACTTAACGGTCGCCGCTTCTTCGCGGAGCGTGCTCGCCTTTGACGCTTCGCGGGAGATCGACTCTTCGAACTCGCGGATGCGCTCCTCGAGGGACTGGCGGGAGCGACTCAGTTCGGATCGACTCGACTTCGCATCCTGCTCGAGCGCTTCGAGGTCGCGGTAGACCTCCGAGAAGTCGTACGACTCGCCGCCTCGCGCCATGACATCCTGCTCCACGGCGATGTCGGC
Organism: Phycisphaerales bacterium; assembly: GCA_043101845.1. Classification (GTDB taxonomy): domain Bacteria; phylum Planctomycetota; class Phycisphaerae; order Phycisphaerales; family UBA5793; genus JBICHN01. Next base: position 106,373 of record JBICHN010000001.1, on the reverse strand, counting down.
GAGTTTGCCAAGGAACGAGATCTCCATCGCGATGACATGGTCGAGATCGCGCGCCTTCTCGAGTTCGAGTCGGGCGAGTTCCATCCGCGCCTTCGCCATCATGCCGTGCTTCGCAGCGGCCTGTTCGTCCGTGCCGTCGGGCGCGGCCTGGAGAATGTCGATGATTCCCTGGAATCCGGAGCGACGCTCCGTTTCCGGCAGGGGGTAGGCCGAACTGAGAGACAAGCGGTGCAGCTTCTCCGACGCCGCTTCAATCGCTTCGGCGGCCGCGTGGCGAGCTTCCGCTTCGGGATTGTCGCATCCGATGAACACCGGCGTGGTCATGATGGCGCCGGTAAGCACAGCCGTGGCAAGACGAATGGGCCTCATGGGGGAGTCGTCTCTCTCTTGGAATCAGCGTGGAGTTCAGGTTCGGGCCATTGCGCCGCGGCAATTGACGCGGCACGGCCAGTTTAGCGTTTCCGGGGCGGAAGTCCCGCGCCGGCGCTCGGGCAGGGCGCCGGCGATCGGCGGGTCCGCCAGTGTACCAGATTTCGTGGCGCCGCGCGAACCGGCGTCAACGGTCCGGCTCCGTGGCGTCTTCGGTCTCCGGCGTCTCCGCGGCCGGGCGGGCGGGGTCCGGCTCCGGCGCGTCACGCAGCGCCGGTGGGACATATTCGATACCGTAGTCCGGACGAGGCTGGTACATCGATCGAATCCACTCCACCGACTTGCGGAAGAGCGGGTCGTTCTCGTCGTGGAAAACGGGTTTCCAGCCTTCGATCGCAGGATGGGCGGGAATCGCCCGGCCCGGCGGCAAGCCCATCTGGAGGAGCGTCGAATGCTCCGGCCGATCGAAGTCGAGGAGCGGCTTCCCCTCGAGGCGCGTCCGCTCGAGGATGAGGAAGTTCGTATACGCGACACGCGGCTCGTTCGGGTTGCGATTGAAAAGGAACAGATCGCCGGCCTCGGCGCCGCCGTGGCAGTCGGTTGTCGCGCATGAGTTAATGAGCCAGGTTCGATGCACATCGCTCCGAAAGCGCTGCATCGATTCCGGATCGCTCAACACCCGTACCTCGTGATAGAGCTCGCGAGCCCGCAGCTGGAAGAGTGTCGACAGTAATTCGTCCGGAGGCTGAAAGTAGAAGCGGCGGCGACCCGCTTCACTCCGAGGCATGAGTTCATGGTCCGCGTACCGGTTGAGCATCTTCTCGATCGTCTCGCGTCCGATGAGCAGCCGGGGCGGATCGTCGAGATCAATCTCGTACACCCGAATGATGTTGACCTGGTCCTCCGTGAGCAACGCGCCGCGCGCGGGCGCCTGCGGGTTGGCCTCGATCGGATTCGCCGCCGGTCGCGTCTCGCGATTGCGGCGGGACTCGATCTCCAGCGCCACCGTGCGATAGAGCGTGAGCGCCGGGTCGTAGGTCGGGAAGTCGTCAATGAGCGATTCGAGTTCCTGCGCTGCGAGCTCGAGTCGATCGCGTCGGTAGATCCACTCACAGAAGTCGTATCGCTCCTCGTAGTCATCCTTGTGGATGCGCTCCTTGAGGTAGTCGTACTGCTCTTCGAACGGTTTGAGCCGATTGACCGCGGTCACGCGTCGGGCGTCGAACTCGGTGTTGATGCCGGCGATCCGGAGGACGACCTTCATCCTGTCGCGCTTGACGAGCACACCACGGAACGACCGGCCGTCATCGAGCGTGATCCGGACCTCGTTCGCGACATCGGCGACCTCGACATCGTCCTGATCCGACGGCGACTGCGCGTTCGCGACGGTCGACCACGCGGTCGCAAGGGTCATCGCCAGGAGAACGATCGCGAGCGCGGGCGCGCGAAACCGCCGATGTTCTCGGTGCTCATCTCGTTCCAGCATCGTGCAGTGGCTCCATCGCGACTCATGCCGCGATCGTCAGGGCGGGAATTCCGTGCGATCATTCATTTGACGCCCGGAATCATCCTCAAAGCGTAACGATCCGACGCCGGGTGAGCAACGGTCCGACGGACGATTCGCCGGCTTCAGTTCACCGGATCGATCGAGAAATCGAGCTGGGCGTACCCGTCGATTTCAAAGTGCTCGACACGAATGACGACCTCCCGCGGCTCGTCGAGCGTGAACTGGCCCGTATTCCGCGTCGGGGCGTGCCAGGTCCAGTTCTCGATGACCGGCGAACCGTCCACGAGCACTCGAATTCCGTCGTCGCTGATCGTGGTGATCTTCCAGGTTCCGGCCGGGATCGGGAGGGAGGTCGTCGCGATCGTCCCGAAACGGTCAGGAGCGAGCTGCGCATCAGTGATATCACGGGAAATGGACGCTTCGCTCGGTCCGGCGAACGCGAAGTTGTACTTGAGGGATCGCGAGGTTCCGGTGACCGCCTCATCGCCGCGCGATTCGGCGAGCCATCCGTCGTAGTCGTCCCGCGGGTCCACGGTCCACGGAAAGGCGCGGATCTGCCATTCGGTCACGACGAAGACCCCAGCGACTTCACTCTCGAATTCGCCGGCCTTGATGCGGATCCGGTACGGGCTTACGCCCGCTTCGGTCGGCGCGCCGATGGCGATTCGTCCAGTCGCGCCCGTCGGGTCGAGTGATCCCCATTCCACGCGTCCGCGCAGCGCCTCGAGATCCGGCTCGATCGGGCGGATGCCGTCGATCGGTCCGGCGCCCTGAAGTTCCCAGACATGGTCGGAGTCGCCCGGGTCGTGGTGCAACGCGCGAAGCAGGGGGGATTCGTGGTCCCAGGGACCCCACTCGGTCATGATGATCTGGTGGCGCCCCCGGAGATGATCGCGGGCGCCGACGGGTCGCGTGACGCCGAAGACCGGATAGTCCGGCGGCTGAAAGATCACGGCGGGAAGCATGACCTCGGTGACCGGTTCGCTTTCCTCGTCGGCGTCGATTTCGACACCGACCTGTTCGAAGGCATTCTGGGCGATGACCGTCTCGTCGGTCTTCACAAGTTGAATGGCGATTTCGTCGCCCTCGAACGAGTTCTTCGTCACGGAGTTCGCGTCGGACCCGGCGCCGTTCGCCTTCGCCCAGGGCGTGATAAGCAGGCCGGGGTCGGGGTCCCACCAGAAGTACACGCCGCATTTGTTTTCGCGGAAGGTGTTCGATTCGACACGATTGCGGGCGCCGTGCTCGATGTTGATCCCGCCGCGTTCCATGCCGTAGGCGCCCTCTCCGTTCCGCTCCATGGTGTTGTCGGCGATGAGCGTGTCTTTCGAGTAGCCGCCCCACACACCGCAAATCGCGTTCTCGACGAGGCGATTGCCGATGAATCGGTTTCCGAAGCTGAAGGTCATCTCGATGCCGTGGGCGGCCGCGTAGGAGAAGTCGTTGTTGATGAGCAGGTTGTCGTTGTTGCCCTTACGGCGATGCGCCTCAATGACCGCATCCGTGAATTCGATCAGCTGGTCGACCTGCTCCTGGCCGGTCTCGTCGCGGAGTCGGGACCGCTGCTCCTCGAGCCAGGTTTCCCCGAGCGCGTCGCGCCCGGCGAAGCCGAAGAATCCGTCGCCGCCGTGCGTCGCCGAGTTCTCCGCGATCACATTGTCGCTGTTCTGCTCGAACATGAGGATGCCGGCGGAGTCCTGTCCGCGGTTGTACACGCCATGTGAATACCCACGGATGCAGAAGTCGAAGGCGTTCCGGGTGATGACATTGCGGTTCGACCGCCACATCGCGAGACCCCAGCCGGACAGGAACGAGCAGTCGTTGTCGTAGAGCCGGGAGTCGTTGACTCGATCAATGATCACGCCGTTCTGAGTCTCGCGAGCCACGACGCGACGAACGGTGACTTCGTCCGAATCCTCGATGTAGAGGCCGGCGCCGTAGTTGTTGAGCCATTCATTTTCGTCGTTGCGATGCGGCCAGAGCCAGTCGGAGTTCGCCTCGGCCTGGGGAGTCGATCGGAGCCGCTGGCGAAAGTTGTCACGGAGTGTGAGGTCCTCGACGGTGAGGCGGTCGGCGTTGGTCGCGTAGACGCCGCCTTTGAACCCACGAATCGTCCCGCCCCGGATCGTGACGCCGCTGACGGCATCGAGCCGGACGCCGTATCCCGTGTATTCATCTGGGGAACGCGAGGCGGGGGCGCCGTCGAGGACGGCGTCGCCGAAGTCGATCGTGACCCCGTCGGCGACGACATGGAGGACGCCGTTGCCGTCGGTGTCTTCGACTTCATAGACGCCCGAGGCGATAACGGTGTCTTCCCGGATTTCGATGTTGTCGCGGTCGATCTTGATCGTCTGCTGGGCCGGGAGCGAGGCCGCGCAAACCCCGGCGACCGCGAAGGCAAGAGCGATTTGAGGGCGGTTCAGTATCATGCGGGCATCCTATCCGGTGGGTCGAGGGGCGATCAAAGGACCCCGACGCGTTCGCGTTGTTCCCGGCAGGGTTCGGGCGGGGCCGATTTCCGCCTCTGCGCGGCTGGACGAGCCCGGGGCGACCGCTACACTTCCCGGCTTTCCAGAGAACTCACTGACCCGTTGTAAGGGATTGACGCCGGTATGCCGACGATCAACCAGCTTGTCCGGAATCCACGCCGCTCGCCCGGCAAGAAGTCGAAGGTCCGCGACCTCGAGGCTTCGCCACAGAAGCGCGGCGTCTGCCTGCAGGTGAAGACCGTGACCCCGAAGAAGCCGAACTCGGCGCTTCGCAAGGTCGCCCGTGTCCGCCTTTCGAACGGCAAGGAAGTGACCGCGTACATCGGTGGCGAAGGCCACAACCTGCAGGAGCACTCGATCGTGCTCGTGCGCGGCGGCCGCGTCCGCGACCTCCCGGGTGTTCGCTACCACATCGTTCGTGGATCGCTCGATACGCTCGGCGTGGACGGCCGCAAGCAGGGCCGCTCGAAGTACGGCGCCAAGAAGGGCAAGTAAGACCATTCAATGACATGCGATCGGCGTCGTCGCCGATCGCGGCAAGTAATCGGGTCACGCCAGCCTGGCGAGGCGACCCGGTGAACACACGGATCGACGCTGGATCCATCCCGTCGATCGGATGAGCCGAAAGGAAGACGCCATGGCCGGACGCATCACGAAGTCCGATGATCAGCTTCGTCCCGACCCCCGCTTCGACAACATCGTGCTGGCGAAGTTCATCAACTGCATCATGCTCGACGGCAAGAAGTCGGTCGCGCAGCGGGTCATGTATGACGCGCTCGACATGATCCAGGGTCGGCTCGACAAGGAAAACAATGAGAACGCGCCGGACACCTCGATCGAGGTCTTCGAACGCGCGATCGACAATGTGAAGCCGCATGTCGAAGTCCGCTCGCGTCGCGTCGGCGGCGCGAACTATCAGGTGCCGGTGCAGGTGAACCGCCGCCGCCAGCAGAGCCTCGCGTTCCGCTGGATCATTCAGGCGGCCCGGAGCGAGTCCGGCCGTCCGATGGCGCAGCGACTCGCCCGCGAGCTCTACGACGCGGCCCGCGGTGAAGGCAAGGCGATGACGACGCGCGAGAACACGCACCGTATGGCTGAAGCGAACAAGGCGTTCGCCCACTTCGGCTGGTAAGCCAGGCGCGACTCAATCTGAAGATCCCGCCGCCCGCGTCCGACGCGGGCGGCGTTCGTTTTGGAGAGTTCACATTCTTGAAAACAGTGTGCATCCGCTTGCACATTGGTGGATGATCGAGTATCGGGGGTCTCATGACCCGCGTGAGCGTTGTTTTCATCGGGTTCGCGTCGCTGCTCGTCGGCGCTTCGGGCGTTCTCGGCCAGACGACCGCGACGCCGGCGGACGCGGTGCAGTTTGCGGACGACGAGATGATCGTCCGGATCGCCCTCGATCGCCTGCGGCTTGAGGCGCGGGAGTTCAAGGCGACCGGCCGGCTGCCGCGCGAGGACTCAGACTTCCACGAGGACTTTGAGTATGCGATCGGCGCGGAGCAGGCGCTCAATCTCATTTCGGACCGGCTCGACGATGACGAGGTGACCGATGCGTATCTCCGGTGGCAACTCCTGCCGTTCGCATCCGATCGGCTCGAGGCGTTGACCGAGCCGCAGGCGGTCCGGCTTGCGCGGCGGCTTCCGCAACTGACGCCGAGTCCGCTCATGGAGCCCGCGCGGCACGCGACGCTTGAACGCTTCGCCGAGCGCGCCGGTCGCAACGAGTCGACCCGGCTCGACCTCGAAGCGAAGTGGGAGGCCTGGCAGGTCGAAGCGCGCCTCGTCCGTCGCGCGAATGAGCCCGCCGAGCAGTTTCGCGACGCGGTGATCGACGCGGCGCCGGATACGCACACGCCGAAGCTGCTCCTCATGCTTCATGATCTCGAAGATCGAATCGAGACCGGCCACGAGACGCGCAGCGCGAAATCGGCGATCACGCGGGAGCTCAAGAAGCGCAAGCTCGACGAGTCGTTGAGCGAGCGCGACCGCTGGAAGCTCATCGAATACATCGAATCGATCGAGCAACTCGGTGAGACGGAGGTCATCCGAGAAGTCACCGTGTTCGCGAACACACCGGCGAAGGTGAGCTACAGCACGCTCGAAGTGAGCGGCACGAATGTCGCGAACTGGACGGCGTACCTGAACGGTCACGATCCGTGAGCCGTGTCAGTCGGTCCAGCGTGGGAACAGCGGCTCGCCCTTCGTGATCTTCGTTCCCGGCTTCAAGCGGCCCCACTCGGCGAGTTCGAACAGCCGGCCCTCATGCGGATCAATCGACTGACCGTACAACTCCCACATGGTCTCGATCTTGCCCGGCATGGCCGCCCAGAGCAGAAGCGATGCGATCCGCAGCCCCTCAGCACAGTTGTAGAGTACGGTCTGCAGCGCCTCACGCTGCTCCGGATCCTTCGCCATCGTGAAGGGGCGGGTCGCGTCGATGTAGGCGTCCACCTGGCGAACGAGATCGAGACTCACGGCAAGGGCGCCGCCGAGGTCGAGGTCATCCATTCGATCACGGGCCGTCGCGACGGCCGAGGCCGCGGCCGCGGGCCAGTCGAACCCGGCGACGGAGAAATCGGTCGGCGTCGGCGCCACGCCGTCGAAATACTTCGTGATCATGTTCGCCACACGGTTCGCGGAATTGCCGAGCGTATTCGCGAGGTCGGTGTTGTAGATCTCGACAAACTTGTCGTGCGCGAAGTCGGCGTCGGTCGCGCCGAGCGGACCCTGCGTGACCATGAACCACCGCCACGCGTCGAGCCCGAAATCGTCGAGATACCGCTGCATCGTCTCGAGATCGATGAAGTTCCCGAGCGACTTGCTCATCTTGCGGCCTTCGCGGATCCAGAACGAATGCGCGTAGACGCATTTCGGGAGCGGAAGATCGAGCGCCATGAGCATCGCCGGCCAGAAGATGGCGTGGAAGAACAGGATCTCCTTGCCGATGACATGGAAGTCCGCCGGCCAGAATCGTGCGAGTCCGCCGGCGTCGGCGCCCTCTTCACCCGCATCGATCGCGGTCAGGTAATTCGAGAGCGCGTCGATCCAGACCCAGAGCACATGCCTCTCGTGGCCGGGAACCGGAATCCCCCATGAGAAGCTCGTGCGACTCACCGGGATGTCCTGGAGTCCCTCACGCAGCCGCCCGAGCATTTCGTTCCGTCGGGCCTCGGGGCGCACGAAGTCAGGGCGGTCGGCGTAGAGCTGCTCGAGCCTCTCCTGGTACGCACTGAGTCGAAAGAAGAAGTTCTCCTCCCGAGCCTTCACGAGTGGGCGGCCGGAGATCGGGGACTTGTATTCGTTGTCTTTCGCCCGATTCTCGGGAACGAATTCTTCCTGACCCTCGTCGTACCAGCCTTCGTATTCGCCGAGGTACACGGCGTCGGCCTCGACGAGGCGCTCGACGAACCGCTGGACGCGACCGACATGCCGCTCCTCGGTCGTCCGGATGAAATCGTCGTTCGAGATTCCGATCATTTCGAGAACGCGCTGAAACTCGGCGGCGTTCTCGTCCGCGAGGACCTGGGGCGTGACGCCTTTCTCCGCGGCCGATTTCTCGACTTTGACGCCATGTTCGTCGGTCCCGGTCAAAAACCGGACATCCCGCCCCGCGAACCGCTGAAAACGGGCGGCGACATCGCAGATGGTCGAGGTGTAGGCGTGGCCGATATGCGGCCGATCGTTCACATAGTAGATCGGCGTCGTAATGTAATAGGTGTTCGAATCGGGCATGCGCGGTCCTGATCGGGCTGGGAGGGCCATTCTAGCGGGCGAGGGTCCGAGGGCCGGTTATCGCCTTGCGAAGATGCGCATGATGGGGTAGGGATTTCTCCCGAAGGCGCAATTCGGGGAATAGGTCGCGTCCGTCAAACGGTTGAAGTTGGCAGTGTTGGGAAGGAATCCAGCGTGGATCGAAAGGAGTTCGAAGAGCTCGCGCTGGAACATTTGGATGCCGTGTACCGGATGGCCTTTCAGCTTACGCGTCACCCGGATGAGGCGTCGGATCTCGTGCAGGAGACCTACCTGAAGGCCCTGCGCGTGGCCGAGCGATTCGAAGAGCGTGGTGGAGGCATCCGGCCGTGGTTGTTCAAGATCCTTCACAACGCGTTTTACAGTCGGGTAAGTCGCGCCGCGCGTGGCCCGACGGCGACGGAAGAAATGCGAGGCTTCGCCTCTGAGGCATCGGCTCCGGACGAGCCATTGCCGGCGTGGGACCTGGCGAGCTTCGACTGGGAGCATGTGGACGACCGTTTGAAGACGGCGATTGAAGGACTGACTCCTGAATACCGAGCCGTCCTCCTATTGTGGGGGGTCGAGGGAATGAAGTATCGGGAGATTGCCATCGTCCTCGAAGTGCCGATCGGAACGGTCATGAGCAGGCTGCACCGCGCACGATCGATCCTCGCGCGGCAACTCGGGGCGCTGGCGGAAGAGGCGGGACTCAAGCCGGAGTCAATTGAATCACACGGTTCGGCGGAGGGGTCGGGGAGCTAAGGGCGCATGCACGAACGACACGAACTCATCTCGATGGTCCGACAGGCGGTAGACGGAGAACTCTCCGCCGTCGAGGCGCGCGAACTCGAAGCGCGGCTTGATCGCGATCCGGAGCTTCGCGCGTTTGAGGCGTTCGAGGCACGACTCCGTGAAGCCGTCCGCGTTTTCATGGCGGACGAAGCCGATACGCCGGCCGATCTCGAGCGGCGCGTGCGCGACGCGCTGCGCAGCGTAAACGGTGAGAACGCGCCGGCCGATCCCGCGCCTCGTCGGCCGCGCTGGTATGTCCCCTCGGGACTCGCCGCCGGCATCCTGCTCATCATCGGGCTCTCGGTCGCGGTGAGCCTGACCGGGCGGGGCTGGCTGACGCCGGACGGCGGCGCGGCGCCGGTCGAGCGTCTCGCCGACGAACTCGCCGAGCGGCACGACGAAATGATCGTCTCCGGACCACAGGCGTCGTCCGACGAAGCCCAGCGGTTCATGCTCGATTTCCTCGGGTGGGAGGCGCGGATTCCGGCGGTCGCGGAGGCCGGCTTCCGGCTCCATGGCGCCTCGATTCTTGATCCAGCCCGGGATTGGGGCGCCGGGTTCCATGCGTTCTACCAGGAACCCGGCGGCCGCGGATTGAGCGTCTTTATCTTCCACGCGGAGGACGCTCCGACCGCGATTCGCGAGCAGTTGCGCGAAGGTGTCGCGTATGCGGCCCGGCTGACCTCGGTTGGCGATGGCCGATGCTACCTCTGGCTCGAGAACGGCCGGATCTACATCGCGGTCACGGGCGCCGGCGCGCCGGAATCGCTTGAACTCGCCCGCGAGGCCGGCTTGCCCGAAGGCGAGATTTCAGATCTTCCCTGAGTCGGCGCCGCGCTCGACAGTATCATCATGATGCGATGAACGACCCTCTGCATGCAATCGGTCGGCGTTGGCGCTCGCCGCTCGTGTGGACCGGCCTCGCGGTCGGCCTGCTCTGGTGTTCGCGATACGCGTGCGCCCAGCACGCGCTCGGCGATGGCCACGCGCTCGACGCGAACACGAGTGTCACCGACGGGCGGTACAACCTCGGTCGCCGACCGTTCCTGCTCAATCGCATCAACGAGGCGATCGTCACGGGCAATGTGGGCGGCGGTTTCGGATTCCGGGGCGATCTCGGCTATACCGCGCCGGACGCGTTCCGCGGTTCGCTCGGCTCGGACGATCTCTACCGGTTTCAGCGCGACTCTTACCGATCCGGTTTGCCGCTCAGCCGGGCGCGTCGCGACCAGGCGACGAGTTCGGTCGCCGGGCTCGCGGCTCCGCTAGTCTTCGACGCGCCGGGGAGCGGGGTAGACCTCGCGGAGATCTCGGAGTGGAGGTACGGCCGGTCGCGTCGCGCCGTTGATGTGTACGGAACGGAATCGCGACTCGGGTTGACCGCGCCCGTGGATGGACGCGCTGAGGCGCCGCCGCCAAGGCCACTCGATCGTTCGCTTTCGATTCTCGATCGGTCGGCGACGGTCGTTTCGGATCCTCTTCTCCTCCCGGGGCCGTTATGGTCGACGGAGGATTTCGATCGTCGTTCCGTCGTCGATCTCATGCGTGAACTCAACGAACTCGAGATGACGGAGGAGGCCGACGCTGACGACGCGACGGCGCCTACCGGTGAAACGACCTCCCCGCCCACCCGGTCGCCTGCGACCGGTGCGCCCGGCGAATCAACGGCGCCGAAGGTTCGCGGCTCTGATTTCTACCTCGATATTCTCGCTGAGCTCGTCGCGCGTTCATCGGGTGATCCACTCCCGCCGCCCGGTCAGCCCTATTCACCGGAACTGCTCGAACGCATTGAACGAATCGAGGCGGACGCTCGACAGGCGATGTTCGAAGAGTACGGAGTGTCGGACGCCATGGATGGGGCGGAGCCGGTCAACGCAGCGCCGGTGCTCGCGGCTCCGATGCCGAGTCTGAAGACGCTGACGACTTCGACGAAGTCGCGATTCGACCGACTCCTTCGCGCCGGAGAGTCGGCTCTCGCCGAGGGACGGTACTTTGACGCGGAACAGGCGTTCGCGACGGCATCGCGTTTTCTCGTCGACTCGCCGATGCCGCGACTCGGTCGTCTTCAGGCGCAGCTCGGCGCGGGGCTCTACCTCTCCGCAAGCAACTCACTCGAGCGGTTTCTTCTCGAGTATCCGGCGCTGACGGGTGTCCGCTACGACACGAGTCTCTGGACCTCCGACCGCGCGGATGAAGTGGTGAATGAACTCCGCCGCGCGATTGAGCGCGGCAGCGCCTCGACGAAACCGGGACTGCTCCTCGCGTATACCGGCTGGCAGACGCGTCGCGACGCGCTTGTGCAGGAGGGGCTCGAGGCGCACGAACGACTGAATGGTGACGAACGCCTTGTCTCGTTCCTGAGTTCAGTCTGGACGGATGTAGACACTACGGCCGAGCCATAAGGCGGCATGCTCATCGGCGGAGTACACTACCGCCCTATGCCAGCCACCCGATCACAGAAGAACAAGCGGAAGAATCGGAAGTCAAAGTCAAAGCCGGGCTCCAAGCTCACGGCGAAGACGGCCGATCGTCACAAGCTCTACGAAGAAGCCGTCCAGTGTCCGGAAGCGGAGGTCGAGTTTCTCGATCGCGTCTACCGGCAGAAGCACGGGTCCGATCCAGCGTCACTTCGCGAGGACTTTTGCGGCACCGGCCTCTCGTCCTGCACCTGGACGCGGCTCCGACCGGAGAATGTCGCGTACGGCGTAGATCTCGATCCCGCCGTACTTGAGTGGGGACGCGAGCACAACCTTTCGTGGCTCAACGAAAATGAGCGCGAGCGGGTTCACCTCATCGAGGGCGATGTCCTCGCCACGGACACGCCGCCGGTCGACATCCTCGTCGCGATGAACTTCAGCTACTACACCTTCAAGACCCGCCGCGAACTCATCGAGTACTTCAAGGTGGCGCGGTCGAATGTCAAGGACAACGGTCTCTTCGTCTGCGACTGCTACGGCGGCTACGAGGCTCAGGATGTCCTCGAAGAGGAGCGCGAGTGCTCCGACTTCACCTATGTGTGGGATCAGGACGAGTTCAATCCCATCACGAACGAGACCGTGTGCCACATCCACTTTCATTTCAAGGACGGCACGCGACTCAAGAAGGCGTTCTCGTACGACTGGCGCCTCTGGTCGATCGCTGAGATTCGCGAAGCGCTGGAGGAGGCGGGCTTCTCCTCGAGCACGGTCTACTGGGAAGGGACCGACGACGACGGCGAAGGGAATGGCGAGTTCGAGCCGACCGAAGAAGGGGAAGTGTGCGCGGGCTGGATCGCGTACATCGTCGCCGACCCGTGAGCGGAGGGGCGTCCGGACGGTTTTCGGACGCGTTTTCGCTGAATTCCTCAACTCGCCTGTCCGATGATGGGTCAGGGCGCGCATGCCGCGAGCCTGGACCTGCCAACGGACTGACCCTGTGGATTCATTCGGCGCCGAGCCCAACGCGAACTTGCAGCCTCGAGCGATCGGCGGTCTCCCGTCATGGGCGCCGGATCGACCAGGCGGCGACACACGCGTACGGCCGCGCCGCACGGCGATGGGACCGGGGGGCGAATTCGAAGAGGGATCGATCGATCGATTCCCGGCGTGGCTCGCCGGCTTTCTCGTCGTCGCGTACTGCGCCGTCTTCTGGGTCGGCCTCATTACCGTCGCGGGCTGGCTCTGGCGAGCATTGACCGGTTGACTCCCCGCCGCGCGTCGCGTCTATCCTTTCGGCGATGCGCCTCAACCAGAATAATCTGCGTAGTCGAACGAGCATCGCGTTCGCTCTGCTCGTCGCGCTCGTATCGATGTCGTGCGATGGCGCTGAGTCGAGTGACCCTTCGTCGGTTGGAACCGAAGTCGTCGTGTACTGTTCGGTCGATCAGGAGTACGCCGAAGAACTCTTCGCTGCGTTCGAGCGCGCGCATCCTGAGATCGAAGTCCGCACGCGGTTCGACACCGAGGCGACAAAGACGACGGGACTCGTCGAACGGCTTCGCGCCGAGCGTGAGCGTCCTCAAGCGGATCTGTTCTGGTCGAGCGAGGCGTTTCTCGCCGTGCGGCTGGCGAACGAGGGCCTGTTTCAACCCTTGCCTTTGATCTCGACCTATTCGAAGTGGCCGGAGGCGTTCCGGTCGGACAAGTCGCTCTGGTTCGGCTTCGCCGGCCGGGCCCGGGTGATCGCGTACAACCCGTCGCGCGTCTCTGATCCGCCGATGAGTTGGCGCGACCTCACGAAACCTGAATACGCGGGCCGCGTCGTCATGGCCGATCCAAACTTCGGAACGACGCGGGGCCATATTGCGGCGTGGTTTCATCTGTGGGGCGCCGACGAGGCGGAGGCATTCCTCGAAGCGCTCGCGGCGAACGATCTGCGCATCGTCCAGAGCAATTCGCAGACGGTGCGCGAAGTGACGAGCGGTCTCGCCGACTTCGCCTTGACGGACACGGACGATGTCTGGGCGGCGGAACGCAACGGGCACGAACTCGCCGTCGTCTACCCGCGTCACGGTGATGCCGATGGAGAAGGAACGCTGCTCATTCCCAACACGCTTGGATTCGTCGCCGGGCGACCGTTCGATGAATCGATCATGACCGTCGCTGAGTACATTCTCAGCCGGGAGACCGAGCGACTTCTCGCCGAAAGCGATTCGCACAACATTCCGCTTCGATACGACGACATTCCACTCGACGATCGATATCGCGCGCCGGACCCACTCGTGGTGAATTACGAAGAGGTCGCCGCCGTGATGGACGACGCGATCGAAGTGGCGAATCGGATCTTCAAGTAGATGTGGGGGAGGGACGCGCCTCGTGCTGAACTGGTCTGAAGAACGGGTGGTCGTCACGGGCGGCGCCGGCTTTCTCGGCCGCGTCGTGTGCGACCGACTGCGCGAGCGTGGATGCCGGGAGATCACGGCGCCGCGGAAGTCGGAGTATGACCTGACGCGACCGGCTGATGTCGCGCGGCTCTACGACGATGCGGATCCGACCGTGGTCCTCCATCTCGCGGCGGAGGTCGGCGGCATCGGCGCGAACCGCGAGAATCCCGGACGCTTCTTCTTCGCGAACATGGCGATGGGACTTCACCTGATCGAGGCGGCGCGCGAACGCGAACTGAAGAAGTTCGTCCAGGTCGGCACGATCTGCGCCTATCCGAAGTTCACTCCGGTTCCCTTCCGTGAGGAAGAACTCTGGAACGGGTACCCCGAGGAGACGAACGCTCCGTACGGCGTCGCGAAGAAGGCGCTCCTCGTTATGCTGCAGGCGTACCGCGACCAATACGGACTCGACGGGGTCTATCTGCTGCCGGTCAATCTCTACGGTCCCGGCGACAACTTCGATCCGCGGTCGTCGCATGTCATCCCCGCGCTCATACGGAAATGCGTCGAGGCGATCGACGCCGGCGCCGAATCGATCGAATGCTGGGGCACGGGATCGGCGAGCCGCGAATTCCTGTATGTCGATGATGCGGCGGAAGGAATCATCGTCGCCGCCGAGAAGATGAATGAGCCGACGCCGATCAACCTCGGCACGAACATGGAGATCACCATCAAGGATCTCGTCGAACTCATCGCCCGGTTGACCGGATTCGAGGGCGAGATCCGATGGGACCCGACGAAACCCGACGGACAACCCCGGCGATGTCTCGATACGACGCGCGCAAAGCGCCTGCTCGGTTGGCAAGCCCGCGTCGGGTTCGAAGACGGACTTCGGCGAACCATTGACTGGTTCCGCGAACACGGCCGCTGATCGGCCGTCGCAAGCACACAATCCGACACAAGACTGGACATTGAACATGGCATCCCCGGACGCGCCGGAAATCGATCTCATCATCTGCGACAACGACGGATGTCTGCTTCCCGAACACAACACCATGATCGACCCGGCGGACCTCGCGCCGATCGCCGAACATAACCGCCGCGCTGCACGAGGCGAGGCGCCGCCGCTCATTGTGTGCACGGGCCGGCCGCAGCCGTTCGTCGAGTTTCTCATGCGCGTCATTCACTGCGATCGCTGGCCCTGCGTCTGCGAGGGTGGCGTGTATCTCTACCGGCTCGATGACAACCAGGCTCGACTCGATCCGGCGATCACCGCGGACGATGTCGCCGCGATCCGTGCCTGTGAGCACTGGGTCACGCGCGACCGAGGCTGGAATCTGCAGGCCGGAAAGAACGCCATGGTTTCGATCTTCGTCGAGGACGAGTCCGAGATGGACTCGAGGCTCGACGAAGTGAGATCAAAAGTCGAGTCGGAGGGCTGGCCCTTCGAGGTTGGACGCACGATCACCTACATCAATGTCACGCTCAGGCATGTCTCGAAGGCGACGGCGGCGCGGCGGGTTCTTGACGAACTCGGCGTCGACGGACCTCGCGTGCTCTCGATCGGTGATACCGCCGGCGATCTTCCACTCCGCGAGGTTTCCGGTCATTTCGCCTGTCCGGCGAATGCGACAGACGGAGTTCGACGGGCCGCCGATTATGTGAGTGAGCGCCCCATGCTCGACGGTGTCCTCGACATTCTCGAGCGGTATGTGTGACCGGCGACGCGGCCGCGCGGGTGGGCTCCGCTGTTGAGAATGCCGGACATGCGGCTACCGTACCGCGCCATGCCGCTGAAGCTCTACAACACACTCACCCGTCGCGAGGAAGTCTTCGAGCCGCTCCGGCCGCCGGGGGTCAACTTCTATTCCTGCGGCCCGACGGTGTACGACTACGCCCATATCGGGAACTTCCGAAGCTTTCTCGCCGCGGATCTGCTCCGGCGCTATCTCGACTACTCCGGTTTCGTAACCCGGCATGTCATGAACATTACCGATGTCGGCCACATGGTGGACGACTCGGTGGCCGACGGCGCCGGACTCGACAAGATGGAGGCCGCCCGTCGTCGACTGCAGGATGCGAAGAAGTCGGGCGCCCTCCCGGACGGCGTCGACCTCGATCCAAATGATCCGAACGCGATCGCCGACTTCTACGCGGAAGCATTTCTCGAAGACGCCCGGACGCTCGGGCTGAAGGTCGCGATTGAGGCGCGCGATCGGCCGGAACTCATGCCCCGGCCGACCCGATACATCGAGGCGATGATCGAACTCGTCGAGCGACTCATCGCCGCGGACGCCGCGTATGTCGCGTCCGACGGCGTCGTGTATTTCTCGGTGCAGTCGTATCCCGACTACGGACGGCTCTCGGGGAACACGCTCGATCAGTTGCGCAGCGGCGCGGGAGGTCGCGTCGACGAAGACACCCAGGCGGTCAAGAAGCATCCCGCGGACTTCATGCTCTGGAAGCCTGATCCGGCGCACCTCATGCGCTGGTCGAGCCCGTGGGGCGAGGGGTATCCCGGCTGGCATCTCGAGTGCTCGGTGATGGCGGTTGAGTTGCTCGGCTCCGAGACGGGCGGCGTCATCGACCTGCACAGCGGGGGAGAGGACAACCTCTTTCCGCACCACGAATGCGAACGCGCGCAAACCTGCGCCGCCTACCACAACGAACAGTTCTCCCGCTTCTGGTTTCACCCGCGCCACATGCTCGTCGAGGGCGGCAAGATGAGCAAGAGCGCCGGAAACTTCTTCACGGCGCGGGACATCTTCGCGAAGGGGTACGAGCCGGCCGCGCTTCGTCTGGAACTCATCAAGACGCACTACCGCTCGAACGCGAACTTCACGATGCAGGGGCTCAAGGACAGCCAGCGTCTCGTCCGGCGATGGCGCGAATTCGTCGAACGCGGCGAAGGATCCGACACGGACGCGTCGAAGTCGAATCTCGATTCGGTCCGCCATGCCTTTGGTGAGTCGATGGACTCCGACCTCAACATCGCCGGCGCGCTCGGTGAGATCAACAAGTGGATCGGCGCCACTCCCGATCCGACTCGGGCCGATGCGGCGCTGCTACGAGAGTTCGATGCGGTGCTCGGCGTGCTCGAACTCGACGCCGGCGCGGCCGGCGCCGGCGCCGCCGTCGACGAGGCGCGGGTCGAGGCGCTCATCCAGGAGCGCGGCGATGCGCGGAAGTCGAAGGACTTCGCCCGGGCCGATGAGATCCGCGACGAACTCGCGTCGATGGGGGTCGAAATCAAGGATTCACCGACCGGCACGACCTGGTCGCGCAAGCTCGATTAGCGAAACAGAATCGTTCGGAGGCCGACGAATGATGCCATCGCGACGCGCACTCCTCGCTCTTGCGCTCTTCCTCGTACTCTCTCACATGGTGTCCTGCGCCGGTGGAAGTCGCGCCGCCTCGAACGAGCAGGTGACCGTCGAAACCCCGGACGAAACCCGGCGTCGTGTGCCCACGGGCGACATCCTGTCCCGACCGCTCATCTATGAGGTCGGGGGTCGACGCATGCTCGGGCGATTCGTCTGTTACAGCGACATCGTCAATGGCCCGGTGCTCGTACTGCTTCACGATTCGTGGGGCATTGATGAGTGGCTCCAGTCCCGCGCGGATCGCTATGCCCGGATGGGCTATGTCGTGGTCATGCCGGATCTCGTGGAGGCGTCGCCGGAAGCGCGCGACCTCTCGGTGTCGGGGAATGTTCAGGCGGCGATCGATCAAGTCGTCCGGCTGACTCAACTCGAAGGCGAGCCGCGTCAAGGGGTCATCGGATGGGGAGCGGGCGGATCGCGCGCGTTCATCTGCGCCATGCACATGGAGCTTGATCTCGTCGTCATCGTCGACGCGCCGCTTCAGGGTTCACCCGAATCGCTGCTTCCGGTCCGCGAGCCGGTACTCGGACTCTTCGGCGGACTCAACCCTCAGACGAGCGTCGAATCGATTCAGGAGTTCCAGGACGCGCTGCTTCGTACCGGGGGTCGTTTCGAGGGCCAGGTCTGGAAGGACGAAGGGGCGAACTTCATGCGTCTGCCGCGCGATCCCGCGAATGTGAGCGAGGCTGACCAGGAAATCGTGCGCTGGCTTGACCAGTTTCTTCCAATCTGATCGACGGGACGCGGATTGACGGCTGAGGCGCGCGACACAGCGGATCGTTGCGGGCGATGGAGCGGCGCCAGAACGCGCCGGCTGCTCGGCCTGATCGCGTGGAGTCTTGTGATTCTCTCGGTCCTCGCCCGTGCGTCCGGGCCGTCGGATATTCACGATCAGACGCAGCCCAAGACGCTCGCCTATTCGATGGATCTTGCGCGGCATGCGTCGAACTGGGCGCTTCCGATGGAAGTGGGGGAGCGATACGCGACGAAGCCGCCGCTTTACAACTGGCTCGCGGCGCCGTTCGTCGCATTGACCGACGGGCGATCCGTCTTCGCCCACAAAGCGCCGAGCGTGCTCGCCTATGTCGCGATCGCGGGGTTGCTCTGGCTCGTCGCGTCACGCATGGCGCCGCGGACACCGGTCGCGGCCTTCGCCGTCATGGCGTTCGCCGTCGGCCCGTCCTGGTTCAAACTCGCGTACCTGGCGCGGCCGGACACCGTATTGACACTCTGGCTCATTCTCGGTTGGATCGCCGGCACGGCGCTCGTTCTCCCCGGGCCGGCCCCATCCAGACGAAGCGTGTTTGGATGGCGAATCGCGCTTTGGGGGGCGGGATCTCTCGCGATCTTGACGAAGGGCCCGCCGGCGCTCGCGATTCCAGTGCACGCCTTGACGCTCGGCGCTCTCGCGACGGCCGCCGCCGCGGCCCGGTCTCGCGACGGGGCCGGGCGTCTCCAATGCTGCGGTCGCGGCGCCGCCCTCGCCGTACGGCGAACAGGAATGTGGTGGGGGCTCCCGCTCATGCTCGGAGTGGGCGCGATGTGGGTGGGGATCGCTTACCTCGTCGATGCCGAACACACCCGACAAGTGCTCCTCGGAGACGAGATCATCGGTCGCGTGACGGGGACAGGACCAGAGGGCGTGAAGGAGGGGCCCTGGGATTTCGTGCGTACGGCGCCGAACATGCCGTTCTACTTTCTCGTTCGATTCCTGCCCTGGTCGGTGCTCTTTGTTGGCGCCTTGATCGACCTCTTCGGCGCCGATCGTGATGGACGGGTTCGCGGGTGGCCGGACGGCGATCGCTCGCCGGCGGAGCATCGCTGGATCCTGTCTTCGCTTGTCTACATCGCGGTCGTCATCGTCGGGTTCAGCCTCGCCGCGGGGAAGCGCGCGGATTACATCGCCTCGGCGTTCGTCCCCGCGGCGCTCGTTGTGGGCTGGTGGCTCTGGGCTCGCGGATGGCGGCTCGGCGCGCAAGCGCCATGGGGCGTCGTCGGACTCGCCGCGGCGACGCTGCTCGTGCTGACCGTCGTCGAACGCCGACTCGGCTACGGCGTCAAATATCCGCTCGGCGACTCGCTCGAAGCGTTCGCCGAGGAGGCGAACCGGGCGATCGACGGCCGCCCCCTCCCGGTCGAGTTCTTTGAAGTTGAGCGGCGACCACTCCAGGCGATCATGGGATTCGCGCAACGGGATCTCGACCCGGCGGAGGCGCTCGACCGAATCGAGGCTCGAGCCCCGCTCTGGCTCGTCGCCGAGTCTTCCGCGGCCGAGTCGCTCGCGCGGGCCGCACTCGACCGCGGCCTCACCTTTGACACCGTGCAGCGTTCGAAACCCGCCATCGGAATGGATGGCGCCGCTCCGTTTGCGGCGGGCCTCTACCTCGTCCTTCGCGACGAATCGCAGTGATCGTTCCGCGCGACACCGTCGAATTCTGCAGGATTCATGCGAGGACCGGATAACTTCCGATAAGCCCAAAGCCAGTTTCCCGCCTGGGCGGAAGGGTTGCCATGCGCACGATCGCCATCGTGAACCAGAAGGGCGGCTGCGGCAAGACGACGACGGCGATCAGTTTGGCCGCGACCGCAGCGCGACGCGGACGACGCACGCTCCTCGTTGATCTCGACCCGCAGTCGCATTGCGCGCTCGGGCTCGCCGTGCCGGAATCGCGGATTGAGCGCACGGTCGGTGACGCGCTGCTGATGGATCTCCAGAATCCGCCGCGACTCGACGATGTGCTCTGGCGTGTCGGGTCGAATCTCGATCTCATGCCGAGTTCAACGCGGCTCGCCGGCCTCGAAGCCGCCGGCGGCGGACTCTACCGCTTGCCCGATCGTGATCGCCGGCTCGAGCGGCTGCTGACCTGGCTCGCCGGTCAGTACGACTGGTGCGTCATCGATTGCCCCCCGCACATCGGGCTCTTGACCTTCAACGCCCTCCGGGCCGCCGGTGAGGTCATCATTCCCGTCGAGACGAGCTTCTTTGCGCTTCAGGGAGCCGAGAAACAGATTCGCGCTATTCAGGCGCTGGGGGGACGACTTGGGCGCACGCCGATTACGCGACTGCTCCCAACGATGTACGACGAGACGATCCGACTCTCGCAGGAGATTCTCGACGAACTCCGGCGTCGTTTCCCGGATGACGCCCTGCCGATTGAGATTCGGTATTGCCGCCGCCTGCGTGAAGCGGTGAGCTTCGGCCAGCCCATCTGCGAGTACTCGCCCGACGCCGATGGTCAACTCGATTACAACGGTCTGAGCGAGTGGCTCGACGAGAATGCGCCGAGGTTCGCCCCGATCTCGACCGAGGCGCTCCCGCCGGCGCCGCCTATGGTGACCGTCGCGCGACCGCTCGATCGCGCCACGCGTTTCGAAGACCCGTTCGGCCGACGGAGACATGATGAGCGCCCCATTTCGGAGCACGATTCCTCTCCGATCGAAGCGGACGATCACGCCAGCGGAACCGTGCCCGGAAGCGCGGTGACCGAAACGACTGATACACCGGCCCCACAGCGCCCTGGCGACCGCGCCGCGGAACTCGCGCAACGCGCGGCCGAGTTGACGAAGCGAAGCCGCGAATTTCAGCGCAAGCTCTCGAATGACCTCGGTTCGCGGTACGAAGCCGCCGGACGCCCGCCACTGCCCCCTCGCCGACTCGAGCGCATCCGACCGCTCTTCGGCGCCCGGGCGACTTCTCAAGGTGTGCTCTTCGTGTTCCCGGGACTGAGTCGAGACCAGCGTGTCTTCGTCGTCGGCGACTTCAACGGCTGGTCCGAAACTTCGACACCCATGGCCTTCAACGAGCAACTGCAGGTCTTTCAGGCCTGTGTGCAGATGCCGCCAGGTCGGTATCGCTACCAACTCATGGTCGACGGGCGACGGACGCCCGACCCGTACAACCGCAGCGATGACGACGCATCGGAGCCGCCGGTCGACGAGGCCGCCGGAATGAGCGTGATCGAGGTCGCCGACGCCCCGGTGGTGACCGCTCGCTGAAGCCGCGCGTTCGCAAGGAGAGTGAGCGCCCATGCACCAATCCGGTGATTCGCGAACCGATGTCTTCGACGAACTCGCACAGCTGTTCATCGACGACGAACGGTCAATTCCGATTACCGACCTTCGCGAGGGGTCCGAGCCGGCGCCGCTTCGACTGGCCGCGACGGACTCGAACGATTCGATCGACCCGCGACGCGCCGTCGACCCGGCGCCGATCGACCTCCTCTTCGCGGCGAACCTCCCGGTCGCGACCGGACCATGGATCGCCCAGACCGCGGCGACGCTCGCCGAACGCGGCGGGGCGACCGGGCTCATCCGGATCGTCGAATACTCAGCGCGCGTCGACGCCTTTCCGATCGGTGTCGATCGAACTGATTTCGAGACGCTCAGCCGTTCGTCGGACCCGAAGTCGCTCGACGAGGCGCACGCGATCCTCTCGAGCTGGATCGATCAATGGATCGTCGCGGCGCCGGCGCCGGACGCGTGGCTCGCGAAGATCGATGCGGCCAGGCGGGTGCGACGCATCATCATTTTGACCGGGACCGACCAGGCGGCGGTCATCAGCGCCTACCGGCTCATCAAGCAGATCGTGGGGTTCGTCGACGGTCGTGTCCGCTTCGGACTTGCCATCGTGGGGGCGAACGACGACGCGGCCCGCGCCGTGTACGAGCGACTCGCCGCATCGATGAGTGATTTCCTCGGTCGGCCGCTCGATCTGCTCGCCGTGACGCCGCGGATCGAGTCCCACACAAGCCGCAACTTCGGCGAGTTTGAGCTCGGCGTGGACCCGGTCGTCCGCTCCGTCGAGGCGCTCGCTCTCGAGGATCCACCGCCCGCGCGTGTCCATGCATGCGATGCGGGTGACTCATCGGCGCCGACTTCATCGAATGATGACGCGATTGAAGAAGTCGAAGCGCCCGAAGTCGTCATCGCCTCGCCTCCTCTTGAACCCTGGCCGGCGCGTCTCCAACCAACACTTCGCGAACGAGGCCATGCGTCGGGAGCGGCGGCTCGCGACGCGTCGCCCCCCGAAGTTTCAAGCAAGTCCGACGAGGTGAAATCACCTGCCGTCGACAAAGCGGCACCGTCGCTCAGCCGGTTCGTGCGCGGCCTCGCGCCTCTCAAAGCTCGACGACCCGGGTACGACGAGATCGAGATCGCCGTGGACGGGCGCGGCGGTCTCCATGTCATCGCCCGTGACTCCGACTATGCCGGCGACCGCATGCGGAGCGTTGCGGACTGGGCGGCGGAGCATCGCGCGCTGCTCGCGCTGACCGATGGCCGTGTGAACACTTCGTCCGACGCCGCGGAGCCGACCGTGCACCTGCTCACGCGAGATCCGGAAGCGAGGCATTCCTTCGCCGGCCCCCGTCGCCGTGTGCATCTCGTGCTGAGCCCGGCCGAGTGCGCCGAGGCCGTGCGAAGCGCGGACGGATGGCTCAGCATGGCGATCGCCTGACCAAGCGCCGATCATTCACCCCGAAAAAATAAAACGGGCGGCTTCATTCGAAGCCGCCCGCTCTTCCTTCAGCAGTTTGTCGCGGTGAATCAGCGACCGATGCGGCCGCGGCGGGCCACAATTCGATCGACGAGAATGCGATCGCCGATCCGCTGGTTGTCGGTCTCGAAACTGATCGCCTCGATGCCGACGGCGAATCCCGAGGATTCGAACGACGCGATCTCGCGGTTGTTCACGCCAAGCTGGAATGTGCCGTTGCCGCGAAACACCATGGTAATGTTGTAGACTTCATCTTCCGTCCAGCTCACGCCGGGCACGGGTTCGAAGTCGCCGCCGCCGAATCCATCCGGAACGAGCACGGCAATGCTGCCGTCCGGGCTGAAGCGGATGCGCGTCGCGATCGAGCCGGTCGTCCGGTTCGTCGGAGTGATGTACCAGGTGCTGCGCATGCCTTTGAAGCCGCAGATGAGCGTAACGACGAAGTCGTCGTTGCCGGGATCCGGAATCACATCGAACCGCGGGCTGCGCACGAGCGCCTCGAAACCAAACGCGGCCCCGCGTGTTTCAGCCGCCCAGCCGGTGCGCCGTCCCGCGTTTGTCGTGCGACCGAGCTCGGTCTGACCCCGAACCGCCGACCACCCGTGCTGGCCATTGAGTTCGAGCCCGGAGTCAAAGCATTCCGGCTCCTGACCGAGGCAGAAATCTTCCGCGTAGTAGGTCGTCAGATCGGCGCGGGCGGCGCCGGCGACGACAAGCAACGCCATCGTGAGCGTCGCTCCCAAACGAGCAAGCTTGATCATCCCAGATCTCCCATTGTGCTTGACCACCGCGTCACGGACGGCGTCCGTGGCGGGGTCGTGTCATCTTTTCCTCGCCCCGATGGCATGAACCGACGGCTTCAGTCGGCGGATTCGTACTTCAATTCTAAGTAGACACGCTCCGCGGCGTCACGCAAATACAACTCACGCAGCCGCGAATTCCTTCCCGCTACAACCGGACGAAACCGGGCAGCAGGCGGTCGCTTCGTCCGATAAGTATAGTCACGAAGCAGGCTTGAGACGCGGTCCGAATTCGCCGGGCTCGAAGAGGTGCATCCGATCCGTATCGACGCGGAAGCGGCGTTGATCGCCCGATTCGAGCGGCCGGGCGGCGTCGATCCGCGCCACCATCCGCTTCCCCGCGGGCGTGCGCAGAAAGACATCCATGCGATCGCCGAGGGGTTCGGTCACCTCGACGGTCATCTCGAGCGATCCAGAGACTTCACCGTTCGAGGCCGGTGAGAGGCCTTCCGGCCGCACGCCGAGCACGATCGGCTTGCCTTCAAATCGCTCGGCTTCGCCGCGGAGGGCGGCCGGAGTAGGAAGGCGGACGCCGTTCGCGTCCTCCACGAAGACGAGGTCTCCTTCGGATCGCTCGAGACGCCCTTCAAGGAAGTTCATCGGGGGCATTCCGAGGAATCCGGCGACGAATCGATTCGCCGGCCGGCGGTAGACTTCGAGCGGCGACCCGACCTGCTGCACGAGTCCACGGCTCATGACGACCACGCGGTCGCCGAGGGTCATCGCCTCTTCCTGGTCGTGCGTCACATAGATGGTGGTCGTCTTGAGTCGAAGGTGAAGGCTCTTCAGCTCGGCCCGCGTTTCGACACGCAGCTTCGCATCGAGATTCGACAGCGGCTCGTCGAAGAGGAACGCCTTCGGCTCGCGCACGATGGCGCGACCAAGGGCGACGCGCTGCCGCTGCCCGCCGGAGAGCGCCTTCGGCTTGCGGTCGAGCAGTTCCTCGATGCCGAGACTCTGCGCCGTCTCCCGCACCTTGCGATCGATCTCGGCCTTCGGCGTCTTGCGAAGCTTGAGGGCGAAGGCCATATTCTTGTAGACCGTCATGTGCGGATAGAGGGCATAGTTCTGAAAGACCATGGCGATGTCGCGGTCTTTCGGATGCACCTCGTTGACGACGCGTTCACCAATCGAGATCGTGCCTTCGGTAATCTCCTCGAGGCCGGCGATCATTCGAAGGGTCGTCGATTTACCACATCCTGACGGGCCCACGAGGACGACGAACTCGCCATCGGCGATGTTGAGATTGACACTCTCGACGGCGCGGACCCCGCCGGGATAGATCTTGCCCACATTCTCGAGCGTGACTTTCGCCATGGGGCGTGAGTTTATCCTTTCACGGCGCCGAGTTGAATGCCGCGCACGAGATACTTCTGGAGCAGCACGAAGAGCACGACGAGCGGCAGCATGGCGAGCAGACTCGCTGCCATGAGGAGCGGTATGTCCGTGCCGTAGTCGTCGCTGAACGCGAGCAGTCCGATCGGCAGCGTGCGGAGCGTCTCATCCTTGATGAGGATGAGCGGCCAGAAGAACGAGCTGTAGTTCCCGATGAATGCGAAGATGGCGAGGGTAATCAGGCCCGGCCGCGTGAGCGGGAGGATGACTTCCCAGAAGGTGAGCCAGTGGCCCGCGCCATCAAGCGTGGCCGCTTCGTCGAGGCTGCGCGGCACGGTGAGCATGAATTGCCGCAGCAGAAAGGTGCCGAACGCGCTGAAGGCGGCGGGGATGATCAGCCCGGAATAGGAGTTGTACATACCGAGTTTGAGGACGATGGCGAAGTTCGGCGTCATGAGTACGGCGCCGGGAATCATCATCGTCGCGAGATAGAGCAGGAACACCTTCTCACGGCCGGGCCACTCAATGCGGCTGAACGCGTAGGCGGCCATGGCGCTCGTGAGGACCTGGAGGATCGTCACCCATCCCGCGATGAGCACGCTGTTGAAGAAGTACTTCGCAAGCGGCACGCGGTCGAACACCTCGAGG
This sequence comes from Phycisphaerales bacterium, assembly GCA_043101845.1. Taxonomy (GTDB): domain Bacteria; phylum Planctomycetota; class Phycisphaerae; order Phycisphaerales; family UBA5793; genus JBICHN01. The sequence continues at coordinate 81,017 of JBICHN010000001.1, read as the reverse complement.
TAGTTGCTCCACCGGATCCGCTCCGGCCAGAAGGTGCGCGAGACGAGATCGATGTCCGCGTTCGTCGTCAGGCTCGCCGCCACCTGCCAGAGAAACGGAAAGAGGAACGACATCGACAGCCCGACGAGCACCACGAAGAGCGCGATGCGACCCGCAGCGGCCTTCGCATTCATCCGGGTTGTCGTCGCGTTCGTCATCGATTGATCCGCACCGTCGGTCACTCCGCCACCATCCGGCTGCCAAAGCGGTAATTCACGACGGTCATCACGAAGATCATGGCGAACATGACCCATGCGACCGCCGACGCGAGCCCGAGTTGAAACTCGTCGGTGAATGCGAGGTTGTAGAGGTAATAGGTAAGGGTCTCGGTTTCGTATTTGCCGCCGGTCATGGCGCGCGCCTGCTCGAACCCGCCCTGCAGTCCACCAATCGTCGACATGATCACGATGAAGAAGGTCGTCGGCGCGAGTTGCGGCCAGGTGACATTCCAGAACCGTCGCCAGGGACCGGCGCCGTCGATCGACGCCGCTTCGTACAACTCTTCGGGAATGTTCGAGAGCCCCGCGAGATAGAGCAGCATGTTCGCGCCGCCGATCGCGGTCCACACGCCCATGATGATGATCGCCGGCTTCGCCCAGGTTTCGTCGACGAGCCAGCGCGGCGGGTCGAGGCCGTCCGCGGCGTATCCCTCGAACGTCGGCGTGGTGAACTCGTCGACGATGGATTCGATCCGCGCGCGATCCGAGCCGTTCGGCGCTACCGCGGCGATTGCGTCGATGAGTATCTCCGGTCGCGCGGAGTCGCCAAAGGGCGCCATCGCGACCTCGAGGTCGGTCGGCGAGAGCTCAACTTCTGAATCGAGGAGCGCCGCCCGAATGGCGCCGAGTTCGTCGGCGCCAAGCGCCTCGGCGCCCGTCGGGAGCAGCGCGCGGGCGGGGAGTTGAACCGTCCAGTAGCCGATTCCAAGCGCGACGGCGGCGAGCGTGAAAATCGCCAGTGATGAGCCGACGATCGAGCCGAGCGTGAAATCACCGTCGCGCCACTTGCGCCAGGCGACGACGAACAGCCACAGACAGATCACGGTTCCGGCAAGCCATACGAGCATTCCAAAGGCGTGCCAGAGAACGGGGGGAGTGCGCGACACAAGGCTCTCGACCGCATTGAGCGGCCCGTCGATCGCGACATTGATGGCGCCGCCGCTCGGTTTGTAGAGCGACTTCCACAGGAGAAAGAGCGCCACTCCGGCGAGCAGATTCGGCAGGTAGAAGAGCGTGCGGAAGAACACGACTCCGGTCCCGAGGCCGAGCGCGACCACGACTCCGACCATCACGAAGAGACCGGCGGTCGCGTTCGCCTTGCGGCGCTGAAGCGTCCACGCGGTCTCGAGGTCGGCGTCGGTGATACCGAGGTCGGCGACCACTTCCATCTCGGCGGCGGAACTCGGCGCCGGTCCGGGATGTGTAACTACCCAGGCGCCGGCGCCGGACACCAGTCCGATGACAAGCGCAAGGGCTGCGGCGCCACCGCGCCGTTTGAAGGTGCGCGGCCCGATGGGACGGTTCAGCGCCAGGGCGACGAGAAGGGAGCCCGCGATCCCGATCGGAATCCCGATCATGAGATAGACGGTGTTGTAGAACGCCGACCAGAAGAACTCGCTCTCGTCACCGGCGAGAAGTCGCCGGAAGTTCTCGAAGCCGATGAAGCGAATCGGTGTCTCGCTCAGTTCATTGTGCCGGACGAGTGACCAATCCGTGAACGCCATCCAGAGGCTGAAGACGACGGGTCCGGCGGTGAACACCAGAAACCCGGCGAAATTCGGCGCGAGAAACAACCAGGCGATGGCCAGGCGACGGGCGGGAGGTTCTCTCATTGATCGAACCCCCCGGCGGAGTCCTCCATCGCCCGGGTAAAGTCGAGTCGCAACGCTTCGTCGCGCGCCACATTCGCATCGATCTGGCGATTGACGCGATCTTCAATCAGTCGCGCCGCTTCGGTCGGAGTGAGCCGGCCGTTCATGAGCTGATCCATGACCTGGCCCGCGAGAAAGCCGAGCCGTTCAGGCCCGATGTACGGGCTCAATTGCTGGCTCTCGGCGCCGTCCATGGCTTCGACAAACACCGGCGAGTCGAACGACTCGAGACCCGGAAGCGGCTGAGGCGGACCCGAGATTCCGTCGGCGTCGACACAGTACTCGATGACGCCACAGATCGAATCGAAGGTCTGGTTGATCTGCTCGTTGTACGACTCCGAGGCGAGAAACCGGAGGAAACGGATCGCATACTCGCGCTGGTTCGACTTTCGATTGATCAGCGCGACACGCGCTCCGACATCGGTGTACTTGATCCGGCCGTCGATCGTCGGCACATGCGCGACGCCAATGCGGAGCAACTGTGACCGATCGTCGTCGGTCAATACTTCGCGAATGTAGTCGTAGTCTGACGCGGCAAGCGGGATGAGGACATCGCGATCGAGAACGGCGAGAATGCGGTCGATTCGCTCAAGCTCCTCGGAACTCGTCGCGCCTGCGGCTCGACGGCGCAGGGCCGGTCGGATCACGCGCACATAATTCGATTCGGCGTAGGTGACATATTCCCAGCGTCCGCCGATGGTCATCGCGGTGAGCTTGGCGGAGAAATAGAGAGGATTGTCTCCGCCGCCCGTGAATCCGCCCGCCGCGGCCATACTCGCCGTATCCGAAGGCGACGGCATGATGCGGTGCTCGTACATGAGGTCTTGAATGGCTCGAAACGATTCGACCGCGTCGCTTGAGTTGAAAACGCTCCGCGTTCCATCGTCGCTGAAGAATCGGGCGCCGTTCGATAAGGACACCGGCCACGGATGGAGCCCGACGATCGCCCAGCGCTTTCCGCCGGGGATGTCCGGCGACTCCACGGCGAGCTTTTCGCCGTATTCGACCAGGGTGTCGAACGACCACCCGCCGGTCGGCGCTTCGAGTCCCGCCTGCTCAAAGAGATCCTTGTGGTAGAAGAGCACGGTGTAACCGACATTCGCGGGAAAGCCGTATTGCCGGCCGTCTTTGCAGAAACTCGAGTGCGACGCGTCGAAACACCGGGTGTACTCGAACCCCTGCTCGCGCGCGAGGTCCGTCACATCGAGCGCGATTCCGGAATCGACGAGCGCGCGCAACATCTGCGGCCCGTAGGACTCGATGAGGTCGGCGCCGGCGCCGCCGATCGATTGGACGATCGGCTTCGTCACGCTGTTCGTGCGCGTGTCACGGCTTCCCGGGTCGGTGATCACATCGATTGGCTCGCCGTACTGCTCGAGATGCCACCGTCGGAAGAGCTGGATCTGAATCCGGCGGGCCGGATTGTCGTCGGTCGCCCAGACGAGCCGAGGGATGGCGGAGAGCGGCTCATCCTGATGCTCGTTGTACCACGATCGGAAGCGCGACTCTTGTTCGAGCCTCGTTGAGTCCTCGACGGAGCGGCCGGGAAGCCCGCGCCAGGGCGGAGGAGATTCCGCAAACCGCGCCTCGTGCCACGCGCGGTAGTCGGCTTCCATTGACGCGACGCGCTCCAGGTCGCTCATCTCCCAGAACGCGGTGATCACGCCGCGGTCGGCGTGGCGGACGGGCCGCACATACCACACGCCCAGAAGCGTCATTCCGCTCCAGACGAGAATGAGAATGACCACCAGCCGTTTCAGGTTGGGCTCCCGGGAAATGCAGGGCGGTCGTCCGCATAACCGCCGCGCGGCGTCCGGATATCGGCTCGATCAATGCGGTGAGGACGATACCGGACCTGACCGCGTTGCGGCAACCATCGCGGGCCGCTCAATTGGCATGACCGCGCTTATTTCACTTCGGAATTCATCCGATAGTCCGGTCGTTCCCACGGAGATTGAGCCCATGTCGTCAGACCGGAATGTCGTTGATCGCATCAAGCCGTTCATCCGCATGCTCGAGGGATCGATTGATCGAGCCCGCGAAGACCGTTTGGCGCAGGAGAACGAGCCTTCTCCGTCCGTCTCGCAGGAGACGCCGCGGACGCTCCCGTCGCGTGAGGCGAACGGGCGGGCCGAATCGTCCCACGAGGAAGTTCGCCGGAACGAGTCGACCGACCAGCCGATCGGCGGCGATTCATCCTCGGACGACGCCCCGCGTCTTCAGGCCCGACCCCTGGCCCGTCGCCGACTCCTCTAATCGTCGCGCCGCGCACGAACGCTACGCCCGATACAGATGGTCCGATTTTCGTCGGACACGAATCCCCTTCATTCAGTCTCCGACGCCTCCCGTCGACGAATACCGGACGAACGCGCCATGTGGCGTGGTCGACCGGGAATGACACGGCGTGGCGCTCGACGCCGCGCGCGGAGGCAGGGAATGCGAATCAATCAGCGGGTGGATACGCCAGGCGTCGACGCCGAGGCGGACCATCGGCGTCGTCGTCGCCTCGAACTCGCGACGACGGAACGAGTCGGCGCGACGGTGATTCTGACGATTACAACCTCGGAACTCGCCGGATACGACATTGCCGCGTCGCTCCGCGAAGCGCTCGAGCATGTACGACGCGAGGGCGCCCGGCGATTCGTGCTCGATCTCCAGAATGTCGCGTTGATGGACTCGGTCTGTATCGGGGCGCTGGTCGAGTCGCTCACCAGCATGCAGGAGCCATCGCTGAATGCGCCTCGCGCCGGAAAGCGATCGGGCGGCGATCCGGTGAAGCACCCCGTGCGCATGGCGGTGGTGAACGCGCAGCGCAATGTCGCATATCTCTTCCGACTCACGAAACTCGATCGCGTCTTCCCGATTTGTCGCGATGTCATGAGCGCGCTCGCCGCGGTCGAGGGTCGCGAAGGCGAACTCATCGAGCAGGACGAGCAGGAGGCCCCTGATCTCATGCGCGCCCTTCAACGCCGCGCATGAAAAACCGGGCGCCATCAAGGCGCCCGGTCACATGTCAATCTTCATGATTGAGTCGACGCGTCAGCTGTTCGTCTCAGTCCAGTAGCCACTGACCACGCCATCCGTAAATTCGATGAAGGTCGACTCGGACTCTTCGGTTCGTTCGGATCCGGCGAAGATGAGAAGGACGGCGCCCGAACTCTTCTCCCGACGGACCCAGTCATACCGCCAGATTTCGCAATTCTCATTCGTGTCGTCGGCCGCCACGAGTTCGCGGCGGCTTGGCTCACCGAATGCGGCGAGCACCCAGTCCTCCGTCGTCACGCCCTTCTCGAGTTGCTCGAGACTGAAGGCGCTTACCCGCTTCCCCTCGACTTCCACGGTTCGACTCCCGGTCACAATGCAGCCCGGTGAGGCGATGAGGACACCCACGGCCAGCGCCACGGTCAAACACACTTTCAAGCTCTCGCGGCATACGGGGCGAGATTGAATCATCGAACGGTCTCCAGTAAGTGGGCGGGCGCCGTGGCCGGATTATTGCTCCAGGGACAGGAACGATCTGGCGGCGCCCCGAATTTTCACTTGGACAAGACGAGTCCGTCGAGCCTTCTCTTCCCTTGATTCGACCGGACTCAAGTCGATTGTTCAACAATAAGACTAGTCGCCCGTAGGAGCGGATTCCGTCGGGGCGTGCCCCGGAAGCGCCTCCCACGCGGTGAGGTCAAACCGGACGCGCCCGGGATCGAGTCGCCAGGGGAGAGCGGGGTAGGGAGTCATCCACGCCATACGCGATCCCGCGACGGTACGAATGCAGCCGATCTCGACGGCTTCTCCGACAACTTCCTTTGGAAGCGTAACTTCCGCGGTCCAGAGCGTCTCGTCACCCCGAGTCTTCACCGGCGACTGGAGTGATGATCCGGTCCATTCCCGAACGCGGCCGTCCGGGGTGACCGCGATCACGAGGTCGGGATCACGATAGGGGCCGACGAAGAAGATCACGGATTCGACTCCGACCAGGTCGGCGGGGCCCCGGGCCGTGTTCACCGCGTCGTCGTCGTTCGTCGGAGGATTCATTCCCGACGCCCGACGGGCCTCGGCGCGCACAATCCAGTGTTCACCTTCGCGTCGGATGACGACGCGTGTCGCGACCTCTTCCGGCGCGAGACGCGGAGTCCGCTTCATCCATGTCTCGAGCCGCCACGCCTCAACGAAGCGGCTGATCGTCATGCCGGGCGGACGAACGGTCAGGGCGGGGGGGCCGACCGTAGCGCGGGAAGACCCGCCGGCGCCGGTCACGCGAAGCTCCGCCGCGCGCCGATCGCGGGGCCGGTCGAGCTCGACCCGGGAGTGCCGAAACGGAGACACTTCGAGCGGGACCGCCGGCTGGTCGGCTCCGATCCATTCGATCGAATAGGTCGCCGGACGATGCGAGAGGTTCGTCACCCCCAGCGACACGCGCGCTCCGGCGTCTGAATCGACCGAGACGACCACATTCTCTTGATCATCGAGCCATGCGAGCGCCGCCTGCGCCTTGGCGACGGAGGCTTCGCCGGGCCGTCGACCGACGAGAATCGCTTCGAGCTGGCTCAGCGAGCTTGGATCGACGACCCAGGCGGCGAACTCGACCGCTCCATCGCGACAGCGTCGCGTCAAGGCCTCTTCGATGGCGTCGGCGGCGCCGTCAGAGGCGCTCCGGAGTCCCTCGAGTCCCAGCGACCAGCGGAGCGCGTTGTGCCTCGCAAGCGTGCCGAGGAGCGGTGTCGGCGCGAACTCGGGCGTCGCGTCGCCCATCCCATGGTTCATGAGAAGACGCCGGCGGAAGGCCTCGAGCGGCGCCTCCGGATCTGGCCAGCGTCGGGTCGAACCACAGATCCAGTCGACACCGGAGCCGAGGTCGGACGACGGTCTGGCAAACAGCCGGACCTCGATTTCCATGCCCTCGACCTCGATCGATCCACCGCCAAGCGAGACCTCATTCGGCTCGACAAGGCCGATTCCATTTGCGTCAGCCGGCGCGTCCTCTCCGAACTCACGATACGACACCGGGCGTTCGGTCCACGGAAGCGAAAACGGCGCCGCATCGCGTTGAGCTGGCCAGAGATCGTCGCGTTCGACGCGTATCCACCGCACGCTGGCCACGCCCAGTTCGCCTCCCGGGGTTTGCACGCGCGCGGTCACTGGAGCGTCGCTCGTCGAGGGCGACCGTGTCACCGGGAAAACGAGCGGCTCGCCGGGAAAGGCGAGCACGGCCTCGGGCGCGACCTCGAGTGCCGCGGATTGCTCGGAACGACCGATCGCCGCGGGGTTCGGACTCGATCGCGAGCTTTCGCACGAAAACGAGGTCGTCATAAGAAAGAGCGCCGCCGTGACCGCCGATAACGCCCAAGGCGAACGCCGGTCGGCCGGCCGGCGACGCAATTCACACGGAGCGGCGTCATGGTCACGAATGAAGCGGATGGGACGGTCACCTTTCAGATCTATCTGCCGGATGCGCGTCATGTCGCCGTCAGTGGAGAATTCAACGGTTGGTCACGGACGAGCCACACGCTCAATCGGACGGATGACGGATGGTGGCGTCTGCGACTCGCCTTGCCGGCGGGCGATTTCCGATTCCAGTATCTCGTCGATCGCCGGGACTGGCTCGCCGATTTCGCCGCGAGTGGAGTCGAACTCAATTCGTTCGGCGCGTGGGTCAGCCGGGTGGTGATTTCGCCAAGGCCACTCCGCGTGACACCGGTCGCGACGGCTGACGCGTGGCTCATCGAAGCCGATGAGCCGGGGTCGTACGAAGCGCCGGCGCCGATTCCGTTTCCGGTTCCCGCTCGATCGGGAGGCCGACGGGTCGCGTAATCCGACGCGTCTCGGTGGCGCCTCAGATGCAAATGGGCGGGGAGGGATTCGAACCCCCGAAGGCATACGCCAGCAGGTTTACAGCCTGCCCCCTTTGGCCGCTCGGGCACCCGCCCTTTGAACCGAGTCTGAAAATAGGTCGAGCCGCGCGCCATGTCCACCGCCGCACGGGGTCGCGGAGCGTGTCTAGACGAGCGGAAGCGAGACTCGCGCGCGGAGTCCATCTTCGAAGGTTTCCACCGACGCGTCGAAGACTTCTACGGTGCGTCGGGCGAAGGCGATCGCTTCGTCGCTCCACCGGCGGGGCTGTTCGTCATCCGTGGTTCCGAAGCGGCGGCTCGTCGCCGAGAAGTCGATTCGCACGAGACGCACGCCATCGTCGGCGTCATGATCTTCGTCGGCGCGGATCGTGAGCCTGATCGGATCATCGTGGCCGTAGCCGCAATCGAGGAAGTATCCGAGCGTCGTGCGGGTAAGGGCGGAGGCGGGCGCCGCGACCGTTCGTTCATCCTCCTCCGCGGTCAGGTTCGCGTCGATTACGCTGCCCGCGGGAAGCACCGAGCGCATGGCGCTGCGCACCTCACCCCACCACGCGTTCAACTCGGTGATGGGCTCATCCTCATGGTCGATCGCTTCGGCGGCGACGAGTCGACGCCAACTCATGCGAATCGAATCGAGATGGTCGAGGATCATTCCCGCGCGACCGACATCGCGACGAAGTGTCGCGGGGACCGCTTCGATCTCGTCGAGTTCCTTCAGCCGATCACGACTGGGCAGGAGCAGGTTGCCGAGATCGTGCGCGATGCCTCGAGCGATCTGCGCGACCAGGCGGACTCGACCTTCGAGTTCGGACGCGGCGCCGATGGGCAATCGTTCTTCACTGGTAGTCATGCGGTCTCCCCCCGGCCGGACCGCGCCGAAGAGTCGTCGCGTCCGTCCGTCCAGTTCATTCTCACGGTATAGACGCCCGGGATCAAGACTGGCGATTCAACGCCCGGGATGAGACGGCTTGATCTGGCCCTCGACGGCCTCGGCGATCCGTCGTTCCGCGAGCCGCATGAGGCGCTCATGCACGCCGATCGCTTCGTCGTCGGACCCGGGGTCGCATTGGACATAGGAGCCGTCGGGCTGCATGACCCAGGTCTGGCGTCGATCGTCCAGGCCGATCTGCAACGCCTCCCATACGCGTACGCGAAGAGATCGATCGATGATCGGGGCGACGACCTCGACCCGATTGTGGAGGTTTCGATACATCCAGTCCGCGGAACCGAAGAAGAACTCGCCGTCGAGCGGGTCTCCGGCGCCGTTCTGGAAGTGGTAAATCCTCGAGTGCTCGAGAAACCGGCCGATGATGGAGGTCACCCGGATCGTTTCACTCAGTCCGGGCACGCCGGGTCGGAGCGCACAGAACCCGCGAACGATGAGGTCGATCGGTAACCCCGCCTGCGAGGCGGCGTAGAGCGCTTCGCAGATCTCGCGATCTTCGAGACTGTTCATCTTCGCCGTGATCCGGGCGGGGCGTCCAGCGTGATGGTGTTCGACCTCGCGCTCGATCATCGCGAGGAATCGCCGCTTCATGTTGAGCGGGGCGACGAGCAGGAACTCCGAGTCGTTCATGAGCGAACGGCCTGTGAGATGATTGAACAGCTCAACGATCTCATTCGTCATCTCGCGGCGAGCGGTAAAGAGGCCGAGGTCCGTATAGAGCTTCGCCGTCTGCACATGGTAATTCCCGGTTCCGATGTGCGCGTAACACCGCACGCCGTCCGCCTCTTTGCGCACGACGAGCACCGTCTTCGCATGCGTCTTGAGCCCGACGAGGCCGTACACGACATGCACGCCGGCCTCTTCAAGCGCCTGCGCGACATAGATGTTTCGCTCTTCGTCGAACCGGGCCTTGAGTTCGACGACGCAGACGACTTGTTTGCCGGCCTCCGCCGCCCGGATGAGCGTGTGGATGAACGGGCTGTCATCACCCGTCCGATACATCGTCATCTTGATCGCCAGCACATTGGGATCGCTCGCCGCGGCGCGCATGAAGCGTTCGACACTCGCGCTGAAGTTCTCGTACGGATGATGAACGAGCACATCACCATTGCGGATCACGCTGAAGACATCCGTCTCCTCATCCGCGAAGGCCGGCGGCATGATCGGATTCCACGGTCGATACGAGAGTTCGGGAAGATTCAGATCCGCGATCGGCTTCAGTCCGCTGTAGTCGACCTCGACGGGAAGCTCATACACATCGGACGGCTCGAGATTGAGCTCGTTCATGAGAAACTTGAGCATCCAGGGGTCCGGGTCCGGGCCATGCTCGAGTCGAACCACGCGTTCGAAGCGACGCTGACGCACTTCCTCTTCGATGAGCGACAGGAGATCGTCCGCGTCTTCCTCGTCCCGCTTCATGTCGGCGTTCCGCGTGAGCCGGAACTGCATGACCTCGAGAACTTCCATGTTCGTGAAGAGGTCCGAGAGGTTGTGGCGGATGAGTTCGACGAGACGAAGGAAGCGATGACCGCCGTCGGACGGCAGACGGATCCAGCGGGCGAGCACTTCGGGCACCTTGACGCGAGCGAAGAGCTTCTCGTCGCGCTCCGGATGCCGAAGCAGCACGCCGAGCGACAGCGAGAGGTTCGAGATGAAGGGAAAGGGATGGCCCGGGTCGACGGCGAGAGGCGTCAGGACCGGATACACACGCTCGCGAAAGTAGACGGTCGCCCATTCCCGTTCGGCGTCGGTAATCTCGTCCCAACCGAGGAGGTGAATGTCCTCTTCGGCGAGCGCCGGGCGGATGTCATCGGTGAAGCAGGACGCTTGAGCGGCGAGAAGAGGAAGCGCCGCCTCGCGAATGGCCGCGAGTTGTTCGCTCGGCGTCATCCCGTCAAGCGTGCGCGTGGCGACGCCGACCGCGACCTGACGCTTGAGGCCGCCGACGCGCTTCATGAAGAACTCGTCGAGGTTCGAAGTGAAGATGCTCAGGAACCGGACACGCTCGAGAAGGGGGGTCCGCTCATCCTGCGCTTCATGGAGCACCCGCTTGTTGAATTCGAGCCAGGTGAGTTCGCGGTTGAGGAACCGGGGCTCAGGTGATTCCGCATCCGGCTCGTGATCGGCGCGCGTGGTCCCCCCGGCGGGAACGACATGGGCCGGATCGTGTTCATACCCGCGGTTCATTCGCTCAACACTCCATCGGCGACCAGACAACTATCGGGGCGGCAGGGACCGCGATTCTACTGGGGCAATATTCGGATTGCGTTGAGATCCTATCGGCTCGCCCGCGTGAATGGTTGACCCCCGGTCGTGGCTCCGACCCATGGGTCGAATACGCTCACCTGCCAAGCATTCCCGCGCCGGATCGACACCTGGCCGCGTTGAGACCGAGGTTCTGCCGCATGTCCGAAGAAACCGTCGCCTTCATCGATCTCGGGTCGAACTCCGTCCGGCTTCTCCTCGCGCGGGTCGGCGAGGGGCATCGGTACACGGTGCTGACGCGACAGAAGGAGACCATTCGACTCGGGGACGGCGCCTTCGAAGAGCAGCGGCTGCAGCCCGACGCGATCGAACGCGCGGCCACGGTCTGCCATCATTTCGCGTCGATGGCGCGGGCGAACGGAGCCCGGCTCATCTCCGCCGTGGCGACCGCGGCATGCCGGGAAGCGAAGAACCGGCAGGTGCTCGTGAATCGACTCCGTCGAGAGTCAGGTCTCGATCTGCGCGTCGTCTCGGGAAAGGAGGAAGCGCGACTCATCTACCTCGGCGTCTCGAGCGGCCTCCGGCTCGGCGAGAAAAAAGCCGTCTTCATCGATGTGGGTGGCGGCAGCACCGAGGTCATCTACGGCGACCAGCAGTCGTACGACTTCATCGATTCCTTCGACCTCGGCGCCATTCGGCTCACGAACCGCTTCTTCGGGCCGGATGACACCGGGCCGGTGGACGATGCGCGATACGCCGAGGTCGCGACCGAAGCGCGGAACAAGATGATTCGCGCCATCTCGGACCTGAAGCGGCGTCCGACCGACCTCGCGATCGGCAGCTCCGGCACCGCTGAAAATCTCGCGGATGTCGCAGCGCACCTCTCACTCGGTCGAGCCGTTGGTCGCGACGATGTCATCCCCTACGACGCCATCCGCGCCGCGATCGATCACATGCGCAGGCTTCCACTTGAACAACGCCGCAAGGTCACCGGGCTGAGCACGAACCGCGCCGACATCATCATCGCCGGCGCCGCGATCATTGAATCCCTCATGCGCTCGCTGAACATCGAGGGATTGCGCGTGAGTGATCGCGGCCTCCTCGACGGGCTGCTCGTCGACTGGCTCGATCGACAGGAGCATCCGCGCGTCTCGTCCCACGATTCGCTGCGCGATCGAAGCGTGCACCACCTCGCCGAATCATGCCGATACGACGAGCCGCACGCGCGTCATGTCGCCCGCCTCGCCGAAATGCTCTTCGAGAGTTCGCGCGATGAGGGTCTTCACCGGCTCGGGGACGAAGAGCAGGAACTCCTGTATCACGCGGCGATCCTGCACGACATCGGCTCTTTTCTTTCGTACAAGAATCACCACGAACACACCTACTACTTCGTGCGAAACGCGGATCTGCTCGGCTTCGACCAGACCGAGATCGAGATCATCGCGACGACGGCCCGGTTTCACCAGAAGACGACGCCGAACAAGCGATTTCCCAGCTTCGCGTCACTCGATCGTCGATCGCAACTCGTTGTGCGGCGGCTCTCGGTCATGCTCCGAATCGCCGAGAGTCTCGATCGCACGCACACCGGCGTCATTCAGGAAGCGTGGATTGTCGCGGGGTCGAAGAAACGCATCGCGAAGCTCGTGCTCCACGCGAAGGGGCCCTGTGACCTCGAACTCCGAGCCGTTCGACGCCACGAGAAAGTCTTCCGCAAGACCTTCCGGCGCGACCTCGAGATTGAAGTGATCGACGAATCCGGCGTGGCGGCCGATGGTTCGCCCGGCGCTCAGGCGACCGCCTGACTCTCTCTCCGGGCTGACGGGCAAAGCCACCGGTCGGACTCGAACCGACAACCTGCTGATTACAAATCAGCTGCTCTGCCAATTGAGCTACGGTGGCGCGAACGCCTGATCATCGGCCGGACGAAGGAGTTCGTCAAATCGGCGCCGGTCCAGCGCTTGGAAAATGGCGATCCGCCCGAGTCGGTTGGCGTTAGAATGGCCGCATGGCTGAGCCCGAGATTGTCGATCGACTGCGTCGCCTGATCAGTGAGGAGCTGGCGGATCTGATTGAGTTCCGGCGGGATCTGCACGCCCATCCCGAACTCATGTACCAGGAAGTTCGCACGGCCGGCCGCGTCCGGGCTTCGCTCGAAGAGTCGACGATCGAGTTCGTGGACGATCTCGCGGGAGGCACGGGCGTGCTCGCGTTTCTTCCCGGAAAGGATACGGACCGGGCCGTGGCGCTTCGCGCCGATATGGATGCGCTTCCTATTCAAGAGGAATCGGATCGCCCGTACGCGTCGACCGTGGACGGTCGGATGCACGCGTGCGGCCACGATGGACACACCACGATCTGTCTCGGCGCCGCCCGTGTGCTCAAGCGACTGTCCGACGAGGTCGGCGGACTGCCGAATCCGGTGAAGTTCGTCTTCCAGCCTGCGGAGGAGGGCGGGGGTGGCGGTGAGCGCATGGTGCAGGACGGAGTTCTCGGCGCCGAACTGCTCGGCCCCCGCGTGTCCAGAATGTTCGGCCTCCATTGCTGGCCCATGCTCCCGCTCGGAGTGATTGCGACTCGTCCCGGACCGCTGCTCGCCGCGACTGATCTCTTTACGGTCACCGTGCGCGGCCGAGGCGGACACGCGGCGAGCCCGCACTTTACGAACGACCCGATTGTCGGCGCGAGCGAAATCGTCGGCGCGCTCCAGACGATCGCGAGCCGCAATGTCGACCCGATCGATTCCATCGTGGTTTCGGTAACGAAGGTTCAGGCGGGAACCGCATTCAACATCATTCCGGATGAGGCGACCTTCGCCGGGACGATGCGGACGCTTCGCGATGAGACCCGGGCCTTCGGCCGCGAGCGCTTCTATGAGATTGTCGAGCGGGTCGCGTCCGCGCACCGGTGCGAGGCGAGTGTGGACTGGCATGTCGGATACCCGGTTACGCGGAACCATCCGACCGCGGTAACCGAATTCTTCGACGCGGCGCGTGGCGCCGTTGGCGCCGAGCGCGCGCAGCTGTATCCGGAGCCGTGCATGGGTGGCGAGGATTTCTCGTACTACTGCAACGAGGTTCCCGCATGTTTCTTCCTCCTCGGACAGCAGCGGGCGCCGGACGAGCCGTATCCGATGGTGCATACGCCGCGGTTCGACTTCAACGATGACTCGATCGCGCTGGGCGTCGAGATGTTCTGCCGGCTTGCCCTCGGCATGGGCGCCCGAGACGCCGGAGAGGCGTCGAATGAGCGTGTGCCCGAAGAAGTGTCCTGAACGGTTCGCCTCCTGTCGCACAGGGAGTCGCCGATGAATCGATTCGAATTCGCCTCGTTTTGTCTCGCGTGGCTCGCCATCGCCTTCGCGCCCGTGATCGCGCAGCCGCCGTCGCACGATGACAACGCGGCGGCGATCTATGGCGACGCGATCGCGAAGCTCAGCGCGTTGTCCCAGGAGGATTTCGACGCGGTCGATTGGCAGAACGCTCATCCTTATTCCACCCCGACACCCGAGGTTCGCGCCGCGCTCGCGAAGGCGCAGGCCGCGCTGGCTGAGCTTCGCGCCGCCTCGCGTCGTCCGTATTCCGATTTCGGTTTGAATCATCGCGAGGGGTTCGAGATGCTTCTGCCGCATCTCGGAGGAATGCGCCGCGCGGCGAAAGTCATCCGCGCCGATGCGGTCGTTCGAATGCAGCAGGGGGATTCGAGCGGCGCCGCGCAAGCGCTATCCGCGATATACCGCATGGCGAATCACCTGCCGGACGATCGAACGCTCATCAGTTCACTCGTCGGGCAGGCGGTCTTCAACTACGCCGATGAGGGGCTCAAGGCGTCGATCGAATCGGGCGCGCTCCAGCCGGCGGATCAGGCGTTTCTGCTCGCTTCGCTCAACGAGTTCGACGGTCGTGATCCGTTCGGTCTCGCCGACGCGATGGGCATGGAGCAGGAGATGACGAGCGGGTACCTCGCCGATCGGCTGGCCGACGACCGTCGGGGCGAGGTGATCGACCTCCTGTTTGAGTTCTCGACGGTCGATCCGGAGACTGACGCCTATCTTCGAAACGCGCCGATGCATGAGCTGCAGGCGGACCTCGATCAATACAACCGACTCGTCGATGAGTATGTCGAGGTGTTCTACGAGGACGACCCGGGGGCCGCGCGGGCCCGGCTCGCCGATCTCGAGGCGCGCGTCGACGCGGGAGAGTACGGCCCGTTTGCGCTTGCGCTCCTGCCTCCGTCGAGCGTGTCGAGAATCCTCGACAATCTCGAGAAGTCTCGGGCGAGTCTCGAGGCGCGGAAGGTAGAACTCGAATCGCTCATTGACGGTGAAGTCACCGTCGGTGAGGTTGCGAACGCTGCGGCCTGGTACCTGCGTGGAATCGGCAAGCTCGATGCGCTCGATCCGAAGTGGAAGGCCCATATTGTCTCGTTCGAAGTCAACGCGCCGGGAGACGCGTCGAGCTTTGAATTCCTCGATGCGGGCGAAACCAGCGCCCTCAGTGTGATCAAGGAGTTCGTGGACGGATCGCGCATTCGTCAATGTGACTTCGAGTCCGCCCGACCGGAGTGGCGGATCTTTCTTCCCGCTTATGTCGCCGGAATGCGCGACGGCCTGCGACTCCTCGAACTCGACGCCGCCCGGGCGCACGCCGCGGGAGATGAAGGCCGATGCCTCGATCGCCTCGCGACCGCCATTCGAGTGATCGATCATCTCTCGTCCGACCGGGTCATCCTCTCGGCGCGAATCGCCCATGACGAGTTCGACCGAGTCAGTACGCTCATTGAGACGCTCTATCCCGAGGGTGTTCCGAACCGAGACGAGTCCCTTTGGTTGCGCGGCGCCCTGCGCCGGCTCGGGCGGAGCGATCCGTTCGGCTATCACGCGGCGATGAACCAGAGTCGCGATCAGTTCGAGGAGTCAATCGGAAACCGGCTCAGCGGGCCCGACGCCGATCGAGATGCGCGACGACGCGAAGTGCGCGACTGGCTCGAAACCCTCGACGGCGACGCCATGCTCTTTCTCCTTGCGATCTACGACCGATCCATCAACGAAGCGGTCACGCTCGAAGTCGACAAGGTCGATCAGCACGCCGATCGCCTGGAGGACTATCTACTCCCTGCGATGCTCACGGCGGCGGCGGAGCGCGTCGAGGCGTACCGGAAGGCGGTCGAATCGGGACAGCCCGAGACGCTTGATCTTCGCGAGGCGCCACCCTTCGTCGGTGTCGAGGCGCGACGGGCGACCGCCCGCGAGGACCTCGGGCGGGCGATCGCCCGCATCGCCGACGAGCCGCTCTGATCAGTTCATGCCGTACCATAACGGCTCATGCCACGCCGCTTCATGCTCACCATCAAGTACGACGGGTTCGGGTTTCACGGCTGGCAGAAGCAGGAGCCACCCGATGCGGAGCCGTTGCGCACCGCGCAGGGCGTGATCGAGTCGGCGACACGCCGGGCCGTTCGCGAACCGGTGAATGTGATGGGCGCGAGCCGGACGGACTCCGGGGTCCATGCGGAAGCACAAGTCGCCGCGTTCACCGTCGAAGAGCCAAGAATCCCGGTCGATCGACTCCATCGCGCCATCAACCGTTACCTCGATGAGGACATCGCCGTCACGGCGGCCCGCGAGGTCCCGCTCGACTTCGAGCCGACCTGGATGCCCGACCGGAAGGCCTATCGGTATTCGATTCACAACGCCCTGCTCCGGCCGGTTTTCGATCGCTCGAGACTCTACCATTTCTGGTATGACCTCGATCTCGACCGCATGAATGACGCTGCCGGGCGGCTTGTAGGCGAGCACGACTTCGAGTCATTCGCCAACACGGCTCACGGTCGCGAGTCGACGGTGCGCACCGTATTCGCCTGCGGAGTGTCGCGGATGGGGGAGCGGGTCTTCATCGACATCGAAGGGTCGGGTTTCCTGTACCACATGGTGCGCATCATCGCGGGCACGCTCGTGGAGATCGGCCGCGGGCATTGGGCGCCGGAGTACATTGACGAGATTCTCGAATCGCGCGATCGGCGGTTGGCGGGTCCAACGCTCGAAGCGCGCGGCCTGTGTCTGCAATGGATTCACTACCCGGATGAAGCGCTCCGAATCGATTCGGGCGACGACTCATCGCCGTAGCGGACGATAAACAAACGCATCACGCGATCGACCGTCTTGCCTTCGACACGACTGGGTGGCAGCGGCCGCGCCGATGCGGGATGACGCTCCGTTCAGCGGTTGAGCCGCTTCTTCCGTGGCCGCTTCGGCCGCGATCCGGCGGCTCCGGGCGCCGCCGAGGGTCCGGCGCCCTCGCTCCGGCCGTCGATATCGGATCGTTTGATCATCGTTTTCGCGGGCTGCTCTCGGAGCGTGGTGATCTGATCGCGGAGCCGCGCCGCCTCTTCGAATCGAAGTTCCTCCGCCGCTTCGAGCATCTCCTTCTCGAGGTCCTTGATGAGCTCATCGCGCTCGAACTCCGGCTCGGACTCGCGCACCGCTTCGCGGACCGTGCGGTGCGCCTTGAGTTCGAGTTCGATTCCGCGGCGGATCGCCTTGCGAATCTGCGTCGGCGTGATGCCGTGCTCTTCGTTGTGCGCGATCTGTTTCTCGCGGCGCCGGGTCGTCTCGTCGATCGCCTCCTGCATCGCCGGGGTCATCTTGTCCGCGTACATCACGACGATCGAATTCACATTGCGCGCCGCGCGCCCCATCTGCTGAATGAGGCTCGTCGCACTGCGGAGAAAGCCCTGTTTGTCGGCGTCAAGGATCGCGACGAGCGCCACCTCTGGCAGATCGAGCCCCTCCCGGAGAAGATTGACGCCGACGAGCACATCGAAGTCACCTTCACGCAACGACCGGAGAATCTCAACGCGCGCGAGCGTGTCGATCTCGCTGTGCAGGTAACGGACGCGGAGACCCTGCTCGTCGAAGTACCGCGTGAGGTCTTCGCACAGTCGCTTCGTGAGCGCGGTGACGAGGACGCGATCGCCACGCGCCGCCATGGCCCGGCATCGCTCGAGGAGATCGGGCACCTGCCCGGCCGCGGGGCGGACGACGACTTCAGGATCGATGAGCCCGGTGGGCCGGATGATCTGCTCGACTACTTCGCCTTCGCACTTCTCGAGTTCGAACGCGCCGGGCGTCGCGCTCACGAAGATCGTGTGCGGGACGATCGCGTCGAATTCCTCGTACCGCAATGGTCGATTGTCGAGCGCGCTCGGCAGCCGGAACCCGTGCTCGACCAGCGTGAGCTTCCGGGCGCGGTCGCCGTTGTACATCCCCGCGACCTGCGGCACGGTCACATGCGATTCGTCGATGAAGACGAGCCAGTCGTCCGGATTATGGCCCGGCACATGTCGGAAGTAATCGAGCAGCGTGAACGGTCGTTCGCCGGGCGCCCGGCCGTCGAAGTAGCGCGAGTAGTTCTCGATCCCCGAGCAGTAGCCGACCTCCTGAAT
Organism: Phycisphaerales bacterium; assembly: GCA_043101845.1. GTDB lineage: Bacteria > Planctomycetota > Phycisphaerae > Phycisphaerales > UBA5793 > JBICHN01. The sequence continues at coordinate 62,668 of JBICHN010000001.1, read as the reverse complement.
CATCTCGAGGTCGTACTTTGTCCGCGCGAGCAGTCGCTGCGCCTCGAGAAGTCGACCCTCGTGTCGCAGATGCACGACCTGCTGATCGAGTTCCTGCTGAATCGCGGCGAGCGCGTCATCAAGCTCCGCCTCCGGCATCATGTATTGCGCCGCAGGGAAGATGAAGTACCGGTCGGTGTCGGTGATGAGTTCGCCGGTGGTCGGGTTGATGATCTGGATCGCGTCGATTTCGTCGCCGAAGAGTTCGATCCGCACGGCGTACTCGGCGTTCGCCGGATGAATCTCGAGCACATCGCCGCGGACGCGATACTGCCCGCGCTGAAAGTCCATTTCGGCGCGAGTGTACTGCATGTCGGTCAGACCGAGGAGGAACTCGCGTCGGTTGAGTTCGCGGCCGCGCTCGACGGTGAGGACGCGCTTCTTGTATTCCTCGGGCGAACCGAGTCCGTAAATGCACGAGACCGAGGCGACGATGATGACATCATCGCGGCTGATCAGGCTGCTCGTCGCGGCGAGACGGAGCCGATCGAGATCATCGTTGCGCGACGCGTCCTTCTCGATATAGATGTCGCGTTGCGGGATGTACGCTTCGGGCTGGTAGTAGTCGTAGTAGCTGACGAAGTAGCTCACCGCGTTGTGCGGAAAGAGGTCGCGCATCTCCTCATAGAGCTGGGCTGCAAGCGTCTTGTTGTGGCTCAGAATGAGCGTCGGCTTCTGCGTCTGCGCGATGACATTCGCCATCGTGAAGGTCTTCCCCGTTCCGGTGGCGCCGAGCAGCGTCTGGTACGGCCGACCATGGCTCAGGCCCTCGGTCAGCGCGGCGATCGCGGCCGGCTGATCACCGACCGGCGCATATTCACTGACGAGTTGGAACGGGGTCCGACCGCTGGGCATGTGAGGATTCTAAGCCACAGCGCGCGCCGGTCGCGGATCAGAAAAAGGTGTGCTCGATGACATTGCTCACACGGCATCGTGACCGTTCGACCGCCTGCAATCGAACCGCTCGACCACGAGCGCTCGCCGGCACGAACCCGCGGATCACCGCCACACCGTTCCCATCGGCGTTCGCGACGGCCGCGCGGAGCGGCTCGTCGATGAGAATCGGAGCGCCGGGGCAACCCGGGATCCGACGAAGACCGGGTCCGTCGCCGAACACGAGCGTGAGCAGTGATCCCGGAGCGGCGCCCGAGACCGTGACCTCGTTGAACTGACCTGCGCTTCCAGGAAGCGGACCCTCGAGCTCGAGTTCGACGAGCGTGAGCACCGCGGGCGCGTCGCCACGATTCTCCCGGTACATCGTGCCGACGAATTGCCCCGCGTCGTTGATGTCGAGCGCGTTCGCGCGACCGCCCCATCCGCCGCCGGGCGGAATGTGGTCCACCGGGTTATACATCACGCCGTCGCGCCAGTAGAACATGTGCGCGTAGTGTCGGACGTCGGTCGAGAAGCCGACGATCTCGCCTCGATTGTTCACGCCGTTCGCATTGCTCTGATTGCCGCCGAGCGTCCCGAGAACGAACATCTGGCCACCGTCCCAGCGCACGGCGAGCTCCGGCGAGGTCGGACTCTGGGCGCCGCCCACGACGAGTCCGCTCTCGTTGATGTCCGTCGCGCGGCTGTCACGGCCGCCGAGTGTGCCGAGGTCGGTCATGACACCGTTCTCGAGTACGAACGCATGCTGCTGGCCGCCGCTCGTCCACGACTGGCCGACGATGACGCCCGAGTTGTTGATCGCATACGGCTCGGTACTGAATCCGCCGAGCGTTCCCATGTCCCTCAGCGCGCCGGTGTTTGAGTCGAAGATCCACGCGCGGGGCTCTTCGAGCACCGGGTCGCGACCGGTTCCGATGATGACGCCATTGTCATTGAGCCCGGCGCAATAGAGAAGGTCCCAGTCCTGGCCGGTTGTCACCAGCGAGTCGATTTCGACCGCGTCGAGGCTCGTCCAGAGTGTCGCGGTGGAATGAAAGATGAGCAGATTCGGTCGCTCTTCGATCCAGGTCGACTCCCCGACGGCGAGACCGTTCAGATTCGCGCCGACAAGCGCGCCGATGTCGTCGCCCGGAACGATGCGGAGCGGCTGGGCGTGTCCGTCGATCCAGACGGTCGGAGTGAATCCGTCGAGGACGCCGAAGTCCGCGACGCCGGCGATCACGCCTTCGTCGTTGATCGACCAGGGAGACGCGAACCCGGCGTAGGAGATGTCGTTGAGGTCGATGATCTCGAATCGCGGCTGGCACGGCGCGAACGAGCTGAGACTCGCGGTGAGAACGATCGAGATGGGTGTCAGCAGGGGTGTGCGGCACACGGGGGCGTCCTCCCGAACGGACGAATGGTCGTGCTCGTCTGCCTTCAAGCTATCGCATGGGGAGGGGAACGCCAGTGAAATCACGGCGTACGGACCGCTTGCCGGTCTCGCAAGACGACAGCGACCGCGGTCGAGGACCGCGGTCGCTGGTTCGTGATCGTCCGATGATCGAGCGGGCTCGATCACGCGGCGCGACGACGGGCCGTCGTGCTGCGACGATTCGTCGTGCCGCGACGGCGGCTCGTGCCACCGACGAGACGGAGCTGCGGGCGGCTCGCCGTGCGACGGCGGTTCTGCCGCGTCTTCGCCGCGCGGGCCTTCGTGGTGGCGCTGCGACGACGGGTGGTCGCCTTCGGGGTGCTCTTGCGAGTCTTGCGCGCCGTGACGCGACGACGGGTCGTCGCCTTGGGCGTGCTCTTCCGCGCCTTGCGCGTCTTGCGAGCGACCGGCTTGCTCGTGCGAGCCTTCGTCGTCCGGGTCTTGCGCGTCTTGCGGGCGACCGGCTTGCGGCTCTTCGCCTTCGCCTTGGTCTTGCGGGTCTTCCGCTTCGGAGCGCTCTTCTTCGACTTCTTCGTCGTGCTCGAGGTCGAACCGTTGTTCGTCCAGCTTGACGGGAACCCGGCGACCTTGGTCTTCGGGTTGAAGCCGCGCGGCTTCTTGTAGTGCGCGTTGAACTTCGAGCAGATGTACCAGAAGAGCTGGTCATTGTTCCAGCTGTAGACCTGCTCGGGAGTGACCCAGCCCTGCTGCATCGCGAACTCGATCGCGAACTGCCAGAAGTTGAACTCGGTCTCCTTCTGGGCGTTCTTCGGGGCCTTGCCGAAATCGCAGGGGAAGCAGAAGGTCGAGCCATTGAACTTCCGGGTGAAGCAGGCGCGATCCTTCGAGAGGTTCTTGCAGACCTGGTTGTACGAGGTCTTGTTGCGCTTCGCGATGTTCTGCGCGGCGAGGCTCGGGCTCTGGCCCTTCTTGCACGCGTTCTTGAAGCTGCGGCTGTAGTTCTTACTCATGACGACTCCTGTTCGATGGGGCGGCGCCCGTCCGTCTCACATTGGTCTCGGGAATGGGGCGGCGCCGGGACTGGCGTGGTGGCACTCGTTGAACGACGGGATACGACCCGCCTCGAAACGACTCATCTCGATTCGGACGACACCCGTCGTCCGCGTGCCACGCGGAGAATCTCCTTCTCGCCGATTCGGTTGAAAATCGACTCGGCGGGCGCACGCGAACATCGGCCACCGAACCGAGGGGGATTAACAACGGAGCGCCATTTTGACACGCGTCCGGTAACCCGTGGCGACTCGCGGCCGGCCACGAATGACGCCAAAGTCTTTCAATTCCAAACGCTTGTGCGCGCCTTTCTTCAAACGACGACGGCCCTGGGCGGGTCAGAACCCCGGAAAAAAAGATGTGTGCGATCCGGATTCGGCAATCGTTCGAACCGGTTGTTTCGCCGGCAATACGATCGCCCTGACCCGCGTTGAACCGATGGATGACCGCATGCCGGAGGGTCTGAACGCCATTCTCGAGCGCGCCGCGAACGGCGATCAGGCCGCGTGGCGGGAGATCGTCGATCGATACGCCCGCCGCGTCTTCGGGCTGATCCGCGCGCAATGCCGCGACCCGGAACTCGCGGAGGAGATTACGCAGTCCGTGTTCTGCACCGTCGCCAGCAAGGTGGGGGCTGAGCAGGAGGCTGGGAGCGGCTATACCGAGCAGGGTCGCTTCGAGTCGTGGCTCTTTCGAATCGCGATGAACCGGCTGCGCGATGAGATGCGCCGGCGGAATCGACACGCCGTGCCGGTCGACCACGCCACGCTCGGCGGACTTTCCCTCGCGTCGGAAGAGGTCGATGACCTGGGCGCCGACGAGCGGGCCGAGACCCGCCGGGATCTGCGCGACGCGATCGCGCGCCTTTCGCCGGAGGATCGGGAGGTGATCGAATTGCGTCACCTCGGCGGCCTCAGCTTCCGGCAGATCGCGGAGGCGCTCGACCAGCCGCTCGGGACCGTCCTGGCGCGGCAACATCGGGCGTTGAAGAAACTGCGGGCGATGATGACGCCGGATGAATCGGAATCATCGCCCGAACGAATGGAGGGGCGCCGGTCGGCCGGCGCGAGTGAATGAACCCATGAGTCAGGATCGAGATTTCAATCCGGAATGGCGGGCGGACGCCGAAGCGATCGACGCGGAGCTTCGCGAATTCGATCGGGTGGTGGGGGACCGAGTCCGCGCCGCCGACGATGCGGCGTCGCTCGGGCTCGAAGATCGCGTCTTCGCCTCGAGCGTCGAATACCTCCCCCTCCAGGAGGGCGAGTGGCGGCTGGTCGGCGGCGTCGAATCGCCCGGTCCCTCGGCCTTGCCGAGGCGGTCCGTATCGGGTCGCTGGGTCATCGGCGCGATCGCTGCGGCCGTGGCCGTCGCAACGGGCGTCGCCATTCATTTCAGTACCCAGCTCAGGCCGGGCGCGACGCCGAACGAGCCAGCCTTCGCGAGTGCGGTGGATGAATCGCTCGACGAACTCGCGCGACAATACGAATGGGCCGATGAAACGCTTGCGGACGACTTCGGCGCCGAGTTCGATGTCGAGTCCGAACAACTCATGCAGGATCTGTCCTCGGCGACGCTCGCGCTGAGTGAATGGAACGATGACGACTGGGGCACGGACACGCTCTCGAGCGAATACCTCGACGCGGTCACCGACCTGTCGAATGCGGCGACACTTTTCTGAGCGAAGCGCGGAAGGAATCGGGTTCGATGAGACGCTTTGAGTTGATCGTGGGAGGCCTGATCGGCGCATTCGTATTCGGCGGAGGCCTGGCGATGATGGAGGCCCAGCCGGATCGGGGCGGGCCGACCGATTCCGCAGCGCCGCCCGCCGCGCAGGCCGGCGTCACGCGCGAAGTTCATGTGTTGCGCATCGAATTCGTGCGCCGCAGCGATGCGGACGGCGTCGAAGTGCTCGTCGATGGTGAAGAAGTCAGCGGCGCGAGCGGCCAGCTTCTCCTCCGGCTCGTCCGCCGGTTGCGCGGCGGTGACGCGGAACTCGACCTCAGTGGTCAGGCGAACGCTTCTCCGGATCGGGGTGATCGAGCGCTTCCGTTCGAAGATGACGGAGATCGGGGACTGGCGCGGCGGGGCGACGGCATCCGGCGCGGGACGGACAGCGAGCGCGACTCGACGCGGCGTCGATGGCCGGCGCGGCCGAATCAACTCGACGCCGACGACATCGATGGCATGATGGAGGTCATCGCCGACCTCGAACCAACGCTCCACGGCCAACTCGTCGATCTCCAGGCGCAGGCGCCGGAAGTCTTCACCGATAAGCTCCGCGAGCACTGGATCATGTGGTGGCGTTTCGTGGAACTCAAACGGACCGACCCGGAGCGCTACCGCCTTGAAGTCGCGCGCCGACGCGTAAGCCGAAGCCTGTTCCAGAAGCAGTTCGAGTACGATCAGGCGCGACGCGACGGGGACACCGCCGAGGCCGAGCGGCTGCGGGACGAGGTGCGCACGCTCGTGACGACACAATTCGAGATCGATCAATCCCGGCGTGAACTCGAACTCCGCCGACTCGAAACACAACTCGAGGCCCTCCGCGCGCGACTCGAAGACTGGGTCGAGCGGCGTGACGCAATGATCGACGAACGCGTTTCGCGTCTTCTCGACGCCACCGGCTTCGATTTCGGCGACGCGGATGAGGAATCGGACCTCGATCCGCGACGGCGCGACGGACGACGCTGATCGACGCGATCTTCGAGAGGTGAACGGGCTGCCTCATCGGGGCTGTGCCGCGCCGAGGCGTTCGGCTATTATCGCGGGCTGAAATGACTCAGCTCGACCTTCCCAGATCCCGACCGCCGGAACGCCGCGCCCTGTTTCGATCGAGAATCGCCGTGCTCGGCGCCTCGATCCTTGCGGTGATGTTCGTCGCGTGCATTGTCACACTCCCGTACACGCTGGGGGCGGCGCGATCGGTTGACGCGCAGAATCCGCCGCCCCGGTACGATGTGCAGGAACTCGACGCGATCCTGCTGCCTCCCTCCTGGGCGCCGCACACGCCGGCCGAGGAAGAGCGGCTCGAACGATTCCTCGAAGCTCGAGCGTCGAATACCGACGCCGGCGCCGAAGATCCCTTCTTCCCCCTGGGAACCGACACCCTTGGCCGCGACTTTTTCATTCGATGTCTCGTCGGCGGGGGCGTGAGTCTCGGTATCGGCCTGGCGGCCGCGGCGATCAGCGTGCTCATCGGAACGGTCTACGGCATGCTCGCCGGATTCCTCGGAGGTCGCGTCGACGCCGCGATGATGCGGGTCGTCGATGTGCTCTACGGACTTCCGTACATTCTCCTCGTCGTGCTGCTCGCAGTCGCGCTCGATGGGGTCGTCACTCAACTCGAAATTGTGTCGAACCGAGTCGAAGAGATCGCGGTGATGCCGGCCGCTGAAGCGTCGGCAGCCCTTGAGGACGATTCGTGGTGGGTGCGGGCAAACTACGCCATGCCGGGTCCCGTCCGGGGCGTCACACGCTTCGCGAACGGTCACCAGTCGCTCATTAACTTTGTCATTCTGCTCATTGCGATCGGCGGCGTGAGCTGGCTCACCATGGCCCGCGTGATTCGCGGCCAGGTGCTGAGTCTGAAGAATCAACCGTTCATGGAGGCGTGCCGGGCGATCGGGGTTCCGACGCGGCAGCAATTCACCAAGCACCTGCTGCCCAACCTGCTTGGCCCGATTATCGTCTATGCTACGCTCACCGTGCCCCAGGCCATCCTTCAGGAGTCCTTCCTCAGCTTTCTCGGAATCGGAATTCAACCGCCGCTGCCGAGCTGGGGAAACCTGGCCGCCGAAGGGCTCTCGCAACTGAACCCGGTCGAGAGTCGCTGGTGGCTCCTGCTCTGGCCTTGCGTATTGCTCGGCGTAACCCTTCTCGCCCTGAATTTCGTCGGTGAGGGATTGCGCGAGGTCTTCGACCCCCGTCGCCGCACCGCGGCGGATTGACCGGACTTGATCGATCGTCCGCAGCAAGAGGAACGACGAACGCCATGCAGAATCGATTCACCGTCAAAGATTTCTTCTACATGCTGATCGGAGGGGTCATCTGTCTGCTCCTCTTCCTCAACATGGTTAAAACCGACCGCGAGGTCACCGCGCTCGTCCGAGTCGATGAAACGCTCGGCAGCCAGCAGCAAACCCTCGCGATGCTCCAGGGTTCGATCGATTCGATGACGAACAAGCTCGCGAGCGGTGTGCGGATCGAAGGCGGGTTCGACGCGGCGAACGCTTCGCGACGGGCGAACGGAGAAACTCCGGCGATTCCGTCGATGCTCGATCCGAACTTCGAGCCGAATCGGGCGCCGTTGCCGAGTTACCGGCCGGGCGCCGACATCAAGTTCGCCGCCGCGGCCGATTCCGTGAACCGGCAGGGGCTCGAGCAGACCTGGCAGGTCGCGCCCGACGCGTATCTGCCCGATGACTTCGCTCCGGGTGACTCGCTCATCCAGGTCTGGAACTCCGAGCCGCAGACGCTCACGCCGTTCGTCGCTCGCGACGCGTACGCGACCCGCGTGTACCGCGAGGTACTCGAGAAACTCTGCTGGGCCGATGTCGACGCGCCATACGGCTACACGCCCGGTCTCGCCCGCGAGTGGGAGGTGAGTGAAGACGGGCTCGAAATCACTTTCAAGCTCTTTGAGAACGCCACCTGGTGGGACGGCGCCCCCGTGACCGCGGACGATGTCATCTTCACCTTCGATCTCGTCATGAACGAAGAGATCGACGCCCCGGTGCAGCGCAGTTATCTCGGCGACAATGTCGAATCGTGGACGAAGATCGACGACCACACCATCAAGTTCGTAATGAAGGAAACCTACTTCGATTCAGTAGGGATCGTGGGCAATCTGCTCTTCATGTTGCCGAAGCATGTCTACGGCGACTTCAGCGCCGAAGAGTACAACGAGCGCATCAAGGAACTCTGCCGCGGCTCCGGTCCGTGGGTGATCGAAAGCTGGGAGAAAGGCGCCCAGCTTGTTCTGACTCGTAACGAGAACTACTGGGGTCCAAAGCCCGCCCTCGAACGCCATGTCATTCGCTTCATTCAGAGCGAACTGCCCGAGTTCCAGGAGTTCAAGGCCGGCAATGTCGATCTCATCGGCCCCACGCCTGAGCAGTGGAGCCAGAATGTGGACAACGACTGGGAAGCCGTGCGGGGCCGACCGGCGCAGAGCATCCTCTATTACTCGCCGCTCGGCGGATACGGGTACATGGGCTACAACCTGCGGCTTCCGAAGTTCGCCGACAAGCGCACTCGCCAGGCGCTCACCATGCTCGTCGATCGACGCGAACTCATCGACACGCTCCGAGAAGGCATCGGCGAGATCGTCACCGGACCATTCCACTTCAACTCCGATCAGTACAACAAGAACATCGAGCCGTGGCCGTTCGACCCGGATCGCGCCATGCGCCTGCTCAACGAGGTCGGCTGGGAAGATACTGACGAAGACGGCGTCCTCGACATGGATCTTGACAACAACGGCACGCGCGAGCCGTTCGAGATCACCTTCCTCATGCCGTCGGGCAGCAGTTACTCCGATCGGCTTCAGCGGTATGTCCGCGAGAAGTTCCAGGCCGCCGGAATCAAGGTCAACCTCGATCAGCTCGAATGGTCGGTCTTCGAACAGCGTCTGACCGAGCGCGACTTCGAGATGGTGAGCCTCGCCTGGACCGGCAATCCCGAGGGCGATCCGTACCAGATCTGGCATTCGAACGAGGCCGAGAACCGCGGATCGAATTACATCGGCTTTGTGAACGAGGAAGCCGACCGCATAATCGAAACGGCGCGCCGTGAACTCGACTACGACAAGCGAATGGCGTTGTGGCATCGCTTCCACGAGATTCTGCACGAGGAGCAGCCGTACACCTTCCTGTTCAACCGGCCGAGCCTCGCGTTCCTTGACGGCCGCTTCGAGAATGTCAAGCGTCGCCAGTTCCGACTCTATGTGAGTGAGTGGTATGTCCCGGCGCCGGAGCAGATTCGCTGACCGGAAGAAGGACGCTGACGGATGCTCACCTATGTGATCCGCCGACTGCTGCTCATGATTCCGACGCTCATCGGAATCACCGTCATGGTGTTCGCGATCGCGCGCTTCGCGCCCGGACGGCCCGGGTCGACGCAGTTCGAGGCCGGACAGATGAGCGCCGAGGCGCAGAAGGCAGTCCGGGAGTGGTACGAGGAACGCTACGGCCTCGACCTTCCGATCTGGAGTCAGTATCTGCGCTGGTGGCGCGGCATGTTCTTCGCCCGCACCCAGGCGATGGCCTGGTACGATGACGGGGAAGAACTCCACCCGCTCTACACCATGCGACGCTCGGTGGCCCCGTCATTCCTCGAACTCGAGGGTTCGTGGCTCGAAGTCGCGGACTGGCGACTCGATGACGACGCGGTCGTCACGCAGCGCGACGCCTCGTTCGTTGAACGACTGGGTGAAGACGCAGACCAGTGGCTGCCGGAAATCCGCGAGGGATACCTCGAGCCTCGCCATGCCGTGATCGCGATGGCGGATCTTCGGCCGCTCGAGTCGTCTCTGGATGCGGACGACCTCGTCCCGGTCACGCAACTCACGCCGGCGACCGTTCGCGCTCCCGGCTTCGCCGACCTCGGCGCCGACTCGGGCTACCCGCTCTACCTGAATCCTGATCCGGCGGACGATCGGCCCGTCTTCAAACGCGAGGGCGAGTGGTTCGCGCTTCGCGTGGAGAACGCCACGGTCGCCGCGGCGAACGACGCCGGGCTTGCCCGTGTCCTCGGCCCGGAGGCCGACGAGCTCCCCGAAGCGCTCGACGGGTACGCGATTCCACGGTTCACGCTCGCGCGTGGTTCGTTCGAGCCCATCGCGGAGCCGACGGATGAGGATGCTCTCGAACGCTGGTCGCGCGAAGCGACCGCGATGGCGCCGACGATGATCTGGCTCGCCCATCCGGCGACCGGCGCGCTCACACCCCTCCTCGAAGAAGAGGACGCGATCCCGTTCCTGCTCGTCCGATCGGACGAAGGCGACTGGCGGCGCGTCATCGGTGCGTCGCGCATCGAACTCCCGGAGCGCACGATCTTCGAGCAGAGCGATACAGCGTTCGACTCGATGCTCGACGCCGATCTCCGCCAGGAGATCAGCGACGCTACGAATGTCGACGGACGCGAGCCGCGTCATGTGGTGTACCGCGGGACGCCGGTCGACGCGCATCGGGCGATCGAGAGTCGAGACATCCGGCGCTTCAGCGAACCGGTCGAGATCTTCGAGGTGACCTTCGGAACCTCACTCACGAGCAACACGACGGTCATGGCCGAACTCAAGCGACGCCTGCCCGTCACGCTCCTGCTCAGCCTGACCGCGTTCCCGATCATCTACATGATCGCGATTCCGTGCGGCATGCTCATGGCGGTCAAGCGGGGCCGCCGGTTCGACGGCTTCGCGAACTTCGTCCTTCTCGCGCTCTGGTCGATTCCCACCGTGCTTTCGGGCACGCTGCTCGTCGGCTACGCGGCCCAGGGCGGCGCCGGAGTCGAGTGGTTTCCGAACAACGGTCTGTCGAGCCTCGGCGCCGAGCAGATGCCGTTCATCGGCCACTTCACCGAAGACGGCGAATGGGTTCGAGGCTGGCTGACCGATCGGCTCTGGCACATGGTGCTTCCGGTGGTGTGCATCGTGTACGGCGGATTCGCGTATCTCGCGAAGCAGATGCGCGCCGCCATGCTCGATAACTTCACGATGGATTATGTCCGCACCGCGCGGGCGAAGGGCGTGCCGTCGAAGGATGTCATCCTGCGTCATGTGCTGCGGAACAGTCTCCTTCCGCTCATCACGATCTTCGCGACGATTCTCCCCGTGCTCATCGCCGGGTCGGTCTTCATCGAGAAGATCTTCAACATCGAAGGCATGGGGCTGTTCACCTTCCGCGCCGTGCAGAACCGGGATTACGATGTCGTCCAATCGATGGCGCTCATCTTCGGCGTGCTGAATCTGACCGGTCTCCTCGTGGCGGACATCTGCTACGCGCTGGCCGATCCACGAATCACCTACAAGTAATCGAGTCTCATGAGCCCGAAGGATCAGACTCCCAATCCGAGCGAAGAACGACCGAAGCCGGGCCCCCGGCCGCAGTCGCCGTCCGACGCGTCGATGGCGAGCGCGACGAATGATCCCGGTCGCGTGCGTCAGACGGACCAGGAGATGGATGTCGCGCCGGATCTGCTCGCCCGGCGATTCGCGGGCGACACCCGTTCGTTCTGGCGCGTAGTGTGGGACGACTACAAGACGCGTCGCGTCGCGTTCGTGGCGCTCTGGATCATGGGAGTTACCGCGGTCATCGGCGTGCTCGCGCCGCTGCTCGCGAATCATCGACCCTACTGGCTCTTCCTGCCGGACGACGCGATTCGTGGGTTCGGCGAGAAGCAGGTGCTCGAACCGGGATGGCAGTTCCCGTTGTTCAGTTCCCTTCGCGCCGCTGACTGGGTGCTCATGTTCGGCGCGGTCGAGGCGCTTCTTCTCTTTCTCGCGTTTCGATTCCGGAAGGGGAAGGAGGGCGAGGTGGCCACGGCGCCCGCGCTCGCTCTTCTCGGATTCGGATTCGTTCCGTTGATTCTCGCGCCGATCATGTCGCCGGCGTTCCGGGGCTGGCTCGCCGATCGTGAATCGGCGGCGCCCTGGGAGCAGGGCATGGGCTTCTTCCAGTCGCCCACCGTCGCGTGGGCGTTGTACGGCGTGCTTGGGATACTTGGCGCGCTCCTCATGGCGCAGGCCGCGGCGTGGCTGCTCTCCGACCGGCGGGATGAATTCGGACGGAGTGTCGGCGCCCGAGCGGCTCGGCGCGGTTTCGTCGGAGCCATGCTCATACTCATGCTCGCGTCGGTCGTCGGTACCCTCGGTCGACGAGAACTCGAGAGTGTCGACTATTACGAAGTGTCGCAGCGTGAAGGCGTGCGGGCCGCGTTCCCGCCGATTCAACACGACTTCACCGCGGCGGAGAGTTACGCACGGAATCAGCCGCCCGGCTCGCCGAACACGCGCGTGCAGATCTCGGGCGGCTCCCGCGCCGCGGCCGATCTCGGCTTGACCGATTCGCGCCGCGACACCGACCTCTCAGCCGAGCATCGGCCGGCGTCGCCGACGGGTGAGGGCGCGTCCATTACCCGCGACACCCGGCTCGCCGATCTGAGGTTCGGCGAAGGAATTCGCATCAGCGACAGCGGCGCCGACTTCATCGTCATTGCCCGAAGCCTCGAGACCTACAAGGTCGACCTCGGAGACGCCGAAACGATCGGCGAGGTCATCGACCGCATCGCCGCCGAGACCGACGGTCTCATCACCGCGTCAATCGATCCGGACGGCCGGCGCCTCATGCTCGACGATCGGTCCGAAGCCCGGCCGACGCACTTCATGGGAACAGACGACTCCGGCTCCGATGTCACGGCCCGGCTCATCCACGCGACGCGCGTCGCGCTCTCGATCGGGTTCGTTTCGACCGGAATCGCCCTGTTCATCGGCGTGACCGTGGGTTCGATCATGGGGTATTTCGGCGGCTGGATCGACATCGCCGGGATGCGTGTGATCGAGATGTTCATGGCCATCCCGCGGCTGCTTCTGCTGCTCACGATCATCGCGTTCATTCCGCCGCAGTGGAACGACTACATGCTCTACGCGATGATGGCGGTCATCGGCGCGACTTCATGGATGGGCTCCGCGCGCTTCATTCGCGCCGAGTTCTTCAAACTGCGGGATCAGGACTTCGTTCAGGCTGCGCGGGCCGTCGGATTGCCGATGCGTTCGATCCTCTTCAAGCACATGCTCCCGAACGGCGTCACGCCGGTGCTCGTCGACGCGTCATTCGGCGTCGCCGCGGCGATCTTCATCGAGACCGGGCTCAGCTTCCTCGGATTCGGCATCAAGCCGCCGAACCCGAGTTGGGGTCAGATGCTGTCGAGCGCCGTGGATCAGTCGACCGGTGTGTTCTACTGGTGGCTCGCGATCTTCCCGGGCATCATGATCTTTCTCACCGTCTTCGGCTTCAACCTCATCGGCGACGCGTTGCGAGACGCCATTGATCCGAAACTCAAGAAGGCGAACGAAGCCTGATCCGCGCACAGAGAGACGAGGCGCACGCGACCATGACCACGCTGCAGGAGAAACCGAGCGCGTCCGAGACGAAGCCCGCGGCCGAGAAGCCCATCTTCGAGGTCGCCGATCTCGCGGTGTCCTTCGACAACGGCTCCGGCCCGCGCATCCAGGCCGTCGATGGCGTGCACATGAGCATCTATCCGCAGCAGACGCTCGCGGTCGTCGGCGAGTCCGGCTGCGGCAAATCGGTCACGGCGATGAGCGCGCTCAAGCTCATCCCCACGCCGCCCGGCCGGTACGACCGCGGCTCAATCCTCTTTGAGGGTCGCGACATGCTTTCGCTCTCCGAGAAGGAGATGCGCGAGGTGCGCGGCTCGGACATCGCGATGATCTTTCAGGAGCCGATGACGAGCCTCAACCCGGTCTACACCATCGGCGATCAGATCATGGAGGCGATTCTTCTTCACCAGAAGGTTTCCGTGAGTGAAGCGACCGAGATCGCCGTCGACGCGATGGACTCGGTCGGCATTCCAGAGCCGAAGAAGCGACTGCGTCAGTATCCGCACCAGTTCTCCGGAGGCATGCGGCAGCGCGTCATGATCGCCATGGCGCTCGCGTGTCAGCCTGAACTCCTGCTCGCCGATGAGCCGACGACGGCCCTCGATGTGACGATCCAGGCGCAGATTCTCGAACTCCTCGATTCGCTCCGGCACGAGCGGAACATGGCGATCATGCTCATTACGCACGATCTCGGCGTCGTGGCCGAGAACGCCGATGTCGTGTGCGTCATGTACGCCGGACGCGTGGTCGAGTACGCGAATGTCTTCGAGCTGTTCGAGAATCCGCTGCACCCATATACCCGCGGGCTGTTCAGCTCGATTCCGAAACTCGGAGACGAGCGCGAGCGACTCGTCACCATTCGCGATGTCATTGAGAATCCTGAGGAGTTCAAGCGACTCGGCAAGGGCATCGTGCCGTGGTGGCCCGCGCATCAGGCCCCGAGAGATCTCGCGCTCTCGCCCGGCGGCGCCGACTCGGTTCTGCACGAGATCAGCCCGAACCACTGGGTCGGCTGCTGGCGGACCGAGACGATCGAGGACCATACTTCGCGCCGTCCCGATCTCAACTTCCGGAAGACCGCGGCGGACATCACCGAAGTGACCGCCGGCGAAGGTTCGGCGGACTGATTCGCGTGACTGATCCGGTGTCGAATCCGATCTGGGGCGACGACTGGGACGCCGTCCGGTCGGAGTGGGCGCTTGATCCGACCGTGACCTTCCTCAATCACGGCTCATTCGGCGCGACGCCCCGACTCGTGCTCGAAGCGCAACGCGCCCTTCGCGATGAGATGGAGCGACAGCCCGTCGCGTTTCTCGATCGCGGTCTGGCCGAAATGATCCGATCGGCCCGGGAAGCTTGCGGACAGTTTCTCGGCACGAGCGGCTCGAACATCGCCTTTGTGCCGAACGCGACGACCGGCGTAAACGCCGTAATGCGCTCGCTCCGCTTTGAACCGGGCGACGAGATGCTCATCGCGGACATTGGCTATCCGGCCGTGATCAAGACGATGCGACGCGTCGCTGAGCGCTGCGGGGCGACGCTAGTGACCCAGCCGATTCCGTTTCCCCGGTCGAATCCGGCCGAACTCACCGAAGCGCTCCTCGCGGGGATGACGCGGCGGACGAAGATCGTCGTGGTCGATCAGGTTTCGTCTCCGACGGCGCTCGCCTTTCCCGTCGCCGAGATCGTGAAGCGATGTCGTGACGCAGGCGTGCTCTGCCTCGTCGACGCGGCCCATGCGCCGGGCGCGTTCGAAGTCGATCTGGATGAACTCGCGCCCGATTTCTGGACCGGCAACTTTCACAAGTGGGTGTGTTCGCCGAAGGGCTCGGCGGTGCTCTATGTGCATCCCGATCATCATGCGGCGATCGTGCCGCCGGTAACTTCGCACTATTTCGAAGGGGCGTTTCCCGACGAATTCATCTGGATGGGCACGGACGATCCGACCGCGTATCTCTCAATACCCGCGGCGATCGAGTTCATGGCGAATCTCGGCTGGGATCGAGTCCGGCGACATAATCACGAACTCGCGCGATATGGACGACGCGTGGTGAGTGATGCGCTCGGCGTCGAGCCGCCGTATCCGGACGGGTCGGAGTGGTACAACTGCATGTCATTGATCGCGCTGCCAAACTCCGTTCGTGCGGAGACAAAGAAACAGACCGACGCGGCGCAGGCGGAGCTGTATCGACGGACCCGGATCGAAGTTCCCTTCATTCCACTGCGCGGCCGGGCGTATGTAAGGCTCTCCGCCCAGGTCTACAACGCGCCGGCGCACTACGACGCGCTTGCGGCCGGACTCGTCGATCTCTTCGGCGCCGGTCAGTGAGTCAATCGATGATGAATGCTTCCACTTCGATCTCGACGCGGCATTCCGGCGTCGCGAGCCGGCTGACTTCGACCGTCGTATTCGCGGGACGAATGTCGGCGAATCGCTCGTGGTGCGCGCGGCCGACCTCGGCGACATCGTCCATGTCGACGAGATACACCCGCACCCGGACGACATCGCGAATCGAGGCCCCGGCTTCACGCAGCGCCCGATCGATCTTGTCGAAGATGAACCGCGCCTGGGCGCCGGCGTCGTCGGGAGCATGAATCACGCCGATCTCGTTCGACGCGACCGTCCCCGACACCCACACATGGGGTCCGACCCGAACGACCCGCGCGTAGCCGACACGCTCTTCCCACGGCGTACCGGTGCTCACGGTCTGGCGTTCGATCGTCATGCCGAGTCCTGACGCGAAGAAGTCGATGTGGCGTCGCGGGACTCGTGCCACGAGTCGAGCAGATTCGTCGCCGCGTCGTGATACAACGAGCGAAGCGAATCGGGCGCGATGGCCTTGCCCCGAAGTGGCGGCGCCGATGACTCGTCGTATCGGTCGGGATCGACCATGTGAAGATCGGGATCGACGATCGGAGATTCGCCGTCGAAACTCGTCTCCCACATCGTGCGCAGCGACCAGTACCGGCTCGCGTAGAGCTCGAACGCCTGTTCGCGCGAGGCGGCGAGATGGCCCATGCCACGCTCCGACTCCTTCGACTTGAAGTGTTCGTCGGTCGTGACGATGTCGGACCCGAACAGGATGCGCCCGCGCCACCGCTCGAGGAAGGAGTTCAGCCGTTCGCTCGGGTGCTTTGAAAGCTCGCGCACCATCCACTTCGTCGCCGAGGTGTCGAGATGGAGATTGTCGTGTCGCTCGAGCAGTCCGTCGAGGAAGTCGAGATTCTCGGGGTATCCGCCCATGTGCGCCGCGATCCACGGAATATCGCCGTACTGATCGAGCAGTCGCTCAAGGGGCGTGTACTGGTCGAGCTTCGTGCCGTACTTTGACGCGTCCTTGTATTTCGTGGCGAACCAGGTGTCCGGGTCGGCGATGTGCGTCATGAACATCATTCCGCATTCGTGGGCGATGCGCATCGCCTTCTGGCGCCACTTGCCCTCGAACGAGAAGACATCCTCACCGACTTGGGCCGCGTAATCGCGCGACCGGGGCGCCGCCCAGAACTTGCAGATCCGCACGCCCCGCTCCGCGAATCGCTCGATGAGCTTGTGCCATTCCGTCGTGAACGCCGTGCGGAGATCGCTCGACTGGTAGTTCGGCACGGCGATGAACCGCATGCGGTCGCCGAACGCCTCCTGGACGATCGGAAGGTCGTCGAATCGAGTCATCGAATAGATGCGCTCGACGCCGTAGAGTTCGCACACTTCCCGGTAGAGACGCGAGGCCTGCGCTCCGTTGATATGCGTGTGCACATCGGTAATCGGCGCCGGCGGCGGACCGAGCCGGGACGCCTCCGCTCGGAAGTCGAGATTCAATCGATTCGCGCTTGGATTGGCAGTCATGGGGACCAATCGTAGGACCGCGTCATCAGCGAACGGCCGCGTACTCGAATGAAGATCGCGCTCGCACATGACTGGCTCGTCGGCATGCGTGGCGGCGAGCGCGTGCTCGACCGTCTCGCGCGGCTCTATGGGCCGACCGATCTCTATGTCATGGTCTCGAACGGTCGCCCGCATTCCCCGGCGATCGACGCGTGCCGTGTCCATGTCTCGAGATTGCAGGCGATCCCGGGCGCCGCCGGTCCGCTGAGACGATCGCTTCTTCTGCTCTATCCGTGGGCTGTGGAGTCGCTGCGGGTCGACCCGCGCGTCGATCTCCTGATCTCGACGAGTTCATCACTCATCAAGTCGATCCGTCCGCCCAAGAGCCTTGTAAGGCGGGAGCCGGTCCCACATCTTTGTTACTGCCATTCGCCCGCCCGATACCTCTGGTCATCGGTCTCGAGAGACTACGGCGTCGGATCGGGGGGCATTTGGCGACGAGCCGGACTCCGCCTCTTCGGACCGCGACTCCGGGCGTACGACCGACGCTCCGCGGCCCGCGTCACGCGATTTGTGGCGAACAGTCACCACACGGCCCGGGCGATCGCCCGCTGCTTCGATCGCGACTCCACCGTCATCCACCCTCCGGTCGACACCGACTATTTCACCCCTGATCCGACGATCCCTCGTGAAGACTTTTACCTCGTCGCATCGGCTCTCGAGCCGTATAAGCGAATCGACCTCGCCGTCGACGCGGCTCGCCGGGGAGACTTCCGGCTCGTCGTCGCCGGTACCGGCGCCCAGGAGCGGTACCTCCGCTCGATCGCAGGGGCCACGACCGAGTTCCGTGGATTCGTATCGCGTGACGAGTTGCGGGACCTCTTTCGACGCGCCCGCGCCATGCTCTTTCCTGGAGTCGAAGACTTCGGCATGACTCCCGTGGAGGCGATGGCCTGCGGCGCTCCGGTCATCGCACGGGCGGAGGGGGGCGCCCTCGACTGGATGGCGCCCGGCGCCACGGCGCCGATCGCGGCGCCGACGGTCGCTTCCATACTCGACGCCATCCGCGAGTTCGAGCGCCTCGAACCATTCGACCCGGCGGCGTGCCGTCGTCAGGCCGAACGCTTCGCAGCGCCCCTTTTCAACGAGCGGATCGACGCCGAAATCCGCGCCCTCACTGCATAAGAGCGAGCCCCTTTCCCCGCCTGTCTAGCGGTGGATGAGTGGGGCGTCCTGTGCACTGCTTGTGGACAACAAGTTACTCAATTGTGGAGAGCGCCCGGGGCGATCAGAATCGCCGCATGTCTAGACAGCGTATTGGGTTGCGCTTCATTAGCGAGCGCCGCGCGCAGAGCGGTGGGGAGGTCGGACCAAAAACTCGGTGAATTTGTGTCGAAAGAGGTGAGGTTGTGTTGCATCGTGTGGAGTAATGGGCTAACTTACCCGCGTCCGATATGACTGGAGTCACTTCTCCGTGCTCTTCACCGGCGAACATGAATACACCATCGACTCAAAAGGGCGATTGGCGATTCCGCCGGACATTCAACGGAGGATGAACCCGGTCGAGGACGGTGAGACCTTCTACCTCACATTGGGGTCCAACCGGAAGCTGCGTTTGTATCCGGAGAAGGGGTTCGAGCGACTGGCCGCGCAACTCGAGAAGGGTCTCGTGACCGACGAGTCCGTCCAGGAGTTCGATCAACTCTTCTTCCCACTCTCCACCCGGCTCGATTTCGACTCGGTGGGACGGGTGCGAATTCCGGAACGGATGATCGAGCGGGGCGGGCTCAAGAAGGGGCAGAAGGTCGTGCTGATCGGCGTTCGAGATCACCTGCAGATTCGCGACGCCGCGCAGTGGGAGGCGGAGATCGAAGACCGCCTCGCAAAGCAGGCCGAGGTGTTTGAGCGGTTCGCGCGGAGGAGACGAAACGATTCGAACGGCGCCGCGGCGCCGGAGTCGGGATCGGGAGAAGGATGACGGATTGTTCGCTCGGCGCTCCGGTCGGAGTTGAGGGGTCGACCGAAGCCGGAGGCGACGCGACGGTTGAACGGGAACGGGCGATCGTCGATTGATGGTCAGGTGAGGCGCATGGATCGCGCCTCGGGTCTGGGACGGAACGGTCGCGGCCATGGAAGGAGATGGCCGAACCGTCCCGTGTGTGGAGTCAGGGTCAGGTCAAGAAGGAGGCGAACGGACTCGCTCGTCACTCGACGGTGAAGGTATCAGAACGGACGAACCCGTGACTCAAGGACGAGTCACGAAGAGCGCACGGATGTCGCTCGACCGTAGCTTCGATCGAATCGCTTTGTGTCCGTTCCGACTCCGACGCCGGCGATCGACAACTTGATTGAACCGGGACTCTTCGACAGGCGGTCTCAGCCGCATGGAACCCGCGACGAGGGCCAGCCTGCACCAACGGTCGTGGCGCATGCCGAAAAGCACGCCCGGCGCTCCTTTCCACCTTGCGCCCACTCATCGCCCCACCACGATGAGTGGGCGTTGTTTTTGCGCCGGAGTCGCCCGCCTACGATCGAGCCATGTCCGACGACCGATCCGTCTTCGACCGGCTCCGCGCCCTGCTCGAGACGCATGGCGTCGCATACCGCCATGTCCAACATGCGCCAACGCGCACAAGCGAAGAATCCGCCACGGCGCGGGGCGAGCCGATTTCGATCGGCGCCAAGGCGCTTCTGCTCAAAGTGGAAGAGAACTTCGGACTCTTCGTGCTCAGCGCGGATCGTCAACTCGACTCGAAGGCGATTCGTCGCCACTGCAACGCCCAGCGAATTCGCTTCGCGACGCGCGATGAGTTACGCGAACTCACCGGACTCGTTCCCGGTTGTGTCCCCCCGTTCGGCGAGCCGGTGCTTGCCTTCAATCTCCACATCGACCCGTCCGTTTTCGAGAACGACCGCGTCGCGTTCAACGCCGGATCGCTTACCGATTCGTTTATCCTCGCGCGAGAGGACTACGAGCGTGTCGCGAAGGGAACCGTCTTCAAGTTCAGTCAGGACGGCGAATCCGCCAGGATTCCGATGAAACGGACGGGCGGTGGAGGAGAAGGATAGAGAAGTGGCGAGTCAATCCTCCCAGGGTCCGTCCCGGAGACTCAACATGCGTTCTACCTGCCTGTGCGCCGTGGCGTTCGTTGTCTCGATTCTTCTCGTTTCAACTGTGTCTGCGGCGGAAAGGGCGGCGCCGTTCGTCGTTCCGATTGAGGCGCTCGAACTCGTCGACGGAACCTGGCCGGACGAGTCGTGGCGATATATTCAGGGCCGCGACGCGATTCTTCCGTGGATGCAGCCTCGGGTGCGAGTTGAAGCCGGCGCGTCCGAGGCCATACTCGACGACTGGCCCGGCGCGTGGCCGTGGCGTTCGGTCGCGGAATGGCGGCAGGAGTCGAGTCTGGCGCTGCGGGCCGAGCCGGGAGCGACGGTTCGCGTCGCGATCGACCTGCCGAATTCGGACTGGTCGAAGATGACCACGCTTCGATTTCTTTACGAACTCGGTGACGCGGATCCCGCCGATGAAGCGCGATTCTACGAAGCGAAATGGCGTTCCTACGCATTCTACCTGCGGCACAACGCGTCCGGCGCCGCCTGGTTCCGCCACGAGATGCGCGACGCGGCGCGACGCGCGGGCTTGGCCCCCGACGCCGAGCCCGAGCAGCCGAGATTTCGGACCCGTCCTGACGAACTGAACGACACCTACGCGCTCTTCACCGGGGGTCGCGCGGTAAGCGAGAACCTCGCGCTCGACCGCATGCTCGAGCGCGAAGCCGAGGCCGGGCCGCGGACGATCGACATCAACACGATCGAAGGCGTCACGGTCCGCGCGATGGAATGGGATGATCTCATCGCGGGAGCTGAACCCACGCTTGACGCGACCGCGCGCGTCATTCCCGAAGATCAGCATGCGTTGTTCTTCCCGACTTTCGAAGCGCTGGTCAATCTCGTCGACGAGAGTGATCGATACGGTTCGCCGCTTCTGCGGCTCTTCGAGCCGCGACCAGAGGATGCCGGCGTCCGTCGTCGCTACGAGCGGCAGCTCGGCGTCGCGCTCAACCCGCTCACACGCGCTCTCGGGCCGCGGCTCATTCATTCCGTGGCGGTCACCGGCGCCGATCCCTACCTCCGTACCGGCGCCGATGTCGCGGTCCTCTTCGACGCGGTCGACGCGGACGCGCTCGGTGAACTCGTCCGCGGATGGCGCCATGCCGCGATGAACGAGGCTGTGGTCGAATCGAGTGGGAGTATCGGCGGTGTCTCGTGGGAGGGCATCGCTGACGAGACGCGCACGATCAGCTCGTATCAGGCGACGCTCGGATCGATCGTCGTCGTATCGAACAGCATCGCGCAGCTCGAGCGACTCGTCGCGGCGCATACGGGAGCCGTTCCCACACTGCATGAGTCTCCCGAGTTTGTGTTCTTCCGGACGCGATATCCATTCGCGCCGAGCGCTGACACGAAGGAAACGGCGTTTCTTGTTCTGACCGACGCGACCATCCGCCGATGGTGCAGCCCGGAATGGCGCATCGGCGCCTCGCGGCGTATTCGCGCCGCGGCCCTTCTGTCCGAATTCCAGGCCTCGGCGCTTCCGCGGCTCGTCCGGGAAGGCGCCACGCCGGCGCCGTTTCCCGCGACCGCGTCCGCGACCGATCTGCTCGGCGAACTCTCAATGACGCGGGTCGGTGTTCATTCGTCAGAGTACAACACGCTCGATTTCCTCACGCCGATCGTCGAACTCGAGATCGACGCCGTCACGACGGCGGAACTCAACGCGTACCTCGAATGGAAGCGCGGCTACGAGCTGCAGTGGAGACGAGTCTTCGATCCCATCGCCGTACAGGTGTTCGTCGACGACGCGGAAGTCGAACTCGATGTGTCGGTCATGCCGATCAATCTCTCGGGTGACTACGGGGAGTTCGTGGATCTCACGCGCGGCGCCACGATCGATCCGGGCGATGGCGATCCTCATGACGAAGCGATCGCGCATTATGTGATGGCGCTCAATCGCGAGTCCGGTCTCATGCGGTCGATCGCCGGATTCATTCGCGACGCCCGGCCGGGCGCCCGCTCCGGCCCCGACCCGCTCGGCTGGATGGGAGACAGTCTCGCCATCTACATCGATCGAGATCCGTTCTGGGACGAAGTCTTCGCGGCCGAGGCGCCGTTCGAGTTCCTGACCGAACGGTGGTGGCGCGTTCCGATCGCCATGCACATCGAAGTTGAGAATCGTATTGAACTCGCCGCATTCCTGACCGGGTTTCGCGCGATCATTGATCAGACGGCTCCGAACACCCTCCGCTGGGAATCGGTCGCGCACGGCGACATGAGCTACACGCGGATCCGCGCCGCCGGGCCACAGACCGGCATCGAGGAAGAGTTCATGCTCTGCTATGCGCCCACGGTGGACGGCCTCACCGTCACCCTCAGCGAAGTGTTGATGCGTCGCGCGCTCGACCGCGCGGCAGGAACTCCGTCGGAGGAAGACCCGGCGCACGACTGGCTCGGCGAGAGCCTCGCGCTGCGACTCGAGCCCGCCGGGGCCGAGGCGTTCGAGTCACTCGTCGGAGACAACTATCACGCCCGACTGCGCGGCCGCGCATGGGCGGCGCTGCCGATCCTGAACGAATGGAAGCGTCTCTTCCCCGATCAGGATCCGGTCGAGGTCCACGAGCGCTGGTGGAAGGTGCGGCTCGTCTGTCCGGCCGGCGGCGACTTCGTCTGGAACGAGAAGGACCAGACCATGGAGTCGACGGTGTACGGCCATCCGGCCGATCCAAAACCCGACCCTGCGAATATCGAAGCGATGACCGGCGTGCGATCGGCTCGCTTCGGCGTGACACTCGAAGGCGACAACCTCCGCGCACGGGTGGTTCTCAAACGAAACGAGTAATCACGTCGGCCACACCGACGCGGCCTGAAGTTCGCGCAGTTTCGCGGCCATCAGGCGCGACGCCTGCCCGCGGTGCGACCGCGCGTTCTTCTCATCGGGCGGGAGTTCGGCGCTCGTACGCCGCGCGTCGAGAAGGTAGAGCAGGGGGTCGTAGCCGAATCCGTTGACGCCTTTCGGTTCATGCCCGATGACACCGGGGAATTCCCCTCGCGTCTCAGCGAGGATCTCACCGTCCGGCGACGCGACACACATGGCGCAGACGAAACGCGCCTGCCGCTTCTCGTCCGGGACGCCGTGAAGCGCCTTGAGGAGCTTGAGATTATTCGCTTCGTCGCGTTCGGCGCGAGTGCGACCCGTTCCCGCATAGCGTGCGCTGAGCACGCCGGGCGCCCCGCCGAGCGCATCGACCTCGAGGCCACTGTCATCGGCGAGACAGACGCGACCCGTCGCGTTCGCGTAATAGCGAGCCTTGATTTGCGCGTTCGCCTCGAAGGTGGCGCCGTCTTCTTCGGGTTCTTCGAGATCGTGGCCGAGCGCGTCGAGACTCAGAATCTGAAAACCGAGCGGAGCGAGGACGGCCCGGATTTCGTCGACCTTGTGCGGGTTCGATGTCGCGATCAGAAGTGTCTTCATCGTCGTCCGGCTCTCCGCGGATCTACTTCAATCGGATGAGCAATCGCGCCGGATCCTCCGCATCGATGGGCCAGGCGCCGAGCGGTTCGCCCGCTTCGATGGCGAGGGCCGCGACCCGTTCGCGTGTCACTTCCGGATCGTACCAGTCGTCGGTCTCGATGAGCCGGGCGAGTTCCGCGAAGTTGATGAGGATGAATTCGACGCCGCGCGATTTCAACTCGCGTGACCACGCGCGGGGATCGTCGGACTGGGTGGTCCGGATCGCCTCGCCCAGGGGCGCCCGATCCCAGGTGGTGTGATAGAGAATCGGGCGAGCGAGATAGAACGCGGTCGCGTCACCGAGCAGGTAGAGCCCACCCGCGTCTTCGGGGAGCCGATGGTTGACGAATGCGAACGGATGCGTCTGAAGCGCGGTCGCCGACTCGATGCTTCGGGCGCCGGCGAAGAGTTCACCGCTCATGAGCGCAAGCCCGTCCACATACGACGCCGGCGCGCCACCCCGTTCACGATGGAAGAGCGCGACCGACCAGAGTCCGAGCATGAACGCGCCGGCGACCGCGATGGCGGGCGCGAGATGTTGCGAACTCCGACGCCGCTCGCCGGGCCACGCCTCGAGTCCGAAGATTGCGCCGATGACGAGGAGCGGCGCCGCGGGGAGCAGGAAGCGGCTTTGCAGATGGGTCCCCGCCGACCAGACGACGACGATGATCACGAGCAAAACGGCGGTCTCGATGACGGCTCGACGCCGCCTCAATACCCCGGCGACCGCGACGCCCGCGGCCCCCAGAATCCAGAGGCCCGCCCATTGGCCATGGATCAGAGCGACCTCGACGAACCGAGCTGGCCGACTGAGCCACGAGCGATCCGGCGCATGCGCCCGGTTCCATCGCTCGACCTGTTCGTCGCTCCAGTGCGCCGATCCGAACCATTCGGCGACGAAGGGGAACAGCGGGTTGCCTCCCGCGTGAATCGCGTTTCGGATGAGGTATGGCGCGAGCATGATGGCGCCGGCGAGCAGTCCGGCGATCGTTCCGCCGAGACGATGTCCGCGCGACGCTCGCAGAACCGCGAGCACTCCGATCGGCGCCGCGACGAACGCGACGCTCGTCAATTTCGCGCCGCATGCCGCGCCGGCGAGGACTCCAATTGCGAAGAGATCACGCGGCCGGAGAGATTCTCTCGACCAGAGCATCGCGAGTCCGCCGATGAGCATGAGCGCGACCGCCGACTCGTTGTACGCCATCGACCCGGTGACGATGACCCAGGGCGTGCAGAGAAAGAGGGCGCCCGCGGCGCCGCCGAGCCGCGCGTCACGGGTCAGTCCGTATACGACGCGATGGAGAGACCACGCGGCGACGAGCGTGATCAACGCATGCCACCACTGGCAGGCGAGCGCGCCACGCACGACTCCGTTCAGATATGAACCCCTCCACGGCTCGAACTGAACGCCAAGATGAAGGTACGCCGCTTCGACATACGAGGGGAGAAAGCTGTAGACATTGTGTTCGAGCGGCTCGATCCGAC
Organism: Phycisphaerales bacterium; assembly: GCA_043101845.1. Taxonomy (GTDB): domain Bacteria; phylum Planctomycetota; class Phycisphaerae; order Phycisphaerales; family UBA5793; genus JBICHN01. The sequence goes on along the minus strand of JBICHN010000001.1, from coordinate 37,311 downwards.
CGAGCTCGAGCCATTCCTTCGGTAGTTGCAGGTGATAGCTCAGCGTGTCGTAGCCGTGGGCTTCGCTGAGCCAGAGCCACCCGGGCGCGCTCGACGCGGCGACGAGAAGAACGGCGATCCCCGGCGCCGCGGCGAGCCAGGTCAACGGAAGGCCGTCAGCGTCGGATGGACCCGCGTCTTCATCGTCTCGACCGCGAACAAGGAGAAGCAGCGTGACCCCGACCGCGTCGATCACCCAGGCGGTGGCGCCATACCGAGTCGTCAGGACGCCGGCGGCGCCGAGAAGATGATCGAGCCACAACAGGAAGGCGACGCCGAGTGACCATTCGACCGGTGTACGCCAGAGTGGGGCCGCCTTGACGAGGCCGCGCTCAATCGCGCGGCCGAAACCCAGGGCCGCGATGAGCCAGACGATCGCCGCCCACGATTCCGTCAACGCGACGAAGGCGAAGCCGCTCAACGCGTTTGTTTCGAAGAGTGAAAGCGACGGTCGGGTGAGAAAAGCGATACCCCCCAACGCGGCGCCCGCGCCGGTCACCCCGACGAGCAGGGTGTTCCGATTCGAGATGGCGCTCTTCGCGTCGGTTCGGTCGCGTCCGATCGTCATGCGGAGATGGTACCGGGAATCGCGTCAGCGTGAGCCGTGCGACGACGAAACCGAACGCGGCGGGTCGAGCTCCATCACGAAATCCGCGAGCCAGAGCTGACTCGAGCCCTTCCCCGCCGGATCGTCGGTGCGCTGGCTCGTCCACATCATGTAGCGACCGTCCGGACTGAAGACCGGCAGGCCGTCGAATCCGTTCGCGGTCGTCACGCGCCGCTGGTTCGAACCGTACCGCGCCGCCTCACCCCACGAGTTCGGATCTCCGGGCGCCGCGTCGACAATGAAGACCTCATAGTTCCGATGGCTCACCGCGCTCGTGGCGTACACGAGATGCTTCCCGCCCGGATGCCAGTAGGGCGCCCAGTTCACATTCTGATCGTTCGTGAGCTGGAACTCGCGCGCGACACCGGTCACCTGGCCGCGATCGTTGAACTCGAGTTCGGAGACGAAGATCTGCAGAAGGTTCGATCCGTCGCGATCGGAACGGTAGCAGATGCGCGTGCCGTCGGGGCTGAAGAATGGGCCGCCATCGTAACCGGCCGCGGTCACGAGCGGAGTCGATTCGCCCGTCGCGGTGTCGATGACATAAAGGTCGCCAAGCTGAGCGCCGGACTGGAGCGAGCAATAGAGAAGGTGTCGCCCGTCCGGGCTGTAGACACATTCCGCGTCGTAGGTCGGGTTGTCGGTGATCGGCGTGAGTTCGGTCGGCGGCGTGTCCGGATCGCCGGAGATCGCCGGAACGCGACAACTTACGACCTCCATCTCCGGCGGGAACATCCACACATATTGCGAGCTTTCGCGCTGGAATCCCGGAGGCGCCGACGGCGACGGCTCGCCCATCGTCGATCCGAAGATGATGCGATCAGCCTCGAGCGGATGGAAGAAGCCACAGGTATTCGCCGAGCCGGGCGGGCTCACGCGAATGGGTTCCCCGATGCCCACCGGTCGACCGTCGTCGAATTCGAGCGGCGCCACATACATCGAGTAAAAGCGATCAGGCGCCTCACCCGGAGCCGGCTGGGGAATCGCCTGAAAGATGATCCAGTCCCCGTTTGGATTGAAGTACGCCTCGCCGGCCTTGAGCCAGTCCTCCTCGAAGGTCAACTGCACATGGCGATCGAGAATGCCGGCTTCGCCTTCCCTCCAGTCGATCGGGTCCAACGGTTCGTTCGCGACGCCATGCGGCTGAGCGTTCGCACAACTCGCAGCGAGAAGAATGGAGAGCGCCCCGAGGGCGGCCGTCGACATTCGAAGGGCCATGGACATTGATTTGAACTCGTTTCGAGGAAGCCGTCCCCGACGCCGGGACGGTCTTCGCAGCGGGTGCGGATGCAGTGCGCCGGGACTAGTGTAGCCCCTTGAGTCGACGCATCGACTCCAAGAGAACCCCCAATGACCAGCCGGCGACTGGAAATCTTGTACGCGACGACGCGCCTCGTCTGGATCAATAAGCCGGCGGGTCTGCTCTCCGTTCCCGGCAAGGGCGCCGACAAGGCGGACTGCGTGGTCGCCCGCGTCGCGGCGCGGTTCGGCTGGGCGCGGGAGACGCATCGCCTCGATCAGGAAACGAGCGGCGTCATGCTCGTCGCGCTCGATCCGGACGCCCATCGCATGCTCTCGCGACAGTTCCGCGAGCGTGGACCTGAGAAGGAGTATGAGGCAATCGTCGCCGGGCGGATGGAAGCCGAAGAGGGGACCATCGATCTTCCAATGCGGGCGGACATCGAGCGCCGGCCGATCCAGATTATCGATCACGAGCACGGAAAGGCCGCGCTCACCCGATGGGAAGTGATCGATCGCGAGTCGGAACGCACGCGTCTCCGGCTTCGGCCGCACACGGGTCGGTCGCACCAGCTTCGTGTGCATCTCGCGGCGCTCGGTCATCCGATTCTGGGCGATTCGCTCTACGCCGATGAAGACGCTCGCGTCGCGGCGGATCGGATGCTTCTCCACGCGACTCGACTCGTCGTGACTGATCCCGGCGACGGAGAACGGGTCGCGGTCGACTCGCCGGCGCCCTTCTAGCGATCGGAGTCATCGGAGGACTCGTCCGAGTCGGACTCGTTGGCGTATCGATCCCGCGCGCGTCGCTTGGCGGCGAGGAGGCTCGAAGTCGTCGACGCGTCATCCGCGTCGCCGTCGTCCGCCGGCCCCGAGTCCGATGGTTCGCGATCGGACGATGACGCCCGTCCCTTGAGCGCGTCGAGAGCGCGGCGTCGCGTCTCCTCGCGGAGTCGTCGCTCCTCGGCGAGTCGTCGAGCCGCGGCCTCGGGGTCCGATTCGCTCTCCGCTTGCGGTTCGCGAGCGACATACTCAACCGGCGCCGGTTCAGATCGCTCGCCGCCCGTCGAGGTGGACGACGCGCGTCCTTCGCCGCGGCGCTCGTCGATCTCACGGCCGACGCGTTCGCCCGCTTCGCGCAACGCCCCGACGGACGCGGCGACTTCTTCGCTTCGCGTGCGAATCGATACACCCACGCGCTGTCCGGCCGCGATGAGCAGAGATCGAACCCACGGCCAGTCCCAGGCGATTCGTCGGGCGGCGACATCGAGCCAGAAGAAACCGACGCACAGCCAGAGGAGAAGTGGCCACATCGGCTGGGCGCTCACCGCGCGATCGAGCGACTCCCTTCGAAACAGGTCGGCCGACTCCGCATCACCAAGGTCGAGCACGCGACCTCCGGTCTCCTCGCTGATCGCCTGGAGGAGCGCGACATCGCTTCGCAGGCGCCGGAACTCGACGCCGCTGTTCCGCGTGACGCCGCCGAGCGCGAGCCCGACGGTTTCACCGCCGATTCGAGGGGTGAGCGCGACGACATAACTTCCCGTATTCGGCGCTGGCAGCTCCGCGGCAAAGCGCGCCGGCCCCGACGGCCGCAGCCGGACCTCGACCGCTGATCCGTCCGGAGCGTACACGAATCCGGAGACCTGCATCATGGCGAGCGTCTCGTCGTCGTCGACCGCAGCGGTCGCGTCGAGATCGATGACCAAGCGATCGTCCTCGATCGTCGTCCAGAGATCGAAGTCGCGCGATCCGGCCGGTCGACTCGTCGACCGCGCGAGTTGCGTCCACATTCGCCGGTATCCCGGCCACGCGATCCACCCGCGCGCCCAGTTCTCATGCGCGTCGGAGGTGAACGCGGCGACGCGGCCGAGTCCGGCCTGCCACCACGCGAGGAGCGGCTCGCCTTCCGGGGTCTCCATAAGCCGGCTCACCGTGCGGTCATCGCGCCATCGGGTCATCGTGTATCCGCCGAGCGAAGGCGGATCGTTCAAGCCGCTGGTGATCGGGGAGCCGGAGGCGAGGAGGATCGGATCGAAGGGAGTCTCGCGCACCATCGGACGCCGCATGATGCGGATGTCCTTCACGAAGATGCGGGGCAGCACCCGGGGATTCGCGACATAGTGAAACTGCCCGCCGCCGGCCTCCGCGATGTTCGCAAGCGTGCGCCGGTCGGCCTGATCGCCGACGGCGATCGTGCTCACGGTGATTCCGTCCGCTTTCATTCGCGCCGCGAGCGCGTCGAATCCTTCGCCGGCGCTCTGGCCGTCGCTCAGGCAGACGACATGCTTGATCTCCGCCTCGGCAGCGCGGAGAGACGCGTACGCGCGCTCCATCGCGGGGTAGAGATTCGTCCCGCCTTCGGAATTGATCGAGCGAATCGCCTCGGCGATCTCCTCACCCTCGCCCCGTCGTTGCAGCGGCACAACCACATCGGGAAACAATGAGAACGCGATGACCGTGACGAAGTCCGAAGGATCGAGCGTTTCTACCGCGATTGCGGCGCCTTCGTTCGCGATCTGTTGTTTCGTCTCGCGCTGGCCGAGCACGGTCTCCGCCATCGAATTCGAACGATCGAGAACAATGGCGATCGCCGCGGTGGGGGTGACGACCTCGTCAGGCAGGTCGAGATGGACGGGAAGCACGGGCTCGAGGGCGGTGTCGATCCAGCCGCCCGCGCCGAAGCTTTCGTATCCGCCGACCATGATGAGCCCACCACCGAGCTCCTGAACATACTGGGTGAGCAGTTCGTGCTGGCGTTCCGAGAGGTCATCCGCAGCGACATTCTGCAGGACGACGAGGTCATAACTCTGGAGTTCGAGCGGATTGAGCGGTAGTTCGTTCGCCGCGCTCAACTCGACGCTGAAATCAGCGGCGCGAAGGGTGTCGGCGAGAATCTCGTCGCCGTCGCCGTACACCCCGTTGAGAATGAGCGCCGCGCCGCGGTCCGGACTCATCGTGAATGCTTCGGCGGTGTTGTTCGCCGCGAGCGTATCGGCGTCGGACGGGATTTCGACGAACGCGGTGAATCGGCTGACCGCGTCGTCGCCGATCTCGACTTCCGCCGTTTCCACATTGAGCCCGGGGGCGAGTTCGATGCGTCGCGAGGCGCCGGGGGCGTCGCCATTGATATCGAGAATGATTCCTTCCCGCTGCAGGGTGAGTCGCGCCGGAGTGGCGATCGATGAGCGAAGAAGCACGCGGACCGTGACGCGCTGTCCGGGCCGCGCTGTGGAGGGGGCCTCGACGCGCTCGATCATCACTTCGCGATCAACGCGGTACGCGATCGGCGCGACATCGATCGGGGCTCCGGCCGCCTCTTGCGCCGCCTCGAGCGCATCGCCGTCGGTGGCGACGCCATCGGAGATGAGCACGAGCCGCCGCGCCGTGTCGGGCGGAAACATGGCGAGGGCGTAGCGGATCGCCTGCTCGATGTTCGTACCTTCCCGCATTCGTCGATCGAATCCGTCGTCGACATAGTCCGACGCCGTCGTCGGCGCGACGACCGCGGCGGGGGCGCCGTCGAAGACGACCATGCCGAATCGGTCATCGGCCTCACGACCACGGTTCGCGCCGCGCAACCAGTCGCGGACGGCCTCCAGGTTGCTCGACGAGGTCGCCGGCGTGCCCGAGGGCGACGGGACCGTCGCGAACTCGCGCATCGAGTCGCTTACATCGACCACCGCGATGACGGTGAGGGCGTCATGCTCCCGGACAAGCGACGGTCCGGCGAGCGTCGCGACGAACAACGCCAGCGTAAAGGCGCGAAGCGCGATGATCGTCGCCCGGCGCACCCGCTCTTCGCCGACGAGTCTCCGCGAGCCGAGCCACGCGAGCGGCGCTGCGAGCAGCAGGAGCCACAGCATGTTCGGATTGGCGAGCGTCAACGGGTAAGAAACTCCGATTGAGGCGGCGACGACCCTAGCCGCGATAGACGCAGCTCGTCTTCTCCGTCTCCCACACAGTCACCTCGTGCAGACGGAGCCCGGCGTCCGCGAGCGCCGGTTGGAGAAGTTCGAAGCAGACTTTGGCGATGTTCTCCACACTCGGGTTGAGATCCGCGAACTCTTCGCAGTCCTTGTTGAGATGCCGGTGGTCGAATCGCTCGATGATCGTCTCGTCGACCACGCGCTCGAGCGAGTCGAGATCGAACCCCGGCGAGTCCGCATCGGTCGGGGTGAGTGCGCCGACGCGCAGGCGGTAGTTATGACCGTGTCCGTTCTCCCAGTTGCACTTCCCGAAGACCGCCTTGTTTTCCGATGGGCTCAGGGACGCGCTGTGCAGGCGGTGCGAGGCGGCGAACTCGAAATCCTGTCGAACGACGCATGCGCTCATCTCGCGATCCTCCAGTGCATAGCTCAGGAACGGCGTCAGCCGCCACACGAGGTCCATCGCGTCCGCACGGTCGAGTTCGCGGTCGATGGCTTCAAAGAGTCGCGGCAGGAGCGACTCCGGACGGGCGTTTCCCGCGGCGCCGGCGACCGCGTCGGCGAGGAGCGGAATCGCGGACCGTCGCGTCGCGTCGTCGATGTCCTTGATGTTGACGAAGAAACCGAGACGCGGATCGATCTCACCTGCGCAGGTCACATCGAACTCGTAGTAGGCGCCGAGCCCTGACATCGAAGGCGCTCCGCCGTACCCGTTCCGCTTGCGAACCACGGGAAATCCCCGCTCGCGCACCGCGGCGGGATTGATCGAGAACCGGACTGTTCGCGTGAGTCGAACCATGAGACGAATCGTAGCGGAACGGTGAACGATTCGGGCCGGATCACTCGGCGACACGCTCTGAATGGACCGGCGCGCGATCATCCAGCGCCGAGTCGAGGGCGGCAAGGATGGCGCCGCCGTATCGCTCCCAGAGTTGAGGCCCCGGCCATCGCGATGCGGCGCCGGGAAGTTCGAGCGTCACGATCGGCACGCCGAGATCCTCTCCCACCCACGAGCCGAGCGAGCCGGGGCGTCCGCCGAGGCGACGAACCGGAAGGTCGCATGCGGCCGCCATCCGCTCGGCGATCGACTGCGCCGGACCGTCGTAATCGACGCAGCGGAGCGGTTGGTGGATGGAGACGACCACCGTCGGGCGGATCCGTTCGATCAGCGCCGCGATGGCGCGACTCTCCGATTCGGAGAGCGGGGCGTCTCCGTGACGCGTCGCCGCCCGGTGGTTCCGCGCCGGGAAATTCCGATTCAGGTCGACGCCACGAGCGTTGCGTCGTTCGCCCCGGGCGAAGCCGTCGGGGTTCGCGACCGGCACGATGACCACGCGCGATCCGATCAACGACTTCGCCGACGACTGGAGCGCCTCGATGGTCGCCTCGAGGAGCACGGCGCCGGCCGGCTCTTCGCCGTGAATCGCGCCGATGAGGAGCGTGGTCGGCGCCGACTCGTCGCCAAGGAATACCGCCTCAATCGGTCGTCCTTCTTCGGAGTATCCGATGACGCCTGACATCGAGAGGTGTTCGATGGCGGTGGACTTCACTTCGGCGGTCGTGTCCCGGTTCGATTCAGGATCAGCGGCGCGGCTGGAGGCGCAACCAGCGAGGAGACCGGAGCCGAGGACGAGGATGATTGAGAACGCGCGCAGGCCCCACCGCGAATTCCTAGAGTGTGAGCCATGTCGGCCGCCGCGAATCCATCCCGCACGCCCCGCCGACCGCTTCGAGAGGCGGCGGTCCGAGTGGTGCAACTCCTGCAGGACCACGGGCATGTCGCGTACTTCGCCGGCGGATGTGTGCGCGACGAATTGCTCGGCATCGAACCGAAGGACTTCGATGTCGCGACCGACGCTCGACCCGATCGCGTCGCCACGATCTTCGATCGGACGCGATCGGTGGGGGAATCGTTCGGCGTCATGCTCGTGCGTCTCTATGGCCATAGCGTCGAAGTGGCGACCTTTCGCGCGGAGTGGGGTTATACCGATCGTCGGCGACCCGACCGCGTGGAGTTTACCGACGCCGAGCACGATGCGAAACGCCGGGATTTCACGATCAACGGGCTCTTCGAGGACCCCATCGCGAACCGGGTCATCGATTTCGTCGGCGGTGAAGCCGATCTTCGCGCCGGCGTGATCCGGGCGATCGGCGACGCGACGGAGCGATTGAACGAGGATCACCTTCGGGCGCTCCGTGCGGTCCGGTTCGCGGCGCGCTTCGACTTTCGGATCGAAGACGCCACGCGCGACGCGATTCGCGCCGACGCGGCGCGGCTCGAGGGCGTGAGCCGCGAGCGCATTGGCGCCGAGATCGAGATGATGCTCACCCATCCCGCTCGCGCCAGGGCCGTCGAACTGCTGGGTGAACTCGGGTTGGACGGACCGGCGCTCCATGATCCGGCGACCGACGCCTCGTCAACCGCGACGCTCCGCAGTCTCCCGAGCGACGCTGACCACGCGCTCGCGCTCGCCGCGTGGGCGATCGACCGGGGTGTGGATCGACGAAATGTCGCGGCGCGATGGCGACGGTCGCTCGTGCTCAGCAATCGAGTCGAGCGTGATTTTGAGTCGCTCCTGCGACTCGAGTCCCGGTTCCGCGAGAACTGGAAGACGCTCGGGGTGGCCGCGCGAAAGCGGCTCGCCGCCCGGCGACGCTTCGACGAAGCCCTCATCCTCCTGGCCGCGAGTGATCCGAGTCTCGCCAAGACGATTCGTCGGAATCGGGATGAACTCGCGGCGACTCCGAGCGGTATTAATCCGAAGCCGTACCTCACCGGGGATGACCTCATACAGGCCGGGCTGACCCCGGGACCGCGGTTCCGTCCGGTGCTCGACGCCGTGTACGACGCACAACTCGAGGATCGGGTAGAGTCTCGTGCGGCCGCCCTCGATATGGCCCGCCGGCTCGAGGCGACCGAGAAGGGCGGCGGTGGGGTCACGGGTGACGATTCCCGGACTTCGAAATGACGGAAATCCGTCTCGAAGGGCCCGGAACGGGAACTCCGGGGGTTTTCGTGCGTTAAATGGAATGAAGCGTGACGGCGCGGAGTCCGCGCTTGTATCTCGACACTACGGCTGAATATTCGTAAGCTGTGTTCTGGCCGATGGTTAGGCCGCAGTCGACACTTCGCAGGGCGAAATCATGAACAAGACCAAGCTGATCCGCAATCTTCTCACCATTCTCCTCGTGGGGAGCTTCTTTACCATCGGGCTCATTCCCGCCGCATTCGCGGGAGACGATGACAAGCTCGACCAGGTGACGCTCGCTGACGGGCGCCGCTTCGTCGGGCACATTCTCGAAGAAGACGACCAGACGATTCGGATGAAGGTTTTCGTGCGCGGCATCAGCACGACGCGGGCCTTCATGAAGTCGAACATTCTCGAAGTGCTTCATGACACGGTCGCCGTCGCCGACACCGAGCATGTAGGTGACACCACGGCGAGTTCCGATGTCTCTTCGACGCCGAACGCCGATCGCGAAGCCGTGCAGGCCGCCGCGAACGGTCGTCCGGTGGTCTACAAGATTCCGATGCGCGGTCTCATCGGCTGGGAGATGTACGGCGAGAATCTCAAGACACTCTGGCAGGAAGCCGTCGATGTCGGTTCCGATATGGTGATCTTCGAGTTCGACTGCACCGAGGGCTTCTACGACCTCGAGGAATACCGCGATCTCATCGAAGAGATCAAATGGGAAGCGAAGCAGAACGAAATCGAACTCATGGCCTGGATCAAGCGGGCCGAAGGCGTCGCAGTCGCGTACGCCCTCATGTTCGAAGACATCTACTTCCAGCCGGACGGCTTCATGGGCCGCGGCCAGGACCTCGATGAGTCACTCAAGGAGCAATGGTCGGACGAGGATGTCCGCGCGAAGATGATCTCGGCGTGGGTCGGCATCTGCCGCGGCATGGCCGAAGAGGGCGGGCACGACGCCCTGCTCTGCGAAGCGATGATTCGCCCGGAACTCTTCCTCGCAGTCGAATGGCGCGGCGAAGACCCCGTCTTCCATGCCTCGAACGACACGAACGGCGGCAAGTGGCTCGTCGTCGACGACGACGACGAGGAGGCCCTCGAACTCGACGCCGATCGCGCCCGCAACTACGGCGTCTCGGAAGGCGACGCGCGCTCGATCGATGACCTCATGCGCCGCTACCGGAACGAGCGCGAGTTCTATGTCTACGACGGCCGCGCCACGGCGATGACCGACGCGTGGGTCCAAGGCTACGACGACGCCTGGGTGCGCATTTACGACATCCGTCAGGACATGGACTTCATTGACGGCGGAAACGAGGAGCCGAAGAAGAAGCTCGGCATGAAGCTCAACCTCTACAAGGAGATCGAGCGACTCCTCCGCCAGTATCCGCCGCTCGGCAAGGCGCCTTACGGTGGCCAGCTCTACGGCATTAAGTACGGCGCCATTGATCCGGCGCAAGTCGAGTTCGAAATCGAAGAACTGAAACGAAGCATTCGCAGCATCACCGAGCAGGAGCGCGAAGAGCGGCGACAGAACCGCCCGGGCCGACGCCCCGGCGGCTGATCGGACGGCGCGACGCGACCGCTTTGTTGACGCTCGATGAATGCACAGACAGACAGATAGAGGAATACGCCTATGACCAAGTCCATCCGCACACTCTTGACGCTGCTCATGGCAGTGGTCATGACCGCCGGCTTCGCCTTCGGCGATGTGGTGAAGCTCAAGAACGGAAAGACATACGAAGGCGAAATTGTCGAGCAGACCGACGACATCGTCATTCTCAAGATTCAGATCGGTTCAATCGAGAAGCTCTTCACGCTCTACGCGAATGAGATCGAATCGATTGATACCGGCGAGTCGACCGGCGACGACACCCCGGTCGAGACGACGCGTCCGGTCGCGGGGACCGAGAACACCGAGCGGCCTTCGACGCCCGAACGAAGCGACTTCACCGGCAAGAAGACCGTCTTTGTCATCCCCATGCACGGCGGCGTCGGTGAGAAGTTCCGCAAAGACAAGCTCGAAGAGTCGATCAACGCGGCGCGGAAGCACAATCCCGATGTGATCGTGCTCGAGATCAACAGCCCGGGCGGCGCGCTGAGCGAAGTCGTCAAGCTGCGTGACTACCTCGCGGAAGTACGCGACGAGTTCCGCATCGTGACCTGGGTCAAGTCCGCGATCTCCGCGGCCGCCATGACGGCGTTGAACACGCGCGAAATCTACTTCATGCGCGAAGGCCACATGGGCGCTGCGACCGCGTGGCGACCGACCGGAAACGGCGGCGAAGCGGTAACCGGCGAGGCGCTCGAAGAGATTCTCGAGTTCTCCCGCCGCATGTCTGAAGCGGCTGGTTACAACCCCTTCATCATCCAGGCCATGATCAAGAAGGACTACGCGCTCAGCGCCGATCGTGAAGTGCTCCCGAACGGCGAGATCAAGGTGACTTGGTACGACTCCGAAGACGGAGGCGATCATCTGCTCTGTCGCGAAGGGGAGATCCTCACCTTCACCGCGAGCGAAGCGGAATTCTTCGGCGTGAGCAAGGGCACGGCGGACAACGAGCAGGAACTCGCCCGCATGCTCAATCTCGACGGCTGGCATGAAGTGTCGCAGGACGGACGCGAGATTCAGGAGCGCTGGTGGGCTCTCGTCGACGAGGCGAATCGTGAGATCCCCCGGCTCGCGCAACGGTATCAGTACCTCCTTGGTCGGGGCGGCTCGGAACGCGAAGTTCGTCGTCAGCTCGGTGAAGCGGCGAACACGCTCCGCGAACTCATCCGCTGGCTGCAGCGTGATCCGGCCTTCGCCGATATGTACTCATTCCGAATTCAGGATCTCGAGCGCGAGCTGCGCGAAATCCTTCGCCGGATCGACAACTGATCGACCGTAATGAGTTTTGATCCCAGCGAATCGACGCGCCCGGCGGCACAGCACGCCGGGCGCGTTCTCTTTTCACTTCCCACGCTCGCCCCCGGGCCTCCGCGCGCCATGATGCCAGCATGATCATTCAGGGTCGACTGCTGCTGAACCCCGAACATCGCCCGCCCCTCGGGTGGCTGCGAATTGAGAACGGACGGATTGCAGAGTTCGAAGAGGGATCGCCGCCCGGCCGAGTCGACGCCGGGGGTCCTGATCGACTCATTACGCCCGGATTCATCGACGCGCACATTCATCTTCCACAGGTCGAGCGTATCGGCCATGACGGGTTGCCGCTGCTCGAGTGGCTCGATCGCGTGATCTTCCCGGCCGAGCAGCGGTGGCGGGATGTGGAGGCCGCGACGCGCGACACCCATCTTGCGGTCGAGCGCATGATCTCCACTGGCACGCTCGGCTTCGCCGGCTATCTCACCAGTCACGACACCGGATTCGACGCGACGACGAGGGTCATGACTACCACGCCGCTTCGAGCGATCGCGGGCCGGGTTCTCATGGATCGCGCGGCGCCGGACGAACTGATTCGCCATGAGTGGAACGAAGCCCGCCTGACCCCGGATGAATCAGCTGCGCGCCTCGAATGGTCAGTCAATCCGCGCTTTGCGATCGCCTGCGGTGACCCCACCCTGCGGCGGGCGGCACGCGTAGCCGGGGACGAAGGGCGATGGATCCAGACGCATCTCGCCGAAACGCCTGACGAGCGGCGACGCGTGCTCGAACTCTTTCCGGATGATGAGCATTACACCGGCGTGTATGACCGATGCGGTCTCCTCGGGCCGCGCACGATTCTCGCCCACGCGATTCACCTCGGACCCGGGGAATGGGACCTCATCGCCGAGCGTCAGTGTGTCATTGCACATTGTCCGACCGCGAACCTCTTTCTGAGCGCAGGTCTCTTCGATCTGCGGGCCGCGCGGGACCGGGGAATCCGCGTCGTGCTCGGGAGCGATGTCGCGGCGGGGCCCGACTTCAGCATGCCGCGCGTCGCCCGAGGGATGATCGAGGTCGCGAAGATGCGTCGGCTTACTCTGGATGAACGGGCCGTGGTCCCGACGCCGGCCGAAGCGTGGAAGATGATCACGCTCGGGGCGGCCGAGGCGCTTGGCTGGAATGATGGAGGTCGACTCGACGCGGGGGCGGCGGCTGATCTTCTCGTCCTCCGGACGAGCTTTGATCTGGACGATGAGGCCCTGATCGGTCGACTGCTCTACGAATGGTCGCCGAAGTGGATCGAACACCCGATCGTGCACGGGGCTCCGGTCTCGCAGGACGGTCGGTCATACGAATAAGATGGGCGCCGCGCCACGGCGCCGCCCATGAGAGGAGATGGATCGATGTTTCGAATCGTTGGGTCGAAATCCCGGGTGACCGTCATGGTCGTTCTCACGGTCGCAAGCCTCTGGAGCGCCGTCGCCGCGGCGGAGCCGACGCGCATCGCCTGGCGTTGGGCGCCCGAACAGTCTCGGGTATTCGAGATGACGCGTGAAATGAATAGGACACTCGTCGCGTTCACCGAGCGCAAGACGCGCACCGTCGAGTGGATGTCGACGACCTGGACGGCGACGGAAGTTGACGACGCCGGCGTCGCGACGATCGAAATTCACTTCGACCGCACACGCTATCGAAGCAACGCGTCGGCGTTCGGCGAACTCTTCTTCGACAGCGATCAGCCCGATGTCGGGGGATTGAAAGATCTTCCCCTGATCCGTCCGCTCGCCGGCCTCGTCGGAAGGTCGATCACCGTGCGCATGGCGCCGACCGGCGAACTGCTCGAGCTCGAAGGTCTCGACGCCATCGTGAATGAGGCGCTGACCGATACCGGCGCCGATTCGGAAATGAAGGAGTCCATGCGTCGCGCCTTCGGGGACGAGGGAATGCGGCAGTGGATGGAATCGGTCACGCGCATCGCGCCCGCGGAGCCGGTCGAAAGCGGTCACGAATGGGCGACCGAAGTGAAATGGCCGATTCAGTGGGTCGGTGTCGTTACGGGAGTCCTGAACAACAAGGTGCGTTCGATCGAAGACACGGCGGACGGCCGTCGGGCCGAGATCATCAGCACCAGCGAAGTGAGCGCTGAGCTTCGCACGCTCGATCTCCAGAAGAACAACTTCGCCGGTCGTCCGAAGGGGGTCATTGACAACTCGAAAGCGGTTCGCCGCGCGACCTTCGAGATCAAGCGGGGCGCCCCTTCCCGGTCCGAGGCCGGTGTGCTCGCTGACCTCCGCCTCACCCTGGGGACAGAAGAGAATTCGCTCGATTCGACGGAACGGGTCGAATATCGCGTCATCCTCGAGACGCCGAAAGAGGGTGAGAAGGAAGAGTCGTCGCCGGAATCGTGACCCATTCGGGCCCAATAGAGACATGCAGAACTCGTAGCGACGGCGCACACTACGGGTACAAGATTCCGTGTGCGGCCGTAGTTCTGGCCGCCTGACCCGAGAGAAGGAGTCCGTCGTGGCTGTCCGTCGAATCGTCCGAACATTTGCGTGTATGTCGCTTGCTCTCGCCTGCGCCGCCGGCGCCGTGGCGCAGGACGGCGACACCATTCGCTGGGTCTGGGAACCCGGCCGCATGCTCCGGTACCGCATGGTCAATGAGATGGAGCAGCAGCAGGAGATCCCCGGCATGGGCGAATTCGAGGTGCTCACGCGCCAGGAGTTCGTCATGCGCCAGGAGGTCGGCGGCCTCAACGAGGAAGGCCTCGCCGAGGTCACCGTGACCTACGAACAGGCCCGCATGAAGATGTCGATGCCCTTCGGTGAGTTCGAGTACGACTCGACGGTGGGCGGCGACGAGGAGTTGCTCGAAGGCAACCCCATGCTCAAGCCGATCGCGGCGATGGTCGGGAAGAGCATCACCTTCACGGTCGACCCGACGGGATCGATCGGTGAACTCCGCGGCATGACGACGATCATGGATCACGCGTTCCGCGACATCGGCGCCGAGATGCCCGAAGGCATGCTCAAAGCGTTCAAGGAAGGTCTCGGCGATGAGGCCATGCGCCAGATGTTCGAGCAGGGCATGAAGGTGCTTCCGGACGGCCCCGCCGAGAAAGGCGCGAGCTGGAGCCAGGATGTCGAGCAGAAGATCCCCATGCTCGGGACACTGCGCGGCGAGAACACCTTCACGCTCTACGAATTCGTCACGGAATGGGGCCACCCCTGCGCCCGCATCAAGATGGAGTCGACGAAGCTCGAGCATGAGCCGGCGGAAGAGAATCCGTTCGCCGGCATGGGCGCCGAGATGGAACTCGGTGTCGAAGAGATGAAGATGACCGGCGAGACGCTCTTTGCCATCGATGTCGGTTATCTCCTCCGGTCCGAAACGAAGATGGAGATGAAAACGGTCATCAAGGTCGACGCCGGTCAGGCCGAGCGGATGGAGATCAAGCAGGACACGAAGCAGAAGGTAGTCATGGAGTTGATCGATCGAAAGTGATCATCGCTGAGTTGCAACACTTCCGCCGCGCCTCCATGGGAGCGCGGCGTTTTTGTTGCGCGTCCGGTGGCGCGGCGGCGCTCGCATAGAGTGTCGCGGATCTCTTGGAAGGAGTGACGCCATGAAGATCAACGCATGGGCTCTCGCGACTTCGATCGCGCTCGTCTGGGGCGTTTCCGTCATGCTGGTGGGAATTGCGAACCTGAACGCGCCGCCCTACGGCCAGGCGTTTCTGGATCTCTTCGACTCGGTGTATCCCGGATACCACGCGCCCACACCCGATCCGATGACCGGCGCCGGCGCCGGGAGCGCGGGCGATGTCGTCATCCTCACGCTCTACGCGCTGGCGGACGCCTTCGTCGTCACGCTGCTCGTCGGGTTGATCTACAACTTTTTCGTCGGACGGGGCGGATCGAAGACAACGACCGCCTGACGCGTCCGCGTCCACTCACTTCGGCTGCGTGGCGTACTTGCTGTCCTCGCGGTAGGACTCGGCCGAACGACCGCGCACACCGTTTGCGGACTTGCGCAGGCATTCGCAGAGATGGACGACGGCGGGAATCGCGCCGTAATCGTCGAGCAGCTCGTCCATCGTGTTCTTCATCGCCCGCGCGGCGCCGTTGTTCGTACGGAAGAGTCGCTTGTACGCTTCGCGGAGCGCTGCGATTTCGCGGTTGTCAAAGTTCCGCCGCGTGAGGCCGATGGTGTTCAGGCCGCGCACTTCGGCGGGGTCGCCCTCGACGATCATGTAAGGCGGCACATCCTTCTTGATTCGCGCAAGCCCGCCGATGAATGACAGACGGCCGACCGTGGCGAAGTGGTGGATGCCGGCGCCGCCGCCGATCGTCACCATGTCGTCGATCACCGCATGACCGCCGATCATGACCTGGTTCGCGATGACGCAATTCGAACCGACGATGCAGTCGTGCGCCACATGCGCCGCGACCATGAAGAGGTTGTCGTTGCCGACGCGCGTGAATCCGCCGCCGTTCTGCGTGCCGCGGTGGATCGTGACATGTTCGCGGATGATGTTTCGATCGCCGACGATGCACACGGCCTGCTCACCGCGGAACTTGAGATCCTGCGGGTCGGCGCCGATGACGCTGAACGGATAGACCTCGTTGTCCCGGCCGAGGGTCGTCGGTCCCTCGATCGTCACATGGTTGTGCAGTTTCGACCCGGCGCCGATTTCCACATACGCGCCGATGACGCAGTACGGACCGATTTCGACATTCTCGCCGATCTCGGCCGTCGGATCTACGATGGCGGTCGGATGAATCGTAATCATGATTAGTCTGAGGTCCGGCGGGACGACGGCGTCGGAGAAGTTGAAGGATGAGCCCTGCGCGTTCGTGACCAACGCACGAACCAAGTCGCTCCGGCTGGCTTCTACTTCTGGACGCCCGTCGCGGATCACATCCACCCGCGCGGGCCTGGCTCCTATTCCTGGTCCGCGTCGACCATGATGAACCGGATCTGCGCCTCGGCCACCAACTGGTCATCCACGAAGGCTCGGCACTTCACATTGGCGGTCCGGGCCTGCGCCCGGATACTTTCAGCTTCCATGACGAGCTGGTCGCCCGGAACGACCGGACGACGCAGCTTGACGCGATCCAGGGACAAGAGGATCGCGATCTTACCGGTGTGTTGCAACACTCGACTCAGCAAAAGCCCCGACAATTGGGCCATCGCCTCAACCACGAGCACGCCCGGCATGATCGGAGTGCCCGGATAATGGCCCTGGAAGAAGGGCTCGTTGATCGAGACATTCTTGATTCCGATCGCCCGCCGATCGCCCTCGATCTCGACCACCCGGTCGACGAGCAGCATCGGGTACCGGTGCCGCATGAGGCGGAGGATCTGCTGGATATCCATGCTCCGCTTGCGGGCGGCGGCGGTCCGTTCCTTCGTCTGAATCTGCTCGAGCAGGCGGTTCGCGAGCTGGTGATTCAGCGAATGACCCGACCGGTACGCGACGATGCGGCCCTGAATCGGTCGGCCGATGAGATACAGGTCCCCGATGATGTCGAGAATCTTGTGCCGGACCGGTTCGTTCTCGAAGCGATAGGTGTTCTCGACCGGACCGTCATCGCCGATCACGAGCACATCCTGGGGCGACAAATGCTGGCAGAGCCCTCGATCCCAGAGGGCTTTCGCTTCCTCGAGCATGCTGAATGTGCGGCACGGGGCGATCTGTTCCGCGTAGGCCCCGTCGGAGCCCATGCGGAATGAATGCAGCTGGCGGGGGAGCGGGCTCTCGTCCCCGTAGTCGAGGTCGTAGAGCACCTGGAAATCGGACTGCTCGGACGGGAGAGCCGCGAGCATGCTGTCGCCTTCCTCCACCGTGATCGGCTCTGTGATACGGTGATATCGGCGTTCCGCGTCCTGACGCGTCAATCCCACGGAGAGAATCGCGTCGACATACGGCTTCGCCGACCCGTCGCCACAGGGGAGCTCCGGCCCGTCGAGCTGAACGAGGGCGTTATCCACCCGCAGCCCAGCGAGGGCCGAGAGGCAGTGCTCGCAGGTCTCGACGGTCACCGAGCCGAGCTTGAGGGTCGTCCGCCGCGACCGGTTCGTCACATTCGCGACGCTCGCCGGGATGCGGACCGGGTCATCGAGGTCGATCCGCTCGAAGACGATCCCATGGTCCGCCGGGGCGGGGCGGATCGTGCAGGTCACCGGCTCGCCGAGGAACAGGCCCAGCCCCTCGATGACGACCGAATCGGCCAGCGTGTGCTGCCACGCGAGGTCATCCTCGATCGAAGGGGCGGGATGGTCGTACTCGTCATCCGGGGCGAGCGGCGACTCGAACTCGTCGAGCGGTTCGTCAAAGGACTCGACGGCGCCGGCCGACGAGGCTTCCGGATTGGAGTCGCTGGGTTGAATCATGTCGCCGCGGCGTCAGGGCATCTTGTCACGAGGCACGATGGAGGTTGGCCGGATGCCCTGCCTGCCCAGAATCTTCAGCAATGACGGAAGTTTATACACCGCCGACTGCACCCGCCAGTAGAGCCCGAGGTTGACCGCGGGCACGCCGCCGACCGTTTCGCCGGCCGCCACATCGCGCATGACCCCTGAATGACCGGCGACGCGGACGCCGTCGCCCAGGGTGACATGGTCCGCCACGCCGACCTGGCCGGCGAGCTGGCAGAAGTTGCCAAGCACCGTGGAGCCCGCGGTGCCCGACTGGGCGGCGAGAACGCATCCCCGGCCGATATGCCCGTTGTGACCCACTTGGACCTGGTTGTCGAGCTTCGCGTGTGCCTCAATGACCGTCGCGTTGAACTTCGCCCGGTCGATCGTGGCGCAGCCGCCGATCTCGACATCGTCATGGATCTCGACCGTCCCAAGGTGGGGGATCTTGACGAGCCCGCCCTTGCCGTCCGGCCGGTACCCGAAGCCGTCACCGCCGATCACCGTGTTCGAGTGGACGCTCACCCGGTGGCCGAGCGAACATCGCTCACGGATGACCACGCCGAAACGGAAGATGCAGTCGTCGCCGATGACGCAGTCCCGGCCGATGTAGACATTCGGTTCGAGAATGGTCCGATGCCCGATCTTCGTTCGTGGCCCGATGTAGCAGTTCCGGCTGACCGTGACTTCGTCACCGAGTTCCGCGGTGGGATGAATGACGGCCTCCGACGAGACGCCCGGCTCCGGCCGCTCCTCGGGAATCGAGAACAGGCCGAGCGCCTCGGCCATCGCGAGATCGGCGTTGCCGACGATGAGCAGCGCGCGCCCATCGTCCTTCGCGTTGGTCGGAACCTCCACGCCGCGGGTCACAAACGCCGCGGTCGCCTGTGAGGTCGCCCAGCCATGCGCGTGGCGACCGTCACCGATGAAACTCGCCTGCCCCGGCTTCGCCCGTTCGAGCGTGTTCAAGCCGTGGATGATGAGATCGGACGGGCCGATGAGTTCGGCGTCCAGCCGTTCGGCGAGTTCGCCGGTGGTGATCGTAAAGTCGCTCGTCGTCACGAATGAACCGTCCCTGGTGGCGCCGACCGGCGTGAGTCAGCCGCCGGACTTGTAGTTGTTGTTCATGAACTGCGCGACATCCTCCGTGATGTCGGTGACCTGCTCGTCCGCGTAGAACACGCGGCGCCGGCTGATCGACTCCGGGCCGGCCTCGATCTGATTCGCTCGGGGCAGAAGGGCTTCGGAATCATCCCAGATCACGAGATTCCAGCCATCCCGCTTCGCGACCTCCGTGACTGCCTCGTTGATCTTGAGATAGATCTCGATCTGGGCCCGGAGTTCGCGACGCTGCAGGAGTTCGTTCTGAAAGTCACTCCAGGCCTTGTTCTGCACGATCTCCATCCGGAGTTTGTCGGCCTCGCGGTTGTAGATCTCGCTGCCTTCGGGATAGACCTCGAGGGCCGACTGCTTCTCGGTGAGCGCGTCCGCGCGGCTCTTCCGCTCGGCGTCGAACGCGGCGCGGGCCTGATCGAGTTCCGTTCGTCGCGCGATCCATTCGTCGATCGTCTTCGTCGCCTCGAGCCAGTTGATCGTCGCGACCGAGGTCGTCGGCGCCTGGAAGCGCGACCCCGCCGACCGGGCCTGCAGCGTGGCGACCGTCGCCATGCCGATCGCAAGCAGACACAAGACGGACTGGACCGTCCGATTCTGAACGAAGTTCATGAAGCGTTCCTTGTTCGAAGGTGAGGTTCGTCCGGCCCGTGCGCAGCCCGCCGGGCGTGGCGTGATGATAGC
Organism: Phycisphaerales bacterium; assembly: GCA_043101845.1. Taxonomy (GTDB): domain Bacteria; phylum Planctomycetota; class Phycisphaerae; order Phycisphaerales; family UBA5793; genus JBICHN01. The sequence continues at coordinate 17,439 of JBICHN010000001.1, read as the reverse complement.
GGGGGATGCCGCTCGATCAGTGCGTCCCGTTTGAGGAATGACGACGCGCGGCGGAGTTGATTCCGGCCGATTTCCTCGTTTTTCGCGCGGCGCCCGGACGCTTACTGGAACGGCAGATCGATGCTGAAGCTGAAGATCTGTCGCACATCGCGATCCTGATCCATGAGCGGGAACCCGAAGTCGAACGCCAACGGCGCCTGGCCAAGTTGCGGGATGAAGATCCGCAATCCCAGACCGGCTGATACGCGGTAATCGTCAAACCCGGGGTCCTCGACGACCGTGCCCGAATCGACGAAGACGACGCCGCCGATGAACCGGTCCCAGATCGGGAAGTCGTACTGCGTTCCGAAGAAGAAGAGGAAGTCCCCGCCGACGGGATCGCGGCCGAGCGTGCCCGTGTCGTTGCGAATGCCCTTCGGCGAAACCGTCCGGAAGTCGAAGCCGCGGAACGAGCGACCGCCGAGGTAGTACCGCTCGTACACCGGCGTATCGCCACCGAAGAGATACCCCGCCCGGGTCTGGAAGGAGAGAACGCTCGTGCGACCGAGGAAATCCTCCTCGATCGGGAAGAAGACGGAGTGTGCGAATTCCGCCTTCGAAAAATCGAAGTCGCCGCCGACGAGCCCGATCTGCTCGAACTCGAGTTGGACCCGGCTTCCCTTCGTCGGTCGGAATCGGTCGTCGACGGTCGTGCGCACGAGTTCGAGCCCGACTCCGGTAATGGCGTTCTCGTCCTGCACGGCGAAGACATCGACGGGCGCCTTCGGATCGATGTCCTGGAGATCGACGGATTGGAATCGCGTGTTCGCGCCGATCGTCCACACATCGCCGAGGCGTCGTCCAAGCGAGAACCGCCCGCCGTACCGCGTCTCGTCGTACACATCGAGCTCCCGCTCGATGTAGAGCAGGGACGACCGCAGGGCGTTGTCAGTGCCGAGGAGGTATGGCTCCGTGATGCTCACCGAGTAACTGCTGAACTCGTTGCCCGGCTGCGCAGTAACATTGAAGGTCTGCCCGGCGCCACGAAAGGCGCGGCCGGCGAGAAACTCGGTCAGGCTCTCGGGCGGATCAGCGAGATCAAAGTTGCGCTGTTCGTAACTCACCGTGCCGAACAGGCCGAAGTCCGAACTCACCGCGGCGCCGATGTTGAACGAACCGGTATCACCCTCTTCCACTTCTATGACGACATCGCGGTACAACTGGTCGATCGGGTCAGGCTCGCGGACCGTGATCTCGACTTCGCGGAAGAGACCCGTCGAGAGCACTCGATTCTCGAGTCGATCCTTGTCGACGATGTTCAACGGCCGGTTCGGGCGGATCGGGAGTTCGCGAAGGATGACCCGCTCCTGCGTCGTGTCGTTGCCGATCACCTTGACCTCACCGGTGTACGCGAGCGGCGCCTCCTCGATCTGGATGAGCAGGTCGACCGCGTTCTCGCCCTCGACGCGGAACGGCGTGTCGGTGACACGGACGCCGTAGTAGCCGAGTTGCCCGTAAGCCTCGCGTATCGCCGTCACGCTGTTGCGCAGCCGGTCACGCGAATACACATCGCCGGCCTTGATCTCCATGAGCGCGACGAGTTGTTCGCGGGTGAACTCCGAGGCGCCTTCGATGCGGACATCACGCAACAGGTAGAGCGGTCCTTCATCGATGAGGAAGACGAGCTTCGCTTCTTTGAGGTTGTTCGCGAGATCAATCTGCCGGTCGACGCGCACATCGAGGTAGCCGCGCTCGCGGTAGTACGCGACGAGGGCCTGAATGTCCGCCTGAATCGTGTCCTCATCGAGTTGACCGACCCGGAAGAGAAAGACCGCCTTCTTCGAGTCAATCTGGTTCGCGAGTTCGCCGTCTTCGAACGCGTCGTTGCCGCGGAAGACGATGTCTTTCACCCGGACGCGCGGACCCTCGCGCACGCGGAAGAGGATGATGTTCGACTCGGCGAGCACCGCGTCGTCGGTCTCGACCTGCACGAGGTAGTAGCCGCGCTCGCGGTAGAGTTGTTCGATCTGCTCTTCGGACCGGGCGATGAGAAACGAGTCGAGCGGGTCGCCGCCGCGCATAGCGATCGCCGAGCGAATCTCCTGATCGCTCACTCGTCGGTTCCCGGTCACCTGGATGTCGGCGACGAGCGGCCACTCATCGAACACGAAGAGGATGAGGACGCCGCCGTCCTCGGTCTTCTCGGCCTCGACCCCGATCCGACGAAACTCGTCGAGCCGCGTCAGATTGCGGTAGTCCTGCGCGATCGTTTCACTGTCGTAAGGCTGACCGACCGAGGTGTGAATCTGGTTCTGCACGAGTTGACGGCTGACCCGCCGCAGGCCTTCGAGCCGCACTTCGCGCACCGGCAATCCCTCGAACGGAGAGGCGAGCGATGTGGGGTCGACTTCGGTAGGTTGTCCGGACGCGGCCCGGGGAGCGCCGATCAGCATGACCAGCCCGCACCAGATCCACGCCGCCGTGAAGAGCCATCTCACCCTGGGTTCCTCGCTGCGTACTCGGATGGCGGGGAGTCTACGGCGTGGCGGCGCGTTGCACAACCACCGCGGCGTCCCGAAGTCGGACGCTCAGTCCGGAATCGCGAGGAAGAGACGCCCGAAACGGCGGCTCAGTTCGGAATTGAGCTGAATCGCGATCTCGGAGAAGAGTTCCCGCTCGCGGTCCGCGGAGAAACGTCCGGTCAGCGAGGCGACGCCGAGTCGGTCGGCGAAACCGTCCGTGGCCGAAGTCAGCTCGAGCGTGCAGTCGAGGAGGGCGCCGCTGAACGAATCACCGAAAGTTCGTTTCGCCGGACGGAGGAATCCGGCGCCGCTGTACACGCCGACCGCGTCGCCGGCGAAGACGATGTGCCGCGCCGCGCAGTTCGTCGAGGTCGGATCGAGCGGCGTCGATCCGGCTTTCGGCGCCCAGAACATATCGAGCACGATGATCTGGCCGTTCGCGAAATCGCCGGCGCGAAGTTCGTCGACCGTTCGATCGCTCAGCAGAATCGTCGCCGAGTTGCGCCCGCGGTACTTGCAGATCGCCGTCGGATAGTCGCCGGGAAGGCGGACCGGATCATCGCCGATCGACACGGCCGCGAGTGATCCGCCAGCGCTGGGCTGCCCGAACTGACAGCCGGCGATGGACACCGCGGTCACGAGGAGGAGCGTGAGCATCGAGACCCGCGCCGAGCCTGGGGTGGGAATGGAGGGGCGCCTCGCTTCCACCTCACTCCTCGTCGCCGGCGTCGCCGCCGCTCATGAGTTCCGTGAGCGTGTTGACGAGGGATGAGTCTCGCTCGCCGCGCTCCGCGTCGCCCGACCAGGCCGCGTCGCGATCGAGGCCCTGCCCGGTCACTCCGGGCCGCGCCAGACCGAGGCAGTTGAGCGAGTCGCGCTCGACGATGCTCCGCAACTGCTGCCGCGGGATCGCCGGAAGATTCGTCCCGTGGCTGTAGCTGTTGAGCGAGTAGATGCGCTCGATCGCGGCCTCGGGCGTCTCCTGCGGGAAGTTCGAGGCAAAGAGAATCTTGTCCGTGACGCCAAGCTCGAACGCCGCGAGCAGCGCGTTGTACAGGCGCCAGGGACGCGCGATGACGCCGGACAGATCGGTGTAGATGTTTCGGTGCTTCATGGCGAGCACGAGCGTCTCGTCGATCCACGGGAAGCCGAGTCGACCGAGCACGAGCTTGAGCTTCGGAAACGCTCGCGCGACTTCGTCGAACGGAGTCGGCCGCGCATGATCGAGCGCCGCCGCCGGGGCGAAGAGGTGATTCTCGGTGACGAGCACCGGGAGTCCGAGCTCCTCGCATCGCTCATACATCCGCATCGCCCGCGAATGGAGCGGATGAAAGCTCTGCGCCGCCGGCGACACCGTCACGCCGACGAGTCCGAGGTTCACCGCATGATCGATCGCAGCGATCGCGTCGCCTTCCATCGGGTCGATCCCGACGAAGCCAAGTCGACGGGTCGGCGCCTTGCTCACGAACGACGCGACGGTCTCGGCTGAGATTCGCGCGTCGAGCAGACGGCTTCGAAAGCCGAGCACGATCGCGACATCGACGCAGCCCATGGCCTGCTGGTGCGCCTGGGCCGACGCGTCGAAGGAGTGCCAGGGCGCCAGATCGCCGCGCCCGCTGAGTTCGGATGGATTGAGCCCGAGATCGGTCGGGCTGCTCCAGACATGCGTTTCCAGATCAACGATCATGGATCCCACTCTCCCATGGGGTGGATTCGACCACCATCGTAGCCTCGCCCGCTCGACCACGCAAAGGCCGCGGTCGGGTCCGGGCCGGGACCGTGCCGTCCCGCCCGGGAGTTGATCGGCCGGAGGCCGACGGTCCACTGCAATTTATGGGACGGCCGGCGGCGGACGCCCTCCAGCCGATTGGATGCGCCGATTCGCGGGAAAGTCCGGAAAACACCGTGGAATCGGGGGCATCTCTGAAAACCGCTTGACGATCTGAGAGCCCCGGGTTAGCTTGTTCCTTGAGAGGTGGCTGTGTTCAGGGGGCAATCCCCATACACATGATCGGCGTCGTTGAGTTGACGGGTATGCGCCATCGTCTTGGCGCAGGCCATTAAGTTTGTCTGTCGTATCCTCAGTCACAGATTGGAGATGGAAGATGAAGAAGGTTCTTTTGGGCGCGTTCGCCGCGTTGGCGCTTGTCGTTTCGGCGGCGACGACCAGCGCGCAGGTCACGATCATCAACATCGGTACGCTCGGCCCTGGCGACAGCGTCAGCGGTCCGGTCGACTTCTTCGGCGGCGGCGAGGTCTATGTGGGCCTGGCCCGAATCCAGACGAACGCCGGCCTCGCGTTCAGCACGATGGGCCACGGCGCGGACACCGAAATCGCCATTTACGGCGCCAACGCCCTCGGCCTGCAGTCCTGCAACGACGACGGCGGCTCCGGCGCGGCCGGCAGCTTCGCCCTCGCGAGCTACATCTGGAACGGCGTGGCCCCGTCGGTCGACCCCGGCACGGCGTACTACGGCCCGGTCTGCCCCGGCCCCTGGGGTGACGGCGATCAGGCTGCGAACATCAGCGGCTCCGCCGTCTTTGTGATCGCGACCTTCGCGACCTCGTGGGACGAGGCCGACCTCCGCGACACGCCCGCCTGTGGCGGTCCCGGATCCGGCTCCGGCGCCGGCAACGCGATGATCGACATCTTCTGATCGATCCCGCGTCCGACGCGAATTGATTCGACTTCAGGCGTCCGGAGTTCGCTCCGGACGCCTGTGTTTTTCGCAAGTTGCGCCCGCAACTTCTGATAAAGTTCGCATTCCGTTCTTTACTGCTTTTTTGGTTGACGACGGACGGCGCCTCCTTTAGTGTGTCGTACTCGATGGCTGTGGGCGCGCAGTTTTAACTCCAGTCATAATCAGTTGTTACGGGTATCACGCCCTGAGAATGGGTCTCGGGGCGAGGCTTGGCTTATCTCCAGAAAGGAGACGGAAGGTGAAGAAAGTTCTTGTGAGTGCTCTGGCGGCCGTCGCGCTGATGGTCATTACCGCCGTGTCGACGAACGCCCAGGTGACGATCATCAATATCGGCACGCTCGGTACCGGCGACTCGGTCAGCGGTCCGACGAACTTCACGGGCGGCGGCGAGGTCTATGTCGGTCTCGCGAACCTCCGTTCGAACGGCGGCCTCGCGTTCAGCACTGAGGGCCACGGCGCCGACACTGAAATCGCCATCTACGGCGGCAACGCGCTCGGCCTCCAGGCGTGCAACGACGACGGCGGCTCCGGCGCGGCCGGCAGCTTCGCCCTCGCGAGCTACATCTGGAACGGCTCGGCCCCGTCGGTCGACCCCGGCACGGCCTACTACGGCCCGACCTGCCCCGGCCCGTGGGATGACAGCCGCCAGGCGGCGAACATCAGCGGCGCCGCGACCTTCGTCGTCGCGACCTTCGCGACCTCGTGGGACGAGTTCGACCTCCGTGACACGCCGAACTGCGCCGGCCCCGGCGCCGGCTCCGGCAGCGGCAACGCGATGATCGATGTCTATTGATCGACCTCGTGTAGATCGCGAATTGATTTGAAACAGGCGTCCGGAGCCAGCTCCGGACGCCTGTTCTTTTCATTGATCAGACGGTGTTCCTGATAGAGCCGGCGCCCGGCCGATTCCTCCCGACTCGTCCCGTGGTTCTCCCTGGGACGGCTCCACCGGGCAGGCGTCGTCGTACTCCGCCGATATGCTTAAGACTCCGGAACAAGACGGCGATGAGTCCGTCTGGAAGGTGTGACTGAAGCGAAAGGACCGAGGCGCCCCATGCTGATCCGACTCGTGCTTCCCCTCGCGGCGGCCCTCGCCGTGGCGCGAACATCCGTCGCCCAGCGCGCTCCCGTAGCCGTCGCCCTCCTCGAAGCCGCGCGCGACGCGGTCGAAGCCGTCTCATCGGTTTCGTACGAATTCGAGTTCGAGGGGACGGAGGCTCTCAGCCATGTCCCGTTCCTCTTTGGCGAGGCGCGGCTCGAGCGAGTAAATGACCTTGAGGACAGCCGCATCCTCGTCCGGACGAATCTCGTCCCCACGCAGGCGCGGGAGACGCACCCGAAGCGAATCGCCTTCGCTTCGAACGGCGAAGTTGTAACGGGGCACTCGGATCGAACCGGTTTCCATTACCACGGCCTCGTCGCGGACGGCGCCATGAACCTCCTCCCCGGACTCGGCGAGAACGGCCTCCTCAAGGTCTATGTCGAGGCGAATCCATTCGAACAGGAACTCGCTGCGCCCTACATCCAGTTCATCGGCGTCGAGGAAGTCTTCGGCGTGCCCTGCGACATCGTCGAGGTCCGACTTGAGCCTGAGAAGGGTGAGGGGATTCGCTGGTACATCGGCCTCGAAGACCAACTCCCTCGTGGCCGCGCGCAGTACTACGACTTCGTCGACCCGCCGTCGCAGGTCGTGACCCTCGTCAAGGAACTTCGAACGGGCGAGACGCACGATCCCGGCATTTTCAAGCTTGATCCTCGACCCGACCTCGAGCGATACGACTTCGCCATGCCGCTTGCCGGGGGAGATCAGGCGCCGCCTTGGTCGCTTCGCCTGGCCGATGGCGGCGATCTCGAATCGACACAGCTCGAGGAGAATGTCGTGGTGCTTGCGTTCGTCGAACCGGGATCGGATGACGCCGTGGCGTTCGTCGATTCCATGAAAGGCGTACGGAACACATTCGCCGGCCGTCCCGTCCGCTTCGTCGTCGTTTCGATCTGGAACGATGACGAACAGGCGGTCGCGGCCCTCGCGGAACGACTCGGATCGCGGATTCCGCTCGCGCTGAATGGCGAGCGCGTCATGCGGTCGTACGGCGTGGGCGCGGCGCAATCGATCGTCGTGCTCGATCCGCAGCTCGCGTTTCAGAAGTTGCTGCTCGTATACGACGACGACAAGCGGCAATCACTCGAGAACATCATCAACGCGCTGCTCGAATCGGACGGCTGAGCCGTTCTCGATCATTCAGGAACGCGCTTCGTCTTCCGCACGAGGCGAATGCCCTCGATTCGGAGTTCGCGGTCGATCGCCTTCGTCATGTCGTAGAGCGTAAGGGCCGCAACGCTGACGGCGGTGAGCGCCTCCATCTCGACGCCCGTCTTCGCGGTGATCGTCGCCGTGGCTTCGATGCGCAACCGGTCGGGCGCCGCGCGCTCGAACTGCACGGCCACGGCGTCGAGCGGGAGCGTGTGACAAAGCGGAATGAGTTCATCGCAGCGTTTCGCGGCGGCGATGCCCGCGACCCGCGCGACCGCGATCGCTTCACCCTTCGGCAGATCACCCGCGAGAATGGCGTCAAGCGTCGACGACTTCGCGACGAAAAACCCTTCGGCGACGGCCTCGCGCTTTGATACCGGCTTCCCGCCGACATCGACCATCGACGCGCGTCCCTTCTCGTCCACATGACTCAGCCTGGAAGATTGGTCAGCCATCGCCACGCATTCTATCGAGCGAGTTCGATGCCGCTGTCGTCGCCGGCGACCACCGCGACGGGCGGCCCGCCCCAGAGTTCGGCGGGCGAAAGCGCGATGAACGACTCCATGAGGTCGCGCAGTCGCTCGAGATCGCCCGGACGGATATGCGCCTGTTCAACATACGCGAGATGACCGTTCTCGAGATGCCACCCGCCGCGCTCCTCGTTCGCCGCGAGAAACTCCTGCAGTTCGGGCGTGAGCAGGGCGATCGCGAACTCATCGCGCTCACAGACGACCTTGTAGCGCTCGTTGAAGCGATCCGATTCGAGTTCAATCTTCGGCCGGCGCAGGCGCCTCATGAACCGACCGAAGTGACGTGGCCGCAACTCGAGACGCGGCCAGTCGTCGGGCGTCGCGACGATGGCGGCGCGGTGGGCGATCGTCGCCGGCGTCGTCCCCGCCATGATGATGTACTGGTGGTCGATCGCGACGACCGGCCGCCCGTCGAGGAGCCGCCCGGTGTAGCGCCGAACCACCTTTCCCTGTTTCGCCCGAAGGTGCTTGTGCTTCTTGAAGATCTGCGCATAGTCGTGCTTCGGCTTCTTCTCGACCTCAAAGCCGAACGCGTCGATCTCCGCGTCGAGGCGCTCGCGTCGGGTTCGGGCGCGGCGGCGACTCGAAACGATGATCAGGACGATGATGCCGGAGAGAATGAGGACGCCGAGCGCGAGCAGGGGGGGAACCGCGTTCTGGCCCTGCGTGACGACGAGCACGATCACCGCCGCAATGAGCACGACAATCGTCGCGACGCCGACAAGCGCCTGCTGGCCGGTCATGACTCGATCGGAGTGAAGGTCGCGCCTGGGTCAATCGCGAAGGTCACGAGTTCCCCGGCGGGGAAGTCGTCCGGACGCTGCGGCGACCGCAGCCGCGTGACGAACGGGACGGCCGCCTTGACGACGATCGATCCGGCGCGCAAGTCGGCGCCGATGACGCGACCCTGGATGTTGCGCGGGCGACCGTAGACCGGATCGATGTAGGCGCCGCCGGTGTGGCAGATGTCGATGCGACGCGCATGCGCCCGAATGACGCCGCGTATCCGATCGCCGACTTCCGCGGCGACCGGCGCCGTGGGTTTGAGATGAATTCGATAGTCGGTCCCGGGCACGCCGAGCACGACGAGGTCCGCGGTCTTCTCGAGCAGCGTTCCGGTCGCCGCGGGCGCCGTTTCGGTCGTCGTCACCGATGCATCCTCCGGTCGTTCGTGTGCGGCTCATCGTAGGAATCGGGCGCGCGGTCGTCCCGTGCGCAGTCTTGCGAATGAGTCTCAATTGGCGCACCGACCCGGATTCCAGCAGCGAGGCGCCACGCGTTCGGTACCATCTCACGAGAGGACTCGATTCGCGGCTCCGCGAGAGAGGTGGAATCCGATGACAACCGGAAACGACGGAGGCGTCAGTCGCCGCTCGTTCATCAAGACGATGGGCGTCTCGGCGGCGGGGAGCGCTGCGGCCTCGGCCGTCGGCGCCGCGTCGCGCGAGATCGAAGAAGACCGGCGGCGATCAATCGACGCCGTGCCGTCCGTCGGCCCGAAGCCGATCAACGCGACGCTCCGCGTAAACGGGCGCGACCTCAAAGTCGAATGCGAGCCGACCGACACGCTCGCTGACACGCTGCGCTGGACGCTCGACCTGACCGGGACAAAGGTCGTTTGCGATCGCGGCGCCTGCGGCGCCTGCAGCGTCCGCCTCGACGGCAAGCTCGTCGCGTCGTGCATGACGCTCACCGTCGACGCGCTCGACGCGGAGATCGAGACCATCGAAGGCCTCGCGCAGGGCGATGAACTCGACCCGATTCAGGAGTCGTTCATCCGCCACGACGCGCTACAGTGCGGCTATTGCACGCCAGGTCTCGTCATGGCCTGCCGCGACCTGCTCGACCACAATCCGAAGCCGGACACCGCGGCGATCCGCCAGGCGCTCGCGGGCAACATCTGCCGCTGCGGAACCTACACGAACATCTTCAACGCGGTGCTCGACGCTTCGGGACAACCCGTGCCGAACGATCGGAACGGAGGTGAGGGATGAAACACGCCAACACCGACATCACGATCACGAACGCGCCGACCTCGAATCGCGACGAGAATCGTGTCACGATGAACGATGACACGAGCCGACTCGACGGCGTCGCGAAAGTCACCGGTCGGGCGAAGTACGGCATGGACAAGACGCAGGACGGCACGCTCATCGCCGCGTATGTCAGATGCCCCTGGGGTCGCGCCGAACTGACGGGCGCTTCGGTCGACGCGGCGAAGGCCGTGCCCGGCGTCGTCGCCGTGCGGCTCGATGATGCGATCGGCGGCGAATACACCTACCACGGGCAGAACGCCGGCTACCTCGTCGCCGAGAACCTTCGCGCGCTGCGCCGCGGTCTTCGGGCGCTCAAGCCGCAGTGGAAACGCCTTGACGCCCTCGCCGACATCGAAGATGCGAACCCGAGCTGGCCCGAGGCGACTTCCGAAGATCGTGAGCGCGTTGAAGGAAAACTCGAAAACGCGGCCGCGACGATCGACTCCGAGTACTCGACGCAGGTGCAGACGCACTCGTCGCTCGAGACCCACGGCGGACGGGTCGATTTCCGCGGCGACCACGCCGTGGTGTACGGCTCGACGCAGTCGAACTACGGCTTCCGCGACGATGTCGCCGCGACGCTCGAACTTCCGACGAGCAGCGTCGAGATGCACTGCGAATATGTCGGCGGCGGCTTCGGCTCAAAGTTCGGCGCCGGGAAGGAAGGCAAGCTCGCCGCGCTCGTGAGCAAGGAATTCGGCCGGCCCTGTCATGTCTTCTGCGACCGCATGGAAGAGCACCTCGACACGGGCAACCGCCCGTCGAGTCGTCAACGCTTCACCCTCGGCGCCGACCGGAACGGCAAAGTTCTCGGCGGGTTCCGCCTCACGCTGGGCGGTGTCGGCGTCGGTGGACGCGGCGGCGGCGTGAGCGGCGTCCGCTACGACTTCGGCGATCTCATCTCCGAGCACCGCGACATCTCGTTCAACGGCGGCGGACCGCGCGCCATGCGCGCCCCCGGACATCCCCAGGGCATGTTCGCCGTCGAACTCGCGCTCGATGAACTCGCGGCCCAGCTCGACATGGACCCGCTCGAACTTCGTCGCGTGAACGAGACCTCCGAAGCGCGCAAGAAGATGTACGACCTCGGGGCCGATCTCATCGGCTGGTCGAATCGCGGAAAGAACGGATCGCAGAACGGTCCGATCCGCGTTGGCTACGGCATGGGCGTCACCGACTGGCCGAACATCCAGACGAGCGCCGAGTGCGAAGTCGTCATTCACCCCGACGGGTCCGTCGAGGCGCGCTCCGGCACGCAGGACATCGGCACCGGGCATCGCACCTGCGTCGCGATCGTCTGCGCGGACACGCTCGGCGTGCCGCTCGAGGTCGTCTCCGGCAAGGTCGGCTCAACCGAGTATCCCCCGGGTCCGGCGTCGGGCGGCAGCATGACGGCGCCGAACACGGCGCCCGCGATGATGGAGGCGGCCGACGACGCGAAGAAGAAGCTTCTCGAGAAGATCGCCGAACGGAACAACCTCGACGCCCAGGCCCTCGACATTCGTAACGGATCGATTGTGCGCGGCGACGAGACCATCATGAACTGGTCCGAGGCCTGCGCGGCGCTCCCGTCCGCCGTCGTCGGCCGCGGCGACTACCGACGCGGAACCGATCCGCACTACCACGGCGAGGGCCATTCCGACGGCGTGCAGTTCGCCCGCGTCGAAGTGGACACGGAAACCGGCGTCATCAAGGTCGACAAGGTCATCGCGATTCAGGCGTGCGGCAAGATCATGTGCCGCAAGACCGCCGAGAGTCAGATCATCGGCGGTGTCATCCAGGGCGTGAGCTTCGCGCTCTTCGAGAACAAGCTGCTCGACGGTCAGACCGCCGCGATGGTGAACCCGAACTTCGACATGTACAAGATCGCCGGAACCGTCGATATCCCCGACATCGTTCCCGTGCTCTGGGACGACGGCGCCACGGGCGTGCGGAGCCTCGGCGAACCACCCGTCATTCCCACACCTGGCGCGATCGCGTGCGCCGTATACAACGCGATCGGCGCGCCCGTGCGGTCGATGCCGCTCACCCCCGACAAGGTTCTCGCCGCGGTCGCCGCGGCGTCGAAGGGAGGCGCCTGATGCACGCGGCGCAAGTCTACCTGCCGAAGAATCTCGACCAGGCGCGGACCGTCATGCGCGAGCACGGCGGCGAGCGCGGCGATGTCGCCCTCCCCGTCTACAAGGCCGGCGGGCTCGATCTCGTCGACCTCATGAAGGAGGGAATCGCCGAGCCGGAGACGATCATCAACCTGCGCGGCCTCGACGCGAAGGAACTCCACGCGATCGACCACGAATCGATCGGCGCGCTCTGCACGCTGAGCGAGATCGCGTCGAGCGAGAAGATGCGCAAGTTCGCCCCAGTCGTCGCCCAGGCCGCGGCCGACGCGGCGACCCCGCAGGTGCGCAATGTCGCGACCGCGGCGGGCAACCTGCTCCAGCGTCCGCGCTGCTGGTACTTCCGCAGCGAGCAATTCGACTGCCTCAAGAAGTCCGGGCACATGTGCTACGCCGTCGAAGGCGAAAGCCGCTACCACGCCATCTTCGGCGACGGACCATGCCACATCGTGCATCCGTCGAATCTCGCGAACGCGCTTTCGGTCTGCGACGCGGTGGTCGAAACCTCACGCGCCGACGGCTCGACGCGCGAGGTCGCCATGCGCGATCTCTACAAGATGCCGTCCGAGCAGGTCCGCAAGGAGCACACGCTCGAGCCCGACGAGATCATCACGCGAATCTACTACATGGCGAAGCCGTTCAGCGCGCACTACGAAGTCCGCGAGAAGCAGAGCTTCGACTGGCCACTCGTCATGGCGTCGGTCTCGTTCAGCGATTTCGACGGCGAGCGGGTGACCGGGCCGCAGGTCTGCGTCGGCGGCGTCGCGCCCGTTCCGTGGCGTCTGCGCACCGTCGAGAAGGCGCTCTCCGAAATGTCGTCCATCGACGATGAGCAGTGGCTCCGTCACGCGTGCGGCCTGTCGAAGGCCGGCGCCACGCCGCTCCGCGACAACGCGTACAAACTCGACCTCATGCCCGTCGCGATCTACCGCGCGGTGAAGAAGGCCTGCGGCAAGCCGGTCGACCACCTCTTCGCCGATCGCGGCGCGCACTGAAAAAACGCCGGGAGACTCACGCCATGAACCCCGACCAGCCACTCCGACTCATCCCGACCTGCGCGCATCTCCGGCACAAGATGATGTACTGCGACGACCGACAGATGACGCCCGGCGAAGTCGACGACCAGTCGACGACCCGCGTCTTCTGGTGCCGCAAGACGATGGAGGTCATCGGCCCCGACAACGGACCGGTCGACCCCGACGCGTGCGGCACCGGTCGCGCCTGCCATGAACCGGCGCGCGCTCCGAAGAAGCCGAAGAACGAGACGCATTTCGCGTGAACGCCTCGATCGATCACATTCTCCACGCCGCGGCCGACCGGATCGACGCCGGTCAGGCCGTCGCGCTCTGCGCGCTTGTCGACACGAAGGGTTCGACGCCCGCCGCGGCCGGCGCCGTGATGCTCGTCGACGACGGCGCCGACACGCTCGGCACGATCGGCGGCGGATGCGTCGAAGCCGAAGTGCGCCGCCAGGTGCTCGGCATGCTCACCGACGGCCGCTCCGGCCGTCTCTCGTTCCAACTCAACCACGACTTCGGCTGGGACGACGGCCTCATCTGCGGCGGACGGATCACCGTCGCGGTCTGGCTGCCGACCGACGCGGCCGAACTCCGTGCCATCGCCAACGCCCATCGACGGCGCGAGCCCGCGTCGATCGAATTCACCGTCGCCGGCGAAGCGCCCGACGATCCGCCGCATCGCTACACGATCGACCTGCCGCCCCGGCCGCACCTGCTCATCGCGGGCGCCGGCCATGTCGGCCAGGCCCTCGCGCGCCTCGCGCTCGACCTCGAGTTCGCGGTGACCGCCTTCGACGACCGGGCCGACCTGCTCGACCGCTTCATGCCCGAGGGTGTGACGAAGGTCGCCGGTCCCATCGCCGGGAACCTCGCCGAGCGATCGCTCGACGATCAGTCGTATGTCGTCGTCGTCACGCGCGGTCATCGGCATGATGAAGAGGCCCTCCACGCCGTCATCACGAAGCCCGCGCGATACCTCGGCATGATCGGCAGCCGCCGCAAGGTGAAGCTCATCTTCGATGACCTGCGCGAGCTCGGAGTTTCGGACGAGGACATCGACCGCGTGCACGCGCCGATCGGCGTCGAGATCGGATCGGTCACCGTGAACGAGATCGCGCTCTCGATCGCGGCACAGCTTGTCGCGGTCCGCCGCGCCGACCATCGCAGCCCGGTGCGCGCGTCGACCGCCGCCGCGCCGGCCGCTTCCTCATCCGCATGAGCGAATCTCGCGACTCATCGCGCCGCGAAGTGGTGGGGGTGTTGCTCGCCGCCGGGCGTGGCCGGCGCATGGGCACGCTCAAGCAACTCCTCGGCTGGAATGATCGAACGCTCGTCGAGTGCGCGTTCGATGCGCTCGCCCGCCACTGCGGCGCCGGCATGGTCGTCACGCTCGGCGCCGAAGCCGACCGTGTCGCCGCGGCGCTCGCGCCGCGCGCCTTCGAGCGCGTCGAGGTCGATCCCGACGCCGAAATGCTCGACTCGATCCGCGCCGGTCTCAAGGCGGCGCAGCGACAGACCGGCGCCCGCGCCGCGCTCCTCCATCCCGCCGACCACCCGTTCGTCGTCGCGCCGGTCGTCGCTGCGCTCCTCGACGCCCACGACGAGCGGCCGACCGTCGCGATCCGGCCGACCCACGGCGGCCGCGGCGGGCATCCGACGCTCATCCCGCTCACTCTCGTGGAACACCTCGCGGCGTGGAACGGCGAAGGCGGGCTCCGCCGCCTCTGGGAAGAGCGTCCCGATCTCGTCCACTCGATCGAGTTCCCCGACGAAGAGCGCCTTCGGATCGACCTCGACACCCCCGAGGACTACGCCGCGGCGCTGCGTTTTCGTGATTGATCTCCGGTCTTGCCGCGCTTTCGGGTCGCGGTTACTCGACTTGCGCGCCGTCGCCGGGAAATCTTCCCGATTCGGCCTGATCGCCGCTTGATTCTTCGAGCGCCTCTGCGATCCTACCCGCTTAGGGTGTCGCCCATCTTGGGTGGTGGTCACGGCCGAACAACAACAGAGTGTGCTTCAGGAGGAAGCGATGAGCGTTGGATTCGCCCGACATGACGCGATCCTGGCGGTTGTCCGTTGGAAACCCGACGGGCAGACCTTCAACTACCTCGACTCGCCCGCCGAGAAGCTCTTCGGCCAGAATGTCTTCAACCAGGATCAGCTCCGCCAGCGCCTCCCGAAGCACATCTTCCGGCGCATGCGCGATGTGCTCGAGCGCGGCGAAGCGCTCGACCCCGATGTCGCCGACATCGTCGCGACCGCGATGAAGGAATGGGCGCTCGAGCGCGGCGCCACGCATTACACCCACTGGTTCCAGCCGCTCACCGGTCTCACCGCAGAGAAGCACGATTCGTTCCTGAGCCCGACCGGCTCCGGCCGCGCGATCACCGAGTTCTCCGGCGAAGCGCTCATTCAGGGTGAGCCCGACGCGTCGAGCTTCCCCTCCGGCGGACTCCGCGCGACCTTCGAGGCGCGCGGCTACACCGCGTGGGATCCGACGAGCCCCGCGTTCATCCGCGAGAATCCGAACGGCACTTTCCTCTGCATTCCGACCGCCTTCGCGTCGTGGACCGGCGAAGCCCTCGACCTCAAGACGCCGCTCCTCCGTTCGATGGATGCGCTCGACACGCACGCCCGGCGCATCCTCAAAGTCTTCGGCGCCGAAGAAGCGGTCTCGCGCGTCTACACGACGATCGGCGCCGAGCAGGAATACTTCCTCGTCGACTCGCATTTCTTCTTCGCGCGGCCCGACCTCGTGACCTGCGAGCGCACGCTCATCGGCGCCCGCCCGCCGAAGGGGCAGGAACTCGAAGACCATTACTTCGGCGCCATTCCGAACCGAGTCCTCGCGTTCATGCTCGAGTCCGAGCGCGACCTCTACAAGCTCGGCATTCCCGTGAAGACGCGGCACAACGAGGTCGCGCCGGGTCAGTACGAGATCGCGCCGCTCTTCGAGACCGCGAACCTCGCGACCGACCACCAGATGCTCATCATGAGCACGCTGCAGCGCATCGCCCAGAAGTACGGCATGCACTGCCTGCTCCACGAGAAGCCCTTCGCCGGCGTCAACGGGTCGGGCAAGCACACGAACTGGTCGATGGCGACCGACCTCGGCGAGAACCTGCTCGAACCGGGCGCGACGCCGCACGACAACATGCAGTTCCTCGTCTTCCTCACCGCGGTCATCGCGGCGATCGACAAGCACGCGCCGCTCCTTCGCGCGTCGATCGCGAACGCGGGGAACGACCATCGCCTCGGCGCGAACGAGGCGCCGCCCGCGATCATCTCGATCTTCCTCGGCGACCAGCTCACCGAGATCCTCGACGAGATCGCGCACGGCAAGAGCAAGTCGGAGAAGCGGAAGAAGACGCTCGAACTCGGCGTGACGGCGCTGCCGACCCTGCCGCGCCACTTCGGCGACCGCAACCGCACTTCGCCCTTCGCGTTCACGGGGAATAAGTTCGAGTTCCGCGCGGTCGGCTCGTCCGCGTCGGTCGCGTGGCCGGTGACCGTGCTCAACACGATCGTCGCGCAGACGCTCGACGCGGTCGCGACCGATCTCGAAAAGGCCGCGGGCAAGAACCCGACCGAGGCGAAGCTCCGCTCGGCCGTGAAGTCGATCGTGAAGAAGTACTACGGCGACCACCACCGCATCGTCTTCAACGGCGACAACTACTCGGACAACTGGAAGAACGAGGCGAAGGACCGCGGCCTGCCGAACATTCCGAACTCGCTCGACGCGCTCGGCGGTCTCAAATCGAAAGACGCCCGCTCCGTCTTCCAGTCGTACAAGGTGCTCAACCGCCGCGAACTCGAGAGCCGTCATCAGATCTGGGTCGAGCGGTACAACACGACGCTCACGATCGAGGCCGAGACGCTCCTCTCGATGGCGCGGACGATCGTGCTCCCCGCGTCGATCCGCTATCAGGGCGAAGTCGCCGAGACCGTCGCAGCGACCCGCGCCGTCGAGGAGGAATGGGACGAATCGTCGGAGATCCTCGAGGAGATCGTGACGCTCGTCTCCGAACTCCGCGCCGGCATCCGCGACCTCCAGAAGGCGCTCGGCGAGAACGGCCACGGGACCGGCGAGAAGCACGGCGCGCACATCCGCGACCATGTCATCCCCGCCATGGCCCGCACCCGCGCCGCCTGCGATACGCTCGAACGCACCGTCGCCGACGACCTCTGGCCCCTGCCGACCTACCGCGAGATGTTGTTCATCAAATAAGTGAAGCGAGCCGGGCTCTGCGAGCCCGTCCAATTCTCGATTCACATCAACG